>SVSS01000008.1 GCA_015064185.1 Oscillospiraceae bacterium | reverse complement strand
GCAATTATTTTCTTGAAACCTATTGACAGAGTCGGTAAAAAGTGCTATAATCAGTACGTTAATAAAGCAGGGCATCAATTTCGGCGTTTTTGACCGAGTTGTAATTTTGTCCTGTAACCACAAAAAGGAAGAACCACCCAATCGGGTGGTTCTTCCTTTTTGCATCCCCCTGCCTTGTTTGGGCTTGAACCGGCGACATCTACAGTTAAAAGTCACAGCGCGAAGCGCGGTGACGGGCAATGTTTTGCTTGCAAAACTTGCCATGTGGCAACGCCACATAAGTTAATAGCGCCGACGGCGCGTCATGATGTCGCACTTTGGATTTTGGATCTTTCCACAAAGGCGCATTCTTTGTAGGACAAGCATTGACAGGTGAGCCAACTTTGTGTTGATTTTGGCTCAACAACACAATGAAGCGTTATTTGTTCCATTCCATGATAGCAAAAGGAGTACGAATCATTGATTCGTACTCCCTTTCTTTTAATGTATTGATGCTTTCATCGCAGCAATACGTTTTTTATTGCGTGACGCCCTCTTGCTTTTCAAATTCAATTTTACCGTCCTTTGCAGTGACAAGAACATTGTCCCCAGTCTTGATCTGCCCCTCCAGCATGGCACCCGAAAATGCGTCCTCTACCATGCGCACAATGGCGCGGCGCAACGGGCGCGCACCGTACACGGGGTCAAAGCCCTCCGCAGCAACCGTGGCGGCAACGCTTTCATCAAAGGAAACGTCAATGCCAAGGGCATTGATGCGCGCTTTTACATCGTTTAGCATGAGCGTTGCAATGGCACGGATGTTCTCCTCAGTGAGCTTGTTAAAGATGATGATATCATCAATACGGTTGAGAAATTCGGGGCGGAAGGTCGATTTCAGCGCCTCCATGACCTTGGTATCGGCGTTTTTCTTTTCCGCATCGGAATCGCTTTCCTGTGCAAAGCCAAACGCACCGCGCGTGCGTGCGGTAAGTGCAGACGCACCTACATTTGAGGTCAGGATCAGCACGGTATTTTTAAAGTCCACGCGTCTGCCCTGTGAGTCGGTCAGCACGCCATCCTCAAGTACCTGCAAAAGAATGTTAAAGACATCGGGGTGTGCTTTTTCGATCTCGTCAAACAGTACAACGGAATAGGGCTTGCGGCGGATGCGCTCGGTAAGCTGACCGCCCTCCTCAAAGCCAACGTAGCCGGGAGGGGAACCGATCATTTTGGAAACACTGTGTTTTTCCATATATTCCGACATGTCAAGTCGGATCATCGCGTTGGCATCGCCAAAGAGCAGCTCAGCCAATGCCTTGGTAAGCTCGGTCTTGCCCACGCCCGTAGGGCCGAGAAAGATGAAGGAGCCAATGGGACGCTTTGGATCCTTTAACCCCATGCGACCGCGCCGAATTGCCTTAGATACGGCTGTAACTGCTGCATTCTGACCGATCACGCGCTCCTGCAAAAGTGCTTCCAAATTGAGTAAGCGTGTGCTTTCCTCCTCTAAAAGGCTATTGACGGGAATTCCTGTCCATTGCGTTACCACGTCGGCAATGTCGTGGGCAGATACTGTAAGCGCGGTGTCGCCTACGCCGCTTTTCCAAGCTTCCATTTCCTTTTCATACGATTCGCGCAGGCTCTTTTCCTCATCGCGCAGCTTGGCGGCACGCTCAAAATCCTGTGCCGATACCGCCTCTTCCTTTTCCTGTGCGAGCGCCGTGAGGCGCGCTTCGCTTGCTTTGAGGTCGGGGGGTGAGGTGTGCGCCGAGATACGCAGGCGAGATGCCGCCTCATCAATGAGATCGATCGCCTTGTCAGGGAGATATCTGTCGCTGATATAGCGGCTTGAAAGATCCACTGCGGCATCGATCGCTTCATCCGATATCTTCAGCTTATGGTGTGCCTCGTATTTGTCGCGCAGACCGCGCAAAATAAGGATCGCTTCCTCGGGTGTGGGCTCGCCCACGGTAACCGATTGAAAGCGCCGCTCAAGCGCAGCATCCTTTTCAATATGCTTTCGATATTCGGCAATAGTTGTAGCGCCAATGACCTGCATCTCACCGCGCGCAAGCGCGGGCTTGATGATGTTTGCGGCATCCACCGCGCCCTCCGCGGCACCTGCCCCCACAATGGTATGGATCTCATCGATAAAGAGGATGATATCAGGGCTTTTTGCGACCTCGCTCATCACGTTTTTCAGGCGCTCCTCAAATTCTCCGCGGTATTTTGCACCTGCGATCATGCCTGCTATGTCAAGTGTAAATACGGTCTTGTCCTTGAGGGTTTCGGGCACAGCACCGTCAACAATTCTTTGCGCCAACCCCTCCACCACGGCGGTCTTGCCAACACCCGGCTCGCCGATCAGGCAGGGATTGTTTTTCGCGCGGCGGGAAAGTATCTGAATAACGCGCTCGGTTTCCTTATCACGCCCAATCACAGGGTCGATCTTCCCCTCACGCGCAAGTGCGGTGAGATCGCGCCCAAACGAGGCAAGCGTGGGGGCGTTTGAAAGCGCGCCCTTGCCGCTGCGCGCCGCCTCCTTTTCGCCGTTATTGTTTTGCGTTGGCGCAGAGCCAAGCAGGGTAATGATCTCACGGCAAAGGTCATCGGGGTTTGCGCCCAAATGCTCAAGGATATGGACAGCTACCGCATCACGCTCGGCAAGCAGAGAGAGCAAAAGATGCTCCGTTCCAATGTAGCCCTGCCCGCCCTTTACAGCCTCCATGGCAGAGCCCTCAATGATCTTTTTGGTGCGCGGCGTCATATCGGCGGGGGAAACATTGCTTTCTGTGCCTGTGCCGGTTAGCGCCTCGATGCGATTTTTGACCTTTTCCACGGTTATGCCGTATTTGCCAAGTAATTTGGCTGCTACACTGTCGGTTTCGGCGGCAAGCGCTAATAAAATGTGTTCAGAGCCGATATAAGTGTGTCCTAGCTGTCGTGCAAAGCGCAGGGCGTTATTGAGTGTATTTTGTGCTTTTTCCGTAAAACGGTTAGCCATGTGGCTTCACCTCCAATGCTTTTTTGATAAATGCGGCACGCAGTGCATCACGCTCGGTGCTGCTTTTCGGGGGATCTACTTCATTTTGTATGAGCTGCGCGGGCATCACCGCAATGAGTAGGGCGTTGAGCGTTTCGGCGCTGATCGAGGTGATGATCCCCTCAGCAATGCCGAGCTTTAACTCCTTGTAAAGAGAGAAAAATTCCTCCGATGAGATGCGCGTGGCATACCGCAAGATCCCCTCTGCGCGGTGAATTCTATCCTCGCGGATCAGCGCCGCCTCACCCGTGACACGCGAGCGCAGCTCGCGCTCCTTATTTATAATATTTTGTACGGTTTCTTCAAGCTTATGCAGGATATCCTCCTCGGAAAGCCCAAGGGTGATCTGGTTGGATATTTGATACAGGCATCCGTGTGCAGCTGACCCCTCACCGTATATGCCGCGCATCGTGAGGCCTATTTTGGAGAGCTGATGCGAGAGGGAATTGATCATGCGATTTTCCGTCAGAGCCGGCAAGAAGAGCATGACCGAGGCGCGCAGCCCCGTGCCGAGATTGGTGGGGCAGTGCGTAAGATAACCTAATTTCTCGTCAAATGCAATATCGAGTGCCGCGTCAAGTGACTCGTCACATGCCACGGCAAAGCGGTAGGCATCCTGCAATGCAAGCCCCGGGAGAATACACTGCAAGCGGATGTGATCCTCCTCGCACCCCATTACATATACGCTCTTGTTGTCGCAGCGAAAGAGCGCGCGGGGATTTTTTTGTGTTGCAAACTCCGGGCTGATAAAATGCTGCTCTACCAGCGCACGGGCAGCTATGGGGGAAAGTGAATCCACATCGGTACGCAAAAACTCTGCCCCAAGCGCCTGTTCTAGCTGTGAAAGAATATTTTTTGCTTGCTCGTCTGTCAGTTTGTTGCCAAAGGCAAAGCCATTTATATTTCTCGCCAAGCGAATGCGTGAGGAGATCACGATGTCCGCCTGGGGTCCCTTAATTTGATACCAAGCCATACTATCACTCCTTTTGTGCGTTTTCCAAGGCGCGGATCTCGTCGCGCAGGCGTGCGGCTTCCTCAAAATTTTCTGCTTCTATTGCGGTCTTTAATGCGCTTTTTAGATTCACCATGCGGTTTTTCTTTTCCAGTGCCGCAATTCTTTCGGCGGGCGCGCGTCCTACATGCGTAACGTTACCGTGTATCGAGCGGATGCTACGCTCCAGCTCGTCGCCAAACGTGCCGTAGCATAAGGGGCAGCCTACCTTGCCGGACTTTGCAATATCCTGCCAGGTGACGCCACATCCCTCGCATTTTTTTGCCTTTACACCAAGGCTTTGCGGCAACCCAAAAATATCACCGATAAAATTGCCGTAGCCCGCAGGGAACAGGGCGGAGAAGGGATCCTCAATAAAGGCTGCTTTGCCCTTGGTAATGAGTCCCATCTCCTCAGCGCAGGTGTGGCAAAGATGGTAGGAGCGCTTTTCGCCGTTTATCGTTTGCTCATAAAAAAAGCTAGCTTCTTTTTCGTTACATTTTTCGCATTTCATATGGATCACTCCTTTTACTGCATGAGCGATAGCAGTATGTGCTTAAAGATCTGTGCGCGCAATAAGCCTCTGCCATCGGGTGTGACGGGGGAGAGGGCGGCGCTAGAAAGGGCATTGCTTACAATGATAGCTTCTCTGTCGGTAATGATATCGTTATCTGCAAGATTCTTTAGGTACGCCAATGCCTCTCGCTCTTCAATTTTATTGCCGATCGCGTGGAAAAAATGCATCAGATACTCGTTCTTGTGCATCTGTTTGCGTATGATGCGGATGCGTCCGCCCCCACCGCGCCGTGATTCGATCAGGTATCCGCGTTCAGGGGTAAAGCGTGAGGTGATGACGTAACTGATCTGGCTTGGCACGCACCCAAGGCTTTGCGCCATTTCGTTGCGCTGCAGATCAAGCGCTCCGCCGCTTTCCTCCAGCATTTGTTCAATCAGCTTGGCAATTTGATCGGTTAACATAGCATATCTCCTTTGACTTTGTTTGACCTTTGCTGATTTTAGTATAGGACAAAGGTCAAACAAAGTCAAAGTCAAACAAAGTCAAAAGAAAGAAACGAGAAGCGATTATGGCTGATTATGTCGGTTTATCTACCACTTTCCTTTGTTTTTCTCGCTTTTTAAAAAAATCCCCCACCGCCAAAAGCAGTGGGGGAAGGGGGTTATTGATTCTGATATCCGCCAAATTCGCGGTTGTAGGTGGTGGCAAGCGCATCCCAGGTGGCACGGTCCACCTCGCCTGTTTCGGCAAGTCCGTGGCGGCGCTGAAAGCTGCGCACCGCATCCATGGTCTGTGCATCGTATATGCCGGTTTGCGGCACGTCGTCAAAGCCCTCGTAGATCAGATCAAGCTCGCCAAGGGCGTACTGTACCAGCCGTACCAAAAAGTTTTCATCGTCCTCACGCAGGGCGTATCCCGGGGAGATGCGCGGAAATTGCGCAAGCGGCACGGGTGCGCCCTCTCGCCGAAGCGACTCCTCATATCTTTTAAAGAGCAGCTCCCATGTGGCGTCATCCACTACGCCCGTGTCACCTAAGCCCTCCTCACGTTGAAAGGCGCGTACAGCCTCTCTGGTTGCGGTATCATAAATACCGTCGATCGGGGGTGTGGGAATATTGGGGTTTACATAGGAGAGCTGCCGCAGGTAGCGCTGCAGATTGCGGATCGCTTCTTGCTCGTTCTTGTTTGGCATATCAACCTCCGATCTCAAAGCCGGGGTATTGCCCCTCGCCAAGCCTTGCGCCGTTATATAGGTCGCCGTAAATATCTATAATGGCATTCCATGTGATCGCGCCAACTGTGCCGTTTACAGGTAACTGAAATTGCTCTTGAAAGGCAATCACCGCCTCGCGTGTGCGCGGGCCAAAGTAGCCCGTGACGTCAACCGTGGGGATAGAGGTAAAGCTCATTGCAATATAGTTGAGGTATTGCTGTAGCAGCCGCACGTCCTCACTGTCAGAGCCAAGGCGCAGCACCACACCGGGAAAGGGAACCACGTTTCCTTCAATATACTCGCGCGGGATCGTGGATACAATGCCGAGATATGCATCGTAAATGGCATCCCATGTCTGCTCCCCTACAATGCCGTCTGCTACCAGCCCAAAGGTGTTTTGGGCATCGATCACGGCGGCACGGGTGGTTGCACCGAATACCCCATCTATCGCAACGGGGGGGATGGTGTTATAAAATCCCGAAAGATAGTTCAGGTAATATTGCAGATTGGCAACACCAAGGCTGGCATCCCCCTCGCGCAGGACCCCTGGGTATTGCTGTGTGATCTCCTCGATCGTCACTCCCTCAGAGTCCAGCTCATTGAGGCGCTTAACGGCATTGTAAATGCGGCGAATGTAGTACCAAGTGGATTTTCCCACTACGCCATCAGCGGCAAGCCCGAAAATTTCTTGAAAGCGTCGCACCGCTGCTTCGGTATCGGTGCCGAAAATGCCGTCAACCAGTAAGATCTTTGGGATAGAAGGGTAGTTCGCGGAAATGCGGTTGAGGCGCAGCTGTATCACACGCACGTCGTCATTGACAGAGCCTAACCGCAAGGGCACCACAGGCGCGCTTTCCGTAGTGCCTGCCGTTGGGGCGTTTTGCACTAAATTGATGTCATCGCCATAATAGTAGGTCAAGATCTCGTAGGGAGTAAGACCTTGCTCGGCAAGCTCAACACTCCCCCATTGCGAAAGCCCCTCACAGGTGACCTCGCGCCCGTCACAATAGGCGGCAAGCAGGGGCTCTACGTTCCCTTGGCGCACGATATAGTCGTTAAAAAGCTGTCCTGCCAGCTCCTTTATGTTTTCAAAGATATCTCTACCCTCCACAAAGGATTGATCAATAGAGGTGGAATTTGTAATGTCAAAATCGTAGCCGCGCGAGCGATAGTATTCTGTATAAATACGATTCAGCACAAAGGATATTTGGGCATACATGTTGGCACGGATCGCATTTTCGGGCCACGTGGGGTAGATCTCACTCGAGGCTACGTTTGCCACGTAGTCAAGAAAGGGGAGGGTTACGTTCCTGGCATTTTGCTCGGGACGGCCAAGATGCACGGTAACGGTTTCGGGAATAAAAGGTGTAGTCGGCATACCTCCTCCTTTCAAAGCGCCGGGGGTGTGTTTTCAAACAAATTGGGACGCTTTACCGCAAATCCGTCAGGGTATTGATTTTCGGGCACGGGGATAAGATCGGCTTGCTGCATGGCAATGATGCCGTCAAAGATGGGTACCTCGTTGTAAATGGCTTGCTCGTAGCCCTGCAGTACAACGGATACATTGTAGGTGGAGAAGGGCGGCACCGAGGAGGGGCGCTGTGAGGCACCGCGTGCAGGGGCAGGGAGCGAAACACGCGGTGTTTTGCCGTCGTTTCCGGTTTGTAATTCGTATAATACGTCAGTTCCGTCATCACGCGCCCTCGATATCGTGACTTGAGCGCCCGAGAGGGGGATCGCTGAGTTTGCTGTGGTGACCTGCACCACCAAAAATCCTGTACCTGTATCGCGTGGCAGTTCGGTTTCTCGGTTCATTTTCAAAGCCTCCTTTCGTTTCCTTTTCAGTATATGCATTGTCGGGAAGGAAGTTCTTGTCGGCTTGCTTGGCGAAAAAGCTAAAATCACAAAAAAATTTAAAATAGCACTTGATTTTTTTACTTATACATGCTATAATATTATCTGTTCGCCGGAATGATGGAATTGGCAGACGTGCTGGACTCAAAATCCAGTGGTAGCGATACCGTGCGGGTTCGACCCCCGCTTCCGGCACCAAAAAAGGGGCGCCCGAATGGGCAGCCCCTTTTTTGGTGCCGGAAGTTGGATCAGGGAGAACCCGCTTAAAGTTTCCACTAAAACAAAGAGATCTGCAGTGTATAAAACGAAACTTTACATTTCGCCGCAGGCGAAATAGAGGTTCAGACCCCCGCTTCCGGCACCAAATAAGAGAGGGCTTCGCAAAAGCGAAGCCCTCTCTTATTTGGTGCTTTGAAAATCGGGGGTCTGCGCCCTTGCTGTGGGTGAAAGTTTATGCAAACAAAATGGGCGCAGGAAAGAACGCCGATTTTGCGGAGCAAACGGCGGTGTCCAGCCGCCGAGGCGTTCTTTCAACCTCGTTTTGTAAAAACGAGGTAGGCACGCATTCCGGCACCAAAAACAGGCACCGCTTTGGCGGTGCCTGTTTCCTACCTTATTCAAGATGCTCAATAAAATTGTTCACGATGTGGAACAGCTTTTCATAACCTCTATCGTTCGGGTGCAGCCGTCGGCAGTGTAGAGCTCCTTAATGATGGGAACCTGCGGCTGGAAGCCCGACATTACGTGAAGATCGAGTACGGGGAAGGCGAAGTATGCGGCGTTTTTGCGCACGGCATTGACGTAATCCTCAAGCGTCCACTCTCCGTCAGCACGTACGGCAACGTTGCTGTCACCCTTGCGGTTTCGATGCAGGGGTGTGAAGAAGACGATGCGTGCGGTGGGATACTTGTTAATGAGGGCGAGGGACAGGGCATAAAGCGCACCGTAAAAGGTGTCGTTTTCGGTGTCGCCGAATTTACCCATCGGTGCATCACCTCTGCCGAAATCGTTGGTGCCGCCAAATACGCAAACAAGATCAGCGTGCTCGGGCATCTCTGCCAAGCGGGTGATAAAATTTTTGCGATCCATTCCTTTTTTCGGAAAGTAGTGCTTTGCAATGCACGTGCCGCTGATGCCGAAATTGTGTACCGTTGCCTCGGGGTGCGCTGCCGCAAACAGGGAAACGTAGCACTTTTCCGGTGCACTTGCGCTGTGCCCCTTAGTGATACTGTCGCCAAGAAAGCAAACTGTCTTATTTGTCAGATCCATTTTTGAGCCCTCGCTTCTACATGTGATTTCCGATAATGATTAATAACATCATGATATGTCGTTGTCAATGCTTGCATATTTTATTTTTTTGTGCTAAAATAAATAAAGAAGCAGTAAGCGGAGGTTGTTATGCGACTTGTTCTTTTAACGGCACTTGGTGTCGGTGGCGCCACGGTTTTTGGCGCCGTGATCGGATTTTTCTTTAAAAAAACATCGCACCGCTTCAGCGATATCGTGCTTGCCTTTGCGGCAGGTGTGATGCTGGCGGCGGCAGTGCTGGGGCTCATTCTCCCTGCCTTTGATTATGCAGGGCGCTTGGGACTTTTGATCGTGATTGGCGGCATTTTTGCAGGTGCCTTTTGCCTTGTCCTCGTTGACCGCCTTGTTCCGCACTTGCACAGACTCGCGGGTGGCGCGGAGGAGGCGCATCATGGCAACGAACGGTTAAACAAAGTGTTTTTGTTTGTCATGGCGATCGCCATTCATAACCTACCCGAGGGGATTGCCGCAGGTGTTGGCTTTGGCTCGGGTAATACGGGGGATGCCTTGATGATCGCGCTCGGCATTGCACTACAAAATATCCCTGAGGGCATGGTCATCATCGGCCCGATGCTGGCAGCAGGGATCTCACCGCGTAAAACCTTTTTATATGCGTCCCTGACGGGCGTGGTTGAGGTGGTCGGCACGTTTATCGGGTATTTTGCCGTCAGCCTTGCTGCGGCGGTGCTCCCCTTTGCGCTTGCCTTTGCGGGCGGCACGATGCTTTATGTGGTCAGCGATGAAATGATCCCCGAAACCCATGCACACGGCGGCGAAAAGGGCGCAACCTTTGCCTTGCTTGTTGGCTTTTGCCTGATGCTCGCGATGGATGTGTTGCTTGGTTAATTCAATAAAATGATACAAATACTAAATAAAAAAGGAGATTGGAATATGTTTGTTGTTTATGTCAATAAGGAAAATTTTGAAAACGAGGTTCTGCAAAGCGAAAAGCCCGTTTTGCTTGATTTTTACGCGGATTGGTGCGGTCCGTGCCGCATGATCGCGCCCGTGCTTGACGAGATCGCCGCAGAGCACCCCGAATACAAGATCTGTAAGATCAACGTGGATGCCGAGGGCGAGCTTGCCGAAAAATTTGGCGTGATGAGCATTCCTTCCTTGTTTGTCCTGAAAAACGGCGAGGTCGTCAATCAGACCCTCGGTGCACAGACCAAGGCGCGCCTGCTTGACCTTTTGCAATAAGCGGGGCAGTTATGTCAGATAAGATTTATGACGTTGCCGTTGTAGGCGGAGGCCCTGCGGGTTACACCGCCGCGCTTTACGCAACAAGGGCAGGGCTTGATACCGTGCTCATCGAAAAGCTTTCCCCCGGTGGGCAGATGACCGAAACCGCACAAATCGATAATTATCCCGGTTTTCCCGAAGGGGTTGACGGATTTACACTTGGTGCTAATATGCAGCAGGGTGCTGTGCGCTTTGGGGCAGAAACGTTAAACGCAGAGGTGCTCTCGCTAAATCTCACGGCATCTCCTAAACAGATCAAAACCGATACAGCCGATATTCATGCCAAAACCGTGATCCTTGCAACGGGTGCCACGCACCGTCACCTCGGTGTTGAAAATGAGCAAGCGCTTGTTGGGCGCGGGCTCGGATACTGTGCCGCATGTGACGGTATGTTTTTCCGCGGAAAAACGGTTGCCGTGGTGGGTGGTGGAAACTCCGCTGCTGCCGATGCACTCTATCTTTCAAGAATTTGCAAAAAGGTGTATGTGATACACCGCCGCGATACACTTCGTGCCACAAAAATCTACCACGAGCCGCTGATGCAGGCACAAAACGTTGCATTTAAATGGAACAGTAGGGTAGTAGAGCTTTTGGCTGAAGGGAAACTTACGGGCGCGGTCATTGAGAGCGTTGGAGATGGTGCACGTGAAACGCTTGCACTCGATGGGCTCTTTATCAGCATCGGGCGCACGCCCGCAACCGACCTTGTGAAAGGGCAGGTCGCGCTTGATGAGGCAGGGTACGTGGTGGCTGATGAAACCACAAGAACAAGCCTTGGAGGCGTGTTTGCCGTGGGTGATGTGCGCACGAAGGCATTAAGGCAGATCGTAACCGCTACGGCTGACGGCGCGGTTGCCGCGCATTTTGCAGAGGAATATTTAACACAAGCATGTAAATAACAAACAAAAAATGTGCCGCTTCCTTAAGAAGCGGCACGTTTTTTTAAAGCTTTTTAATATCTTCCTCGCTAACCATGTGGAAGCCTGCATCCTCAAGCACGCTTGAGGCGGCGGCGTTATCTTCCACACGAAGTACCACATAAGCGTGGCGTTGCGTGCGTGCAAGGAATGCGTAAAGATACTCTACGTTAATGTCTGCAACGTTAAGCGCGTGCAGGGCGGCGGAGAGCTTGCCGGGTGCGTCGGAGATCTTTACGGCAATCACGTCGGTTGCCTGTACAAGGTAGCCCTTGCTGTGAAGGATGCGGAGTGCTTCGGCGGTATCGTTTACGATCACGCGCAAAATGCCGAAATCCTGCGTATCGGCAATCGAGAGGGCGCGCATATCTACGCCGTAGGAGGCAAAGAGATCGGTGATCTCAACCAGCGCTCCTTGGCGGTTTTCTACAAATACGGTCAGTTGTTTGATAGCCATTTCGTTATCTCCCTTCGGTATTAGTCGTGCAGCTTGCGCTTGTCAATGACGCGTACTGCCTTGCCTTCGCTTCGTGCAATGGTCTTGGGGGCAACCAAGTGAATAACAGCACCAATGCCAAGCATGGTACGCATTGCACCCGCCAGTGCCTTTTCGCGCGCGGTAATGCCACTCACGGTATCGGTAAACTGCTCGGGGGAGAGCTCTACGTAAACATCGAGTGTATCGTTGTTCTTTGCACGGTCCACAACGATCTGGTAGTTGGGGGCATAGCCCTCGTTTAAGAGTACGGTTTCGATCTGGCTCGGGAACACGTTTACACCGCGAATGATCATCATATCATCGCTTCTGCCCATGGGCTTAGCCATGCGCACATGCGTGCGGCCGCAGGCACAGGGCGTGCGATCAAGCACACAGATATCGCGCGTGCGGTAACGCAAGAGAGGGAACGCTTCCTTGTCAAGCGAGGTGAATACCAACTCGCCCTTGCTGCCCTCGGGCAGAACTTCGCCCGTATCGGGGTCAATGATCTCAGCGAGGAAGTGGTCCTCGTTGATGTGCATGCCCTTTTGTGCTTCACATTCAAAGGCTACACCGGGGCCGGAGGTTTCGGTAAGACCGTAGATATCGTAAGCCTTAATGCCAAGGCTTGCTTCAATATCACGGCGCATCTCCTCTGTCCAGGGCTCGGCACCGAAAATGCCTGCCTTGAGGGAATTATCCTCGGGCTTGTAGCCCGCCTCCTTCAACGCCTCACCAAGATATGCGGCGTAGGAGGGGGTGCAGCAAAGAATGGTAGATTTTAGATCCATCATGAATTGGATCTGGCGCTCGGTGTTGCCGCTCGACATCGGCAGCGTCAAAGACCCTACCTTGTGAGAGCCGCCATGAAGCCCCGCGCCGCCTGTAAATAAGCCATAGCCGTAACCGACCTGAACAACGTCCTCCTTGGTGCCGCCGACAGCCACAATAGCGCGTGCGCAGCAATCCTCCCAAAGGTCAACATCCTTTTGGGTATAATAAGCAATTACGCGCTTGCCCGTTGTGCCCGATGTCGATTGGATACGTACACAATCGGAAAGCGGTGCGGCAAGCATACCGTAAGGGTAGGTGTCGCGCAGATCGCTCTTTGTGACAAACGGAAGCTTGTAAAGATCCTCAATGCCCTTAATATCATCGGGCGTTACACCCTTTTCTTCCATTTTTTTGCGATAGGGGGGGCAGTGCTCCCATACGTGCTTGACCTGCTTTATCAGCTTTTCGGATTGCAGGGCTTTCAGCTGCTCGCGCGGCATGGTTTCAATTTCGGGTTGATAATAACGCTTTTCCATGACTTTTTGACCCTTTCGTTCGATTTATTTTTTGTAGCTGATTGAAAAAGCCTTTTGATTGAGTTCAACAAAACGCGGCTTTACATTCTTCTCGATAGCGGCAAGCCACTTTTCGTAAGGGATATCAAGGAGCTTTGCAAGGCGTGCAAGCAATACGATATTAACAGCCTTCGCACTGCCTGCGTCGTTTGCGATCGCAAGGGCGTCGAGTGCATCCACCGAAATGTCCTTGGCGGTCAGCGCATCAAGCACTTCTTCGGGATATTCAGCATTGCCAATGAGAACAGGCATAGGATCGATCTGCTGGGTGTTTACAATGATTCTGCCACCGTCCTTGAGGCAGGATGCCCAGCGTGCAGCCTCAAGCTTCTCGAAGGAGAGGATGTAATCCGCTTCGCCCTCGGTAATGATGGGAGAGTATACCTTTTCGCCAAATTTTACATATGTAACAACACTTCCGCCGCGCTGGCTCATGCCATGCACCTCGGAAACCTTTACGTCATAGCCCTCGTCAAGCAAAAGGGAGCCAAGGAGCTTTGAGGCAAGCAGGCTACCTTGTCCGCCCACGCCAACGATCATAATGTTTGTGGTCTTCATTTTGCGCAACCTCCTTTTTCAATGGCGTCAAATTTGCAAAGTTCAACGCAAACCTCACAGCCAACGCAGAGCGTTGCATCAATGGATGCCTTGCCGCCCTTGATGCTGATCGCAGGGCAACCGAGCGTCGCGCATCTCTTGCACTTCTTGCACTTGTCCTCGTTGACACGAAGCGCGGGTGCGGTTTTTACAGATTTCAGAAGCACGCAGGGGCGGCGGGAAATGATAACAGAGGGCTCCTCGGCAGCAAGCTCCTCTTTGATTGCCGCATCACATGCCGCAAGATCGTAAGGATCTACCACGCGCACACGGTGAATGCCCAACGCGCGGCACAGTGCTTCAAGATCTACCTTAGCGGCAGGATCGCCCTTGATGTTGTAGCCTGTTGTGGGGTTTTGCTGGTGACCCGTCATGCCTGTGATAGAGTTGTCAAGAATGATAACAGTGGAGTTGGAGGCATTGTAGGCGATGTTGACAAGGCCCGTCATGCCCGAGTGCATAAAGGTGGAGTCGCCAATAACGGCAACCGTCTTTTTCTCGGCATCCTTGCCTCTGGCAAGGTTGAAGCCGTGTACGCCCGAAACAGAGGCACCCATGCAAAGGGTACTGTCAACGGCAGAAAGGGGCGGCTGCGCGCCAAGCGTGTAGCAGCCGATATCACCGATCACGGTTACCTTGTTTTTCGCGAGCGTGTAGTAAATGCCGCGGTGCGGACAGCCTGCACACATCATGGGGGGGCGCATGGGCAGTACCTCGTCAAGCGCGGTGGATTTCGGCTCTTCAAGCCCGAAAGCCGCACGGATAGAGCCCTGCGAGTACTCGCCAATGGGAGAGAAGAGCTCCTTGCCAATAACATCAATGCCAAGCGATTGGCAATGTGCCTCGATAATGCCGTCAAGCTCCTCAATAACGTAAAGCGTTTCTACCTTTGCGGCAAAATCGCGGAAGAGCTTTTCGGGCAGAGGGTAGGGCATACCGATCTTCAAAACGGATACGCTGTCACCAAACACCTCTTTTACATATTGGTAGCATGTGCCCGAGGTGATGATACCGATCTTGGTGCCACCCATCTCAACACGGTTATAGGGGCAATTCTCGGCATAAGCGGCAAGCGCCTTGGTGCGCTCCTCAACCACGGGGTGACGCTTTTTGGCGTTGCCGGGCATCATGATGTATTTTGCGCCGTTTTTTACATAAGGCTTGGTTTCAACGCTCACGCGTTCGCCAAGCTCAACAACAGATTGGCTGTGCGCCACGCGTGTGCACATGCGCAGGAGCACGGGGGTATCAAACTGCTCAGAGAGTGCAAAGGCATCACGGGAGAAGGCAAGCGCCTCGGCAGAATCGGCAGGCTCCAGCATCGGCACCTTTGCGGCAATCGCATAGTGGCGCGAATCCTGCTCATTTTGCGAGGAGTGCATGGCGGGGTCATCGGCAACGCAGATCACCATACCGCCCGTTACACCCGTATAAGAAAGGGTGAAAAGGGGGTCCGCGGCAACGTTAAGACCAACGTGCTTCATGGCACATGCAGTGCGCATTCCGCCAAGCGAAGCGCCGAAGGCTACCTCGGCGGCAACCTTTTCGTTGGGTGCCCATTCGCTGTGAATGTCGCTATATGTAGCCAAAAACTCAGTAATTTCGGTAGAGGGAGTGCCGGGGTAGCTTGAAACAAGCCCGATTCCGCCCTCGTAAAGGCCTCTGGCAACAGCCTCGTTGCCAATCATTAGTTTTTTCATAAATACAGTTCCTTCTTTGTCGTGATAAAATTAGCCGTTATTTTGTGCCGCGACCAAACGCTCGCCGCCGTAGATCTGGCGGAGCTTGGGCTTTTCGATCTTGCCGGTGGGGTTGCGCGGCACCTTGGCAAAGATCAGCTTGCGGGGGCGCTTGTAGCGGGGCAGATTTTGGCAAAATTCCATAATCTCTTCTTCGGTACAGCTAACGCCCTCTTTTAGCTCGATCACGGCAACCGCGATCTCGCCAAGACGTACGTCGGGCAAGCCGATGACGGCAACGTCCTTGATCTTGTCAAAGCCCGAAAGGAAGTCCTCGATCTGTACGGGGTAAAGGTTCTCACCGCCCGTGATGATGACGTCCTTCTTGCGGTCAACAAGGAAGATAAAGCCGTCCTCATCCTCCATTGCCATATCGCCCGTGCAAAGCCAGCCGTCACGGAGTGTCGCAGCAGTGGCCGCCTCATCGTTGTAATAGCACTTCATCACACCCGGGCCGCGCAGGCAAAGCTCGCCAACCTCGCCGCGTGCAACCTCTTGCCCCACGGCATCGGTAATTTTGGTTTCCCAACCAAAGCCCGCTTTGCCGATGGCACCGACCTTGTGTACGTTTTCAACACCAAGGTGCACAGCGCCGGGGCCGATCGACTCGGATAAGCCGTAGTTGGTATCGTAATCGTGATGCGGGAAGTATTCCTTCCAGCGGCGAATGAGGCTCTTGGGAACGGGCTGGGCACCGATGTGCATCAAGCGCCAATTTTTAAGATCGTAATCTGAAAGCTTTAGCTTGCCACTGTCAAGCGCGGCAAGAATATCCTGTGCCCACGGCACCAAGAGCCACACGATAGAGCAATGCTCCTCGGATGCGGCACGCAGGATCGTTTCGGGGGATGTGCCCTTCAAGATCACTGCCTTTGAGCAGGAAAGAAGGCTGCCGAACCAGTGCATCTTAGCGCCCGTGTGGTAAAGGGGAGGAATGCATAAAAATACGTCATCACGTGTTTGGCTGTGATGGATTTGCTCTGTGCGGCAGGCGTGCACCAAAGCGCGATGCGAGTGCAGGATCGCCTTTGGGAAGCCCGTTGTGCCCGAGGAAAAATAGATAGCGGCGTCGTCATCCTCAGAGATCTTGGGAGTGCGATAAACACCCGAGCACTCAGCGGTCATTTCGGCATAATCCTCGGCAAAGGAGGGGCAGCCCGCGCCTGCATAGATCAGCAAGCGGTTTTGGCTGATCGTATCGGCGATCTCCTCCACGCGCCCGATAAACTCGGGGCCAAATACCAAAGCATCTGCCTCAGCAAGCTCAAGGCAATATGTAATTTCGCTTGCAGCATAGCGGAAGTTCAGCGGCACGGCAAGCGCGCCTGTTTTAAGAATTCCGAAATAGATCGGCAGCCACTCGATGCAGTTCATCAGCAAAATGGCAACCTTGTCGCCCTTGCCGATGCCGCGCGCCGTTAACGCGTTTGCAAAGCGGTTCGCTTTTTCGTCAAATACGCGCCAAGTGATCTCGCGGCGGTAGTAGGGTGCGCGCAGCGTAGGCTCAACCAGCTCGTAATCGCGCCATGTCATGCGTCTGGTTTCCTTTTCGGCGGGGTTGATCTCAACCAACGCCACGTCATCGGGGAATTGCCTCGCATTACTTTCAAGAAAATCCGTAATGATCATAATCATAAACCTCAAAAACAACAATAAAAATACAAAGATTAGTATAACATTTAATATATATAATGTCAATATATAGTTTGTCACATTAAAGAAGAAATTGCGCAAAAAACGCCGAAAAAATTTAAAAAACCTCTTGACAATCCCGCTTTTCTTTGGTATGATATATAGGTCGCACGGAGAGATGGCTGAGTTGGTCTAAGGCGCACGACTGGAAATCGTGTGTAGGCTAATACCCTACCGAGAGTTCGAATCTCTCTCTCTCCGCCACGCAAAAAGGCACCCAATCGGGTGCCTTTTTTGCGTGGCAAAGAGGGGGAATGAGAACTCTCGTGGAAGATTCACACTAAATCATGCCGTTTGGCAGTTCTGCGGGGAATCTTCAAGGCGAAACGCAACGCGTTTCGGTAGAGTTCAGAATCTCTCTCTCCGCCATCAAAGGGCTACAAAAAAGATATAGCCACAGAAAAACTCTGATTTTATCAGGGTTTTTCTGTTTTTATGGGCAAAATTTTTATTTCCGGTTTGTGCGTACAAAAAAGATATTTTTCTAAACACAGACGCGAACTCTCACATGTTATACAATATTTATGTGAATCTTATGATAAACAAGGGCACCGCTACAGCGGTGCCCTTGTGATTTGTTATTCAAACGATGCCTGCATCAATTCTCTTGCAGAATTACCCAAACTGATAGAGTTTTCCAATTCGTCGATAGACTGAATTACGGCATTCCCAATTCTTTCAATTAGCGATCTGTCCTTGGGAACAGGAATCGGAATATCTGCAATAACATCAGGTTCCAAATGCTCTTGATTTGTACCATAAGCATTCTTCAGCATGAGACTCTGTCCCAAATCGCTTTTCAAGAATTCATATAAATATCCTCGCAAGGCGGTATCCTCTACGACAATTCGGATTAAGTTGTTTGTTGCTACATGACCATCATGTTGGCTTAGAGCATATGTGACTCTGCCTAGAGTTCCTGAATCTGAGACTAAAATGTATCCTTTGTGTATCGTTAGTGCATCCAGTTGCTTTTTAACTTGGGGAGTAGCTTTGGAGCTATCTAAGTATTTTACATTATCAGAGTTCAATTGAGTTAGTGCTGTTCCCGTAAAATATTTTCTGATAGTCTCTCCGGTAGTTACGCCTACATCTGCGTAAGGGCGCTTAAACCGAGGCCCGTTATAGACATTGGCCAAGTCTCCCAAGCGATGGATTTCAAAATCTTCGCGTTCACCCAACGTGATAACTTTTCTGAAGGCAGCGTTATGTTGCGGCAAGTAATGCACCGGATTAAATGACAAAGAATCTGCATCCAAATCAGAGAATGCTATTGAAAAACGGAATTCACTTTCTTTTAAACACCCCTGTTTGAAACTCGCATAGCTATCTGCAATTTCGGACAAATCTTCATCCAAGATATGTTGTCCGTTTTTAATTATTGGGCTGCCCTCGGAATCTTTTTTGAAGATCGTTTCACCGCGACTGGTTTGTCCAACTTTGTTGGATATCGCCATAAATATGCGGTAATCGGTCACAGGAGTTGCTGTTTTCTTGAGGAAAATAACAGACGCTTTAGAACCACAGAACGGCTCAAATGTATCCTCATGTAAATTAACTACAGCAAGTATTTGTGCCTTTTCGCAAACGAGCTTTCTAACAGCTAACGCCTCTCTGTTATCTAATTGCCCTTTTGCCATTACAATGCCAATAATGCCACCCTCTTTTATCCAGTTTAAGCATTTTTCTAAGAACAGGAGTTCAGGTGCAACGCCTTGGCGATCGTTTAATTTATCACTATATTCAATTGCACCATTTTCGCCAACTTCCCACTGTGAACCATTCTTGTATTGGGAAAGTATGTTTCCTTCTTTAATTCGCAGGTCGTGTCCAGAGCCGAAAGGCGGGTTGGTTAAGATAATCGATGGTTTTCCAATGCCACAAAGGTCATTGAACTTGGCAGAGAGTTTTGAAACACTATCCAAACTATTAGCGTGTTCGATACCGCCATGTCCATCTTTTCCAAGAAGCATATTTGCTTTTGCAATTTTGACAAGCTTTGGAGAAATATCTACACCAAATAATTGGTGTACAACATTTCGTTTGAGAACCTCTTTTGCATTTGCTGTACGTGAGGAAGCATCAATCTTATCAAAAAGGTAGTTCATAGAAGTTAAAATGAAGCCACCACTTCCACAAGCAGGATCTAAAATAATATCCCTTTCATTAGGTGCTGCCATTTTAACCATCATGTTAACTACAAGACGATTAGTAAAGTATTGTCCACGTTCTCCTTTGAGATGTGCCGCTACATATGTTTCATACGCTGTACCAATAACATCATGTGGAGAATCCATAAAGGAGTATTGTTGTAATTGTGAAATAACAACTGCTAATTGGTTATTAGATGCAGTGATCTCCTCAGTTGCAGTAAAAACATCCTTATAACGATCGCGAACTGCATAAAATAGTTTTCTGACACGCAAGCAAGCAGCATCTTTGGCTTTAGGATCGTTAAATTCCTCGGGTGTAATATGGAAGTCACATTCTTCCTTACTACTCGATTCATCCTCGATTTTGGAAAGAATAATTCTCACCATATCAAGCGCAATATCCTCAGAGTCAATACCTGAACGATATATTGCATTGTGGCATCTGCGAAATGCCAATTTCAAATCTACAGGAACAATTAAATCACTTTTTCTATACTTGCCTATACTGTCCCATGCTTGCTCAAACTTCGGAATACCAAGCCATGGTATAATATTTCCAGCAACCAAATCTTTTCTGTAGAATTCAATCTTATTTCCATTAGACCAAAAACCACCTTGTGCTGATGTGGCACTAAGATACGCAGTAAGCTGTCCATCGGATTCCAATATGGTAGGAGCTTTGATTTCGGCAATAAGATAAATATTTCCCTGATCGTTAGAAGCACACGCCGCAGCTGTGTGATAAACAACGATATCAGCTCGCTTTATTTCTCGCCCAATATTAATTGCCCGTTCTAACGCAACATGGCTTTTGGGATACCCCAATTCACAAACAATGATTTGAGCCATTTTTTGGCGTATTCTTTCTTCAGGGGTATTTGGTCTTTTGGTTTCGGGATCAAGGAAATCAATAATTTTGCCTTGTGCATCAAGAGTAATTTGAAATTCTTGAGCTTCAATCCAACTATCAAATTCAGCCATAGTGTCCTCCAAGTACTAAATCTTAGTTAATTTCTTATATTATATCACGCTCTCTAAAATATCGCAACACTTTTTGTAAATTTGACGTTCTCTACCTTTGAACAGCAACAGGTACTTAAAGCAAGAGATTATGACAGACTGAAGCAAATGACGTTCTATTCTACGTCGAACACTTGCCTTAGAAATTTTATATTAGATTAAAATATCGCTCGGTTTTATTTTCGACAGCAATGATAATTTTTACGAGAGTTCGAATCTGTTCGCAAACTTATCCAAAATATCTTTTTTTGCGTGGCCAGAGCGGGGGAATGAGAACTCTCGTGGAAGATTCACACCAAATAGTAGTTTTCGGTAGTTGTATGGTGAATCTTCAAGGCGAAACGCAACGCGTTTCGGTAGAGTTCGAATCTCTCCGCTCCCCAATCGGGGACTTTTTCTTGCTTTTTAATAAGAAATGTGATAAAATAAACCCATCGATAAACCAAAATCTGTTAAGAGGGCGCAAAATGATTACAAAATATGCCACAAATACGCATGAAATCACAGATGTATATAAACAAATACTGCTTGACGCCAAGGATGCCAAGGTCAAGATAGAGCCATCGAATGATGCTCGTACAAAAATCGTTTTTTTCGAAAAGAAAAAGCGCCCGTACGAATTTTCGATCCAAGACGGTACGCTTACCATTATGCCGAGAAAAAGAAGATGGTACCATTTGTTAAGAATGGGCATCGATCGTTCAAAGGTGGCGTTGTGTGTTCCTCAATCGACTCTTGAAGCGATATCGGTGCGCTCGAACGTGGGGGGCGTCGATATATGCTCTGTTTCTTGTAGCGGAACCTTGGATGTTCGGGTAAACACGGGAAGGATAAATTTGGAAAATGTCTGTTGCGCAAAATTGGATTCGAAAGGGAACACCGGAGCTGTTTCGCTGAACAATCTTGTCGCAAAAGAAAGCATTTCGATCGAACGAAACACCGGAAGTGTGTTGCTAAACGATTGCTCTGCTCCCGAAATTTTTGTGAAGACCAAAACGGGAAAGGTTTGCGGCAAACTGCCGCCGAGCACGGTGTTCGTTGTTCGCACGAACACGGGTAAAATGGAAATACCCAAACCCGTAATTGGGGATGTGATCGCCGGAAGATGCGTAATAAAAACAAATACGGGAAATATTCGGTTTGAATAATCGGTCAAAATTCAATTGGCCCTGCCATGTAAAAAACGCCCCGGTGCGTGTGCTCTTATTGGAGAACACGCACCGGTGCGTTTTTTCTTTTTTACTCACAAAACTTAAGTACTTCCGCGCCAAACAAATGCCCGAGCTTGATTTCACTTAACGCATCGTAATGCGCTTGGTCTGGGTTTTCTTCAGGCTCGTTTTTGGTGGTCAGTCCCTCGGCGTTGGTGTCGATCAGGACATTCATGGGCGAGGCATCTGCCACCTGCTGCTTTGAGGCATTAACCATATCGCAAAAGGCCCAATATACGGGATTATCAGCGATTGCGGCATCAATAAATGCAATACCGTCATCGGCGGCATAGTGCGAAAATTCATCGCGGATATCGGCGATAAAATTGGTCAGATGCAGGGCATATCCTGTAGCATGCTCAGTTGAGAAGGAGTCAGATTCGCCCTGCATCCAGCACATCGCTTCAATTTTTACGTCGTAGTTCTTTGACTTCAGATATTTTATGCTTGTCTTGACGTATTTTACAAACGCTTTGTAAAGCTCGCCTGTTTTGCCGTCACTGGAGGGGGAGAGCCACTGCTTGAAAAGGTTTGTTCCACCCCACGCACACTTAATGATAAAAAAGGTTTCATCGGGGCGTTCGGCATGCAACTTTTCGGCAAGACCGAGTTCGGGGCCGAAATGCCCGCCTGCCTCGCCTTGTCTTGCGGCACATTTTACAAATGCGCGCGATTCATTTGTGCCTGTGGCATAATAGTTGATATAGACGTTATCATAGCCTGCTTCATACTCTGCGTATTTCTCGGCGGAAACGTTCTTTTTTAAGTAGTCGTCACGGCTGCAGCCAGAAGCGTTCGATTGACCGCCAAGCAGAATGACCGTGGCACTTTTACCCTCACCGTTGGGCAGGGTATCGGCTACTGTAAATTGCCAATCGCGGTTTTGGTATGCGCGTATACCAAAGAATGAACCAAGCCCAATGAGCACGGCACAAAAAACGGCAATCGCGGCAACTGTTATTCTTTTGCGTTTCGTCATAAAAAAGTTCTCCTTTTTTTATTACATTTTTGTTATATCAAAAAACGTCTTTTTTGTCAAGTTTCAAAATTCCATAAAAAATTTTAAAAGCGCTTGACAATCTCAATACTTCGTGATATGATGTATTACGTGAGGGGAGGTATCATATGGATATTCAATTGAAGCGTGGGCTGCTAGATGTTTGCGTGCTTGCCGCTATCAAAAATGAGGCTTCCTACGGCTACAAGATCATCAAGGATATGAAGCCCTATATCGAAATGTCGGAATCGACGCTTTATACGATCTTAAAGCGCCTTGAACTTTCGGGGCTTTTGACGGTGGAGGCGGTAGAGCACGGCGGCAGGCTTCGCAAATATTATCGTATCACAAAGGCGGGCGCGGCGCGTATTTTAGAATTTAAGCGCGAGTGGCGCGAGGTGATGTCAATTTATCAATTTGTAACGAAGGGAGATGAGGCGCTTTGAATAAACAAGAATTTATTGCAAGCTTAAGGGCAAGGCTTGCGGGTCTGCCCGAGGGCGAGATCGACGCGCGCGCCGAATTTTACGGTGAGATGATCGATGACCGCATTGAGGAAGGGGCGAGTGAAGAGGAGGCGGTTCTTGCCGTCGGCTCGCTTGACGATGTGGTGCGCGAGATCCTGTCGCAAATACCGCTTGGCTCCTTGGTCAGGGATAAAATAAAGCCGAAAAGGGCATTCCGCGGTTGGGAGATCCTGCTTTTGGTGCTTGGTGCACCGCTTTGGATCTCGCTTTTGGCTGGTGGCTTTGCTGTGGTGCTGGGGATTTTTGCCTGCGCTCTTTCGATTCTCATTTCCTTGTGGGCAACGGGTGCGGCGCTTGCTGCAAGCGGCGTTGGCGGCGCGCTCGCAGGAATTGTTTTGTTTCTTTTCAGCAACAAAATTACCGGCGTGGGGTTGTTTGGAGCCGCCCTTGTGTGCGCGGGGCTTTCGATCTTCATGTTTTATGCGAGCAAGGCGGCAACTAAGGGGACTTTTTTACTTGCAAAAAAGTGTATCCTTGGTGTGAAATGTTGGATCTTGAAGGGAGGGCGTGACGATGCGTAAGAAAACAGTACTTTGGTTATCCCTCGGCGCGGTGCTTGTGCTCTTGGGGGGTGCAGTCTTTTTTGGCGCACTTGTGGCTGCTGACTTTGATTTTTTGAAATTTTCAACGGTAAAGCTTGAAGTCACAACGCATGAGGTCACAGAAAGCTATCAAAATATATCCATTTTAGCGGATACCGCCGATTTCCTGCTTGTGCAGACCGAAGGCGAAATTACCAAGATTGAATGTTACGAGCAAGAAAATCTTAAACACAGCGTTTCGGTAAAGGACGGCACGCTTATTGTTGAGGTTTCCGACACGCGCGCGTGGTATGAGCATATCGGTATTCCTTTGGCTGAACCGAAAATCACTGTCTTTTTGCCCAAGGGCACGTATGGCTCGCTTACTGTAAAGGCAGATACGAGCGACGTCGATATTCCAAAGGGGATCGCGCTTGAAAGCGTTGATATTTCCCTCAGCACGGGAGATGCTACTTGCCAAGCTTCTCCCACGGCGAGCCTGAAGATAAAAACCACCACGGGTGATATTCGCGTTTTGGGTGTTACCACAACCACACTTGACCTTTCGACATCTACAGGCGAGATAGAGGTGCAGGGAGTCACTTGCATGGGTGATGCTTTCATTGGTGTTAGCACGGGTGATGTGGAATTGGATCAATTTTCCTGTAAAAGCCTTTCTTCAAGTGGAGATACAGGAGATATTTCCCTTAAGGGTGTAATCGTTTCACAGCGACTTTTTGTTGAAAGGGACACGGGTGACGTTTTGCTTAACGCTTGCGATGCCGCTGAGATCGTGATAGAAACCTCAACAGGCGATGTGCAGGGAAGTCTGCTTTCGGGTAAGGCATTTTCTGTTACTACCGACACAGGCAGAGTGAGAATTCCTCAAAATTCCGCAGGCGGCAGATGTGAAATCACCACGGATACGGGCGATATTGAAATAACAGTTGGCTAGATCAAGCATAAAATTTTGAAAAAAGCAAAATTACCAGACGCAAAATTGCAAAAACAAAGTCGAAAATTGGAAAATAATCACTAAATTTTGGAATTAAAAAAACACGGCAGAGCAAGTTAACTCTGCCGTGTTTTTGTTTGAAAAGTGTTTTTTACACAAAATACTTTTTTGCGCGTTCGATATCGCATCGAATTTGCGCTTCCAGCGCGGCAAGATCCTCAAATTTTTGCTCCTCACGCAGGAAGCGCAAAAAGAACACCTCAAGATCCTTGCCGTAAAGGTCACCCTTAAAATCAAAAATAAAGGTTTCGCAGTTTACATCCTTGCCGTTATTTACCGTTGGACGCACGCCGATGTTACAAATGCCCGTATGGGTGCGGTTGCCTATTTTTACGGTTACGGCGTATACACCGTGCATTGGTACAAGACCCTCGGCGGGGAAGGTAAGGTTTGCGGTCGGCAGCCCCATGGTGCGACCTAACCTGCGTCCGTCCTTTACCTTGCCCGAAAGTGAGTAGGGACGGCCGAGCAGGCGCGCGGCATCATCGGGGTGTCCGCCCTGCAGCATGGCGCGGATCAAGCTTGAGCTCACCGTATAAGGCCCATCGGTAACGGGTGGCATTACGGAAAGAGAACGGTCGCCTTTGCTGCCAAAGTGTGATAAAAGATCGGCGGGTGTGCCTGCGCCGTGTGCGCCAAAGGAGTAATTAAATCCGCACACCAGCATTTTTGCGTTGCACTCACCGATGAGGATATCGTCGATAAATTGCATGGGGGACATGTCCTTGATCGCAGGGAAGTCGTAAAGCACGGCAAAGTCAAGCCCCGCCTCTCCCATAAGTGTCAGCTTCTCCTCAAGGGTCGTAAGTTGCGGCGTGGGGGATTTATTTAAGGTTGCGGTTGGGGGAGTGGTAAAGCAGAGCACGCCAAGCGGCAGCTTTTGCTCGCGTGCGGCGTTTAAGCGCTTCAATTCGTTCACAAGCGCACGGTGACCGATATGCACGCCGTCAAAATGCCCAAGGCAAAGTCCGCACCCACTTGCGAGTGACAGGGGTATGGCCTTGTGCTTTAATTGGATCACGCGCATCGTATCACCTCCACGATCTTATAATTGATGCTATTATACCCGATTTTGGGGGCAATTGCAAGCCCCTATGTAAATTTTACCAACTTAAAAAAACGGTTGCAAAATCGGCAAAGTATTGACATATGAACTCTTACATGATAAAATAAAATATTACAGAAAAGGGGGTGAGGATGTGAGAAACGATGATAAAAAAAGAGAAAACGCGGTCGATTTTTGGGATATTTCGGCGCTTGTACCGCCCCGCCGTGCACAGTATCAAGCACCCACTCCCCGAGAAATTGTTCCCGCTGAGATCTCGGTGCTGGAGCTTCCCGTAAGCACTAACACATCTGTGCACCGCAATATTGAAATTTTGGCACTTGACGTGCCTGAAAATCGGAGCGCATCCTTATCCAAAGGGGCGAAAACGCAGCAATCGCCGCAGCCGCCTGTTACGCGCATGAGCGCAACCAATGCCGTAATGGTGAGTGACGTGCCCCTGCCAAAGCAATATGTATCTGATGCTTACGCCAAGGAGGAGCAGGAAAGACCTGAGCCCGAGGCGAGCTATGCCCCTGAGGGAATGCTCTTGCGCGGAGTACGGATCTATCCCCATAAAAACGAGTATAGCTATTATGCCGAGTTTTGCAGACACGCGCGCAGGCTTTTTTCGCTTGAGGGAAGGGAGTGCGAGGCTGTGCCGTTCTTTTCCTATATGCCGCAGTATTCCCAGCTGAACAGAGCACAGCTGAATTGGTATCTTTGGTGGCGTACCTCCTTTCGCTGTGGTAGAGCGCTTGCGGTCGATTATTCTTACCTTTTGCTCTACTTGTATGAAATTATCAATCTAGGGGAGGCTATTTCGCCGCAAAAGGGGCAGGAAGCAATGCTCCGCCTGTGGCTTTCCTACCGTCGGCAGTATCCGCGCCTTGATGCCATCGTGCGCGAATGGCTGTGTGATTACTCATTGCTTTACCGTTTGCCACCGCCAAAGCTACCTGATGATATGCTCGGCGAGCTGCTTACGGGTTGCCGTTTAAGGGAGTTCTATGTATCGGCATCGGTGGGGGATGCCATGACTGATGCCGTGCTGTATTTTTGCAGCAATTACGATTATAAAAAGAGCAAGTTTTACCGCGGGGACGCCATACCGCATTTCGATCTTGTGATGCGCGGCGCCGTTAAGGAAACGCTGGCATATCTTGAGGAGCAGCGCGGGGGTGGTGCCGCCTCTTTGGGCGGGCACAGCACGGTTACGCGCGATGCCTTTTCGGGGGCGATCTGCGCATACCCTTATAAAAAACGCATCGAGGTGGATTTTGTTTCCTTTTCGCACACGTACGAGCTTCGGTATATCGTGACCGACGTGCTCAAATATGCGGAAAATGCCCTTCGCGCGGTGCTTGGGATCAAATCGCGTCTTACGGTCTACCGCGTTTCAAGCGAGCTCTCTGCCCGTATCAATCGGTTTCTTGCCACAGCACTGCCCAAAAAATCGCAGTCAAAGAAAGAGGCGGCAAAGCCGCCCGCATATGAGCAACGCTATGAGCTTCCAAAGCGCGTGCTGTCAGTGGAGCGGGCTGCAGCGATCGAGGCGACCTCGTGGCAGACCACCAAGCGATTGATTGAAGCATTTGAGGGTGGTGAAGCGGAGGAAAAAAGAGATACTTTGTCGCAAAATCACGCACCGTTACAGGATATTTCCTTGTCGGAGTGTGTAAGAGAAGCGCAAGCCGCCCCTTCGTTTACCGCCGATACAGTCGCACCCACGTCAGGGGAAAATGCGCAAAAAAGCCTTGCCGATATGCTTGGTGAGCTGGCAGACTTTGTTCGCCTTGCCGATGGTGGTGATGCCTTGGCACAGCGTGCCTTTGCCGCGCAAATGAACAGCATGCCCGATGCCATTGCCGATAAGATCAACACCGTAGCAGGGGATAGCATCGGAGATATCATCCTTGAGGATATGGGCGGTTATTATGCCATTATTGAGGATTACCGTGAATTATTACAGGAAGAAGGTATTTTACCATGATTGAAAACACAAAGCATACAAGTGCCGATATTCGCGTGCCGCGCCGCATTTTAACCTCGCTGTTAGCCTCGCTTGCCGCGGGGGTTGTGCCGCGCACGGGTGCGCCTTATGTTGCCATTGGCAGAAGGGATGAGATCGGGGCTTTTCTCGGTGATCTTGAAAACGTAAGCGAGGGGGGCGCCGCCATGCGCTTTCTCATCGGCAGGTACGGCAGCGGTAAAAGCTTCTTGATGCAGCTTGTTCGCGGATATGCGATCGAGAGAGATTTTATAACCGCCGATGCCGATCTTTCTCCCGAGCGCCGCCTTTACGGCACAGGCGGCACGGGTGTTGCCACCTACCGTGAGCTGATGAAAAACCTTGCCTCCAAGGCTTCTCCCGATGGCGGCGCACTGCCCAAGATCATTGCCAGATGGATCTCGGCTTGCAGAGCAGAGATCGGCACGGAAGATCCTGACGGCAGACTCCTGCAAGCGCGCATTGCCGAAACACTGCGTGATGTGGAATTTATGGTAGGCGGCTTTGATTTTGCGCGTGTGATCACGGCATACTACCGTGCGTATTGTGCAGGTGACGATGATAAAATGTCGGCCTGCCTTTGCTGGCTGCGCGGTGAATTTTCCTCGAAAACCGAGGCAAGGAGAGCCCTTGGCATTGACGTGTCCGAGATCGTAAACGATGAAAATTGGTATGATTTTATCAAGCTTTTTGCCGTGCTGGCAAGAAAGATCGGCTACCGAGGCTTTGTTGTCTTTATCGATGAGTGCGTTAACCTTTATAAGATCGTGCATCGCGTCAGCCGTGAAAACAACTATGAAAAGATCCTGTCTATGTTCAACGACGCCCTGCAGGGCAAGGCAGAGGGGCTTTTGCTGGTGCTGGGTGGCACACCGCAGTTTTTAGAGGACCCCCGTCGCGGTCTTTTCAGCTACGAGGCTCTGCGCAGCCGACTTTGTGACAGCCGCTTTTTTGATGCGGAATTCAGAAATCTCATCGGTCCTGTCATTCGCTTGCGCCGACTTTCGGATGATGAGCTTTATGCGCTTATCGTGCGCGTTACGGCGCTTTACACGCAGTGCTATGGGCAGGAGCCGCGTATCAGCGATGCCGATCGCATCCGCTTTCTTGAGGTGTGCCTTTCCCGCGCAGGTGCGGAAAGCCTTATGACACCGCGTGAGATCCTACGCGACTATATGACCGTTTTGAATATCCTGATGCAAAATCCCGAGATAGACTTTGCCACTATCTTGGAGCGTGTCACGGGTCCCGCTGCACCACAGGGCGAGCAGGAAAGTGCGCGAACGGAGTCGAAAAACGGTGCAAATGCCGCGCAAAGAACCGTTGCTGAGCCTACCGATATTCTTTTGTAAGAGGTGAGCTATGTCGCAAGCAGATCGCATATTCGGGCGCTTTCCGCCCTTTATTCGAGAATATATATTTTCCCATTCTTGGGAGAGCCTGCGTGACGTGCAGGTGGCGGCGGCACAAACGATATTTGATACCGATCACCATCTTTTGCTGACCTCCACCACCGCCAGCGGTAAGACCGAGGCGGCGTTCTTCCCGATTCTATCCTTGCTTTGTGAGCGCCCTTCAAGCAGTATTGGGGTACTGTATATCGCACCCCTGAAAAGCCTGATCAACGACCAATTCGGCCGCATGGAGGAGCTGCTTCTTGAAAGCGGTATTCCCGTTACGCACTGGCACGGCGATGTTGCGGCGTCAAGAAAAAAGAGGCTGCTGGATACGCCCGCGGGCATTTTGCAGATCACGCCCGAGTCCCTCGAAAGTATGCTGATCAACCGTTCCAACGATATTCCGCGGCTGTTTGGGGATCTGCGCTTTGTGGTGATCGATGAGGTGCACACCTTAACGGGCAGCGACCGCGGTAATCAGATCCAGTGCCAGCTGTCGCGCATTGCACGGCTGATCGGCAAGCAGCCGCGCCGCGTGGGCCTTTCGGCTACCATTGGCGACCCTGCCTTAGCCGCCAAGTGGCTGGTAGGGGATAGCAACGTGCCGTGTGACGTACCACAGACACCCACAACGGGGCTGCGTTGGCGGCTTGGGCTTGAGCACTTTTTCTTTGCCAATGACAATGCAGCGCAGCAGGACGACAAAGAGACTGTAACGGGCGAAAAAAGCGGCGGTGTTGACGTTGGATACGAGTATATGTACGACTGTGTGAAGGATAAAAAGGCACTCGTCTTTTCCAATTCCCGTGAGGAAACGGAGTATCTGACCGCCACATTCCGCCAGATCGCCGCGCACCGCCATGATCCCGATATTTTTCTCATTCATCACGGCAATCTTTCCGCGGCACTGCGCGAGGATGCCGAGCTGAAAATGAAAAGCGATGAGGAGCGCGCCGTTACCTGTGCAACGGTAACCATGGAGCTTGGCATTGATATCGGACGCCTTGAGCGTGTGCTGCAAAGTGATGCGCCGACATCGGTATCCAGCTTTTTACAGCGCCTTGGGCGCTCGGGCAGGCGCGGCGCACCGCCTGAGATGATGATGGTGTTTCGCGAGGAGGACCCTCTGCCCAACACCCCCTTGCCACAGCTTTTGCCGTGGAGTCTGCTCCGCGCCATTGCCATTATTCAGCTTTATCTTGAGGAACGCTTTATCGAGCCCCCACGCGAAAAGAAAATGCCCATGAGCCTCTTGTTTCATCAAACCTTAAGCCTTTTGGCGGCAAGCGGTGAGCAAACGCCCAAAAGGCTTGCGGAGCAAATCTTGGCACTGCCCCCCTTTGTTCACGTTTCAAAGGAGGATTACCGCACGCTTTTGGTAGATATGGTCAATCGCGATTATTTGGAGCTGACCGAGGAGAAGGGGCTTATTGTGGGGCTTGCGGGGGAAAAGCTGCTGCGAAGCTTTCAGTTTTACGCGGTGTTTAAGGACAGTGAGGATTTTACGGTTCGTGCTACGGGAGAAAACGGCACTGCCGAGGAGATCGGTACCATTACCACGCCGCCACCCGTTGGCGATCGCTTTGCACTTGGCGGGCGTGTGTGGGAGGTCGATGAGCTGGATATACAGCGAAAGCTCCTCTACGTGCATCCCATTGCGGGTAAGATGGAGGTTTCTTGGCCTGGGGATGCGGGTGAGATACACACCAAGATCCTTCGCCGCATGAGAGAGGTTCTCCGTGAGGATACCGTATATCCGTATTTAAAGGAAAACGCCGCGCATCGCCTTGCCGTAGCACGGCATCTTGCGCGCAACACGGGGATCTGTGAGCGCTCACTGATTCATCTTGGCGGCAGCTCCTGGTGTCTGTTTCCGTGGCTTGGCACGCGCGGCTTTCGTACATTGCGCCGTATCCTTACGGCAAATGCACGCGAGCTTGGTGTTTCCGGCATTGAATACGATGGCTGCTGCTATTTGAAATTCCATCTTGAGGGTGACGGCAGGCGATTTCTAGAGCAGCTGGCAGATATCGCGCAAAGGGGCGTGCAGGCACAGGCGCTTGTCTTTCCGTCTGAAATGCCTGTCTTTGATAAATTTGATGCGCTCCTGCCCCCTGCGCTGCTTCGCAGTGCGTATGCCACAGATCGCCTTTCGCCCGAGGAAGCGGTGCAGTGCATTGAGGCGCTCGTGCGAGAGCCTTGACAAATTACGGCAGAAAACCCTCCTTTACCCTTGTATGATAAGGCTTTTTGCGAGTTTTTTCGCGTTTTCTATTTACAAATTTTGGAATTTATGATATACTGCATATAATTATCACGTAGAAAGGTGCGCGTTTTCGCGCGAAATTGCAAATGAAGTGTCCCAATTGCGGTTACCAGGATAGCAAAGTGATCGATTCCCGTCCCATTGAGGAGGGGAACAGCATTCGCCGCCGTCGTGAATGCCTTGCCTGCCAAAAGCGCTTTACTACCTTTGAGGTCATTGAGTCCATGCAGATCCTGGTGGTGAAAAAGGATGGTAGTAAGGAGCTGTTTGATCGCTCTAAAATGCTGTCGGGTATTATGAAGGCATGCCAAAAAAGACCTGTAAAGGGAGAGGAGATCGCCGCTGAAATTGAGGCGGAGCTTCAAAATTCCCTGGTACAGGAGATCGCATCGCATCAGCTTGGCGAAATGATTATGCGCAAGCTTAAGGAGCGTGACGATGTTGCCTATGTGCGCTTTGCCTCGGTGTATCGCGAATTTAAAGATCTTGATACCTTTCTTGCGGAGCTGCGCGAGCTCAAAGAACAAAAATAACAGCAAAAAACGGCGTGCCGCGGCACGCCGTTTTTTTATAAAATTGCACCCGTTATAGCGTTTTTTGCAGCTTTAGCCCTGCGTAGCAATCACATCCGAGTGCGCTCTCGATGCGCAACAGGCGGTTGTATTTTGCCACGCGCTCCGAGCGTGCGGGTGCGCCCGATTTGATAAAAGGGGCATTGGTTGCGACGGCAATATCGGCAATGGTGGTATCCTCGGTCTCTCCCGAACGATGCGAGAGAATGTGGCGGTAGCCTGCCGCGCCGCCTGTGCGAATGACCTTTAGCGTTTCGCTTAGTGTTCCGATCTGATTGGGCTTGATGAGGATGCTGTTACCGGCGCGCGCACCAATGCCGCGCAAAAGGCGGCTTTCGTTGGTTACAAAAAGGTCATCCCCCACCAGCATCACGCGCTCGCCAATGCGTTTTGTCAGCTCGGCGGTGCCCGCAAAATCCTCCTCGCCAAGCCCGTCTTCAATCGAAATGATGGGGTAACGGTCACAAAAACGGCACCATTCATCGATCAACTCCTCGGTGCTAAGACGGCGGTTTCGCTTGGGCTGCAAATAAGCGCCGCCCTCGCTTTGCCATTCACTTGCGGCTGCGTCAAGCGCAATTTTGATTTTCTGATCATCGTATCCTGCGGCAAGGATCGCTTCGCTCAAAAGCTCCAATGCCGCTTCATCGTTTTCAAGATTTGGTGCAAATCCGCCCTCGTCACCTACCGTGGTCGAAAGACCGCGCTTTTTTAAAAGCTCTCCAAGCTTGTGGTAAACCTCGCTACCCCAACGCAGCGCTTCGGCAAAGCTCGGTGCGCCGATGGGCAGGATCATGAATTCCTGAATATCCACGTTGTTGGCGGCGTGCGCGCCCCCGTTTAAAATGTTCATCATTGGCACAGGCAAGGTGCGTGCGTTGGTGCCGCCGAGATAGCGGTATAGCGGCATACGGTACCAGCAGGCTGCGGCGCGTGCCACGGCAAGCGATACGGCAAGCATGGCGTTCGCCCCGAGCTTGTGCTTGTTTGTTGTACCGTCAAGGTCAATAAGGATGCGGTCTATCTCGTTTTGCTCGGCGGCGTTTGCCCCTTGCAGTGCAGCGGCGATCTGCTTGTTTACCGCATTGACCGCCCCTGAAACACCCTTGCCGCCGTACCGTGCGGCATTGCCGTCACGGCGCTCGTGCGCCTCAAAGCTACCCGTAGAAGCGCCCGAGGGTGCGCTTGCCATGCCCACGATATCGTCGGCAAGCACAACCGTTGCCTCTACGGTGGGATTGCCACGCGAATCAAGGATCTGGCGCGCCGTTATTTTTTTGATCAGTGGTTTACTCATACCTGCTCTCCTTTGGCTTTTTTGGTAGTGTGTGCAATAAGGCTTTCTTCCATGCATGGAGAATGTGCGCGGTATGGGGCGAAAATTTTAAAAAATACTGTACAAAACCCTTTTTTTATGTTAAAATAAAATATCAAGTTATTATTACGTGCGTAAAGCCATTAAGGAGAGGTTATGCAACAAAGGGATTACGATCGCGAAAAAGGAAGAAATATTAAACGCGGCAATGGGGGAAAGGACCGCCCTGCGCGTGACCGCCGCCCCGAAGCGGAGCAGGTAGGCAACGGCGCCGTGATCGGCAGAAACGCTGTGCGAGAGCTGCTCAAATCAGGCAGACCCATTGATAAGCTGTTGGTGCAAAGCGGTGAGCGCGAGGGGGCATTGGTGCCCCTGGTTGGCGAGGCGATCGCACGCGGTATTCCCGTGGTTGAAACCGAGCGACGTAAAATGGATAGCCTTGCAGGGTACGTGCCGCATCAGGGCATTATTGCCATGGCGGCAGAAAAGGAATACTGCACGGTAGAGGATATCCTTGAAATTGCCGCCGAGCGCGGCGAAAAGCCCTTGATCGTGATTGCGGACGGCATTGCGGATCCTTATAATCTCGGCGCGGTCATTCGCTGTGCCGAGGGGTGCGGTGCGCACGGTCTGATTATCCCCAAGCGCCATGCCGCAGGGCTTACGCCTGTTGTGACAAAGGCTTCTGCCGGGGCAATCGAGCATCTTGCTATTGCAAAGGTGACCAATATCGCTGCTACCGTAGAATCACTCAAAAAGGCGGGTGTCTGGGTCTTTGCGGCCGAGGCTGGCGGCAGTGATTTCCGCGAAACGGATATGAATGTGCCTGCTGCGATCGTGCTTGGCAGCGAGGGAAGTGGGGTTTCGGAGCTGGTGCGTAAAAGAAGCGATTTTGTGGTTTCCATTCCCATGTACGGAAAGGTCAATTCCTTTAATGTGTCTACGGCTGCCGCGGTTCTGCTTTGTGAGGCAGCATACCAGCAGCGCAAAGCGAAGTGAGCACGTTGAGCGTATTTAAATTTGAGTCAAAGGAGGTGCGACGCAATGACGGAAAACGAAAAATTTGATTGGACAGAAACCGATCGTGTTATGCAGCAGCTGCGCGCACAGCTTGAGGCTGATAGCAAGAATACGGATATAAATATCTCAAGCGAGGAGCAGCAGGTAGCCGATGCCACGCAGCCCGGTGCTGTTGCAGCTGCGCTTGCCGAGCCGAGCGTGAGCGAGGTGTATGAGGAGCCCCCTGTACAGGATGAGCAGAGCAATGCGACAGAAGCCGATGCACCTGTGGAGGAAGAAGTCGTAACGACTGCGGACGTGCCTGCTGTGCAGACACGCCCCAAGGCGCGCAAAAAGCGCCGTCGCATGCCGAAGCTTGATGCGATGCAAGCACAGCGGACAGACACTGCCCTTGACCGCACCGCGCTTGAGGAAAAAAAGCAGCGTGCTGCGGCCTTGGCAAGAGAACAGGAGAGCGATCTTTATTGGCGTCGCACACCCGTAGGAAAGCGGACGAGCCAAGCCGCCGCTCAGGTTTTTGATGTCATGCCAAGCATTGAGGATGAGGCGAAGAAGCCCGCTTTGCAGGAGCGCCCCTCGAGGACAGAGGAGCCGATCGAGCAGCTTTGGGCATCGCGTCGCAATGGCATACATAATGCAGCCCCCGAAGGGCAGAGCAAGCAAAATGAATTGCTGGCGGATATTACGGTAGAAGGGCTTTTGAATGATATTTTTGGCAAAACACCGGGACCTGCGGGTAGATCTTGGATCTCATCAGCAGAGCAAGCGCCTGTTGCCGAGCCTGTTGTGAGTGAGGAGAACTTGACAGAAGCCTTGCCCGAGCCTGCTGTGACCAACAATACCCCAAGCCCTTCACATGACAGCGTGGCGGATGCGCCGACAGTAGAGCTTGACGGATGCCGCGTGATACTTCCCACTGAGGGAGAGCTGCTGCCGGAGGAAAATGAGAAAACCGTAAAGGTATCTCAAAAAACCGATTCGGCAAAGCTGTTTTCCAATTTTTTTGTGAAACGTCAAAAGCAGGGTGCTTTGCCGAAGCCCTCCATTGCCAAGCTTTCTGCGGATCAAATGGCACTGAAGCGCGCTCTTGATGAATCGGATGAGGAGTTTAAGTTTCTGGTTGACCTTGACTATGAGGATGAGCTGGGTGAGGCGATCGGCTTTGAAAAAATACTTGATTATCATGAGCGACAGATCAATGGAAAAAGTCGAGATCTGCAAGATCGCAGACACATGCGGGGTAGTAAGCACAAGTTTGAGTACACCTCTCATGCGCAGGATATTGGAATTTCAAAATTCTATGCCAAGCAGCGCCGCCGTCATTTGATCAATCTAACCCTGACATGCTTGTTCATGCTTTTGCTGTTTTTCTATGAGCGTTCTGCTATTGTGCAGTCCTTCTTTGGGCAGGCACCGACAGGGGCAAAGTATCCTACGCTTTATATCGTGATAGGTCTTGTAATCTTTCTTTGCGGCGTGGCGTTGCTGCGGCGCAATCTTATCGGGGGCTTGATGCAACTTTTGCGTCTTTCGCCCTCGGATGATTCGCTTTGCTCGGTGAGTGTGGTGGCAACGCTTGCATATCATATGGTGCTGCTTTTTGCTCCTGCAGAAAGCAAGCTTTCCCTCTTCCTTTCGCCCGCTATGGGTAGCCTTTGCTTATTGGCGCTTTCCGGGCTCTTTAATTGGTATCGTGGGTTTAGTGCATTTCGTGTCATTTCCTCTAAGCAGCAAAAGTATGCGCTAATGTCGCGCGTTTCGGTTGGCAACAGAGAGGGGAATGCCAAGCTGCGTTTGTTTGAAAAAGAGCAAAACGAACGGGTCTGGTACGTGCGCCCGATTGGCTTTGTACGCAATTACTTTGCCAATACCGAGAAAAAGACCGATCATCAGCGAGCCCTTGGTGCAGCACTGCTCTTTGTGATGGCGATCTCCTGCGCATTTTCACTTTATACGCTTGTTGTTGAAGGAGATCTGAGCCTTACGCTTCACACCGCATTTGTTACATATTTGTTGACAGCTCCTGTCATTTCTGTGCTTGCAACATCCCTGCCCATGTTTTGTGCTACCTGCCTGCGCCTTGGTCGGCGTGGGGCGATCGTTGGCGAGAGCGCGGTATATGAGTGTGGCGGCAACACCACGCTTGTTATGCCTGACAGTGATTGCTTTAAGCCCATGCCGCACGAGCAGTTTGAGCTGGTAAAAAACTGTGATGCCGAGCGCGCCACGGTGCTCATTCGTGCTCTTCTTGAAAAGATCGGCAGTCCGCTTTGCGATACGGTACAGGTTCCTGGGGAGCAACGCATATCCCCCGATGCCGTTACATTGACCGATATCGATGAGTTTGGTGTGGCAGCGGTGGCTTCCGGAGAGCGCAAGACTCCTATTTTGTTTGGCAGTGTTGCGTATCTGCAAAAGTACGGCATTCGCGTCAGTCCCAAAAAGGACGGCAGATACGAGGAAATTTGTCGCAACATGCTTTGTGTTGCGATCAACAATCGTTTAACGGCCCTTTTTGTTGCACATTATCGCCCCGAGGACGATATGCAAACGCTGGTCGACATGCTGGAGATGGAAAATTTGAATTTAAAGATCCGTTCAAAGGACCCCGGCATACACGACCCGCTGCTAAGAGATCTGTTTGCCGATGCGCAAACGCCTCCCCGAGTAATGAAGCCCCTTGTGGCGGAAAGCGACATTACGGCAGACCGCGTGGATGCTACCGTGGTGGCGCTTGGATCATCGCGTGAGGCGGCAAAAGCGCTTGCAACCTGCCGTCGCATTCGCCGTGCTGTAAAGATCGGCGGCTTATGGCAATTTGCTTCTGTTTTGCTGGGCGCCATGCTTTGCGGTGCTTGCGTGCTATTTGGCCTTGTTGCCGCTCTGCCCGCATTTGCTGTAACGCTGTATACCTTTTTGTTTAGTGGCGCGCATGCGCTGACCTCTTATTTTATCTTGCGAGATAGGGAAGAGAACGAGTGATCCCAAGGAGAATGAAATGAACGAAAAAATCAGTTCCATTTTAAAGACCGTAGAGAAGCCCGGCCGTTATTCGGGGGGTGAGTACGGTGCTATCATAAAAGATAAAAAAGACGTGAAGGCGCGCTTTGCCTTTTGCTTTCCCGATACCTATGAGATCGGCATGTCAAACCTCGGCATGCGTATCCTTTACGGTGCGCTGAATAAAGAGCCCGATATTTGGTGCGAGCGTGTGTTTGCCCCGTGGGTCGACATGCAGGAGAAGATGCGTCTTTACGACGTGCCGCTTTGGGCGCACGAATCGGGCGATCCCGTGGCGGATTTTGATATCGTAGGCTTTACGCTGCAATATGAAATGTGCTATACGACCGTGCTTCGCGTTCTTGACCTTTCTCGCATTCCCTTGCTTGCGGCGGAGCGCGGCGAGGAGGATCCCATCATCATTGGCGGCGGTCCCTGCGCTTACAATCCCGAGCCTGTTGCCGACTTTTTTGATTGTTTTTCGATCGGTGAGGGCGAGGACAATCTTGTAGAATTTACTAAGCTGTACATTCGCATGAAGGAGGAGGGCAGATACACCCGTGCCGCTTTCCTTCATGAGGCGGCCGCCACCATTAAGGGCATCTACGTTCCCTCGCTTTACGATGTTACGTACCACGATGACGGTACCATTGCCGCGATCACGCCGAAATTTGACGATGTGCCAAAGCAGGTGCAAAAATGCATCATTGCGGATATGGATAAGGCATATTTCCCCGAAAATGTTGTCATGCCCTATATCGAGGCGGTGCACGACCGTATTATGCTGGAGGTGTATCGCGGCTGCATCAGGGGCTGCCGCTTCTGCCAGGCGGGCATGATCTACCGCCCTGTGCGCGAAAAATCGCACGAGGTGCTAAACAAGCAGGCACGGTGCCTTTACGATAATACGGGGTATGAGGAGATATCGCTTACCTCGCTTTCGATCAGCGATTATACCGAGCTTGAGCCTCTGACGCGTGAGCTGCTCGAATGGACAGACCCCAACATGGTCAGCCTATCCTTGCCCTCGCTGCGTGTGGATAGCTTCAGCCGTGAGCTCATGGACCGCATTGCTTCGGTGCGTACCTCCTCGCTGACCTTTGCACCCGAGGCAGGTACGCAGCGTCTGCGCGATGTCATCAACAAAAACGTGCGCGAGGAGGATCTTATGCGCGCGGTGAACGTGGCATTTTCGGGCGGAAAGACCAACGTAAAGCTTTATTTTATGAACGGTCTACCCACCGAAACGGCAGATGATATCGAGGGTATTGCTATCCTTGCCAAAAACGTTGTGCATGAGTTTTATCAAAATAAGGAGCGCCCCAAGGGACGTTCTCCTCAGGTCACGATCAGTGTTTCCTGCTTTATTCCCAAGCCCTTTACACCCTTTCAGTGGGAGGCACAGGACACTATGGAGATGCTGAAGGAAAAGCAGGAATATCTTGGCGAAAAGGTGACCGACCGCAAGGTCAGATACACCCACCACGATGCGCGCGTCAGCCACATTGAGGCAGTGCTCGCGCGCGGCAACCGCCGCCTTGGCGCGGCACTTCTGCTTGCCGCCAAGGAGGGCTTTTGCTTTGATGCGTGGGATGAGTTTTTTGACTATGACAAGTGGCTTTCGGTGTTTGAGAGATCGGGCATCGATCCCGCATTTTTTGCCAACCGCCAAATGGGGCTTGATGAGATCCTGCCTTGGGATGTCATTGACTGTGGCGTGAGCAAGGAGTTTTTCAAGCGCGAGCGTGAGCGTGCGTATGCCGCGGCTACCACACCCAACTGCCGCGAAAAATGCTCGGGCTGCGGCGCAAATCGCCTAGGGGGCGTGCGCACCTGCTGTCCCGGGGGAGGTGTATGCAATGAAAAATAATGACGTAAAGTTTACCTTGCCGATGCTCCCCGACCCACGAACGTTGCGCGTGCGCTTTCGCAAGGTAGGAAATCTGCAGTATATTTCGCACCTCGATCTGCAACGCACCTTTAGCCGTGTGCTAGTGCGCGCCGGTCTGCCGCTTTGGTATACAAAGGGCTTTAACCCCCATATCAAAATGGTGTTTGGCATGCCACTGCCCGTTGGGTCTGAAAGTGAATGCGAGCTTCTTGATATCCGTATAGAGCGTGAAATGTCATGCGATGAGGTAAAGGCGCGATTGAATAGGGAATTGACCGATGAGCTTACAGTGCTTGAGGTCTATCCTGCCGTCGAAAAATTTACCGCTATCGCCTTTGCCGAATATGAGTATACGATCGTTACCACGGGTGCTGATGCCGCGCTTGCCGCACGCATGGATGAGGTGTTGCGAGGGGGCGGGCTTACCGTTACCAAAAAGAGCAAGTCGGGTGAGAAAGAGGTTGACCTCTCGGCGCATATCTTGTCCTCAAAGGTGAGATTTGAAGAGGGTGTCATCTCTATTTGCGCCAAGCTTTCGGCTGCGGAGGGAAAATATATCTCCCCCGAGGCGCTTATTACCGCCTTGCGTCGGGAAACGGGCATTTTGTCGGGTGACCCTACAAAGGAGCACTATCGCATTCTGCGCCGCCGTGCCCTCTTGGCTGACGGTGTAACCGAGTTCCACTAAAAGCAGATATGCGGCTAAGGTTGAAGCAAACTTAAAATTCAACAATGCCGCATGCTTTTGTGATATTTTTTTAAACACGTTGTCGAGAAATGATGGGAAAGGGGAAAACGGTATGAAAATTTTGTACACGGACAAGGAAATTGTTGTGGCCGTTAAGCCCTATGGTGTCCTTTCAGAGGATGCAGGCGAGGGCTCGATGCCCGCGCTTCTCGCACCGTACGTTGGCAAGGTTTTTCCGGTGCATCGGCTTGATCGAGCCGTGGGTGGTGTTATGGTATATGCCCGCACAAAATCGGCTGCCGCGGTACTTTCTCGGGCGGTTGCCGAGCGCAAGCTTGGTAAGGAGTATGCCGCCGTTGTTGAGGGTGCGCCCTCAACACCCGAAGGCGAGCTTCGTGACCTTCTTTTTAAGGATGCAAGACAAAACAAAAGCTTTGTGGTAGATACCCCTCGGCGCGGCGCGCGGGAGGCGGTGCTGACCTACCGTGCTACAGGTAGCGCTGTGGTTGAGGGTAAAACCTTCACGCGTCTCTCAATCGCGCTTGAAACGGGGCGCAGTCATCAGATCCGCGTGCAATTTTCCTCGCGCGGCATGCCCCTTGTGGGCGATGGCAAATACGGCTCACGCACCAAAGCCGCGCACGTGGCACTCTTCTCAACAGGGCTTGCCTTTCAGCATCCTAAAACAGGTGAGGCACTGTCCTTTACCGCTGAGGTGCCAAGCGACTTTCCTTGGTCGGCCTTTGCCGCCACTACTTATGAGATCGAGCATAAATATCTCATTGCCATGCCCGACATGGATGCACTTGCCGCGCGCCCCGATTGCCGAAAATTGTCGATCACGCAGACTTATTTACTTGCCTGTGCAGGCCAAACGCACCGCGTGCGTCGCGTGTGTGAGAATGAGAACGTTACCTTTTATGAAACGCGCAAGCGCCGCGTGAGTGCATTGCGTGCGGTAGAGGAGGAGCGGCCCCTTACGGAGTCTGAATATCAAGACCTGCTTACTTTGCAAGACCCCACACGCCAACCCATTGAAAAACTGCGCTATCGGGTGCCGTACGGAGGGCACACGGTGGAAATTGACGTATATCCCTTTTGGCAGGATCGCGCCATTGCCGAGGTTGAGGTCGAGCGTGAGGGGGATTTTGTGGCGCTCCCACCCTTTATCAAGGTGCTCGCGGAGGTGAGCGACGACAAGCGCTATAAAAACGTAAATTTGGCAAGATCCGTGCCAAAAGACGATATTTCGCGCTTGCTATAATGTCGGAATCACGTACTCCGACAAAATGATACAAAATGGAAAAATAAGGTCGAAAACGGAAGGAATTGGTAGTTCCGACCGCTTCCGACCTTTTCCGTTTTAGAAAAAAGCTCCAAAATCGGAAAAATATTTTGCAAAAGTACTTTACAAACCGGAAAAGATGTGCTAAAATGATACCAAAGACGGAAAGGTGAGGTGTTTCACATGGACTATATCAAGAGAATTAAACAGTTAAAGAGTGAAAAAAAGATGACCAACGACGAGCTTGCCGAAAGAACGGGTATTGCCGTAGGTACGCTTTCCAAAATTCTTGCGGGCATTAGCGAATCTCCCAAGCTTGCCAACTTTGTGGCTATTTGCGAGGCGCTCAACTGCTCGCTTGACTATATCATGTACGGCATTGAGGAAAACCGCAATAACTACACGCTTGAGGAGCAGGAAATGACGCTGATCGAGCAATACCGTGCACTCGATGAGAGAGGTAGGGAAATAGTAGAGGCGCTGATTGCCAAGGAGGCGCAGTTTTCACCCGTGAAGGTGGAGAAGCAGAGCCCCGCGCGCTTTATCAGACCCGAGCCGCTTGCTACACGTCTTACCGCTGCTTATGCCGATAACAGAAACGGTTTTGCGCGTCGTACACTGCCGCTTTATGATCTGCCCGTTTCGGCAGGTGTTGGCGTACTGCTTGATACCGAAAGCACCGAGGAGATTACCGTTAGCGATAATTCTCGCACGCGAGAGGCTGATTTTGCGCTTCGCATCAGCGGCAATTCCATGGAGCCGCGCTACCGCGACGGGGATATCCTATTGGTGCAGGAAACCGATACCGTGGAATTTGGCGAGCTTGGTATTTTTATCCTTGACGGCAGCGGCTTTTTCAAGGTGTTTGGCGGCGACCGTTTGTATTCTCTCAATCCCGAATACGGTGATATTCTTTTGAAGGATTTCGAGGATGTGCGCGTGGCGGGACGTGTGATCGGTAAACTGAAAAGAAGATAAAAAGCGGCTGACTGAAACACTTTTTGCGTTTCAGTCAGCCCTTATTATTTTTGATAACAAAAGAGCGCCAACCAATTGCGAAGCATTGGTTGGCGCTCTTTTGTTAGGCTTCAAGCTCCTTGGCTATCAGATCGGCAAGGGTGAGAAATTCTTTGGCGGAAAGTCGCTCCCCGCGAATATCGGGGCGGTGTCCTGCCAGCTCTACAAGTGCGGTGCATTTTTCCTTGCTCAGTTCGGGGAAGCCGGATGAGAGTGCGTTGGGAAGCGTTTTGCGGCGTTGCTCAAAGGCAGCCTTGATCGTGCGGAAAAAGATCTTTTCATTTTGGGGTTGATAGGGCTTTTCCTCGTAAAGCTTGATGCGCACCACGGCGGAATTGACCTTTGGGGGCGGCATAAAATGCCCTGCCGAAACGGTAAACAGACGCTCCGCCTCGCCGTAGTAATTCAGCACAGCGGTAATGGCACCGTAAGCAGAACTGCCCGCCTTTGCCACCAAACGATCAGCTACCTCGGATTGGATCATAATGGTGATATAGCGAAAGGGAAGTCCGCTTTCAAGCAGCTTCATCAGAATCGGCGTGGTGATGTAGTAGGGCAGATTGGCACACACCGAAACGGGGCCCTCTTCAAAATACGGTGCGAGAATTGTCGCAATGTCTGCCTTCATCACGTCCTCGTTGATGACAGTTACGTTGTCAAAATCGTTTAGCGTGTAGCCAAGCGCGGGAATAAGGCTTTTGTCGATCTCAAGCGCTACCACATTTTTGTGGCGTAAGCAAAGCTCACGCGTGAGGGTCCCAATGCCGGGGCCAATCTCAAGAATCGTGCCATCAGCCGTATCGGTGCAATTGTCGGCAATATCCTCCACCACCATTTTGTTGGTGAGAAAGTTTTGGCCGAACTCCTTTCTGAAATGAAGCCCGTATGCCGTCATAATGTTTTTTACAGTTTTTGCATCACATAAATTCATCGCCAAGCCCTCCGTTTTCGCTATTATAACATATTGAAACAAAAAAATCAAGGCAGAGCCTTGGATAAAGAAAAAAGCCCAGTTGTCTTATAACAAATGGGCTTTTTTGTTGGCACGGACAGCTGGGATCATTCTTGTCGCTATGCGACAAAAGCAGATCGCTTGTCAAATTTTCTTGCTTTGGCGTTTTGCTTGACATAGCGGTTTTCCTTTTCGGGTTTTACGATCTTCCGTTGGTTCTCCCCATTCTGTCCCGAAAACAAAAAAAGCGCCCAAGGCGCTCTTTTTGTTTGGTGGAGACAGTTGGGATCGAACCAATGACCTCATGCATGTCAAGCATGCGCTCTAACCAGCTGAGCTATGCCTCCGTTTGCAACGGAAATTAGTATAGCATATTTGCCCTAAAAAAGTCAAGAGCTTTTTCTGTTTTTTTCATTATAAAACAAATTTTTATATTTTGGTAAAAAATTACTGTTTTACATTTGATAAAAAGGCAAATTTTTGCTACAATAATTATATACCACTCGAAAGGAGAAGGTTTATGAAAGCAAAAACGTTAAATGAAAACAAAATTACGGCGTTTAAGCAGTACCTGCAAAGCGAGGAGCGAAGTAAAGCAACACTTGAAAAGTATATGCACGATGTGCACGCTTTTGCCTTGTATGTGGGTGAGGATAAGATTGACAAGGATCTTGTGCTTAAGTATAAGAACGAATTAAAGAAAAATTATGCGGTGACAAGCGCCAATTCAATGCTGGCGGCGCTCAATGCGTTTTTCCGATTTTGCGGGTGGCACGAGCTTTGTGTGCGGCAGTTCCGCATACAGCGAGAGGCGTACTGCGCCGAGCAAAAGGAGTTAACAAAAAGGGAATACGCAAGGCTACTGACCGCGGCAAATGCCAAGGGGAAGGAAAGACTCAATTTGATCATTCAAACTATTTGCGGCACGGGGATACGCGTTAGCGAATTGAAATATATCACCGTTGAGGCAATCGGGTGCGGAGAAGCCACGGTAGACTGCAAGGGAAAGGTCAGGCGAATACTCTTGGTGCCGGAGCTGTGTCGCAGGCTGCGCCGCTATGTAAAGGAGCGCGGGATCACGCAGGGCAGCGTATTTGTCAGTAGAAGCGGAAAACCAATCAACCGTTCGCAAATCTGGCGCGAAATGAAGGAGCTTTGTGAGGATGCCGGAGTTCCGCCATCAAAAGTCTTTCCACACAATTTAAGGCATCTGTTTGCAAGAACCTTTTACGGCATTGAAAAGGATATTGCCAAGCTTGCCGATATTTTAGGTCATACCAGCATCAATACCACACGTATCTATATTACAACCACCAGTGCCGAGCACAAACGTCAAATGGCACACATGCATTTGATTTTATAAAAAGCCTACAAACAAAAAAAGAACGGAAGGTTCCGTTCGGTGACATAACGAGTGTTATGTTGCTATTGCCCTGTTTATTACACCATTGCTTATGAAAAAAACTATTATCTGGATAAAAAATTGCACAACAAAAAAAGCCTTGGCAGGTTTTTTGCAAAAATTAGCAAAAATATCCCAAACCAAGGTGTTTTTGTTGTGCAAAAATTAAATTTTTATGCAGAAATTCCCTTTTTTTCGAAAAATATGTTGCAATTTTATGCGGGGTGTGTTACAATACATACACAATTGCACGCAATATATATAGAAATATATATTACATAACACTCGTTATGTCATTCTTGAAGCAACATAACACTCGTTATGTTGCTATTATTGTATATTCAAACGAACAACCACTTAAAACCGCTAAAGCTATGAAAAGGAATTCAAAACAAGAGGTCATTATTCAAGCATCAAAAGAAACGTTAGAGAAATGTATACTGTGCGGAAAAGAGGCACATTACTCGTGGCAATCACCTGTATTGGAAAGACAGTTTTATTTAATGGGAGCCGGTCAGCTTTGCGCTGCTTGCTATCGCTTCCTGTATGATAAGGCGAGGTAAGCTATGGTAGTAGGTATCATAGTCGCACTGATCGCTATACTTTGGATCGTGTGGATCATTTTAGGGCTTGAAAAATTTCGTTGGGAGCTAAAGCGCTTGAACATTGAGATCGGGCGCACTACGGGCGAGGAGCAAAAAAGGTGGCGCGTTTTGCGACGCAAGCTTTGGCTCTCACTCATACCTTTCGTCAAATACTAATATGATAGATTTTGGTGAAAGAAAAATAACGGCAGAAGGGAGCAGCATTGATGAGTAAACTTGCAATAGCGGTTCTTGTGGTTGCGCTTTGTTTGTTGGCAGCAATGGGTGGTCTCCTTGCAGCACATACACAGCTGGCACACGAGGACTTTGAAGAAAATATTACAGTGAGCAAGGAAGGCACGACCACAAGCACCGTAGAGATCCATGACTTGGCGCTTCTTCCTGCGACCTCACGCACCTACACCGTTCATCTCAAATGTAAGGCTTCGGGTACATATCGCATTTCGCTTGCATATGAGGAGAAGGAAAACGGAGGCTTAAAGCCTTTTGTAAACGTTACCGTGAAGGCGGGGGATGAGATCATGTGGAACGGCACGCTGCAGGCGCTGCTTGACGGCAATACGATCCCCGGCTTTTCGGCAGAACTACAGGCAGAGGACCCCTTTGACGTGCAGGTCATTTATGAAATGCCGCAAGAGGTTGGTAACGAAGCAAAGGATACGTTTGCAGATTTTGATGTCCATTTCACTATAGAAAAGGAGTGATCCTCATGAAGGGTAAAGCTTTGATAGTGCGCGGAGTAAAAATCGCGGGCGACGTGCTTCTCTATCTTTTTATGGTGATTTGCCTTGTGACACTTGTTCTTTCCATTGTGTCAAAAAAGGACGGCGACGGGGCGGCAACGGTCTTGGGCTATCAGATCAGATTTGTGCAATCTCCCTCGATGGAGGCGTGTGAGCAAACCGATGTGAGCGGATACAAGATCAAGGATATTCCCACAAAGTCAATGGTCTTTGTTGAGGTGATGCCCGAAGATCCAATTGAAGCGGCAGCTTGGTATGATGAGCTTGCGGTGGGAGACGTTCTTACTTTTAAATACGTGTACACCACGCAGGAGACCATAACGCACCGTATCGTATCTATTGAGAAAAACGAAAATGGCGGTTACACCATAGAGCTGCAGGGTGACAACAAAGGTGAGAATGCCGATGTAATGACCCAAACCATTGACACCACACAGGTTAACAGTCCGAATTACGTAATTGGTAAGGTCGTTGGCGTAAGCGTGCCGCTTGGCTTGTTGGTATATTTGCTAAAAAGCCCCGTGGGTATCGTTTGCATCATTATGATACCCTGTATCATCATTATTGTGCTGGAGATCTTACGCATTGTGAGCGTTGTCGGCGCTGATAGACGGAAAAAGCAGCAGGCGATAAAGGAGCAGCAGCAAAGCGAGATCGAGGAGTTGAAAAAGCAGCTTGAGCTCTTGCAGGCGGCACAAACCAAAGATTCTACCACGTCATCTGACGTGCAGGATATACAACCCCAAAATCAAGAAGAACAGGAGAAACAGACATGGAAGTAGTATTTATGATCTTCATGACCTTTGTCAGCGTTGTGGCTTTGTTTGCCGTTATGGTAGTCATTCGCGACGTGGTAAAGGAAAGCTACATCACCAAGCGCATCAACAACGCTGCAGAACGCGAAAGGGAAGCGGCAATGCGTGAAGCGATCTTGGCGGCAATGAGAGCTGAGGCTTGCGCAGCGCCTGTAAAGCAGGTGCAGGCACCGGAGATAATGCCCGTCGCAGACGAAGCACCTGCCGAGGAAGCACCCGCCAAGGAAGAACCCGCTAAGGAGGCAGTTGTTGCCGAGGTGGTGGCTGAACCCGTGGCAGAGGTGATTGCTGAAGCAGAGGAGGCGCCCGAGGCTTCGGATGATGCAGAGGAAACCGAGGAGGGAACTGTTAGCTTTTCTGCCTCTACCTCTCAAACGCTTGAGGAAAAATATCTGGAGCTTTCCTCTGAGCAAAAGGGATTTTACAACGACATCATCAAGTATGCCGCAGGCAAGGAAGCAAGCAGACGCTACTACAATCAGCGCTATGAGGAGTACAAGATCGGCTCCAAGCGCATTGTACGTCTTCGCATTAAGCGCGGCGTAGTATATTGCGAATTCTTGCTTACCAACAGTGATTTCCGCAACTACATCAGTGAAAACAAGATCCCCGTTAAGCAGGCAGCTACCGTTATTAAGGTGGTTGATGCCGCAACAGTAGACGCAGTAAAGAATAGCATTGATATTGCGGTTCAGCTGATCGAGGAAGAGAAGGCGTACAAAAAGCAGCTCGCAAGAGAAAAGCGTAAGCAGGCGCGCGAGCAAAAAGAGGTTTAACCGCGGAAAACCGTTGTTAATACATATTTTTTAGAAAGAAGGAGGTGAGACTGTGTCAAAAAGGACGAGAGCGGTGCTTTTGGCTACGGTTACATTGATGCTTTGTATTTCGCTGATCGCAGCGGGTACTTATGCGTTGTTTACTGACGACGTAAAGCTAACGAACCATTTGCAGGCAGGCGATCTTTCCATTACCCTAAAGCGAACTGAGCTTGTAAAAACAACTCTTGATACCTCGGGATATCTTGTTGAAAATACAGTTCAATCCGCAACGGATGCCGCAGTAAACTTCACCAATTCCACAAGGGAAAACGTGTTTGGTATTGAGGCGGATGAAAAGGTCGTTCCCGGCTCCAAATTCGTTGCTAAGATGCAAATTGAAAATCAAAGCGACGTGGCGTTTGGGTATTGGATCGAAATCATATGCAAGGATAAAACCAAAGGCGAAGATCTTGCAAAGCAGGTTAAGATAACAGTGAACACGGGTGCGGACAAATCCGATTTTGTTGGCAACGGTTTAACTGTTAAGGGAGCAAACGATTCATATATTGATCAGCTTGCTATCGGTGCTACGGCGACGTTTACCGTAACACTGGAGTTCCTTGACAGTGCGATCGCAAGCAACAACATTGAGGAAAACAACCTTGCCCAGGGCGAAGAACTTGACTTTGATCTTGTTGTACACGCCGTTCAGGCAACTACTGCTCCTACTCCGTGAGAGTAAAAAAGAAATACAGGCGCCAAATTTTTGAAGCTTAGATTTGACGCTTTGTCCGACAATAAGCTTCAATATATTTATAAGGAGAAGATTCAAATGAAAAAGAAAGTTTTATTGTCTTCTATCGTGACAATAGCACTTTGCCTTTGCTTGATCGCAGGCTCTACTTACGCTTTGTTTACAAGCCAAAGCCAGGTTGATATCTCGGTCAAGGCGGCTAAGGTTGAGATGACGGCTTCTCTTACCGATCTCAAGCTTCAGTCCGTAAAGGCAGATCCCTCCGGCACCATCACCGATGAATTTGGTGGTACATATTCGTACGTTGATTGCGAGAAGAATACGTTTGTCAACGGTGGCACCGCCACGCTTGACAATGCTGTTCTTACGCTCGATCGCGTAACCCCCGGCGATAAGGTATCCTTCAACGTTCAGGGTACTAACACCAGTGACGTTACCATTCAGTACCGTTATGTTGTTGAGTGCATCGACGGACTTGATTCGCTTATTGACGGCCTCATCGTTTCTGTAAACGGTGTTGCGTACAGCAGCCTTAAGTCTCTTACGTCCACTTGGATGACGTTGGAGCCCGGTCAGAACATTGCGGCAATTCCCGTAGTTGTTGAGTTCCCTGTAACTGCCGGCAACGAGTATCAAAACAAGTCTGCTCAGATCAGAGTTGTTGTTGAGGCTGTTCAGGGCAATGCTGCGATCAGCGATGATAGCGAGATCGACCTTGCGGTTTCCACCCCTGAGATGCTTGCAAAGATCCTTACGAGCGATCTGAAGAACATTGCCGTAACACTTGCAAACGACATTGAAGTTCCCATGTCTTCTCTTGGCAACCAGACTCCCGGCAGCGGTGAGTATAGGCTTGGCAGCGAAAAGACCGAGACCATTGATATCGATCTTAACGGTTACGAGCTTTGCATCAAAACAAGCTATATGTCTGCTATCGGTGCAAAGAATGATAATGCCGTTATCACGATCAAGAACGGTACGCTCAACAGCACGGGTAACAAGGCTAACACCTGGAACATTTACGACTTCACGCTGAGCAACTGCAACTACGTGCTTGACAACGTTACATTTGCAAAGTCCGTAGCCTTGTGCAATCCCGGCAAGACTACAACGATGAAGAACGTAACCATCAACGAGGCACAGAACCTTTACGCTCTTTGGATCTCCGCTGAGGGTCAGAACGTTGTTATCGACGGTCTTACCGTTAACTCCGGCAGAGGCATTAAGATTGATGAGCAGTACGTAGCAGCTGATGAGGTTGCTAAGGTTACGCTCAGCGTATCCAATGCAAAATTCAATACCGGCGCAAAGGCTGCTATTTTGGTTAAGTCCATCAAGGGCGCAGATATCGTGCTTGACAACGTTGATATCGCAAACACGCCCGATCCCGTACACGCTGTATGGGTTGACGAGGATAGCAAGGATTATATTGATCTCGTTACTGTAACGGGTGGCGCAAAGTACTATGAGGGTGACGTTGTTTCCTCCAGCGCCGGTCTTAGCGACCTTCTCGCAAGTGGTGAGACATACATCGTTCTCGCTCCCGGCAGCTACTCCATGCCTACCACCTCTTCTGACGTAACCATCGTCGGTGGCCGTGATACCGTGATCACAATTAACAAGCCTAAGGCAAACAAGGTTACTCTTCAGGGCGTAACCGTTGTTGGCTCCGGCAACTACACCGGTATTCAGCATAGCGATACTGTTGTTTACGAAAACTGCTTGATCAAGGGCGTTCAGTTCCTTTATGCAAACAAGGTCGTTTTCAACAACTGCACGTTTGACCTGACCGAAAAGGCAGATTATATCTGGACTTACGGCGCTAAGGACGTTGAGTTTAACAACTGCACGTTCAACACCGCAGGTAAGGCAATTCTCATCTATACAGAAGCTGCTTCTCACGTTACCAACGTATCCGTTAAGGGCTGTACCTTCAACGCAACCGCAAGCGCACTTGCAGGCGGTAACGTTGCAGCTGCGATCGAAATCGACAGCAGCCTTTCTAATAACGGTCACTACACTCTTGTAACAGAGAACAACACTGTAGATTCCGATTTCTGCGGCGAATGGAGAATCAAGAAGTCCGGCAGCAACAACACCACGGTTAACGGCACTGTTTACAACGCAGTTACCATCGACGGCAAGGTTGTTGCTTACACCGCAGCAGAGCTTCAGAAGGTTCTTGAGGCAGCAACCGACGGTCTTACCGTTTACCTTGCTAAGGATATCGAGGGTTACGTAACCGCTCCCCAAAAGGCTGGCGTTAAGGTAACGATCGAGGGTAACGGCCACACCATCGCAGGTGCGATCACGGTTGACGGCAAGTCCGCAAGATATGAAACCGCCGGCCTCACGATTCAGAATGTGAACTTTGCGGCTGATTCTCTCAGTGTAGCGGCTTACATCAACCTTGGCAAGTCCGGTGATGACAGCACGCGTTACACGAACAACGTAACGGTTAAGAACTGCACCTTCTCTTATAGCGGTGTAGGCGACGTTGCAGCAGTTAAATCCTATACGGGCGGCGACTGGAACCTGACCGTAGAGGGTTGCACCGTGAATACGGGCATGCACTCCGCACTTCAGATAGCCAACGTAGAGAAGGGTCTTAAGGTCGTTGATTGCGAGGTCTACTCCAAAAACGGTATCAACCTGAACTACACTCCTTCTCTTGAGATGAGCGGATGCACCATCGACGTGCAGGGTTATGCAGTTCGCTTCGGCGTAAACGGTACTACTAACAACGGTACCTTCTCGATTGCAAACAGCACGCTGAAGTCCGCAAATGATGATGGCGACGCGGTTATTATCCTTCGCGGTACTATGACCGGTGCTACTCTGACGCTGACCAACACCACTTTGACCGGTACTCCCGAGATCACCGGCAACGCAAACGTTATCAGATAATTTTTGAATATGTTTATTCTCCAAAAGGGTAGACATATCCGATCAATTTGATCTGAACCAAATCCGTACGAAAGGTACACAGCGATAAAATAACGGCAAGGAGGTAATGATGTTCCGTTATAACTCAGTAAGTAAGCATTTATTTATAGCGGGATTGGTCATTCTGCTTTGCCTCGTATGCCTCACGGGAGCAACACTGGCACTTTTCGTCAGTTCTCCAAACGACGGTGCGATCGGCGTCATCACAACCTCAGGAAACGTTAGGGTTGATATTGTAGATGCCTCCTCAAAGGCCTCACTTGTCGGGCAGGTCTTACAGCTTCAGACGTCATCTGAGAGAAGAGAGATCCTGTTCGAGCCGGGTGCAACCTATTACACGCAAGGCTTTAAGGTGAAAAATACGGGAGATATCCCGATCAATTTCCGCCTTTCGGTCAGTGATGATCAATCGGTTGACATGTATGAATTTAATGAGGCCTTTGAGGTTTGGATCGCCAAGGATGATCTGAATCTTGCCAACGCCGAGCGCCTTTCCGAGTTTAGGGGAAGCCTCAAGGTAGGGCAGAGCAGTGAGAGCACCTACTATTTGTTCATAAAAATGAAGGAAACCGTGGGCAACGACTTTGAAGGCAAAACCTATACGGGCATAGGTGTGACCGTATATGCGGTACAGGGCAACGTTGAAACAAAGGAGTAATTCTTGAATGTGTGCTACAAAAAAGGCTTTTCAAATCACATGCAAGATCACGATCTGGCTTCTGGTTACCTTTACCGTATTAATGATGATATTCACCGTTGTCACGGTGGCGACCGTTGACAAAAACGAACGCAGTATTTTTGGCTTTCGATTCTATGTCGTGCGGACCGACTCCATGAGCTTGTCCGATAAAAACACCGACGTAGCAGTCCACTTTAATGCCGGAGATATTGTAATTGTAAAAAACATTGACGAGGAAGCCAAACGCCAACTGCAGGCAGGAGATGTTATCACCTTTATGTCTGTCAACAGTGAGAGCTATGGCGAAACCGTCACGCACATGATCCGTGAGGTCAAGATGAATAGCGAGGGCAAGCTCCTTGGCTATGTGACCTACGGAACAAACACGGGAGTAAATGATGAAGCCCTTGTTGAGCCCGCCTTTGTGATGGGTGTATATCAAGGCAAGCTTGCGGGAGTTGGAAAATTCTTTGCGTTTGTAAGGTCCATCCCCGGCTACATCACTTGTGTTTTTGCACCCTTTTTACTGCTTATCCTTTATAATAGCGCAAACGTCATTCGTCTGTTTCGCAGGTACAAGCGCGAGCAGGAGGATGCAATACAAGCCGAGAGGGATAAGGTTGAGGCGGAACGCACCGAAAATGAGCGCATGCTCAGAGAATTAGAGGTGCTAAAGGCACAGCTTGAAAAAAACAGTGAAGAGGAAACACCCTCTCGAGAGCCTGCGTCCGAGGCAATTTCCCAAAAGGAAGCAACCGACGAAACGTAAGAATGAAAACCCAATGCGTCGACGGGAGCGCCGCTTGACGCAGTTAGTCTAAGCAAGCAATTACAAGGAGAAAAAAATGACTAACAAAAAATCCATAAAGGGAGCAATGATCGCAAGCGTTATTGCGTTGTTGCTTTGCTTTACCATGCTGCTTGGCACAACCTTCGCCTGGTTTACAGATTCGGTAGATAGCGCTCGCAACATTATTGTTTCGGGCAATCTAGATGCCGTTTTAGAGGTTGGTACCCCCAAGGCAGGCGTTGCGGGTGATGATCTGCTCAACCCCAATAATTGGGATTGGACTGCTGTTGATTCCGCAACAAAATTATTTGATGAGGATGCTCGCTGGGAGCCGGGTTACGTGGAATCCGTGGCTTTGAGAGTGCGTAATAACGGTACACTTTCATTCAAGTATTCGTTTGGTACGCACGTTTATAACGAAACGACGGGTGTTAACGTGGCAGGCGATTCCTTTGCGCTTTCCAATTTCATCAAGGCGATCTCTTTGCCCGATACCAAGTATTCCTTTGGGAGCAGAGAAACCCTGATGGGCATCGCGCAAAATACCGTAGATGTGGCAGGCTTAAACGGCGTAATGGCTAAGATCGGTGACGAAATGGTTACCGATCGCGTTCTGAATGCCGGAGAAGCGCATTACTTCACCTTAGCTATGGTTATGCCCACTGCCGTCGGCAATGAGGCAAACCACAACGGCACTTTTGTTCCTTCCGTTGAATTTGGCGTCAACTTGGTTGCGACACAGTACACAACCGAGTCTGATAGCTACGGCAACGATTACGATAAGGATGCCGATTACGTTGCCTATTACACATCCGGCACGCATGAGTTGAATGCTGTTCTTAAGGCTACCAAGGCTACTGACGTGATCACTGCTGAAGGAGCCGAAACCGTTGTAAATATCAGAGGCGGTATTTACGATGCGGGTAATCAAGAGTGTGCTGTTTGGGCGAAGAACGGTGCTACCGTTAATATCTACGACGGCACGTTCACGCATAACGGTAATGGTAGCGAGGCAACTTCCGCCGATCACCTTGATATGATCTATGCCGGCGCAAACGGCGGTAAGATCAATATCTATGGCGGCACCTTCTATGCCAAGAGTGCCGGTGTATGGCTTCTCAACGAAAAGGATAATCAGGGCGAGATCGTTGTTTACGGCGGCTCTTTCCTGAATTGGAACCCTGCCAATAACGTTTCCGAGGGGGCAAACACCAGCTTTGTAGCCGCAGGCTATAAGGTCGAAAGCAAAACCGTTGGTGGCGATACTTGGTATACCGTAGTTCCTGAATAATTTTGTGAAATACTTCCCCCGCCACGGCGGGGGAGGGCAGCCAAAGTCTTAAGCATTCCCGCATTCTTTCTTGCGTTAGAGCGCTTTAAAGGCTATAAGAGCAAGGAGGAAAAATAATGAATCAGATAAAACGTATCTTTCAGCTTGCTTCCACCATTATGGTGATCTTGGCATTGCTGGTGGCGTTTTTCCTGGTAGGCATCCGGCTGATCGGTCTTTATCCATACACAGTGCTTTCGGGCTCTATGGAGCCGACCTATCACGTGGGCTCTATCATCTATGTAAAAAAGGTGGATACGCAAACCTTAAAGGTAGGCGACCCCATCACCTTTATGATGAATGATACCACTGTTGCCACGCATCGCATCATTGAGATCGTTCCCGATGAAAACGATCCCTCCTCGGTGCGCTTTCGCACAAAGGGTGACAACAATGATGTGGCAGACGGCGGTGATGGCGTGCACTGTAATAACGTGATCGGAAAACCTGTTTTTACGATACCGTATATGGGATATTTGGCTGTGTATTTGCAAAGCTCGTCAGGACGTTACCTGTTGTTTGGTTTGTGCGCTGTGCTGCTGTTGAGCACGGTGCTGCCGAGCGGCAAAAACAAAAAAAGCGAGGCAGATTCCGTTGAGGGTGATACACCCGACACGGAAAATGCCGACCCGCAATAACGGTTTTCGCAAAGCGCGCAAAACCGAACTTAACCCTATCCTAGGAGGATAAACCAAAATGAAAAAGAAATTTTTAATTACCCTGTCGGTGGTCGCTTGCGCGCTTCTCTTGGTCGTCGGCTCCATCGCAGGCACTATTGCGTATTTGACTTCTCAAGATACCGTTACCAATACCTTTACTGTCGGTAATGTGAAGATTACTATGGATGAAGCCAAGGTCGGCGCTGATGGTAAGGCTTTGACCGGCGAAGATGCAGCAAGAGTAAAGGAAAACAGCTACAAGCTGCTTCCCGGGCACGTATATGACAAGGATCCCACTATCCATGTGGATGCGTCAAGTGAAAACTGCTGGTTGTTTGTAGAAATCACCGATGAGATCGCTGCAATTCAAGACGCAACCACCATTGCTGATCAGTTGACTGCAAAAGGCTGGGTAGCAGTTGCGGGCGAAACTAATGTTTATGCCTACAATCAAGTTGCTACTGCTGGTAATGATTATGTTGTTTTCGAAACTGTTAAAGTTAAGGGCACTGTAACTAACGATGAGCTGGCTACTTATATCAACAAAAAGGTTACTGTTATCGCTTACGCTGTTCAGCAAGATGGCTTCGACACCGCTGCTGCTGCATGGGCTGCTGCCAAAACTGAGTTAAAGCCCAATCCATAAAGCGTAGGAGCACTGAATTATGAAAAAAACATTGATTACAATTCTTGCAACCATTTTGGTCTGCTGCTTTGCAGTTGGCGGCACCCTTGCTTGGTTGATGGACTCTACCCAAACCATTACAAACACTTTTACTGTTGGTGATATTGAAATTACTTTGGAAGAGACTGAAGCTACTTACAAGATGGTTCCCGGAAACGAAATTGCAAAAGATCCCAAGGTTACCGTTCTTGACAAGAGTGAAGCTTGCTGGTTGTTCGTGAAGATTGAAAAATCCGCTAATTTTGATAACTTCATGACTTACACCGTTGCTTCCGGTTGGATTGCTCTTGCCGGCGCAGATGGCGTTTATTACCGTGAAGTGGCCGCTACAACGGCAGACACCGCTTTTTATGTGCTGGCTGCCGGCGCAGGTAATGCAATGGCCAACGGTTGTGTTAAAGTTAAAGACACCGTGACAGCAGATTCGTTGGCTGCAGTTGCTACCTCTAATCAGCCCACTTTGTCCTTCACCGCTTATGCTGTTCAAAAGGATAATGTTGCTGATGCAACTACTGCTTGGAACATTGCTATCGGTGCATCTAACCCCTAATGGAGACTAACAACGAATGAAAAAGAAAATTTTTGTAGTAGCTTTGGTTGTTTGCATTCTGGCTATTGCCATTGCAAGCGCAACCATTGCTTACTTTACCGACACCGAGTCGGCTACCAACACCTTTACCTCCGGTAATGTGGCAATTAAATTGACCGAAACTCGGACTGTTGATGGCGTTTCAACAACTAAAGTTGTTGGCAAGGATGGCTTTACCGGCTACGACTATGGTACTGTGCATCCCGGTCTTACTTATGATAAGTATCCTGCCATTACCAATACAGGTTCTGAAAACGCTTATTTGGCTGCCAAGATCGTTATCAAAAACGTGGCTGCAAGCAACGTTGATGCGAACGTTACAAAGGTTTTGACGGCTGAGGCTGCTACGGGTAAAACACTTGTTAGTGATTTCTTGAGCGGAAATGTATTTGCAGATGCAAATTATTCTGTAAAATACAACACAACTGCGGATTCTATTGAGATCTATGTGATTTACGAAACGGTTACAACAACCAATGACTCTATCACGCTCTTTGAGGAAGTAGTTATTCCTGCCCGTTGGGGCAATGACCAAATGGCACACCTTGAAAACATGAACATTGTTATCACTGCTTATGCTGTTCAGACGACAGGCTTCGAGGCTGATACTGCAAACGGTTTGACCGCTGCAGAAGTAGCAATTAAGGCAGCCTTTGGTGGCGGTACTGATGCAACCAATTCCGATTTCGGAGCATATTTCAATTAATTAAACCTTTGCTTTCCCCTGTGGCGCCGCAAAATGTTAAAGCTCCCTTGTATAAGGGAGCGGCGTCGCAGCGGGAAAGCCACGCGCTTAACTTTTTTAGCGCACGCGGCAACCGCGTGCGCAATAGCATACGTTTTGTAATTTATAAAATGGCAAGGTCAAATGCGGTTTAAGAATAACGCAAAGGATCAGCCCATATCTATCCGCACAAGCGGATAACACCTTTGAAATTGAAAACAACAAGCCCGTCGATTGCAGAAAGCTCGTTGCACGTATGGCAAAAGCAACACGTGCAGTAGTGAGTAACTACGGAGTCGACGGATACTATTATGATACACAAGACCACAGAGCAGGGGAGAGCGTAGCCTTGTAATATACCACGCCTTTGCCTGCATCGGGCAATAAATTTGCAGATAAAATCCTAGTAGCGTCCCCAAAAGGGACGCATGCCAACGGCAATAACATCTTGGTGATAACACCGCAGCTGCCCACGGCAAGTAACTAACGAAAGGGGAAATAGTATATGAGCAAAATACGAATAAAGCAGATCTCATTTCTGTTAGCGTTGATAATGCTGTTTGGTGCCATGTCCATAATGATTACCGCACAGCCGGATGACACCTTATATAGTGCAAATTGGGCAACTTCTTATCCGTATATTTACACAAGCGTAAACGGAAGCGCAAGTATTGTTAATGCCTCACTCTTCCCTCAGGAGCTTGTCCTCACAAAGGCTGCTGAAGGCTGGTACTATGCTACAAATAGTGATTGGCCCGCTGATTATGATACACATCGTTACATAGAAGAAAGCAGACTTAAAAATATCACGCCCTTGCAAAATACCACTACGGCACAAATTGGCGCATTTACCGTTTCTGTTGATGGTGCGATTCCTTCTGATGTCATTCTAAAAGCATCGGCTATAAAAGAGGAGGACGTCGACTCCGGCATTTTCGAGCGACAGGATGTTAACATGGTCAAATTTCTTGCTTGTTACGACCTTTCGCTTTCACAAAACGGCACCGAGTGGCAGCCTACAAAGGGCAAGCCTGTAACCGTCACCATGAATGCTGCTGCCCTTGGTCTTTACACAGGCCAAGAGGTCTATGTGATCCATATGCACGAAAACGCAGATGGTAGCAAGAAATATGAGATCCTTGGCCCAATCTACGTTATAAATGGTACGTTTTCCTTTAAAACGGATAGCTTTTCTGAATTTGCTATTTTCCAAGGTCAAGGCGCGGTTGCGATAGATAATGACAGACCTCAAAACAATCCTGATATCATTTGGGCAGAACCCGGTTCAACCATTATGGTGGTTGTTAGACCTGATCCTGATGATGACAACGTTACCTCTGTTAACCCGGATTCAGAAGTGATAGGAACCAAACCTGCTACAATTACGATTGGAAGCACAGATATGGGCGCGGCGGGCTTGGAAAACTGTTTCGGAGGTAATAAAACTACTGCGTTGGTAACTATATCTGCAGATGCAACAGTTAATGACCAAGTTCTTCTTCATTGTACTTCACAGGATAGTAACCAGATTGATACTTATCTTTTGATTAAAGTAGGTACACGAGCGGATGTAACAAGGGTGGCATTGGAAAATTATCCGTTGGAAATTGCGATCAGAAAGCCTGATGCAAACGGCTCCTTCCCCTCTGAGCCTACAAGCACCAATTATACAAATGATTACTATTTCTTTTTAAATAATGGCGGCGGGAATGACGGGGATACCAATCAAACAAATGATAGCATTGTAAATACACGTGACACCTATTCGAGGCCTGCAAACATATTTTTAAATCCTGAGGTTATGGGTAATACCTTTGGCTGGATGTATGATGCGCAGGGCGTGGCAATTGGTGGTGTTATTGACGCAACCGGTTATTATACCAAGGCGTGCTTTGTTGAAAATACGATAGACTGGAATGTTATCGCAAATATTATCGCTACTCATAACGATACGCAGATAAGCAATAATACCGGTTCTACCATTCAACAATTGGTGTCTAATGGAACACTTGTTTCTGTACAGTATAAGCAAGAGGTTCCTGTAAGTGAAGATACCGACGGAACGCAAGATGGATTTATGACCTTTGCCATTGTGCTGACGGCTGATGCGGATAAAACTTTGGATTCTTATGCTGACGGTGTGGAAAATTACGCGCAAGTTTATTATGGCGAATTTGAGTTGATCCCTTACGTTATCAAGCTGGTTGCAGGAACGGAAACAGGCGGTTGGGCAGGAAACTCCACCAGTGAATCTGTTTGGCATGTGGATATTGCCTTGGTTCGCGGCGATGCGTATACCTTGTCCTATGAGCTGAATTTGGGTTCAAGTATTGTCTCCTCCTCTCCAATTGTGTTGCCGACGGCGCAGGTTTTGGTGGAGGATCCTACCGACTTGGACACTTCGCTTGTATATACCTTTACCGCAAATGACACCTTGAAAAATGCAAACGGCAATACCATTACCTCTATTAAGGTAAAAAGCATTGCAGAAACAAGCACGGGACAAGAGGTTGACGCGTTCTTTAAAGGGTGGTACACACAAAATACCTGCGCTGATTCTGACAATGATACTTACGGCTACGGCAAACCCGATCCAAGGAACATGATCGAACTTTCTTCAAGTATAAAGCTGTATGCCATTTGGGAAATTGAGGCAGGCGCTTTGGAACTTACAAGAACAAGCTTTTCTGTAACAAATCAAGTGCATTTACAGGCAGGCTCCCCGGCAGGCTCTCACAAACCTTTGGTAAATGAAACAGATTTCTATGCATTTGATTTTACTGTTACAATTCCTTACGTTCACGGCATGATAGGTGATGATCGTATTGTAGATATCAATACAGATCTAGGTGAAATGTATTTTGTGGCAAACAAATACGTAGACGGCGTGATGACAGAAATTCCGACGATAACCTCAAGCGTTGATGAATACGTTACCTTGGCTGAGCTTTGTAGTGGATCCACATTGAGTTTTATCAAAAGTGTAGATCAACAAGCAGACCGTGTTGTTTTAACCTTTGAACTGGCAGACGGTGAATACGTGAGTTTCTTGAACGTACCGTATTTTAGCGTTGAAGATGAAATGCAATACAATTATTATCTGGTGACTGAGGAGTCGATTCCTTCGAATATGCAAAACAAGTATACCGCTGTCACCACTGAGCAAACGATAAAGCTCAACGAAATGACCGACGCACGTGCCACCTTCGTCAACTATTATATTCCCCCTGTTGCGGGCTTGCAGATCTCGGCTACACAGGGTGAACCCGGCGAGTGGATCATTTGCGAGGTGACTGCGAATTACGCAGGTTTTCAACCGCTTCAGCTTGCTGTACAGGTGGGAGGACCTTCCGTAACAGTGGTAGGCTTGCTTTGTGGCAATGAGTACGTGTATACGGTAACAGAATTAAGCACAAACACTGCGGTGGGGAACATTCGTTTGAACGAAGGACAGGTATACACCGCAGCCCTTACAACAACAAGAAAGCCAAAATGGTTCTTTGGCTTTGGCATGATCAAACAAACAGCAAATGGACAAAATTAAATTTTTGACGGAAGGAGGAGCAACGAATGCTTAAAAGGTTTTATGGCAAGCTTTGTGCGCGTTTTTCTAAAAAAATAGCAACTGCTATCGTTGCTCTTACCTTAACTTGTAGCATTGCTCTTACCGGAACAGTGGCATTTTTGGTAGTGAAAAAAGCCATCACCAACACCTTTGAGCCCGGTGAAATTGAACTGACTGTGAATAACACTACGGGTGTTATCACCAACTCCGCAGATAGCGATGTGGGGGTTTACATTCGTGTAAAGCTGGTCGTAAACTATCAGAACAACGACGGAAACGTTTACTATATCGCTCCTGTTGAGGGAAGAGATTATACTGTTTCGTCGCTGTTGGATACAAACTGGATTCAAAGCGGAGATTATTACTACTACAAAAATCCCGTTGAGCCCGGAACGGCAACCACAACAGTACCCGTGACGGTTACGTTTAAGCCCGGAACTGATTCTGAGGGTAACTCTAATCAATATGCGGGGTATACGTTGACGGTACAGTATCTTGCTGAGGCAATTCAGTCAAATCCCACTACTGCGGTAGCGGAGAGCTGGAATGCAACTGTAGACAGCAACGGTTTAATTACTCAAATCAACTAAATAATTCCATGCCGCACGCCCTCACGCGTGCGGCGTTTGGAATTTATCCCCATTTAAGAGGAAAAATTATGAAAAAGAGAATTTATCTTTTGCCGTGTGCTTTGGCAGCGCTTGTGCTTGCAATGGCGATACTATTTATATGTCAAGCTCTTTTTGCTGAAAAGCTGTTGCCCTTTATAGCACACGGTGGAAAGTTTCACAAAACCACTCAAACAATTTTAGGTATTCAACATTACTATTTTATGCTTTTGATTGGTGCGATCGTTGCATGCTTGTTGGCGTTTTGGCGTCGTAAGCAGTACAACCTCAGTCTTGTTCAAACGATCGTTTTAATGGTTTTATTACCTATACAAGCTGTGATTGGTTCTATGCTATTATTTGCCTTGGAAAACGATTTTGAATTTGGTGGCCTTTCGCTTTTTGGCGGTGTTTTTATGACAATTGCTTTTGTTCCGATTGTAGCGCGGCTCTTAAAGAAGCCAACAATTCATGTGTATGATTTTATTGCGCCGATGGGTATGACTTTGATCGCTTTTGCGCGCATGGGATGTTTTGTGGGCGGATGCTGTGGCGCGAAATTGCACTATATTGGAGTCAAGGCGTTTGTTTTACCAATTCAATTGATTGAGGTTATCTGCGATCTTGCCACTTTAGCTTTTTTATTGTATTTGGAACAAAACAAATTTACATGGGATCAAGAAAAAAAGAAATTTAATTTGTATAATGGTGCATTAGCGCTTATAATATTAGCTTCTTATGGAACGTATCGCTTTGTGCTTGAATTTTGGCGCGATACGCCGAAGGATTGGCTTGGCATGAGTAACGGCCAAGTATACGCGTTGATTTGCTTGATTATCAGCATTTTGATCTTGTTTGAGCGAAAGAAAAAACGCGATCTCGCTCTTCAAAAGAGCCAACGCCACAGCCACAGCCGTCGGCGGCGGTAAAGTTGCTGTTGACAATTAAAAAACATAAAAGCCACCGCCCACGGGAATTTCCCGTGGGCGGTATTTTTACTTTTGTGGGCGGTGTTTTTACTGCAATTTCAGCAAACGCTGCCCGTTTTTGTAAAAAATGGCGTCCTTTCTGGCGTCGGTGAGCCCGGCTTCCTCAACGAAGGCAATTTCCTTTGCGGGGTTGCTCCAGGGCGTGTCGGTTGCAAACAAAAGCCGATCTGCCGGGTGCTCGTGCAAGATCTTGCACAAGAGATCCTTTTCCTCGGGGCGCTTTGCCGACAGGGATGTGTCAAGGTAAATGTTCGTACCCACCAAGTGCTTTAAGACCTCCTCGCCGCGCCGAAAGCCGCCCATGTGTGCGGCAATGAGCGAGAGACGCGGATGCTTTTTGGTGACTTCGTGAAACATTTCGGGTGTGGCGTGGATGAAATCGGGCGAAATGGGGTCAAGCCCTGCGTGAACGATCGCGAAAAAGCCACGCTCCTCAAGAAGTGAAAAAATACGGTCAAAGCGCTTGTCCGACAGGGGCACGTGCACGTAGTCGGGGTGCAGCTTAACGCCACAGATCCCCGCCGCCGCAAGGCGGTCAAGCTCGCGCTCCTGCTGTTCGCTGTCGGGGTGCAGAGAACCAAGCGGCAGAAAGAAATCATCGTGTGCCATGGAGATGGCAAAGCTGTTCACGTTTGTTTCTTGCGTTTTATTGGTGGCAATGTTACAAATGACCGCGCGGTCAATGCCAATGCGTGACAAAAGTGCTTTTGTATCTTTTGCCGTACCGTCGGTATGTGGGTGAAGGGAAGCGTCAGCCGAGCAGTTCTTTGTAAGAATGTCCATCGCGCGGGGGGCTAAGTGGTCGGGGAAGCAGTGGGTGTGAAAATCAATACGCATAAAAAGACCTCGCTTTCTGTTGTTATTTTAACATATACGGATTAAAATAACGGCGATGCAAACCTTACTTTACAAAATGTTAACATTTTTTTTGGCATAATCAATGGGAATTTTTGACGTAATGTGGTATAATGAATTTGAATTTTGTTTTTTTATATATCATATAAAGATTGACAAAAAAATCACGAATGGAGGAAATATTTTTATATGAAGAAAACAGTTTCGGCAGCGCGTGAGCGTCTCTCGTCGTTTTTTGATGCCGCTACCTTTGTAGAGCTGGGCGCCTACATCCGTCGCCCCGGCAACGAGAACGAGAACGAGGGTGTTGTATGCGGCTACGGCGCCGTGGGCGGACGCCTTGTGTTTGCCTTTGCACAGGATGAAAGTGCGATGAAGGGCGCGGTTGACGGACGTCACGCTGAAAAAATTGCTATGCTTTATGAAAAGGCTGTGTCTGTTGGCGCACCCGTTGTGGGTATGTTTGACAGTGCAGGTGCTGTGGTGTTTGACGGTGCTGCGGCTCTGTCGGGCTACGGCGTGCTGCTGGATACCGTGGCTAGCGCTGCAGGTGTTGTGCCGCAGATCGCGCTGGTGCACGGCAAGTGCGTTGGCACGATGGCAGCTATCGCATCTTTGTTTGATTTTACCGTTGTAACTGAGGGTGCAAGCCTTTACGTTGCAAATGAGGAGAGCAATGCTGCAAAGGCAGCCGCACTGACTGCTGCCAATGAGGCAGATGCCTTTGGCAAGGTAAAGACGCTTCTTTCCTACCTGCCCGATGACAATTGCTCTGCGGCTGAGGCTGCAGTAACGGGAGATGACCCCAACCGCGCTGTTGCGCTGGGTGCTAAGGCTACTGCCGAGGCTGCTCTTGCCGCCGTGGTAGACAGCGGCCTCTTTCTTGAGGTGTACGGTGGGTATGCTACCGAGGCAAAGATTGGCTTTGCTACGCTTGGTGACCAGCCCTGCGTAATTGCTGCGGTTGACGGCAAGCTTTCCGCAAAGGGTGCCAAGAAGCTGACAAAGATGATCCGCTTTGCCGATGCTTACAGCATGTCGCTTGTAACCCTTGTAAACTGCTCGGGTGTTGATACCAATGGCTGTGACGTAAAGCTTGCAAAAGCACTTGCAAAGCTTGCACGCGCACAAAGCGAGAGCGAGAGCGCACGTGTTACTGTTATCGTTGGCGAGGCAGTAGGTGCCGGCTTTATCTTTGGCGGCAGCAAGGCGCTTGGCGCTGATGTTGTGTTTGCACTTCCTGAGGCAGAGATCGCGGCACTTCCCGCAAGCACTGCCGTTGCGTTCCTTGAAAACGATCGCATTACTTCTACCACCGACCGTGCTACGGTTGAAAAGGAGTGGCGTGAGAAAAATGCTACCGCTTTGGCGGCAGCCAGTGTTGGCGCGGTAGACGATATCATTGATCCCGCTGAGCTGCGTGCCCGCATCATTGCCGCGCTGTATATGCTTGAAGGCAAAAACGGGCGCATTCTGTGAGGTGAGCTATGAATACTGTCACGCTTCTTTCCGCCATGAATCTTGGCGAGCGCTTTGCATACGCGGGGCGCATGACGCTGATCGGTATGGCAACCATTTTCGTAGCACTTTCAATTCTTTGGGCGGCTCTTGCACTCTTTCGCCGTGCGCTTGAAAGAGGGAAGGCACCGGCGGAAAACAAACCCGCAGCGCCTGCTCCCAAGGCAGTAGCGCCCGCCCCTGTTGCTGTACCGAAAGCAGCAAGTGCTGACGGTGAGCTTGTTGCAGCGATCACTGCTGCAGTGTCCCTGATGCTCGCTGAGGAAAATGGCGGCGTAGTGCCGAATTTCCGTGTCGTATCCTTCCGCCGCAGTCGCGGTAACAACAAATAAAGAAAGGCTTGGTAAATACAAATGAGAAGATTTCAAGTAACTGTAAACGGTACACAATATGACGTTATGATCGAGGAGGTTGGCGGTGTAGCCGCTCCCGTAGCCGCTCCCGCAGCACCTGTGGCTGCTCCCGCTCCCGTAGCAGCTCCTGCTCCCGCAGCAGCTCCTGCAGCTGCACCCGCTCCCGCAGCAGCTCCTGCAGGCGGCGAGCCCGTTAAGGCTCCCATGCCCGGCACCATCACCCGCGTTTCTGTAAAGGCAGGCGATAGCGTTAAGGCAGGCGACGTGCTGGTAGTTCTTGAGGCTATGAAGATGGAAAATGATATCGTTGCTCCCCGTGACGGTGTAGTTGCTGCTGTTGTTGTAGCACAGGGCACCTCCGTTGCCACCGATGAGGTTTTGGTTACGCTTCAGTAACAGCGGAGAACAACTATGGTAGAAAGTATTTTGAATTTTTTGGAGAGCACCGGTATCTACCGTCTGTTTGCCAACAATCCCGATTGGTGGCAAACGGCAGTGATGTTCCTGATCTCAGGCGTGCTGGTGTATCTTGCAGTTGTGCGCGGTTATGAGCCGCTGCTGCTTCTGCCCATCGCCATCGGCATGCTTTTGACAAACCTGCCCGGCGCGGAGCTTTTCCACTCCGATTTCTTTATGACAGCAGGGGATATCGATTACGGTGCTGTGCTTCACGATGGCGGTCTTATCGACCTCTTGTACCTTGGCGTAAAGCTTGGCATTTATCCTTGCCTCATTTTCATCGGCATCGGTGCCATGACCGACTTTACCCCCCTTATCGCAAATCCCAAAACGCTCCTTATTGGCGCAGGCGCACAGCTTGGTGTGTTTGTAGCGTTTAGCGTAGCGCTGATCTCAGGCGTGTTTTCTCCGCAGGAGGCCGCTGCGATCGGCATCATTGGCGGTGCTGACGGTCCTACCGCAATTTTGGTAACCAAGGCATTAGCGCCTCACCTGCTTGGTGCTATTGCGATTGCGGCATATAGCTACATGGCGCTGATCCCGATGATCCAGCCCCCCTTTATGCGCCTTTTCACAACCAAAAAGGAGCGTGCGATTCGCATGACCACGCTTCGTAAGGTATCGACGGTGGAGAAGGTTTGCTTCCCCGTGCTCGTTACCCTTATCGTATGGCTCATCGTGCCCGATGCCGTAACGCTGATCGGCTGTTTGATGTTCGGTAACCTCTTGAACGTCAGCGGCGTGACCGATCGCCTTTCCAAAACCGCACAAAACGAGCTGATCAACATCGTTACCATTTTCCTTGGTATCAGTGTAGGTGCAACCGCTACGGCAGAGAACTTCCTGCGCGGCGAAACGCTGCTTATTATCGTTTGCGGTCTTGCGGCATTCTGCGTTTCCACCTGCGGTGGTTTGATCACAGCCAAGATCATGTGCTTTATTACAGGTGGCAAGATCAACCCTCTCATTGGCTCTGCAGGTGTTTCCGCAGTACCCATGGCAGCACGCGTTTCTCAAAAGGTAGGGCAGGAGACCGATCCTACCAACTATCTCTTGATGCACGCAATGGGCCCGAACGTGGCAGGCGTTATCGGCTCGGCAATTGCTGCAGGCGTGTTCCTCTCCTGGGCCTTCTGACACGCTTTGCCGTATTGCCCCGATTTTGGCGGATCTTGCGTGTCGCACATTTTCTCAAAATGGGATCCAAACCCATTTTGGCGTGACGCACGAAAATGTATTTCAAAATCCGGGTATTTTAACGTAATTTAGAAAGGGAAAAACTATGTCTAAAGTAGGAATTACAGAAACAATCATCCGCGACGCGCACCAATCCTTGATCGCCACTCGTATGACGACTGAGGAGATGCTGCCCGCGCTTGAAAAAATGGATAAGATCGGCTACCACTCGATCGAGGCATGGGGCGGCGCTACCTTTGACAGCTGCCTGCGCTTCCTTGGCGAGGATCCGTGGCAAAGACTCCGCATCATCCGCGACAAGGTAAAAAACACCAAGCTGCAGATGCTGTTCCGCGGTCAAAACATTCTTGGCTACCGTCATTATTCTGATGACGTAGTAGCGTATTTTGTACAGAAATCGATTGCCAACGGTATCGATATTCTGCGTATTTTCGATGCACTCAACGACCCCCGTAACCTGAAAACCGCCATTGATGCTACCAAGCGCGAGGGCGGCCACGTGCAGGCGGCGTTCTCTTACACCACCGGCCCCGGCTACACGCTTGACTACTACGCAAAGTACGCAAAGCAGCTTGAGGAAATGGGTGCGGACTCCATTTGTATCAAGGATATGGCAGGCCTTCTCAGACCCTATGATGCTTACGACCTCGTAAAAGCCATCAAGGGCGCAGTTAAGCTTCCCGTACAGCTTCATACCCACTACACCGCCGGTCTTGCTTCTATGACCCTGCTTAAGGCTGTAGAGGCAGGTGTTGACGTAATTGACACCGCACTCTCTCCCCTTGCTATGGGTACCTCTCAGCCCCCCACAGAAACGCTTGTTGCCGCACTTGCAGGCACCGAGCGCGACACGGGCATTGATCTTGCACAGCTTGATGAGATCACCAAGCACTTCACGGGTCTTCGCGAGAAGTACCTCAAGAGCGGTCAGCTTGACGTGAAGGCACTCAAGGTTGACGTAAACGCACTCCTTTACCAGGTTCCCGGCGGTATGCTCTCTAACCTGATGCGTCAGCTTTCCGATGCAGGCAAATCCGAGCTTCTCGGTGAGGTTCTTGCAGAGGTTCCGCGTGTGCGTGCAGATGTAGGTTACCCGCCCCTCGTTACCCCCTCCTCGCAGATCGTTGGTACGCAGGCAGTATTTAACGTTATCGGCGGCGAGCGCTACAAGATGGTAACCAAGGAGTTTAAGGGCGTTGTGCGCGGTGAGTACGGTAAAACACCGATGCCCATCGATCCCGCCATCACCAAGAAGATCATTGGCGACGAGGAGCCCATTACCTGCCGTCCCGCAGATAAGCTTGCTCCCGAGCTTGATGCCCTCCGCGAGAAGATCGCAGGCTATATCGAGCAGGACGAGGACGTGCTCACCTACGCGCTGTTTGAGCAGGTGGCTCTGAAGTTCTTTGAGGAGCGCAAGAAGCAGAAGTATGGCATTGATGCTAACGCTGATGCTGCCCTTGGCGTTCATAGTGTATAACAAAAAAGGCTCTCGTTTGAGAGCCTTTTTTGTTATACACGGCTGCTTTCGCTTCCATTTTTTGCTTTTCTTGCAAACATAGGACAAAAAGCAGTTATCATTCTTTCTTTTTAAAAGTTTTCGGGAGGGAAGATTGAATTGTTTTTGACGAAGGTCAAAAACAAGAAAGAAGGGCAGCCCCTTTTTCAAAAGGGGTGCCCTTCTTTTTTATATTTGGCCTTTTCAGGCTTAATACATGCCGCCGCCCATGCCGCCTGCCATTGCTGCGTTTGCAGCTGCTTCAGCAGCGGGGTCCTTTTTGTCGGCAACAACGCCGTTGCCGTTTATATCACGCAGACCGCGCTTTACGTCGTGCTGTGCGTACATATCGGGGACGATGTGATTGCTTGTATCTGAAAGAGCCGCAAGCTCCTTGATATATGGTGTGATTTCTGAATAGTTCATTTGTTTACCTCTTTGTAGGTATAAAAATAGTATGTGCGATCCGGAAAGTCAGTATCTGTATTGTCATATTATTCCACCCTCATCATTCTGTATCCAACACCGATGTGGGTTTGGATGTACTGCGGTGAGTCGGGGGCTACTTCGATCTTCTTGCGGAGCGTTGCCATAAAGACACGGAGAGAGGCTACGTTATTTTCCCACGCCGCGCCCCATATTTTCTGTGTAATGAAGGTATGCGTTAAGACCTTCCCGACATTTGCGGCAAGCAGGCACAGTATTTTGTATTCGATGGGAGTCAGATGCAGCTCTTCCTCACCGAGGTAGGCACAGCCTGCGGCATAGTCGAGTTTTAACGCTCCGTTTGTAAATACAGAGCTTGTGCTTTCGTTACGGTTCGAGGCTAATCTTCTTTGCGTAACACGAAGCCTTGCTAAGAGCTCCTCTACGGAGAAGGGCTTGGTTAAGTAATCGTCCGCGCCGGCATCAAGGGCATCAATTTTGTCTTTATCCTCACTGCGTGCGCTGATGACGATGATAGGCATTTCCGACCACGTGCGTATTC
>SVSS01000007.1 GCA_015064185.1 Oscillospiraceae bacterium | reverse complement strand
TTTACTTTTAAAGAGTATTTTTCTCTTTCAGAATTGTCGAGATATTTTCGCACTTGCTGTGCTTCATACTATCTCTCGTTGTTCAATTTTCAAAGACCATTCGCCTCCGCTTTTTTCGCGGCGACCTTTTGATTATACCACGTATCTTTTGCTTTGTCAATACCTTTTTTAAAACTTTTTAAAGTTTTTTGAGGCAACAGCTTGTACGTAGCAACTCTCTTTTTGCGAGAGCCCTTATATATTAACACCTAGAGATCGGTTTGTCAAGGGGTTTTTTTAATTTTTTTCCTTTTTTTATAGACTTTTTTTGTTTTGGCTTGCTTTGCACAATTTATACATAAAAGCCGCCCAAAACGCAGACTATAATCTTAAGCATAGCAGGAGGTGTTACTATGGCCACCATTCTCATACGCACCGTAATTATATATGTAGTTTTGATCGTTACCATGCGCATCATGGGAAAACGTCAGCTTGGAGAGCTTGAGATCTCGGAGCTTGTAACAACACTTTTGATTTCTGAAATCGCCTCCCTGCCAATTACAGACGGCTCCATTCCCATAACGCACGCATTAATTCCCCTTATCACGATCCTTACGCTTGAGGTCATGCTTTCGATGATTTTATTGAAATTTCCCAAACTAAAAAATCTTGTTTCAGCACGCCCCACCGTTCTCATTCGGCACGGCACGCTTGATCAAAAGGAAATGCAGCGCATTCGCATTTCACTCGATGAGCTGATCAGTGAAATAAGGCAAAGCGGCGCTTGCTCGCCCGGCGACGTGGACTACGCCATACTTGAGCAAAACGGAAAGCTTTCCATTATTTTAAAGCGTGAGGCAAGCGCACCCACTGCGAACGATCTTCAGATGAAACCAACGGAAAACGGGATCATGCACGCCCTGATCGAGGACGGTCACATCAACGACTACAATTTAAAGCTGCTAAAACATGACCGCAATTGGTTGGCAAGTTATTTACAGCAGCAAAGCAAAAATGCAGATGACATCTTTTATCTTGGCATGAATGACGGAGAAGAATTTTACTGCATCGACAAGGAGAGAAACACATGAAAAGCTTTTTTTCTTCTCTTGCCATATTTGCCTTGATGCTGGGCATGATCGTATGCAACTATTTATATATTGAAGAAACCTGTGCGACTCTTAATGAAAAAGCAGTATGCCTACCCACATGTGAGCATGCCGAGTTGGCGGTGAAGGATCTTGTTTCCTATTGGGAGAAAGAAAGCAAAAAAATCCGCGTTTCAACCTCGCAATACGTTGTTAACAAAATGAACGATTGCCTTTCGGACCTTTGCTATGCCGTGGCAAACAATGATGTGCAAATTTTTGAATGCGCAAGATATCGCGCAATAACCGTTATAAAAGAAATTAAAGATGCCGAATCACTGCGGCTGGAAAATTGGATATAAAAAAGCCGCCTTCCCTACTGCGTTTGCAATAGGAAAGGCGGTTTTTTCGCGTGTGTTTTTTTACTAAGTTTTAAGATCAGCCCGCAACGCCTTCGCGATCAAACCAATCAAGGTAAAGAGCATAGGGCGATTGCAGTGCTTCCAAATTCTCTTCAAGAGCATCCCTTCTCATAGAGATGATCGCCTTACGGATCATAGCGTTTGTAACCTCAACGGTTTCGCCTGCTGCATTGATATATGTAACACCCTCACCGATATGCTCACGAATAAGGTATACCATATTCCAATCACTTTCGCTTGCCGCATGAGCACGAAGATACAGCGTTTCCACCTCAGCGGCGGTCGTCATATTGTCAATTGCAGCCTTCAGCTTTGCGGAAACGGCATTCATTACGCGAACGTTGTCTTCATCAAGCTTGAAAACAGCAGAGAAGTTAAGGCCAAGCGTGGGAGAAGCAACCATTTCAAAGTTCTGCTTCTTATCATACTCAAGGCGGAGGACGTCATCGGGGTCGTTCGGATATGCAATCAGAGTGTTACCCGTCTTCTCAAGATCCATCAGATAAAGATTATCCTTAGTGGCTTTCGCGTAAACATAATCCTTTTCATTAACGGTAACGGTTTCAAGCGTGTAGTTAACATCTACAACACCGTACTGCAAAATGTTACGAATCTCAGCGTCAGTATTTAAATAGGTAAGAATTTCAGCTGCGCGAGTTTCGCTCACGGAATAAGCGCCAATACCGAACATAGAGGAATAGATCTCTGCATCAGTCAGCTGAGGATACTGCACCACCATAACCTCGTAGCCCTGTGCCTCGTACTGTGCCTTTTCTTCCCAAGAGCCCTTTACTACCTTGATGGCAGCCTTAGCGGTTGCATCGGTCGTAACATAGCCATCGGTTCCCTCGTAGTACACCTTGTTGGCAAGAGCCTTCATATAATTGGCATCGGTAAGAAGATTGGTGTTTTGAAGCTTCTTGGTATCCACATAAGCATCACCGAAAATCGAGAATCTATCGGGATTCTGAACAGCAACGCCGGGGGCACTATCAAGATCAAAGCTCCAATAATGTGCATAGTCGATCTCGATCTTGCCATCCTGATTTTCCGTGTAGATGGGATAGATCTTGTTGCTACCCGTGTAAGTTTCGTAAACGTAATCAAGGTACTCTTTAAAGCTGCTATCGTAAAGCGTAGCATCGGAGAGACTACCCGTGTAGCTCTCCATGAGCTCCTTATCAGCAAGCATATAGATATATTCGCCCACGCCGTGATTGTTCGGGATCGCGTACACCAAGCCGTTGATAGCTGCAGCGGTAAGGTACTCGGTGCTGACGTAAGAATTCAGCTTGATCGCGGAATCGGCAAGGTGACCCTGCATATCTGCAAGCCACTCGTTATTTGCATACTGAGTGTACTTAGCCTGATTGCCGATGAAAAGAATATCTACCACATAATCGGGAATGGTAGGATACTTGAGCTCAGGAATACCGTACTCATTAAGGATCGTTTCCTCGGTTTTGTTTTCCTGCTGCAGATTGCCTGCCTCAATATTTTCCTCATGTTTAGAGAATGCCGCTTCAACTGCAGCATAATAATCAGCCTCAAGGAAATATTTAAGGTTAAGCTGAGTTCTGTAATTCGCCTTGGTCAGCTTATTGATGCCGTCGGTAACCTCCCAAACCTGATACCATGCAGTCTTTTGATCTTCTGTCATAGCAGCAACCGTTGCCTTCTCTGCATCGGTAAGCAGGTTAAGCTTTTCCTTTTTGGGGGTAATGCCGGACAAGATCACCGCACTTGCATCAGCAACCAGCTTGCTCTCGGTAATCAGCCACACATTAAGTGTAGTAGTGTAACGCTCTGCTTCTTTATTGATCTCATCAATGTTGCCCTCTTTTGAACAACCCGCAAGCATGGGCAGCACCATGAGCACAGCAAGCAGCAAGCACATAATTTTTTTCTTCATACAGGACCTCCTACGCGCGCTATAGCGTACGCGCGACCATAATATATAAACATATCATACACCAATCAAAAAAATTTGTCAAGTGAAGGTTTTTTGAACAATAAACACAATATCTACTAAAGGTGGCAAAAACACGGTCATCTTTCACAAAAGGAACAAAACACATTCCTCATGCATGCCAAAAAAATCATCACATTGCCAAACAAATCGGCGCAAAACTTGTGCAAATCAACGATAATTAAAAATCAATCAAGAAATCCGCGCAAATGACGGGCACGGCTGGGATGGCGCAGCTTGCGCAGAGCCTTGGATTCGATCTGACGAATACGCTCACGCGTAATGTCAAACTCCTTACCAACCTCCTCCAGCGTACGCGTTCTGCCGTCGTAAAGGCCAAAACGAAGCTTGATTACGTGCGCTTCACGGGGCGTGAGCGTATTGAGCTCGCGCTCGATCACCTCGCGCAAAATGTTGGTAGAAGCCGACTCAGAGGGCGAGGGCGTGTCATCATCGGGGATGAAATCACCAAGGTGGCTATCCTCCTCTTCACCAATCGGTGTTTCCAAGGAAACAGGGTCAAGGGCAACCTTCATGATCTCACGCACACGCTCTGCGCTCATGCCCATTTTTTCACCGATCTCCGCAGGGGTAGGCTCGCGCCCCAATTCCTGCAGCATCTGACGCTGATAGCGCGAAACCTTATGAATGGTTTCCACCATATGTACAGGGATACGGATGGTGCGTGCCTGATCGGCAATGGCACGTGTAATGGCTTGTCTGATCCACCAGGTTGCGTAGGTGGAGAACTTATATCCCTTGGTATAATCGAATTTATCGACAGCCTTCATTAAGCCAAGATTACCCTCTTGAATGAGGTCAAGGAAGAACATTCCCTTTCCGACATAACGCTTTGCAATACTGACAACAAGACGCAGGTTGGCTTCAACCAGCTCTGTTTTGGCGGTTTCGTCACCCTCTGCCATGCGCTCGGCAAGCTCCTTTTCGCGCTCCGCGGTAAGCAGCGGCACCTTTCCGATCTCCTTAAGATACATACGTACGGGATCGTCGATCGACAGGCCCTCCTGCTCAAGCAGCCGTTCCATGTTCTCTCCACCGCCAAAGCGCTCGACCTCATGCTCGATCTCATTCATTTCAGTGGTAGAAATATCATCGGGCAAGGAAACGCCGTTATCCTCGAACGCCTCATAGAGCTTTTCGAGGCTATCCATGTCAAAATCCATGTTTTCCATTGCCTCGTCAAGGTCGTTTGTGGAAAGGTCACCCTTTTTGCCCTTTTCGATCAAAACATCCATGTCAACCTTTTTATCCAGCGTTTTCTTTTCCTCCTCAGCTACCTCGGTCCCTTCTACCAAGGCATCCTTTTCGATAATATCCTTTTTGGTATCCATAATTTATCTCCTCTTAATTCTTTTCATTTCCGTCTTTTTTCTTTTTTAACATAGCACGGCGTGCGATAAGCGTGCTTTGCCAATCCCCCGCTGCCCTTGCCTGACGTGCTGCTCCAAGAGCGTGCAGACTCTTTGCCGCATCCTGCAGCACCTCTTTGCTATTGTTTTGCAAATGCTGACGATCCTGCTGTAAGCGAACGAGTCTTCCCATTTCATCGGGTGAAAAGTGCTCGCCGAGCTGGGAGAAGGAAAAGCCGTTTTCGCTTCGCTCCGCCTCCATGATCGCCTCATACACACGCCGACCGAATTCGGTAAAGAAATCCGATGAGGAAAGCGCTATCTCGCCCGCGGCACAGAGCTTGCGATGCTCCGGAAAGAGCAAGCAAAGCCCAAGAATGATCTCCTCTGCAGCCGCTGCAGCCGGATCCTTGGCAGCATCGGGATTCACACGGTCACCGAAATTGCGCACCGTTAACTGCAAGTCGCGGCTTTCCTTTTGCCTTGCCTCGCGCACCTGCTTTGCACGTGCACGCTTCACATCGTTGGCAAGGCTCTCAACCGAAATGCCAAGCTTGTTGGCAGCGGCGGAAAGGTAAAGCTCACGCTCCACGCCGGAATATGTAGCAGCGATCAGCGCGGTCAACTCTCTTGCCGCGCGGATCTTCCCCTCGGCAGCGGACGTGTTGTACTTTGCCAAGATCTTATCCATTTTAAAATCAAAAGCAGTGCTGCTGCTTCTAAGCAAGGAACGAAAGGCATCCGCACCAAATTTTTTGATAAATTCGTCGGCGTCCTTTGCGCCCTCCAGCTTTAGCACACGAACAGGCAAACCAACCTCATCGAGCAACTGCATTGCCTTATCCGCCGCCTTTTGCCCTGCCTCATCGCTATCATAGTTGATGATAACACGCTTAGTATAACGCGAGATGAGGCGCGCATGGTCGGCTGTGATCGCCGTTCCGAGCGTTGCCACGGCATTCTCGAAGCCTGCGGCGTGCATGGCAATGGTATCCATGTAGCCCTCGCACAGGATCAGCTCCTCAGCGCAGTGATCCTTGGCATAATTGAGGCCAAACAGCACACGGCTCTTTTTAAAGCCCGGTGTGTCGGAGGAATTGAGATATTTTGGCTTGCTGTCGTCCATGACACGCCCGCCAAATGCAACGATATTGCCTGCAGTATCGATAACGGGGAAAATGATGCGATTGCGGAACAGGTCAAAAAGTGTGCCGCGTTGCGATTTCTTTGATAAAAATCCTGCAATCAGTTCAGACTCTGTATACCCCGCCTTTTTCAAATGCGACGTGAGCATTCCAAAATCGTTGGGTGCAAAACCAAGCCCAAAGCGCTTAATGGTGGCGCCCGTCAAGCGCCGGTGCCCTGCAAGATAGGACATTGCCTCCTTACCAAGCACAGGGTCAAAAAGCGCAGCGCGGAAAAACTTTGCCGCCTCGAGATTCATCTCATAAATGCGCCTGCGCGAAACGGTTGGAGTCCCCCCCGGTGTTGGGTCGTTTGGAATAGTTATCCCTGCCCTTGTGGCGAGAAATTCAAGTGCTGCCACATAATCAAGGTTCTCCATTTTTTGAATAAAGGTAATCACATCGCCCCCCGCGCCGCACCCAAAGCAATAAAAGCTTTTCGTGCCGGGAAAAACGGTAAAGGACGGTGTTTTTTCACTGTGAAAGGGACAAAGCCCATTTCGATTAGAGCCCGCGCGCTTGAGGGTGACATACGAGCCGATCACATCCTCAATATCACAGCGATAGCGGATCTCCTCAATAATTTCCTTTGGTATCATTTAACGCGCCACACCTCCGGAATAAATAAATTACGGTATAGCTCTATGGCATATCGATCGGTCATGCCCGAAAGATAATCGCACACCGCACGCCCCACCGACTCCTTACTGATCGTTTCAAGATAGACAAGCGGAAGCTTGTCGGGGTTGTTTTCAAAATAATCAAATAGCTGTGCGAGCATATCCTTTGCCTTGATCTCCTCGTCCTTTGCCGCATTGTCACGGTAAACGCGCAAAAACAGAAAGTCGCGCAGACGGTCAGTTGCTTCCCATACTTCTGGCTCCATAACAATTTCGGGGCGATCTGTGCTTGCGCGCACCACAGAGGACACCATGGTGTTGATTCGCTCACCGTGGCTGTTTCCAAGGATCTGTCGCAGATCCGCCGGGATCTCCTCGTGCTGAAGGATCCCCGCACGCAACGCATCATCAATATCGTGATTGATATAGGCAATACGGTCGGCAAGACGGATCACGCATCCCTCCAGGGTCTTTGGCATCTCCTTGCCCGAATGATGCGCAATGCCATCACGCACCTCGGCGGTAAGATTAAGACCATTTCCGTTATTTTCAAGTTTTTCCACAACACGCACGCCCTGCAGATTGTGCGAGAAATCAGGTGAGAAGCACTGTCGCATGACCACCTCTCCCGCATGCCCAAAGGGCGTATGACCAAGGTCGTGCCCGAGGGCAATAGCCTCGGTAAGATCCTCGTTTAAAAACAGCGCGCGCGCAATGGTGCGTGCGATCTGGGTAACCTCAAGCGTGTGCGTTAAGCGCGTGCGGTAATGATCACCCGCGGGCGCCAGAAACACCTGTGTTTTATACATCAGACGGCGGAAGGACTGACTATGTATGATGCGGTCGCGATCGCGCTGAAAATCCGTGCGCATATCGCAATCGGTGCAAGGGTGCTCTCTGCCTGCAGTGCTTTCCGACAAAAATGCATATGGCGACAAGGTGCTTTTTTCCCGCTCGGTAAGCTTTTGCTTGATAATTGACATGTTTCACCCTCCTTTTCTTGCTTAATACTTATAAAATACGACAGAAAAAAGAAAATCTCTTTTTTTCGGCAAAAAATTATTGATAATTAATTTAAAAATCTAAGATTTTAACAAAAAAACGCGTTACTGCGTTGACAAAACCACTCTAATATAATATAATTATATGGTAAAAATTACTTCAAAGGAGAGATACTATGAAAATCAAGGCCGTTTTAATGGATATGGACGGAACCCTGTGCGGCAGAAGCCAAGTTGCTGTTTCCGTGGCAAATATGACCGCTGTGCAGCGCGCTATTGAAAAGGGCGTGCATGTGATCCCCTGCACGGGACGTGTGTTCAACATGCTTCCGCCCCAGCTCCTCACGCAACAGGGCTTGCGATACTTTGTAACCAGCCACGGCGCACGCGCCTATGACAAGGAGCTGAACATCAGCTTGTACGAGAACCTTATTTCCCCTGAGAATTCTGCCAAGCTTCTGAGGATCCTTGAGGGCAAGGGGCTTTACAACGAGATCGCGGCAAACTCCACCATTTATTTTGAAAAAGCAGTTTCTGATGGCTTTAACACCTCTGTAAAGGCTGTGCCCGAGCATCACCTGTGGTACGTTCGTGACGACTGCTACACCGCCGTAGAATCGCCCTCTGCTCATTTTGCAGCGAATGGCATCGGCATTGAAAAAATCAATCTTTACAGCATTCCCCAAGAGCTTCAGCAATCGATCTACGATGAAGTAAACGCGACCGGCTTTATCAAGCACACGCGTCCCGGTGCCGGTGCAAATCTTGAGTTCCAGACCACGACCCTGAACAAGCTTCTTGCTGTTGAGGCGATCCTTGGAAAGATCGGTGTTTCCTACGAGGAAACTATGGCGATCGGCGACAGCAGCAGCGACTTTGAAATTTTACAGAATTGCGGCCTTGGCGTTGCCATGGGCAATGCACCCGATAATATCAAGGCTGCCGCAGATGTGGTGACCGGCCTTAACACCGAGGACGGCCTTGCACAAGCCTTTGAAAAATACGTACTGTAAGGAGCTTATTATGAGCAAGCGTTTTTTGGTATGCATCGATTCTGACGGATGCGCCTTTGACACCATGGAGCTCAAGCACAAGGAGTGCTTTTGCCCCGCCTACATCAATTACTTTGGCCTGCAGGCAGTATCCAAGTACGCGCGCGATGCGTGGGATTTTGCCAACCTTTACTCCTGCTACCGCGGCATTCACCGCCTGCGCTCGCTTCTGAAATCCCTTGAGGTGCTCGCCGAGCGCCGCGAGGTAAAGGAGCGCGGCTTTACCGTGCCCGCAATGAAGGAGCTGCGCGCCTATGTGGATGCCGGCAAGCCCCTTTCGAACGCAGGTCTTGAGGAATACCTTGCAGAGCATCCCGAATCCGACGAGATCCGCAACACCATTGCTTGGTCGGTAAATGTCAACGACCGCGTAGCTGAAATGGTACGCAGCGTTCCTCCCTTCCCGCATGTAAGAGAATGCCTTGAGAAGATCTCCAAGGTTGCCGATATCGTTATCGTTTCTGCCACCCAGCAGCTCGCACTTGAGCGCGAGTGGGGCGAGCATGGCCTGCTTGACCTCATCACTGCTGTTAAGGGTCAGGAGAGCGGCTCTAAGAAGGAGATCATTGCTTCCCTTATGGGCGACTACGAAGAGAGTCACGTGCTCATGATCGGCGACGCCCCCGGCGACCGCGATGCCGCTAAGGCAAACGGCGCGCTCTTCTATCCCATTCGCCCTGATGAGGAGGCACAGTCCTGGGCTGAATTTGCAACCGTAATGGACAACTTCCTTGACGGCACCTATGCCGGCAAGCTAGAGAGCGAAAAGATCGCTCACTTTGAAACGCTCCTGCCCGAAACGCCCGCTTGGCAGAAAGGATAAATTATGACTTACGGATCCGCAATTGGCACTAAATTTTACGAAAACGGCGACGTACGCACCTACCCCGGCAACACCGTGGTAGCCGACGTCACCCCCGATTGCCCCGCCTACGACGTAATGGTAAAGCTTCACCAGCTGGTGATCGACAAGGGGCTTGACAGCCACCAGATCCTGCTGCCGAAAGATAGCTACCACATGACGGTGATCCGCGGCGTAAACGATCAGGTAAGAAAGCCCACGCACTGGCCCAAGGAGGGTCTTGCCTTTGATGCACCGATGACAGAGGTTGACGACTACATCACCAAGGCCGTAACAAGCGTGCCGATGCCCAAGAAAATGCGCATGAAGTTTGACCGTGCTATGCTCAATGCAGGCGACATCAAGATCCTGCTTGTGCCTGCCGATGAGGAGCAAGCCAAGATCCTGAAGGACTACCGTGACGCAGTGGCAAACGCGATCGGACTTTTCCTGCCCGGGCACGATGAATACCGCTTCCACATCACGCTCTCCTATACGCGCGTGATCGCCGAGGGGGATGACGCAGTGCGCATGGATGAGATGCTTGCGGAAATGGATCGCATCATCAAGGATCAGCCCGATGTTGATATTACCGCACCCTACATGGCATATTACAACGATATGCTTGCCTTTTCTCCCACACGCTTGCCGAGAAAATAATAAAAAAGAACGGAGCCATGCAGGCTCCGTTCTTTTTTATGTCATTGCGGCTTTGCATCTAGTTGTGTTTGACCGATTTGCGTAATTGCGCGGCCTGCGGTAAGATCAACTACACGGGCAACAAAATCCTCTGTGCGCTCTGCCGGCAGCCCAACGGTAAGCGTAACACGCTCGGCAAAATCCGTGCCGCGCTCCCGCGCCTCAAAACGGGGCAGTTCCTGCAAGAGCCTTTGATAATCGGGATATGTAATGTCAAGCAAAACATCGGTAAACGGTATAAATTCCGCAACTCCCGCTGCCTCAAGCGCCTTGTTTGCGGCGGCGCCGTAAGCGCGCGTCAAGCCCCCCGCGCCCAGCAATATGCCGCCGAAATAGCGTGTGGTTGCCACACACACATCCGAAAGGCCCCTTTGCTCGATTGCCTTGAGGGTCGGCATACCTGCCGTGCCCTGCGGCTCGCTGTCGTCGCCGTAGCGCTTGTTTCCGTCACGCAATAGATACCCAAACACCGTATGCCGTGCATCAGGGTGCATTTTCTTGCGCGCCTTAACAAATGCCTCTGCCTCTGCCGCCGAGGAAACACGCTTTACAGCGGCAATAAAGGTAGATCTTTTTTCCTCAATTTCCGCCTCGCAATCTGCCGAAACGGTGCGAAAAACATCGTCATTTACCATTCCTCAATCTCCTTTGGCGGATCAATATCATATACACGAAGCTGACCGTAAACGCGTGCATCCACCATGGCCGTCACTATGGCGGCATCGGCACCGTATTGGATATCCTCAACCGTTGCGTTGCGGTACAAAACCGACAGTGCCCCCTGCTTATCGTTGGGGATACGGAACGTCACGCGTCTGCTTCCCTCGTGCAGCATTTCCTCGATGCGTGTGAGCAAGCGCTCAACGCCCTGCCCCGTTGCGGCTGAAATATAGATAACGTTTTCGCGCCCGTGCACAGCACCGGGTATTGCCACACCAAGGTCGCATTTGTTAAACACATACAAAACAGGCTTATCCCCCGCGCCAAGATCCTGCAGCAGCGCCTCGGTGACCTCGATCTGGGAAGCCGCCTGCGCATCCGATGCGTCAACCATGATGAGCAAAAGATCTGCATTGACAGCCTCGTCAAGCGTAGAGCGAAAAGCGTGGATCAGATGATGGGGGAGATTGCGAATAAAGCCAACCGTGTCGGTGAGCAATATTGTTTCGCCACCGGGAAGGCGGCATTTTCTCGTAGTAGGATCGAGCGTGGCAAACAGTTTATTCTCGGCAAGGATGCCTGCATCGGTCAGGTAATTGAGTAACGTAGATTTTCCCGCATTGGTATAGCCGACGATCGCCACGCGCGCCTGACCCGAGCGGTCGCGTGCCACGCGCTGAGTACGTCGATTTTCTGCCATTTCAACAAGAGATTGCTCCAGCATGCGAATACGGCGCTGCAGGTGACGGCGGTCTGTTTCAAGCTGACTTTCTCCCGGGCCCCTCGTACCGATACCGCCACCAAGGCGAGAAAGCTCCGTGCCCTTACCCATAAGACGGGGCGCGGTATATTTAAGCTGTGCCAATTCAACCTGCAATTTACCCTCGCCGCTTGCGGCGTGCAGGGCAAAAATATCAAGAATGAGCATCGAGCGGTCAATCACTCGCACCTTGTCCCCAAGAGCCTCCTCCAAATTGCGGATCTGAGAGGGCGAGAGCTCACAGTCAAACACGACCAAGGTAACCTCGTTTCGCGCCACATAAAAGGCAAGCTCCGCGGTCTTTCCGCTGCCAAGATAGGTGCGCACGTCGGGCGCCTCTTTGTTTTGTATCATTTTAAATACAGTAACGCCGCCCGCTGTATCAAGAAGGCGCTCAAGCTCGGCAAGGCTGACCTCGGCATCCTCCCCCGTGCCGCGTGTAACCACGCTGACAAGCGCTGCGCGCACGCCCTCGATCATTTGATTTTCCATATTGACACCTCCCTTAGCACGTGCCTGATTTTTCAGTCTTAACTGAATAGAAAAAGGGGGCAGATAGCCTGCCCCCGATACTGCCGTGCCGGGCACGACTGCGTGAAATGACTCGATTATTTCTTTGCTTGGAGTCTTCTGTTGAACTTGTCAACACGACCGCCCACGTCAACCAGCTTTTGCTTGCCGGTAAAGAACGGATGACATTTAGAGCAAATTTCAACCTTCATTTCCCCGCCGTTGGTAGACTTGGTTTTTACAACATTGCCACATGCGCAAATGATGCTTACGTCTTCATAGGTCGGATGAATTCCTGCTTTCATGTTTTCCACCTCTCTTTTTAGAAATTACGCTTGATTATAGCACATCTTTTTGTGTTTTTCAAGTACTTTTTAAAAACTTCTTTAAATTTTTTGCGCAATTTCGCGGCGAAGCTCTGCAATGATCTTTTTTTCGAGGCGGGATATGTAGGATTGCGAGATGCCAAGAAGGTCCGCTACCTCCTTTTGCGTCATCTCTCGCTTGCCCGAAAAGCCGTACCGCAGCTCAATGATCAAGCGCTCACGCGGCGACAACGCCGCCACCGCCTCGTTTACCACACGGCGCTCCTCCCGCTTTTCAAGCTCATAGGAAACACCGTCCTCCTCACTGCCAAGCACGTCGGAGAGCAGCAGCTCATTGCCGTCCCAATCCACGTTCAACGGCTCATCTATCGAGATCTCGCCGCGGTGCGTGCTGCGCTTTCTGATATACATTAAAATTTCGTTTTCAATGCATCGCGAGGCATACGTTGCCAGCTTAATGTTTTTGTCCGCACAAAAGGTGTTGATCGCCTTTATCAGCCCTAACGTGCCTATTGAAACAAGATCCTCAAGCCCCGCGCCGGTGTTTTCAAAGCGACGGGCAATATAGACCACCAAGCGCAAGTTGTGCTCAATGAGACTTGCGCGTGCCGCTTCGTCCCCCGGCAGACGCGCAAGCGCCTCTGTTTCCTCCTCGGGGGTTAGCGGTGCCGGTAAAACATCAGGGCCGTTTACATAATATACCCCTTTACGGCACCGAAATATACGCGCAAGCAAGCGAAGAATAAACCCAGGCATCATTTTCAAATCTCCCTTATCAGTTCTGCAGGCAAAAGCGCCTCACATTCATCAAATCCCATATGTAGCGCAGTAGGGGCAAGCAGCAGATCCACCGCCACCTCACCCTTGCCACAGTCAAGAAACGCCCAATCGGGCGAAATTGCAAATAACAGCTTCTCCCCCGTCACGCTGCCCGCGTGCAGTAAACGCACGCGCCGCGCATCCTCTGCTTCAAGCCCTCCAAGTGCCGAAATATCATCTGAAGCAACCACCCTTGCAAGGGATTGCGGCAGCAGCTCTTGCATGGCAGCACGCGACACGATTGCCACAGGCTTGCCACTGATGGGGTCACTGAGAAAATTTGCGGTATCCACCATAGCACAGAGGCTGACAGCAGCGCGCCCTATGCCTGCGCGCAAGCGGGCACGTGTTTGTGCCGCACGACGCTGCGCCGTTGTGCCCCAAAGAAAGGTTGAGATCCCACCTGCCGCGGCAAGCAAAAAGAATAACCCCGTTGATACCTCGCTTTCATTTGTACCAATGGGCAGTTCTATATGCGAAAGCAACGCCGCCATGCCACTCATGGCACCGCCAACGGCAAACGACACGCCAAAATAAACCAAAAAGGGCAAAAAAACACGCACCGTTCGATAGTTTTTTTGCGCAAAGGTGCCCACGCACATCAAAAGGCAAACCGCGCAGTCGGCCAGAAGGGCAACCACCCCTGAGGTTTGTATAAACAGTGCCGCAACGGCATAGATCGCCCCAAGCGCCGCAAAGAGTGCCGCGCGCCACACAAAGAAGGGGCGATGCAGCAGCTTAGCCGTTAAAAAAAGGCATTGAAAGTCCATGCAAAAATTGACAAAAAACAAGAGATCTCCCCAAACGGTATCCATTTCTCTCTCACCTCTCCTGCATTGTAGCACACCTCTTTTGCAAAGCATGTCACTTCTCGCGCACAGCTTAAATTTTGCAAACAAAAAAGTTGACTTAGCTGTGCTCGGTTAAGAACAACAAGCCAAATCAACTTTTTTTTCTGAAAATTATTTAATACGGCGGCACTCGATATAAAATCTCTTGTCCTCCGCGTGACCCATAGAGAAGGTCTTGCGCGGCAGCGCCCCGTCATAAATCACAGTACGGAAGAGATCGTCCTTTTCCATGCCCGAAAACAGGAAGCCGACGGCGTCCTCGGCGCGGGAGAGTGCTTCCACTGCCTTTGTGCCGTGTATGTAATCGACTGAGGCGCCCGGATGCGCTTTGATGTAAGCATCGATAAAGGTCTGCAGCGTGCCCACTGTGAGCTGCGCGGAGGGGTTGCCGAAGTGCATGGTACCGCGGCGCTTGGCGGAAAGAAAGCGCGCCTGCTGCGGTGCGGCATTTCCGTGAAGCGAGAAGGAGTATTTTTCAAGCTCGGAGAGCACATCGTCGGGATCTACCCCCATCATAACGCGATAGATCGGCTCAAATTCAATGGCGGGATCATGAAGATTGACCACCTCGACCAGCGCGTAACGGGCGGGATGATAGAGCGCGCTCTCACCGTGCGCCGCCTTGATCTCCTCATACGACGCCTTTGCCACGGCAAGAGAATGGTTGCCGTCACCCACGGCGAAAAGCAAGGGGGCAACGTTTTCACCGTAGCGTGTGCGCATGCGCTCGGGCGAAATAAGGCGGTTGAGGGCATTTTCAATTCTGCCGATGCCAACGCTATCCACAAATCTTGCGCTCACCGCACCGCTACCCTGCACCAGGGGAAATTCATAGGCAAGCTCAAGCGTTTCGGCACGTGCGGCGATCGGCTCAATGACAGTCCTCTCGGGGTCATCGATCAAAAGCATGACATGGGGTAGCTCCAGCACCGCGTCACGGCGCACGGCAAGGCGGGGCGGAATACGGTCAGGCACGGTCTCCTCGGTAGCGCGGATCAGCGTGCGACTGCCGCGATTATAATCATAATGCTCAAGATCGATCATGCCAATAAGACCACGGCGCACGCGGCCGTCCGATTGCACACGCTCAAGGTAGATCATGCGGTTTTGGTGACGCACCAAAACCTCACGCAGATATTGCTCCATATTTTTTTGTACCACGGGCACGCGTTCCTCGGTTTCATCAAGAAATGCCTCGGGCAAAATAAGGCGCAGGGTGCTTGGCTGCTCCCCTACCCTTTCATCAAGCGTGCTCCAATATGCCGGCTCACCGGTAAATTGATCGCAGGCAATGGTTGCCCATGCAGTACCGTTTACGGCATGAAAATCAGGCAAAAGTATATCAGAAGGCAAAAAATAGGCAGACATAAGATCCCCTCTCTTTATGATAATTGCCTTTATTGTATCATGAATGCCGTGCAAAATCAAGTCGCCAACGCATTTTTGTATGCTTTTTCACTTTTTTTAGCGGTAAGGCTTGCGCCGTTATTCTCCTTATGTTATAATAACTGTGTATTTTTATTATTTTGTTTTGGAAAGAAGGTGTCGTATGGGACCAGGAATGTTCCACCCGGGACAATATAAATACGACCGCGTAAGACCTCCCAAGGGTCTTTTGGATCTGCCCCGCTACCTAAAGGAGCTGCTCGGCGGATTTTTCTCGCGCTTGTTTTACATATTTGCGATCGTTTGGAAAAGCGGCCCTGCATTTTTGATTTTGATGTGCTTTATCTCGCTGTTCAACGGCTTAATGCCCGTGCTCGGTGCTCTTATTTCAAGCCGCATCTTAAATGAATTGCAGATCATTATTACCGAAAGTGCGTTTGGCAAGGAGTTTGGTCTTGCCGCCTTTTGGGGCTCTATGGTGCTGCTTTTGCTCATCGCCTTTTTCACCTACAAGATCCTTGATAAGGTCGTCATGCGCCTGTCAAACGCCGTTACACGTATGGCGGGTGAGCGCGTGGTGCGCCACGTTAAGGTAGAGATCATGAACAAGGCGCAGGCGCTTGACCTTTCCGCATTTGACCTGCCCTCATTTTACGAAAAGCTGGAAAACGCCAACCGCGAGGCGGGCAACCGTCCCATTCAGATCTTAAGCTCCACCTTCAGCGTGATCAGCACCGTGATCTCTCTTGCAGGCTACGTTGTGATCCTTGCCTCCGCGCTTCCCCTTGCCGCACTTGCCATAGCGCTTGCCGCAGTCCCCTCCGCGATCGTGAATTTTGTCTATCGCCGCAAATCCTTTGCCTATATGCGTCATCGCTCGATCGATCGCAGGCAGATGAATTATTACTCAGAGCTTGCGGTAAATAAGGACCTTGCCAAGGAGGTACGCATGTACGACCTCGGCGATGAGCTGACTACGCGCTACAACACGGTATTTAACAAGTATTATAAAGGCCTAAGGGGTCTTATTCTGCGCGAAAACATCTGGCAGATCTCACTTGCCCTGCTCTCCTCCCTGCTCTCCTGCTTCTTCTTTGCATATATTGCCTGGGGTGTGTTTCAAGGCAATTATCTCATTGGCGATTATTCGCTCTACACAGGGGCCCTGTCCTCGATCTCAGGCTCTGTTACCACCCTCATTACCACATCGGCAACGATCTATGAGGGCACGCTGTTTATTGACAATCTACTCTCCTTCCTAAAGGAAAAAAGCCATGTTGTTTCCCGCAAGGAAAATCCGCTTATTCCTGCGCGGGGTGCGGCGCACACGTTGGAATTTCGCAACGTAAGCTTTGCTTACCCCGGAACCGACAAGCATGTGATCGACGGGCTGAACCTCTCCTTTCGCCCGGGTGAAACGGTAGCGCTGGTGGGGCTTAACGGTGCGGGAAAAACCACGCTTATCAAGCTCCTAACAAGGCTTTACGACCCCACGGAGGGCGAGATCCTGCTTGACGGTCACGACCTGCGCGATTACGATATAAAGGAGCTTCGTCGGCTCTTTGGCATCGTCTTTCAGGATTTTGGCAAATATGCCTTTACCGTGCGCGATAACATCAGACTCGGTGACCTTTCTCAGGAAGCGAAGCAAAGCGATATCGAGCAAGCCGCTACCCGTGCAGGCGCCGACTCCTTTATTCGCGAGCTTTCCCTGCAATACGACACCAATCTGATGCGCTACTTTGATCGCGACGGCACAGAGCTTTCGGGCGGACAGTGGCAAAAGCTCTCCCTTGCCCGCGCCTTTTACAGCGATGCCGATATCATTATTTTAGATGAGCCCACCGCCTCGCTTGACCCCCTTGCCGAGCAGGAGGTATTTCGCCGCTTTGACGAGCTGCGCGGTGAGAAGACGACCGTGTTTGTTTCGCACCGCCTATCCTCCGCCACAATAGCCTCCAAGATCGTGGTGCTTGAAAACGGACGTGTTGCAGAGGAAGGCACGCACCGCGAGCTCATGGATCTGGAAGGCAAATATGCAAAGCTTTTCCGTGTACAGGCCGAGCGCTACCTTGCTGAAAACGAGGGCAAATAATTTTATGTATCCTCTTGACAACAATATATAAAAAATCATATAATAATTTTTGATATTTCTAATTAAAGGAGCCACTATGCAAACAAAAGTAGTAAAATTCGGCGGCAGCTCGCTTGCCGATGCCAAGCATTTTAAACAGGTTGCCGACATCATTCATGCCGATCCCACGCGCCGCTTTGTTGTACCCTCCGCGCCCGGCAAACGTCATTCCAGCGACACAAAGGTAACCGATATGCTTTACCGTTGCTACGAGATGATCCGTAACCATGAAAGCATTGATGAATACTATCAGCAGATCGAAGAGCGATACAACTCCATCATTCGCGAGTTGGGGCTGAATTTTGACATGTCGGGCGAGCTCGAATATGTTAAAAATGCCATGCTGCATGCCTCCGGCCGTGACTACGCAGCCTCCCGCGGCGAGTACCTCAACGGTATCGTTCTTGCTAAATATCTCGGCTTTGACTTTATCGATGCCGAAAACGTGATCTTCTTCCGCGAGAACGGCACATTTGATGAGGAAAAGACCAACGCCGTGCTCGGCGAGGAGCTGCGCCGCCACAAAAACGCCGTTATTCCCGGCTTTTACGGTTGCATGCCCAACGGCACCATCAAAACCTTCTCGCGCGGCGGCTCCGATATTACCGGTGCTATTGTAGCGCGTGCGGCAAATGCCGATCTTTACGAGAACTGGACCGACGTTTCCGGCTTCCTGATGGGCGACCCCCGTCTGCTTGACAACCCCCCGCCCATTGATACCATTACCTATCAGGAGCTGCGTGAGCTCTCCTACATGGGCGCTACTGTCCTTCACGATGAGTCGATCTTCCCCGTACGCTATGCAGGCATTCCGATCAACATTCGTAACACCAACGCCCCTGAGGACAAGGGCACGATGATCGTTTCCGCGGCAGAAGGCTACGACAAGAAGCGTGTCATTACAGGTCTTGCAGGCAAGAAGGGCTTCTCCGTCATCCACATTGAAAAGGACCGCATGAATGCCGAGATCGGCTTTGGCCGTCGCGTGCTTGAGATCCTTGAGGATAACGAGATCTCCTTTGAGCATCTGCCCTCCGGCATCGACACCATGAGCATCGTGGTAGCAACCTCCTCTCTTGAGGGCCGCCGCGAGCGCATTCTCCAAAGCATCACGCGTCAGGTAAAGGCTGACCTTGTGGAAATTCTTGACGGGCTTTGCCTTGTTGCCGTGGTAGGTCGCGGTATGGTAAAGGCACGCGGTACCGCCGCACGCATTTTTGATGCTGCCTACAATGCCGGCGTAAACATTCGCATGATCGACCAGGGCTCGAGCGAGCTTAACATCATCATCGGTGTCAACGAAGAAGATTATGAGAAGACGCTTAGCGCGATCTTTAATGAATTTGTAAAGTGAGAGAACCGTATGGATTGCTTGTTTTGTAAAATCATTTCGGGGGAGATCCCATCGGCAAAGGTGTTTGAAAATGACAGCGTTTACGCTTTTCGTGACATCGCCCCCCAAGCACCCGTGCATATATTGGTCGTACCGAAGGTGCACGTGACCTCGGCTGACAGCATTTGTGCCGAGAACAGCGCGTATGTCGCCAAGATCTTTGAGGCAATTCCCGAGATTGCAAAAAACGAGGGGCTGACAAACGGCTACCGCGTGATCACCAACTGCGGTGAGGATGCCTGCCAAACGGTAAAGCATCTGCACTTCCACATTTTGGGCGGCAAGCAGCTGCAAGGACAAATGGGTTAAGTCTGATGATGCCAAACTTTCATACCTTACATACCCTACCCTCCTTATGGGAGAGCTTAAAAGCCGAAACGCGCGATATATGGCTTTACGGTATGGGAAATGGGGCGGATAAGATATTGGCAGTCCTGGGAGAAAGAAACATTGCCGTCAAGGGCGTATTTGCCAGCGACGGGTTTGTGCGCGGGCACGCCTTTCACGGCATGCCCGTGCGCTCTTTTTCCGAGGTGTGCGCGCTCTATCCCCCAAACGGCTGCGTGGTGCTGCTTTGCTTCGGTACGGCGCGCCCCGAGGTGCTCGCGCTGATCGAAAACGTAGCAAAGCGATATCCCCTATTCGTGCCCGACGTGCCCGTGTGCGAGGGCGCACTGTTCGACGAGGCGTTTTTCGCGGCGCACAAGGAAGAACTTTACACGGCACGCGAGTCGCTTTCGGATGAAAACTCCAAACGCATTTTTGATCTTACCCTTGCATATAAGCTGACGGGACGCTACGACCTTTTGCGCGCGGCAACCGATGCACCCTTTACCGACCGCCGCATACTCGAGCTTGCGCGCGTGCGACGCATGGCTGATTTCGGTGCCTATAACGGTGACACGGCACGTGAAATGCTGGCGCTAGCGCCTCTTGAATTTATTTTAGCGGCAGAGCCCGACAGGCGAAATCATCGCAAGCTCTCGGAATGGGCTGCAGGTGTTACAGGCTGTCGCATCGTTTGCCACCGCACCGCGATATTTGATGCCGTAGGCGAGGCGGCATTTGATGCCTCGGGCAACCGCAACGCAGGGCTTTGCACGGGGCGCGCCGACGGTGAAAACACCGTAGCAACCGCCACAGCCGATGCTCTGCTTGCAGGAGAGCACGTGGATTACATCAAATACGATGTAGAGGGTGCCGAGGCAGCAGCACTGCGCGGCAGTGCCGAAACCATCAAGCGGTGTCGCCCCCGCCTTAAGGTGGCATGCTATCACCGCAGTGAGGATCTTTTCACGCTCCCCCTACTACTGCGCGAGCTTGCTCCCGCGTACCGCTTTTATCTGACGCGTAAAGATTCGCTCCCTGCGTGGGATCTTGATCTCTTGTGCGTGCCGATATCAGAATAATTGTGTGAAAATGTAAATTTTTTAAAAGATTTAAATATAAGTCTTGACAGTAAAAAGAATTTATGTTATAATGCTAAACCGATGCGGGAAATTGCATGCAAACCGCGCTTTCCCGTCTCCTTACTGCACAGGATACCTGTGCGGTCAATAAAAGTCCATAGGGAGGTATAAAAATGGAAAAGGTTATCAACTCTTACGAAACTCTGTTCATCGTTGATGTAACGGGCGGCGAGGAGGCTACCAAGGCAACGGTTACCAAGTTTACCGATATCATTGCCAAGAATGCCGAGATCGTTGAGGTTGCAGATTGGGGCAAGCGCCGTCTTGCATACCCCATCAACGATATGCCCGAAGGCTACTACACCGTAGTTACCTTTAAGGCAGAGCCTGCATTCCCCGCAGAGCTTGAGCGTCTTTATCACATCGATGAGAGCGTAATGCGTTCTATCGTTGTAAGACTCGAGTACGAAGCAGTTGCAAAGGCCGAGGCAAAAGAAGAAGCCCCTGCCGCAGCCGCTGAAGAAGCAACCGAAGCAGTTGCAGAATAATTAAAACTTAGGAAACGGAGGCGTAGATATGTCTAGTTTGAATCTTAACAAGGTCGTTCTTTGCGGCCGACTCACCGCCGACCCCGAACTCAAGCAAACGCAAAGCGGCATTGCCGTTGTTACCTTTACGCTGGCTGTTAATCGCAGATTCCAAGCAAGAACCGGCGATAACACCGCTCAGGCACAGCAGGCTGATTTTATCACCCTTGTTGCTTGGCGTCAGACCGCAGAGTTTATTTCCAAGTTTTTCAAGAAGGGCTCCGCTCTTTGCGTAACCGGCTCGATCCAAACAAGATCGTGGCAGGATAACCAAGGTCAGCGTCGTTATGCGACCGAGGTTGTTGTTGACGAAGCAATGTTCGTTGACAGCCGCAATGAAGGTGGTGCCGTTGGCGGCAGCTACACGCCCGATGCGTACGGTGCCGCACCGTCTTTCTCCACTCCTGCAGCGGCAGCGCCGAACTTTGAGGAGCTGAAGGCAGACGATGATCTGCCCTTCTGACAGATCACACAAAATTTATAGGAGGATAATTTAGTCATGGATAATAAGATCGAAACCACGGCACGCCCTGCGCGCCCCATGAACCGCAAGAGAAAAAAGGTTTGCATTTTCTGCGCGGATAAAGTTGCTTTTATCGATTACAAAGATACCGCAAAGCTGCGTAAATTCATCAGCGAGCGCGGCAAGATTCTGCCCCGCCGCATTTCCGGTACCTGCGCAAAGCACCAGCGCGAGCTGAACGCTGCAATCAAGCGCTCCCGTCAGGTAGCTCTTCTGCCTTACGTAACCGACTAATTTACAGCAAAATAAAAAGCAAGCCAATGCGCTTGCCATAACAACCCCCCGACAGAAAATTTCTGTCGGGGGGCTGTTTTATTTATACACGTTCCCTTTTACAGCGCCAAATGACCTCTGCCACGGGAACAGCAAGCACGGCGGCGATCAGCAGCCATACAAGGAGATTGCCAATGCGCATATAAAGCGTTACGTCGTCGCGCACATAAACGGTGGAAAGCGCCATGCCCTCTTGCATGGGAGGCTGCTCCTCGTAGCTGCTGCCGTTTGGCGCGATTACCGAGGAAATACCCGTGTCTGCGGCACGCACGATCCACCTGCCGCCCTCAATCGCGCGCAAGCGCGCCTGAGCGTGATGCATGTAAATGCCACGCGAATCGGTAAACCAGGAGTCGTTGGTAGGCAGGATCAAAAGCTCTGCACCATCGCCCACACTCTCGCGTGTAAGCTCCTCGTAAATGGAATCAAAGCAAACAAGTGTACCAACACGACCGTACACAGTATCGAAAAGCGCGCTATCCGTACCCGGCGCAAGGTCATAGGAGAGCATGCCCATATCGGTAAGCATGGGAAGCACCCTCTCGATCAGGGGACGCCACGGCACATATTCGCCAAAGGGCACAAGATGGCGCTTGGCATAAACCGTTTCATCAACGGTACCGTCGGGATAAACCGCAAACACCCCATTATACTCGTTCCCTGCCTCATCGGTATGAAATGCACCGCAAAAGATCGTGATCTGATAGCGCGTGGCAAGGGAAATCACATATTCACCGAGTGACGTTTCATCGGTGAGCTCATCAGGGATAAAGGTTTCGGGAAAGACAACGAACGCAGCCCCCTGTGCCGCCGCCTTGGCAGTATAGGCTTCATACACCTCGTAGCTTTTCTGGCGGCTGTTAAAGCTCCATTTGAGTTCCGATCCAACGTTGCCCTGTACCGCCGCCACCACCAAGGGCTTGCCCTGCGTGGGATCCGAGGTGAAATAACCGATCATGCCAAATGCAAATTGTAGACCAAGCACTGCGGCGGCAACACCTGCCGAAAACCGAAGCTGCGGCACGCTTTTGCAGTGCAGTATCGCCCATGCCAAGTAGCCGTTTACCAAAACAATGGCAAACGTAATAAAGTATGAGCCAAAAAGTGCCGCGCTGCCTGTGACGGCAGCATATTCGATCTGCCCGATCGCAAGGCGCGCCCACGGCACACCAAGCCAAGTCAGCGTTTGACTCCATTCGGCAATCACGTACTGCGCCGCAAACAAAAGCGGCACAAGCGCGGCAAGGCGCTCCATAACGGTACTGCGGCAAAGCAAGCCGAAAAGCGGTAGCACAAGTGCGGCAAACACCGTTTGCAGGAGCGTAAGTCCCACCCAGCAAATGCCTACCAGAAGCACCGCTTCCCCACGGCCGACGCCCAAAAATTCCATGGGATACAGGTTGAGAAACCAATGCAGTGACGTCAGATAAAAGAAGAAATAGTAGCAAAAGCCGTAGAGGTAAAGGCGGCGGTAGCCCACAGTTCTATCTCTTGCAACGACAAAAAAGAAAAGGAGCGCGGGGATCATGGCAACCCACTCAAGAAAGCCGATGGCGGGAAATGCAAGGCAAAGGCCCATTAAAATACCGCTTGGCGGCATCAGCAGCCACATGTGCTTTTTCATATCCCCTCTCCCTTCTGATATATTTATGCAAAATCCTCCAAAAACCAAACGTCGCTCTCGGGGATCGAAAACGTTCTTCCCTCAAGGTAGGAGAGCACACTGTCCATTCCCACGCGGTCGAAGATAAGCTTATAGGCATACAAAGCCTGATATTTGTATCCTCTGCCCTTTTCAGCGCGGTTTTTACCGTATTTGCCGTCGCCAAGCAGGGGGTGCCCTACGTGCGCAAGATGCGCGCGGATCTGATGCGTTCTACCCGTGATCAGCTCAACCTCAAGCAAGGAATTGCCGTTTTTCTCGCACAAAACACGGTAACGTGTTTCGATGTTTTTTCCGCCCTTTAAGGGCGCATCCGATACGGTGACCAGATTTTTTTCACTGTCCTTGCGCAGATATCCGCGCAGGGTTTCGGCTTTTTTAGGCATTTTGCCGTGTGCTGCACACAGATAAAACTTTGAAACCTCGTTTTGCTTGATCTTCTCATTCATGGCGCGCAAGGAAGCAGCATTCTTAGCGGCAATGACAATTCCGCCCGTGTTGCGGTCAATACGGTTGCAAAGCGCGGGCGCAAAGGACTGCTCGTCCGCGGGGTCATATTCGCCGTTTTGATAAAGATATGCCTTTACGTGCAGGATAAGCGTGTTTTCGCCGCCCGCCGTATCCTCGTGCACCAGCACGCCGGGGCGTTTGTTGAGAAGCAGAATATTCTCGTCCTCATAAATGATGGAAAGCTTGGGCTTGATGGTGGCAAGCGCGCTGTTGTCGTTTTGCGGCAGATCAAAAAATTCATCCTTGATAAAAAGCTGGATCTCGTCGCCCTCCAAAAGCACTTGATTTTCTTTGGCGCGTGCGCGGTTTACCTTGATTTTTTTGGTGCGTATTGCCTTATACATCATAGAAAGGGGAAGCCCCTTGACTGCTTTGGTCAAAAACTTATCAAGACGCTGACCGGCATCGTTTTTTCCAATTTTTAAAATACGCATCTTTCCCCTCCTATCCCTGTAAGATGATATCATTATATATGATATACCGTGTTTTTTCAAGAGGTTTCGAAAAACTTTCGGGAGGTGTTGACCGAGGCTAAAAAACATGATACAATAAGATATCACAAAAAAGGAGGGCGGCATATGGAACGCAAATCGACCGTTTGCATCATGACACTTGGATGCAAGGTAAATCAGTATGAAAGCGAAGCGATTGCAGAAGCTTTTACCGCAAACGGCTTTTTGGTGCGCCCCACCTTTGAGGTCTGCGACGCTTATGTGATCAACACCTGTACCGTAACCGCCGAATCCGATCGCAAGGCACGGCAAATGATCCGCCGCATGGTACAAGCAAACCCCAAGGCTTATATTTTGGTTACGGGGTGCTTCTCGCAATCTCACCCCGGTGATGTAGCAAAAATTGCCGGCGTTGACTATATTTGCGGCAACGACAACAAGCTATCTGTAGTCAGCGCCGCATTGGAGTTGCTTGGCGGTGGCAAAAAAGCACAAAAGCCGCAAATAGCGGTAAACGATATTGAAAACGCACCCTTTGAGCCCATGTGCATCAAACGTTTTGACCGCACACGTGCGTATGTGAAAATTGAGGACGGGTGTGAAAACCGCTGCACCTATTGCGCCATTCCCGCCGCGCGCGGCAAGGTGCGCTCCAAGCCGCTTGCCGACGTGGTAGCTGAAGTTGAAGGCTTGATTGCAGGTGGCTGTCGCGAGGTGGTGCTCACGGGCATTGAAACCGCCTCATGGGGGCGTGATCTAGGGGGAAGTTCCCTCATCGATCTTCTGGAAGCGATCGATAAGATCGCGGGCGATGCCCGCGTGCGACTTGGTTCGCTTGACCCCTCGCTTATGCGAGAGGATTTTGTAAAACGACTTGCCGCGCTTCGTCATCTTGCGCCGCATTTTCATTTGTCCATTCAAAGCGGCTCCTCAAGCGTGCTTGCCGCAATGAAGCGTAAATACAATCGCGACATGGCACTTGCAGGCATTGCGCGCCTGCGTGCCGCAATACCAGATCTTGAGCTCACGGCCGATTTCATCGTCGGATTTCCCGGTGAAACTAAGGAATGCTTTACCGAGACCCTTGATTTTGCAAGAGAAGCGGCATTTTTGCAAATGCATGTGTTTGCCTATTCGCCTCGCGCGGGCACACCTGCCGCCTTGATGGCAGAGCAGATTGACAGCGCAACCAAAAAAGCGCGCTCAGCGGCGCTTATTGCACTGGGCGAACAAATACGGCAGGAAAGACTTAAAAACGCTCTTTCACAGCCCTATCGCACGGTTCTGTTTGAAACCTTTGAAGACGGGCTTGCCATAGGTCACACCGATAATTTTCTCGAGGTGGCTGTTCGCTCCGACACACCCTTACACGGCATTTTACTGCCCGTTCGCTTACAACATACCGCAAACGGCAGGCTGCTTGCCGAGAAAGTAGAATAATTATGGAAGAAAATTTCCGTTTTACAGCCGCATTTGGTGCCAATATCGTAACCGGCTTTCACCTGCTTGACAACTCAGGGCTGGAGCGCCTGAAAAACGATCTTGAGCTAAGCATCTCCCCGGCAGGGCTTGCCTTTGCCAAGCGTCATTTTACTGCAGAGCGACGCGACCCCTTGGTTGGCGAGCTGCGCTTTTTAAGCGCCTTGGCGCAAAGCGCAAACCGCTATACCACCCCCCTGCTTACCAATCTGCACATAGAAGATGAAAGCAACGCGCGCATTTGGCAGGATATCTGCCGCCAGCGCACCGTGCTATCAAAAAATGAAGCACCTACGCTCCCATCTGTCATGCAAACTGCCACCGATTATCTTGCGCGTGCAGGGCGCATGGCATATCACAAAAATTTATATTGCGCCCCCGACGAAATCGCGGCTGCCGCCTGCCGTGGTAGCACCCCGGATCTGGCGCTTAGCATTGGCGGCATTTCTGCCGCATTGATGCCAAATGTAACGGGTGCCACACCGCGCGCGGGGCAATTTTTGCTGGCGCTTAGTGCTGAGGCGGGGCTTTCCCTGTCCTGCACAGTCGCACACTTTTTAAAGACCCACAGCGCCTTTTCTCCCATCCCCCTCGCGGCAATCGGTGAGGAAGGGCTTGGCGTACACCTTTCGGCCTTGCCGCTTGGCGTTGAGCTTGACGTAACCAGCCTTGCGGGATATGACAAGGAACAGGATGCCGCAGGGCTTGTCCGCGCCTGTCCCAACACCGTGATCTTTGCTGTTACTCAAACCGCTGTACACCCCTTACTGATGAGCGGTGCACCCGTAACGCTTGTAGGCAAGCTGCAGGGCGGCGAGCGTATCGTTCTAAAGAACGGTGTGCGCATGCTGCTCTCGTTCCCCAAGGCCTTTCTTACCGCATGGCAGGGCAAGCGACAGGCAGCACCTACTGTGCCCCCTTCTGTTGTGCGAGATGAGCCGATCAAGGTCACCTTTGCCGCAAATGAAACACAGTTTCTTGCAGGTGTGTGTGCCGAGCATTCAGTTCTGCCATCGCTCCTACGCTTGCTGAGAACCGTCTTTTTGGCAGGTGGCGATATCAAAAAGGCATCGCTTGCCGCCACACTTACGCTCCCCCAAAGCGCTGAGGGCGAGGCACTTTCTCTGCTTCTCCCCTACCACCGCTTTGTATCTGAGCTTTCGCTGCCCGTTGCTTCTTATCATATTACCGTAAGAGAGGGCAATGCTCCTGCGTTGACCGTGTTCCTTGCGGCAAAAAAGAAGGCGTTGCCGTGTGAAAAACAAAGCAGTGCCTTAGATGCAGCACTAAGCGCGGGCGATTTTGCCGCGTTAAGGCAGGTGCTTTATATCGCAAGCAAAGATTAATAGCGCATCACTTTGAAACATTTTGCAGAAAAGTTATAAAAATTTGTGAAAAAGCCTTGCATTTTAAATTTTTATATGTTATAATGATTGTCGCTGTTAAAAATATAATGGATATAACACAAGCACCGCGAGGTGACAGAGGAGGTGTCAATATGGCAAAGTGCAGCGTATGCGGCAAGGGCGTAGTGTTCGGTCAGAACGTTTCTCACTCCAACCGCAAGACCAATCGTTCTTGGAAGCCCAATATCCGCAAGGTTAAGGCTATCGTTGATGGGACCCCCACGACCGTGGCGGTTTGCTCCCGTTGCCTGCGTTCGGGTAAAGTTACTCGCGCATAATTAAAACGTGCAAAAAGAGGTCGCAAGGCGACCTCTTTTTACATTCTGCTTGACTTTTTGAAAAAACCTCTTTATAATAATATCAATACGCTGTGAGGTGATCTCTATGAAACTCGGTTTTATTGGAATGGGAAATATGGCATTGGCGCTTGCCCAAGGCTTTATCGCGTCAGGCAAATGCGCGGCGTGCGATATGATCGCATACGCGCCCAATCAAGAAAAGCTGCAGGCAAATGCCGCAAGACTTGGCTTTGTACCCGCAAGCACCGCCCGTGAGGTAGCGACCGCCGCCGATATGATCGTAATTGCGTGCAAGCCCTCACACGTCGAGGGTGTGCTTGCCGAGCTTGGCACTGCAATTTGCGACAAGGCGCTGCTTTCCGTAGCACTCGGCTGGGATTTTGACCGTTATGCTCCCCTTTTGCCAAGTGGCACACGCGTACAGTTTGTGATGCCAAACACCCCCGCAGCAGTGGGAGAAGGCGTGTTTTTGTTTGAGGAAAAGACCTCGCTCACGGCAGCCGAGCTCGCAACGGCTACCGAATGGCTTGGTGCACTTGGCACCGTGATTACCCTGCCCTCCGCGCAAATGGGCATTGGCGGCGCTGTGGCAGGCTGTGGCCCCGCATTTGTAGATATGATGATCGAGGCGTTTGCGGATGCCGGCGTAAAATACGGGCTTTCCCGTGAAAACGCTTTAAAAATGACCGCACAAACGGTGCTTGGCAGCGCCAAGCTTCAGCTTGTAACGGGCAAGCACCCAGGCGAGCTGAAGGACGCTGTCTGCTCTCCCGGCGGATCTACCATTAAGGGCGTTACCGCATTGGAGCAGGCAGGATTTCGCGCAAACTGCATTTCGGCGATCGATGCGATCATGAAAAAATAACAAAAGATCCCTTGGGTGCTTTTGCCCAAGGGATCTTTGTTTTTACTCTGCTTTTGGAATACGGGATGCAATATACTCCTCAACGCCGTCCTCGCTAAGCCCAAGCACATGCGCGCATTCGCTGTAAAGCAGATGCTTGGCAAGCCTGCCGTATTCAAGATCGGTTACGGGAAAATGCTTGCGTGCGGCGGTGAGCTCCTCGCGACGGCGGTGCACGGTCTTTATCACCTGTACATATCCCTCGGGCGCAAGCGTTCCTATGGTGGTACGGTAGATCTCACGACGTTGCTTTTCTACGGGTATGGTGAGCAGGTCAATTTCGGGCATTGCGGCAATAAGACTCTCGATCTCCTCTTTTGTCATCAAGCGGCGCATAGGCACACGCTCGTTATTAACAGGAGTGTAAATAGTGGAGCTCATGGGATTGTTCAGCGGCACCAGCAGATAATAGGTGCGCAGGTCGGTTTTATCAAAGGGCGAGGCGCAAACGTCCTCCACGCGGCAGATGCCGTTAATGCCGTATACGATATATTCTCCAACCCCAAACATCTGTCAAAACCTCCCCTATGTCTTTTATAACGCGCTGTCAAAAGCACTGTTATTACTATTATTTTACCATATTTCGGTAATTTATGCAAGGGATAAATTCGATAAAAAAGGAGTTCTCGTTCTTGTGCGAATATACCAAAGCAAATGAAAATGCCCATGCAGCGCAACCGTGTGCTTGCAGCACGCGCTGTATGAGCATTTTTTTATTTTTAACCTTGATAGCCGTTGGGGTTATTCGATTGCCATCTAAAGGCATCGCGCACCATATCACAAAGATCGTGCTGAGCCTCCCATCCAAGCTCCTGCTTTGCCTTAGCGGGATCTGCATAGCAGGCGGCAATATCGCCTGGGCGGCGCGGGCCGATCTTATACGGCACGGGCACACCGTTGACTCTTGCAAACGTCTTTACCATGTCAAGGACACTATAACCCGTGCCTGTGCCGAGATTAAAGACCTCAGCCCCCTTCTTTTGGTAGCCGAGTGCCGCCACATGGCCGCGCGCAAGATCCACCACATGGATAAAGTCACGCACGCCGGTACCATCAGGCGTTGGGTAGTCGTTACCAAACACAGAAAGCTCCTTTAGCTTACCAACTGCCACCTGCGTAATATAAGGCATGAGGTTGTTCGGGATACCGTTTGGATCCTCGCCGATCATACCGCTTTCATGCGCACCAACGGGATTGAAATAGCGAAGCAGCACCACCTGCATGTCGGGGTCTGCCACACAGTAATCGCGAAGGATCACCTCGATCATATATTTGGTCCAGCCATAGGGGTTTGAACAATTCCCTGTTTTGCTATCCTCGGTAATGGGGCACTTCTCGGGATTGCCGTATACAGTCGCCGAGGAGCTGAAGATCAGCTTTTTCACGCCCGCTTTTTTCATAGCGCGCAACAGCGACAGGGTGGAGTTGATATTATTGTTGTAATAGTCGATCGGCTTTCTTACCGATTCGCCAACCGCCTTATAGCCTGCAAAATGCACCACGGCATCTATCTTATGCTCCGAGAAGATGCGGTCAAGCGCCGCCTCATCGGCAACATCAGCCTCGTAAAGCGGCACCTTTTTGCCAATGATCTGCTCTACCCTTTTTACTGCCTCGGGGCAGCTATTGTAAAAATTATCTACTACCACGACCTCATGGCCTGCGGCATCCATTTCAATGATCGTGTGCGTGCCGATGTACCCGGCACCACCCGTTAGCAAAACCTTCATAATTAGCCTCCGTTTATACACTTTTGCTTACATTTTTTGCTTTAGTATTTATTGTTTACTCCATCACGCGCGGCACAACAGTATCCTTGTCTTTATAGATGTGCTGCTCGGGCACGAAGCCGCGCACCGAGGATAGCGGATATATCATGGCGCGCCTTCCCACCACTGTACCGGGATTCAGCACACAACCGCAACCGATCTCTCCAAAATCGCCGATGAAGGCGCCTACCTTGCGCATGCCGGTTTCAAGCACAAGCTCGCCCGCACGCACGGTGATATTTGCGCCGTCACCGCGGAAATTCGACAGGATCGCGGCGGCGCCAAGATGCGCGCGATGACCGAGAATGCTATCCCCCACATAATTGAAGTGCGGCACCTGTGCGCCGTCAAACAAAATGGCATTTTTGATCTCCGAGGAATTGCCAACGGTTGCGTCTGCCCCAACGATAACGTTGGCGCGCAGATATGCACAATGCCTGAGCTTTGCACCCTCACAAACAATAGCAGGGCCTTCTATTTGCACGCTTGGGGCAACCTCGGCGCTCTTTGCGATCCAAACACCTTCGCTTGGATGATCGTATTTCAAGGGATCAAGCGTAGCACCGATCTCCTCGATCCACTTTCCAATGTGCGGCAACGCCTCATGCGGGTAGGTAAAGACAGAAAGGCGCTCACCTATAATAGAACATGATAGGTCAAAAAGGTCACGTACCGTGATTTTAGCTTCCATAACCCTCTCCTTATATTTCTTGCTACTATTAGTATAAACACAAAATGCCCGCCTGTCAATGCAAGAAGGTTGGCAAAATAAAAATTTTATCTTGGGGTATTGACAAGCGGGGCTGACAGGTGCTATAATGACCACATAGATAAGTAAACCGTTGACGCGGAGATAACGGCAGCTATGCCTTTACAGAGAGCCTACGTCGCTGAAAGTTAGGTAAGAAACAGGTTGTCAAATGGACCGCTGAGGGCGCAGTCAACAGCAAAGCTATGCTTTGCCCAGTATTCTGCGACGCGAAAGGCAGGCGTGATTGCCAAGGATATAGATGTATCCTGAAAAGCGCATAGAGTTTTCTATGAATGCAAGGTGGCACCGCGGATAAGATTTCTTATTCGTCCTTGAGAGAGTATTTAGGTATTCTGTCGGGGGCGTTTTTTGTTTCCCGCACAAAAATTGATTACTTTGAGGAGAATATAAAAATGAAGCTGAACAACATTGACTTTGCTACTTATTTTAACAACTATCCCGATAAAAACGGCTATTTCGGAAAATACGGCGGTGTATTTGTTGAGGACAAGCTAAAGCGCGCCATGGCTGAGATCACCGAGGCTTACTATTCGATCTGCCAATCGCGCAAGTTTATTGCCGAGCTGCGCAGGATCCGCAAGGAATTTCAGGGCAGACCCACACCCGTTACACACCTTGAGCGTCTTTCCGATGCGATGGGTGGCAAGGTACAGCTTTACGCCAAGCGCGAGGATCTGAACCATTCGGGCGCGCACAAATTAAACCACTGCATGGGTGAGGCTCTGCTTGCCAAATTTATGGGCAAGAAAAAGGTCATTGCTGAAACGGGCGCAGGACAGCACGGCGTGGCGCTTGCTACCGCCGCCGCATACTTCGGCTTAAAGTGTGACATCTACATGGGCGCTGTGGACATCAAAAAGCAAGCACCCAACGTTGCCCGCATGAAGATCCTTGGCGCAAACGTCATTGAGGTCACGCACGGTCTTCAGACCCTGAAGGAAGCAGTAGACGCTGCCTTTGATGCTTACAGCCGCGAATACGAGGATGCTATTTACTGCATCGGCTCTGTTCTTGGCCCGCACCCCTTCCCCATGATGGTGCGCGATTTCCAAAGCGTTGTCGGCATTGAAGCAAGAGAGCAATTTATCGATATGACGGGGCATCTGCCCTCTGCGATCGTTGCGTGCGTGGGCGGCGGCTCCAATGCCGCAGGACTTTTTGCAGGGTTCCTCAATGACCCCGTGGATATTTACGGCATTGAGCCTCTTGGCAGAGGCGAAAAGCTGGGCGATCACGCCGCAAGCCTCAAATACGGCACCGAGGGCATTATGCATGGCTTTAACAGCATCATGTTAAAGGATGAAAATGGCGATCCCGCACCTGTTTACTCTGTGGCAAGCGGTCTTGACTACCCCTCAAGCGGCCCTGAGCATGCCTTTTTGCAGGAGATCGGGCGCGTCAAATACGATGTTATCAACGATGAAGAAACGATCGATGCCTTCTATCGCTTAGCGCGCCTTGAGGGTATTATTCCCGCCATTGAAAGCTCACATGCCGTGGCTTACGGTATGAAGCTGGCGCAAAAGATGGACCACGGCTCTGTGCTCATCAACCTCTCGGGCAGAGGCGATAAGGATATGGATTATATCATCGAAAATTACGGTATCCGATGAGTGAGGGCAGGTGCCTTTGGCGCCGACCAAAAACACACGTTTTAATTATTTATAGTGCGAACAAAAATAACCGCTTTTCTCTCTTGCGCAAGTGGGGGAGAAAGCGGTTCCTTTGTAGGGCGATTCACGAATCGCCCGTTTTTATTATATGCGTGTTTTTTACCCCCGATCTCGGCACTCGCTGTATTGAATACAGCTCTCGCACCGAGGTCGGGGCTTCTGCATCCAAATCCCTCCTGCCCTGCGGTGCCTTTGATACAGATTCAGCAAAAAAAGAGCAGCGTTGCTGCTCTTTTTTTATTAAAGTACTTTTGCAAGAAATGCCTGCAGGCGCACGTTTTTGGGATTGCCGAACAACGCCTCGGGGGTGCCCTCCTCGGCGATCACGCCGCCATCCATAAAGATGATGCGGTCCGCAACCTCTCGGGCAAAGCCCATTTCGTGCGTAACGATCGCCATCGTCATGCCCTCGTTGGCAAGCTCCTTCATCAGATCCAACACCTCACCGACCATTTCGGGGTCAAGAGCGGAGGTAGGCTCGTCAAACAGCATCACCTTGGGGTTCATCGCAAGCGCACGCACGATAGCGATACGCTGCTTCTGACCGCCCGAAAGCGTAGAGGGATACGCTTCAGCCTTTTCGGCAAGGCCGATACGGGCAAGCAGGGCCATTGCCTTTTCCCGCTCCTCGGCAAGGATCTGCGCCTTGGTCTCGGTAGGCTTTTCCGCCTTGCCGAACAGCGCCAAGCGCTTTTGGCGGCGCAGCTTCTGCATACGCACCATCACGGGGGCAAGGGTGATATTTTCAAGCACGGTCTTGTTGTTAAACAGGTTGAACTGCTGGAATACCATACCCATCTTCTGACGGTGGATATTGATATCTACGTGCGGGTCGGCAATATTTTCATTTTCAAAAATGATCTCGCCGCCCGTGGGGTCCTCAAGGCAGTTCAGGCAACGCAAAAGCGTGCTCTTACCCGAGCCGGAGGCGCCGATGATGACCACCTTTTCGCCCGCCTTGATATCAATGGAAACAGACTTTAACACCTCAAGCTCACCAAAGCTTTTAGAGAGGTCCTTGACACTGATCAAAACGTTATTTTCCATTTGTCGCACCTCCCGCATTTCGGTCACTCTTCGCCATTCTCTTTTCGATCATATGCAGCACTCTTGTCAGCGCTAGCACCACAACGAGATACAGCACTGCCGCGATCAAAAGCGGAAACAGATAGTCAAAGGTACGCGACTGAATCAGTCCGGGGATCTTACCAAGGTCGTAAATGCCAACGTAACCAACGATGGAGGTCTCCTTAACAAGCATAATAAACTCGTTAAACAGGGGCGGCAAGCAGTTGCGCACCGCCTGCGGAATAATGATGGTGCGCATGGTCTGCCAGGTGGAAAGACCGAGCGAGCGACCTGCCTCCATTTGTCCGTCATCTACGCTTTCAAAGCCCGCACGTGCGATCTCCGCCACGTATGCACCGGAGTTAAGACCGAAGGTGATGGCACCGATCATAATACCGTTATCCCAAAAGGCAAACACGACAAAGTATAAGATCATCAGCTGCAGCACGACAGGCGTACCGCGCACAACGGTAATGTAGAAATTGCAGATCTTGGTGGCGATCTTCAATTTCCCCGTTTTTTTATTGATGTAGTTTACCATCGCCATCACGACACCGATGGTAATACCGATCAGGGCCGCTATCAAGGCGATCAGCAATGTATTGCCAAGGCCCTCAAAATACATTTTCCAACGGTTCTGCACCAAGAAGGCCTTGCTAAACCGCGTCCATAACTGTTCCATAAATTCCCCTTGAAAAAGGTGAGCGAGAGTATTGCTCGCTCACCAATTTTATTTCACTGTGCTTTGATCAGTTTGTACCTGCAAGCATGGTCTGTGCAGGCAGCTTATCCATCAGGATAGCGTCGATACGGCCTGCCTTCAGATCAGCCAGAGCCATTGCGTACTTCTCATACTGCTTTACCTCTGCATTAGCAGCCTTTACCACAACGGTAACCTCTGCACCCTGTGCATCCTCGGTTACGTAGGAGTAGCCCTCAGCACCTGCAGCGGCAGTGATGATCAGGTCACCGCTGGTGCCCTGCTGCACGCCTACCTTCTTGCCTGCAAGATCCTTTACGCTGGTGATGGGCGCTTCCTTATCGGAAACGATAACGAGCGTGGAGCTGTAGTATACGTTGGAGAAATCCATCATATCAGCGCGCTCCTCATTGATGGTGAGGCCTGCTGCAGCAACGGCAAGACCGCTGTCACTCTGCACGGAGGTGGGGATGGAGTCAAACAAAACGTCCTTGATCTCGATCTTCTTGCCCATGTTTACGGCAACCTGGCTCATAATAGCCATATCAAGCCCGGTAACAGCCTCATTGTAGATGAACTCAAAGGGAGCGAAGCCGGACTCGGTGTAGACCGTGATCACCTCGGTAGCGGAGCCGAAGTCCCAGCTTACCTGCAGGTCGCCTGCCTCGGGAGCGGTGCCGCCGTTCTCGGCGTAGTCGGCAAGCTTGGTGTAGTACTCCTCGTACTTAGCCATTTTACCGTTAGTGACCCACTCGTCAACAACGGCATTAACAGCAGCAAGCAGATCGGGGCAGTTCTTCTTTACACCGATACCGAAGTCCTCTTTGAGCAGGTCGACAGCGTCAGTTGCAACGAAATCGTCATTCTTTTTGCCGCAGGATGCAAATGCGACCACAGTGGTCAGAAGCATCAGCACGGCGAGCGTTAAGGCTACAATCTTTTTCATAGCAATGATCCTCTCATATTAAGTAATAAATTAACCTTTCGGCTTTTGCAATTATACCGCATAATTATGCAAATGTCAAGCACTTTTAGTTAATTTTTATTTATAACATAAATTTATCACGAAAGAGCGCCTGTTTCTTGGCAGATTACAACAATATCCTCGGCAACACAGCGGGGTGCTCGGTCGGCATTCACGGCAACGTCGCAAAGCTCCTCGTTGCGGTATTCATCGTCAAGGGAAAGTATGCGGCAGGTCTTATCATCGGGCGAAAGCTCACGCGCAACAATATCTCGAATGACCTCGTATCGCCCGCGCTGCATAAATACAGTAAGTGCCCTCGAACGGTAACGGTTTTTCAGCGTCAGCGCACCGCAAATATCGATCGGGATCACGGCGCATTTGCCTGCGTTTACAATGCTGTCAATATCTGCGGCTGAGGTGCCGAAATAATGTCCGCTGTACACGGTGGTTTCAAGAAAGGCGCCTGCTTCACGCTCGGCAATAAAGGCGGCCTCGTCAAGAAAGCGGTAGTTACAGTCCTCCTCATCGGTGCGCCTGGGGCGCGTGGTGGCAGTGGCAGGCTTAACCATACCGTACCGCAGGGAAAGCTCCTTTGCCACGGCATTTTTGTTACTGCCTGTGGGGCCGACAAGGCAAACCACACCGCCGTTTTTAAGACTCGGGCGCTCATCTGCAAAGGCGTGGCAGATCATATCCACCAAATGCAAGAAATCCTCATAGGAATTGACCGACAAAAGTCCCGACAGATGCGTGTTCCACGGGCGGCGGAACAGCACCGGATAGGTCGCCGGTGTGCGCGTAATATTATGCGCGCCATCATCAAGCAAAATATCAAGATTGACCATATCCTTTCGCGTGCCGATGAGGATGTGCTCGGGCGGGATCTCGGGAAAATCCTCAACTAACCGCAGCGCACGTGCCGACATGCAGGCGGGCGGCACAGCGGTTACAAAAAACACGTCTGCCACACTTGACAAGCGCCGCACAAACTCCTTTGCCCCCGCAAACATGGGCTGATGCGCCACAAACTCGGGATCGCTAAAGTAAGAAATGCGCTCGTCGGCGCGCGTGCCGCTTGTACCCCACCCACGAATATCGTAAATGGTCAGAGGCGGTGCGATCCCCTCTCTTTTATTTAAGCATTGCAGAGCATACGCGTTACAATCATAAAGAATATCATCCACATCAAGCCCCACGCGCAATCTATATTTTTTCACACTCACACCTCCCTTTTGTTACTTTTTTCAGTATAACATACATTTAAAAAACACGCAAGAGCGACAAGCAAAAAATGCGCTTTAGCAAGCGAAAAATTTTTTCTGATTTTTCGAAAAAAAGTGTTGACAAACGTAATGGCTTATGATATAATGTTCAAGCGTTGTGAAAAACGCATCAATGTGGCGGGATAGCTCAGTTGGCTAGAGCAACCGGTTCATACCCGGTAGGTCATGGGTTCAAGTCCAATTCCCGCTACCAAAAAAGCACAAAATGCGGAGCGATCCGCATTTTGTGAATAAGGCCCGTTGGTCAAGCGGTTAAGACACCGCCCTTTCACGGCGGTAACAGGAGTTCGATTCTCCTACGGGTCACCAAAAGCAAAAGACCACCCCAATCTGGGTGGTCTTTTGCTTTTGGCGATTCGCGGTGCGAATCGACGAGGTGTGTTGCAAAGCAACACACAGGAGTTCGCATACCCCGCCCAAAGATCGGGGTGCGCCTTGCTGCGCAAGGCATACACCAGGCGCAGGGCGTGGGTATATTCGCGCGAAATGCGCGAAATTCTCCATCCACCCCAATCTGGGTGGCTTTTTTCTTTTGACGGCCCATAGGGGCCGTAATCGAACGAGGCGCGTGCATAGCGCAGTTACATTAAAATTACCACAAACAACAGGCACGCGCAGGAGGGCGAAACATTGCCGCGCCGCCTCCGTGTCGGAGGCCTTGCCCGGCGCGGCAAATTCTCCTACGGGTCACTCCGCGCAATGCGCGAAATTCTCTGTTCACCCCCAATCGGGGGTGTTTTTCTTTTTACAAATTTTAATCCACGATCAAACAATACGGTTCTTTTTTTCGCCTACAAAAAAGGCTTTTATGTTTTCTGCCACGGTCGACACACATCTTGCGCGTGCCTCAAAGGCACCCCATGCCATATGGGGGGTAAGACAAACGTTTTCACGGTCCATGATGCGGCAATAGGGGTGATCGGCAGCAAAGGGCTCCCTTTCAAATACGTCGATACCAAGTCCACCAAGATGCCCCGCTTCGATCGCCTCGGCAAGCGCCGCCTCATCGGCGACAGCGCCGCGCGCCACGTTGATAAGGATCGCGCCCTTTTTCATGGCACGTATGCGCTCCTTTGTGATCATGCCGCGCGTTTGGTCAGTCAGCGGCACGTGAAGCGAAATGATATCCGCCTCACGGCAAAGCGTGTCAAGATCGGCACCTTCAAACTCGGTTTCGGGCTGCTTGCGGCACATCAGCACGCGGCAACCCATGGCTCTTGCCACCTCTGCTACGCGTCTGCCGATACCGCCGCCACCAACCACGCCCCAAGTGAGCGAGGATATTTCATGATAGACGGGTACAAGGCAATTTGCCACGCCCCCTGCAGTATAACCACCGCTTGTAACGTGCGCACGGTAGGCAAACAAATGGGTGGTAAGAGAAAGTGCCATGGCAAGCGTGACCTGCGCCACGCTATCGGTAGAATAAGCAGGCACATTGCAAACCGCAACACTACGTGATGCGCAATAAGCAATATCAACATTATCATACCCCGTGGCAGTAACGCAAATAACCTTTAGTTTTTTTGCACCGTCAAGGGTCATTTCATTCATTTTAAGCTTGTTGACCACGGCAACGTCAGCATCGGCAAGACGCGCGGAGATCTGCGCCACATCGGTTCTTTCATACACCGTCATCTCTCCAAGCACCCCTATGGGTGAAAGATCAATATCCGCACCAAGTGTTGCGGCATCCAATATCACAATTTTCATAACCGCCTCCTAAAATTTCAGCACCATGCGGTACTTATGCAAGATATCCACGGGACAATAGGAGAGCTTTGCCTGACGCAGCCCCTCATCCCCTGCATCATCCTCGCGATTGACAAATTGAAATTCTCTTTTTTGCATCTGCTCACGCACAAAACGGTAATTGATATACTGATACACACCCTTAAAGCGACGGTCTGCCTTTTCCACGTGCACCAAAAGCGTGTTATCGATATGCTCAGCTACGGTAAACGCAGCCACTTGACCCTCCACGCGCAAAAGCCCGCCAATCACCGGCAACCGATCGTATTCGGCAAGAATATGGAGCACACGCTCGTTCTCATAATTTTTATCTGCGTTTTCTCGGTCTTCCAGCATAAAGCTCTGCATAAATGCCACTACGTCGGCAAGATTTTCCGCAGTAATATCCTCATACGTGTGCGTGGGATACAAACGCTCAAATTGATGCACGAGGTTGCGCTTTTTGTTATATCGATGCCCTTGCAGGGTTGCAAGATCGTGAGCATTATAAATATAGTCAGCCCAGCGGCGCGAGGTTTCCTTTTCCAACACCTGATATTCGCTCTCGATTTCGGCTACGGCATGCGCAGGAACGGCAGAAAGCACGATCTCTGCTTCACCGAGTGAAGCAAGGCGAGAAATATGCGTTTTAAGCCCGACCTCTCCCCTGCCAAGTGGCGGATAATAGGAAATGCCGCGCTTGCCGTTGCGGCGCAAAAGCAGCACGTCATCATCAATTGCGTATTCTGTACCAAGAAGCGCCCCCCACATATGGAGATACAGTATGCTGTGATCAGCAATCATAGCTTTTTTCTTAGCAAAATAGGGTGCGATCAAATCAAGATCAGCAGTGGTAACCTCTTTGAACTTCAAACGGCGGGCTGTAAGCATGAAAACCTCTTTCATATAATACATTGCGTAATGTATATAGTATATCACACAACGCTGTCAAAATCAACACAAAAGCAGAAATGCACGGCTTTTCAAACGGTTTTTACGCGCAAGATTTTTTTAGATATTGAAAATATACTAATTATGTGTTATAATACAATATAAACTTTGCAGTATGCGATCTGATACAGGCTGCAAAAGAAAGGTTTATCAAACAGTATGAACATTATAATCGTGGGCGGTGGAACAGTAGGCTCCGCTATTTGCGCACAGCTTGCCCGTGAAAATCATGACATTACCGTGGTAGATGAAAACGCCGCCGCGCTTTCCGAAATCGCTAACAGCTGCGATGTTTTTGGCGTTGCGGGTAACGGTGCAGAAATTTCGATACTGCGCAAGGCGCATGCCGACAAGGCAGATCTTCTCATTGCGGTTTCTGCAAAGGATGAAACCAATATTCTGTGCTGCGCGGCCGCACGCAAGCTTGGCACCAAGCATACCGTGGCGCGCGTGCGCAATCCCGAATATTCAGAGCTGATGCAGCTTTTACAAAGCGACATGAATCTTTCCTTTACCATAAACCCCGAGCTTGCTGCAGCAAACGAGATCTATCGCTTGCTCCGCTTCCCTTCCGCTGCAAAGATCAATACGTTTTGCCGCGGCAAGGTAGAGCTTGCTGAATTTATCATTGAGGAAAGCTCGCCGTTTTGCGGCATTACATTAAACGAGCTGCGCCGCAAGCTTAACATCAAATTTCTGGTGTGCGGCGTGCTTCGCGAGGGGCAAGCGCACATTCCCTCCGGTCATTTCTCACTTGAGGCAGGCGATACCGTTTGCGTAACCGCCCCTGACAAGGAGCTCACCAATCTTTTCAAGGCAATGGGTGTTTATAAAACACCGATCAAAAACGTGTTGATCGCGGGCGGTGGGCGCACCACCTATTATTTGCAGAGTCTGCTGCAAAATGCCAAGATCAATTCGACCATCATTGAAAAGGACGAGGAGGTCTGCCACGCACTTGCCGCAGATTACAGCTGCACGGTGATCTGTGATGACAGCTCGCGTCAGGAAACCCTGCTTGAGGCGGGAATAAAAAAGGCAGATGCCTTTCTTGCCCTCTCGGACGTTGACGAGGAAAACGCCATTATTTCGATGTACGCCAAATCCCTGGAGCTTGATAAGGTCATTACCATGATCAGCCGCATCTCCTATATGGATTTCTTTAAGAGCGCGGGGCTTGAAAGCATCGTTTCCCCCAAATCCTCCACCGTTTCGAATATCGTGCGATACGTGCGCTCCATGACGAGTGCCGGTGAGGCATCGGATATTGAGGCACTTCACAAAATTCTAAACGACAGTGTTGAGGCGCTTGAATTTTCGATCAACAGCCCCATTGAGGATGTAACGGATATCCCTCTAAAGCAGCTAAAGCCCCGTGCGGGCGTGCTGATCGCCTGCATTGTGCGAGGAAATAATGTCATTATCCCCACAGGCGATGATGTGATCTCCAAAAACGACACCGTTATCGTGGTTACAAGCGGCAAGCGTACCGAAAGCATCAAAGATATTATTGCTTAAGAGGGTATGATATGAATTATCGAATGCTTGGATACCTATTTGGTATCATTATGCTGATCGAGGCAGCCTTGATGGTACTGCCCTTGATCGTTTCCATGGTCTTTAGGGAATCGCCCGTGCCCTTTCTTCTTACCGTTGCCGCACTGATCGTCCTTTCCTTTCCGCTGATCTGCCGAAAGCCAAAGGACACGCGGATCTACGCGAAGGAAGGCTTTGTCACCGCGGCAGGCGCTTGGGTGTTACTTTCTCTGTTCGGTGCCCTCCCCTTCTTCTTTAGTGGGGCGATCCCAAACTATATCGATGCATTTTTTGAAACCGTATCGGGCTTTACCACCACGGGCGCCTCTATCTTAACCGAGGTAGAGAGCCTGCCAAAGGGTATTTTGTTCTGGAGAAGCTTTACACACTGGGTAGGCGGCATGGGCGTTCTTGTCTTTATGCTTGCCATTTTGCCCGCCGACAACGGGCAGGCGATGCACCTGCTGCGCGCAGAGGTGCCGGGTCCCACCAAGGACAAGATCGTGCCCAAGATGCGCCAAACAGCACTCATTCTCTACGGCATCTACATGTGCTTGACGCTGATTCTGATATTTCTTCTCCTATTGACGAAAATGCCGCTTTACGACTCGGTCGTGAACGCCTTTGCTACAGCGGGCACGGGCGGATTTTCGGTAAAGAACGCCTCCATCGGGGCTTACAGCAATCCCGCCGCTGAGTGGATCATTGGCATTTTTATGATCATATTCGGCATCAACTTTAATGTCTATTTCTTACTTTTGGTAAAGCGGTTTAAGGACATCTTCAAAAACGAAGAGCTGCGGCTCTATCTTCTTATTTGCGTGCTGTCTACCATTGCTATCACCGCAAATATTTTTGATTGTTTCGCAAGCACGGAAGATGCAATCCGCACCTCGTTTTTCCAGGTTTCCACCATCGTTTCTACTACAGGTTTTGCCACCACCGATTTTAATCATTGGCCCTCTTTCTCAAAAACGATCCTGCTTTTACTGATGATTCTTGGTAGCTGTGCGGGCTCCACCGCAGGCGGCTTAAAGATCTCACGTGTGATCATTGCTGTAAAAAACATCTTCCGCAGCATCAAAAAAACAGTGCGCCCCCGTTCGGTAAACGTGGTACGTCTTGACGGCGATGCGATATCGGAAACAACACTTCACGCAACCGCCAATTACCTTTCCGTTTATTTTGCACTGACGGTGCTTACCACGCTATTGCTTTCCCTTGACGGGTTTGATCTTGAAACAAATCTCTCAGCCACACTTGCCTGCATCAACAATATCGGCCCCGGCTTTAGTGTGGTTGGTCCCACGGGAAATTACTCAGGCTTTTCCTATTTTTCAAAGCTGCTTTTATCCTTTGATATGTTGGCGGGAAGGCTTGAATTTATGCCCTTGCTCATTCTTTTTTCGCCGAGCGTTTGGAAGCGGAATTAAATTCTCCTTTTCACCGCAATGTAAAGAGCTTCTATGGATATAGTTGATGCACATTCCTCCGAATCCACGCTCTAAAGCTCCCCGCGGGTGGCGTCGGCTCTGCCGCCTATTCGCCGCGCCGCCACTGGCGGCGCAAAAAGAATTGCTTTGCAATTCTTTCGGCCACGCGGTGTCCAAATGGACACCGCGCACTCTCGCTCCCCTCTCCGATGCTTTCACACATGAGGTCCACGCCCTAAAAACCTGCCACCGGCAGCTTTTTGCGCCGCCACGCGATACGCACGGGCTTCCGAATCCACTTTCTAAAGCTCCCAACGGGTGGCGGCGGCTCTGCCGCCTATTCGCCGCGCCGCCACTGGCGGCGCAAAAAGAATTGCTTTGCAATTCTTTCGGCCACGCGGTGTCCAAATGGACACCGCGCTCACCAAACGAAAAAGCCCGACACAAGGTCGGGCTTTTTCGTTTGGTGGGAGCGGGTGGATTCGGACCACCGAAGGCATTGCCAGCAGATTTACAGTCTGTCCCCTTTGGCCACTCGGGAACGCTCCCCTATGAAATTATTTGATATCGGCGGCGGTTGCCGCCGCCGAACATCACTGGAGCTGGTGATCGGAGTCGAACCAACAACCTGCTGATTACAAATCAGCTGCTCTGCCATTGAGCCACACCAGCGAATTCGGAACGAGATAGATTATAACATGTTTTACCCTGCTTGTCAACCCCTTTTTTAAAAATATTTAAAATTGTTGAAAAGGCCATTTTTTCATCACCTTCACTTGCCCTCAATCCCTTCTCTTATCTTGACACTTATGCCACAATATGCTATAATAAATACTATTCTCAACTACTGAAAAAGCATACTGAGATCCCTTTATTACAATGAAAGGAAATACATAAATTGATTATTCGAAATATTGGAGTGATCGGTTGCGGCAGATGGGGCAGCTTTATCGCCAAATATTTAGCCGATCTCGGCTTTCACGTCACGCTCTACGGCAGAGAAAGCTCCCCTCATATGCAGGCTTTTCTCACCACGCGTGCCAATGACCTGATGCGTCTGCCGGATAACGTAAGACTTTGCTGTGATTTAAAAGAAGCACTAAGCAATATTGACGTGCTCGTCATTTCCATTGGCTCACAGGGGCTGCGCGCGTTATGCCGCGAGCTGCATGCGCAGGGCTTTAACAGTGGCACCGCCGTGCTTTGCATGAAAGGGCTTGAGATTGGCACAGGAAAGCGCCTTACCACAATTCTTGATGAGGAGCTTGGCGATGCCGTTAAAACAGCCGTATGGCTTGGCCCCGGCCACGTACAGGCCTTTTGCGCGGGCATTCCCAACTGCATGGTGATCGATAGCAATGACGAGAGCATCAAGCGTGCGCTTGTAGATGCATTTTCGAGCACACTGATCCGCTTTTACTACGGGCAGGATCTCATTGGCAACGAGATCGGCGCGGCAGCAAAAAACGTGATCGGTATTGCCGCAGGACTGCTTGACGGCATAGCGCTTTCGCCCTTAAAGGGTGCTCTTATGTCGCGCGGCACAAGAGAGATCGCGCGCCTGATCAAAGCCATTGGCGGTAACGAGCTTTCTGCCTACGGTCTATGCCACCTTGGCGACTATGAGGCTACCGTCTTTTCGCCCTACAGTCACAACCGCCGCTTTGGCGAGGCCTTTGCCAAAGGCGAGCAATTCCCCGATCTTGCCGAAGGCTACTATACCGTACGTGCGCTCAACACCCTGGGAGAGCAGACCGCAACCGAGTTGCCGATCTGCCGTACCATTGAAGATGTACTCTATCATAACAGACCCATAAAGCAAGCGCTTTTCTCGCTGTTTGAGCGCAGTATCAAAAATGAATTCTGATCTTATCAGGCGCTATGGCAAATGCCATAGCGCCCTTTTTGTTTATTGCCGTTCAAACACCCATTTACCGTCGACAAGGACATATTTGCCCTCGCCACACGGCTCCATCTCAAGCTGCTCCTCTTCGGGAAATGTTTCAGCAAGCGGATAATAGCCGTTTGCTACGGCAAAAGCTGCATCATTTTTGATGCGATTTGCAAAATTAGAGATCACTCTGCCCTTGACCGTCACGCCCGAAGCAGGGGGTGACACAGGGGCATTGTTCTTGATGATATACCTATTCATGATATTGCCTCCTGCAAAATCAGTCTGCCACCGAATGCCAGTGTGCCTTCCTCTTCGCCAAACAGCTCATACGCGGCATGGCTGATGCCAATATCTGTTGTGTAGTCTCCGCCCACACGCAAAAAACGCAAGCCCTTTTGGGCGAAAAATGGGTAAACTGCCACGCAAGCGGCAAAATAATGCTGCGAATTTTTCTGATGAAACGCAGCCGGAATCAAAAAGCACTCCTCGTTTGCTGTTGTAAAGGAAGCGATATACGTTCGCATGCTCGACAGCAAGGCCTGAGGTTGATACGTATATTTGGTATACCCTTCATTTAACGTTCCGTCAAAATTCCTCACGTCAGAGAGCTTGTACGGATAAAAGATCCCCTGCTCGCCGGGCAGTTCGAAAAGCACGTCACAGATAAACGAGGAGAAGTTTCCCCAAGGATTTTCCTTGCCGCGCCACACAATTGGACTATAGAGATCCTCACCCGCCCTGCCGGAGCTGGCACTTGTGATAAGCGGGAGCGCTTGCCCGGTCTTGGCGGGCATCTCGTACAAGCAGAAGCTCTTGTACTGTCTCACAAAGGACTCAACATCGTCCATCTCGAAGTCAAGATAATATCCAAAATCCTCTTCCTTCGTTTCACTGATCGACAGCAATTTGCAATCTACCGATGCCGGGATACCGTTTTCGGTATAGGTAATGCGATACATTTTTCCCGCCTCAAAAACGCCGGACTCATCAGCATAAATGCCCTTTTTATGGTAGTTATTATTGTAGTTCACGGTTGTCATCAGTTCGCCCTTGGCGACACCGTGCATAATGCCCTGCAGATTTCTCGTGCCAAATTCGACAAGGAGTAAAAGATAATCGGAAAACCACTCTGCCATTGTTTCGGTGCGTGCCGCGTTGCCGTCATAGGTGCGTACCTTGCTCATAAGCTGAACGGGCGCGCTCTCATACGGAATTAGCCCCGCGCGAGAATGCGGCTTTCCGTCACTGCCAATACCCAGTTCAAAGCAGGGGCGGTATTCATAGGTCTCACCGTCCTTGAAAATTGGCGCAAGCTTGTAACCCTCTTGGGGAGTATCGGTAACAGACACAAATTTGGGACCGTACAGTCCCTCAAATTCAAGCCTATACCAAAATGGCTGACAGCGGTACACCACCTCTCGGTTTTCCTCTGTGGGAGAAAAGCTAAAGCCGGGCTCCCCCTGTGCCACAAAATCCACCCAACGCTGTGTCGCACTATCCCAAGTGGCGTTAAATATGGGGCGCTGAAAGATAGATATCCTATCAAAATCGTTGCGTACCACACTGTTGCCAATAGCAACATTCGCCACCATATTGCGCGCAAGATCCTCTCTTGTCCCGTCCGGCGATACACTGTCAAGATCAAAGGATACCGACCATGCGTGCCTTCTGCGATTGATGGAAAGAAGATGCTTTTGCTTTACGTGCTCGGTCATTGTGCCTCACCCACACTTTCGTATTGCACAGCGCCGATCTGCCATTTTCCCGCAGCCTTTGAGTACGTGCAGATCACGTCAAAGTCCCCTACGGTAATTTCGGGTATCTTGCCATCGGCAAAGAGCAAAGACGTCGCATCGCCCCAATCAATGGAAACAGCTCCCGCAACACGCAAGGGCGCATGACAGTAGATCAGGATCCAATTATCGCTATCGGTATCCTCAGGTACAGGCAAAACCAAGGACAGTGATTTCCAGCCCTCGCCCGAAGCATAGATATCATCGGAAAGATCCAGCGCATATTTGCGGTTGCAAAGCGGATAAAGATTATACTCTCCCTCCTGCAACACAGGATCAAGCGCATAAACCTTTTCCTCGGCAAGCAGGCGGGCGGTAATGCTTTCGCCGCCGTCATCATCTCCCGGCAACATTCTGTCATCTGCAATGGAAGCCACAACCTCTACCTCAAAGGGTGGCGTTGTGAGTTTACCACCGCCGGCATTGAACAAAGAAACGTCGCATTGTACAATACCGACCGCACGCAGCATCCACGCATTCAGCGGTAGCATCAGTGTGCCATCAGCACAAACCTCGCCCTCAAAGGCGCGGATCTCGCCTGCAGCATTTTTTGCATTCAACACTACTGTAACGCTTTCCTCAACACTCATCGGCTCTCCGCAGGAAAGCAGATAGACCTGCAAGAATCGCGTAGCACTGTCACCCTGTCTTGCCACAACAGTCGCTATCGAATCACGCTCTGCTACATCAAGCGTCATTTTACACATACATTGTGCCATAAATTTCCTCCTGTTATATTTTGCAACGCCGCCTCCCCGGTTTGCCAATTGGCAAAAGCGGCTTTGCTGTGCTTATTATAGCAGGAGCAATGTGATTTGTCGTTAACTGTAAAAAGGAAAAGGGACTGCGCCCTCGCGCAGTCCCTTTTCTCTGTTAACAATCAAAAAATACGGTGCTTATGCTTCTCTAAGGCGAAAAGCAGCAGCATACCAAACACACCTGCCGACAAAATTTCTCCTATGCCCACCGTAACAAAAAGAAACGGCAAGCTTTCGGTCACATCAACGTAAGCGTATCGGATCACAAACGGGATGATCACCGTGTTTGCTGCAATAGGGGGCAACGGTGCAAGATAGCGGTTACGCCTGAGGCAGCGTGTGCCAACCGCACCAATAAGGGTTGCAAGCGTGCCAAAAATGATGTCGGGCAACGCAGCTCCCGTTAAAAGATTGGCAAGCAAGCACCCCACCGTAACGCCAGGCACCGCGGCAGCGGTAAAATACGGCAGCACGCAAAGCGCTTCGGACAAACGAAGCTGAATGGCGCCCATACCCGACAGCCCCAAAAGAGCCGAGATCCAAGTGAGAGCAACATACAGCCCGGCGATCACACCTGCACGAGTCAAATAGGCCATGTGACGTGTTTTGTTTTGTTTCATTGTTTTATTCTCCTTAGTTTTGATTAAGGTGAGGATGGTTACGAACTCACCGTGGGAAACAAAATATTATTTGATGATGCCAAGCATCTCAAGCGCCTCGGTTACCTCGGCATACATATAAAGCGAGCCAAGCGAAAACAGCGGCTTGCCGCTCACGCTTGCGGCGGCAACTGCCGCCCCAACGGCAGCATCTACGGTGTCAAACCCCGTTGCGGGCACACCGTATGCCTGCCACACAGCGGCAAAATCAGCGGCAGAAAGCGCGCGCGGATTGTTTGGGGTTAAGGTAAAGACCTCCTCGGCTAGCGGCGAAAGCACCTCAACCATACCGCGATAGTCCTTATCCGCCATCACGGCGGTGAGTAAAAGCACCTTTTGGTCGGGGAAATAAGTGCGAATACCCTCGGCTGCTGCCGCGATCCCCTCAGGATTGTGCGCACCGTCACAGATGATCAGGGGCTTTTGTGACACCCGCTCAAAACGGCCGCGCCATTTTACCTTAGCAAGACCTTCGCGCAAGGTATCCTCATCCACTGAAATACCGCGTGTCGGCAAAACACTGAAAAGTGCCAACACGGTAGCAAGATTTTGCGGCTGATAGGTGCCAAGCAACGGCAGGTGCAGGTTTTTGTATGTGCCCCAATCCACTACCGTTCCGGTAAGGTCTGTGCGTTTTACCGTGATGGGGGTATCCTCAGCGGCAACAAAGGGCGCTTCTGCTTCCTTTGCGGCATCCTCGATCACCGCGCGCGCGGCTTTATCTCTGCCGCCAAATATCACAGGCGCGTGGGGCTTAATGATGCCTGCCTTTTCCTTTGCGATCTTTTCGATGGTATCACCCAAAAACTCGGTATGATCAAGAGCAATTCCCGTAATAACGGTAGCAAGCGGATCCTTTATCACATTGGTGGAATCCAGCCTTCCTCCCATCCCGGTCTCCAGCACCACAACGTCGCACTCCATTTGCTTAAAATACAGCAATCCAATGGCAGTGATCAGCTCAAATTCAGTAGGCGCATCTGCCATACCGTCAGCGAAGGGCTTTACCGTAGCGGTTACAGCGGCAAGCGCGTCATTTTCGATCGGCTTTCCGCAAAAGCAAATACGCTCATTAAAGGACTTGATATAGGGGGATACGAAAAGACCCGTTCGATAGCCAGCCTCGCGCAGGATCGACTCGGTCATAGCAGAGGTAGAGCCCTTGCCGTTTGTACCTGCAATATGGATAAAACGAAGCGCATCCTGTGGATTACCAAGCAATGAGAGCAATTCCGTAATACGCGAAAGCCCCGGACGGCTTCCCTTCCACACAACAGAATGAATATAATCAACAGCTTCACGATATGTCATATTTTGCATATTTCCTTTATTTGTTTGGCAAAGGCACGGTTTCGCAGCAGCAAGTAAAGCACCAGACACTCCGCCACACCTATAATGATATAATTCAAAAATCTCCAACCGAGAAATTCAAGATATCCAAATTCATATTTGGCAAGATACCACGCGGCAAGCCCTGCGGATTTGATGAGAACAGACCCAACAAGATGCGCAAGAGAAACCGACACCATTACCTTAGCCAAAAGCGATTTTTTTACCACGTACCGCGCCAAAAATCCGCTGACAAGTCCCACAGATGCGGCACCCAACGTGACGATCGGATTGATAGAGTAGCCGTAAAGCACGCACCCCAAAAGATCAGCCACAGCACCGACAAAAGCACCTACGATCGGTCCCATAGAAACCCCTGCCAGCAGCACGGGCAGATTTTCAAAGCTAATGCGTATAAATTCCTGAAACGGATGCGGAATTTGCAAAAATTTGCCAAGCACAAGGCTCATTGCGGCAAGAATTGCGGCAAAGCACAAGCGCCTAAGGCTGCCAAATCCACCCACGCGCGCTTTGCCGCGTGAACGCACCTCCGATGCCGAAATGTCCGTTTCTTGGGACATAGCCTGCTCTTTTTCCTCGACTTGCCCGTTCTTGTTTTGTTTTTCCATAAAAAACCTCCCTTCCCGAAATTCATTCGAAAAAGGAGAGAAAAATCACTCTTATTCAAACGAAGCGGGATGCAAAGCCGTAGCCGCGGAAACCCTTCGCCCGATCGGCAACTCCCCGTCCCATCGGTACTTAACGCTACAGCTCTTACTCTTCAGATGCCTTTATTATAGTGCCGCAAAGCGCAAATGTCAATACTTATATAAATTTTATTGACAAAAAAGAGGGCAAATGTTAAAATGACCTCAAGACCACTCTATGCTAAAGGAGTTTCATGCCATGATCTGTGAAGAAATTAAGCTGGGAGAATTCCCCGAGGCGATCCTCGCCCCTATGTGCTTTTCTTATTCAAAGGAAAGATCGCCTCGTGCGCACCGCGCTGTGATCGTGTGCCCGGGCGGCGGATACAATCACCTTTCACCCAGGGAAGCGGAGCCGATCGCGGCACAGTTTTTAGCAGCAGGCTTTGCACCCTTTATTTTGTACTACGGTGTAGAAGAAAATGCCGCAAACTACCGCCCCCTAAAGCAGCTGGCGCTCGCCATTCGCTACGTGCGTGAAAACGCCCCGGCATACAGCGTTGACCCCGATTACGTTTTTGTGTGCGGCTTTTCGGCAGGCGGACATCTTGCCGCATCCGCGGGCATTTTGTGGAACTCCCCCGTGCTTGATGAAATTGCCGCAGGTGCACCGCGCGACATCGTGCGCCCCACGGGCATGATCCTCGGTTATCCCGTTATTTCAGCAGGTAAAATCGCACACCGTGACAGCTTTTACAAGCTTTGCGGTAAGGAGGATCCAAGCGAAGCGGAGTTAAACGCATTTTCGCTTGAAAAGCACGTGAGCGCCGACACGGTGCCCGCTTTTATCTGGCACACCTTTACCGATCAAACCGTACCCGTGCAAAATAGCCTTTTGCTTGCCGAGGCAATGACCGAAGCGAGTGTACCGTTTGAGCTGCACGTTTTCCCGCAAGGGCGCCACGGTCTTGCGCTTTGCAACGAATTGACCGCCAACGGCAAACCCGCATTAATTGAACCGCACACCGCACAGTGGATGGGTCTCGCGCTCCGTTGGGCAACAGATTTTACGCTATGATCATTACGTATAAAAAAAGAGCACGCTTGGCGTACCTGCGATAAAGCAGGTGCGCCAACGTTTTTCCTACTTATGGTTGGAAGAAAAATCATCAATCAAACCAATGCGTTATTGTTTTTTGTTGGTATCAATGATATAATTTAAGCGTAGCTACACAACAAAAATAATGGAGGTATGTTTAAAATGATAAAGATAAGTGAAAATATTGCCGCTTTACGTAAGCAAGCGGGAATCACGCAAGAGGATCTTGCTAATAGACTGAATGTATCAAATCAAGCGGTATCAAAATGGGAGGCTGGAAAATGTTGCCCAGATATAGAAATTCTTCCCGAGTTGGCTACTTTTTTTGGAGTTTCTATCGATGAATTATTATTAGGTGAATGTCTGATTCAGACGAAGTTGTGTGATAAAACAAATGATCCCTTGATTTTAAGTGCAATTAAAACAGCTCAAAATAAAAAATACATATCCACATCTATTTTACAGCGCACTTTAAATATTGGATACGCTACTGCCAAAAGAGTCATTGAGGATATGTGTAAGTGCGGATATCTAAAAAAAGACACAACTGCTCCATATGATAGATATTTGTATGCAGAGAATATTGAATCGGATAGTTAAATTTTAAATTTTTTCGCTTTTGTGTCCACAAAAGCAGTGCTTGTCAGGAAAAATAGACAGACTTTCGAGACGCACAAATCAAAGGCTCCCTCCGGGAGGGAGCTCCCTACGAAGTCGGGTGAGGGAGAGCGCGTTGCTATATAATCAGTAAAAATCCAAAGTCGCGCGAGCTCCTTCCGTCACGCTTCGCGTGCCACCTTCCTCCCGGAGGAAGGCTAGTTTAGTGCCCGACAGTACACCTAAAAATTGCAACCATACCATGCAGCAAGGCGTGTGAAAAAGGACAGAGACGAAAAATCTCTGTCCTTTTGTAATGTAGGGGCGTTCATTGAACGCCCGCGGGCGACCACTGGTCGCCCCTACAAATTTGTTTTTTATGGTAGGTAAAACCTGCTTTATGGAAGGCACTCCTTGGCGTGATCTTTTTTGTTTTTATTCCTCAGTAATTAAACCGTAATCCCCGTTTTTGCGACGGTAGACAACAGCAGGCTTCTCGGTTTCGGCATCGCGAAATACAAAGAACTGATGCTCAAGCAGATTCATTTGCAAAATGGCTTCCTCAACCGACATGGGCTTGACGGGAATATACTTGGTGCGAATCCTAAATTCGCCCTCTTCTTCCTCCTCCATGTCACCGGGAATGGGGTCAAAAGCACCGCTACGTAGGCGTTTTTCGAGGCGAGTCTTGTTCTTTCTGATCTGTCTTTCAAGCGAATCAAGGGCTTGGTCTATCGCTGTCTGGAAGGTATCTGCCCCCTCCTCGCAGCGGAAGATCGTGCCTCCGTAATATATGGTAATTTCTACATATTGTTGATCGTGACGGCAAGAATAGGAAACAAGTGCCTCCGCGTCCTCACCGAAAAATCGATCAAATCGCAGCAGCTTCTTTTCGGTTAAGTCCTTCAGGGACTGGCGTACGGTCATCTGCTTTCCACTAATGGTAATCTTCATATCAGCTTCCGCCTTTCTGTACCCGGGGAGGTATCGCTCGCTTGGTACAGTTCCATTATACCACGTTTTTTGTGAAAAATAAATAGGTTTTATAAAAAAACAATTATTTTTTTGTGAAAAACTATGAGAAATTTCGTCAAAAATCTATGTGATTACACACTTTCATCCGCAGAGGCGTCTGCATCATCCTGTGCCTCATCGCAGTCCTCTTCCCACTCTTCCTCCTCGCCGTCACACAAGCAAGCCTCGCCGTCATCCGCCTCATCCTCTTCCTCCTCGATAAAGAAAAGGTCAAGCCCCACCGCGCGCTCATACCGACGAAGATAAAGCGCAAGCGCCAACGTAAGCAAAACAAAAAACGCCGTCACTATTGCGGTTATGTTAAAGCGAAGATAGATAATGCTTCCACCGCTTACCGTTAAGAAGCGAGTGCAAACAAAGGAAAAGAATTCGGGAAAAAGCGCCAGGGGCAACACAAGCGCATTTGAGATCCACATCATAACACGGTTGGAAAGAACGGCGCGAAACAGCACCTTAGCGCGCTTTTCCGCTTCTTTATCCCCCGCCGCGCGCGCACACAGTGTGCGATAAAGCATATACACGGCAAAAACAGCTTGCGCCACCGACAGCAAGAAAAGAACGATAAAGCAGGCGGCACCGATCATAAGCACAAGATAAAAATTGCGCACACCTGCCACGACCTCAGCACCCATCATATACGCACGCGCGCTTTTTAAGGTATTGAAGCAAAGACGCAGCACACAAAGCTGCACGCGCTTGCCGCCTTGTAGTGCAAATACATTGTAAAAAAGTCCTACTACCACCACACACAAAGCCGAGAGCAGCGGCAACAGGTAGCGCGCAAACAAAAGCATGCGCACGCGTCGCTCGCATTGCTGTGAGAGCTGCGGCTCACTCCTTTTATCAATCCCCACGCGCGCCATTATTTTTTCTCACTTCCCTCAATGAAATATGCCGCCTCCATATCTGCCGTAGCAAGTGCTATAGCAAGTGGGAATTTAGCAAACGCTGCACCCACGGTATTGTTGTCCTCATTACCCGAAAAGCCCATATGATACCGAATGGCAAACGCCTCATCCCTTGTCAGGCGCATAAAGCCCGAGATGATATATACCGACTTTTCTCCGTGTCCGTAAGGAAGGTCATCCTCAATGGTATAGAAGGGCACCGTTTTCCACACGCCGTTTTCCTTGACGTTGCGGGTGCTCTCCTTATAAAAGTTGATCTTACAAAGATCGTGCAACAGCGCCACGATCGCAATGCTCTCCTCAGAATAATCAAGCCCGTAGACCTCGCGCACGCGCGGTCTTGCAAGATAATCCAAAAGGCAGTCATACACGTTTAAACTATGCTCAAGCAATCCGCCGGGGTAAGCACCGTGATAGCGCGTGCTGGCAGGGGCAGTGAAAAAATCACAGTTATCAGAGCAAAGATAGTCAAGCAGCTTCTCCGATCCCTCACGGCGGATCTTAGATCTGAAGATCGAGATAAAGCGCTCCTCATTGGTAAGCTTTGCCTGCTCGCTTGCCCCGTTATCAAAAAACATTTCCATGCAAAAGTTCTCCTTTTCCAATTTTTATATAAAATTTTCCATTTTTTAAATATATAATTCCAATTATTGTGGTAAATAAGTTAAATCCATTCCACAATTCATTGCAGTACGGCTTTTCACAGTTCTATTATATCATGCAAGCATGCTATTGGCAATAACTTTTTTACGGGCGCAGAAAATCTTTTTTCTTGTGTATGGACAAGCATTAAATTTTATGATATAATATACTTTGTATATTTATGTCCGTTTAAAACGGGAAAGGACCCCCTTATGGATTTTAAACTTTCTACCCAGCCCTACAAGGGCACGCGTGATTTTTATCCGCGCGAAATGAAGCTAAGAAATTGGTTTTTTGGCAAAATCAGAAGTTCTCTTGAGCTTGCCTGCTTTGAGGAATACGACGGGCCCATGCTCGAAAGCCTTGATCTTTATGCCGCAAAAAGCGGAGAGGAGCTTGCCAAGGAGCAGACCTATAACTTTACCGACCGCGGTGGCAGAAGCCTTGCCATCCGCCCCGAGATGACCCCCACCGTTGCCCGCATGGTAGCGGCAAAGATGGGCGAGCTCAACTATCCCTTAAAGTGGTTTTGCATTTCCAACATGTACCGTTACGAACGCCCGCAGCGTGGCAGACTTCGTGAGTTTTGGCAGTTAAACGTCGATATTTTCGGCTGTGACACTTTTGAAGCCGATCTTGACGTGATCGAAAGCGCCATTTCTCTGTTGCGCGCCTTTGGTGCTGATGAAACGATGTTCCGCGTGCACATCAACAACCGCCGCTTTTTCAACGATGCCATCGCCGCAATTGCAGGCACCGATAGCGAGGGGAGCCGCAAGGTTTCTAAGGTGGTTGACCGCAAGAACAAGGTGCCGCGCGAGAATTATGAGGCAGATCTCAAAGCCTTGGGGCTTGACGATGCACAAATTGCCAAGATCGACGCACTTTACAAAATGGACGTCATGACCGCCACTGCCCTTTGCCCCGAAAGCGAGGGCGCAAAGGAGCTACGCGCACTCTTTGAGGCACTTGATAAAACAGGGCTCTTGAAATATTGCATGTTTGACTTTGGTATTATTCGCGGTCTTGACTATTACACAGGAACCGTATTTGAGGTCTTTGACGAGGCACCCGAAAACAACCGCGCCATGTTTGGCGGCGGTCGCTATGACAATCTCGTAGGGCTCTTTCAGAAAAACGCTAAGATCTCGGGTGTAGGATACGGCATGGGCGACGTGACGCTTGAAAACTTCCTCACCACGCACGCACTCATACCTGATCTTGAGAATGACGGCACCAAGGTGCTTGTCACGCGCTTTGACGATGTACCGCTTGAGGCATACACCGCGCTTGTCAGCACCCTTCGTGAGGGCGGCATCCGTGCCAATCTTTATCTTGGTAATAAAAAATTTGGCAAGCAAATTGATTTTGCAGCCAAGGAGCATTACAGCCACGTTGTCATCATGGGTGGCAACGAGCAAGCAAACGGCGAGGTAAAAATTAAAAACCTTGCCACACGCGAGGAGCACACGGTTGCACTGACAGCCCTTGCTGATTTCTTTGCCGGCGAAAAGGCATAAGGAGCAACGTATGATCTATTTGTTTTTGGCAAACGGATTTGAGGAGATCGAGGCACTTTGCCCCCTAGATCTTTTGCGCCGTGCGGGGCTTGAGGTTACAACGGTTGGCATTGGCGGTGAAATGATCTGCGGATCACACGGCATTACCGTAGCGGCAGATATTCCCGAGGGTATGTATGCCGACAGTAACCCCGACATGATCATTCTCCCCGGCGGCATGCCCGGCGCGAAGCACCTTGATGAAAGCCGCGTGGTAGATACCGCCCTGAAGGCGGCCGTGCGCCACGGTAGCTTTATTGCCGCCATTTGTGCCGCCCCCATGGTTTTGGGACACCGCGGCCTGCTTGCGGGCAAGGAGGCGATCTGCTATCCCGGATTTGAAGGTCACCTTACAGGGGCTAACATCTCAAGCAAGCGCGTAGTGCGTGACGGAAACATCATTACTGCCGCAGGCATGGGCGTAGCACTTGAATTTGGTCTTGCGCTGGTAGAGGCGCTCAAGGGGCAGGATGCCGCCAAGGAGCTGCGCCGCGCAGTTATTGCCGACTGACGCTATGACAGACAAAAAAGCACTACGTGCCGAGCTTTTAGCAAAGCGAAAGGCCATTTCAAGCGAGGAAAAGGCACGACTTGATGCAGCGCTTGTAAAACACATAGCAGAGCACCCGGCATTCCTTTCGGCAAATGCGCTGCTTTGCTATCTGCCCATACGGGGAGAGCCCGACCTTACGCCCCTTTTGGCGCTTGCAGAGTCGCGCGACATTCCTGTATATTTGCCACGTTGCGATAAAAACGGCATGCGTTTTCTGCTTTATACAGAGCAAGCGTGCCTCACACCCGATCGCTTTGGCATTTTAGCCCCCGGCAACGATGCACAAGAGGTAGCCCCCACCGCACGCACGCTTTGCCTAGTGCCAGGCCTTGCCGCCGCAAGAGATGGCACCAGACTTGGCTACGGCGGCGGCTTTTATGACCGCTTTTTGCCCCATTTTGAGGGCAAAACACTGTTTGCGCTTTACGAGCAGTTTGTTTTTGACACCCTGCCGCATGGTGCATACGACTTTTTAATTGATCCCAAAAGCATTATGACTGAGAAAGGAGCGCTTTGATATGTCAAAATGGATTCCCGAGCGTCCGCCCTACAAAAAAGAGCGACGCACGGTAGGATTTATGGCACTTGCCGCCTTCCTTTTGCTGTTTTTTTACCGTTTGTTTGCCGATCGCTTGCCCTTTGCAAGCGTAACCTGGCTTAACGCCCCTGTTGTTGCGTGTGTGGCATTTTTACTGCCCGCCCTTGCCTATGTGTGCTTTCGCGGAAACGGCTATACCGCCGCGCTCCGCTTACATTTTCCGCGTGGCAGATGCACACCCTTGATGATTGCCGCATTTTTTGCGCTGTTTTCGGGCTGCTTGCTGCTTTCCTTGCTGACGGGCGGCATGGAAACGCTTGGCAATAGCGTGCTTTCCTTTGACACCTCACAACCCGAAGGGGCGTTTGAGGCATTCCTTTTACTGATCGGCGGTGCAATACTCCCCGCGCTCCTTGAGGAATTTTTCTTCCGCGGTATTATTGCCGTAGAATATGAGCGCCGCGGCGCCTTTCGTGCGGTGTTGATGAGCGCACTGCTTTTCGCACTCCTGCATTTCGATATTTCCAATCTGCTCTCTTACCTATACGCAGGGGTTCTGCTCTGCTTAGTGCTTTACGCCACAAACTCGCTTTGGGCAACGGTTATTTTACATGTCCTTTATAATGTGCTCTCCTTGGTCGCACAGCGTTATCTGAACGCCTTGTACGAATATACGGGAACGGTGCAGCTTTTCCTGTTTATCTTTGTCGTTATGCTCCTTGCCTCGCTGCTCTTTTTCTGCCGCGCGTGCGCACGCATTTACCGCATGCGTGATGAGCAAGGCATTCAAGATCCGCGCCGCGCCGTGCCTTACAATGTGCAATTTCACACCGTGCTCGATGCACTTTCCGACCCCGCGATCATTCTTTGCTTCGCACTTTCCATTGCGGGGTTTGTTATGCTTTAACTCCAAAAAGAGCGGGCTCTTACTAAAAAGTAAGAGCCCGCTCTTTTACTACCGTTGCTTAGTCAAACAGATTCTGCGCTACCTCTAATATCTTAAACCTGAGCTTGTACTTGCCATTATCACTATCCGTAATAATGCGATACTGCTGCTCCGTCAAACCCGCTGAAAGAAAGATCTCCTCTGCCTCTGCCTTGGTGGTGGCGGCAGACAGGCAAAGTGGGGGAAAGAGCACGCACCACCAATTTTGCCCCTGCGCCTCTCCGATCATCACGCGCAGCGAAAGATACTCTCCGCTGGGGAAAGCAAGATTTTCATACTCTCTTGTGGGGTAGTTCTCCTCACCGAGCGAAACCGCAACCGCATCGCTACTCCCATGCTTTCGCACGCAAGCCTCGGCACTAAGGCGGATCACTTCAAGGTTTTCCCGAAGGATCTGCTCCGCCTCCTCACGTATGGTAACGTCCTTTAATATTTCCTGCGTCTTTTGGAGCACTGCGTCACGCACGGTAAGCTTCAGTGCTTGATCCTCCTCACTATCGGAATTGGCAAGCACGTGTAAGCGTATCACGCTGTCATAAACTGCCGCCTCTCCGTGTATTGGCAAAATAGCAAACGCGGCTACAAGAAGCATCGCCGCCAAAAAAAATCCAAATGCACGTTTCATAAAATAACTCCTTTGGTTATCGATACGAAAAGGATACCCAACGCAGTTATTTTTTATTCAAATATTGGAAATATTTCCCTCTCTTGCCTTTGAAATCACAAGGGTGGCAGCTATAAACAGCTGCCACCCTTATTTTAATTTTCTTTTACGGCAATCAGTTCCTTTGCATAGGGCAAGGACATGATCCAATCGCAAAGCGTGTGCCACTCGGCAAGCTTGTGCGAACGGCGCGCGTAATAAATGTTGATGAGGTTTTCATAATTCATGGTAACCGTGCGCATTTGATTATACGAGGAGGGCAAAAGCTGGATCATGTTGTGCCATGCCTGCTTGTTCGCCTTATCCTCTACAAATTTCTCTCGCTCGCACTCAAGATAAGCGATCAGCGCATCCAGCGCCGCAAGTCCGCCCTCATCAAGTCGATCGTGGGAAAAATCATCACGCTCAAATGCCTTTGCGTGGATCTTGTGCATGGTAGAGGTGGAATTTGCCACCGTGCCTACCTTATAAGTATCAAATTCCTTCCACCAATAAAGAGGGGCGGTAATATCTACCGAAACGAAGACCTGACGCAAATACTTACGGTGATCACTCCCCGCGTGCGCGAGGCGCTTTGCAAGATCAAGATCGTTTTCTCCAAGCAAAAAGTTGCCGTTTTCGTCATACGTGCTATCCATGCGGGCCCAGCTGTTCATAGGGTTGCGTGCGCCGCGAATGGCGTTTTCAAAATTCATTACAGAGGTGCGTTCGAGTAAAATCATCTGCCTTATCTCCTTACTGTTTATTCTTTAAAAGATCGCGCAGAGTACGGCAAAGTGCCTCGGCATCCACGCCTGCCGCCTGCCACACCGTTTGCCCGCTTGTGGGCGTTACAAAGCCGTTTTCAGCCGCAACAATGGCATAATTTTCATGCAGCGCACCATGATTTTTGAGCGCTGACGCAAGGTTTTCTCCAAAGCCGCCCGAGCGGATCTCCTCCTCATAAAGCACCAGCGCATCACCCGCCAAAAGGGGGGCAACCTCGGCAGCGAGCTCTTCGTAGGGTGCGAGATATTCACAAAGCAAAATACGCACAGCAATGCCTTCCTCAAGCAGTGCACGTGCCGCCGCAAGTGCCTGATCTGCAATGCGTCCGTGCGTCACTATAGTTGCACGAGGCGAGCTGTCGCTTTCCCACACGCGCACGCGCGGCACTTCAAGCTCACTCGCGCCCGTGGGATAAAAAGCTTCCACAATGGATCGATTTGCAATACCGCTTGGGTATCGAATGGCACAAACACCGCCCCTTTTGCGCGCGGCATGAAGAGAAGCCGCGATCCCCACACCCATAACAGGTGCAAATATGCAAACACCCGCAATGCCCGAAAGGAGCGACACATCATATACACCGTGATGCGTTGGGCCGTCTGCCGCGGAAAAGCCTGCGCGGTCGATTGCCAAAATAAGGGGTAGGTGCTGTAGCGCGGCATCATGCAAAACATTGTCATACGCGCGCTGTAAAAAGGTTGAATAAAGCGCCACCACAGGGATCTTGCCGCCTGCCCCAAGACCTGCCGCAAAGGTAACGGCATGCCCCTCGGCAATGCCAACGTCAAAAAAGCGCTTGGGGTATGCCGCACGAAAGGGCTCAAGCCCCGTGCCGTAGCTCATGGCCGCGGTAATGGCGCAAAGCTCGGGATCCTCCCCCGCCATGTGACAAAGTGTCTTGCCAAAATGCTCTGAGAAGGTGGGCGTGGTGTTTTCCTTTCCCTGCGGCGCAACACCGTGATAAAGATCGGGATTTGCCTCCGCCTCACTGTCACCCATGCCCTTTTGGGTCTTTACATGCAGTACGGTGCTGCCACCGCGTTGCTTTGCATAGGAAAGTGATGCGATAAGCCCCTCGGTGTCATTGCCGTCAAGAGGACCGTAATAGCGAAGCCCCATTTGCTCAAACAAATTTTCTTGATATAACAGGTGCTTAAGCTGCTTTTTGAAAAAGCGCAACAACGCATACAACGCACGTCCAATAATGGGCACACGGCGCAGTGTGCGTGCGGTAAATGCCTTTGCACTGATATATTTTTTCGAGCTGCGGATGCGCGAAAGATGCTCGGAAAGTCCACCCGTATTGGGAGAAATGGACATCTCGTTTTCGTTAATTATAATGATAAGGCGAAGGTCGCCGCGGCAATTATTCAGCCCCTCATAGGCAAGGCCGCCCGTAAGCGCCCCATCACCGACGACTGCCACGGTATAGGCATCACTCCCATTAAGAGCATCTGCCGTTGCCATACCGATCGCGGCGGAAATTGCCGTAGAGCTGTGACCTGCACCAAAGGCATCGTGCTCGCTCTCAGCGCGCTTGGTAAAGCCCGAAAGCCCCCCTGCTTGGCGCAAGGTATCAAATTGCTCTTTTCTGCCCGTGAGGAGCTTATGCACGTAGCTTTGATGCCCCACATCAAAGATCACATGATCGTGGGGAGTGGAAAATACGCGGTGGATCGCCATGGTAAGCTCCACCACGCCAAGATTGGAGGAAAGATGCCCGCCGTTTTCGCGCACGCGGTAAGATAAATGCTGCCGTATCTCTGAAGCAAGCAGGGGCAGGTCTGCCGCGGCAAGTGCCTTAAGATCACTTGGTGAATCAATTTTGCCAAGCAATTTGTACGCATCAAAATTTTCCACAGGCTCCGCCCCCCTTCATTACATATTTATATTAGTATAACACAAAAAAGTGTGTTTGGAAAGACCTTTTTCAAACTTTTGGGCACAAAAAACTGACGCTTGCCTTGACAGCAGTCAAGACAAGCGTCATAAAATAGGTTAGTCCTTCATTCCGAAGTAAGCAACAGAGTTATTGTAGCTGATATCCTCAACCACCTTACCAACAAGTGCCATATCGTTTGTCATCTGACCCTTCTCCATCATATCACCGAGATAGTTGCAAAGAATACGGCGGAAATAATGGTGACGGGGGTAAGAAAGCAAGGAACGGCTGTCGGTAAGCATACCAACGAACACAGCAAGGTGACCCGTTGCGGTCAGATCCTCAAGATGTCTTTCCATGCCAACCTTGTTATCAAGGAACCACCAAGCAGGACCGTACTGCATCTTGCCGCGTGCCTCACTCGACTGGAAGCAGCCGATGAGCGTCATCATCTCGCAGTTCATCTTGGGGTTGAGGTTAAAGAGAATGGTCTTAGGCAGGCTGCCCTCAACGTTGAGGCGGTCAAGCAATCTTGACAACAGTCCAATGCTGTTCGTATCGGAAATGCTGTCAAAGCCTGTGTCGTGACCAAGGCGCTCCATCATGATCGCGTTGTTGTCACGCATTGCACCAAGGTGCAGCTCGGTAGCGATACCGTATTTTGCGTAAAGCTTCATGAGGAAGTAGGTAAAGTAGCCCTTAAAGATCTCAGCCTCAGCGGCAGTGGGTGCCTCGCCTACCATTACCTTAGCAAAAACTGCTGCGGCATCTGCAGGATCAGCTACTGCACAAACCTTTTCAAGCGCAATGTCGCTGGCGCGGCAGCCAACGGCAATAAACGCCTGCAAGCGCTGCTCGATAGCGCGCTCAAGATCGGCAAGGGTATTGATGGGGTGCGTGAGTGCCTCAACACGTGCGATGTAGCTCTTGTAGGGTGCGGCATCAATGTTCATGATGCGGTCAGCACGGAACGCAGGATTTACCGTAAACTTATAATCCTTCTTGGCGATCTCCTCAAAGGTGGTGAGGTCGTCAAAGATCTCATTGGTAGTGTAAAGGTGCTTTACGTTGGAGCACTCGATCAGCTTTTGAGGGGTGATAGCGTTATCCTTGATGTAAGCGTTGCACTCGTCCCAGATCGCCTCGGCATTTGCCTCGTTGATCTCCTTTTCGCAACCGAAGAACTCCTTGAGCTCCACCTGCGACCAGTGGTACAGGGGGTTACCAAAGGCGGTGCCAAGCACACGGCAGTAAGTCATAAACTTCTCTTTGTTAGAAGCATTGCCCGTAATATACTGCTCATCAATGCCGTAGTTACGCATCAGACGCCACTTATAGTGGTCACCCGCAAGCCAAACCTCAAACACGTCGCCAAAGGGCTTATTTTCAAGGATCTGCTTTTCGGGCAGGTGGCAGTGGTAATCGAAGATGGGCATGTTTTTGGCATGCTCAAAATACAGCTTTTCTGCAGTTTTATTGGTCAGCAAAAAGTTTTCCTTAATGTAACTCATTTTATTTCTCCGTTTCAGTTATTTACAGCGTTACGCCATCCTTGAAAATGGCAATGTCGTAATATCCGCGCTCCTCGCTCTTGGTTTCCTTACCGTTCGCGACGTCAAGGCAAAGTTCAAAAAGACCTGCTGCAAGCTCGTTCATGTCAGCGCCGTCCATCAGGCTACCCGCATTGTAATCGATCCAATGCGGCTTCTTCATAGCAAGTGGCGTATTGGTAGAGATCTTCATCGTGGGAACGACACCCGACAGGGGCGTGCCACGGCCTGTGGTAAAGAGAATGATGTGTGCGCCCGATGCCGTCAGATTGGTCACGGCCACCATATCGTTGCCGGGACCGTTGACGAGGTAAAGACCGCCGTCAGCGGGGGGAACCTCACCAAACTCAAGCGCGCCGCAAAGCGGTACCTTGCCTGCCTTTTGCACGCAACCAAGCGACTTTTCCTCAAGCGTGGAAATACCGCCTGCAATATTACCGGGCGAGGGATTGTCGGCAATGCCCTCTCCGTGGTCGATAAAGTACTGTCTGAAGCGGCGGATCATACCGGCACTGCAGTCAAACGCTTCTTTATCCTTGCTAAAGGAAAGGAGAAGCTGCTCTGCGCCGAACACCTCGGGCATCTCAGACATCAAAACGGTTGAACCGTATGCCGCAAAGATCTCCATGGTTCTGCCCACAAGCGGATTTGCCGTAATGCCGCTGTAGCCGTCACTGCCGCCGCACTTTACTGCTACGCGGAGCTTGGAGAGCGGAACCTCAACGCGCACGTCGTTTTTCATCTGCTCACGGAGCTCGTTAAGGATGGCAAGGCCCTCTGCCATTTCATCCTCGCACTCCTGAATAGTAAGAAAGCGCACGCGCTTTTCATCGTATGCACCAAGTGCACGCTTTTGATCGATCATGAGGTTGTTCTCACAGCCAAGACCGAGCACAAGCACACCGCCAACATTGGGGTGCGTAATAAGACCGGCAAGAATTTTTTGCGTGGTTTCAAGGTCACCGCCAAGCTGAGAGCAGCCGTAAGGATGTGTTAACGCCTTAGCACCGCTTTTCTCTGCCAATGCCTTTGCCACGTCATTGATACAACCAACAGTAGGTACAACAAACAGCTCGTTACGAACGCCAACGTCACCGTTTGCGCGTACGTACCCCATAAACGTGCCTGCCTTGGTGCCAACCTCAACGGTTTTTGCGGGATCGTATACCCAATCGCCCATGCCTGCAAGATTGGAGCGCAGGTTTGCGGGAGAAACCTTATCCCCTACCGCAATATCCTTGGTAGCATGACCAATGGGAAAGCCGTATTTAATCACGTTCTCGCCCGACTTGATCGCCACGATCGCATACTTGTGACCGTCGGCGCGTACTTCTACATTATCAGAGGGATGAATTCTCATATTTCTCTACCTCGGGAATCAGTGCGCTAAGATCCTCGCCCCAAAGCTCTTTGTTCGAGAGGATCTCGGCCACGGTTGCATTCTTCATGTATTCCATTACTTCGGGTGCATCGTTGGGTGTGCCCTTCTTGTAAAACTCAATGAGCTTTGCAAAGGAGAACAAAAGATGCTCGGGCATCTTGTTATACTTCTTGATGTAGCCAAGGATCGAGGGCAACACACGCACCTTAAACTTGCTCACAGAGTTGAGGCAAATAGAGGAAAGGTAGTGCTTAATGTAGGGGTTCGAGAAACGAACAAGCACGTCCTTTGCGTAAGCGGTAAGCTCTTCCTTTGCCATATCAAGCGAGGGGATGATCTCCTCAAACAGGCAAGCGGTGAGGAACTCGTTCATCTTCTTATCCTCAATGCAGTCCTTAACAGTTTCAAGGCCCGAAAGCATAGCATAGGGCACCATAGAGGTGTGTGCGCCGTTGAGGATGCGAACCTTTCTTGTGCGGTAACGCTCAAGGGCATCCTTGGTAACGATCACGTTAAGACCTGCCGCCGTGAAGGGCAGCTCCTTTTCAAGGTCGTAATCGGTTTCAATGACCCAAAGGTGGAAGAACTCGGAGGTGTTTACCATGTTATCCTCATAGCCAAGGTCAAGCGCCTCGCCCTTGGGATAACCGGTGTTGATGCGGTCAACAAGCGTGTTGCAGAATACATTTTCCTTTTCTACCCAAGCGGCAAAATCGGCACCAAGGTTCCAAAGGTCTGCATACTGCAGCACGGTCTTTTTGAGGTTGTCACCGTTGCGGTCAATCAGCTCGCACGGAATCAGGATAAAGCCGCCGAGCCCCTTGTCAAAGCGACGCTTCATCAGGAGCGTAAGCTTTGCGGGGAAGCTTGCAGGGGGCGCATCGGTCATTTTATCCTCAGCGCGAAACACGATACCCGACTCGGTGGTGTTGGAGATGATAAAGCGTGCATCGGGATTTTCTGCAAGCGCGAGATACGCCTCAAAATCCTCGTAGGGCTTTACACAGCGAGAAATTACGTCAACAAACGTCTTCTCAACGCCCTCAGCGCCACGAATGATATGCGTATAATTGCAATTTTGTGCGGTAAGCATGTCGCACATGCCCTGCTCAATGGGCTGTACCACAACTACGTTACCCTCAAAATCAGTTTTTTCGTTCATTTTCTGGATCATCCAATCGGCAAAGCCACGGAGGAACCCGCCCTCACCAAACTGAATAAACTTCTCTTTGCGTTGTACCTTTTGTGTGTTCATCATGATCACCTTTCCTAAGAAAAAAGTTTTACACCTGCATTATAATATATTTTAAAGATTTATACAAGTATAAAATGTAAATTAAATGCAATTATATTGTTTTTGTTTTCAAAATTTACAAAATATTGACATATTTAGTGGGTTTAGGTGGCAAAAGAAATCGCTTGGTTGCAAGGCTCGGGGGTGCCCTGCTTTGGCGACAGGGCGTTGCAATAGGACTTGTCCCACTTAGCAGGGCTTTGCCCTGCACGTCTGAAGAAGGTCTTGATGCCTGAACGGCATCATTTTGCTTTGCAAAAACCGACCTTCTTCTCTGCCGCCACCACACTAACTGCGAATTTTGAAGTTCCATCGGGCGACAGGGGTTCCGCGCGCGACCACCGCGCGCGGCAATAAAAAAAGAAGGCACCCGATTGGGTGCCTGCTTTCTTTGTTGCCTTAAACGTACTAAAAGGTGTCTGAACAGGGGCAAAAACGAACAAAAGGTGTCCTTATATCCTATTAGTATCCACATAATATCCGTATATCGAAAGATTTTGCCCAACTTAAAAAACTTTCTTTGTCGCCTGATATAAAATCTGTATTTTTGATGACGAACATAGAGTGCGATGTTTCCATATACAAAAATTTCTTGTAGCGATATATTTTTAAGGATTGAATCAGTTTAATTTCCTTACCATCCTTAAAAAGAGAGTTGTTCTTGATTTCAAATATATGATCCTTCTTTTGATTACTCAAAAACACACGATCATCGTGTTTTGAAAAGAAAAAAACAATATAAGAAATGGCCAAAAGCATGAGAGGAAGAATTAAAAAGACCCAAAAATATGGATTTTTTATGCATATGAAAATTATAGTTGGGATAAGTGCTATAAGTAAGGTAATTAGAAACGCCCTAAACAACATAATATGATTTCGTATAGCCACAGCCGTCCCACCATTTCTTCCTTTGAATTTCATATTATCCCTCCTTTTTTATCATTGTATCACACTTTCAGACAAAAATCAAGGCGAAGCCTTGTATATCATCAAAAGTGAAGTTGCGGCAAGCCGCAGTGAAGTTATGCCTTACGGCATAGTGAAGTTAAGTGTTCCGCTTATCGTGCCAAAGGCACACTTCACGCACAAAGTGCACTTCACGGCCGAAGGACACTTCACGTTCCGCTTGCGGAACACTTAGTTCAAAAAACGCACCTTTGTCGGTAGACAGAAGTGCGTTTTTTGTTGGTGCGGGCGATGGAACATTTGTCCCGCTTTCGGCACTCCGTGCCGACGCTTGAAGAATGCCTTGGCGGCTGAACACCGCCACTTGCCACGGCAAGATCGGCATTTTTCTCTGCCGCCTTGTCGCTCACTACAAATTTTGGAGTTCTGTAAGGCGGCAGGGGTTCCGCGCGCGACCACCGCGCGCTGCAACAAAGAAAACAGGCACTCGATTGGGTGCCTGTTTTCTTTGTTGGCTAGTGTGGTCAATTTAGATGCATGTTGATGTTTCTCACCGATTGCGCGATGATGCCCTGTCCCACAGGCGTCCGATAAGGAACAGCACGCACGTGGCGATCAACGATACCAAAACGAACCAATTGATCTCCTCCCGCGAGCGCATCACGATCAGCACCGTATCCAATGCCACCGCGGTCAGCATCGGCACGATGTAAAACAGATTGGTGGCATCTTTGCAAAACACCTTGTAGAGCATGCCCGTAAACATGGCAACCAGCACCAATGCAGTGATTGCCTCTAAAACGTGAAACAATCCTGCGTGCGCTATATTGGATCGGTACATGACTGGAATCGCCATGGAAAACGCCGTTAGGAAGGCAACGGACAGCCAAAGCAATATCTGCTTGCCGGATTGCCTGTGCTTTCGTGCTGTTTGCATGATCATCGCAACGATCAGTGCGCCGTATGCGCCAAACTGAATCGAAGCAACGGTGTATTCGGTATGTACCATCCCCGAAACAAGAATCAGCCCCGCCGCAATGCAAAGCCGCCCCATTTGGATGCTTCCGTGCACCCGGGCGCTGCGTGTAAATATGCCTACGAATACATTGCCGTTGGAAACGATCAGATATATCAGCGATACCGCAAGAGATACAAACGTGATCAGGTAAGTATAGCAATTAAATCCGTCACCAAGCAAAAGTACGTCGGGGTCCCGTACAGATCGCACGATGCTTTGGATGCGTTCTGCGGTTAAAACAATAAAGTAAACCGCAAAAAGCAGATGTATAAAATAAACACTCATAGATATTTTTTGATCTTCCATCGCTTTGCTTTCTTTCATCGTTGTGCTTTCCTCCCCACGTTATTTATCAAAAAAACAGCTGCCGACCTTCCAAAGCCTTTTAAAGGCGCGCTTATAATAAAGGCGGCACCCTACACGTTGCAATGCGGATTCGGCTTGGTATTTTCAGTATACCATACATTTTCAGGATTTTCAAGAAAAAGGAGCAGAACCTTCACGAAAATCGTGAAAATCCTGCCCTCAAAATGGGTGAGTAGGAGTTCATGTCCCTATCAAGCCCCGAAAAATGAGAAATGAATCTATTAAGACAAGAATCAACGGGACGTTGAACCGCTTTGGCGGCAAAGCCGCCACGCTTGAAGAAGCTCTTGATGCCTAAACGGCATCATTTTGCTTTGCAAAAACCGACCTTCTTCTCTGCCGCCTCCACACTAACTGCGAATTTTGAAGTTCCATCGGGCGGCAGGGGTTCAAGGACCAAGCGGCCGTAGCAAACAGAAAAGGGAGTGCCGAAGCACTCCCTTTTCTGTTTGGCTAGTGTGGTCAATTTAGATGCATTTGCCAAAACGCGAAAACCCAGTGTTTTCAAGGGTTTCAGCGATTTTTGAAGGTCACTTTCCTCGAAAAATCATCATTTTTGTAATTTCAAGTGTGGCCTTAATAGATGCACTTTTTGACCTCAAAAACGGATGATCAGCGCTGGATTTATTCTTCATAAATCAGCAGGCCATAATCGTTATACCACGCTTCGCAACCACAGTCTTCGCAGACATAAACGGTTCCAGAGTATCCCTCGCCGATACACATGTGCCCTCCGCATTTCGGGCACTCGGTCTGCAGATCTGCCATGACCTCCGCTTCCGCTTCGCTCAAAATGTTGTCATCGGTAACATCGTTCTCATACCCGCATTTGGCACAAGTCCAAGTGCCAGTTGCAGTCGTGAAACCTGTCTGCCTATTCAGCTCGGCGTCACAGCCGTCGCAGTACCAAACGATATCGTTCATAGTTAATCCCCTTTCTGTGTATGTGCCTTGCGCGCAAACTCCTCCACACCATCGGTCTGCAATAAATGCAGATTGTGGTTTTTACGAAGGAGAAAGTCTCCAAGGCATCTGCTGTACGTTCTTCATCAAAATGGCGAACTCCTACACGCCGTACCAACAATCGTCCAGCCATTATCGTATGAGTGGTTTCACAATAATCGCCATCAATGCCTGTCGATTTTATGGTCTTGGTAAACCCCTCATTGACGGCAAGCAGCTGTTGACGAGCGTGCTGAGTCAGACGCAAGTGTGACCGTCTTCGTCCCCTGCCGCCTGCTTGAGTAGCAGGCGGGGGGACTTGTGCGACAAAGCGTTTTGCTTCTTCGCATTTGTCGATTGTGTCCCAGAGGCGTCGTTCAGTTTCAGCCAATAATGCAATCAGCTGATCTCGTGTCAAGGTGTCCAAGTTTTCGGGAATAATGCTTCTGCGTTCCATGCCTTACCCCCCCTTATCGATTGATGACCTTGCCGATGATGTCAAAGAATGTACCAAGTGCTCCGCGTCTATCACGCAGGGCTTCTTCTAAAGTGCAATCGCCATAACAGCGCTTGACCTGCTCCTCGGTCCATTTGTCACCGATGTTTTCCATCTCCTCGATGAAGGTTCTGATTTCAGCTTTCGTCATTTCGTCACCCCCTTCCGTTATCTTCTGTAACCACCAGCGGCGGTGATAACTCCGGGAATCGCGACAGCAACAAAGCCTGCGACATGGCCTACAACTTCCCAATCAATCCTGTTCAAAAATCTTCTGAACCGAGATTTGTGCTTGGGATACGCAACGACACGAATTCCTGACTCTTGCTCAGTAGAAGCGGTGGAGGCGGGGATTTCGTCCTCGATCACATCTACCTGAGCTCCATTTTCTTCAGCACTGGCATGTGCCTCGATTTGAGCCATCAAGAATGCATAATCTTCGATGATCTCATCACAACGCACTGTGCACAGTGTTTTTTGTTCTTTGTGGTGCGCCATTATGCACTCACTGATTTGGGCGATTTGTTCCTCAGTCAAAATTGCGCCCATCTTTGCATAGGTTCTTATTTCATTTGTCACCCCGCTGCCAACACAAAACGGTATGCGGTGATATTGATCAACAACTTCGGTGCGCTCGTCCGCAAACACCAAGATATTGAAATTCTGCTTGGGAAAAAGGTCACCGAGATACTCGCGCAACAAGGCTTCTTTGATGTTCATTCTCCCGATGAGGTCGTATGTCACATGATCCATACGATCGCGGACTAATACACCCGCAGGCGTGATAGTGACATTGCCATACCAATTCTTGACCTCGACAACAAAGAGGCCGTACGGCGTAAGTACGATGGCATCGTACTCTGCTTGGCTGTCCTCATCTTCCAAAGACACATTAAAGAGGATCTTCACTCCTTTGTCATAGGAAAGCAATTTCAATGCTTTCTTTGTGATTCTCTCTCCGTTTTTTCCTTTGATGAAAGTGCCAATGGTGTACCCCAGCTCTCTCATGTTTTCTTTGAAACGCAGGTATGTATCTGACTTGTCCAGCCCATACTTTTGTGCTAGCGTTTCAAAATGCGTCATGACCTCTTGGTCGCGAAGAAACTCGGCGTGCGTTTTTTCGAATACGCCTTTAGCCAGTGCACTCTGTAATTCAATCAGTTTATCAATGATTTCCTGATTGCTGTACAGAACATTGGCTTGGGTTCCAAGCCCCTTCAGACTCTCGGTGATCTGTGCGACTCTTGTTGCGTTCATGGCAACCTCCTATAATGAATTTGCCGCTTGAGGATTACTTCCTCTTGCTGACATCTTCATTGTACCATGGGTTGCCATATCTTTTTTTCACACTTCTGTGAAGTGGTTATTGTTCCTCATTTTCGTCCTCTAAGTACCACTCCATAAAACGGGTCGCATATTGATTTTCAATAGAAGCCAATTCCGACATAAGTGCCACTCCAAAGATCTGTTTTGTTTTCGCATCGAGTTCAATCAATGAGGATCTAAAACATTTTAACGCAATATAATAATCTGCTGCTTCCGCATGCTTTACATTTGTCCGTAAATGTTTTGCACATTCATAAAACATTTCATAGTTATCGTCCCAAAAAGCAGACTCTTTGTCACTCAATTTCTTGGCCATTTTTTCATCCAATTTGAGGAAATAGTTGTTTCTTAGGCAATCATCATTTAATTCTCGAAACACACTGGCATCCATACCGAGAATAATAAATTCGAGAATTGTTGCCATCATCGTGTTTGCTGCGGCAGAGAATAGTTTTGCTGTTTTAAATGCTTGGTAATACGACAGTTTGCATTTTTCTGCCATGCTGGCCATGGGAGCAGGAGAACTCATAATACGCATATAGTAATCCTCCCCCCTCTGAAAATCCGCATTCTCTCGAGCTTTAGGAGATATAAATCGAGGAAAAATCATCTTGTGCACTTTCTGCATTTCACGCCAGTCCACAGTTGCTTGCAATCTCGACAGCATTTCTGAGGTCAGTTCGACATCATTGAGCACTTGGACGGTCACGCCATAATGATTTGCCAATGCCTGCAAACACTCGGGAGGTACACCACGCTGCCCTTTTTCATACATTGAGATACTGCTTTCGCTGGCACAACCATAGAGATCTTTTAAGTCTTTTTGCTGTTCGCCATGAAATTCGCGCAAAATTCGAAGATTTCGCGCTACTAAAGGTATTTCTTTTTGTATACCAGCCATTTATAATCCCCCTATTCCAGTAACATTATCATACGATCAACTAACATCATAATTCACAACAATTACATCTTCAGGTGCGTTGGGCAAACCAGTCATTATTGACCACACTGTTTTAGACCTTCAACATTAATCGAAGATCAAACACCTCGTCTTTGCACAATTATATCACATTATTTCCCGTTTTACAACAATTGCGCGGCGAAACAAATTCTTAAATGCCATATATTTTTATACCCTCTGCAATAATACCTGCATACAGCTCCGACTGGGTGTCAACGAGATGTACTTCGATCAAGTCAACCTTTTTACGAAGTGATGTTCTTAATCTTTCAGCCAACCCAAAAAATCTGAGCCCTGTAACCTTGCTAGAGATAAGGAGGTCGACATCGCTTTTCTCCGTGGCGACGCCTTTTGCGTAGGAGCCAAATAGAATACAATACTCGACCTCGTACTCATCAAAAATACATTTACACGCTTGCTTGATATCCTCCAAAGAAAGGACGCCTTTCTCCTCGTCGGATGCTTCTTCCCACATTGGTTTCAACGTATAGAGGACATGCCGTGCCATTTGCCACACATGCTCCATGTTAATGCCTGCTCCGAGTGCCATTTCTGTGTTGTGTTTCGCCTTGCAAAACTCCTCAAAGCTCTTTCCACTCTCCAAGTAGCTAATGGCATTCTCAATTAAGTGCTCGGCGTATGTCATAGTCGTTAGCCAAATCCTATCTTAATTATTTTGTCAGTGCCCTTTTTCGGGGCGCTGTTTTTATCTTTCGTGGAGGCGATTTACGGACAACCTCAGGCATACTCGAAGCATGCCTTCCGACGGATTTTTCTTTGCTACCCGCAAACAATGGTGGGCTATCAAGGTCTCGAACCTTGTCCCGTCCGGTTATGAGCCGGATGCTCTACCTGTTGAGCTTATAGCCCATTGATGAGAGAAGCAGGGTTTTGGCCCCGCTTCTCTTTTTACTTGTGCGTGCTTTTTTCATAGGCATCTTTCAGCGCTCGCACGTTCGCCGAAATCATATCATCAGAAGCTATGTATTGATCGGCTACTTCGCAATATTCGTATATCGCATTATACTCGACTTTCAAGCCCTGAAACGTGTTGCTTTCTTTCACTCGCACGGTGAGGACTTCATGTTCTTCCATGCAGCATACGCACAGCTTTCGCTCTTTTTTCAGGACCTTCATATCACTTTCTTGTTCTTTCTGGTTCTTTCTGAAGTATGTAATCAATGAACACCTCCCAATTCATGCGAAGTTGCTCGTATGCGTCAACCTTCTTTTGGCATTTGTTTCCCGAAAACATATCTGACACAATTACTTCGTGCTCACATTTGCTCCAAAAATAATACATAGCACTTTTGCGAACACCTTCAGAGAAAGCTTCTCGATTTAGTTCCTTCTTTAGCAATTCTTTTACATCTTTCAGAAAACTGACATGAAGGAAAACATTATAATGCTCAATTTGCTTAGCATTGGAATTGTACGTGAATACATACCATTCCAAATTTGTTTTAGCTCCAGCCATCGAACTCCTCCTTTTTTGATACTCGAGAGCATCTTGTTCGTTGCGAGCGACTGCCCGGGCAACATCTCGCATGTTTTGCCTTAATAATTCAGCAGTACCTGCTATCAAATCGCCTTTTCCAGAATGAAAAACAGCGACCGTATAGCCATGTTCCTTAAACAGTTTGTAATAAGGATCGAGACTCTTTTGCAATGCTACATCTTTGGATTCTGCGCGGGTTAGCCAAACCTCTACAATCTTACCAGTAGTGATAGGGAATGAAACCATGGATGAGTTTTTTGACCACAGGATCGTCTGCGTGATCATCCAACACTCCCATAGGCGTGAAAAAGGTTGTCCCCCAATGTTCTCCCGAACTTTCTGTAT
>SVSS01000003.1 GCA_015064185.1 Oscillospiraceae bacterium | reverse complement strand
CCTCAAGGAGAAGGCATTTTTGCAGACAGCTTTTGAAAGCAAAAGCCAGCGGCTTGAGCCGCTGGCTGGTACTATTGGGCTTTTAGCCCTAGTGCAAACCACCCGTTTGACGGGTGGTTGTGATTTTACTTTATTTTACTTTGCCGCAAAATACGTACCAACAGGCGTGCCGTCAAGCAGTTCGTACAAAACGTGCGGGTCTTTACCGTTTAAAATAAACATGGGAATGCCCGCATCGCACACCAGCCTTGCCGCTTCCAGCTTGGTTGCCATACCGCCCGTGCCGCGCGCGGTGCCGGCACCCCCTGCCATTTGCAGGATGCTGTCGTCAATGTGATCCACGCGAGAAATGAGCTTGGCGTTCGGATTTTTGCGCGGATCGCTGTCATAAAGGCCGTCCACGTCAGAAAGGTTGATCAAAAGATCGGCATGTGCCACCAATGCCACGTATGCGGAAAGTGTATCGTTACCGCCAAAATTCAGCTCAGTGGTAGAGATGCTGTCGTTTTCATTGACGATCGGTACGCACCCCATTGCAAGAAGCGTTTCAAAGGTATCCTCTGCCGCCGCACGGCGAACGGGATTGTCGATCACATCCTTGGTGAGAAGCATTTGCGCAACGGTGTGCCCGTAGTCCGAAAAAAAGCGGGAATAGATCTTCATCAGCTCGCTCTGCCCCACTGCCGCCATTGCCTGCTTTTCCTTTGTACAGGTAGGGCGATGTGTACCAAGGCGCGCGACCCCCGCACTCACAGCCCCCGAGGATACCAGCACAATTTGCTGCCCCGCATTTTTAAAATCCGACAGAATTTTTACCAGCGCCTCAATGCGGCGCAGATTAAGGTGCCCCTCCTCGTGCGTGAGGGTCGAGGTTCCGATTTTTACCACCAAGCGATGACAATTTTTTAAACTTGACATTTTTTTGATATTCCTTGCAAAAAGTATTTGAAAATTCGTTTGAATTGTATTATAATAAGATTATACTCTAAATTTTCTCTTTTCGCAAGAGGTTTCAAAAAAAGGAGGCCGCTATGAGACAAAAATTTTCCATTACCGTTGCCGATATACCGATGAACATCATTTGCGACGAAACGGGCGAGACCGTTGATGCCGCTGTTTGTGAGCTTGATGCACAGATCCGCATGCTTACCTCTACCGCAGGTCATTCCTGCACCAAGACCGAGGCGGCACTGCTTTCCGCCCTTGATTACAGCACGCGCTGCATGCATTTGAAGGAGCGCGTACAGGAGCTTGAAAACTACGTCAGTGAAGCAGATCCCACAGGCGATACATACGAGGCAAATCTTTTGCGCGGTGAAAACGAAACGCTGCGCGCACAGCTGCAGGTCAGCCGCGGCGAGTATGATGCCCTCTTGCAGGACAACGCCACGCTCTTTCAGTTAAATGCCAAGCTGGTGCGTCAAAACGGCGAGGCAAACGCACGTGCCGACCGCATGCACGACCAGGTGCTCTCGATCCTCACTGAGGTGCGCGAGCTGCGCGAGCGCCTTGCCTCCATGTGCGTGGAGACCCGTGCGCCGTCTGCGAGCTACTCTACCTACGAGGAAGAGCCCGCGATCGAGGTGACCCCCACTGAGCAGCAGGTTACACGCAAATACGAGCAAATGGACCTTGACGATATCCTAAACACCGCGCCCAAGGGCACACGCCCCCAAGCGCCCGTGCTGGATGCCACTGCCGATCATGACATCCCCGCGCACATCTCTGACGTGCTTGATTTTGACGATACGTCCACTGAAATTTAATGATGAACAAGAAAAAATTACCAGAGCTTCTTGCCCCCGCAGGGACCCCGAATGCACTGCGTGCCGCCCTTGAGGCGGGGGCAGATGCCGTTTATTTCGGCGGTCCCTCCTTTCATGCGCGCATGCGGGCACAAAACTTTACCAAGGAAACCATGCGCGAGAGCATTGCGCTCTGCCATGCCTTTGGCGTTCGTGCCTATATCACACTTAACACGCTGGTGACTGACCGCGAGCTGCCTGCCTTTTTGGAGGCGGCGTGGGAGGCACGCGAGGCAGGCGCGGATGCCCTGATCGTTGCCGACCTTGGCGGTGCCGCCGCCATTCATCGCGCCATGCCCGACATGGAGCTGCATGCCTCAACGCAGGCATCGGGGCACAGCGTCCATGCCGCGCGCGAGCTTGCCGCCCTCGGCTTTTCGCGCATGGTTCTCGCGCGCGAGGCAAGTGCCGAAAACATGAAAACGTTTGTGCAAGGGTGCGGCATGGAAACCGAGGTCTTTGTGCACGGTGCGCTTTGCGTATCCCACTCGGGGCAATGCCTGTTCTCCTCCCTTGTGGGGGGACGCAGCGGCAACCGCGGCGAGTGCGCACAGCCCTGCCGCCTGCCCGACAAAAGCGGCAAATATCCGCTTTCACTAAAGGATCTTTCCCTTGCCCGCCACGTGCCCGCCCTGATCGATATGGGTGTGCATTCCCTCAAAATAGAGGGACGCCTGAAATCTCCCGAATACGTGCGTGACGTGGTGAGAATTTGGCGCCGCCTGCTTGACGAGCGCCGCGCCGCAACAGATGCCGAAATGCAGGAGCTTGCCGCTATTTTTTCACGGGGCGGCTTTACCGATGCCTACTTTACCGATCGCGTGGGTCGGGGCATGCTTGGCGTGCGCTCCGAGGAAAACAAGGAGCAAAGCCGCGCCTCAACGCCCTTTGCGGAGCTTACCCGCCGCGTGCCCCTTACCATGCATTTTACCATGCAAAAGGACGCACCCCTTTCCCTTTCCGTTACGAGAGGCGAAAAAACCGTTACCGTTACGGGGGATATCCCCTTTGTAGCCAACACAACCCCCTTAAGCGAGGAAGCGGTTAAGGAAAAGCTCACGCGGCTTGGCGGCACGCCTTACGTGGCAGAAAGCCTTACCGTTACCATGGATAGCGGCTTGATGGTGCCGATCTCAAGGCTAAACGCTCTGCGCCGCGCGGCGCTTGAAGCGCTGGATGCCAATGACCGCGCTATGATCGATTTGCCGCGCTATATCCCCCAAAAGCCCACAGGACTGCGCCCACAAGCGCCCACCGCGCGCTTTGAGCATACCGCGCAGATTTCCGCTGAGGCGAAGCACTATTTTGAGCACATCTACCTGCCGCTTGACCGCTACGCCCCCGAGGCTGACGGTGTGGTGATGCCCGCCGTTATCTTTGACAGCGAGCGCGAAAAGGTAGCATCTATGCTGAAAAAAGCCGTAGAACGGGGCGCAAAACACGCACTTGTGGGAAATGTAGCCCATCTTTCGCTCGTGCGCGAGGCGGGACTGATCCCACACGGTGATTTTCGCCTGAACGTCACAAACAGCGAGGCACTTTCCTTTTTACTTTCCCTCGGCTTTGCCGATGTGCTGCTCTCCGCCGAGCTCACGCTTCCGCAGATCAGAGATTTAAAGGGCAGTGCCGATGCCATCATTTACGGACGCGTGCCGCTGATGACACTCGAAAAGTGTGCCGGTAAGGAGGTTGGCAGCTGTGCCGCCTGCGAGAAAGGCGAGAACGCACTCACTGACAGACGTGGCGAGAAATTCCCTGTTTTACAACACTATCCTCACCGCAGCGTGATCGTAAACAGCAGACCCACCTACATGGCGGACAAAGCTCGCGAGCTTGCCGCGACAGGCATCACGGGCGGTCACTTTATCTTTACCGTGGAAACGGCAAGCGAGGTAAAAAGAGTCATTTCCGATTATCAAAACGGCGCACCGCCAAAGGGCGCCGTACGCCGCATTTAACAAAAACCCCGCACCGTGGTGCGGGGTTTTTTATTTTTGGGCAACGGGTGCCGTTTTTAATACTTTTTAAGCTCTTCCTCAAGAAGTCTGTTGATGATAACGGGGTTACCCTTGCCTGCGGTCTTGCCCATCACGTTACCAACGATGGCTTTGGCGGCAGCAAGCTTACCCTTTTTGTAGTCGGCAACCGACTTGGGGTTGGCGGCTACTGCCTCGGCAACCAGTTTACCAAGCAGCTCCTCGTCATTGATCTGTGCAAGGCCTCTTTCCTCCACCATGGCTTTCGGCGAGGCATTGGTTTCAAACATTTCCTTAATGAGCTTCTTAGCGGTGGAGCTGTTGATCACATCATCACCCACAAGGGTCGCGAGCTCGCCAAGGTTTTCTGCCGATATGGGGCAGGAAAAGCTCTCGGTTTCGATCAAGCGCATAAACTCGGAGATCAGCAGGTTTGCCGCAAGCTTGGGGTGCTTTGTGGTAGCTGCTGCCGCCTCAAAGTAGTCTGCCATCGCCTTATCCGAGGTCAACACCTCGCCGTCATAAGCGGTAAGGCCGTACTTCTCCATATATGCCTTTTTACGTGCATCGGGCAGCTCGGGGATCTCATCGCCAAGTGCCTTGATCGCGGCATCGGTCAGTTCAATGGGGGGCAGATCGGGATCGGGGAAATAGCGGTAATCGTTTGCGTTTTCCTTAGAGCGCATGGTGTAGGTCTTGCCCGTGGCGGGGTCAAAGCGGCGCGTTTCCTGCACAATAGTCTCGCCTGCTTCAATGGCATCCACCTGACGCTTGTACTCATACTCGATCGCCTTTACGATAAATTGGAAGGAGTTGAGGTTCTTCATCTCGGTGCGCGTGCCAAACTTCTCCTCGCCCGCCTTGCGAACCGACAGGTTGACATCGCATCTCAGCGACCCCTCCTGCATCTTACAGTCGGAAACACCGGTGTAAAGAATGATCGCGCGCAACTTCTGCAGATACGCCTTTGCCTCCTCGGCAGAACGGATATCGGGCTCGGAAACGATCTCGATGAGCGGCACGCCGCAACGGTTGCAGTCGATCATGGTGCCGTGCGTGTCGTCATGCACAAGCTTGCCCGCATCCTCCTCAATGTGGATACGCGTAATGCCGATGCGCTTGGCACCCGCCTCGGTTTCCACGTCAAGCCAGCCGTGCTCGCAAAGCGGCAGATCGTATTGCGAGATCTGATACGCCTTCGGGAGATCGGGATAGAAATAATTTTTTCTATCCTCCTTGGAATAATTTGCAATTTTACAGTTGGTGGCAAGACCTGCCTTTACGGCATACTCCACCACTTTTTTATTAAGAACAGGCAGTGTGCCGGGGTAGCCCATGCACACAGGACAGCACTGGGTGTTCGGTTCTGCACCAAAGGTGGTGGGACAGGAGCAAAAGATCTTGGTTTTGGTTTTGAGCTCTACATGCACCTCAAGACCGATCACCATTTCATAGCCTTTATAAAGCGTCATACTCTTGCACCTCCCATATCATCCTCAAGCGCCGCGCCAACGCGATAAAGCAGCGCCTCGCTAAAGGGCTTGCCCATCAGCTGAAGTCCTACGGGCATATTGCCCTCGCCCGTACCGCAAGGCAGGGCAAGTGCGGGAATTCCTGCTACGTTCACGGGAACGCTGTACGCATCGCCCATATACATTTCAAGCGGATTTTGGCTCTTTTCGCCCAATTTATATGCTACGGTGGGCGCTACGGGCGAAAGGATCACGTCACATTTCTCAAGCACGCGATCGTAATCGGCGCGCACGAGTGCGCGCACCTGCAATGCCTTTTTATAGTAAGCATCGTAGTAGCCGGAGGAGAGCGCAAAGGTACCAAGCATAATACGGCGCTTGACCTCGGCGCCAAAGCCCTCGGAGCGGCTCTTTTTATAAAGCTCCGCAATATCGGAAAATTCCTCGGTACGGTAGCCGTATCTTACGCCATCAAAGCGGGCAAGGTTAGAGGATGCCTCAGCACTCGAAATAACGTAATAAGCGGCAAGCGCGTGGTCGATAGCAGGCATGGATACCTCAAGGAGCTTTGCACCCATTTTTTCATACCGTGTAGCGGCTTTCAGTACCGCTTCCTTTACGTCGGGGGAAATACCCTCGCCAAAAAACTCCTTCGGGATACCGATCGTAAGTCCTGCAACACCCTTGCCGATCTCAGCGGTAAAATCGCCCAAAACGCGGTCAACAGAGGTGGCATCACGCTTATCGTGCCCTGCGATCGCATTTAAAACGAGAGCGTTATCGCGCACAGTCTTGGTAAGCGGGCCGATCTGGTCAAGAGAGGAAGCAAACGCCACAAGGCCGTAGCGGGAAACGGTACCGTAGGTGGGCTTCATGCCTACAACACCGCAAAATGCGGCAGGCTGACGGATCGAGCCGCCCGTATCAGACCCAAGCGTATATGCCGCCTCATTTGCGGCAACGGCGGCGGCAGAGCCGCCCGAGCTACCGCCGGGCACGCGGGTAAGATCCACGGGGTTGTGCGTGATCTTCATTGCCGAGTTCTCGGTCGTAGAGCCCATCGCAAACTCATCCATGTTGAGCTTGCCAAGCATGACAAAGCCCTCTTTTTCGAGGTTTTCCACAACGTGCGCATTATAGGGCGGCACGTAGTCGGCAAGCATTTTAGAGGCGCAGGTGGTGGCAACGCCCTTGGTGCAGATGTTATCCTTTACACCCATGGGGATGCCTGCCAAAGCCCCCAGCTCCTCGCCCTTTGCGCGACGCTTGTCAACAGCGATCGCCATATCAAGCGCGCGGCGCGCGTCGGTGGAGATATATGCCCCTACATGGGGCTCGTTTTTTTCAATTGAAGCAATATATGCCTTCGTCAGCTCTGCCGAGGAGATCTTTCTCTCGCGAAGGGCAAGGGATTGCTCCGACAAATTCATTTTTAACAAATGGGACATAGCCAATCCTCCTTATCCTTCTACCACGCGGGGTACGGTAACATACCCTTCTGCCTTGGTTTTTGCATTGGCGAGAAGCGCGTCGCGCTCAAAATTATTTTCGGGCTCATCCTCGCGCAGTACATTTTTCAGATCCACCACATAGGTTGCCTCCGCAACACCTGCGGTGTCTACTGCCGAGAGCTGATCGGCAAAGCCGATGATCGCACCCATATCCTTTGCTACACGCGCCTTTTCCTCACCGGAAAGCGAAAGGCGGGCAAGATCCGCGATTTTTTCTACATCAATGGTAGGGGCTGCCTTTTTTGCACCCGTTTTGCCGCCAACACTCTCCTCAAGCGCCTTGCCAAGCCCAAGCACCTCAAGCTGCGAGGCATCGACAGGCGTGGGCGCATCGGTCATGGGGCAGGAAGCATCCTTGATCTTGGGGAATGCGATGACCTCTCTTAGGCTATCCGCGCCCACCATCAGCATGACAAAGCGGTCAAGACCAAAGGCAAAGCCTGCGTGGGGGGGCGTGCCGTAACGGAATGCACCCACCATAAAGCCAAAGCGATCCTCGATCTCCTCATTCGAGAAGCCGAGCGCCTCAAACATCACCTTTTGCACGTCACGGTTGTGAATACGAACCGATCCCGAGCCCAGCTCAACGCCGTTTAAAACCACGTCATACGCCTGTGCGCGCACCCTTGCCTTGTCGGTCAGGAGATACTGCACATCCTCGGGATAGGGCATGGTAAAGGGGTGGTGGGTCGCCACAAAGCGATCCTCCTCCTCGGAGTATTCAAACTGCGGAAAATCGGTCACGAACAAGAACTTGTATTCATCCTTGTGGCGAAGCCCCAGCATATCGGCTACGCTAAGACGCAAAGCGCCCAGCACCTTACGCACGGTCGCAAGCTTATCAGCCGAGAACAGGATAAAGTCGCCCGCCTTTGCGCCAAGGCGATCAAGCAGGGCCTTGAAGCCCTCATCGGTAAAGTATTTGGGGAGAATGGAGTTTACCGTACCGTCGGCACGCAGTAAGATCCATGCCATGCCCTTAGCGCCAAAGGAAATGGCTGCCTCTGTGAGATTTTCAATATCGGTACGGGCAAATTTCTCGCCGGCACCGGGCACGCAGATCGCGCGCACCACACCGCCCTGCTTGGTGACGGAATTGAAGACCGAGAAGGTGGAAGCGGCGGCAAGATCGGTTACGTCAACGATAGGCAGGTCAAAGCGCAGGTCGGGCTTATCCGAGCCGTATTTGTCCATTGCCTCATGCCATGTGATGCGCTGGAACGGCTCCTTGATGTCAATGCCCTTGACCTTGTAAAACAGATCCTTGAACATGCCCTCAAGGTGAACAAGCACGTCCTCCTGCTCGACAAACGACATCTCCATATCGACCTGCGTAAACTCGGGCTGACGGTCAGCGCGCAGATCCTCATCACGGAAGCAACGCGCTACCTGATAGTAGCGGTCAATGCCGCCCACCATCAAAAGCTGCTTGTAGATCTGGGGCGATTGGGGCAGCGCGTAAAAGCTGCCGGGATGCACGCGAGAGGGCACGAGATAATCGCGCGCGCCCTCGGGCGTAGATTTACAGAGCATGGGGGTCTCCACACACAGGAACCCTTGCTCGTTAAGATATTGCTCTACCGTGCGCTGAATAAAGGCACGTGTCTTTAAATTGTGATACATCGAGGGGCGACGAAGATCGATATAACGGTACTTCAGGCGCAGATCCTCACGCGTGTTTTGATTGTCCTCGGGCGAGAAGGGGAGCTGGTCGCACTGCGACAAAAGCTCAAGAGAGGTTGCCATCACCTCAACCGTGCCCGTTGCAATACGGGGATTTACCGTTTCGGCAGCGCGCAAGCGCACAGCGCCAAGCGCCGAAATAACGGATTGGTTTTTCAGGCTCTCAGCCACGGCAAAGTCAGCGGCAGAAAGGTTAGCGGCATCAAATACCACCTGCACCACGCCCTCGCGGTCGCGCAGGTCGATAAAAATAACACCGCCCATATCACGCTTGTTGAGTACCCAACCGGCAACCCGCTGGTCTGTGCCGATGTGTGCCTCGCGCACAAGGCCGCAATAAATCGTTCTTTTCATATCAATACTCCTTTCGGAATTTTTACAGGGCAAAAAAATAACGCCCCTGAAAGTGCCAAAAACACCTTCGGGACGAAAGACAAGCTTCCGCGGTACCACCCGCATTCGAGCATACGCTCCTCACAGATACTCCATCGAATACCTCTCGGCTGTAACGTGCCGCCACGCTCAAGCCTACTGCCTTACGGGTTCGGTTGAGAGCTCCGAAATGTTCTTTCACCGCGCGCATATACCGTTATCCCAGCACCAACGGCTCTCTGTGATTGCACTCGCGACTACTTTTTTCCATCATAGCCTTTTTATTATACACGGATATTGTAGCACTATTCACTCCGCCTGTCAAGTAGGTTTAAAAAATTTATCTCTATGCAAATTTCACAACCTATCCCCTCCCCCTTGCAATTCTCAAATTTTAAGTGTATAATATATTCTGTATAGTTATCTTTAAATTAAGACAAGGAGGTGATAGGCATGCGAGCAGTGATCATGGCGGGTGGCAAGGGAACACGCATTGCGTCTCTTGCAAGGGACATCCCCAAGCCCATGCTGCCGCTTTGCGGCAAGCCCGTTTTAGAGCGCCAGATCGAGGTGCTGCGGCGAGAGGGCTTTCTTGATATCGTGCTTGTCGTGGGGCATCTTGGCGCGGTGATCCAAAACCATTTTGGCAACGGCTGTGCGTTTGGCGTGCGTATCACCTACATCGAGGAAAAAGAGCCACTTGGCACCGCAGGAGCGCTGGCGCTGCTTGGTGACGTGCTGAAGGGCGATGACTTTTTGCTTCTCAACGGCGACGTTTTGTTTGACGTGGACCTTAAGCGCTTTCTTGCCTTTCACCGTGAAAAACGCGGCATCGCCACTGTGTTTACACACCCAAGCACGCATCCCGCCGACAGCGTGATCGTGGAAAGCGACAAAAACGATCGCGTGACCGCCTTTCTTGCCCCCGATACGGCACGGCGCGCCTCACGCAACCGCACCAATGCGGGCTTGCACTTCTTTTCCCCCGCCGTTCTCTCCCGTTTTAAAACAGTAAAAAAGACAGATCTTGACCGTGAGGTGCTTGTTCCCCTTGCCGCCGAAAGGGCACTTTTTGCTTACAACTCCCCCGAATACGTAAAGGACATGGGCACACCGCAACGCTTAAAGGAAGCGGAGCGCGATCTTGCCGCCGGCGTGGTTACACGCGGCGACCCAAAATCCCCCCGCGGTGCGATATTTCTTGACCGCGACGGCACCATTAACCGCCATGTGGGGTTTGTAACATCGCCCGATCAAATTGAATTGCTCCCCGGCGCCGCCGAGGCGATCAAGCAATTAAACGACCGTCACATCCCCGTCATTGTGGTGACCAATCAGCCCGTTTTGGCGCGTGGTGAGGTTGACGAAGCAGGCATTACTGCGATACACGCAAGGCTTGAAGCACTCCTTGCCGAGCAGGGCGCGTATCTGACCGATATCTTTTACTGCCCGCACCACCCCGACAGCGGCTTTGCAGGGGAGGTGCCTGCCTTAAAGCGCATCTGCAATTGCCGCAAGCCGGCGCCGGGGCTACTCCTTGCCGCCGCAAAGCGTTACGATCTTGATCTTTCGCGCTCCTTTATGATCGGGGACAGCGAAAGCGACATGACAGCGGCGCGCCGCGCGGGCTGCCGTGCCGCCGCCATTGGCGGCATGCAAGCCGACATCACGGGCAGCAGCCTTCCCGATTGCGTTTCTAAAATTTTAGATGTTGAGGAATATCGCCATGACTTATCTTGATATATTGCAAGACCTTTTTTCCCGCTATCCCACACTTGCCGCCGTGCGGCAGGACGTGATCGCGGCATACACTGCCATGAAGCAATGCTTTGCCGAGGGCGGCAAGGTGCTGACCGCAGGCAATGGCGGCTCCGCCGCGGATGCCGAGCACATTGCGGGAGAGCTGATGAAATGCTTTGCCAAAAAGCGCCCCTTGTCCCCCGAGCACCGCGCGGCGCTCATTGCCGCTGACCCCCAGCGAGGACAAGCACTTGCAGACATGCTACAGGAAACACTGCCCATCATTTCTCTTACAGGTCACGCGGCACTCTCCACCGCCGTGATGAACGACAGTGATGCCGTTGCTGTTTTTGCGCAGCAGGTATGGGGCTGGGGCAAGCCGGGTGATATCCTGCTTGCCATTTCCACCTCGGGCAATGCCGAAAACCTGTTACTTGCCACCGCCGCCGCCAAGGCGCGCGGCATGAAGGTGATTCTCCTCACGGGTGCTACGGGCGGCAAGCTTGCGCCCCTTGCGGACATTGCCATGCGCGTGCCAGAGCAGGAAACCTATCTTGTGCAGGAGCTGCATCTGCCCCTTTACCATGCGCTTTGCCGCATGCTTGAAAACGAATTTTTTGCGGTATGAGTAAGCGCTTGTTGTTTGTGACCTCACGTCTGCCGTGGCCCAAGAACAGTGGACGCAAGGTTTCACTTTATCACTACTGTCGCGGGCTTTGCGAGCAATACGGGTATGAAATTGCCTTATTTGTATTTCCCGAATGGGATCAGCCGCGCGATGCTGCGGATAAGCCTGCGTTTATCTCGGAGGTGCGCTTTTCCACGCCGATCTCTCGCGCGCGTAAGGCTGTAAATCTTGCATCAAGCGCGCTCTCGGGCAAGCCCCTGCAGGCGGCACTTTACCAAAGCCCTGAAAACCGCCGTTTGCTGGAAAAGCATGTGGCGGATTTTAAGCCCGACGTGATACTGTTTGACATGATACGCTTGGCGCCCTACATGCACGATTTCAAGGGCAAGGTGCGCTGTATTCTTGACCTTGACGACCTCTTGTCGGTGCGCTACGCGCGCCAGCTCTCTGCCCTTGATAAGGGCACGAGCATCGCAGGGCACTATGCGGGCGGCATGTCCCCCACCGCCGAGCGCCTGTTTTGCCGCGGCAGGATCGGCCGTATGATCTTAAAAAGCGAGCAAAAGCGGCTTGCGCGCTGGGAGGTGCGGTATGCAAAGGATGCCGACGGTGTGATCCTGGTATCCGAAGCGGAAGCCACAGCACTCAATCAAAGGCTGGGCGCCCCCCGTGCCGTTGCCGTACCGATGGGTGTTGACATGGCGGCATTTGCCCCTTGTGACACCAAAAAGCGCGCACGCACGTTTGGTTTTGTAGGCAATTTGCACGTTGCCGCAAACGTTTCCTCACTCCAATATATCACAGAACATATCCTGCCAAGCCTTGCTGCGCCCTTTTGCTTTGAGGTGGCGGGGCCCGTGCCCGACGAGGTGCGTGCGCGCCTTGAAGGGATAACAGGACTCTCCTTTCTTGGCGAGGTCAAAGACCTTGCTCCTGTGATGCACACATGGCAATTTTCCCTTTGCCCCATTCCGTTTGGCTCGGGGATCAAGACCAAAATTCTTGAAGCCATGGCAGCAGAGCTCCCCGTTATCACCAATACCGTGGGTAGCGAGGGCATCAATGCCCCACACGGTAAATCTATTTTCGTGCATGACGACCCCACAGCACTTGCCAACACGGCAAACGAATTGCTTGATAACCCCGAGCGCTGCCGCGAGATCGGCAAAAACGCTGCCGCATTTGTTGGCGAAAGCTTTGCTTGGGAGCACACATTTCACGCATTTCAAAATCTTGATCTATAAGGATGCTTATGAATATCTTACTTGATGACGGCTTACAACTGCATATCGGAACAGGCATCGGCAGTTACGCAAAGTATCTCGGTGAGGCACTTGCTGCCCTGCCCGACACCACCGTCACACGCGAGGATTTTGCACCCGCAGGGGGGCGACGCGCCGCGCGCCTTTCCTATCTCAAATATCTAAACTCCGCCGCCTACCGCGAAAAGCTTGCGGCATTTGATGTGGTACATTATGCCAACTACGCTCTGCCGAAAAAGCATCCCCCGCACACCGCCGTGGCAGTTACAGTGCACGATCTTACCGCGTTTTCTCATCCCGAAACGCTGCCGCGTGCATATGCCCTGTACAACCGCTTTATGGTGCGCCGCGCCATGAAGCATGCCGATATTATTTTTACGGTATCAAACGCAATGAAAGGGGAGATCTGTGCCCGCTTCCCCCGTGCCGCTAAAAAGGTGGTGGCAGTGCACCCCGGGCACTATACGGGTGCAACCGAGGATGTCACACCCGCAGTTTATGAAAGCGAGATCCTAAAGGGTCTTACCAAGCGCAAATTCTTTTTGTTTGTGGGCACTGTGGAAAAGCGTAAAAATTTGACCGAGCTGATCCGTGCCTATAACCTACTGCAACAAACCTGCCCTGCCGCCCGTGACTATGCCTTGGTATTGGCAGGCAGACAAGGGTTTGGCGCCAAGGCGGTAACGGACCTTGTTTCAAGCGCCCCCGACACTGCCGATATCCGCCTTGCGGGGTTTGTGAGCAACGCTGACCGCGCAAAGCTTTTCGGTGAGGCTGCGGCATTTGTCTTTCCCAGCATCTACGAGGGCTTTGGCTCTCCCCAGACCGAGGCAATGGCGGCGGCGCTTCCCCTCATTGTGGGGGACATTCCCACCAACCGCGAGGTTTCGGGCGCATATGCTTCTTATTACCCGCTGGGGGATGAATCAGTGCTTGCTAACTTGATGCGCGAGGTGGTGCTGGGTAAGCTCAAGGCAGACCCCGCCGCCGCCAAGGCACGCCTTTCACGCTACGATTGGCAACAGTCTGCCGCCACCGTTCGCCAAGCCCTTGAGGCGGCATGTAAAACAAAGTAAAGGAGAGCCACGCATGATGCCGACACTGTCAGTAAAGAAAAACGGCTTTACCACACCCCCGTGGCTTCTTTCCCTGCGCCGTTTTTGGCTCTCTCCTATCTTTTTTGCCCTGCTGCTGGTCGCTTGCTGTACCTTTACGGCACTCTCGCGCGAGGTGGCGGGTGCCATGACGCTTTTGTGGCTTATCCTCATCATACTCGTTACCTCAGACGATGCATTTGCCGCCACCGTTCCCTTTTTACTGCTCACCGTGCTGGTTTCGGCATGCTACGACGGATACGCGCTCTTTATCCCCTACGCACCGATGATCGTACCCGCGCTTGCCGCGCTCCTGTTCCATTTTATTTATTACCGCGCGCCTTACCGCATCGGTCACTCCTTTGCCCCCCTTGTTGCCGTTTCGGTTGCGGTGACCCTTGGCGGTGTCGGATGTCTTTCCCTTAAGGAATATTTTACACCTGCTGCCCTTTATTATGTCGCAGGGCTTGGCTTTGGCATGGTTGGTGTCTATCTTTTACTCAAATCGGCTTTAGGCAAAAAACGCGATTACGATGTAAAAAATTTGCTCTTAACAGGGCTTTATCTGGTCGGGCTTTACGCCACCTTTTTTACGCTTCTGTTTTATGCCGAGCGCCTGGTTTGGATGCAGGATGACCTTGAGATCTTTGGACATTTGCGCCTCATTAGCATAGACAACCGCAATGTTTACGCCACGTTTTTATTGCTTGCCCTGCCTGCCCCCTTTTACCATGCGGCAAGGGGCAAGGGATGGCATCTGATCCCCGCACTCCTGTTTTTCGCTGCCCTGATGCTTACGGGCTCGCGCGGTGGGATGCTGATGGGGCTTGCACTTTTCGGGCTTTGCTTCCTATATCTCTTGCGGCGCGACAAAAAGCACCGCCGCCGCAACATCATCATTTTGGCAATGCTCGGTGCTGCGGCACTGTTGGCAGGCGGATTTTTGATCAAGTTTTATTCCTTCCGCTTTGAGGGTGGCTTTATCAAGGGGGATGAGCCGCGCGTGCGCCTGCTTGGCCGTGCGGTTTGGGATTTTCTCTATCACCCCATTTTTGGCGTTGGGCTCGGCTACACGGGCAATGCCGATATCTACGATCCCAAAATGTTTGCCATGAATTGGTATCATATGATGATACCGCAGATCGTGGCGGGCATGGGCCTCGTTGGCATCTTTGCTTACGCGTTTCTCTTTTGGCGGCGCGGCGTGCTGATGGTGCGCAATGCCGATCCCCTCTCCCGTGCCTTGGCACTCTCCTATATCGGGCTGCTTCTCATGTCGCAGGTCAATCCCGGCGAGTTTTGCCCCTTGCCCTATGAGCTCGTTGCCGTAATGATCTTCCTTTTTCTTGAGGAAAATGAGGAGCATGCAGCCAAGGCGCAGCAAAAAGCGACCGAAAAAGCGCTTACCTCTCTCATTTCTCACGCACTTTTTGAAAAGCCGCTTGAGCTCCCCCCTAACACGGATCTTGATGCCGTGCTGGCACTTGCCGACCGCCACATGGTGTTTGGTATTGTAGGAGAAGCGCTTGGCACGCTGCCTGAGGACGCCCTCTCAAAAGACACCCTGCTTTGCTTGCAGGACCAGACCGTCACGCTCCTGCGCCAAAACGCGCGCCTTGCGGCATACCGCGCCGCGCTGTGTGACTTTCTTGCACAGCAGCATATCCCTGCCGTGATCCTCAAGGGCGACAGCGTTGCACGCCTCTACCCCTCACCCGACCTGCGCGTGGCGGGAGATATCGATTGCCTGATAGATGAGGCGGCACTGCCAAGGGTTGGCGCATATCTTATCAGCCAAGGCTTTACCGCACACGAAACACATAGCGAGCACCATGCCGTATATAAAAAGGACGGCTATGAGATCGAATTACACCGCACCGTATCGGGGCTGCCCGAGGGTGAAATGCGCCAAAGGCTGCGCACGTATCTTGATAACACCTTGGCGGCAAGCACGCTTGCCGAAATGAACGGCGAGCAATTCCCCATGGCAAGTGATTTCCACCAAGCGCTGATCCTGCTTTTGCATATGCAGCAGCATATGCGCGAGGGAGGGCTTGGACTGCGTCAGATATGCGATTGGACACTGTTTGTAGCAAAGGATCTTAAGAAAGAAACCGTGCAGCGCCTCATTGCGGCGCTGCATGAGGTAGGGCTTTACCGCTTTGCCGCCGCCACAACACTTGCCGCTGTGCGCCACCTTGGCTTGCCTCTCGAAAAATGCCCGTTTGAGGCGGGCGACACCGCACTTGCCGATGCACTGTTTGCCGATTTTATGGCAAGCGGCAACTTTGGTCTTGGCAATGCTGATTTTGCCGGCAGCGGCATCGTCACGCTCCACCGACAAGAGGGCAAGGGCAGCCTTGCCACAGCGCTTGCAAACGTGGGGCAAAAATGCAGGCAGGAATGGCCGATTTGCCAAAAGCACAGCGCACTTCTATTGTTCTTAGTTCCTTTTTGGGTGGTGCGCCGCCTGCTAAAGGCACCCGTACGTCCCCTTTCCATGCTTCGCTCGGCAGGGGCACGCGGCAGTCTTTACGATAGCCTAAAGCTCTTTGAGGAGGATGAAAGGTCATGAACAACACTGCAAAAAGAACGCTAAAGCGCATTGGAATTGGTGCTGCATGCGCGCTGCTCGCACTTTTATTGGTGGCAGGTGGCTATCTCTCTTACGTACTGATCGCCTACTACCGCATCGGTGACAAGGAAACCGCGATAGAAGCGGGCGGCAGCGGCAAGGTTGCCGTGCAAACCGAATATTCCTTTATTACGTGGAACGTGGGCTTTGCGGCATACAGCCAAGATTTCAGCTTTTTCATGGACGGCGGCACAGAGTCGCGCGCCTACTCAAAGGATGAGGTCTACAAAAACCTTGACGGCATCTTATCCCGTCTGCTTGCCGAAGATCCCGATTTTATGTTCCTGCAAGAGGTGGATACCGACGCGACAAGAAGCTATCACGTTGATCAAAAGGACTATATCTCGGCACAATTCCCCACATACAGCAAGAGCTTTGCCGAAAACTACGATTCACCCTATCTCTTTTACCCCTTCACCTCGCCGCACGGCAAATCAAAGGCGGGGCTGCTGACGCTCAGCGCCAAGGAGATCGCAAGCGCCAAGCGTGTTGAGGTGCCCGTGGAAAACGGCTTTATGAAATTTCTCGATCTTGACCGCTGCTATCATAAAATGGCGCTGCCCGTGGAAAACGGCAAAACGCTTTATCTCTACAATCTGCACCTTTCCGCCTATACGAGCGACGGCACCATTGCCACAGAGCAGTTAAAGCTATTGCTTGCCGACATGGCGGCGGAATACCAAAAGGGCAACTACGTGCTGGCAGGCGGCGATTTCAACAAGGATCTGTTGGGCATTGGCGACGGGGGCGAAAACACCTGGGCACAGCCCTTTCCCACCGAGCTGCTACCCGAAGGGCTTGCACTTTATTCGGGTGGGGATGCGGTGCATAGCTGCAGAAGCTGCGACATCGGTTATGAGAAGGGTGTTACATTTGAGGTGACGGTTGACGGCTTTATTGTTTCAGATAACATTTCGGTCAGCGCCTGCGAAACGCTAAACGAGGACTTTATGCATTCCGATCACAATCCCGTTAAGCTCGCCTTTTTGCTAAAATAAGGAGAACGCATGAACAATATCATACTCATTGGCATGCCCTCGTGCGGCAAAAGCACGGTGGGGGTGCTGCTTGCCAAAAATCTCGGCTACCGCTTTATCGATACCGACCTTGTCATACAGGAGCGCTACGGAAAGCTGCTGCATGAGCTCATTGCCGCGCGCGGAACAGATGGATTTTTAAAGCTTGAAAACGAGATATGCGCCACGCTGAAAGCGGAGCGCGCCGTCATCTCTACGGGCGGCAGCGTGATCTACGGTAAGGAGGCAATGGCACACCTTAAAAGCATCGGCACGGTGATCTATTTGAAGATCAGCTACCAAACGCTTGCTACCCGCCTTGGCGATTATGTGCATCGCGGCGTTGTGCTGCAGGATGGATTTACGCTAGAGGATCTTTACCGCGAGCGTGCGGCTCTTTATGAGGCATATGCCGATTATATTGTAGATGAGGAGCGCTGTGCCGAGGGCCTTAGCCAAGCACTTGAAGAAACACTCTCTGTATGTCAAAAAATCTTGGCACCGTAATACCATTTATAAAAAAATCCACCGACATAGAGCGTTGCTCTTAAGGACAGTTTTCAAAAATACGGCATATCTCGGAAGAGGTACGCCGTATTTTGCGTTTGTGGACGCAAATGCAGTGCTTGTCAGGAAAATTGACAAGGCATAGATGAACATAAAAAAGGCTCCCTTGTGTAAAGGGAGCTGTCAGCGAAGCTGACTGAGGGATTGTTCTACGAGGCGATCAATATATTCACAAACACCCCGAAAGTTTTTATGTATTTCCGTATTTGGTATTCTGATAACTGTCAATCCGTATTCTTCAAGAAAAGCTGTTCTTTCTTCATCGTACTGCTTTCCTTCCTCGGTATAATGTCCCGAACCGTCAAGCTCTATAACGAGCTTTGCCTCTGCACAGTAAAAATCCGCAATATACCTTCCGAGAACCTTCTGACGAGAAAAACGAATAGGATAAGTACGCAGAAAATCATACCAAAGGTGCTTTTCTTCTTTGGTCATATTCTTTCGCAACATTTTGGCGGTTGGTACAATATCATTATTGTGTTTTCTCTGCATTACAATCCCTCCGTCACGCTTACGCGTGCCACCTCCCTTTACACAAGGGAGGCTTTTAGTAATTTGCGTTCTCGTTTTTCAGCAATTCGAGATTTGTCGAGAAAATCAATGTAGTTTATGGTGATATTACGGACTAAGAAATGCAAATCCCAAACAAAATGAAAATATTGCTATTACAAAAAAGAGAATCGCTTTAACAGCAAAGTCGAAAGCACCGATGCAGTTCTCATCATTGTCTAAATATGAAATTCGTGGAAATGATTTTAGATAAATTACCCAAGAGCAATTTGGTACTTTGTGTGGCTTTCTCCAAAAATCAAAAGCACAAATATAAAGTTTGTTATTTACATTATATAGGTATTTAGATTTTGTTAAATGCTTTATGGTAAAAGCAATTCTTGGAGGACCATCATATTTTCCCAAACCCGCCCAAACCGCGACATCTTTTTTGTATTTTCTATTGCACAGTTTGCCAAGTGCCCTGCCTGTTTTATGTGGTAATTTTTCAAATATCAAATAAGCACCAAAATATAATCCCGATATCAATAATAAAACACCGCCAAGTATAAAAAAGCATATTCCTGCTGTTTTCACAATGTTCCTCCTCTTAATTTCATAAGAAGTTGCTCATACGCCTATTATAACACAAAAACCGCAGAAAATCAATCTGCGGTTTCTATTTTTTCTGTCGGTAGGTAAAACTGTCCTTTAGAGTGACACCCTGTATCGGTGGATTTTTTTATTCCTTTATTACCTTTATCCTATCAACGCCGTAGTGCCGAAGAAGCGCAATAACACTCTCATCAATATACTCGCCTGCCACCGCAATGGGTACGGCGGGCGGGCAGGAAACGGTGGGAGCGGCACAAATGCGACCCGCCGCGTTTTCAAGCGATACCAACTCGGCAGGAGAAAGCATCGCTTCCCTTATCGACAAGCCTGTTGTAGGTCGAATGATAGGTGGTTGCGTTTGCGGAAGCGCCGCACGCAGCGGCACACTGCACAAGACCGTGCAAAGGTGCAAAAGATCTGCTTCCCCATTCCCCTCGGTGCACATCAGCACCAAAAATTCCTTATCGGCAAATTCGGGCTCAATGCCATTTTCACGCAAAATATCGGCAAGCGCCTCGCCTGTGTAACCGCTTTTTGCGGCTTCGATCACGATTTTTAAGGGCTCGCCCTCAAGCACGCGGTAGCCGTGTGCCAGAAGCACTGCGCGAACACCCGCCACGCGCGCCGCCGTTTCGGCAAGCGCCGCGGCATAGCCGTCGGCAAGCACCGCATTGCAAAGATCAAGCGATTGCAGTATGAGGTAAGAGGGGCTGGTAGAGGCAAAGAGGGAAAGTGCTTCCCTCGCGCTCTTCAAATAGGCTTCCGGTGCCTTTCTTGCCACGTGCAGATACGCACCCCCTGTTAAAACAGAAAGCGTTTTGTGCGCGGAATCGGCACACATGGTAGCCCCCAATGCAATGGGATGCCTTGAGGGAGATAAAAAGTTAAGATACGCGCCGTGCGCGTTATCAACAAGCAGCGGTACGCCAAAGCCGTCGCAAACAGCGGCGATCGCCGCGATATCCGCCACGTTACCGAGGTAATCGGGCGAGGTAAGATACACCGCATGCGGCTTTTCCGCACACGAGCGAATAGCGTTTGCCACTTCCTCCCTCGAGAGGGGGCAAGCACAAAGATGTGCCGTATCCTTTGGATACAGCCAAGTTACCTTAGCATCCAGCAGCGCGGCGCCATACAAAAACGCCTTATGCGCATTGCGCGCCGCAAGCACGTGAAGTCGCTCCCCGCGCGGCAGCTGCATGGCAACAGTAGCAAGCATTGCCTTAATGGCAAGCGTTGCACCCTCGGTAGAATAAAAGGTGTGCGCACTGCCAAACAGTGCCGTGGCGTTTTGCTCGCTCTCATCAATAATGCCCGCGGCATCATAGAGAACATCCGCACCCTTGATCTCGGTTATATCGAGGTGCTCACAGCCGAGGTAAGGCTTTCCCTTATGCCCCGGCATATGAAAGCGTACGCCCTTTTTTTCAGCATAGCGGCGCACAAAATCTACGATCGGTGTTGTCATACCTGCTCCGATTTTGCGACCTGCATCATCACGGCGCACTCAATGCGCTTTTTGAAGAGCTCGCACCCGTACTCGTAAACACCACCAATGCTGCCTGTGGCGTGATAGGCGTTTGCGGCACAGCCGCCCGAGCAGTAAAGCCTTGCCCAGCACTCCTTACATTCAGGGCGCGCATAGGCATTGCAAAGACGGAACTCATCCTGCACGGCGGTATTTGACACACCGTTCCACACGTCACCGAGCTTGTAGCGTGTATCACCTACAAATTGATGGCAGGGGTAGAGCTCGCCTGCGGGTGTTACCGCCATATATTCTGTGCCCGAGCCACAGCCCGTAATGCGCTTGTAGATGCAGGGACCGTTTTTAAGATCGAGCATATAGTGATAAAACGTAATGGGTCTACCCTCTTTTTCACGCTTGAGCATTTCCTTTGCAAGGATCTCATACTGCTCGAACAGCAGGGGCAGATCCTCTTTTGTGAGGGCATAAGGATCATCGGGCGGACAAACAACGGGCTCCATGCTAAGCTCGGTAAAGCCAAGGTCAGCCATGTGGAACAGGTCGTTTGTAAAATCAACGTTTTGGTGGGTAAAGGTGCCGCGCACGTAATAATTCTTGCCGCCGCGCTTTTCTACGAGCTTTTGGAACTTCGGCACGATAATATCGTAGCTGCCGCGCCCTGCCGTGTTTTTACGGAAGTGGTCGTTAACCTCTCGTCTGCCGTCAAGTGAGAGCACAACGTTGCTCATCTCGCGGTTGAGGAAGTCCATCACGTCATCGTCAAGCAGCACACCGTTGGTGGTAAAGGTAAAGCGGAAGTTCTTTCCCTTCTCCTTCTCCACCGAGCGCGCGTATGCCACAAGCTGCTTTACCACCTCAAAGTTCATCATCGGCTCGCCGCCAAAGAAATCGACCTCAAGGTTGCGGCGCGTGCCCGAATTGGCAATCAGAAAATCGAGCGCCTGCTTGCCAACCTCAAAGCTCATCAGCGCATCCTTGCCCTGATATTTACCCTGCCCCGCAAAGCAGTATTCGCAGCAAAGGTTGCAGGTGTGCGCCACATGCAGGCACAGCGCCTTTACCACCTTGCTGTTGTTTTTATATGTATGGGCAAGATTCTCATACGGGTCATGCGAAAAAAGCTTACCCGCATCCTTAAGCGCTTTCACATCGTCAAGGCACAAAAGGATCTCCTCACGCGTTACATCCGCGCGGTCGCCGTATTTTTGGAGCATTGCCGAAACGATCCGGTCGGCTGTGGCATGCTCATACATGGCAATGATGTCATATGCCACCTCATCCACCGCGTGTACAGAGCCGCTTGCCGTATCCAGCACAATGTTGTATCCGTTTAATTTATATTGATGTACCATGGTCTACTCCTAGCCAACAAAAAATAACAAATATAAAACGCTGCCACAGGGGCAGCGTTTTATGTGTGAAACAATTACTTGTTCTCGCACTGCTGATTTGCAACGCCGCAAGAGGTTTTGCAAGCAGACTGGCAAGAGGTCTGGCACTCGCCGCAGCCGCCGGTCGTTACGGTCTTTGCAATATCCTTGGTTTCAATAGTTGTAATTCTTTTCATGAGAAAACTCTCCTTTGCTGTTCGTTAGTAAAATTTTATCACAAAAGGATTTGCTTGTCAACCACTATTTTGGGTTTTCTTGGTTGTTTTGGGCACAAGTAAAATTTTTGATGCTTTTCACCCAAGACCATGCACCTCGCGCTCGGTCCTTTACTACCTGTAATATACGTAATGCACGATCACGGTGCGCATCCTACCGCCGTGCTCAAGGTCGGGCGCGGTAATCACCACGCCATCACCCGAAAGCAGCTCTGCCGCCTGCATATCCACGATCTTACAGCGCATCAAAACATCAAACGAGGCATAGACAAGCAGCTCGTCATCCTTAATATTCAGCGCACCCGATTTGCCGATCACCTCATCGACATTATCAATGCGCTCGCTCACGTATTTGACGTGATGGCCCGAGATGCGCCTTGCCATATCCCACTTATAGCGCGGACTGTTTGGGTTTTTACTCTTTTTCAGGCGCTCAATGATGCGACGAAGCATTTTTCATCCTCCAAATGTAAACTTCTCCCGCACCAACCGTGACACGGCGTGCGTATCTCTTGCCCGAAAGCAGGTCGACTGCGGCACTTGGCAAGCACAGAGAAAATGGCTCCGTGCCGCAATTTGCCCCTACAATGATATGACCTTTTTCATTTTTACGCGAAAATGCGATCGCGTGCGCAGATTCTGCAACAATTTCAAATTCCCCATCGCCAAAAACAGGGTTCTCGCGCCTGATCCTGCCAAGCTTTTTATAATAACGCAGCAGCGACTGATCCTCACGCCCCCAAGGATAGGGACGGCGGCAGAACGGGTCATGATATCCCTCAAGCCCTGCCTCATCGCCGTAGAAAAGCGAGGGCACGCCAAACACGGTATATTGCAATGCCGCAGCGATCCGCAAGCGTGATACGGCAACAGCTCGCTCGGCAGGGGTCATGCGCATCTCGCGCAGCTGGGCATTGGTAAAGCGCCCGTCATCCCGCTCGCCGCCAAGCGTAGTAAGAATACGCTCGGTATCGTGCGTTGAAAGAATATTCATCAGGCTATGGCAGACCGCCTCGGGATAGGAGCCCCAAAGCTCACGCAAAACGTCGGCAAGTGCTGTGGCATTTCCATCGCGCACAAACGCGATAATACCACGGCGCAAGGGATAATTCATCACACTGTCAAGCTGCCTACCCTCAAAATAACGGCGGCGCTTGCCGTAGGCGATCTTATCTGCGGCGTTCTCCCACACTTCACCCAGCACCACACCCTCACCGTTTGTGGCGTTTTTCACGCGCAGGCGCAGGTCATCGAGAAAGGCATTTGGCAGCTCGTCGGCAACGTCAAGGCGCCAACCCAGCACCCCTGCCTTGGTATAGGTATCGATGATGCCGCCCTCGCCCACAAGGTATTCGTGCACGGCAGGGCTTGAAAGGTTGAGCTTTGGTAGGATCGGAATATCCCACCAGCACTCGTATTTATCGGGATACTTTTTGAAGTAAAACCAATCGTAATAGGGGGATTGCTTTGAATGATATGCCCCGTTGCCGCCGTAGGTGCTGTATCGGTCAAAGTAACGGCTGTTGTCGCCCGTGTGATTGAACACACCGTCAAGCATCACACCCATGCCGCGCTCTTTTGCCGCGGCGATCAAGGCATCAAGGGCCCCTCTGCCGCCAAACTGCGGGTCTACCGTTTCATAGTCACCCGTATCGTATTTGTGGTTTGATACCGATTTAAAGATAGGCGACAGGTAAATGACGCCAACACCAAGCGCGGCAAGATGATCAAGCTTGTCGATCACACCCCATAGCGTGCCGCCAAAAAATTCGTTATTGGCAACAGGTGCGCCGGAGTACGCGCCAAACTGCTCGATCTCCTCGTGCCACCCCTCATGGTATACCGCATCCGAGGGGCGCTCGCCCCCACCGGGCGCAAAGCGATCCACAAAGATATGATACATGGTTTTTCCGCGGAACCACGCAGGTGTGGTGTACTCGTTTTCCGATACCAAAAGTCGAAATCGTCCCCCACTCTCTGTTGAAAGCGTATAGGTTACGTTATCTCCCTTAGCATCGGTAAAGAGCGTATCCGCCCCACGCAGAAAAAGCATCTCATAGTAAAAAAGCCCGTGCGTGCGGGGCGAGGTAAGCTCGGTAAGGGATAATGACAGGCGGTAGGTATCGATCCCACCCTTTGTGCTGACAAAGGCAAACGGATGATCGGTATCCTTGCCGCCGTCGGGCGCAATACGCAGCACCACGCACGCCGCGCCCATGGTGCGCGGTACCTGTGCCGTGAATACCAAGGTATCACGGCAGAAAAAGGCACCGCGCGCGCTCACGTCCCTGCCGCCAACCTGCTTTTTCAGCTGCGGCAGGGTAAATTCAAGCTGTTTTTTTGCTAGCATTATTGTTTCTCACCGGGCAAACGCTTGAGATTCCAGATATCTCTTGCGTAATCGTTGATGCTGCGGTCAGCGGCAAAGAAGCCTGCGCCCGCAATGTTTGCCAGCGACATGCGGTTCCAACGCATCTTGTCGGCATAAGCACCGAGTGCGGCAACGTGTGCTTGACGGTAAGACTCGAAATCGGCAAGGCAGAGATAGGGATCTGCAACACCGGGACCTGCCAGCAGGTAGGTTGCAATATCCGAGAAGTTTTCACCCGCAAAGCCAACGTTAAGATAGTTAACAATGCGTGCAAGGCGCTCGTTTTGCGCATAGTAGAGCGCGGAATTGTAGCCCATGTTCCAAAGCTCGCTGACCTCAGCAGCAGTAAGACCGAAGATAAACATGTTTTCGGGTCCGGTTGCCGCTTGCATCTCCACGTTTGCGCCGTCAAGCGTGCCAATGGTAAGCGCACCGTTGATCATCAGCTTCATGCAGCCCGTGCCGCTTGCCTCCTTGCCTGCCATCGAGATCTGCTCACTGATCTCGGCAGAGGGGATAAGTGCTTCAGCCGTGCTGACGTTGTAATCCTCAAGGAAGACTACACGCAGCTTAGCGGCGATCGCAGGGTGCTGCTCAATATCCTTTTGCAGCATGCAAAGCAGCTTGATGATGCGCTTTGCCATAGCATAACCGGGCGCCGCCTTAGCACCGAAAATAAAGGTTTGCGGCTGTATATCCAAATTGGGATTTTCCTTGAGATCCAAGTAAAGGCCAATGATGTTCAGCGCATTGAGAAGCTGACGCTTATACTCATGCAAGCGCTTGATCTGCACGTCGAAGATCGAGTTGGTGTCAAGCACGATACCCGTCTTTTTCTGCAAATGCTTCGCAAAACGCACCTTGTTGTTGTGCTTGATGGCGGCAAGCCTTTCAAGAACGGCGGCGTCATCACTGTATTTGAGGAAATCGGCAAGACGCTCCGGCTCATGGCGATAACCCTGGCCGATACACTCGTCAAGCAGTCCTGCCAGCTCGGGATTGGAGTAAACAAGCCAGCGGCGATGCGCGATACCGTTTGTTACATTGGTAAAGCGATCGGGGTACATGCGGTAGAAATCCTTAAACACGGTGTCCACCAAAATATCAGAGTGAAGCTTTGATACACCGTTGATCTTGTGTGAGCCAATGACCGAGAGATTTGCCATACGCACCTGACCGTAGGCGATCACGCTGAGTGCGGAAATGCGATTCCAGTTGCCGGGGAAAAATTCCCAAGCCTCATGGCAAAAGCGCTCATTGATCTCCTTTACGATCATATGAATACGGGGCAGCTTGAGAGCAAACAGATCCTCGTTCCAGGTTTCAAGCGCCTCGGGCATAACAGTGTGGTTGGTGTAGGATACGGTTCTCGTCACAATATCCCATGCCTTATCCCAGGAGAAGCAATACTCATCAATGAGAATACGCATCAATTCGGGCACGCAGAGTGCGGGGTGGGTGTCGTTGATATGGATCGATGCCTTTTCGGGGAGATTGTCAAGATTTCCGTAAACCGCCATATGATCGCGAATGATGCTCTGGCAGGATGCGGAAACCAAGAAATACTGCTGGGTAAGACGCAAAAGCTTGCCCTCGGTATGATTATCGGCAGGATACAGCACCTTGGTAATGATATCCGCATTGTTGGTCTGCTCCATGGCAAGGGTATACTGTCCCTGCGAGAAAAGGCCCATATTAAAGCTGCTTACAGGGCGCGCCTTCCACAGGCGAAGCTGGGATACGGCATCGCTGTCAGCACCCGAGATCATCATATCATAGGGAACGGCCTCATACTCCTCGCCCCCCTCATAGCTGATCTCCAGCCTTCCTTCCTTCCACTCTTCCTTCACGTGTCCGCCGAAATGCACCTTGTACACGCGGTCGGCACGGGGCGAAAGCCAAACCTCACCGCCGGGCAACCATGCGTCAGGCAGCTCGATCTGCATACCGTCCACGATCATTTGCTTAAAAAGACCGTACTCGTAGCAGAGCGAAAAGCCGGTTGCAGGGTAATCGAGAGAGGAAAGCGAATCCATAAAGCAAGCGGCAAGACGGCCAAGACCGCCGTTGCCAAGACCTGCATCGGGCTCGCATTCATAGAGCTCGTCAAGATCCATGCCAAGGGTCTTTAGTGCCTTGCGGTAGTTTTCCTGCAGGCCGAGATTGCAAAGGTTGGTCTTAAGAGATCTGCCAAGCAGAAACTCCATGCACATATAGTACACGCGCTTCGCGCCCGCTTCGTTGACCTTGTCCTTAAACTGATTACGCTTCTCTACCAAAACATCCTTTACGGTAAGTGCAGCTGCCTTGTAGAGCTGCTCCTTGGTCGCTTCCTTTGCGCTGACGCCAAAATGGCGGGAAAGCTTTTCTTCAATATTCTTTTTTACTTCTTTTGCGTTAGGGGTATAGTTCATGTTAGGGGTTCCTCCGGATTATGCGTTAAATTGATCGTACATCGCAAGGTAGTCACGTGCGGCAGCTGCCCACGAAAAGTTTGTGCGCATGATCTTGCTCATCAAGCGGTCGCGCTTTGCCTCATTGCGCCAAAGGGCAATGGCAGCATGCGTGCGCTCGTAAAGCTCTGCACCGCTGTAGCCTGCAAACGTAAAGCCGTTGCCGTGGATGCGCTTGCCCTCTTCCCAATATCCCTTGATCGAATCGTAAAGGCCGCCTGTTTCGCGCACCACGGGAATTGCACCGTAGCGCGAAGCGATCATCTGTGCAAGGCCGCAGGGCTCGGATTTCGAGGGCATAAGGAAGATATCGCAAGCAGCGTAGATCTGCTTGGCAAGATCACGGTCATATTTCAGAAGTACGCGTACCTTGTCGGGGAAGCACCGTGCAAGCTCAGTGAAATAATGCTCAAAGCGCTCATCCCCGCAGCCTAGCACGACCAATTGTATGTCGCTCTCCCCGGTAAGCTTACTGAGGATCTCGGTCATGATATCAACACCCTTATGTGCGACCAAGCGTGTGATGACCGCAAGAAGCGGCACGTCACGGCGCATGGGCAGGTCAAGCGCTGATTGCAGCGCAAGCTTATTTTCGGGCTTTTTCTCACGTGCGCGCCAGCTGTAATTTACAGGAATAGCGGGGTCCTTTGCAGGATTATAGTAGCGGTAGTCAATGCCGTTTAAAATGCCACACAGCTTGTAGCGGTTTTCGCGCAAAATACCGTCAAGCCCCTTGCCATAGGCAGGGGTGCAGATCTCCTCTGCATAGCGCGGGCTGACCGTGCTTACGGTATCAGCCGCAACGATCGCCGCCTTCATCAAATTGATGCAGCCGCCGAAATCCATCAGCTCATACTGCGCCACGTCAAGCCCAAACACGTCACCAAGAATGCCGAAATTATACTGACCCTGATACTCGATATTGTGAATGGTAAATACCGAGCGAATATCCCCGTAGCCCGCCTTACTTTGATACAGGCACTTAAGATATACTACCGAAAGTGCCGCCTGCCAATCATGTGCGTGCAGCACGTCGGGGTAAAAATCAAGTTTCTCGATCGCTTCCATCACCGCCATTGAGAAATATGCAAAGCGCTCACCGTCATCAAAGCTGCCGTAAAGCGTATCGCGCTTGAAGTAATACTCATTATCTACAAAATAATAGATCACGCCGTCTTTTTTGAGGGATTTGATGCCGCAATACAGCTCGCGCCAAGCAAGCCGAACGGTAAAGACCGCCTCAGTCTTCATTTTTGCGCGCCATTCCTCCTTTACCTGACCGTAAAGAGGCAGGATCACACGCACATCGGCGCCCTCCTTTGAAAGGGCCGCGGGAAGCGAGCCCAGCACGTCACCAAGGCCGCCCGTTGCTGCAAAAGGCATTGCCTCAGCGCCTACAAATAAAATCTTTTTCATGGTTTCTCCTAATATAACTTGTCTGTTTTTACTGTCTTGCGGGATGCTGTCAAAGGGCGAACGGATCGCGCGCCATTGCAGCATCCCGCTTTTATGTTGCGAAAAGGTTTTTGCCGTGCGGCAAGCGCCTTGGATTATACCATAACGCCCTTGCCGATGTAAAACGGCATGCTCTCGCAGCCGCAAAGCTCACGGCCGTCGCGGATCACAACATTTTTATCGGTAATGACCGAGGACAGGCGCACATTTTCGCCCGTTACGGTATCCTGCATCAGAATAGAGTTCTTAACGACCGTTCCCTTGCCGACCTTCACACCGCGGAAAAGGATAGAGTTTTCAACCGTGCCCTCAATCACGCACCCGTCTGCGATCATAGAGCCGCTTACCTTTGCGTCCCCCGTATAGCGCGTGGGCACAGAGTTACGCACCTTGGTAAAGATGGGCTGGTTGCGGCGGTAAAAGAGGTTCACGCGATTTACGGGGTCAAGCAAGCGCATTGAGCAGCGGAAATAGCTTTCAAGCGAATTGATACGCGCGAAAAAGCCGTCATACTCATGCGCATAGATCTTATCCTTGGCAAGATTGCGCATGATCACGTCCTTGTAAAAGCTCTTGTATCCGTGCGCCACAGCCTCAGATACCACACGCTTCAAATACGTACGGTTGGCAAGCCAGATATCAGCACAAACCTTTACCTTGCCCTGCTCGCCGTTATATTCCGCCATATCGATCACGCGACCCGCCTCATCTACCACAGGCAGCTCTGCATGGCTGTCAAGCGATTGGAACGCGGTATCCACAGTGGTGGTGATCAGCGTAAAATCAGCGCCGCGCTTTTCATGCAGCTTCATTGCCGAAGCAATATCCACATTGCAGATCACGTCACAGTCGGAAAGCACCAGCACGTCCTCGGTGCAACGGTCGATAAAGTTCATCACGCCCATAAGCGCTTCAAGTCGGGTAGAATACAAGCGTCCTGCCGTAGCATTGTCATACGCCGTGATAAAGGGGGGCAGGATCTTAATGCCGCCCGTGCGGCGCGCAAGATCCCAGTCCTTACCGTTGCCGACATGGTCAAGCAGGGACTGATAGTTATAGTGCGTAATAAGACCCACCTTGGAGATACCCGAATTTACCATGTTGGAAAGTGCAAAATCAATCAGGCGGTATCTGCCACCAAAGGGGATACTTGCCATGGTGCGGCGGCTCGTAAGCTCGGGCACGGTTGCATCGTGAATGTTAGAGAAAATAATGCCTGCTGCGGTCATTACATTGCACCTCCCTTATCCGAAATGATCTCGCCGTCCTTGGCGATACCGTTTTCCTCAATAACAACGCCCTCGCCAATAACGGTTATACCCTTTGCCTCACCTCTCGGCTTGCCGACAACGGCGCCCTTGCAGATCTTCACCTCACGGTCAATGATCGCGTAGGATACATGCGCACCCTCGTGAATAATGCAGTCACCCATGATCACAGCATCCTCCACCACAGCGCCCTCCAAAACACGCACGTTTTCGCCCAGCACAGAGTTTTTCACCGTGCCAAGGATCTCGCAGCCCTCGGTGATCGATGCGTTTTCGATGACCGCGTTGGGGCCTACGTATTGGGGCGGTGCATTTTCGTGACGCGAAAGCACGCGATGCTTGCCGTCGTGCAGCTTCAAAACAGGATCCTCGCCGAGGATATCCATATTCGCCTCCCACAACGAGTCGATGGTTCCCACGTCCTTCCAGTATCCCTCAAAGGAATACGCCATCATCTTCTCACCCGCGCCAAGCATGGTGGGAATGATGTTTTTACCGAAATCGTTTGCGGAGCTCGGATCCTTTGCATCTGCGATCAGATAGTCAAAGAGCTTTTTACGCGTAAACACGTAAATGCCCATGGATGCCTTGGTGCTATCGGGATTTTTGGGCTTTTCGGTAAACTTATAGATCGTACCGTCATCGTAGGTGCTCATAATACCAAAGCGGCTCGCCTCAGAAAGCGGCACGTCAAGCACGGCAATGGTGCACGCAGCGCCCGTTTCCTTGTGGTAATCGATCATTTTGGAATAATCCATATGATAGATATGGTCACCCGAAAGGATCAGCACATACTCTGCATCGTAGCGCTCAATAAATTGCATATTTTGGTAAATGGCGTTTGCCGTGCCGCTGTACCAATCGGCGCCGTCCTTTGCCTGGTAGGGGGGAAGGATCTTTACACCGCCGTAGTTGCGGTCAAGATCCCACGGCAGACCCGTGCCGATATATTCGTTAAGTACAAGGGGCTGGTACTGTGTCAGCACACCCACGGTATCAAGCCCGGAGTTGATACAGTTGGAAAGAGGAAAATCGATAATACGGTATTTTCCGCCAAACGTAACGGCAGGCTTTGCCGTTTTATCGGTCAAAGCGTAAAGTCGGCTGCCCTGCCCTCCGGCAAGCAGCATTGCCACACATTCTTTCTTCTTGAACATACTATGTCCTCCATGGTTTTATTGGATCGTATCGTTGCGGGGGTTCAAAAAGGGGGATTTGCGAGATCGTTTTACTGTTTCTTTTCTTTTGTTATTCTTTTTTGGGGAAATCTTCTTCGGCAGCTCAGCATCACCGCGCCAAGAGGCGGCAGCACCAGCTTGACCGATTGGGCATGCCCGTGCATGGGCACTTGCTCGGTGCGAAGCTCTCCCTCATTTAAATAATTTGTGCCGCCAAAGGAAGCACTGTCGGAGTTAAAGATCTCCTCCCACACACCGTGCCTCGGCAGACCCACGCGGAAATTATCACGCAAAACGGGTGTGAAGTTGATCAAAACAACCACCTCCCTGCCGTGCTTGTCAATACGGCGATAGGAGATCACGCTCTGGTCGCAGTTGTCGGGGTCGATCCACTGAAAGCCCTCCCAGCCGCCGTCCTGCTCAAAGAGCGCAGGGGTTTTCAGGTAAAGGTGATTGAGCGCTGCCACGTACTGCTGGAATTTAGCATGCATGGGATAGTCAAGCAAAAACCATTCCAGCTCATTTTCATAGTCCCACTCACGGAACTGCCCAAACTCACTGCCCATAAACAGCAGCTTTTTGCCGGGATGCGTCATCATATATGCCAAATGCGCGCGCGCACCCGCAAACTTCTCCTCATAACTGCCGGGATTGCGGTCAAGGAAGGATTTTTTGCCGTGCACCACCTCATCGTGCGAAATAGGCAGCACGTATTTTTCCCCAAACGCGTAAGAGAGCGAAAAGGTCAGATTGCCATGATTGTACTTGCGGTAAATGGGGTCTGTGGTCGCGTACGCGAGCGTGTCGTTCATCCACCCCATATTCCATTTCAGCGTAAATCCAAGACCGCCGTTTTCAAGGCTCGTAAGGTTGCCCCATGCCGTGGATTCCTCGGCGATCATCAAAACGTCGGGAAAGGCACCTCTCATGTGGGCGTTGAGCTTGCGGAAAAACGCCATTGCCTCAAGGTTGCGGTTATCACCGTACACGTTCGGCACCCATTCGTCGGGCAAGCGGTCATAATCGAGGTAGAGCATGGAGGCAACTGCATCCACGCGCAAGCCGTCGATATGATATTTATCCGCCCAATAGCTCGCATTCGAAATGAGAAAGCTTTGCACCTCCTCACGCCCCACGTCAAAGCAACGAGTGCCCCAACCGCGGTGCTCCATGCGATCTCTGCCCTGATACTCGTAAAGCGGCTGACCGTCAAACTCGTAAAGCCCCTGAGCATCCTTGGGGAAATGCGCGGGCACCCAGTCAAGGATCACGCCAATGCCTGCCTCGTGCATGGCATCCACAAACGCCATAAAATCATGCGGCGTGCCAAAGCGCGAGGTCGGTGCAAAATATCCCGTTACCTGGTAGCCCCAGGAGCCATCGTAAGGGTGCTCCATGACAGGCAGAAGCTCTACGTGCGTATAGCCCATTTGCTTGACGTAGGGTACAAGCTCGCGCGCGATCTCCTCATACGTGCAATAGCTGCCGTCCGCGTGCTTTTTCCAAGAGCCGAGGTGCACCTCGTAAATATTGAGAGGTCTGCTCACGATCGGCTTTTTTGCCTCGCGCCGACGGTAGCGGAGCCAGCCGTCATCGCGCCAAGGATAACCGTCAATGTCAAAATAGATCGAAGCCGTTTCGGGATATTGCCCGGCGCAGGTGCCGTATGGGTCTGCCTTATACACGTCGCCGTGCGGTGTCTTCATTTTGAATTTATAAAGACAGCCTCGCCCAAACCGTTCGGTTGACACCGTGCACTCAAAAACGCCACCCCCGGTTGCGCGCACCATGGGGTCACTTTCCCCCCAGCCGTTAAAATCTCCCACCACGAAAGCGGCAATGGCGTGCGGCGCCCAAACGCGGAAGACATATCCGCCCTCGGTCTTGTGAACACCAAGATAGTCATGCGCTTTAAAATTTGTGCCCTGATGGAACAAATACGGCGCAAGATCGTTTTGCTGCATGTGATCACCTCGTTTCATCTTGACAAATCGGTACAATCTATACCTGACTATATTATAACATATACACCTTGGAAAGGCAAGATTTTTCGGAACACTTTATGTGAGTAAATTCAACAAATTTTGCATTTTTTTGGAAAAATTTCTACTTTTTTCCACAAAAAAGCAACTCTTGATAGCGAAGAAGCTTGCAATAAACTTCCTTTCCTTACGGGATTGACATTATAAATTTATTTTGCTATAATAATATTTTGAAGGTATCTGCCTTATCGCAAAGAAGGAGGCGTGCGCAATGAAATCTTTTTTTCCCGGCATTTGCGGCAACGAGTCGCTGCGCCGCCGCATCGGTGCGGAATTTTATGAGGGCTCCTTTTCTCATGCCTATATTTTAGAGGGCGATAATGGCTTTGGCAAGCACTTGCTTGCCCGTCAAATCGCAATGGCGGCTGCTTGCGAAAACCGCAAAAGCAGCACCCATCCCCTGCCCTGCGGCATCTGCAAATCTTGCCGCAAGATTGCAGTCGGCAACTGTGTGGATGTAATTACCGTTGCAAAGCCCGAGGGGCGCGCCACCATGAGCGTGGATACCGTCAGAGCCCTGCGAGAGGGGATCGCGACCGTACCCAACGACCTTGACATAAAGGTCTATATTATAGAGGATGCGCATACCATGACCAAGCAGGCGCAAAACGCCCTGCTGCTTACCCTTGAGGAGCCACCCGCCTTTGTGCTTTTCCTGCTGCTCTCGGAGGATGCCGGGGCACTGCTTGAAACCGTGCGCTCCCGTGCGCCCATCTTTCGCTTACAGCCGCTTGACCGTAATGACATGCAACACTTTCTTACGACCTCGCCCGTCGGCATTGCCGGCGGTGCTCCCGCACTGCTGCGCGAGCGTCCTGAGGAATTTGAAGCGCTGCTTACCCTCTCGGCAGGGTCGGTCGGCAAAGCACTGACACTGCTTGACCCGCAAAAGCGCGCGCCGCTGATGCAACAAAAAGAGGATGCTGAAAGAATGCTTCGTTTGCTTGCCGCGCACGCAGGGCAGGATGAGCTCTTTTTGCTGCTTCGCTCACTTGGCACCGCCCGCGATGAGTTAAGCGCGCGCCTGACAACGCTTTTACTTGCGCTGCGTGACCTCACCTTGCTCTCTCGCACCGAGCACGCGCCCCTGCTTTTCTTCACCAACCGCGAGCAAGCGACCGAGCTTGCCGCATCCTTTACCACCGCAAGACTGCTTCTCATTTCCCGTGCCGTTGAGGAGGCAAAGGAAGCACTTGCCGCAAACGCAAACGTGCGCCTAACGCTCACACAGCTGCAGGCACAGCTATTCACCACATAATACTCCCTCGGCAACCCCGAGGGCTGGGAGTAAACAATGGAAAAACAAAAGAAAAAAACAGAAAAAAAGGAGGGCGAAGCCCGCATTTCGGTTCGCCCCGGCAATTTTATCATCCCCGGCAACCAGCATAACCAGCCGCGCCAAGAAGCGGCGGAAGCGCGCACGCCCGAAAAGGCCGCCCCTCGCGAGGAGGGCAATGGGCAAGCACACGGCAACGGCAACGCCAAAAGACGCAACCGTCACAGAGGCAACCGTCACGGCCGCGGACATTCTGCCCCCAACACGCAAAACGCCGAGCAGAGAAACGCTAACAAGAACACTCCTTCCACACCGCAAAAGCCCGCAGGCGAGGAGAAAAACGCAAAGCACCGTGGGGATCGCAGAGATCGCCGTCACCATAATGACAAGCAGAGCCGTCATGTCGAAGCAAAGCCGCAGCAGGCACCCGCTGCCCCCGCTAAGCCCGAGATCAGCGAATCCCTGCAGCGCGAGCTTGATGCGCAATTCTCTACCCCCTCTACGCTCTCCTTCCTCTCTCCTGTTGCAATGGCAGAGAAAAAGCTGGCAGAGAGTGATGCGGTAAGCACCAAGGAATTCGAGGTGGACATTGCCACCGCCGCATATTTGGTTGAGGATGTGCCCTGCGGCTTCCCCGTGCCCGACGGCAAGGCTGTCGAGGTCATTGGCGTACGCTTCAGAGGGGCGGGCAAGGTCTACTTTTTTGCCCCCAACGGCGAACGCTTTCGCATCGGTGAGGCAGCAATCGTAGATACCGCACGCGGCGCGGAATACGGCGAGGTCGTCATGCTGAACCGCAGAATGGCAGAAAAGGATATCGTACAGCCCCTGCGCTCGGTTTTGCGCCGTGCCACCAAGGAGGATACCGCGCACAATACCGAAAACCGTATCAAGGAGGCAGAGGCATTAAAGGCCTGCGCCGAAAAAATTGCGGCACACAAGCTCGATATGAATTTGGTCGATGCACAGTACACCTTTGATAACTCCAAGCTGCTCTTCTATTTCACTGCCGAGGGACGCGTGGATTTCCGCGAATTGGTGCGTGACCTTGCGGGCCTGTTCCGCACAAGGATCGAGCTCCGTCAGATCGGCATCCGCGATGAATCGCGCCTCATTGGCGGACTTGGCATGTGTGGCAGACCCTTCTGCTGCACCACGTTCCTGTCCGATTTCGGTCAGGTATCGGTGAAGATGGCAAAGGAGCAAGGCCTTTCTATCAACACCTCAAAGATCTCGGGCTGCTGCGGACGCCTTATGTGCTGCCTGCGCTACGAGCACGAGAGCTATGCCGCTGAAATGGCGCTTACCCCCAAAAAGGACACCCGTGTGACAACACCCGATGGGCTTGGCACCGTAGTTGAGGCAGCTCCTCTTTCGGGCATGGTAAAGGTTCGCCTTGACAGCGCCCCCGACGCAGCCCCTACCGCCTATCACCGTGACACGCTTACTGTTCAAGTTAAAGCAAACCCTGAGGGAACCGAGCAGCAATAAGGATATGCCACAGACAAGCGTGTATAATTAAAACAGGTCTTGCAAAAATTTATTCAAACTTTTTTGTCAAAAACGGTTGCATTTTTTAAAAAATATGATACAATGATATCATCGTATCATCATGTGATACAATTTTTACGGAGGTACTTATCATGGCTTACAAAATTACCGATGCTTGCATTTCCTGCGGCGCATGCCAGTCTGAATGCCCTGTTGAGGCAATCAAAGAGGGTGCTGACAAATACGAGATCGACGCTGATCTTTGCGTAGAGTGCGGCGCTTGCGAGGGTGTTTGCCCTGTTGGCGCTCCCCAGGCTGAATAATCCATACGCCAAAAAAGCGGCGCGAAGCGGAACCCCGCTTCGCGCTACTTTTATAACCGCACGGCTTATGGGCTTGACATCCGTGCGGCTAAACCTTGCAAGTGAGATAAGTGCCATAAAGCACTAAAAAGGAGTACTATGTATCACGATATTCCTCTTGCCGCCGATGAGCGCGTAGATGAGGTTAACGAAAAGCTCTCTCTCATACAAAAGAAAAACGCGCTTGCCTTTGGCACCGATGCTTTTTTGCTCTCTGCCTTTTTGCGCCCCGCGCCGCGCGAGCGCGCTGTGGAGCTTGGCTGCGGCAACGGCATCATTTCGCTTTTAGCAGCCGCCCGTGGGAGATTTTCTCACATAACAGCGATCGAAATACAACCCGAAATGGCGAAGCTAACGGCGCGAAACATCGCCCTGAACCACCTGACGGACCGTATTACCGTGCAGCAAAACGATGTGCGCCGCTTGAGTGCCGCCACACTTGGCGGCGAGGTTGGCGCCGTGTTTGCTAACCCCCCCTATATGCGCGTTGATTCGGGCCTCGCTTCCCCTCACAGTGCCAAGCAGACCGCGCGCCACGAAACCGACGGCGGCATTGCCGATTTTGCGGCAGCTGCCGCAAGGTGCCTAAAATACGGTGGGCTTTTTTACACGGTTTACCGCCCCGATCGGCTGGAAAGCCTTTTTGCGGCACTGCACATGAATAAATTGGCGCCCAAGCGCATGATTTTCGTACACGATAACCCAACTACCGCTCCTTCCATGGTCTTGCTTGAAGCCAAAAAGGGTGCAGGCGAGGGGCTCATGGTGCTGCCACCTCTGTTTTTGCACGATAGCGCAGGTGACCCCGCACTTTCAGCACGGGCACAGGAGATCTACAACAACGGCATTTTTTGATACCGTTTCTCACGTTTGGTGCTTATCTCGCTACGCCAAGCCCGTATATGCCACGATCCCCTCATAAATGCCTCTGGCGAACAGCTGCGGCTCCTCGTTCATCAAGCGCGCATCACGCGCGTTGGTGATAAAACCAAGCTCAAGCAACGTGGCTGGCATGTTGGTGCGCTTTAATACGTATAGCGAGGGGCGCGCAAACACGCCACGATTGGCAAGCCCCGTTTCGCGCTGCAATGCCGCCAAGATATCACTTGCAAGTGCATCCGCCACACCGCCAAGTGAAAATACAAACGCTTCACTTCCCGTAGCGGCGGCAAGCTCGGAGGCATTCGTGTGCAGGCTGATAAAATAGTTCGCCCCCCAATTGTTCGCCTCGCTTGTGCGCACACGCAGGCTGGTGGCATTGGATGTACCGAGCTGTGTTTGTGCCGTAGGACGGGAAAGGCGCACCTCATAGTTTCCGCTTTGTCGCAGCAGCGTGGCAAGCTCCTGCCCAATGCGGTAAACGATGTTTTGCTCCCGAAGTCCGTTGCCCTCGGCACCCGCATTGGGATTGACGGGGTTATGCCCCTGGTCGATATAAATTTTAATTGCCATTCGCTCACCCTTTCCAAAAGTTCTCACAATTATCTTATGCTGCAAGGGCACGCCGTGTCACCGCGCAAGAAAGGATCGCTCCATGTCAAACGAAGAAAAAAACCGCATTATGGGCGGCACGCTCTATTTGGTCGCCACGCCGATCGGCAATCTTGCCGATCTCTCGGAGCGCGCCAAGAAAACGCTTGCCGAGGTTGACTTTATCGCGGCAGAGGATACCCGCAACACCGCAAGACTCCTTGCCGCATTTGGCATCTCGCGCCCCCTTGTTTCCTATCACGACCACAACCGCCGCGAGCGCGGCCCCGTGATCGTAGAGCGCTTGCTTTCTGGCGAGAGCTGCGCGCTGGTAACCGATGCAGGCACACCTGCTATCAGCGACCCCGGTGAGGATCTGGTAGCGCTTGCCGCAAAGGCGGGCGTTCCCGTCACCGCGGTTCCCGGCTGCTGCGCAGGTCTTACCGCGCTTGCGCTTTCGGGTCTTCCCACCGCGCGCTTTTGCTTTGAGGGCTTTTTGCCGCGCGAAAAAAAGGACCTTCGCCTGCGCCTTGAGGCTTTAAAAAATGAGGAACGCACCATGATCTTTCATGAAGCACCGCACCGCCTTTGCGAAACGCTGGATACCTTTTTGTCAGTTTTTGGCGAAACGCGCGATATTGCACTTTGCCGCGAGCTGACCAAGCGAAACGAGGAGATCCTGCGCACCACTATCGGGGGCGCCATTGCCCATTACAGCGAAACCGACCCGCGCGGTGAATACGTGCTGATCGTGGCAGGCGGCGACAGAAAAGCAGTAGAACAGCCCACCTCCCCCCTGCTCGCGCTCTCCCCTGCCGACCACGTTGCATATTATGAAAAGCAGGGCATGACCCGCATGAATGCCATAAAAGCGGCAGCAAAGGAGCGCGGTATGCAAAAAAATGAGCTTTACCGCATTTTACATCAATAAAATCACGAAAAACCTCTTGATTTTTTATACACTGTATGCTACAATTTGTTTATTATTTTGATTTTCTCAAAGGAGATTTACCATGACAAAACGTAAGGTTGGCGTAATTGGCGCCACGGGTATGGTGGGACAGCGTTTTCTCACCCTGCTTGATCATCACCCTTATTTTGAAGTAACCGCACTTGCAGCTTCTGCACGCTCTGCCGGCAAAACCTACCGCGAGGCAGTAGGCGACCGTTGGAAGCTGAAGACCCCCATGCCCGCATACGCCGCCGATATGGTGGTACATGATGCCGCTAACATCGAGGAGATGAAGGCGCTTTGCAGCATGGTGTTCTGTGCAGTAGATATGAAAAAAGAGGATATCCGCGCCCTTGAGGATGCGTATGCTAAGGCAGAGATCCCCGTAGTATCCAACAACTCCGCACACCGCTGGACACCCGACGTGCCGATGGTGATTCCGGAGATCAACGACGCACACCTCGCTGTGATCGAGGCGCAAAGAAAGCGTCTTGGCACCAAGCGCGGCTTTGTTGCCGTTAAGCCCAACTGCTCGATCCAGTCCTACGTGCCCGCCCTTACCGCTCTTTTAGAGTTTGAGCCCTACGAGGTAGTGGCTACCACCTATCAGGCAATCTCCGGTGCGGGTAAGACCTTTAAGGAATGGCCCGAAATGATCGATAACGTCATTCCCTTCATCGGAGGCGAGGAGGAAAAGAGCGAGCAGGAGCCCCTGCGCGTTTGGGGCGAGGTAAAGAACGGTGAGATCGTAAAGTGCAATGGCATCACCATTACCACCCAGTGCATTCGCGTACCTGTAACCGACGGTCACACCGCCGCCGTGTTTGTAAAATTCCGCAAAAAGCCCACCAAGGAGCAAATTCTTGCCGCTTGGAAAAACTTTAAGGGCAAGCCTCAGGAGCTGCAGCTCCCCCACGCGCCCGAGCAGTTTATCACCTACTTTGAGGAGGATAACCGTCCCCAAGCCGCGCTTGATCGCGACATCTACGGCGGCATGGGCGTAACTGTGGGCAGACTGCGTGAGGATAGCGTTTACGATTACAAGTTTGTAGGCCTTTCTCACAACACCCTGCGCGGTGCCGCAGGCGGTGCGGTTCTCATCGCAGAGCTTCTGCACAGAGAAGGTTATTTTGACTGATCGATGAAACGAGAAAGATAAAGAGGAAGGGGAACCCTTTTGCAAAAGGGCTCCCCTTCCTCTTTGCTTTTCGCATCCGCGAAAAGCAAATTCACCAACCTCTCCGAAAACCTTTGGAAAAAATTTTATTATATCCGCAATGCTGTGCGCACAGGCGCCCCTGCCATGTCATCTAACACCTTTCTCCCTGTTCGCGCCTTCCGCTACAGAGAGGCTCTCCCTGCTCACAGCAATTATTTTTTGGTTTTTTTCGCTTTCTGACTACCGCCACTGCCACTGCCACAATCACAATCGCAACAATCGCAGCTGTCACCGCAATCACAGTCACAGCCATCACCCGCGACACAGGCAATGGCAATCAACACAGCAATGCCCACCAACAAAAATGCACCGTAGCTGCCGAGCGAAATATCGCGCAGAATGCTGTACTCCTCCTCTTCTATGGCGAGATGATACGCAAACGTATAAAAGCTTGCCACAACCAAGGAAAAAAGTGAAAATGCATAGAATTCTGCACCCCGATTTACCCAAAACACGATCGAAGCCACAATCAACGCGATTTCAAGAAATATTACGACCGTAACGATGAATTGTTTTTTTCTTCGAACAGTACAAGTAAAATACCGGTCACAAGTAAGATAGCAAGCGGCAAAGCAAGAGCCGGCAAAAGATCCTCAAGTGCGGAGGGCACGATCGTCATAGTGTAATATGCCGAGGCACAAATGCCCATGCCCGCCGTGTTCAGCAAAAAGCTGATCAAATAGAAGATCTTTCTCTTTTCACCCTGCAAGTGAAACGGAATAGCGAGCAGCATCAACAAACCGCCCATGGGCAAACCATGCCATTTAGAAAACCAATCCTGCCCCAAATAGCAGCAGGCCGTAAACACAAGCAACGCCACTACCGAAAGCAAAAACACAACTACTACCTTTACGCGAGCGTTGATCTGATCAATCATGTATCTCACCTCTTATCACTATCATATCATATTTGTAAAGAGGAGTCAAGTTGACTGTGCTTTTAAGGAAAGCCAAAAGGCCTTCTAACGGAAGTGTAATCGCCATATTCACACAATACTGTATATCGTTCACATACTATACATTTTTTGAGAATTTTTATTACACTTAATCAAGGTCTATTGACAACAGGTGTGTTTTGTGATAGTATAAATATGCATAACGCACTTATGCAACATCTAGTAAAGGAGACCATTATGAAAACCGCTGCAAAAGTATTCATCATCATCGGCATGATCTGCCAATTCTACCTCGTTGTACCGTTGATCATAGGTATATTGGCACTGAAAAAGCTTAACACCGCAACAAAGAAGTCCGAACTGACCGGCATGGCGATCGCAACCTTAATTTTGTGCAACGTTATCGCTGGCGTTCTTATGCTTTGCATGAAGGATCAGGATCTTGTTCCTGCTACATCTGATTCTAATGTATAATCACAAAAACCGCAGCACATGCTGCGGTTTTTTATATTCTTGCTTTTCGCATCCGCGAAAAGCAAATTCACCAACCTCTCCGAAAACCTTTGGATAAAAGGATAAATCTGACCACTGTACAATGCACATCATAGGGGCGATTCACGAATCGCCCCTATGATGATATTTTACACCCACTCCCACCGCATCTTTTGGGAAAGTTTTCGGGAGGGGCGTGTGAATTGTTTTCGCAAAGCGAAAACAAGGGAGAGGGGAACCACTTTTTCAAAAGCGGTTCCCCTCTCCCCTTTTTCATTTAATTTCAAAAGAAAGATGCTGCATGCGCTCCATGGCGGCACGAAATACTGTTTTATCGTTTTCGTGCGTAAGGCAGTTTTCCGCCTTCTCAAGCGGCACCCACTCGACCTCAGCGATCTCGCCCTCTCTTGCCTTAATGCTTTCCTCGGTCGTAAAGGCGAGAAAATACACAACCTCTTTCATCACGCCCGGCGAGGGACTATACTTAACGGTAGCACGAAAATCCGAAATAATCGCTATACGGGAAGAGGTTTCTTCCATCACCTCGCGCAACGCGGTTGCATATTCGCTTTCTCCCTGTTCCATGTGTCCCTTAGGGAAGGAGCGACTTCCGCCCGCCTTATGGCGTATCATGAGTATATAATAATTGTCTTTTTCGCGGCGCACCACAAGTGCGCCGCAAGATTTTTCCCAATTCATCTGAAACCTCCCTGTGGATCGAAATCGGCGTGAGCTTATCTCACTGCGCAATTTCCTCCATGATGAAGGCCTCGAGAATATCGCCTACCTTGATATCGTTAAAGCGATCAAGACCGATGCCGCACTCGTACCCGTCGGCAACCTCCTTCACGTCGTCCTTAAAGCGACGAAGCGAAGCGATTTTATCCTCAAAGATCACAATACCGTCGCGCACCACGCGGATCTGCGACTGACGGGTGATCTTACCGTCTTGCACATACGAGCCTGCAATAAAGCCAACATTGGGCACATGAATGGTCTGACGCACCTCTGCGTGACCAAGCACGTTTTCACGGAACTTGGGCGCAAGCATACCCTTCATCGCTGCCTCGATCTCCTCGATGCACTCGTAAATGATACGGTAGGTACGAATATCCACCTTTTGACGCTCTGCGGAGTCGGTCGCCGCCTTATCAGGGCGTACGTTAAAGCCAACAATGATAGCATTGGATGCAGCGGCAAGCATAACGTCACCCTCAATGATACCGCCTACGGCAGCATGGATGACACGCACCTTTACTTCCTCATTCGTGAGCTTCTCAAGCGATTGCTTTACAGCCTCAGCCGAGCCTGCAACGTCTGCCTTAACAATGATGTTAAGTTCCTTTACGCCCTCAGAGATCTGCGCAAACAGGTCGTTAAGGTTGGCGCGGGCATTTGCCTTAAAGCCCTCCTCCTTCGCCTTGTCACGGCGCTGATCGGCAAGGGTTCTTGCCATGCGTTCATCTTCAACAGCGGCAAATTCGTCACCTGCCTCGGGCACCTCTGCAAGACCAACGATCTCAACAGGTACGGAGGGGCCTGCCTCCTTCAGCGTTCTGCCATTGTGGTCGCTCATCACGCGCACACGGCCAACGGCGGTGCCTGCGATCACGATATCGCCGCTATGCAGCGTACCGTTTTGCACCAGAACGGTTGCAACGGGACCGCGGCCACGGTCAAGCTTGGACTCGATAATAATACCCTTTGCACGGCGGTCGGGATTTGCCTTCAGCTCCTTCATGTCGGCAACGAGCAATACGTTTTCAAGCAGCGTATCAATACCCTCGCGCTTGAGTGCGGAGATCGGCACGCAAATGACGTCGCCGCCCCACTCCTCGGGCACAAGGTCATATTTGGTAAGCTCCTGCTTAATGGCATCGGGGTTAGCACCGGGTTTATCCATTTTATTGATAGCAACGATGATGTCGATCTCAGCTGCCTTTGCATGATTGATCGCCTCAACGGTCTGCGGCATAATGCCGTCATCTGCCGCCACCACGAGAATGGCAATATCAGTTGCCTTAGCACCGCGTGCACGCATGGCGGTAAACGCCTCGTGACCGGGGGTGTCAAGGAAGGTAAGATCTCTGCCGTCAACCTTCACGCGGTAAGCACCGATGTGCTGCGTAATACCGCCTGCCTCGCCTGCCGTTACGTTGGTGTGGCGAATGGCATCCAGCAAGGAGGTCTTACCGTGGTCAACGTGACCCATAACGCACACAACGGGTGCGCGATCCATCAGATCCTCTGCCTTATCCTCGGTATCATCAAACAGCTTTTCCTCAATGCTGACAACGACCTCCTTGGTCGCCTCAACACCGAGCTCGCCTGCAATCAAAAATGCAGTGTCAAAGTCAATGGTTTGATTGAGCGTGACCATCATGCCCATCATCATAAGCTTTTTCACAACCTCAGCGGGCGGAATCTTCATACGTGATGCAAATTCGCTTACCGTGATCTCCTCAGGGATCGTCACGGAGTTTGCCTGCTTGGTAACAGGTGCGCTGCTCTTTTTTGCGCCCTTCTTACCCGAGGTAAAGGCATGCGTGCCTACCTGCTGCTTTTTAAAGCGCTGGTTGCCGCCGCGTGCATCACGAACAGCATCGGGCACAAAGGTATCAAGACGCTCATCGTATTTGGAAAGATCTACGCTAGAGCCGCGCATATCCACCACACGTGTGGTGCGCGCCTTTGCGGTAGCATCGGTGCCCTTGGGGGTCTGCCCACGGGTAATGACCGTGGGGCGGAACTGCTCGCGTACGATGCGCCCTCCCCCTTCATCCTTATCACGGAATCCGCCATTGCCGCCACCACGGTTTTGCTGCGACTTCTGCGGACGGTTATCGGGTCTTTGCTGTGCAAAATTAGGCTTTACATTACCCTGCGAAAATGCACCGCCACGGGGTGCAAACTCGGGGCGTGCGGGGCGATCGCCCATGGGGCGTGCGCCGCCCTGCTGTGCCGAGCGCGCGAGTGTTGCATCACCACGGCGAGGTGCCGCGGGTGCCGCGGGCGCTGCGGGGCGCTGTGCGGTAGTAATGGTGGCACGCAGGTTTTGCGGAATATTATAGGTACGCGGTGCGGGGCGTGCGGGTGCTGCAGGCGCCGGCTTTGCCGCTTCGGGCTTTGCGGTGGATCGCTCCACTGTTGACTCTTTGGAGGAGGCGGGGGCCTTTGCAGCTTCCGTCTTCGGTGCGGACTTCACCTCGGGCGCTGCTTTTGCGGGTGCTTTTTCTGTTTTGGGTGCAGCTTTAGTATCTGCGGCAGGTGCGGCGGCAGGAGCCTCCTTACCCTTTTCCGTGACAGCTTCCTTTTCGGGGGCAGGCTTTGCCACCGTAGGAATATAGGTATCGCCAAACAGATATCCGTCAATATCAGATACCTGCTTTTCACGCGTCAATGCATCAAAAATAATATCAAATTCCTTTGCATCAAGCGATTTTTGCGTAGTCTTGCATTCAAGACCCTTTGCGGTCATCAATTCTGTAATTTGCTTACTTTTGATACCGAGATCCTTTGCTAATTGTGCAACCTTAAACGCCATATTTCCTCCTTGTCTTCCGCAGTCCGTGCGGAACACCTTCCAAAGTTTGGTTAAAATTCTTACACCCTATGGGTAATTTAATGACTGTCTGAAACAGAAACGCCGTAAAGCGCGGCAATTGCCGCCGCAAGATTTTGATCGGTCACGCCAACCGCGCCGACCGTGCCGCCACGCTTACCCACGGCAGTGGCAAGCGCATCACCGTTGATCGAAAGCCGAACGGCGGGGGTCTTATAATAAAGAGTGCGGTCGACAATACGCTTATGCGTATTTGCCGAGGTATCCGCCGCTTCTAAAACGATAAGTGGAGATTTATCACTACCGTTTGGTACCTTCTTAAGCGCCTCACACACCAGCGCCACGCCGATGACCACACGTCTTGCGCGCACGGCGAAGCCAAGATAGGAGAGCGCCCTTGCTTCAATTTGCTTCATGGGCGGCAAGCTCTTCGCGCATTGCGGCGTAGATCTCATGGGGGATCTCGCACTCAAGGTTGCGTGCAAGACGGCCGTTCTTCTCCGCCTTCGCAAGACAAGCGCTACTCTTACAAATATACGCGCCACGCCCCGATTTCTTGCCCGTGAAATCAAGCGATACCCCACCTGCGGGATCGCGCACCACACGCAGCAGCTCCTTTTTGGGGAAATGCTCGTTGCAGCCCAGGCATTGGCGCATCGGGATCTTTTTCGCTTTTTTCTCCATTTTCTTATACCGTTATGGCTTTATTCTGCCTTGATATCGATTTTGTAGCCGGTAAGTCTTGCCGCAAGACGGGCGTTAAGACCTTCTCTGCCAATGGCAAGCGACAGCTGGTCGGGCTCAACCAGCACGCGACAGGTGCGCTCACCCGTGAGCTCAACCGAAAGCACACGCGCAGGAGCAAGGGCGGCGGCAATAAATTCCTCGGGCGTTTCGCTGTAAGGAATGATGTCGATCTTTTCGCCGCGCAGCTCCTCAACGATGCTACCGATACGCATACCGCGATTACCGATGCACGCACCGATCGGATCTACGTTTTCATCACGGGAATATACAGCCACCTTGCTTCGCACACCCGCCTCACGGGATACGCCCTTGATCATCACAACGCCGTCTGCGATCTCGGGAATTTCAAGCTCAAACAAGCGGCGTACAAGACCCGAGTGAGAGCGCGAAAGCGTAACCAGCGGTCCATGCGCCTCCTTGTTTACTTCCATGACAAATACCTTTACACGGTCGTCTACCATAAAGCTCTCGCCGGGGATCTGCTCGTTCTTAAGAAGAACCGCGCGACCTGTGCCGGTGTCAAGCACAACATTGCCGTTAACGGGGTCGATCTTGCTGACCGTTGCGGTAATGATCTCCTCGCGCTGGCTCTCATATGCCTCCTGCATCACGCGGCGCTCACCCTCGCGAATGCTCTGAATAATAACGGATTTTGCGGCAGCTGCAGACAGGCGGCGGAAGTTCTCGGGCTTGACCTTGATCTCGATCAGCTTGCCAAGGGTATGACGCTTGTTGAGAGCCTTTGCATCCTCAAGCGAGATCTCGGTCTCGGGGTCAGTCACGGTATCCACAACTGTCATTTGCTTAAATACGCGCACGTCGTCCTTTTCAAGATCAAACGCGATCCTCACATTGGCGTTTGCACCGTACTCCTTGTGATAGGCGGAAACAAGTGCGGCTTCGATCTTTTCCAACATGTAGGCTTTCGGAATTCCCTTCTCCTTTTCAAGAAGGTCAAGGGCGTTGAGGAAGGACTCCTTACTGCTTTTCGTGCTCATGGCTTTATCCTTTCGTACTATGTTATCTTTTACTTTCTCAAATTTATTCGCTATTTTTACTATTTGAATTTAAAACTCAAACACGGTCGTGATTTTGGCAACGGTGGCGCGCTCAAAGGCTGTAACGGCTCCGTCCGCCTCAAGCAGAATGCTTCCCGCCTCATCTCTGCCAACCAAAACACCGCGGTGCGTCTTTTTGCCGTTCACAGGCGCAAAGAAACGCAGATCCACCAATTCTCCAATGCCGAAATCAATGTGTGCATCGGTACGAAGCTCTCGCTCGATACCGGGGGAGCTGACCTCAAGATCATAGGCGCTTTCAATGGGGTCTGCCTCGTCAAGCACGGGGTCAATGGCGCGGTGCATACGCTCGCAATCATCAATGGTAATGCCCTCGTCACTGTCAATGGTCACCCGAAGCACGCGTCGCGCGCCCTCCTTGACGAACTCCACGTCCCACAAGAAAAGCCCCAGCTCCTCTGCTACGGGCGCAATCAGCTCGCGCACGGTTTCGGCAATATTTTTTGCTGTTGCCATAAAAACACCTCCCGTTTGGCATTGAAAACGACCTCTTAACGAAAGCTTTTGCGCATTTCGCTGTCGCAAATAAGAGGAGCAGGTCTTACCAACCTGCTCCAACCTACTATCTACTGTGTAATAGTATAGCACACTTTTTTCCATTTTGCAATAGACTACTCAAATTTTTTTATTTTTTTGTCAAAAAGCCGAAATGTCTGCGGCAAGATTTCCCTTTTCATCTCTTTTTTTCACAAATCCTTCATGTAATCTGTTTACAATCATCATTTTTTATGTTATAATATTAAATTAGAGTAATGTTTTTGTTAGGAGGATCCGCTATGGCCGGCACCGCATTAAACAAAACCGATCTTGCCGCATGGCGGAGCTTGATCACGCGCCCAAGCGGCACAAAGCTGCTTGCGGCGGCAGCACTGTACCTCATTTCCTCGCTCCTTCTCCCCTTTGCGGCAAATGAAACGGTATCGCTGCTCTTTGTCGGGGTCTGCGCGCTCTTCTTTTACATGCAAACGCGCACGCTGGCATCCCTCATTGCCCCCGCCATTCCCGCCATGCTGCTGTTTTCGGTTTCGGGGTCTATGATGCTCCCTGCCGCCTTTTTTGCAATTGTCTTTGGCGGCGCTTGTGGCGCAATGCTTTTGCTGTCGGCAAAAGCTCCTGGCGATCTTGTGCCGGTACTCTTGCCGATTGGCGCATATTTGGGTGCGATCCTGCTCGGCGCCACACCCCTTGTCGCATTGCTTACACTCCTGCCAATACCTGTGACGATCGTTGCCACGCTCGGCGTGCGCCGTTGCACCCCCTTCACTCCTATCATGATAGCGCTCACCGCCACGGTCTGTGTCAGCCTTCTTGCAGCGGCAGGTGCTACGCTTGCCTCACTTAATCTTCTTGACGCTTCGCTGCTCCCAACCTTCCTCAGCTCTCTTGGCGATGAGGTCATCGCCCTGCTTGAGGAAGCAAAGGCGCTTTATGCCGAAGCGGGTGTCACGATCGAAATTTCCGAAACAGCCATCCGCAATCTCCTTGCCGAGCTGATCAACCTCTCCCCCGCGATCTTCATTATCGCAGGCATGGTAACCGCCTTTTTCACCTGGCGCACGCTTTCCGTGCTTCTGGTTTCCTTTGGGGCATTGCCGCGCTTGCCGCGCGCGCTCGCCGTTCCAACCATGAGTGTTACCGCCGCCATCCTCTTTATTTTGGCACAGCTTGCGGCAATGATCGCCAATGCTGACACGGCAACGCTGTTTGGCGCGGTGGCGCAAAATCTTGCCCTCATTCTTGAGCCCGGGCTTGCGCTTGTGGGTCTCGGGCAGCTGCTGCGGCGTAACGCACCGCGCTCCTGCTTCTCAATGCTTGCGCTGATCATGCTTGTTTATCTTATTTGGGTCAATCCCGCCACAGCACTTGCGGCAGCCGCCCTGTACGGCGCCATCCATGTGCTGATCACATCCTATCAACATGCTAAAAACAGCAAAGGAGAACAATAATGCAAAAACAATCTGAGAACCGTCGCCGACACGGCGCCGCCATTCCGATGATCGTTCTTCTCGCGCTTGGTCTATTATTTTTCGGCGTGTATATTGCCGCCGCGCAATTTTCCGCCACCGCACTGACCGCGCGCTCCGCACTCATCTTTTTGGGTGCTTATGCGGCATTTGGTCTGCTTGCGTGCCTGTTTTTCCTCTTAAAGGAGCACAAGCAGCGCGGCGAGGAGATCATGTTTGAAACGCTGAACACCAAAATGCATAACATGTTCAAATATGCCGTGGGACTGCCCTATGCCATCGTGGATGAGCAGGGGCGCGTGCGTGCGCTCAACAGCGCCCTGCAAAAAATACTCGACGCCGACGATCCCTTTTACCGCGGTTCCATTTCGGATTTCTGCGGTGGTGTGAGTTTGCAGGAGATCGTGCGCGCGGGCGTAAACGGAGAGGACTCGCGCACCAAGCTCGGCAAGTTTACCATGGAAACCATTGCCGCAAGATCCGACGACAGCAAGGCACCTGCCGAAACGCTGCCCGCCAGCAAGATCGACAGCACTGTCGTGCGCTTGCCCGATGACGGGCGCTATATTGCGCGCGCGTATGAGATCGCGCTGGGCGACCGCATTAGTTATCTTGTCACCTTTACCGACGCCTCCGAGCTGCTCGACCTTCGAGAAAAAATGGAGCGAGATATGCCGGCAGTTGCCTATATCGACGTGGATAACCTTGAGGAGCTGACGCAGTACACCCATGCCAACTACCGCGATGCTTCGCGCAAGGTCGATGACGTGCTTTTGCAATGGGCGACCGATATGAACGGCTTTTTACGCGAATATGAGCGTGACCGTTATATCATGTTCTTTTCACAGGAGAAGCTTCATCTGTGCGAAGAGGATAAATTCAGCACCCTGCTTGACCGCATCCGCGACATTCGTCTTGGCGAGTACGGCATTCCCGTAACCGTTTCGATCGGCATCTCCCTTGACGACTGCAGCATGGCAGAGCGCGCAAAGGAAGCAAACTCCGCGCTTGACATGGCACTGCAGCGCGGCGGTGACCAGGTTGCCGTGCGCCGCCGTGACGGTATTCGCTACTACGGCGGTCAAACAAGACCCTCTCAGCGTCGCTCACGCGTGCAATCCCGCGTGGTGGCAAACTACCTGCTGACCAAGATCTCCGAGGCGGACAATCTGCTCATCATGGGGCACCGCAACCCCGACTTTGACTCTATCGGCGCCTGCCTTGGCATTGCGCAGTTTGGCCTGCTTGCAGGTATACCCACCAAGATCATCATGGATCTTGACAATGCCAACTTCCGCATTTCCACCGAGCGTCTGACCACCTCCAAAATATACAGCGATATGTTTATTTCGGGGCATAAGGGTCTTGACCTCATTCGCTCGGGCACGTTGCTGATCATTGCGGACGCCAACAACTTCCGCATCATTGAATCCCCCGAGGTTGCCGACAGCGTGCGACAGGTTTCGGGAAGGATCGCCATTATCGACCACCACCGTCAGGCAGGCGAATACGATTTTGAGCCTGTTGTCAACTATATTGACCCCAGCGCTTCCTCAACCGTTGAATTGGTTGCGGAAATGCTGGAGCAAAGCGAAACAGGCAACGAAAGCGACAACAAGCTGGTATCCGATGAGGTGGCAAGCGTGATGCTTTCCGGCATCATGCTCGACACAAACGGCTTTACCCGAAACACGGGCAGCCGTACGCTTGATGCCGCACGTTATCTCTACGGCAAGGGCGCAAACGCCGAATATGTGCATGGCTTTTTCAACCAAGATTACGCCGATTATGTTTGCGAGCGCAGCTTCTCAGGCTGCTCTTTGATGCAAAACAACACCGTTGGCCTTACCTGGAGCAAGGGAACCGGCAGAGGCGCGGACGACCGCGTTGCCGCCGCCAAGGAAGCAGACAGGCTCCTCAACGTCAAGGGCGTGTGCGCCTCCTTTGCACTTGTTGTAGTAGATAATGTGGTGCACATTTCGGGCCGCTCGGACGGATCGGTAAACGTACAGCTTATCCTTGAACGACTCGGTGGCGGCGGGCGCTTTGATTCCGCCGGCACAGCACTCTCCGACGTATCGCTGGAAGCCGCTGTTGAGGATCTGCGCGGCGCCATTCGCGCTTATTTTGCCGAAATTGAAGACAACCATCACGGTGCATGACCGATTGCACAATCGATAAAGAAAGGAACGTTTTTATGAAAGTCATTTTAACAGCCGATGTAAAGGGGCAAGGAAAAAAGGATCAGCTTATCGAGGTATCTGACGGCTATGCCCGCAATTTTCTTCTCCCCCGCAAGCTTGCTATCCCTGCCGACAACCAATCAATGACAGAGCTGAAAAATAAAGAGGCCTCCAAGCAGCACAAGATCGACACCGAGCGTGCCGCCGCCAAGGAAATTGCGGCAAAGCTTGAGAGCATTGTAGTAAAGATCAAGGTAGGCGCAGGCGCCGACGGTCACCTTTACGGGTCTGTAACCTCCAAGGAAATCGCGGAAAAGCTGCAAAAGGAGCACGGTGTTACCGTTGACAAGCGCAAGATCGCACTCCAAGCACCGATCAAGGCATACGGCACCTATGTGCTTGACGTGCGCCTTTACACCGATGTTTCGGGCAAGATCAACGTTGTTGTGGCAGACACATGAGGCGGACTATGAATAACGAAGCAGTAAGAGGAGAGGATATGCTCTCGCGCAAGATGCCCTGCTCGCTTTCAGCGGAGCGCGCCCTGCTCGGCTCTATCCTCATTGACCCCAATGCTATCAACGAGATCGCGGCAACCATCGGTGCTGACGATTTTTACGTACAGGAGCACCGCGAGATCTATCTTGCGATGCGCGAGCTCTTTGATGCCAGCCAAGAGATCGACCCCGTTACACTGATCGACACCCTCGTGCACAAGGGCGTTTACGAAAAATCGGGCGGTGAGAACTATATCCGTTCCCTGCTTGACGTGACCCCCAGCGCCATGAACATTGCCGATTACGCGCGCATTGTAAAGGAAGAGAGCACGCGCCGCCGCATCATTGATGTGTGCAGCGAGATCTCTGACCTTACCTATGGTGAGCAGGAGGGCGTGGCGCAGGTGCTTGACCTTGCGCAAAGCCGCTTTACCGAGATCGCACAGGGGCGCGATTCCCGCACCTTCCGCCACATCCGTGACGTGCTGCGCGACCTCATGGAAAACCTGCACAAGCTGCAGACAGATAAAGCTGCCGCTATGGGTACTCCCACGGGCTTTTCGGGTGTAGATAAGCTGCTTGTTGGCATGGGCGACTCCGACCTCATTCTCGTGGGCGCGCGCCCCGGTATGGGTAAAACGGCGTTTGCTCTTAACGTTGCCACCAACGTGGCATTTTCCTCGGGCAAAAAGGTGTGCCTGTTCTCCCTTGAGATGTCTGCCGAGCAGCTTGCCTCGCGTATGATCTCCAGCGAAGCGCTTGTTGACAGCTACAGCCTGCGCTCGGGTCAGATCCAACCCGAGGACTGGAAAAAGATCGCCGACGCCGCCATGCGCCTTTCCAACACCGATCTTTTGATCGACGATACCTCGGGCATTACGGTAACCGCCATGAAGGCAAAACTGAGGCGTGTGGAAAACCTTGGGCTTGTTGTAGTCGACTACCTCGGCCTGATGGAAAGCGAGCAGCATTACGACAACCGCGCGCTTGAGGTCAGTGTGATCTCCCGTGGCTTAAAGCTGATGGCTAAGGAGCTGCGTGTGCCCATTCTTTGCTGCGCTCAGCTCTCCCGTGGACCCGAGGGCAGAACCGACAAGCGTCCCCAGCTCTCCGACCTGCGTGACTCGGGTGCCATCGAGCAGGATGCGGACGTGGTTATGTTCCTTTACCGTGACGAATACTATAACACCTCGCGCGACCCCGACCAAAAGGAGGGCAACATTGCCGAGGTCATCATTCAGAAGAACCGTCACGGCTCAACGGGTAACGTAAAAATGGCTTGGCTTGGCACCTATACCAAGTTCCGCACCATTGATACCGACCGAGAAGAACCGTAATGAAGCAGCCTTTACTTGCAGGCTTTCGCGACCCGCACCAGCTTGCCAATATGCCCGCCGAAGCCCCCATCGCCGTTGCCCTTTCGGGGGGTGCGGATTCGGTAGCGCTGCTCTCCTTGCTCCGTGGCAAGAGGGGGCTTTGCGCCGTACACGTGCACCACGGTATTCGCGGTGCTGAGGCAGACCGCGATGCGGCATTTTGCGAGGCCCTCGCGAAAAAATTTGATATTCCCTTTCACCTGTTAAAAACAGATGTGCCCGCCATGGCGCGCCAAACGGGTGAAAGCCTTGAAACCGCAGCGCGCACCGCACGCTATGCGGCAATCACCGCATGGATGCGCGAGCAAGGGATCCTTCTGCTTGCTACGGCGCACCATGCAGACGATCAGCTGGAAACCATTCTCCAGCACCTGCTGCGCGGCAGCGGCACACGTGGACTTTGCGGTATTCCCGCATGCCGTGCACTTGAGGAAGGGCTTTTTGTGGTGCGCCCGCTCCTATCGGTGCCCAAGGCAGCGCTGCTCCGCTATTTAAAGGAGCAGGATCTTGCGTTCGTGACAGACAGCACCAATGAGGAGATCTGCTGCCAGCGCAATTTCCTGCGCTTGCGCGTGCTTCCCTTGCTCGCCGAGCTCCAGCCAAACGCCCCCCTGCTTGCGGCGCGATGTGCCGAGGCACTTGCGGGCGATGAGGCATACCTTGACGGTTTGGCAGTTGAATTTCTTGCAAAAGAGGGCACCGAGCCGCGCGTGGAGGCGCTTTTGGCGCTCCCCCAGCCGATCCTTGTGCGCGTGATGCGGCATCTTTTGCCCGAGCCGCCCTCAGCGCAGCATCTTGCGGCAATTTGCAATCTCATGCGCAGCAGCAGGCCGCACGCCTCACTCTCCTTACCCCCCAAGACCGTTTTGCGCAAGAGCAACGGCAAGCTGCGCATTGAGCAAAAACAAAAAAAGCAGTCAAACAACGATATCCTGTTGCTCTGTCAAGACGAAACACAAATAAAAGAAGCCGCTGCTTTAGTAATTCTCGGCGGTGTTGGCAAAACTACAAATGATGCGCTTAAGGCACACTACAAATACGCAACAAAGCTCTCCCTTCGTAAGGATGCCGTAAAGGGCGAGATCCGCCTGTGTCGCCGTATGGCGGGCGATGTCATCCTTTCGGGTGGCATGCACAAGGCGGTGCGCCGTCTTGCGTGCCTCAAGCATTTACCGCCCGAGGCACGCGCACGCATGCCTCTGCTTTTTGACGATGACGGCATACTTGCTATCCCCTTTGGTCCCGTGCGTGACGGGGCAAACAAGAAAACCGACCTTGAGGTCTTTGTTTATTTCAATTAATACGCTTCCACCTTTGGTGGAGGCGCCCCCTTTTGATATCAGCAGGATGCCCGTAGGGCTCCGTCGTATATATCACAGTTAAAATATTCCCTATTTGGAGGAACAAATGAAGAACCACTTGAAAACAATACTTTTGTATGTGCTGCTCATTGCCGTGATTATCGGTGTGGTTGCAACTATTTTCCAGAGCACCGAGGAGGAAAAGATCGTGCTCGGCGATGTGGTTACCTACTTTGAAAGCGACAGAGTAGTATCCTTTTTGATCGATGAAAATTATTACATCACCATGCAGGTCATCAAGCAGGATGCGGCAGGCAATCTGCAAACAAAGGCCGACGGAAGCTGGGACACCACCGAAATTTCTTATCAGCTTCGCTCGCTTGACCTGTTCAACGAATACTGCGGCGATCATGTAAGATCCAACGCCAATCTCACCGATTACGACATTGAGCCGCAGACCACCTATCCTTGGTGGGTAAGCCTTCTTCCTTACGCGCTCATCATCATTGCAGTCATCGTGCTGTGGATGTTTATGATGCGCTCGGCAGGCGGCCCCGGCTCCAAGCTGAACAGCTTTGGCAAGGCGCGCGCGAAAACCGCCGCCGACCAGAAGGAGCGCGTTACCTTTGCCGATGTGGCAGGCTCTAACGAGGAAAAGCAGGAGCTTGAGGAGATCGTAGAGTTCCTCAAGGATCCCTCCAAATTCACCAGGCTCGGCGCAAAGATCCCCCACGGCGTGCTGCTCGTGGGCCCTCCCGGTACGGGTAAAACCCTGCTTGCCAAGGCGGTAGCAGGCGAGGCAGGCGTTCCCTTTTATTCGCTTTCCGGCTCAGATTTCGTAGAAATGTACGTGGGCGTTGGTGCTTCCCGTGTGCGCGACCTTTTTGAAACGGCACGCAAGACCCCTGCCAGCATTATCTTTATTGATGAGATCGATGCCGTGGGCCGTCACCGCGGCGCAGGCCTTGGCGGCGGACACGACGAGCGCGAGCAGACTCTCAATCAGCTTTTGGTAGAAATGGACGGCTTTGGCTCTCATGAGGGTATTATTGTGATCGCCGCCACCAACCGCCCCGACATCCTTGACCCTGCACTCCTGCGCCCCGGTCGCTTTGACCGTCAGATCACGGTGGATGCCCCCGACGTAAAGGAGCGCGAGGCGATCCTTCATGTACACGCACGCAAAAAGCCGCTTGAAGCAGCGGTTGACCTTTCTGTGGTTGCCAAAAAGACCGCAGGCTTTACGGGTGCGGATCTTGCCAACCTCCTCAACGAGGCGGCTTTGTTGGCGGCACGCCGCGGCAAAAGCCTGATCGGTATGGATGATATTGACGACGCCTTTATCCGCGTGATCGCAGGACCGAAGAAGGCATCGCGCGTGATGAGCGAGCGCGAGCGCAAGAACACCGCCTATCACGAGGCAGGTCACGCGATCGTATCCCATGTTTTGCCCCACCTTGATGCCGTGCATCAGATCTCTATCGTACCCTCCGGGCGCGCACTCGGCTACACCATGAGCCTGCCCCAGGAGGATAAATACAGCGTATATAAGCAGGAGCTGAAGGAGCGCATTGCCGAGCTGCTCGGCGGTCGCGTAGCAGAGGCTATTGTGTTTGGCGATATCTCGGGCGGTGCCTCAAACGACATTGAGCGTGCCACCAATATTGCACGCAAGATGGTCACACAGCTCGGCATGTCCGACGTACTTGGCCCTGTCAAATACGGCACAGCTGACAGCGAGGTCTTCCTTGGACGCGATTTTTCCAGCGGAAACAATTTCTCCGAGGAGATTTCTGCCAAGATCGATGCCGAGATCAAGGCACTCATTGACTACGGCTATCAAACCGCCAAGCGCGTGCTTGAACAAAACCGTCAAAAGCTTGATTTTGTGGCGGAATTCCTGCTTAAGAACGAACTGATGGACGGCGACCAATTTGCCGCCGCCATGGACCGCGACGACGTAACCATTGCCGAGCTTGAGGCAATGACAGAACAAAAGCGTGCACGCAGCAAAGAGGAAAATGAGGCACGCGCAAAGGCTGAGCGCGAGGCGGCTGAAAAGGCAGCACGTGAGGCAGCACTCGCCGCAGATTTTTCAGATAGCCGATTTGCTACCAACGAATTTGCTATGCCAACCGCAGGCAACGGTCAACAAATGCCTACGGAAGATACAACCGATGAAAAGGAAACCGGTCAAGATAACTCCGGTCAAGACCCTGAAGTTTAAACCGCATGCGAGGTGGCTTGCTCATGCTTAGAGCAAGCCTCTTACCGCACCGGCAAACGGAAGCAAGCCGATCTATCCATGAGCGCAGCTTTTGGCGGCTTCGGCATGCTTACCCTGCCAAAGGGAGAACATATGGAAAAGATAGCACAACTTACACTCGGCATTGATATCGGCTCTACTACCGCAAAGGTGGTGCTCGCCCGCGGCGAGGAGATCCTGTATGAATGCTATGAGCGCCACTTTTCACAGGTGCGCCAAAAAACACTCGAAATTCTAGAGCGCCTGCAGGAGCTGATCGGTACAAGCACCGTAAAGGTTGCCGTATCGGGCTCCGCCGGGCTTGGCCTTGCGCGTGCCGCAGGGCTGCCCTTTGTACAGGAGGTGTTTGCCACGGGCGAAACCGTCCGTCACCTAGAGCCCGACACCAATGTTGTAGTGGAGCTCGGGGGCGAGGATGCCAAGGTCATCTTCTTTGACGGCGGCACCGACGAGCGCATGAACGGCACCTGTGCCGGCGGCACGGGCGCATTCATCGACCAAATGGCAACGCTGCTTGACGTGACCGTTGAGGAGCTTGACAGGCTCAGCCTTGAATCCACCCGCATTTATCCCATTGCTTCACGCTGCGGCGTGTTTGCAAAAACCGATATTCAGCCGCTGTTAAATCAAGGCGCGGCAAAATCGGACATTGCGGCAAGCATTTTCCGCGCGGTGGTCAACCAAACCATCGCAGGGCTTGCGCAGGGCAGACGTATTGCGGGCAAGGTCATGTTTCTCGGTGGGCCCCTGTCCTTTAACGAGGGGCTGCGCCGCCAATTCGTGCACGTGCTGAAGCTCTCGCCCACGGATGCCGTTTTCCCACCCTATGCGCGCATTTCGGTGGCGCTTGGCGCGGCACTCTTTGCGGCAAGTCTGAATGAAGAATTTACCTATACCGATCTTGTCGCACGTGTGGGAGCCTCGGCTACCGTCAAGACCGACACGACAGGGCTTGCCCCTCTTTTTACAGACAAGCAGGATTACGCCGCCTTCCGCACGCGTCATGCTGCCGCCTCGGTAGAGTATGCCGATCCCGCAACCTACCGTGGCAACGCCTATCTTGGTATCGATTGCGGCTCCACCACCACAAAGCTGGTCCTTATGGCGGAGGATCACAAGCTGCTTTATACATACTACAACTCAAACAAGGGCAATCCCGTGGGGATCGTCAAGGAGCAGCTTGAGGAGATCTATGCCATTTGCGGCGATCACATTAAGATCAGCTCCACCGCCGTTACAGGCTACGGTGAGGAGCTGATTCGCCATGCCTTCCACCTCGATCAGGGGCTTGTTGAAACCATGGCGCACTTTACCGCCGCACGCTACTTTAACCCGAACGTTGATTTCATTCTTGACATTGGCGGACAGGATATCAAGTGCTTTAAGATCCGCGGGGGCGCCATTGACAGCATCATGCTCAACGAGGCTTGCTCCTCGGGCTGTGGCTCCTTTATTGAAACCTTTGCCAAATCCCTTGGCTATGAAACCGAGGAGTTTGCAAGGCTTGCGCTCTTTGCGCCCGCACCCGTTGACCTCGGCTCACGCTGCACGGTATTTATGAATTCCTCCGTCAAGCAAGCACAAAAGGACGGTGCCACGGTAGGAGATATTTCAGCCGGTCTTTCGGTATCCGTTGTAAAAAATGCCATTTATAAGGTCATTCGCGCGGGCAGTGCCGAGGAGCTTGGCGAAAACATCGTTGTGCAGGGCGGTACATTTTTAAACGATGCCGTACTGCGTAGCTTTGAGCGCGAGCTCGGTCATAACGTCATCCGCCCCGCCATTGCAGGGCTTATGGGCGCTTGGGGCGCCGCGCTTTATGCACAGTCCACCGCAAAAGAGCATTCCTCTATGCTCACACGCGAGGAGTTGAAGAGCTTTACACACACCTCAAAGGCGGCAGTTTGCCGCGGCTGTACCAACAACTGCAATATTACCGTAAATACCTTTGCCGATGGCGAACGGTTTATTTCGGGTAACAAATGCGAGAAGGGCGCGGGCAAGCGCGCCGCCGCCAATCCCCTGCCGAACCTTCATGCCTATAAGCGCGACCTGTTTGCCGAAATGACACCTGTCGCGGGCAAGCGAGATTTTACCATAGGTCTGCCGCTTGCGCTTGGCATGTACGAGCTGGGGCCGTTTTGGTACGCTCTTTTCCGTGCGCTCGGCTTTGGCGTACGCTTTTCGGGCTTTTCGAGCCGCAAGCTTTATCAAAAGGGACAGTACAGCATTCCCTCGGATACCGCCTGCTACCCCGCCAAGATCATGCACGGTCATATCGAGCAGCTGATCGAGGACGGCGTTGACGGCATCTTCTATCCCTCCATGACGCGTAACATTGACGAGCGCGTGGCAGATAACTGCTATAACTGCCCCGTGGTTGCTTATTATGCAGAGCTCCTTTCGCATAACATGGATACCCTCTCACGCGTGCGCTTCTTCTATCCTTATTTGAATATCAACGACGACAAGCAGCTCAGCCAAGAATTGCTTGCGTTTCTCAATGCCGAGTTCGGTGGCTTTAGCCGACGTGAGGTAGCAAATGCCGTACGCACCGCAAAGCTTTCCTATCAGGCACACATGAAAAAGATCCGCCGTGAGGGCGAGCGTGCCGTGGCACGCGCCCAGCGCGAGGGGCACAGACTCATGGTGCTTTCGGGCAGACCCTATCACATTGATCCCGAGATCGGCCACAGCATTGACCGTCTGGCGACCACCCTTGGCTTTGTTGTGGTAAGTGAGGATGCCGTAGCGCATCTTGCCACACATCCCGCGCGCCCCGCGGCGCTTAACCAATGGACCTACCACGCGCGCCTTTATAACGCCGCCAAATTTGTGACCGAAACAAAGGGTGCAGAGCTTGTGCAGCTGGTTTCCTTCGGTTGCGGCATCGATGCCATCACCACCGATGAGGTGCGCAGCATTCTTGAGGACGGCAACAAGCTGTATACCCAGATCAAAATCGACGAGATCACCAATCTTGGCGCCGTGACCATTCGCTTGCGCAGCCTCATTGGTGCGCTTGAGCAACAGGAAGGGAGGAACTGACCTTGGCAACCGAACGCGTTATATTTACCAAGGAAATGAAACGGGACTACACCATTCTCTTGCCCAACATGCTTGAAATGCATTTTAAGATCATGGCAGAGATCTTTCGCAACTATGGATACAAGGTAGAGCTCCTGCAAAACGAGGGGCAAAGCGTGATCGATTGCGGCCTCAAATACACGCACAACGATGCCTGCTATCCCGCACTCCTTGTCATCGGCCAGTTTATCGATGCCCTGCAAAGCGGCAAATATGACGTCAACAAAACAGCCGTCATGATGACGCAAACGGGCGGTGGGTGCCGCGCCTCCAACTACATTACCCTCATCAGAAAAGCACTTGCACGTGCGGGGCTCGCGCAGGTTCCCGTGATCTCACTAAACGTGTCAGGCCTTGAAAAAAACCCCGGGTTTAAGCTGACCCTCGGGTTTGGCAAGCGCATCCTGTACGCCGTTTACTATGGTGATCTTTTGATGAGCCTTGTCAATCAATGCCGCCCCTATGAGGTGCTGCCAGGCTCCACACAAGCCATGGCAGATAAATGGGTTTCTTACTTGGTGCAAGAGATGAACAGCGGCAGATCCCTCAATTACAAAACGGTACAGAAAAATTACATAAATATATTGAAGGATTTTGAGTTAAATCTTCCGCGCACCAAGGAAAAAAAGGTGCGTGTGGGAATTGTAGGCGAGATCTACGTAAAATTTTCCCCCCTTGCCAACAACAACCTTGAACGGTTTTTGGTTGGAGAGGGCGCGGAAACGGTTATGGCGGGTCTGCTTGACTTTTTGATGTATACCGTAAATACGGCAGTGGTCGATTACCGTCTTTACGGTATAAAAAAGACCCGTGCAAAAATCATGAAGCTTGCCTATAACTTCCTACATAAAAAGCAGCTTGATTTCATTCGGTTGTACCGCGAAAACAGCAATTTTATCCCCCCCACCGATTTTGAAAAAACACGTGCTGCCATTGCGGGCTATATCAGCGAGGGCGTGCAAATGGGCGAGGGGTGGCTGCTGACTGCCGAAATGCTTGAGCTGATTGATGGCGGTGTCAAAAACGTGGTCTGCGCGCAGCCCTTCGGGTGCCTACCCAATCATATCGTTGGTAAGGGCATGATGAAGATCATTCGCGAAAAGCACCCCGGTGTCAATCTTGTTTCCATTGATTACGATCCCGGCGCCTCGCGCATCAATCAAGAGAACCGCCTAAAGCTGATGCTTGCTAACGCAAGCCGCGAGCTGCAGGAGGAAAGCACCGCTTCTCCCATACATCATATTTAAAAAAGTCGATGTGGCACCGCCACATCGACTTTTTTCTTTCGCCAAAGAGAGGCCCTCGGCATAGCATAAATAAAGGGAGCGACCCGATTGAAAGGAGTGATAGTATGCAATTTGACCGCAAGGCACTTGACCGCTTACTCATGCTAAACGATAAACAACTCGAGCAGGTTGTTCGCAAGCTGGCAACCGATTACGGACTTGACCTGACAACGCTGAACGTCAACACCACCAATATGCAAGAGCTGCGCCGCGCCCTGCGCCACGCCGATGACAGCACCCTAAGGAATCTTGGCGAACAGCTGAAAAACGGGAGATTAAAGCCATGAGCGAAGCGGTGCGCGAGCCGCGCGCCGAGAGCGTGATGAACGAAACCGCGCAAGCAGACACAGCACCAAAGACAGACGGACTTTCTGAGGAGGAGTTCTCCTCATTCATGGAGAGCATCAACACCATGGCACCACTCCTCAAGGGGCTTGGCGGCGTGCTTGGCGGCAAGCGCTCTGAGGCTTGTGCGGTACGGGAGGCGTTTTTGCTTTCCCTCAAGCCCTATCTTTCCCCTACGCGTTGTGAGGCTGTGGATTATCTTGTGCGCATCGCGAGGATCGGCGATATCCTTCGCACGTTAGCATAGCTGCTCTAAAGCCCTGCTTTTTCGCGCTTTTAAAACTTTTTACTCTTGTCAACTTATTAGCTTAAAAAGGAGGTGTATATGTACATTCAAAGCAACAATCAGCCCGAATTGCCCTTTACCGTACCCAAGGGATACAGCGGGAACGCTTTTTCATCAGTGCCTGCACCGGAGCCCTTGGCGCGTGCCGCGCCAAGCGAGCCCGAGCCTGCCCCCATACCGCCACCCGATGCGGCAGAGAGCGAGGCTGTCATACCGCCATCAACAGATGCCGAGGCTGCTCCTACCTTTGCCCCGTGCGGCGACACGCGGCGCGAGGGCGGTATTTTTTCAAAGCTCCCGTTTTTATCCTCTCTCATGCCCCCGCCGCGAAAAAGGCACGGTAAGGGAGAGGGGCTGCCCGAATGGGCAGTCATTGGGATCGTGCTATTACTATTGCTGGACAGTCCCGAAAACGATCTCCTGCCCTTCCTACTCATTCTGCTGTTATGGGACTAAACAAAAAAAGCCATCTGTCAGATGGCTTTCTTTGTTATTTATGTGTTCGCACCAAGTGTACGGTCGATCTCCTCGGCATAGCGCACCGCTTCCATCGCGTCCCTCGCATAGTGATCCGCACCGATGGCATTGGCATATTCGGGCGTGAGCACCGCACCGCCAACCAGGATCTTACACCAGGGCGCCCTCGCGCGCAGCTGCCTGATCGTTTCCTCCATTGCGGGCACGGTGGTGGTCATCAGGGCAGATAGCCCCGCCATAGGCGCGTGCAGACGCACAACTGCATCTACCACCGCCTCGGGTGCCACATCACGGCCAAGATCGGTTACGGCAAAGCCATAGTTCTCAAGCAAAAGCTTCACGATATTCTTGCCGATATCATGAATATCTCCCTTTACCGTTGCCAAAACAAAGGCGCATTTGTGAGCCGCACCACCGCTTGCAAGCCTTGCCTTGATCTGTTCAAACGCCGCCTTTGCCGCCTCGGCGCTCATCAGGAGCTGGGGCAGATACACGGTCTTTTTTTCAAATCCCTCTCCCACGCGATCAAGGGCTGGAATGATCTCCTGCCCAACGATTGCCAGCGGATCCTTTGCCTGTAGCAGCTCTTTTGTCAGTGCTGCGGCGCGCTCCGCTCTGCCCTTTATCACAGCCTGCTGCAATTCACTTGCGGCGCTTACCGTGGTACCCGAGGGCGCACTTGGCGTCGTTGCTGCCGTTAATTGCGGCTGGCTTTGCGCAAAGGCAATATAATCGGCACAGTTCTCATCGAGCGCCGATAACGCGCGGTAAGCAAAATAAGCCTGCATCATTTCTCTTGCATAGGGGTTCATGATCGCCGCAGAAAGTCCGCGCCCCAAGGCAAGCGTGAAAAACGAGGCGGTGATCACCTCTCTTAGAGGCAAGCCAAACGACACGTTGGATACCCCAAGCGAGGTATGACATCCAAGCTCGCGGCGGATAAGCTCCACGGCACGCAGTGTTTCGAGCGCCGCCACAGGATCGGCACTGACCGTCAGCGCAAGCGGATCAAAAATCAGATCCTTTTTGTCAATGCCGTATTTTTTCGCCTCGGCAAGTATTTTACGCGCGATCTCCACGCGCGCCTCGGCGGTAGCGGGAATGCCCTGCTCATCGAGAGTGAGCGCCACTACAAGGCCGCCGTATTTTTTCGCAAGCGAAAAGACCGCTGCCATGCTTTCCTTTTTGCCCGACACAGAGTTGATCATTGCCTTGCCGTTATAGCGACGCAATGCCCGTTCCATTGCCACTGGGTCTGAGGTATCGATCTGCAGGGGCAATGCCGTCACTGCTTGCAGGGCGCAGACCGCATCGGTCAGCATCCTTGGCTCATCCAGCTCGGGTAGCCCTACGTTTACGTCAAGGATATGCACCCCCTGCTCCTCCTGGGTGATGCCCTCCTTTAAAATATAATCCATATCCCCCGCGCGCAGCGCCTCCTTAAAGCGCTTTTTACCCGTGGGGTTGATGCGCTCGCCAATCAAAACAGGCGCGCTTCCAAAGGTGACCGCGTGCGTATACGAGCTAACAGCGGTAATATCCTTGCTTGTAACGGGCTGAGGCTTTATGTCGCGAGAGCGCTTTACCAATGCCTCGATATAGCGTGGTGTTGTGCCACAGCACCCACCTGCCAAACGCACACCCATGGCAAGCATTTCCGTTACCTCATCGGCAAAATCCGCAGGCGACACATCGTAGGCGGTTTTACCGTCTATCACGTGTGGCAAGCCTGCATTGGGCTTGAGGAGCACAGGCACGGAGGCTAGGCGAAGATACTCCTCCACCACAGGGCGAAGCGCTCGGGGGCCAAGGGAGCAATTCACACCGATCGCATCGGCGCCCATACCCTCAAGCATCGCCACCATGGCGGCAGGCGTTGCCCCCGTCATCAGCTTGCCGTCAGCGCCAAACGCGCAGGAAACAAGCACGGGCAGCTCGCTTTCCTCCTTGGCGGCAAGCAATGCCGCCTTGGTTTCATAGCTGTCACTCATGGTCTCGATCAAAATAAGATCTACACCGTATTTGACACCAAGCCTTACGGTCTTGGCAAACACCGCTACCGCATCCTCAAAGTCAAGGTCGCCAAGGGGCTTTAGCATGCGGCCTGTGGGGCCAATGTCAAGCGCCACAAACCTTTGCTGCGTGCCAATGCTATCCCTTGCCGCCGCACGTGCGTTTTCTACCGCAGCCGCCACGATCTGTTCAAGCTCTGCATCGGAAAACTTTAAGCTGTTTGCGCCAAAGGTGTTGGTCGACACCACATGGCTGCCCGCATCAAAATACGCGCGGTGGATCTCCTGCACCGCCGCCGCGTGCGTGAGGTTCCAGCGCTCGGGCAGCTCCCCTGCGGTAAGACCTGCTTCTTGCAGGAGCGTGCCCATGCCGCCGTCAAGATATACGGTATGGTCCTTTAAAAGCTCTGTAAATTTCATCATAAATTATTTCCTATCCCAACAATAGCCGTCACCGATTTTGAGGGGGACATGATAAGGTCCTGCCCCAGTGACAAGCCAATTTTTCTCGGGCAATCCAAAACGCTGAATATCTCTGTTTGCAGCGAAAGCGAAAGATCTCCATAGCCCGGGCTGAAGCGCGGGCGCGTGCAAAGCCCAAGGCTTCCCTTTTCAGTAGCAAGCTCGCGGCAGAAGGTATCACAAAGCGCCTCCACGCGCTCGGTGCCAATGGCATCGAGAAGCAACGCTCGCGCAGGCGATACCGCGCTGTACCTTGTGATCAAACGGTCTATCGCCGTGCCAACGGTTGCCGCAAAAGCCACGGCGCTCCCACACCCCGCAAGGCACCTTGCAAGTGCCGGTGAGGTTACCTTGGCAAAGCTAAGATCGACGGTATCTCCCTCACACGAAATGGGAAATTCTCGGTAACAAACGCGAAAAACAGCTTGGTCGCCAAGCTCTAACAGGCACTCGTTGAGGAGCTGCTCCTGCTCTGTATCCATATTGCGCGCACCCGCATAACGCCAAATTTCCCTGTAGTCAACAGGGGGCGCCGCATATGCTTTTACAAAAACACCTTCCATATCAGCCCAATATGTCCGATAAATTTTGTTGAATTGCCGCCGCCACATCGGGCTTGTTCATCGAGTAAACGTGCACGTTTTTGATGCCGTTGGCAAACAGATCGATGATCTGATCGGTGGCATAGGCAATGCCCGCCTGCTTCATGGCGGCAGGCGTGGTGCCAAATTTATCCACCAACGCCTTAAAGCGCTGTGGCATCAGCGATCCTGAAAGCTTGATCGCGCGCTCCACCTGATTGCCGTTTGTAATCGGCATAATGCCCGGAATGACAGGCACCGTAATGCCCGCCTCACGGATCTTATAGAGGAAATTGTAAAACAGATTGTTATCAAAAAACATCTGCGTGGTAAGAAAATCACAGCCTGCCTCTACCTTTTCACGCAAATATCTGATATCCTCTCTTTGATTGGCACTCTCGGGGTGCACCTCGGGATAGCACGCGCCACCCACGCAAAATTCATCGCCAAAGCTCTTAAGCTCACGCACCAATTCTACGGCGTGGCTGTATGCCCAGCCTGCACGCGCGGCGTCACTCACATCGGCGGGAATATCGCCGCGTAGCGCCATGACGTTTTGAATACCTGCCGCACGCATTGCCTCGATCTTTTCGTGCACGGTTTCCCTTGTTGAGGAAACACAGGTCAGGTGCGCGAGCGTAGGCACGCCATAGCGCTCCTTGATGTTTTTTGCGATATCCAGCGTATAGCGGCTGGTGCCGCCCCCGGCGCCGTAGGTCACGCTCATAAAGGCAGGGCGAAGCGTTGCGATCTCCTCAGTAGCTTGTCGCACGCTTTCAAACACGGTATCTGTTTTGGGGGGAAACACCTCAAAGGAGAGCGAAAGCCCCTCCCTTGAAAAAAGATCGGATAATTTCATCATCGAACCTCACTTCTCACGTATTATCCTCATTATATACCATTTAAATATACAAAATCAAGTCTTTTATCATCAAAAAGGGAGCAGACACTGTCTGCTCCCTTTGGCATGTCTTATTAAAATATCTCATCAAGAGGTGTATCCGAAAGGAATGCCGCCGCATAAGACATGGTTAAATGGAACAGCGACCCATTCTTTTTGAAATATTTTTTCAGTATTATTTTGTGCCAAACAGACGGTCTCCGGCATCCCCAAGACCGGGCAGAATATACCCGTGCTCATTGAGGCAACGATCGAGCGTGGACACATAAATATCCACGTCGGGGTGTGCCTCGGCAACCTTGGAAACACCCTCGGGCGCACCGATGATCGCCATAAACTTGATCTGCTTGCAGCCCTTCTGTTTGAGAAGCTGGATGGCATCGCATGCGCTACCGCCCGTGGCAAGCATGGGATCGACCACGATCACAAGCTTTTCCTCAATTCCTTGAGGCAGCTTGCAGTAGTAGGTTTCGGGCACAAGTGTTTCCTCGTTGCGATACATGCCGATATGCCCCACTCTTGCCGAAGGGAACAGCACGTGAATGCCGTTAACCATACCAAGACCCGCGCGCAGGATCGGCACGATCACGATAGAATTATCCGCAACCACGGTCTGCGTGCAGGTTTCAAGGGGGGTCTTGACCTCGATCTCGGTCGTGGGCACGCCCTCCTTTAAGCTCTCATAGGTCATCAGCGTGGTGATCTCCTCCACCAGCTCTCGGAATTCCTTCATGCTGGTGCGCTCATCACGCAAAATAGCGATCTTGTGGCGGATGAGAGGGTGATCAAAAATAATAACGTTATCGTAATTTTTCATGTAGGAATACCTCTTTTTTATTCTGCCTTACCCTTTTTCATATTCAGCACGATATTGGTAATAATACCAAGGATCAAAGAGCAAGCGATGGTCGTCAGGGTGATCTTGCCAAAGGAAACGCTAAGACCGCCGATGCCGGGGATGAGAATAGAGGAAACCACAAAGAGGTTGCGACCCTCGTTGAGGTCTACCTTTTGGATCATTTTCAGACCCGATACCGCAATAAAGCCGTAAAGCGCTACGCAAACGCCGCCCATGACACAGTTGGGGATCGAAGACAAAAGGGTTACAAAGGGACCGAAGAAGGAGATGATCATGCTCATAATGGCAGTCGTGGTAATGGTTACAACAGAGGCGTTGCGGGTAATTGCCACACAGCCCACCGACTCACCGTAGGTGGTGTTGGGGCAACCGCCGAAAAATGCGCCTGCCATCGAGCCAACACCGTCACCAAGAAGCGTGCGGTGAAGACCCGGATCCTCCAAAAGATCCTTTTCGATGATAGAGGAGAGGTTTTTGTGGTCTGCAATATGCTCGGCAAATACCACAAAGGCAACGGGAATATAAGCAACAGCCACGGTGGCAATAAAAGCACCGTCGATATCCTTAACACCCTTAAATGCCTCAACAAAGGCAAAATCGGGCAAAGCAAACAGCTTCATGTTAGCAAAAGCAGAGAAGTCGATAACCTGCAGTGCCACGTTATCGGTAGCAATGCCGATTACGGTAAAGATCGAAGCTACCGCATAGCCTACGCCAATACCAAGAATAAAGGGAATGAGCTTCGCCATTTTCTTGCCGTACACCGAGAAGGCAAAGATCGAAAACAGCGTAGCAAGGCCACAAATAAGAGTCACGTAGGTGCTGGCACCGGATACCAGCGAGGTGCTTTCGACGATCGCACCGTCAACAATTGCCTGCGTGGTGGTTTCCACCATCACCTTGCCTGCGCCAAGGTCGTTAACAGCGTTCACGGCAAGCGAAAGACCGATCAGCGCTACGGTGGGGCCAATGACCACGGTGGGCATGAGCTTATTGATCCAGGCAACGCCTGCAAACTTAACAACAACGGCGATCACAACGTATACAAGACCGGCAAAAACAGCACCGATCACAAGACCGGCATACCCGGCAGAGGTGGATATCGCACCGGCAAACGCCGCGAGCATAGAACCGATAAATGCAAAGGAAGAACCAAGGAAAACAGGGCTTCTGAATTTTGTAAAGAGCTGATAGACCAGTGTGCCTACACCGGCACCGAAAAGGGCTGCGGATTGGCTCATGCCATTTCCAATGATTGCGGGAACCAGAATGGTAGCGGCCATGATCGCCAAAAGCTGTTGGATCGCAAACACGATCATTTCATGAAACCGCGGTTTGTCACTGATGTCATACACAAGATTTTTACTCATTTTTCCCTCCTCTTTTTTGGGTATCTTTATTTTTTAGTATGTACCCAATTTTTATTATAACACCCCTGTTTTATAAAGTCAATTCGTGTCGAAAATATTTTATACGTATCTTTTAAAAAAAGAATAAGCACCCCAAAAAAGGGTGCTTGTTCTGTTAGGAATAAAGCACCTTGTAGATCTTTACAAACTTCTCGTCACGCGCTTTCAGCGCCTCAACATCTTTCCCGTCGGCGTAATCGTAAAAGCCCGCGCCGGTCTTTACGCCGTACTTGCCTTCCTTGTAAAGGTCATCAAGCATCTTTTGTATGCCGGTTTCGTTGCAAAGCTCACGGTTGAGGTAGGCTTCTTCCTTAGGTAAAAGTCAAGAGTTTTTAAAAAATTTTGCTGAACTCTGAGTCCGCACCCTCAAGCGTTGTTATTTCTTGGTGTTAAGCCCCGCAATTTGATAATATAAGACCTCAAGCTCCTTGCCCGTCATCAGCCTCGGCACAGGATAAAGCGGATTTGCCTCCCGCTCGGCATGCTTAGCAAGTGCGGGGATATCCGCTTCCTTGATATCCGAAATAACCGCGGGAATCTGCATACTTGCATTTAGCACCCTCACAGCCGCAATAAATTTTTTCGCCCCAACCTCGTGGCTGTCGCCCGCATTGCAAACACCTGCGGCAATGCCAAGGCGGTGCAATTTTTTGTGTGCGCTCTTGCCGTATCCCCCAAGCACGTGAGGCATAATAACAGCGTTGGCAAGCCCGTGCGGGGTATCGTATTTTCCACCAAGAGAATGCGCAATGGCGTGTATATACCCGACATAGGACATCGAAAACGCAACCCCCGCCTTGTATGCGGCATGCAGCATATTTTCACGCGCAACGGTATCCTGCCCATTGGTATATGCTTTTTCTATGTTTTCAAACACAAGTGCCGTGGCATCAAGCGCCAGACGCCTTGTTTTTCTGCACGTGGCGCGCCCGATATAAGCCTCCACTGCGTGGGTCAGTGCATCCATACCCGTAGTGGCGGTGAGATGCGGCGGCATAGAGCAGGTGAGCGCGGCATCAAGCACGGCATACTGCGGAATTAAGGGAAAGCTCATGATCGCATACTTGTGGCGCGTTTTTTCATCTGTAATAACGGCAGCAAGCGTCACCTCACTGCCTGTGCCCGCCGTTGTTGGGATGGCGATGAGCAAGGGGATCTTGCGAAGCACCCTCATCACCCCCGCCAGCTTGTTCAGCTCCTTTTTAGGGTAAGCGACTCTCGCGCCGATCCCCTTGGCACAGTCCATCACAGACCCGCCACCAATGGCAATCAGGCTATCACAACCGTTTTCGTAATACATTTGGAGTGCCTCTTCTACATTTGCAACCGTGGGATTTGGTTGCGTTTTATCATAGATAGCATAGCGGATGCCCTGCTTTTGCAGCACTTCCTCAATGGGAACGATCATACCCCTCTTGGCACTCCCTGCGCTTGTCACGATCAATGCCGAAGCCTCACCGCGCGCCAAAAGCACCTCTCCCAATGCATCAACAGAGGAAAGGATCCTCGGCTCTCTGTACGGAAGCACGGGCAGTACCGCACGAAAAGCAAGCTGCACCGCGCGGCATCCTATTTTTTTCAGTATAAACATAAAACACTCCTTGATCGATCTACTACTTAAATTGTAGCACCTTTCGCCCTCGCTTGCAAGTGCAAAAAAGGACGAAGGTATAAGATCTCCGTCCTTTTCTGTAGGGGCGATTCACGAATCGCCCGTTTTTGTTTTTATGCCATTTGAGGCGGGCGATTCGTGAATCGCCCCTACGAGATTATTTTGCGGCAGGTAAAAGCCTGCTTTTCCTTTTCTGATCCACCTCACAGCATCGTTTCATCGTAAACGGCTCTTACTCCGCCGATAAACTTGGGGCGCGTGCGCGCCGCAACAACAGTCGCTTCTCCAATGCGATTGCTTTCAAGCCGTACGGGCACCGCCACGCGCTTAAGGTGCATGCCAATGAGCGTAAAGCCGATATCTATGCCCGCGTCGGCTTTTATTTCTTCTACCACAACAGGGTCTTGCAGCATGGCATACGCCTGCGTTGCCATAGAGCCGCCCGCCTTGGGCTGCGGAACCGCGTTAACGATCTCAAGCCCGGCGGCTGCCGTACGCTCGATCACAATGGCACGGTTCAGATGCTCACAGCACTGCACTGCAAGATAGATGCCATTTTCCTTTGCATAATCCAAAAATGCACCAAAGACCTCTGCCGCCACCGCGGGTGCCGAATTGGTGCCGATCTTCGCACCCACGATCTCGCTGGTCGAGCAACCGATCACCAAAATACTGCCCCTTTTTAAATTTGCCTTTTCTGCAATTTCCGCTATCACCGAGCGCGCCTCTTGGTATAACGTTTTTTCTCCGAACTCCATAGCACTACACCATCCTTGCTTTGATAAAACCATTATAGCACAAACGCCACATCTTGTAAATAGTGCCCCCATAAGTGTGATCCCCGCGTTTGCGGAAGCAAAACGAAAAAGCCCGAATATGTGCATATTCGAAAGAATCAACACCCTTATTCACACATTGCAAGACAAAATATGGTATACTAAGAAAAAAGGTTGTAAGATTTTCTTTTCTTCGGAGTCTTATAAGTGAAGGAGGTGATGGCGTGACAGATTTTGAGCAGCTGTACAATACCTATTTTAACGATGTTTACTTGTATATTCTGCGGCTTTCGGGAAACGAACATATGGCCGAAGAAATAACAAGTGATACCTTCTTCAAAGCAATGAAATCGATCGACAGCTTCCGCGGCGATTGTGACGTGCGCGTTTGGCTTTGCCAAATAGCAAAAAACTGTTATTATTCCTATACAAAGAAAAGCAATCGAACAGAACACATTGACGAAGCCAAAATGCAGGAGATACCCGACCTCGCCCCAAGCGTGGCAGAGGAGTGTGCCCGACGTGACGAGATCGAGCGAATACAAAAAGCTTTGCACAATGTTAGTGAGCCATACAAGGAAGTATTTCTGTGGCGTGTGTATGCACAGCTCTCGTTCAAGCAAATTGCCGAGATCTTTGGCAAGACCGAGAATTGGGCTTGCGTCACCTATCACCGAGCGCGAAAAATGATTAAAGAAAGATTGGAGGGCAAGAACGGTGAAAACGGAATGTAGTGTAACAAGGGACCTGCTCCCACTTTACATTGAAAACATGGTCAGCACAGAAACGGCGCAGTATATAAACGAGCATCTGAAAGGTTGTGACGAATGTCAAAGAGAGCTTGTAAATTTGAAAGAGGGCGCGGAGCTATCAACGACCGAAGCAAAGCCTGTTCAAATGTCTGATGATGCAAAGTCTTTCAAGAAAATGATGAAACGTATGAACAAACAGTTTTATTCTATTGCTTATGCCGCGCTCATATTTTTAATTTTCCTTGGCTTCGGGTGGACTGCAGGCAATAACCTCATGTACAATAGCTTGATTATGCCGGTCGTTGGCATTTTTGGATATTACGTATTCAAATGGAAAGCGGTTTATAAAGTACCCGTGTTGTTGCTTTTCATCGACCTTGCCATATTCGCTTTTCAACTTGTGGAGTTAGGCTTTGCGGATACGCTTATGTGGACCGTGTTGTATGCCATCTTTGTCCTCATCGGAGTGACGATCGCTTTTCTCTTACATTTCGCCCTTCGGAAGGAGGATAAAAAATGAAAAAACGGATTCTAAAAATATCAGCTCTATGTTTGGCTATTGTTTTGATCGTCGGGGTTTGTTGGTTCGCAAATGGGCTTGTGGGTAATCCCATTTCAAAAATGGTGGCTCGACACACAGCAGAAAAACACCTTGAAGCAACCTATCCTAATACCGATTATACGATAGAAGAGGTATCCTATAGCTTTAAGGACGGCGGATATTACGCTCACATCGTATCCCCCAGCAGCATGGATGGTCATTTTACATTGCGGATCTCCATGTTTGGCAAGTTAAGATATGATGATTACAGCTCACGCGTTCAGGGACACGGAAATGTGGCGAACAGATTGTTTTTTGAGTACCGTGAAATGGTAGATACCGTTCTTGGCAGCCGATCTTATCCTTACACCGTATCTATGGGGTACGGTGACTTGGAATTTGAGCGCGAGGTCGGTACGGAAGCGGTGGAAGGCGCCATCAAGAGAAGTGAGCTTGTCAACGACAGATTTTATAACGTAGGCGAGCTGGGAGCTAAAAACGGAAAGCTCGTACTGTATATCGACAGCGACACCGTAACGAACGAAAAGGCAGCCGAAATACTGTTAAAAACAAAGGAATTATTAGATCGATCGGGCATTTCATTCTATTCCGTACATTTTGTGCTGAGATATCCCCCCATCGATCCCGAAAAATCCTACCAGCGCCCCGAAGGGGAGATAAATCTTAAAGATTTTCTTTATGCTGATATATACGAAGATGGAATAATGGAACGTATCGAAAAATGTGCTGAAGATACAAGAAATTACTATAATGAAAAAGATGAGGCAAAATAATAAAATACGGCACGTTCATTACCAAACGCTACCATCGCGTGCTCGGTCTGATGCGACCAAAGGTCGCCCCATGCGCCTCCTTCGCATGGTTCAAATCCCACCCCCGCCTTGCCAAGGGCAAGCAAAACGAAAAAAGCACCCACAAGGGGTGCTTTTTCGTTTTGTGTTGTACAGCCTAAATAGATGTCAACCTCAAAAAGTCAATGAAATCAAAGCCCCGCTTGTTTTTATAATCAGGCATCATTGTTAAGGCCGTATGGAATCTTATAATTAGTAAATCGGTTTGCCGCATTTCCGGTTACTCTTAAAAGAATTTCATTTTCTCCGCTGTGGAGATAAGACGCTAAATTGAACTCATGCCTGTTCCAAAGACTGACACCTACGAAATTACCGTTTACAAAGCATTCGACCATTTCCTCAGCATCCACAGATATCCATAAGTTTTCATTGTTTACCTTGTCCGCATTTAAGCTACCGGCGTATGTTTTTATATACTTTGTCTCATCGTGGTGGATCATTCTGAAATCAACGGAAGCATATTCCTTTTTATTTTGTAAGGGTGCGTCGACTGTCCCATTACAATCAAGGATCAACAGTAAGCTCTCGCGATATTTCATCGAAAGATCAAAATGCGTTTTTCCGTTGTATCGCTTACATTCCTGTTTCCAATAGCATCCGGTCCAAAGATCAATAAAGATAAGCTCGGTTGCATCATCGATAGAAGCCTGCGTGACAATATCTGTGTCACCCTCGTTGGTCAGAAAAATCATTCGGACACCGTTTTTTTGAATGCGCGAGACTCGGAGCGTGGGGCAGGGATTTTCTGTATAAATATCACGGTATCCGAGATCTTTAATTCCCTCTATTTTTTGCAGGGAGGGAACGCGCTCATTGTCATCGCAGCATACATAGGTATAGACATTTTTACCTACGACAAGCGAATTTCCCTGGACCATATCCGGGTGAAAATCAGCGTAGGGCAGATAATTGAACTCCACTTGATTCTCATAGAATTCTCTTACTTTGTCTATTCGCATATCGCGGTTTTCACACATTACGACAACGCGCGCTTCGTTTGCGGAATCGGTCATAATATAGGATATGCGCTTTATATAATCGGAAATCTGACCGTAATGCTCCCACCATATATTGTTAGGACCGACATCCGGAGGTCTTTCATCCTTTCTTTTTCCTCTTACGCTGTAATAGAACGCGTGTGGGATAAACATATTTACTCCACGAACTCCGAGATAGTCAATATACCATTTCATATCTGCTCCCGTGAAATACCAGGGGATATCGTTTCTGACGCAAACGCCAAAGCACTCGTTGGAATTTCTCCTTTTTCCGCTTATGCGAGCCGCATCCGAGGAGCATTTGCCCTGCGCGCTTTCCCTGCCGCCAAGCGGATCCTTTTCGGGGGCAACCCATCTTAATACCATATCCTGTCCGGGGATATCAAAATACCTCTCACATTCGATATCATCACCAAAATGAGGGTGTCCCATAAGGGCGATACCGTGCTCCGCACAAAAACGGTGGAGCGATTCATAATAAATATCAAGCTCGCGCTGAAAGATCATTTTACGATATAGAATTGTGCTTTCGTTTTCCTCGCCCGTAAACAGACCTTCAAGCTCGTCGAGCCTTCCGCCTGCTTTTTCAAAATCAATTTCGAAATCCCAGGTAAAAGGAAAACAATTTTTTCTGCAGCAACGACCGAGTACCGACGGCTCATCGGTAAAGAAACCAATCACGGTACTGCCAAAATACTCGCCAACAACATCAAAATATCTTTGATAGGTCAACATGATAAAGGTATCGACCGATGCCTGTGACAAAAGATCTGCCGCAGGCGGCGCGTTTTCCTCAAAGTCGTCCTCTCCGTAATGAATTCCGCGTATCGTTCCACCGCTGTTAACCTGAACGATATATTTTCCACTCTTGCATTTTGCAATAAGCTTTCCCTCAGTACAATCCTCTGTCAGAACAATTGCCTGTGCCGCAAATTTTGGGTTTTCGGCGACGACCAACCCGTGCGCACTTCCTGACGGGTACATCGCTTCGTCATATAGAACAACCGACATGCCAAGACCTGCTGCCGTTTGTACGGCAACCTTTATGAAATGCATAAATTGGTCTGAAAGGTAGGTTGTTGACTCGGGAATACCGATTCTAGGATGGAGCACTACTCCAAAAATCCCCTTATCGTGAAAATCGCAAAGCTGACGTGCGATTTCCTCATCCGTTAAAGTATCATTCAAAAACCAAAAGGGAATAGGCGAAAATTCTTTATCGGGCGATTTTATCCCCTTTAGTATTGATTTAATCATATGTGTAATCCTTTCAGCTTAACAAAAAATCAACCTTCGTTTTCGTTTGTTTTCGCACCCACGTTTGTGGCAGAACGCAATAATTGCTTTGCGATCGTCGTATCCTTTTTACTCTTTGAAAATTCTTCGTAGAAAAGCACAATTTGCGTTGCGAAATCCATTAATTTTTCAAGTAAGGGGCTATTCATTGTCTTCACCTCTCTTTGAAATCATTATATCACATTTTAACTAAAAATCAATGCTTTTCGACCAAAGGGAGAAAAGCTACCTTTTCTTTTCTCTCTTCTTATCTCTTCTCCGGAAAAGTCGCGCGGGAGAGTAAGAGAAAAGTGAAGAGTGAAAAGAGAATAGTGAAAAGTACAAAAAAGCCGCTTGCGCGACTTTTCTTTTTGGTTGCGGGAGTGGGATTTGAAAAAAGCTGGGAATGGGTTATCTGCTATTTTGCGGTCGGACACGCAAAATGACGCAGTATGTTGCCGCCTTAGACGGCAAGCATAGACCCCGACGGCATTCTGTGCCCGTAGGGCTTGAATGCTCAGGTCATAGAGCGTAGCTCGTGAGGCTCAAACCTCACCCCAGCACCATTTTTGCCAAAGGGAAAAAAAGAAGACTCGTTTTTCAACAAGTCTTTGGTTGCGGGGGTGGGATGTTGCCCCACTTTGCTCGCTTCGCTCGCACGTTTAAAGGTTGCCTTGTCGGCACCGCCGACCATTTTGCTTTGCAAAAACGGCAACCTTCTCTGCGGCGGCATTATGCTTACAGCTTCCACAGTAATGGCACGCCGCAGGGTTCAAAACGCAAGCCCCGTGGACAAAAAAGAAAACACCCCACGAGGGGGTGTTTTCTTTTTTGTGTTGTGCATCCTTAATAGATGCCAATTATTTTGAATAGTATTTCCATAGTTTCGCCAATGAGTGCTTGGCGTTTTTGATTCTACCTATCTCGTCAGGGGTATAGCAATCTGTAACTGCAAAAGAATGAATTTCAAAGCTTTTACAATCCAAATAAAAGTCGTGCTCTTTTTGACTTATGTACACAATGCTTTGTAGGCTGTTTTTTACAAGTTCTCCCACAAAAAATTTATACGCAACCCCACTTTCAGACTCTCGCATATACCCTAACAGAAATACCTTGTTTTCTTCGGTATCATACTCGACTGCTGTCAGAACAAGGATGAAATCATCATGCAGAATTTTCTTTTTCAAAGAAAAATCTGATGTATCGTATATTGAAAGAGCAGTTTTACAGCTGTCAATGTGTCGCTCAATATTATAAAATTCCTTGCTATCGGGTGAAAAGCAGAAATTATCATCCTGCGAACCGTCAACCTTTGAGAAGCGGAATTTTTTTACAAGTGTGTGAGATTCAAGCGAATAAACCGCAAGCCTACCTTCCGTTGACTTTATAACGAGAATTTTTCCGTCAGGTGAAATCATAGGAGAATAAGCATATCTCAAATCCTTGAATTTTGCAAGCTCCTTGCCACCTTTGTCATATAAATATACCGTTTGCCCTGTGCAACCAACGGAATATTCACCGTTTGAGGTAAAACCTACAAAGTTTTTCACCTTATCACCACCATTCATTTGTTTATTTGAAATTTATAATAATCTTGGAGTAGTTTTTTGCTTTTATCAAAATCAAGCATTTCAATCTTTTTCTCGTTTATCCAATACGCCTTTTGAATAATGTCGTAAGCGTATTTTTCGTTCTCGGTTTTCGGGGGATTGATGAGATAGTATGACATACAACGGCAAAGAGTCAGTTTTACTTGATAATAGGGCTTTAAGTCTATCATTTTCGCGCTCCTTTCGGGTGGTAACACTCATTATACCGAAAGATCGCGAGAAGTCCAGTGCTTTTTTGAGATTTATTTATTATCTTGATTTGCTTTTGCTGTATTAAGGGAAGAAATTAAAATCCTTTTTAGCTCCGTACATTTATCGAGCAAGGTTTTGTCGTGATAATATCCACTTTCTAAAATAAGTTCAATCCAATATTCCGTTTCGGAACACTCTTTCAAAGCTATTTGCAGTTTAGCAATAAAATCAGCCTTTCCGTGAGCATAAAAAGCTTCTCTGATATTCGCACCTATGCTTGTTCCCGAGCGTAAAAACTGATTGATCAAAGCACTCTCGCACTTTGCCACTCTGAGTTCCTTGCATACCTGTATCACATCAAGCGCAAACGCTTTAGATTTCACTATCAAAGGACTGTCAGCCATAACCTTACCGCCTTTTACTTTGTTATAATAATTATACCATAAAACCTATTACTTTTCAACCTGATATAATAAAAAATGCTTTTCGCCACAGCGAAAAGCTACATCTAATACCTTTTCACTATTCACTATTACTTATTACCTCCAAAAAAAATTCCTCTGCGGAGGGAGAAAAGTGAAGAGTGAAGAGTGAAAAGTGAAGAGGTAAAAAAATATCCTCGGAACAAGTCCGAGGAATTTTTTTGGTTGCGGGGGTGGGATTTGAACCACACGGCCTCCGGGTTATGAGCCCGACGAGCTACCAAGCTGCTCTACCCCGCGATATGAAATTAAAAATGGTGCCGGAAGCCGGGATCGAACCGGTACGATACTAAGTATCACGGGATTTTAAGTCCCGGGCGTCTGCCAGTTCCGCCATTCCGGCAAGCCGAAATGCTGAGGTTGCCCTCACTCGCTTTGCTATTATACCATATCAAAATGCCGATGTCAAGCCTTTTTGAAAAAAAGTTATTGACAAGTATCTGTGCCGGGCGGTATACTTTATCTATATGCCATTATATCCAAGAAAGGATGAAAATATACCGCATGATCCCAACAAAATTTCTCGCGCGCATGCGGGATCTTTTCGGCGATGCCGAATACGACGCGTTTTGTGCCGCCCTCGAAGCCCCTGCCGTGCGTGCCTTTCGTGTCAACACGATAAAAACGACCGCCGAGCGCCTTATGCCCCTCCTCCCCTTTGTGCCGAAGCCCCTTCCCTTTGCCCCCAATGCCTTTTATGCAACCGATGAGAAGGTGGGAGCGCTCCCCCTGCACCATGCAGGCATGATCTATATGCAGGATCCCTCTGCGATCAGCACGATCGCGGCCGTTGAAATTACCGAGGGCACGCGTGTACTGGATCTTTGCGCGGCACCCGGTGGAAAATCCACGCAGCTTGCCGCTGCGATCGGAACAGGAGGCGTTTTAGTATCCAACGAATACGTGCCTGCACGGTGCAGGATTTTGCAGGGCAACATGGAACGTATGGGTGCTACAAATACAGTGGTGACCAATCTTGCCCCCAAGGCACTTGCCGATTTTTACGGTGCTTACTTTGATTTTGTTTTGGTGGACGCGCCCTGCTCAGGCGAAGGCATGCTGCGCAAATATGAGGTAGCGGGAGAGGAATGGAGCGAGGAAAACGTTCGGCTTTGCGCCGAGCGTCAGCGCGAGATCCTTTCTCATGCCGCACGGTGTGTGACACCCGGCGGCAGGCTGCTTTACTCCACCTGTACCTTTTCGCTTGAGGAAAACGAGCAAAATGTAGCGCATTTTCTTGACACGCACCCCGATTTTTCGCTCATTCCCGTTGCCCCTTCGGTCGCCGCGGTTACAGCAGACGGCATCCCTGTTGCCGGGCAAGATCTCACCTCCTGCCGCCGCTTTTATCCGCATCGCTCTCCCGGCGAGGGGCAATTCCTTGCCCTCATGGTACGCGCTACCGCAAGTCAAAAGAATAGTCCGCCAAAAAGCAACGCTCTACCGCTCACCCGCGCGGAAATCGACACCGTTGCGGCACTTTTTGCCGAAGCACTCACCAAGGAACCGCAAGGCACGCTTTGTCGCCTGCGCGACAGCCTCTATCTTGCCCCCGACATTCCCCTACCACCCACGGGTGTTTTTGCAGCGGGCGTGTGCATCGGCACACTCCAAAAAAATCGCATTGAGCCACACCATCAGCTCTATTCGGCATACGGACACCTGTTTTGCCGACAGCTGCACCTCACTTGCAACGATCCGCGTATTGCACAATATCTGCGCGGCGAGGAGATCGACTGCCCTGAGCTGGCACACGAGAAAAACGGCTACGCTTGTGTTTTCTTTGAGGGCGCCCCCCTTGGCGGCGGCAAGTGCGTAAACGGAAAGCTCAAGAACCACTACCCCAAGGGTCTGCGCAACAAATAATTTTCAAAAACACACAAAACGTATTACTCCTCTGCAAAAAACCGCTGTCCGCGTTGCCAAAGGCAACGCGGACAGCGGTTTTCTTTTGTTCTGTTCTTATTTCTTACGCATAAACAGCACGCCAAGCGTATTTCTGCCACAGTGTGAGGAAACAGTACAGCCCGCGCGGGTCACATGCACCTCTCCCCAAGGCGCGGCCGCCTTCACCTGTGCCACGCACTGTGCCACGATCTCCTCATCGCACCCCGCATGCGTCACAAACACATGCGAGAGATCGATATTCGCAGCAGTACCAATGCGATCGGCAATATAGGTCTGCAGCACGCGTGCAAATTTGCCGCGATATTTTTTCGCCACGCCCATTTTGCCGCCGCGCACCGTAATGCAGGGCTTTAATTGCAGCACGCCCGCGGCAAGCGCCGCAACTGCCGAGCATCTGCCGCCCTTATGTAAGAATTCAAGATTGTCGATCACAAACGAGGCATCCACAAGGTCAACCAGCGAGGCGCTCTCCCTTGCAATTTCACCTGCCGACATACCGCTTTGTGCCATTTGCGCCGCAGCCAAGACCAAAAGTCCTCCGCCCGTGGAGAGGTTTCTCGTATCCACTACATAAACATCGGGATAATTTGCCGCCGCAAGGCGCGCGTTATTATAGGTAGAGGACATTTCCCCACTGATCGTAAAAAGCACTACGGCACACCCGTTTGCTGTCTGCTCCTCAAAGAAGCTGCAGAAGGCGGCAATGTTGGGGGCAGCGGTCTTAGGCAACTCACCGTGTGCCTCGTAATGCCGGTAGATCATATCGGGGTCGACATCCAGCCCGTCAGTATATACCTTACCACCAAGATTGACGGTAAGACGCACTGTTTTAATGTCATATTTTGCAATCAACTCCGCACTAAGATCTGTGGTGCTGTCACTGCAAATAACAACCTTTTTGCTCATATGCTTTACTCCTATTGACTCAAAGTTTTCTCATCAACGCCCTTTGCCGCTTGAAGCTCTGCGGCGACTGCGGCACGTATCACACGCCCTGCCGCATCCTTTGGAAACGCGGTTTCACACAGGGCAAAGAGCAGGATCTGTGCCGCATCAGGCAGCCCCTTATTGATCTCACAGATCCACTCGCCAACAGCGCTCTCCAACGCCTCCCGTGTAAAGGCAGGACCAAAGAGATCCGCGGCATTTTCTATATCGGGCAGGATCATGGCGGCGGGCTCACAATCCCCTCGTGCATCATCACGCACACCTACCACAACCGCCTCTCGCACAAGCGGGCTTTGCAAAAGCAGCTGCTCTGTTTCCTCGGGCGAGATCACCGTACCGTCAGCACGAATGATGCAGTTTTCCTTTTTACCAATGATATGTAAAAATCCGTCGCTGTCTATCCTGCCCATGTCACCCGTATCATAGCCCTCTTGCTGCGGCTCACTCATCAAGAACGCCTCATCATCGGCATATCCCAGCATCAAGCCGCTTGACTTGATCCGTATCTCACCGCTACCGTCCGCTTGCCGGTTCAAAAGCTCGACCGCAGCGTTTGGTAACGGCATGCCAACCGTGCCGTCACGGTAGCACGTGGGCGAGGTCATTGCGACAAGCCCACCGCATTCCGCCATGCCGTAGCACTGTGCGGCAAAAATACCAAGCTGACGAAGCCCCTTTGAAAGTGCCGCGGGCAAGCAACCGCCCACGATCATCATATAGCGCAGCGCGCCGCCAAAGGGCGCGCGCGCACGCGCAAGCAAGCGCTCCTTCAGCGCTTGTCTTGCGGAAAGAGGACGAACGGGGTCTGATATAGCAATCGCACGCCGTACCCGTGCTTCATTTTCACCTACTAGTTGCCAAAGCTTATCATAGATACGCTCGGCAAGGAAAGGCACCGTAACCATGCAGGTGGGGTGGATCTCACGCATATTGCGCATCATGCTGCCAAGCCCCTCGGCAAACGCAATAGAAGCGCCGCACGCGATGGGATACAAGAGCCCCAACACGCACTCATACACGTGGGATAACGGCAGTACCGAAAGGAAGATATCCTCCTCATTTACCGTGCTCGAAGCACATATTCCCGCAAGCGTGGCTGCAATGCTTTTGTGTGAATGAACGACCCCTTTTGCAGCGCCGCCTGTATAAAAGATCATAGCGGGAGCCTCGGGATCGATCGGCGTGGCAAAGATATCCTCCTCGCCCGCAAGCACGACAGTTCTGCCATCCTCAACGAGCTGCGGAATCGCATCAAAACAAATGGAGGTAATACCCGAAAGCCCCTTGACAAGCTCTGCCGCATCCGCATCGTAAAGCACAGCATCTACGTGGGCGCTTGCCGCAATTTCCTCGATATCCTCGGCACAAAGCGCTGCATCTACCGGCACGGGTATACCCGCGCCACAAAGCAGTGCAACAAAGGAAAGTGCCCAATGGTAGCTGCTTTTGCCTACAAGGAGCACGCGAGGCGAGGCAGGCAGCATACGGCACAGCGCCGTGCCCAGTGCCCCCGCCTCCTCACAAAGGCGTCCGTAGGAAATATGCTGATAAAAGCCCTGCTTTTTTTCATGAAAAGCCACACACGTGCCGTGTTTTTCTCGAGTAGCGCAAAGCATTTCTCTAAGATTGCAAAAACCGCCTTGCGCACCTTCACGCATGCTCACCGTATGACACCCCCCATCATTTTTATCATCAAAGGTTTAAACCGTCAAAGCAGCGCCGCCGATCGCCTGCACCTTGGCAAGAACGGGATCGACCTCGCTCAGGATAAACTGCTCCACCTGCTCGGGGCATCTGCCAATGTAATCGGCGGGGTCAAGCAGCTTTTCAATATCTGCCTTATCAAGCCCGAAGCGAGGATCTGCGGCAATGCGCTCGAGAAGATCGTTTGCCTTGCCCTCCTCCTTGACCATACGGCCTGCCGCCATTGCGTGCTCACGAATGACCTCGTGGAGCGTCTGACGGTCGCCACCGCGCTTCACGGCAGCCATGAGAATATTCTCCGATGCCATAAAGGGCAATTCGGCAGCCACGCGGGAGGCGATCACCTTCGGGTAAACCACAAGACCGTCGGTAACGTTAATATAAACGTTGAGGATCGCATCGATCGCGAGGAACCCCTCGGACATGGCAATACGGCGATTCGCGCTGTCATCAAGCGTGCGCTCCATCCACTGCGTCGAATGGGTGATCGCCGTGTTGGTGACATTTGAAATGACTGCGCGACAGAGCGCACTGATGCGCTCACAGCGCATGGGATTGCGCTTGTAGGGCATGGCAGACGACCCGATCTGATTCTTCTCAAAGGGCTCCTCCATTTCCTTAAAGGACTGCAAAAGGCGCATGTCGTTTGAGAACTTATACGCACTCTGCGCGATGCCCGAGAGCACGTTCATGATGCGGCTGTCAAACTTGCGCGAATAGGTCTGACCGCTTACGGGCACGACCTTGTCAAAGCCCATTTGTTCGGCAATATATTGCTCGATCTCATCGATCTTTTCACTATCCCCGTCAAGAAGCTCCATAAAGCTTGCCTGCGTACCCGTTGTGCCCTTGGAGCCAAGAAGTGCGAGCGTGGAGAGCGTATATTCAAGATCGCGGTAATCAAGCAGCAGATCGTAAAGCCAAAGCGTGGCACGCTTGCCGACCGTTACCATTTGCGCAGGCTGCAAATGGGTGTAGCCGAGCGTGGGGAGATCCTTGTATTTCAGGGCAAAATCACGCAGATTTTGCATCACGCGTACCATTTTTCCGCGCACCAAAAGCAGCGCCTCACGGTAAATGATCATATCCGCATTGTCCTGCGCATAGGCAGACGTTGCACCAAGGTGAATGATCGGGCGCGCCTTGGGGCAAACGTCGCCCCACGCGTGGATGTATGCCATGACGTCATGACGCAGCTTTCTCTCATACTCAGCCGCAAGCTCAAGATCCAGATCGGTTTCGTGCGCCTTCATCTCGGCGATCTGCTCATCGGTGATCGGCAAGCCCGCCTTTTGCTCTGCCTCGGCAAGCGCGATCCACAAGCGGCGGAAGGTAAGCGGCCTTTTCTCCACCGAGAAAAGATACTGCATCTCCTTGGATGCATAACGGGTAGAAAAGGGAGAAATGTAACCGGTGTTAGACATAATATACTTCCTTTCGATATCGCCAAACGCGATCAATTCCAATATTTTTTATCCAGACTGCGCAGCTGTATCGCCTCAGCGATATGGGCAGCGCCGATCGTTTCGCTCTCATCAAGGTCGGCAATGGTGCGCGCCACGCGCATCACGCGGTCATAGCCGCGGGCGGAAAGCCCCATGCGGTCATACGCACCCTGCAAAAGTGTGCGGGCGCTCTCATCGATCACGCAATATTTGCGAATTGCCGAGCCGTCAAGCTGTGCGTTGCAAAATATACTTTTTTCGCCCTTCATACGCGCCGCCGCAAACGCCCTTGCGCGCATCACGCGCTCACGCACGGTGCGCGAGCTTTCAGCACCGGGCTCTCTTGTTGCCAGCTCCTCATAGGAAAGCGAGGGCAGCTCTACCTCAATATCAATGCGGTCAAGCAGCGGGCCGCTGATGCGCGAGATATAGCGCTTCACGTCGGTCGGGGAGCAGGTGCAGGGCTTTGTGGGATGGCCAAAATACCCGCAACGGCAGGGATTCATAGCACCCACCAGCATAAACGAGCACGGAAACGTGACGCGTGCCGCCGCACGGGTGATGGTCACACGCCGATCCTCAAGGGGCTGGCGCAGTGTATCGGTTACAGTCTTGGGAAACTCAGGCAATTCATCAAGAAAGAGCACACCGTTATGGGCCAGCGACACCTCGCCCGGCATGGGATTTGCCCCACCACCCACCAGGCTTACTGCTGACATGGTGTGATGCGGCGCCCGAAAGGGTCTTGCGCCAAGCAATGACTTGCCCTCGGGGAGCGTGCCCGCAACCGAATGGATCTTGGTGGTTTCGATCGCCTCATCAAAGGTAAGAGGCGGCAATATAGTTGGCAAGCGCTTTGCCAGCATCGATTTGCCCGTACCGGGCGGGCCGATCAGCAATACGTTATGTCCGCCCGCGGCGGCAATTTCAAGCGCGCGCTTTGCCATAGTCTGTCCGCGCACATCGGCAAAATCAAGTGCCGCTTCAAGGCTTGCATCATGAAGATCAGTTGTCACAGGCGACACGGGAAGGATCTGCTCCTGCCCGTTAAGGTGTGCCACCAGCGCCTGCATATCAGTCAAGGGATACACCGTCATGCCTGCCACAGCAGCCGCCTCCTTTGCATTTTCAGCAGGCACAAAAATTTGCGTAAGGCCCGCATCGCGTGCCGCCACGCACATGGAAAGCGCACCGCGCACAGGGCGAATGCTGCCGGAAAGGGAAAGCTCCCCTACAAGGCATATGCGAGAAAGATCGCAGCGTCGGTCAATGATGCCGGCGCACCGCAGGATACCCGCCAAGATCGCCACGTCAAAGCCCGAGCCCTCTTTTTTACGGTTGGCAGGTGCTAAATTCACGGTAAGTGAAAGCGAGGGAAAGCGATAGCCGCTATTATAGCTTGCCGTACGCACACGGTCCTTGGCCTCTTTTACGGCTGCGTCAGGCAGCCCAACGATCTCAAATTCACCAAGCCGTTCCTGTGCGTCGCATTCCACGGTTACCAAAAAACCGTCTATACCGCAAAGCCCCGCAGAAAGCAACGTTGTCAGCATGCGCTCTCCCCCTTTCATATAGTTAATCTATTATAGCATACTTTTCAAATCATTGCAATGGATTTTTACGCGGTTTTCCTGCTTTTTCAAAGCGTCAAAGCAAAAGGACAGGGAATTTCACTTCCCTGTCCTCGTTTGCCGGTGTCCTATTTCACAATTTTAACGGTACCAATAGTAATTTTTCAACTCACTCTTGGTAATTGCTTCCGCATTCCAAGGCGTATCCTCTACCTTAACGCCGATTTTGCTTTCCCCGTAAACGGTAGCTACCCTCCAGCCTTCAGTTGTCGAAAAGATCAGCTCCTCAAGCGCCGCGCACCCCGCAAAGGCACCTGCCCCCAGCGTGATGACGTCTGCACCGAGCGTAACCGATCGAAGCTCAGCACAGTCGCTGTCTGCCAGCGCATCGTTTGCGATCACGCGGGTCCTATCATGAACGGTAAGCGCCGTAATACCGCTTGCGGTATCCACCAATACAAGATAAGGGTTTTCGGTATTGCCAAGATACTTGCCGCCATTCCACTCCGTATATGACAAAGCCGTTTGGAGAAAGGCAAATACGCCCATGGTTTTGATGCTGCTCGGCAGCTGTATTGCGGAAAGCGCAAGGCACTTGTAAAATGCCCTTTCACCAATATGTGCAGTGGCAGCAGGGATCACAATATCGGTAAGTGCCGCGCACTCGGCAAAGGCATAGGCGCCGATGCTTTGCAGGGTAGAAGGCAACGATATCTCCGCCAATGCCGTGCATGCCGCAAAGGCATAGGAGGAAAGTGATAGCACACCCTCGGGCAGCGTGATCGCCTCAAGCGCCGTGCAGCCAAGGAATGCCGCAGTGCCGATGATCCTGGTGTCGGCAGGCACGGTAAAGGACGTAATGCTTTTATCTATGACCTCAAGAAGCAGCAAATGCGGCACATCGGCTGCGCCAAGGTATTTTGCACCGTTTTCCTCACTGTAAGTAATGGCATCACACCCCTCAAGCGCACTCTCGCCGATCGAGGTAATGCCGCTATGCAGGGTAAGCGCGTTGAGCGCCGTACATCCCCTTAACATTTGTGCGGGAATAACACTCACACCCGATGGCACAGAAAACGCCTTCAAAAGTACACACTCCGCAAATGCGGCGGCACCGATCACCTCAGCCTCGCTGTTCTCGTGAAAGGTAACGCTTTCTAGCACCTTGCAGCCGTAAAACGCACTCTCGCCAATCTTTTTTACATTCTTACCAAAGGTAACCGAAGTGATCTTTTCATTGTTATAAAAGGCTCTTGCCCGAACGGAAAGCACGGGCTTGCCGTTTCTCAGCGCAGGGATCTCCACTGCTTTTGCGTTACTGTTTCCGTAACCGATTACCTCATACCCCTCTTCTCCGTCAAACGTGATCTCGGCATATTCCAGGAATTCCGAACCGTACTGCGTGCGCCCACAGTAAATGCAGGCGCCCTCCTCGTACAAATGATTGGTGCTGTATTGCTCGCGGTCAAGCTCAGCGCCGCACTCTGTGCATTTTTTCACACGCGTACCTGCCACAGAGCAGGTCGCCTCGATCTCATCCACCCATTCGCTCTCCTTGTGCTTACATTTGCCGCAGGAGGCAAGTGTAGGCAAAAGCAAGCAAGCGATCAGCAAGGACAGAAAAAGTGTTTTTAAAAGCTTATACATATATTTCTCCTCGTTTTTTTACGATAACCTCACAAAGCATAAAAATATTATATAACATTTAACCGAAAATGTCAAGAAACAAGGTAACGGCAACACAAAAATCGGGTCAACGAACGCCCTTTGGCGTACCGCTGACCCGAGGATCTCTTTATTTGGTTATAATACGTATGTTTGTGGGGAGAATGCCTGCCTGCTCATACACGATCTCGTTGATCTGAGAGATCTGATTTTGCTGCAGCTCCCCGCCGTTTACAACGACCGAGCAGGTCTCACCGTTGAGGATCGCCACGCACTGCTCAAAGCCCTTGGCAAGCACCATTGCCTCAATGTTTGCCTCTGCCTCCATCTCCTTTGCAAGCTCGGAAATCTCAAGCAATGCCCCTGTTTTGGTGGCTTCGTCGGCTTCCGCACTGTCTACCACGCTTTGCAGCACCTCAAGCGCCTCATCGCGTGCGCGCTGACGGCTGACCTGCGTAGCAGAAAAATATCCGTCAAGCGAGGTGTTAGTCTGGGCATCATTGTTTCCTGCCGCATCACCTGCGGGCGCATCCCCCGGATCTGTGGTGTTTGCATTGCCACCAAACAGCGTAAAATTGAGAGCCAGAGCCACGGCAACAAGCATGACAGCACATGCGATCACGATCTGACGGCGCCACGGGCGGCGCCCTTCTTTTCTTTCTTGCTTGGGCATTTCAAGTTGATTTTCCATCTTTCAATCCTCCTTTGTTTATTGCCTCATTCACTTATATGTGCAAGCCACACCGATTATGCAAAAATACCTCCTGTTTTTTTAAATTCTATTGACAACGCACACATTCGTGCTATAATATATTTGGTTGCGTGTGCAACTAATTAAAACAGGAGCATTATCATGCACTCTTTAAGTAAAATGAACGCCATCGTTCGCTACGGCAACTTTTGGCGCACCCCCAAGCTTGCGGACACAGGCATAGGCGCCTGCGACCGCCCTTACCTATTTTATATCTGCCACCACCCCAACATTTCACAGGATACACTATCGGATGCGCTCTTTGTCAACAAAAGCAGCGTCGCACGGCGCTTGGCGCATTTGGAAAAGCAGGGCTACGTTACCAGAACGCCCGATGAAGGTGACCGCCGCGTGCTGCTGGTATCCCCTACCCAAAAGGCGCTCGCGCTGCTGCCCCTTTTGCGCGAGATGTCACACGAATGGAACGAGATCATTACCAGAGGCTTTAGCGAGGAGGAGCTGAACGTCTTCTCCGATCTGGTGGCACGTGCCTATGCCAACGCGCAGCAAAAAGTGAAGGAGCTTCCCAAATGAAACTGATTTTTAACTATTTACGGCCCCTCAAGCGCACCGTGGCATTTGGTCTTACCATAAAGGTGTTTGCCACGCTGTTTGAGCTACTGCTGCCCTATATCCTCAGCCATATCCTTGACACAGTGGTGCCGCGACACAGCCTGCTTGATATTTTAAAGTGGGGTGTTGCGATGATCGCTGCGGCGTGCTGCGCCATGATCGGCAACGTCATTGCAAACCGCAATGCCGCCAAGGTGGCAAAGGAGGCATCTCGCCACATCAGGCACGATCTGTTTGAGGCGACCATGCACCTTTCCTCACGCCAGACCGATGCCTTTACCGTGCCGTCGCTCGAAAGCCGCCTGACCTCGGATACCTACAACGTGCACCACTTTATCGGCATGATGCAGCGCATGGCAGTGCGCGTGCCGATCCTTCTGGCGGGCGGTGTGGTGATCACGCTGATCCTCGATTGGCGCCTCGCGCTCGTCATGATCGTAACCATGCCCCTGATTGGCGGATCCGTGTTTTTCATTACCCGCCGCGGCTTACCGCTCTACCGCCAAACACAAAAGGCAGTTGACGGCATGGTGCGCGTGGTGCGCGAGGACTGTCAGGGCGTACGCGTGATCAAGGCTCTGTCAAAGGAAGAATACGAATGCCGCCGCTATGATGGCGTTAATAAACGGCTGGTCGCTTGCGAGCGCAAGGCAAGCATCACCATGGCACTTTCACAGCCCCTGATGACGCTGTTTTTAAACTTTGGGCTTGTGGCAGTCATTCTGGTGGGTGCGTATCTGGTGCACGGCGGACTCTCGGCTCCCGGTCGCATCATTGCCTTTTTGCAATATTTTACGCTCATGTCGGGCGCCATGACCGCCATGACACGTATTTTTGTCATGGCAACAAAAAGCTCTGCCTCTGCCAACCGCATTGCCGAGGTGCTGCAGGCAACGGACGCCTCAAAAAAGACCGCAACCCCACCGCTTGCCGATAACGATCAAGCCTTTATCGTGTTTGACGATGTTTGCTTCTCCTACAACGGCAAAAAGGATAACCTCTCTCACGTCAGCTTTACTCTGCCGCGCGGCGGCACACTTGGTGTGATCGGCGCTACGGGCTCGGGCAAGACCACACTGCTATCAATTCTGCAGCGCTTTTATGATATTGACAGCGGCAGCATCCGCATTGGCGGCGAGGATGTCTATGCCATGGACAAAAAGCGCCTGCACCAAATGTTTGGTGTTGTGATGCAAAACGACTTCATATGTGCCGATACGGTAGCGGAAAACATCCGATTTGGGCGCGATGTTTCCGATGAAGATATGCGCCGCGCGGCAACGCTGGCACAGGCCGCCGATTTCATTGAGAGCTTTGCCGAAGGCTACGCGCACCAGCTTACCGCCAAGGGCACAAACGTGTCAGGCGGTCAACGTCAGCGCATCCTCATTGCAAGGGCACTTGCAGGCAATCCCGAGATCCTTGTGCTTGACGATGCCTCCTCTGCCCTTGACTACAAAACCGATGCAGCCCTGCGCCGCGCCATTCGCGAGGAGCTGCACACCACAACCGTGATCGTGGCACAGCGCGTAAGCTCTGTGCGGCACGCAGATCACATTTTGGTGCTTGATCACGGCAAGGTGATCGGCGCGGGCAGACACGAGGAGCTGCTTGTGACCTGCCCCGCCTACAAGGAGATCAGCGATTCGCAGATGGGAGGTGCCTTCCTTGAATAATATGCAAATGGGCGGCGGTGGCGGCGGCCTTGGCAAATCAAGGTCCCTCAGTAGCACCGTCGTTGATCAAAAGCAAACGGGTGCCGATCGCGTGCGTGTGCTGCGCCGCATGGGCAAATACCTGCTCCGTTATCCCAAAACCGTTATCCTTGCCCTTTTTCTCATGCTCTCCTCCAATCTCCTCGCCCTCGCGGGTCCTATGCTCTCGGGTAAGGCGATCGATGCCATTGAGCCGGGACGGGGCGCAGTCAATTTTGGGGAGGTCTGGCTTTTTGTCGGTCTTTTGATCGTCTTTTACGCGGTATCGGGAATGCTGTCCTATATCCTTTCGGTCATCATGGTAAATCTGAGCCAAAGGATCATTTACACCATGCGCCGTGAGGTGTTTGAGCACCTGACTTCACTCCCCGTCGGGTATTTTGACACGCACCAGACGGGCGACATTATCAGCCACATCTCCTATGATATCGATACGGTAAACACCTCGCTTTCCCATGATATCCTGCAGGTGCTTGCCAGCATCGTTACCGTGGTGGGTGCACTTGTGATGATGCTCTCTATTTCGCCCCCGTTGGTGCTTGTATTTGCCATTACCATTCCCATTTCCGTGCTTTTCACCCGCTACAAGACCAAGCGCATCCGTCCGCTTTTCAAGACGCGCTCACGTAAACTCGGAGAGCTGAACGGCTTTGCCGAGGAAATGCTCTCAGGCCAAAAGACCATTCGCGCCTACTCGCGCGAGGATACGATCGTTTCACGCTTTGATGCGCGCAATAACGATGCGGTCGAGGCGTATTACAAGGCGGATTGGCACGGCGCTATGATCGGCCCCTCCGTCAACTTTATCAACAACCTTTCCATCGCGCTTGTCACGGTGTGCGGCGGCATTCTTTACATGCTCACGCAAACCACCCCGACCCTCGCGCCGATCCTTGTGCTCTCGCTTGGCGGTGTTTCCGCCTTTGTGCAGTATTCGCGCAAGTTTTCGGGCCCCATTAACGAGCTGGCTAACATCGTCAGCGAGCTGCAATCGGCAACCGCTGCGGCAGAGCGCGTGTTCCGACTGATCGACGAGGCCCCCGAAACAAAGGATAAGGATACCGCCACTGCCCTTACCGATGTGCAGGGCGAGGTTGACTTTTCTCACGTTAAATTCGGATACGTGGAGGGAAAAACGATCCTGCACGACCTCACCGTACACGCAAAGCCCGGCACGACCGTGGCGATCGTAGGCCCTACGGGCGCGGGAAAAACGACGGTTATTAACCTCTTGATGCGCTTTTATGACGTGAACGAGGGTGCTGTATCCATCGATGGTGTGGATGTGCGCGACGCAACGAGAAGATCGCTGCGCAGTGCCTTTACCATGGTCCTGCAGGACACGTGGCTATTTTGCGGCACCATATTTGAAAACATCACCTACGGCAAGGAGAATGCCACGCGTGAAGAGGTGATCGCCGCCGCCAAGGCAGCGCATATCCATGACTATATCGAAAGCCTGAAGGATGGATATGACACCATGCTCACCGATGACGGCGTGAATATTTCCAAGGGTCAGCGCCAGCTGATCACCATCGCGCGCGCCATGCTTGCCGATGCCCCTATGCTCATCCTTGACGAGGCGACCTCCAACGTTGACAGCCGCACCGAGCAGCAAATACAGGCGGCTATGAAAAAGCTGATGGCAGGGCGCACCTGCTTTGTGATCGCACACCGTCTTTCCACCATTCAAAACGCAGACATTATTTTGGTCGTCAAGGACGGAAACGTGATAGAGGCAGGCAACCACGAGGCGCTGATGAAAAAGCCGGGCGGCTTTTACGCCTCTCTTTACAATTCACAGTTTACGTGATACAATAGCACTATGAAAATTGAACTTTTTACGTTAAACGGCTCCTTTGCCCACTCAAATCTTGCCATGCGGTGCCTGAAAACGGCACTTGAGGAGGCAGGCTACACCGCGGTGCACTGCACCGAGGCAACGCTGCGCGACCGCACCGCCTCGGTGCTTGCGCGCTTGGTTGAAGCAAATGCCGCGCTCTACTCCTTTTCCTGCTACATCTGGAATATCAAGGAAATGCTGGTGCTGGCAAGGGACCTCAAAACCGTGCGCCCCAACTGCAAAATTGTCTTTGGTGGCCCCGAGGTATCCTTTGATACCGCACGCTTTACCTCGCTTGATTTTATTGACACCGTTATCACGGGCGAGGGCGAGCACGCGATCGTTACGCTTGCCGCCGCGCTAAAGCAGGGCCAGGCACTGCCAAAGCTGATGCAAGGCGCGCCCGATGCCCAATTTACCGCACGCGGCACGCATTATGCGCCAAACGAGCCGATCTCCCCACTTGTATACTACGAAAGCGCGCGCGGCTGTCCCTTTTCCTGCGCCTTTTGCCTTTCCTCGGTAACCGAGGGTGTACGCGCCAAAAGTGCCGAGAAAACACTTGCCGACCTGCTTGAGTTTGAAAAATTTGAGCAACCCTTAACAGTTAAATTAGTAGACCGCACCTTTAATTTTGACCGTGCGCGCGCAAATGCCATTTGGCAGGGCTTGCTTTCCCCGCGCTACACCAAATGCTACCATTTTGAGATCGCGGCATCCTTGCTTAACGAGGAGAGCTTTGCCATTTTAAAGCAGTTTCCCAAGGGGAAGATCCGCCTTGAGATCGGTCTGCAAAGCACCAACGAGGAAACACTCGCGGCGATCAGCCGCCACCAAAGCGCTATGGGAACGCTTGCTGCCGCGAGGCGCTTGAAGGAGGCGGGAAATCTGCACGTACACCTTGATCTTATCGCGGGGCTCCCCTTTGAGGACTATCGCTCCTTTGCGAGATCCTTTGATGCGGCATACCCGCATTGCGACGTGCTCCAGCTTGGCTTTCTCAAGCTTCTGCCCGGCACGGCGCTTCGCCGCGATGCCGCAAAGCACGGCATCCTTTACTCTGCCACACCCCCTTACACCGTGCTTACAACCCGGTGGCTTTCCTTTGCGGAGCTTGACCGCCTGCACGGCATTTCGGACATCCTTGACCGCCTGCATGAGAAGGGGCGATTTGCCCACACTCTGCACTTTATCCTGTCGCACATCACGTCCCCCTTTTCCTTTTACGAGGGCTTCCTTGACTACTGCAACAAGACAGACGGTCGCGCGCTGCAAAAGATCTCTCAGCGTGACCTTTTCACGCTGGTCTGTGACTTTGGCAAAACACTGCTAGCCCCCGATCTGCATGCGGAATTTATGCGGTATCTTGAGGCGGATTTTAGCGCGGCAGAGGTAAGAAGACCCCCAAGATTTCAATAACGCATAGGCTTTTGAATACTCAAACAAAGGAGAACCAATATGAAACGAGTTCTTGTCACGGGTGGCTCGCGCGGCATTGGCGCCGCCATTGTGCGTGCGTTTGCCGCACAGGGTGACCGTGTTGCATTCTTTTATCACAGCAACCATGCGGCGGCAACGAAAATCGCCGCCCAAACAGGTGCAATTCCCTTTTGCTGCGACATCTCTGACCCCGCGGCGGTACGCACCGCGTATGCCGCTGTGCGCGACGCGCTTGGCGGCGCGCCTCTTGTTTTGATCAACAACGCAGGGATCGCGGAAAGTGCCCTTTCGCGCGACGTGGATGATGCCGCTTGGCGACAAATGATCGACACCAATCTCAGTGCCGCCTTTTATCTCTCGCGTGAGGCACAGCCCGCCATGATTGCGGCAGGGCAAGGGCGCATTATCAACATCGGCTCTATGTGGGGTAAGACGGGGGCATCCATGGAGGTGCCGTATTCTGCCGCCAAGGCGGGTCTGCGCGGTCTTACCATGGCGCTTGCCAAGGAGCTTGGCCCCTCGGGCATCACGGTAAACTGCGTGGAGCCGGGTGTGATCGATACCGACATGAATGCCGCATATGACGCCGATACCATGCGCGCGCTTGCCGAGGAAACGCCGCTTTGCCGCATCGGCACACCCGATGAGGTCGCGTCGGCGGTGCTGTTTCTTGCGTCAAACGGTGCTTCGTTTATCACAGGGCAATGCCTTGGTGTTGACGGCGGCTATGCCATATAAGAATTGTGAGGATATGCTATGAATTTTGACGTTATCAAAAGCAATTTGGAAAAGCGCGGCTTTGCCGTTTCCCTGTTTGACACGGCAAGCGAAGCAAGCAAGTATTTAAACACCATAATTGATGGAAAAACCGTTGGGTTTGGCGGCTCGGTGACGCTGCAAGAGATGGGGCTTTATGAGAGCCTTTCTACCCATAACGCCTGCTTTTGGCATTGGCGTATAAAGGATGGCACCACCGCCGCCGAGCTGCGCGACCAAGGCAATGCCGCTAAGATCTATCTCAGCTCTGTCAACGGCATTGCGGAAAGCGGCGAGATCATCAATATTGACGGCACCTGCAACCGCGTGGCATCCACGCTCTACGGGCACGAAAAGGTGTACCTTGTGGCAGGAAAAAATAAAATTGCCGAAAATTATGAGGCGGCACTTTGGCGCGCGCGCAACGTCGCCGCACCCAAAAACGCACAGCGTCTTGGTGTTTCCACGCCCTGCGCCGCCAAGGGCGACCGCTGCTATGATTGCGCGAGCGACGCACGCATTTGCCGCGCGCTTGCCGTGCTTTGGGAAAAGCCGAGTGGCGCTGATATCGAGATCGTTCTCATTGACGAGGCGCTTGGATATTAACCGCATTTGGCGCAAAAAATGTCAATCCTTTGCAAACACAGCAATATTTATTGTTGCCTTTCGCCTTGCCGTGTGCTAAACTAAGCCTATCATGACACAATGGAGGTAAATTCAGAGTGAACATCAAAGCAGATATCTTTGAGGGCATGCAATACGCCGTCCGCTTCCCCGAAACTTACAAAGAGGGCGAGCAGTATCCCATTCTCTTTTTCCTGCACGGCGCCGGCACACGTGGCGAGGATATCAACAACATTGTTACACACTCGTTTCTGCGCCGCCCCGAGAAATGGCCCGATTTCAAGTTCATTATCGTTGCGCCCCTTTGCCACAAAAACACATGGTTTGATCACTTTGAAACGCTCACGCGCTTTGCACTCTTTGTTGCAAATCAAGCCTATACCGATAAAAATCGCATCTACCTCACGGGCAACAGCATGGGTGGCTACGGCACCTGGCAGCTTGCCATGAGCCTGCCCGAAGTTTTCGCCGCGATCGCTCCGCTTTGCGGTGGCGGTATGTATTGGAATGCAGGCAGGCTTGCAAACGTGCCCGTTTGGGCTTTCCACGGGGCAAGGGACAAATCGGTCTTTATGGAGGAAAGCGTAAAAATGGTAAATGCCGTAAATAAGCGCGGCGGCAACGCAAGACTGACGATCTACCCCGAAAACGGACATAACTGCTGGACTGATACCTACGGCAACCCCGCGCTTTACGAGTGGTTTCTCACACATACAAATTCAAACGCCCAAGCCCTGATCGACGAATATAATAACTCAAAGGATTTTGGATAAAAGAAAAATAACCCGCGCACGATATTATATACTAAATACACCGCTAATTTTGGGGGAGGCAGGGCTTTGAGAGAATTTATCAAGGAGCAGGAGTTCCAAACGCAAATAAACGATACCGTTATGCCCTATCTTGCGCAAAGGACAGAAGTGTTATCCGTTATCGCCCGTGACGGCGGGGCGCTTTACGCCGTAAAATACACAGCCGACCATCCCCGTGGCACGGTAGTGCTGGTGCACGGCTTTTCGGAAAATGCCGATAAATACCGCGAGTTTATCTACTATCTGCTGCGCGAAGGGCTCTCGGTGCTTGTTTATGATCAGCGCGGGCACGGACGCTCGGCGCGCGAGGTCGGCGCAGATATCATACACATCGATCGCTTTTGCCACTACGTTGAAGATCTCGAGGCGGTGCTTGCGGCGCCTTGTGCAAAGCTCACTCCACCGCTGTATCTTTTTGCACACTCCATGGGCGGGGCGATTGCTATGCTCTTTTTAGAAAAGCACAGGGACGTGTTTCAAAAAGCCATACTTTCAGCACCCATGATCTCCCTGCAATACCGCGGAATCACCCGCGTTGGCGCCATGGCACTGTGCCGCGCCTGCACCCTTTTGGGGCGCGGGAAGCGCCCCATTTTTCTTGCAAAAAGGGATTACGAAAACGAGAGCTTTGACAGCTCCTCCTCCCTCTCGCCCGCAAGATTTTCTTATCTGCACACATCGCGCAACAGCCACCCCTTGCTACGCGGCGGCTCGCCCAGCTATCAGTGGAGTCACGCTGCCCTTGGCGTAACAAAGCAGATCCTAAATAAAAAAGCACTCTCGGGTGTCACGCTCCCCATTCTCGTCTATGCCGCCGAGCATGAGCACCTTGTCTGTCCCGAAGCGCAAAAAAGGCTTGCCGCCGCATTACCGAACTGCACACTGAAAACGGTATGGGGCAGCAAGCACGAGATTCTGTTCGCGAATGATGAGATCCTATACCCCGTGCTGGAAGAAATGCTGGATTTCTTTAAATAGCAAATGAAAAGCCGCAGGCAGTGCCTGCGGCTTTTGTGTTTATTTCTTACTGATAAGTAATTTGATTGATCACGTTTTTGAGGCATTCGGCACTGTGATGCAGCTTTGCGGTTTCCTCCTCTGTAAGCTTTGCGGGAATTTGAGCTCTTATGCCCTCCTCACCTACGATAGAAATGGTAGAAAGACAAACATCCTCCACACCGTATTCACCGTGCATCATCACCGAAACCGAAAGCGCGGTATCCACACCGCTGAAAATAACCTTGCACATATGCACTGCGGCACACGCCACTGCATAGAAGGTTGCGCCCTTGCGCTTGATGACCTCAGCGCCCGACTTGCGTACGTATTCCTCTGCAGCTGTCTTATCGATCTCCTTGCCCTCAAGCGCCTTATAGTAATCCTCTACCATTGTGGTACAGATCGCCGCCTGTGACCACGGCACAAACGAGGAGTCACCGTGCTCGCCAAACACATAAGCGTGCACGTTTTGCTGGCTGATGTTGAAGCGGCTTGCAAGCCAATAACGAAGGCGCGCCGTATCCAGGCTGTTACCCGAACCGATAATGCGGCTTTCGGGGATATTGGTGATCTTGTGGAACACGTAGGTCATCACGTCAACGGGATTGCTGACAATGAGATAGATCGCATCGGGTGCATACTTGGTGATCTGCGGTGCAATGCTGCAAAGAATATTTACGTTGGTCTGCGCAAGATCAAGACGGGTCATGCCGGGCTTGCGTGCCATACCCGAGGTGATCACAACGATATCGGAATCCACCGCATCCTCGTATTCGCCCGAAACAATACGCACATCCTCACGGAAAAAGAGTCCGCCCTGACCGATATCGATCGCTTCTCCCTCAGCCTTTTCCTTTTTGATATCAATAATAACGATCTCGTTGGCAACACCCTCTACTGCCAGGGTATAAGCAATGGTCGCACCAACGTTTCCTGCACCGATAATGGTTACTTTTCTCATGGTTCTTTTCTCTGTTCCTTTCCTGCGTAGCGTTTACTTGCTGGTTTCAGCAACCATTCCGTAAACGGTATCAATGTCTGCTCTGCGCCTTGCCGCAAGCGCCTTCATATCCGCGATCTGATCTGCGCCAAACAGATCGAGATCACCCGGCTGTAGCTTGTTCTTATACATACGGTCGGCAACCAGTGCATAGTTGATATCAAGATCGGTGATCTTGCCTGCACGATCGCAAATTACAATATTGCTCTTACCCTGCAGCAAGCGCTCAACCGCACGCACACCCATCTGGGTTGCGGTAAAGCGGTCTCTTAACGTGGGGCTACCGCCGCGCACAACGTGCGCAAAGCGTGCAAATCTGCTTTCAATGCCAAGCGTGCTCTCGATCTTTTGAGAAAGCTGCTCGCCGTATTTCTGCCCATTAGCACCGCGCACACCCTCACTAACAATAACAAGGAAGCTACGCTTGCCCGCATCCAAAAGCTCTTGCATGCGGTCGATAAACTCACCTTCATCAAAGGGCACCTCGGGAATGACAGCCGCAACCGCGCCCGATGCCAATGCCGTATACAGCGCAATTTGACCGCAGTCACGACCCATAACCTCTACCACGTTACAGCGCTTGTGAGATTCACACGTATCGCGCAGGCAGTCGATCATGCTCATGGTGGTGTTCATTGCGGAATCAAAGCCAATGGTGTAATCCGTAGCGGTAATATCATTGTCAATGGTACAGGGAATGCCGATGGTGGGAATGCCGTGATTGGTCAGATCCGTAGCACCGCGGAAGGTACCGTCACCACCCATGGCAACAATCGCATCGATGTTGTGGCGCTTACAGGTTTCGATCGCCTTCTGCATGCCTTCCTCTGTTTTAAATTCGGGGCAACGGTCGGAATACAGCACCGTTCCGCCGCGCGAAATGATATTGGATACTGTTCTTCTGTTAAACACAACGATATTATCCTTGATCAAGCCGGAATATCCGCCAAGAATACCAACAACCTCCACACCCTCGTCAAGTGCCTTGCGGGCAACAGCACGAATGGCGGCGTTCATACCGGGGGCGTCACCGCCCGAGGTCAATATTCCGATTTTGCGAAATTTTGCCATAGTTTTTTCCTTTCTTACGCCGAGTTCTTGGATCTGCGAAAAATACTACAGTCTATATTCTAATATATCATACAGGAAATGTCAAGCAGGATTGATAAAATTTTCACGATTTTTGTAAATTTCCTTGTAGCACGCCGATTGCCTGCGAAATTGCCTGTACTGCGGCAACCTCACGCACGTACGCGCGGTCGCGACGCGCGCCAAGGGTAAGGCGGCGGCAGATGACCGCATCTTTGGTTGCTACCGCCACATATACCGTGCCAACGGGCTCCTTTTCGGTGCCTCCCCCGGGGCCTGCATAGCCCGTGGTGGCAATGGCAAGATCCACCCCAAAGCGGGCAAGCGCACCCTGTGCCATTGCCTTAGCAACCGGCTCGCTTACCGCGGTGTGCGTAGCAATGAGTGCAGGGTCAACGCCAAGGATCTGCTCCTTTTCATGCGTTTGATAGGTGACGGCACCGCCTGCCACTACCGTGGAGCAGCCCGCCACGTCGGTCAGCTTTTTGGCAATGAGGCCACCCGTACAGGATTCTGCCGTTGCCACCGTCATGCCGCGCGCCATCAGCGCGCCAACCAGTGCGTGCGCGGGATCGGGCACGTCAATTCCGTATACAAACCTTCGGATCGGCAATGCCATAAGGCGTTCTACCATAGCATCACAAAGACGCATGGCGTGGCTCTCATCCTTATCCCTTGCCGTCACGCGCAATCGCACCTCGCCCGGCACGCAGTACGGGGCGACCGTCGGATTTGTGCTGTCCTTGATCTCCTGCGGCAGCTCGCTTTCCACTGCCGATTCGCCCATGCCAATGATGTGCAGATTGCGGCTGACCATGATAGAGGCGCAACGCTTTTTCAGATACGGCTCTACCTGCTCGCAAAACAGCGGCTCAAGCTCACGGGGAGGCCCCGGGAGCATGACCACGACCTTCCCCTGCTCATTTTCAAGCGCCAAGGCAGGTGCCGTGCCGTAATCGTTTGGAAACACCACCGCTCCCTCGGGCATCATGGCTTGCTTTTTATTGTTCTCGGTCATCACGCGTCCTGTGGAAGCAAAATAATTTTCAATACGGGCAAGGGACGGCATGTGCATCTCGAGCTTGCGTCCAAACACCCCCGCAACCGTTTCCTTGGTAAGGTCGTCATAGGTGGGGCCAAGACCGCCCGACATGATGACAAGATCGGAGCGTGAAAGCGCGGCACGCACATCCTCGGCAAGGCGCGCGGGATTATCTCCCACCACCGCTTGACGGTAAACACCGATGCCAAGGCGGGCAAGACGGCGAGAAATATACGCCGCGTTTGTGTTCACGATATCACCCATCAGCAGCTCGGTACCGACGCAAAGGATCTCCGCTTTTGAAAAGCAACTGTTGTTCATATGACATACCTCCAAAAATACTGCTACTATTTTACCATATTTTTTATCTTTTGGTGCATGATCGTGCAAAAAACTTGAATTTTTTGAGGTACTGTGCTAATATGAAGGGGAAAATAAGTGAAAGGGGGGCACTGCTATGTCCCGTTGTATGCTTTGCCCGCGCAAATGCGGCGCGAGGCGCCTTGAAAATGAGATCGGCATGTGCCACGTAGGTGCCGATATTTTTGTATCGCGCGCCGCCCCCCATCACTTTGAGGAGCCGCCCATCAGCGGCACAAACGGCTCGGGGACCGTGTTTTTTGCAGGCTGCTCACTTGGCTGCATCTTTTGCCAAAACAAGGAGATCAGCCGCGAGGCTGTGGGCAAGCGCGTCAGCGAAGAGGAGCTTGGCGAGCTCTTCCTTTCACTTTCCGCCACAGGTGTGCACAACCTGAATCTTGTCACGGGCACGCATTATACCGACCGCATCGCGCGTGTGCTTGCACGCATCAAGCCACAACTGAAAATTCCTGTGGTTTGGAACAGCAGCGGATACGAGCGCCCCGAAACGCTGCGCCTGTTAGAGGGGCTTGTCGATATTTATCTGCCCGACTTCAAGTATTTTTCCGCGGCGCTTGCCAAGACCTGCTCGGGCGCAGCGGATTACAAAGAGGTTGCCACTGCGGCACTCCTTGAAATGTACCGTCAAGTGGGCGCTGTACGCTATGACAACAACGGCATGCTGCAGCGCGGCATGGTGGTGCGCCACCTTGTTTTACCGGGCTGCAGAGAGGATACCGCCGCCGTGCTGAAAGCCTTGGCAGATATACTGCCCGTATCGGATATTTTGCTCTCACTGATGCGCCAATATACCCCCGATTTCGCGCCCCAAACCGCCCCCAAGCATCTTTTGCGGCGCGTTACGACCTTTGAATACGAGCAAGCGCTTCTTGAAGCCGAAAGGCTCGGCTTTACAGGCTTTACCCAAGCCAAGGATGCCGCAAGCGCCGCCTTTACACCGGATTTTCATGTATAAATTGCTACGCTCTGCCCATCCTAATTCGGGGGTGAGAATATGGAAGACCGTAAAAAGCAAGAAAACGTCATGAGAAATATTGCTGTGAGCGCGCCAATGCTCGGCAATTTCGCGCTCCAAGCACTTGACCGCGAGGCACGTGAAACCACGCTTGGCAACTTTGAGCCAACGGGAAAGAAGCAGGATCATAGCGAAAAAAGCTAACGCGATAGCATTTTTCGCTTGCGCATTGCCCAAAAAAAGCACGAACGGCATGAAAAACGCATGCCGTTCGTGCTTTTTTATTGTTTTTATTACAACACTTCACCTGTGGTGCTATCGGATGACACCACTTGCCTTTTTCGCCATTGTGTGGGAGAAAGCTCGCCGTTTTCACGCTTAAAGCATTTTGAGAAATATTCCACATCGGGATAGCCGCAGCTGTATGCGATCTCGGTGATCGATGCAGTCGTGAGCAACAGCCGACGCGCCAGCTTCATGCGCTCTGCCAAAACGTACTCCATGATCGTCACGCCAAACTCGCGGCGAAATGCCTCAGTAAGGGTCACGGTACTGCAATGCAGATTTTTGCTCATTTTTGAAAGGGTTATCTTTTCACTGAGATTCTTCTTGACGTAGGTGCGCACCAGCTGCCCGGGTGTCTGTCGGTCGGGTAGCAGCAGACGGTTGCCCTCAATGTGCTCCTTCACAACAAATGCCATCATCTCAAGCGCCTCAATCTGCGCATCGGTACAGTGCGGTAGCTTACCGGCAGCAGCCAAAAGCGCCTCCTCCTTGAAATGCGTGCTCTTAAGACAAACAAGATGACAGAGCTCACGGTCGTTTGGTGTGGTCGACAAACTTACGGTGGGACCAACGATCAAATACCCAACGATGCCGCCCTCACCCCTCACAGGAAAAGCAAGTTCGGTAAGCCCAAAGGGACAGGTGTGCAGATAAGGCTCTCCCGTTTTTTTCACTTGCCGCAGTGCCACAGTGTCAGACTGCACACAACGCGCAAGGCACTCCCTTGATCCATGCACGGCAGAGCAAAAGCCCACATTGTTGATTCTGGTGTAAATACACCGAAACTGTGCATCATAGGCGGCGACACGATCCTTTCGGCACTGCGCTAAGCGAGCCTGTTTTCCACAAAAAATGAAGAGCGTTCCTCAAAAACGAGGAGCGCTCTTTTATTTATGCTTTAAATCTGCGCGCGTAGCCGCAGCGGCGGCAAAGCTCCTCGGTGGCGCGGTGTACGGTAAAGCCATCGTATATGGCACGGGCGCGGGGAGAACGCAATATCTCAGAAAGTGAATGCTCATGTAAATTTCCAAGCGACAGCACGCCGTCAGCATCAAGACAGCAGGGCACCACCGTGCCGTCTGCATGAATGCCGATTTGGTTGCGAAGCGCATAGCAAAAGATTGGGGTATCCGCATCGATCGCAGGAGCATTCATATCGGGCCAATCAAATTCCTCTCCCCATTCAAGAAACACCTTGTGCGCAAGGCGCCAGCCACTCCATTTCTCCTCCCACTGCGCAGGGAACGCATCATGCAGTGCCGCAAGAACCGCCTGATTCTCACTCTCGCCCGCACCCCCGATATTCCAAAGGCGAAACGCAACGATCGTGCCCCGTTTGGCGATCTCCTTGCCAAAATCAATACAAGAGGAAAGGTAGCCCACATCGGAAAATGCCGCGTTTGCCGCAGGCGCGTGCAGAGAAATACTGATCTTATAGGGGGCGACATCCACCAGCTCCTTGCCCCTTTTTGAAAGGAGTGTGCCGTTTGTCGTAATGGCGGGCAAAAAGCCCTTTTCCCTTGCCCGCTTTACAAATTGGGGCAGCAACGGGTGCAAAAGCGGCTCTCCCATCAAATGAAAAAACAGGTATTTTACCTCGCCCGAAAGACGGTCGGTAAGACTCTCAAACTCCGCCTCGGTCATTTGCCGCTTTTCTCGCCCCGTCTTGTGGCAAAACAGACAGGAGAGATTGCAGATATTGGTGATTTCAAGATATGCCTTTTCTATCATACTCAGCTCTCCTTTCAAGCGTTTTTTGCAAAACGGCGTTTTATGTCCGTTTGGTGGGAATTGTAAGATTTGCACCCGTAGGGACCGGCGTCCTTGACGGTCCGCGACGGCGTTCAGCCGTCAAGGCAACCTTGGCGAAGCGGCTCGGCCGCTTCTGCCGCCTTGCTCCGTTGCGGCACAACGGGAATTTGCCGCACAAGGCGGCAATATTTGCTTCGCAAATGCGCAAATCTGTCGATTTTGCGTAGCAAATGGTGGCGTCTAGCCACCAAAACAGATTTGACGAAGCGGCTTTGCCGCTTCAACGCACCCGCTTTTGCGCGTACCGCAATATCATCGAATTTTATACCTTTTTACGCGCGCAAAACGGGCTCGCATGCTGCTCCAAAGCAAAAGGGGCGCCAAATGGCACTTTTCTGCCTTGCTTCGCGGCGGCACAACGGGAATTTGCCGCACAAGGCGGCAATATTTGCTTCGCAAATGCGCAAATCTGTCGATTTTGCGTAGCAAATGGTGGCGTCTAGCCACCAAAACAGATTTGACGAAGCGGCAAAGCCGCTTCAACGCACCCGCTTTTGCGCGTACCGCAATATCATCAAATTTTATACTTTTTGCGCGCGCAAAACGGGCTCGCATGCTGCTCCAAAGCAAAAGGGGCGCCAAATGGCACCCCTTTTGCTTTGGAGCAGGCAACGGGAATCGAACCCGCATCTCCTGCTTGGGAAGCAGGGGTTTTACCACTAGACTATGCCTGCGGACTATCTTATTATATATAAAATCAAGGCACTTGTCAAGCAATCTTTTGAAATTCCTTGCAAAAACTGTTCGACAAAGCCCCGCTGCTTTTGCAGCGGGGCTTTGATACGGTCATTCTACCGTTTTGGGCTTTTTTAACGTGCGCCACGGAATCTGCGACACGATGATGGCGGCAAAGATCAGCACCATGCCAAGCACCTCGTTTAAGGTAGGATACAGGCGAAGCGCGATCATGCTTGCGATAACGGCAACCACCGATTCAAGGCTTAAAACAAGGCTTGCCAACGCCGCAGGCGTGCGCTGCTGCCCCACGATCTGCAACGTGTATGCGACAGCAGAGGACAAAATGCCTGCATACAGCACCGTCCACCAGCCTGTGAGCACGCCCGCAGCCGTCGGCTCCTCAAGAGCGATCGCAAAAACGGTGGAGACCACGCCAACCACCAGGAACTGCATTGCCGACAGGCGCACCGCATCCACGCTATCGCCGATATGGTCCACCAGCAGCATCTGACAAGCAAACAAAAGCGAGCAGAGGATCAGTTGAATGTCACCCGTGGTAAGAGAGGAGCCATTCATGCAAAGCAGCCACAAGCCGCCAAGCGCCACCGCCACGCATCCGTAAATGTGGGGCGCCGCACGCTTGCCAAGCAAAAGTCCAAACGCCGGCACAAATACGATATAAAGCGCGGTAATAAAGGCATCCTTGCCGGGCGAGCCCGTATTACCCGCAATGCCAAGCTGCTGCAGTGCCGAGGCGGCACACAAAAAAAGCCCACAAAACGTACCGCCGATGAGGGTGCGCTTGTGCGCTCCCTTTTTTGGGGGAACAAACGTGCCTCTTTTTTTATTGATATGATCCTTTACAAGAAAAACCGCAAGCAATGCCCCCGCACCCACAAAGGAGCGCAGTGCAAGAAAGGTAAATGCGGGAATGGTCTTAGCGGCAACATCCTGCGCCACAAAGGTGGTGCCCCAGAAAAGTGCCGCCAACAAACAGCAAACAAGGCCGCTTGATTTTCGCATGGGTATCAAACACTCACTTTCTATCAAAAAATAATGCGTTTATTGTAACACAAACAGCCAAGCGTGTCAAGATTTCTTTTGCGCTTCCCCGTGGTCATCGGGCGCGCTGTCGGGCTGCCGATAGTACCCGAGGCGTATGCTGGATCTGCCAAATTTTTGCCGAATGGCATGAAGCGCATCCTCCACGCCCTCCCGTTTATCCGACACACCGTCAACCGCAAACATATCAAGCTGCTCCTCGGTTTCGTTGGGCCCCACAAGCCCTGATGCAGTCACGGTCAGCGCGCGTATCATATTGCCGTAGCCGTTTGCTTCCTTGACCAGCTGCATGGCGTTTTCCACAAGGTCACGCTGCAGCCATGTGGCGCGGCGCAGCGTCTTTTGCCGCTGAACGGTGCGAAAATCGGGGCTTTTTACCTGCACCTGCACCACGGTGCATTTGCAATTTTCCTCGCGAAGGCGCGCCGCCACCGCATCGCAAAGCGCCACAACACCCGCACGGATCTCCCCCTCGCCAACGATGTTGCGGCGAAAGGTCATGCCGTTGCCGACCGACTTCGGACGCTTGCGCTCATAATAAGAGCAAACGGGCTCGTGATCGTTTCCGTTTGCATTTCTCCACAGCATTTCCCCCGCCTCGCCAAGCAGCCCCTTCAGCCTTACGGGGTCGGCGGCGGCAAGATCACCTATGGTAAGCACGCCGAGCGCGCGAAGCTGCTCTCCCGTGCGCCGTCCAACATACAGCATGTCGGATACGGGCAAGGAATATACGATATCCTTAAAATTCTCTCTGCTGATCACGGTAGTTGCATCGGGCTTTTTATAGTCACTGCCAAGCTTTGCAAACACGCGGCAAAAGCTTACCCCCACCGAAATTGTAATGCCGATCTCACTTTTTACCCTTGCGCGGATCACATCGGCAAGCTCACGTGGGGAAAACGGAAACAGGTGCATGCTGCCCGTTACATCAAGGAAGGACTCATCAATACCAAAGGGATCCACAAGATCGGTATAATCAAGATAGATCGCATTGACGCGGCGCGAGATCTCGTGATATTTCTCATGATGCGGCGGCACCAGCACAAGATCGGGGCACTTTTTCTTTGCCTGCCAGATCGTTTCGGCAGTCTTAACGCCATACCCCTTGGCAATTTCATTCTTGGCAAGGATGATACCGTGTCGGCTTTCGGGATCCCCCGCAACCGCCATAGGCACGTGCGCGAGCGAGGGGGCAGAAAGCATTTCAACCGACGCAAAAAAGCCATTGCAATCGCAATGTAAAATGATGCGGTCTGACATTTCCACCCCTCCTTTATATCTTATGTCGTTGTTTAATCAAGTGCAATGGAAAAGGCAAGCGCTTGTGGCACACCAATGCCTACGCCAAAGGGCTTTCCGCCTGCATCGGGCGTGCGCAGCTTGTATTGCGCGGCACCAAGAAAAGCCGCCGCACGGGGTGCGAATTCGCAATTTCCAAGCCACTCCTTAAACCAAACCAGATCCCCGCGGCGCTCGTAAAACGCAACAAACTCATTTTCAAGCATCACCGCGCCGCCAAGCGAGAAGCCGAGCGAAAGAAACGCAGGCGTAGGCTCGGCAAAGGGCTTAGGCAAAAACACGGCACGTGCACGCAGATACTCCTCTGTGGATAAGTGGCTGAGCACCGCCACGTCGCCATGGGCGGCAGCGCCCACCTCGGTGCGCATGGGGGATATGGGCGAGAAGCCCGCCTTTTGATAAAAGGAAAACAACCCTTCACTTGAGGGGCGCAAAAACACAGGATAGCCCTCTTTTGCCACCTCGCGCAGCAGTTGCTTTGCAAGACCCCTTCCCCGATAAGCAGGGTCGGTTGCCACGGCATAAAGATACCGCGCCTCCAAGCACCCTTGCTCGGTTTGGATAGGATACGGGATCGAAAACAGCATAGAAAGCGGCTTTTCCCCCTCACGGATCACGCGCAAGTGCTCGGGCATCACATGGCGAAACAAGGCATCATCCCACGCCTTTGGCGACCCGGGGAAAGCGCTTTCATAAAGCGCGCGACAAGCCATATACAAATTATTCATGCTCTCACCTCCCCTTTAGTATATCCCATTTTTCTTTTACCGTCAAGGCGATACCTAATAAATATCCCCGCGCGTAGCGGGGTATTTCATTTCGGACATATGCCCTATCCCAAGAATGTAAAATTGCATTTTTGTTGTTTTTATGTAGGGACAGGCGTCCCTACGATCTCTCTTTTCTATTTTCTTCTTCATCCTTTATTCTTTTTATTCTCATCGGTTAGCCGCACGAAGCGTGAGGCGACATATCGAGTAGTTTTCGTTATACAAAAAGAAAGCCGCACACGGCGCAGCCAAAAAACTGCTGTGCCGTGTGCGGCTTTTGCTCTTTTATGACGATTTTTCTCCCTTGGGCAGCGCCAGCCTTTCCTTTTCCTTTTGCGCGCGTTGTCCCACGCCAAGCACGGCAATCGTTTCGGTAAGCAGGGTGCGCACCTCATCGGGCAGATCGGCATACGCGCCCATGATATTGCGCAAGCTCTGTCGCTTGCCGCCAAGGATGCCCGACACGGTATCCTGCTCCGATGCCTCCAAAATACCAAACAGCGCCTCGCAAAAGCGCCGACGGCGCTCGGGACTGGTGACGCTGACAAAATGATCTACCACGGCCTCCGTCCTTTTACCGAATGCGGTGCGCTCCTTGGTATATACAAAGTCGTTTCCCTGTACTTCCCAGGAATACCCATCGTGCTGCAAAAGCCCCTTGTTGGTGCTTTTCACGATCTTATAGTTGGTATCGTGCTCGAGAAGCACCGCCACGATCGAGGACTGCGGCAAATAGGTATAAATGCGGTCACGCATCTCTTGATACGCAATACCCGCGATGGTGCTGTCGCAAAAGCCGGGACCGTCATTATTATAAACGGCGCGAATACGGTAGCGCACGTGCTCCCCCGCGTTTACCGCAGAAAACATAGCAAGATTGCCGCCCTTTGAGTGACCGCCCACAAAAATACGGCGCAGGGGATGTGCCTCGGCAACCTCACGCAGGTACTCTGCCGCCCTGAGCTGTGCGGGCACGGGGCACTCATAGCTCATGCGGAAATCCTCCTTCCAGCCAACGAGCGTATCGTCCGTTCCCTCAAAGGCAACAAACACATTTTGCCCCGGCAGCAAAAAGGATATTGCACCAAACTGCATGCCGTCAGCACGGTCAAGCACCTTTCTTGCGCCAAGCATGCGCAAGGAGCCAAACCGCCCTGACTGTGCCAAAATGCGCAGCAATTTCTCATGATTGGCATCGATCCTTTTCTCCGCAACCCCGGGGCGTGCAAAATAAGCCCTTGCCGCCTCTGAAAGTCGTACGGGCTGGGCACCTGCCTCACGCGGCACAATTCCGTCAAAATCCATATAAGCAAGCATGGAAAAGATCAGCGCATCGACCGGGCAAAGCGAAGCATTGCCAAAGGAAAGATCGCCACGCCATGTAAGATAATCAAACAAATTGCTCATAAATGCCCTCCTTTTCCGAGTATATGCGACAAAAAGGCTGTCGCGATACTAGTATGATAACACAAGGGGCGGCAAGCTGTCAAGCAAGCTCGCCGCCCCGATCGGTGGAAATATCTGCTGCGGCGCCAAGGCTTTGCCTTAGCGACTGTTTTTACGCTTTGCCACGGCTTTTCCGCGTACGCTATCTCCTTTTTTCATCTGTTTCTTGCCTTGCTTGGGGGCTTGTGCGCGCGCTTGGCGCGTGCTGCTTTTCCTGCCCTTTTCCATGGAATAGCTTGATTTCTCGCCCCGTTTTCCCTCGTTTTGGTATTCCTTTGCTTGCGCCTTCCTAGTGGCAGGGCGTACCAAAGAGTGCGGCGCTGTACCGATAAGATCCTCACGGTGCGCTCTTTTCAGTGCCTCGCGCACGGCATCGGCGTTTTGCGGGCGGTTAAACTGCAAAAGCGCGCGCTGCAGCTGCTTTTCGTGATAGTCACGCGGCACAAAAACAGGCTTCATGGTAAGGGGGTTGATGCCCGTATAAAACATTACGGTAGAGGCGGTGCCGGGGGTAGGATAATAGTCCTGCACCTGCTCGGGCGCGTAGTGGTCGCGCTTGAGGCACTCGGCAAGCGTTACCGCATCGGCAAGCGTGCTGCCGGGATGGCTCGACATGAGGTAGGGCACCAGATACTGCTCCTTGCCCATCGATTTTGTCAGTTCAAAAAAGCGACGTCTGAATTTTTCATACACCGCAAAATGCGGCTTGCCCATGGCATCAAGCACACCGTCAGAACAATGCTCGGGGGCGACCTTCAGCTGTCCGCTGACGTGATCGCGCACTAGCTTCTTAAAGAAGCTCTCGTCAGGATCGGCGAGCAGATAATCAAAGCGGATACCCGATCGGATAAACACCTTTTTCACCTTAGGCAGCGCCTCGATCGCTTCAAGCAGCTTGATGTACTCACTGTGATCGACCTTTAAATTTTTACAGGGCGTTGGCGCCAGGCACTTGCGGTTTGTGCACACACCCGACTTTAACTGCTTATCGCACGCGGGCGCGCGGAAGTTGGCAGTCGGCCCTCCCACATCGTGGATATAGCCCTTGAAATCGGGCATTTCTGTGATTTTTTTACATTCCTCAACCACACTCTCAATGCTGCGTGAGCGCACGGTGCGCCCCTGATGAAAGGCAAGCGCGCAAAAATTGCACGCGCCAAAGCAGCCGCGGTTGTGGGTGACCGAAAAGCGCACCTCCTCTATGGCGGGCACACCACCTTCTTTTTCATACATGGGGTGATAGGTGCGCGCAAAGGGCAAGGCGTACACGCGGTCAAGCTCCTCGCGCTCAAGCGGCGGCATGGGAGGGTTTTGCACCAGCATCTTATTGTCGTAATATTCCACGATCGCCTTGCCGCTGATGCTATCCTGATTGCGGTACTGCACGCCAAACGCTTCGGCATAGCGGCGCTTGTCCACCTTTAATTCGTTATAATCAAACGCTGCCGCCACGGGATAGTGCACGCTATCCTCGCGCCCGCTAAGATAGACCGTGCCGCGCACGTCGCGGATCTTTTTTACAGGCACACCGCGATCAAGCAGGGCGGCGATGCGCAACAGAATATTCTCGCCCATGCCGTAGGTCAAAATATCGGCACGTGCGTCTACCAGCACGGATCTCCTGACCTTGTCATCCCAATAATCATAATGCGCAAAGCGACGCAGTGACGCCTCAAGCCCACCGAGAATGATCGGCACATCGCCGTACGCCTCACGGATGCGGTTGCAGTAAACGATCACCGCGCGGTCGGGGCGATTGCCCATTTTACCGCCCGGCGAATAATAATCAGTAGAACGGCGCTTTTTGGCGGCGGTGTAATGTGCCACCATGCTATCGATATTGCCCGCCGTCACAAGAAAGCCAAGGCGGGGTCTGCCAAATTCGCGAAACGCCTCGGCACTTTTGTAATCGGGCTGTGCGAGAATTGCCACACGGTAGCCCGCCGCCTCCAGCACACGCGAAATAATGGCAACGCCAAAGGAGGGGTGATCGACATAGGCATCACCCGTCACATATACAAAATCGGGCACATCCCAGCCGCGCGCCGTCATATCTGCCCGACTAACGGGTAAAAAATCCGTGCTTTGCATCAAAGCCCCCTCCTTTCGTGTTATTGTGCGGCTTTCTTTGCCGCTCCCTCAAGCACCTCACGCAAATACGCGTCAGGCGAAAGCAGCAGCTCGCAATCTCCGTCACCGTTGGTGATCGAAAGAACAAGCCCCTCCCCCGGCTTCATATCCGGGTGATAATTGTAGCGTCTGAGCCCCTTGGGCGCGCGGCGATTTGCATCCGCGAGAGGTGCTACCGCCGTGATCTCGGCAAGCCCCACGCGGCACACCAGCTGCATGCGCGAGCCGCCGCGATAGGTATACACCTCAAGATCCGCACTGCCGTCATCATAGGTTCTCAGACGGTAAAGGTACTGTAAAACAAGATACCGTGCGGTGATCTGTATCACGGGAACGAGCAGGCAAAGCCCGATGCATTGCAATATCGAAGGGTATTTGGGCACTAGCCCCGATCCCGCAAAGGCGATCACCGCTGCCGCCATCAGGATCATTGCAGCGATCTTAGCATTGGCATTGGTGCGCGTCGGTTTATAATCGTACATGCTTATTCTCCTTGCTCCTTATATGCTTGCAGCGCTTTTTTATCACTCTTTTCCAGCTTTACATCAAGCCACTCGGATTCGTTATGGTAAAGGCGCAGCGTGCCGTAGGTTTTTGCCTCGTAATCCACAGCCCCACCATAATACACATCAAGATAGATCACAAGCGTATCGTCGGTTACGGTGACGTTATCAAAGGTATAAAGGATAAAGGTATACAGCTTTGTGGTCTTGATCGTATGCGCGGCAGGCTTGATGCGCTGCTCGCCAAGCGTGTCGCTCCCGTCCTTGTTATCGCTAAGATCCTCAGGGGTCAGGTCCTTAATCTGCAGCAGCGACACGTCGTATACGATCTCACCGCGCAGCGGCACCTCGGACAGCCCAAAATCCTTAGCCGTTGCCTTTAGCGTGCTGTTGTTATAGCGAAGCAGCACCTGCACCTGATTTGCCTCGGGGATAAACACGAACTGCGGCACGGCGAAATAGCCGTAGTTGTGCTCGTTTCTGGTGATGTTTATATGCTCTTGCGTTTGAAGACGCATATCGTCGCCGTACGTCTCATAGGTATCGGCCAACACAGCGTTAGGCGAGAGACCCTCCAGCTCCTTTGGAATATTGTCGGAAAAATAGATGCGCCACAGCAGATAAACCACCATCAAGAAAATGCCAAGTGCAAGCAATCCGTAAAGGACCTTGCCGGCGATCCAAAAATAATAGCTCTTTCTCGGTTTAGACATGTGATCGTTCCTTTCTTTGCACGGCATATGCTTGGCGGCACTGCCAAAGCAGCCATATTTTTACAGCCCCGTCGCAAAAAAGCATAAAGATATAATTATTGTATAACAAATCCCCAAAAAAGTCAAATGATTTCTGTGTGAACGCCCCGTTTTGCGTTTATGGCAAATTTTACATGCTCCAAGGGTACCCTTTCTATGCTAAAATAAAGAAAAACTACCAAGGAGGACTATCCCATGAAGCGAATTTTCGCTGTCGGGTGTGTTTCGTTCCTGCTTCTTGGCTCTGCGGCACTTCCCCTTGCCGCGCTGACTCCTACATACACGATAACCGGCGCTTATAAATCTTCACAGTATCATCAAAACATCAACGCCATCACCAAAACGGGCGACATTGCCTTTGACACGGTTGCGGCGGCACTCTCGCAGCTTGACTACCATGAGGGAAACAGTAAAAACGATTTTAACGGCAAAAACAGTGCTGGCACCAAAAACTATACCGAATATAATCGCGCGATAGGCACCATCGGCGGCTCCTATTCCTATGCATGGTGCGCGGCATTTGTTTCCTGGTGCCTTGACGTGGCGGGTGCCAAGGATAGCGCGGGTGGCAAATTTACAAGCTGCACCCTGTGGGTGGAGAAGCTGCAGGAGCTGGGTCTTTACAGCACGCGTGCCTCGGGCTACACACCAAAGGTGGGAGATCTTATTTTCTTTCGCTCGGCAGGCGTTTCGCGCGCCTCGGATCACGTCGGCATCGTGCGCTTTGTGAAGGGTGGGCGCGTTTACACCGTGGAGGGCAACTCCTCCAACAAGGTGTCCTTACGCGACTATGCCCTGACCGATACCTACATCGTTGGCTACGGAAAGCCGAAATATGGCGGCACACCGCTTGCAAAATCCGCCCTTTCCCTTGAGGATACCGCCAAAGGCCTTTACACCGTGACCAATGATTTTGTAAACGTGCGCGCCTCTGCTGCCGCAAGCTCCACAAGGCTTGGCACACTCTCACGCGGCGCACTCGTGGAGATCCTTGAGATCAAAAACGGGTTTGGCAGGATCACTTATAACGGACAAGCCGCATACATATCACTCGATTATGCCGACTTTACCACCCCCGTGTTTTACACCGTTACCTACACGGCAGAAAGCGCAAAAAACTGCCCCCCCGCGTTCTCCTATTTCAGCTTTGAAGCGACAACGGCAAGCAAAACCGTGCCTGAGCGCGAAGGATATGCCTTCCTGCATTGGGTGGGCAGCGACGGCAAAGTATACAAATCAGGCGATGCCTTGCCGCAGGGAAATTTGAAGCTGACAGCGGTATTTGAGGCAGCGCCCGTAACAGAGGATGCGCTCCCACAAGCGCCCTCAGCACCCAACACCGCACCGCCCGTTTCCCCGCCCGCAGCGGACAGCGGCATGAGTGACACAGGCTCACTTGGCGAAAATCTCCCCCAAAACGTGCCGCAAAGCACCGCAAAGGCGGCTGTGGAGGCAGGCACGGTTTCGGGCGTGCTTGCCGCCAGCGTGGCGCTTTGGTGGTACGCAAGGAAATTTTTGACGGTGTGAGCATCTGTGCTTCCGCAGTGCACCTTGTTCGCACTACTCCTTGTAGGGGCTGGCACCTTGACAGCCCGTAAGGCACTCCTGCGCGATATCCCATCACAGCGCACTCTCCCAAAAAACCTCACGGCGTTGCGCCAGCTTGGCGCAACGCCGTTTTGCCGTATCGTGTCGCAAATTGCTTTAATTTTTTTAATAAAAATACGTAAAATTCATGCGCTTGTCACATTTTTATGCTATACTTTAAAGTAATTAATCTTAACATAAGGAGGCGAAACCTTGCTTTCCCTACGTAACATTGTAAAAACCTATGTTTCGGGAGATTCTCAGGTCACCGCGCTGCGCGGTGTGAGCATTGATTTCAGAGAGCACGAGTTTGTATCGATCCTCGGTCCCTCGGGGTGCGGAAAAACCACGCTCCTCAACGTCATCGGCGGTCTTGACCGTTATTCGGCGGGTGACCTTGTGATCGGCGGACGCTCAACGAAGGAATTTTCCGATGCCGATTGGGATACTTACCGCAACCATTCGATCGGCTTTGTGTTCCAAAGCTACAACCTCATCATGCACCAAACGGTACTTGCCAACGTTGAGCTGGCCCTGACGCTTTCGGGCGTGTCGCGCGAGGAGCGCCGTGCGCGTGCCATCGCTGCCCTCGAGCAGGTCGGTCTTGGTGATCAGATTCACAAAAAGCCCAACCAGATGTCGGGCGGTCAGATGCAGCGCGTAGCCATTGCCCGTGCGCTGGTCAACGACCCTGAGATCATTCTTGCCGACGAGCCCACAGGCGCGCTTGATACACACACCAGCGTGCAGATCATGGAGATCCTCAAGAGCGTGGCAAAAGAAAAGCTCATCATTATGGTTACGCACAACCCCGAGCTTGCCGAAACCTACTCCTCGCGCATCATCAAGGTCCTTGACGGACAGGTGACCGAGGACACCAACCCCTATACCGCGCCCGCCAAGGAAGCTGCACAAGTTAAAACGGCAAAAGCCGAGGCTGTTGAGGCAACGGTACAAAAGCCCGCAAAAAAGAAGAAGGAAAAGGCGGCAAAGGGCAAGCGCTCCATGTCGTTTTTCACAGCACTTTCCCTCTCCTTTAACAACCTTCTTACCAAAAAAACACGTACGCTGCTCGTTTCTGTTGCAGGCAGCATCGGTATCATCGGCATTGCGCTGATCTTAGCGCTCTCAAACGGTGTCAACCTCTTTATCGCCTCGGTGCAGGAGGATACGCTTTCCACCTATCCCTTAACGATCCTGAAGGAAACGCAGGATATGTCCGCCCTGCTCGGCGCTATGACCTCAACGGGCAACACCACCGATTACAAGGATAGCGGTAAAATTCACGTGGACGACTCGCTCGGCACTATGATGTCGGCGATGAGCGCCACGGTCAGCAACAACCTTGAAGCCTTCAAAAAATACATCGAGGAAAACCCCGATAAGATAGACGGTCTTGTCAACGATATTCAGTACACCTACGATTACGACCTGCAGATCTTCAACATGGTTGCTGTCGACAAGGACGGCAAAGCCCTGCTTGAAGCACGCGAGATCGGCATGGACGTGGTATTCGACCATATGGGCAGCGCCTTCTCGGGCATGTCTGAGCTCATGGAAATGGGCGGCAGCATGGGCGGTATGAACGTCTTTTCCGAAATGATCGATAACAAAGACCTGCTCGATCAGCAATACGACGTGGTTGCGGGCAGCTGGCCCCAAAGCTACAACGAGGTCGTGCTGGTGGTCAGCGGCAACAACCAGATCAGCAAAATGACGCTCTACATGCTCGGCATTCTTGATCCCACCGGTATCGAAGAGGAGCTGAAGGCTCTGATGGATGGCAACTATGTTGCCGAAGATATTTCCTACACCTTTGAGGAGCTGCTGAACACCAAATTTATGCTCCTGACGACAGCGCAGTTTTTCACAGAAACCAACCGCACCTATGCGACCGCGAACGGCGACAAGCCCGTGTGGGCGGATCTGCGTGAAAACCCTGCATTTGACCTTTCCGATTTTGTCAGCAAAAACGGCGAGGAGCTGAAGATCGCGGGTATCGTACGTCCCAAAAAGGGTGTTGCAGCCACCTCGATCTCGGGGGCTGTCGGCTACACCAAGGCGCTGACCGATCACATTCTTACAAAAAATGCCGCAAGTGCCGTGATCAATCAGCAAAAGCAGTATCCCACGGTCAATGTTTTAACGGGTCTGCCCTTTGAACGCACGCATTACACCCCCGAGAACATTCACGAGCTGGTGGATAAGATCGACACCGCAACGATGGATATGTTCTACACCTATATGACAGAGCAGATCCTAAGCAACCCCGAATTTTCCGACCGCATTCAGGTCACCGATACCGAGTCCTTCCTTGGTATGTTTATGCTGCTGCCGGAGGAGGGCCGCGCGACTATTTTCTCGGCAATTCTTGATGCTGCGAAAAGCAATCCCGCCAATACCGACACGCTCAACACCCTGTGCAGCTTGCTCAGCATGAGCACGGGCGGCATTCAGATCACCCCGCAGAACTTTGTAAAGCTTCTGCCTGTTCTGGATCTGGAAACACAAATTTTAGGCGCCTTGATGGGCATTCCCGCCACCCCCCCTATGTTGCCCAATCCCGTTCCCGGTCTTATTTCGATGGCAGGCGATACCGCGATGCAAGCCATCTACGCCGCCCTGACCGAAAGCATCAAGCAGATGACCGTCAACCGCGAGATCTTTGTAACGATCCTTAGCACGATGACCCCCGATGATCCCGCCTTTATCCAGCTTGAGGAAACCCTGTACTCCATGGCGCCCCAGATCGACGCAACGCTTGAGAGCGTGCTTGATGCGCTTGACGATGCCGAAAAGGCAAAGCCCGCTTCGATCAATTTCTACGCCAAGGATTTTGAATCCAAGGAAAAGATCGAGGCGTTTATCGCGGAGTACAACCAAAACGCCGCAGATGCTGACAAGCTGGAGTATTCCGACCTCGTCGGCACGATGATGTCATCGGTCACGATCATTGTTGACGCCATTTCCTACGTGCTGATTGCCTTTGTTTCGATCTCGCTGGTGGTATCCTCGATCATGATCGGTATCATCACCTATATCTCGGTGCTTGAGCGCACCAAGGAGATCGGCATTCTGCGCGCGATCGGCGCATCGAAGCGCGACATCTCGCGCGTGTTTAATGCCGAAACGCTGATCATCGGCTTTGCCGCAGGTGCCATCGGTATTCTCACCACGCTTTTGCTGTGTCTGCCGATCAATCTCATTTTGCGCGTTGTGACCGACATGGAAAGCATCCGTGCGGTGCTCCCGCCCGTAGCAGGTGTGATCTTGGTTGCCATCAGCATGGGGCTGACCCTTATTGCAGGTCTTATCCCCTCTCGCATCGCATCCAAGAAGGACCCTGTTGTGGCACTTCGCTCCGAATAATACACCTTTCCATCATCCGCACGGCGAGCCGTGCGGATGATATTTTTTGTATGATTTTACGATTTTTCGTTAAAAAAATCACAAGCAAAAATGGCTGTTATTTTGCTTGTTAAGGATTTAACGTTATTTAGCTTTTTTTATAAAAAAACCGCAAAAATGGTATAAAAAATGTTTGAGTTTCCCTTGACACACCCCCCTTGTTGTGCTATACTATCAATGGTCGCAAAACGACGGCGCGATGCTACTGCAAGCGTAACGGCGACCCGCATATTTCAGCCGACCGTCGGGCACCGCTCGAAGTGTCGGTATTTTTTGTGCTCGTTAATAAATTCCTAATTTTTGGAGGTACAAATACATGAGAACAGAATGGCAAGGCTTTGTAGGCGGTCTTTGGGAAAAGGATATTGACGTTCGCGACTTTATCCAAAAGAACTACACCCCCTACGACGGCGATGACAGCTTTCTCGCCGGCCCCACCAAGGCTACCCTTGACCTTTGGGCAAAGGTCAGCGAGCTGAGAAAAGAGGAGATCGCCAAGGGCGGCGTTCTTGATATGGACACCAACGTTGTATCCACCATCACCTCGCACGCACCCGGTTACATTGAGCAGGATAAGGAGCAGATCGTTGGTCTTCAGACCGACAAGCCCTTAAAGCGCTCTCTCCAGCCCTACGGCGGTATCCGTATGGCAATGAAGGCTTGCAAGGATAACGGCTATGCCGTGCCCGCTGAGCTCGTTGAGTTTTTCACCGAGCACAGAAAAACGCACAACGCAGGCGTATTCGACGCTTACACCCCCGAGATCAGAAAATGCCGCTCTAACCACATCATTACGGGTCTGCCCGACGCTTACGGCCGCGGCCGTATCATCGGCGACTACCGCCGTGCGGCACTTTACGGTATTGACCGCCTGATCGAGGATAAGATGGCACAGAAGGATTCGACCCCCTCCGTGCTCACCGCAGACGTCATTCGCGATCGCGAGGAGCTTTCCGAGCAGATCCGTGCCCTTGAAATGATCAAGGCAATGGCCGCATCCTACGGCTGTGATATTTCTAAGCCCGCTTCGAGCTTTAAAGAGGCTGTACAGGCAACCTACTTTGGCTACCTTGCTGCCGTAAAGGAGCAAAACGGTGCCGCTATGTCCCTTGGCCGCGTTTCCACCTTCCTTGACATTTACGCTGAGCGCGACCTTGCAAACGGCGTGCTGACTGAGGAGGAGGTACAGGAGATCGTTGACCATTTCGTTATGAAGCTCCGTATCGTATGCTTTGCAAGAACCCCCGAGTACAACGCCCTGTTTGCCGGCGACCCCACTTGGGTTACCGAGTCGATCGGCGGTGTTGGCGTTGATGGCAGACACCTTGTTACCAAGAACTGCTACCGCTTCCTTAACACTCTTAATAACCTCGGCGCGGCTCCCGAACCCAACCTCACGATTCTGTGGTCTAAGAACCTGCCCGAGAACTTCAAGCGCTTCTGCGCTAAGATTTCGATCGTACACCACGCCGTTCAGTACGAGAACGACGACCTGATGCGCCCCCTGCACGGTGACGACTACGGCATCGCTTGCTGCGTATCCTCGATGAAGCTGGGCAAGGAAATGCAGTTCTTTGGCGCACGCGCCAACCTTGCGAAGTGCCTTCTTTACGCGATCAACGGCGGTGTAGACGAAATGACCGGCGTGCAGGTTGCGCCCAAGTTCCAGCCCATTACCTCCGAGTACCTCGACTACAATGAGGTCATGGAGAAATACAAGGCTATGATGGAATGGCTTGCTAGGGAATATGTCAATGCTCTTAACGCCATCCACTACATGCACGATAAGTACTGCTACGAGCGCGCACAGATGGCGTTCCACGACAAGGAGGTGCGCCGCTGGTTTGCAACCGGTATCGCAGGCTACTCTGTTGTTTGTGACTCCCTGTCCGCTATCAAGTACGCCAAGGTTAAGGTCGTTCGCAACGACCAAGGCATTGCCACCGACTTTATCGTTGAGGGCGACTTCCCGAAATACGGCAACGATGATGACCGCGTTGACTCCCTCGGCACAGAGGTTCTTCGCCTGTTTATCACCTACTTGCGCAAGCAGCACACCTACCGCAACGGTATTGCCACCACCTCGGTTCTGACCATTACCTCTAACGTAACCTACGGTAAGAACACCGGTGCTACCCCCGATGGCAGAAAGTGCGGTGAGGCATTTGCACCCGGTGCTAACCCCATGCACGGCAGAGATCAGAACGGTGCGATCGCTTCGATGGCATCTGTTGCCAAGATCCCCTTCATGGATTCGCAGGACGGCATTTCCAACACCTTTACCATCGTTCCCTCCGCACTCGGCAAGACCGAGGAGGAGCGCGAGTGCAACATCGTGGCTCTGCTTGACGGCTACTGTGCAAAGGGCGGCTTCCACCTCAACGTTAACGTATTTGACCGCGAGCTGCTGCTTGACGCACAAAAGCATCCCGAGCTTTATCCTCAGCTTACCATTCGTGTTTCCGGCTACGCTGTAAACTTCATTAAGCTTACCAAGGCACAGCAGGACGAGGTCATTTCGAGAACCTTCCACGGCTCTATCTAATTTATGACAGGTATTATTCATTCTATTGAAACCTTTGGTACGGTTGACGGACCGGGCTTGCGTTTTGTGGTGTTCTTTGAAGGGTGCCCCATGCGTTGCCTGTACTGTCACAACCCCGATACGTGGGTGCCGGGGGCGGGTGAAACTCACTCCGCCTCCGCCCTTATCGGGCGCATGATGCGTAACATTGAGTTTTATCGCAGCGGCGGCATCACCGCCACGGGCGGCGAGCCCTTGATGCAGCTTGATTTCCTCATCGAGCTTTTTGAGCTTGCAAAGAAAAACCGCATTCACACCTGCCTTGATACCTCAGGTGTCATGTTTCACGAAACCCCTGCCTATCTTGAAAAGATCGATCGCTTGCTTGCCGCAACCGATCTTGTGATGCTTGACATCAAGCACATGGACGACACCGTGCACAGAACGCTTACGGGTCACGGCAACAAAAACATTTTGGCTTTTGCAAGATACTTGCAGAAAAAGGGTGTGAAAATGCGCGTGCGCCACGTTATCATTCCCGGCTACACAGACAGCGAGGAGGAGCTTGCGGCGCTTGGCAGATTTTTGAAGGATTTTGACAATCTTGAAAAGGTAGAGGCCCTGCCCTACCACACGCTTGGCAAGGCAAAATATGAAAACCTTGGTATCCCCTATCCGCTGGGTGACACACCCGCGCTTACCTCAAAGGATGCAAAGGCTGCGCTTGCCATTATCAAAGCGAATATGTAAAAAAAGGGTGCGTTACTGAAAAGTAAGGCACCCTTTTTGTAACAGAAAACCGCCCTCTCCCTCTTTTTACAAAGGAAAAGGGCGGCGGTTTTGTTTGTGTCAATAATGAAATTGTGTTTTTATTTGTGCGAACAAATTGACCTCTTTATTTCATTCGCATCTTCATCGTCGGCATCATATCACCCATGGCGCGCACCGCCTTTTCGGTTTTCTTTACCATGCGGCGCGTTTCGCGCTTGCCGCCAACCACCATGCCGACTGTGCCGCCAACCACCATTCCGGCAAGCAATCCTGCCGCCGTCATTGTTGCCTTGTTCATTTTATTCCCCCCTTTTTCTTTGCTCAATCATAGTTTGCGCCGTGGCAAATAATTTATACAAGCAAGGTGAAACAAAAAAGGAATTTTTTGCAAAAACAAGGGGCTGCTTATTGCAAAACGAAAGAAAAGACATTATAATGTAAGGTAGAAAAACAAAAGGAGAGCGAACATGGAGCAAATCTATACCATACCCGTAAACGAGGCGTTTGATGCATCCGCTGCCGATCACGCCTGCGGCTGCCCGATGTGTGCGCTGTATCGCAAGCTGGAGGACAATGAGCTTGATCTGATCTTGGGCGCTTCCATGATGGAGCCCGACGTGCGCATCCAAACCAACGAGGAGGGCTTTTGCCGCACGCATTACGATATGATGTTTGTGCGCAAAAACCGACTTGGCATGGCTCTCACACTGGAAAGCCACCTAAAGGAGCTGCAAGATGATTTAAAGGCAGGGCTTTTGGGCACGGTAATAGGCAAGGCGGAGGCAAGACCCGTAAAGCGCATCAAGGCGCTTGAGAACAGCTGCTATGTTTGCCGCCGCATTGATTTTCATTTTCAGCACATGGCACAAACGGTAGTTTACTTATTTGAAACCGATGAGAATTTCCGCAAAAAGATCCCTGCGCAGCCCTATTTTTGCTTACCGCACTACCGCCTGCTGCTGGAGCGCGGCAACGCACGCCTTGGCAAAAAGCAAATGGCTGAGTTTACCGAGGTGCTGGGGGATGTGACAAGAAACTATCTTAGCACGCTCACGGACGATATCAGCTGGTTCTGCAAAAAATTTGATTACCGCTACGATGGGGAGCCTTGGAAAAACTCTAAGGACAGTGTTGAGCGCGCCATCAAATTCCTGCGCGCAGACCTGCACGGCGCACCCGACAAAAAATAATCAAAGGCAACCGTTATTATTTATTTTTACTTACAAAGACAACACATATGTGTTAAAATAACAAAGAAATATAAGCACAAGGAAAACTATCATGGTACTTACACATCAAGAACTTATCCCCCTCTTGCACGGCGCTGTGCGCACGGTTGACAAGGGCGACGGATTTTTGCACCTTTTCCGCTTTACCGAAAAGCAGGTTAAATTTTACAAAGAATTGGTACACCCCAAAAAGACCCTGTTTTTTGAGAAGGCACACGCCTCCTCCAACATTCGCATTGCCTTTACCACCAACTCCTCCTTCTTCTCGTTTGACTATTACACCACGCGCGCTGCCAACCGTGAGTACTATTACTACGACGTATTCGTAGATGGCTCCCTTGTTCATCACCAGGGCGAGGAAGGCGTACGCATCGGCGCAGGCACGATCCGCGTTGAGCTCCCTGAGGGTGAGCATCAGGTTACGGTCTACTGCCCGCCGCTTTTCTCGACCGCCATTGCCAACTTCACAATCGATGACGGCGCGAGCCTCGCGCCCATCAAGCGCTCCCGCCGCATGCTGATCCTCGGTGACAGCATTACGCAGGGGTATGATGCAAGATTCCCCTCTCAGTCCTACGCAAACCTGCTTGCCGACAAGCTTGATGCAATTTCGGTCAACCAGGGCATTGGCGGCGAGACCTTTAACCCCGGCATGCTTGATTTTAATCTCGGCTTTACGCCCGATATCGTAACTGTTGCATACGGCTCTAACGACTTTACCAAGTGCACCAAGGAGGAGATGACCGAAAACGCAAGGGAATACTACCGCCTGCTGCGCGAGGCGTATCCTAACGCCAAGATCTTTTCGGTATTGCCCATCTGGCGCATCGACTGTGTCAAGACCTACGCTATGCGCTTTGAGGAGGCGATCAAGATCGCCCGCGAGGCGGCACTTGCCGTAGGGGCTGTCCCGATCGAGGGCCTCAAGATCGTACCCAATATGCGTGAGTTCTTTGCCGATGCCAAGGTGCTTCACCCCAACGAGCTCGGCTTTAACTTCTACGCAAACGGCATGTACAACGTCATCAAGGACTATCTTAGCTAAGCATGCCTCCTACTCATAAAGGAGCTTTGATATGGCATCTAAATACGGAAGCATGATCGATCTTTTGGCGCTCCAAAAGACCTTTATCTTAAATCACCTCGGCGAGGGTGACACCGCCGTTGATTTTACCATGGGAAACGGTCACGATACCGAGTTTTTGTCCAAAACCGTGGGCGAGAACGGGCACGTGTTTGCCTTTGACGTGCAGGAGCAGGCGCTCGAGTCAACTGCTAAAAATTTGGAGACGGCGGGTTGCCCCAAAAACTACACCCTCATTCTTGATTCGCACCACCATGTGAAAAAGTACGTGAATGAACCGATCAAAGCAGGCATGTTTAACCTTGGGTATCTGCCCGGCAGCGACAAGACCGTCACAACGATGCGCGAGACCACCATGCCCGCCATTGAGGCGGCGGTAGACCTCCTTGACCACGGCGGCGTTTTGCTGGTGGCGGTCTACCCCGGGCACGCCGAGGGCGATGCCGAGGGCAAAATGGTGCTTGACTATTTCGCCACGCTTGACAGACACGTGATCTGCTGTACGCTCATTCGCATTCTCAATTCTTCCACGTCGCCCTTTTTTATCGTGGTGGAGAAAAAGTAAAAACAAAAAGGCAGGTCGCATCATAATGGATGCGACCTGTCTTTTTTTGGAGCTGGTGGTGAGATTTGAACTCACGACCTGCTGATTACGAATCAGCTGCACTGCCCCTGTGCTACACCAGCAACGCGCCTATTATATCACATTTATTTGCGAATTGCAAGTGCTTTTTAAAATTTTCTTCTGAGATTACAGCTGTTTGATCAAACGAATGTAAAATTCCGTCGCGCGTCCAACGGCCTCCACGCGAATCCGCTCATTGTTGCCGTGAATGGTGACGCGCTCCTCAGATGTGAGATCCATGGCGGAAAAGCGATAGACCTTATCGGAAACTCTGCCCCAATGGCGGCTATCCGAGCACTGCACCATTAAATAAGGTGTCACGACCGTGCCTCTCCACGTGCCCTCAATGGCTGCCTTTACCTTCTCGTATGCGGGTGTATCGATGCGCGAAATGCGGCTGGGGTTCATGCCGTCGATTGCCGTTACGATAACGCGCTCATTATCCACAACGCTCTTTGCATAAGCGAGCGCACTCTCCATAGTATCCTCGGGATTGAGGCGCAGGTTTGCCACCATGGTGGCGGTGGGGGGAATGACGTTTGGCGCTTTACTGCCCTGCATTTGTGTAAATGCCACGGTGGTGCGCATCAAGGCATTGAGCTCGCCGCCGCTCTTGCGGCAAATGAGATCCAGCACACCCTTAAAGCACCAAAGATTGGCAAAGATCATGCGATAGAGGAAGGTCGAGCGCCTGCCGAGCGTGTCAAACATGGCAGCAACCGGGGGCGTGATATGCGCCCCAAAGGGCTTTTGCTCCATTTTACAGCAAGCCATAGAAAGCTCGCCCACAGGCGTGTGGGGCTTGGGGGCTGATGCGTGACCGCCCGTGGAGTTTACACGGAATTCTAGATTGAGCATGCCCTTTTCGGCAATGCCGACCATACCGCAGGGAGCACTGACACCGGGGAACACGTTTTCCACCACGCCACCGCCCTCGTCGAGCACGATGCCGGGCACAATGCCCTTTTCCTCAAAATACGAAACAATATGAGAGGCGCCCATGCCGTTGATCTCCTCGCCACCCGAAAACGCGAAATACACGTCATTTTCGGGCACAAAGCCTGTGGCGATCAGCTTATCTGCGGCAAAGAGCGCCGCGTTCATCGTCACCTTGGTGTCAAGCGTGCCTCTGCCCCACAGATAACCGTCCTCGAGCACGGCATCAAAGGGCGGCTTTTCCCAATATTCCTCATCAACAGGCACAACGTCGTAATGCGCCATCAAAACAGCAGGCGCCTCGGCACGCTTGCCCTGCCAGTGAAAGAGCAGCCCGCGGCCCTCAAAGCGTGAAAACGCGCAAGCGCTTGCCATATTGGGGTAAAGCGTGGGAAGCAAGGACACCAGCTTTTCAAACTCGGCATCGTCCTCAAGCGCCGCATCGCGATAGGAAACGGTTTTGCAGCGCACAAGTGCCGCTAGCTTTTCCACCGCCGCGTCGCGGTCAAGCTCCACCTTATCAAACTGCTTTTCCGCAGTCTTTTGGGGGCGAAAACGGAGCGTGCGCACCAAAATCACAACAATGCTAACGGCAAGCACAGCCCCCGCACCCGCAAAAAGTCCGATGCCAACACCCTTTAAAAAGGGCACGATATGCTCTGCAAGTAATTGGGACAAATTCATATTTCAAACAACCTCACAGCATATTTTTCTTGTACATCACACGTGCCTCAAGGAGCGTCAGGAGCACACCCACGGGCACCATAATGCCAACCGTGCCGCTGTCAAGCGCAGGCACAAATACGAAAAGGATCATCATCAGAGCGATGGGGGCTATCGCGATCTTCCAATTGCGTGAAATAAACACCACACCAAGACCGCCAAACAGAGCCGGCAGGATCTGCGCAAAGGCAGGGGCAAGCACAGGCGCGTTCAGCACAGGCGTTAAGGGTACGATCAAAATAACACCAATAATGATAATAACAGTGGTAACGATGCTCGATACCGCGATCGCGATCGTGGAGATCACCTCGCCCTCCTCACTGTTTGCCTTCACGCCCATTTGATCCATCGCGGAAAGCGCACAGGGGAGCTTCAGGTTTGAAATGTTACCCGTAATAAAGGATATGTAGGAGCCGCCCGCACCCAGCATGGGGATATAAGTAAAGGTTTCAACGATACCAACTGCCCAGTACATGGGAGCTGTCGCAATCAGGCCCATCAAAAGCCCCTTGCCATCGGGCATAGCGCCAAACAAAAGCATCAAGACAATGGGGTAAAGGATCATGAGCGCCATAATGGAGAAGGACCAAATGCGACCGTCACGGTGCACGCTGTCCATATAAGAAATTTGTTTGTTTTCTTTCATTGCTCCGCCCTCCTTTAAGATAACCACGCTGTGATCGGAATGGCGGAAGCCATGCCGACAACAAGACTGATGGGCAGTGCGTAATCGGAGATCCACTGCCATTTCAGCACCTTGACAAGCAGACCCGACAGAAGCATCACAACGGCAGACACCACCATAACAAGCACGGGGATAATACCGGTGAAATCACCCCTCGTGACCGAAAGCACGTCACAAAATACAAAGCCGACAAACGCCGAGATCATACCGATAAACATGGCACTCGTAAAGATCTCGCTCCACTTTTTGTCGCGCTTTTCCATGGTGATCATACCGCTTTGCATCTTTTTGGCGACAAGAGGCACAAGCCAGATGCCGACCATGATGCTCACCGTCATTACGATCACCACGGTGACAAACTGCGAGGCGTTAAGCGACGCGCTGCCAAATTCAAGACCCATCGCACTGACGGCATTTGAGGCGGCGATCGTTTCATAGGAGAGCGACCCCACCACCGAAAGGCGCATCCAAGGCAATGCCACGCCAAGATCCTTTGAAAGGGTCATGACGCTGATCACAATGGCGATTGCGGGCGCTATTGTAAAGGTAGCCGCCGAAATGATCAGCTTTTTCAGTTTAGCGGCATCCATGCCAAGCGCCTTTGCGCGCCTAAGAGCCTTCACCAAAAACCACACCGATTGCACCAATACGGCAACGATCAGTATCCCCGAGAGCAAAAAGATCACGGGATGATTGACGTAAAATTCCATATTTCCTCCAAAGATATAATAATAGTATCATATTTATTATATATCTCTTAGCATCAAAAATCAAGAAGCAAATAGCATTACTAAAGCAAAAGTGGAAATCCCCCTATCCCAAACTGAACTTTTGTGCTATAACATAAAACAGGATCCTGACATGTCAGGATCCTGTTTTTATAAACGATCAGTTGTTTCCGAGTTCTCTGAAGCTTTCGTAGCCCTCAGGCAGCGTTACGGTCACAGCCTCGCCGGGATTTTCGTAAACCATTTCGCACTCAGCGGTAGCGGTAAAGGAAATGCCCTCTACGGTCATCACCATCGAGAAATCAACGCCATATGTCTGTACGTAGCCGTCCTTTACGGTGATCTCAACCACTGCGTCGGAAATGGAAATGCCTGTAGCAGACATGGCCATAGAATCGGTCATCATATCAAGCAGATCATCAAACAGCTCATTAAATGTCTCGTCGGGAATGGAAACCGTTACGGTCTTGCTCTTGTCGTCATTCTTAACGACCTCAACGTCCTTAAGAAGGTCCGCGGGGAGCTTTTTCATCATATCCTCGCTGTAATCACTATCAATATCCGCGTCGTCCAGCTTCATCTTGTAGCTGTTCTCATCGTCCACAAAATAAGCCCATTCGCCGCTGGTATAATATTTGGCCTCCATGGTCTCGCCAAACATTTCCATGCTCATATCGATCTCGGCCTTGGGGGTTTCGCTCTTGGCATCCTCAACCTTTATATTCATCGTCATCGGAATGGTGGTGGTGATGCCTGCACCGGTCATGGTGATCTTCATGTTCATTTGTGCGGCATAGGATTCAAGCTCGCCGGTTTTTTCAAGTGCCTTATCTACAGTCTTTTCTGCATTCTGGCAGGAGGTAAACACAAGCGTCATCGAAAGCAGCACGCAAACGATCAAGCAAAGCGATACGATTTTTTTCATAGTATAACTCCTCGTTGATATAGTCAGGCTATGCCTGCATAACCATTATACACCTTTCCCACACAAAAGTCAACGATTTTTAAAAAAGCACGCGGCTACCGCGTGCTTTTTATACTCTGCGCTACTCACCTGCTCACGAGGAGCAACGCCGCGCACGAAAAATTATGAGCCGAAATTATGCTCCCAAATACGCTTTTCTCACGCGCTCGTCGTCAGCAAGCTCGGATGCCTTGCCCGACATGGTGATCACGCCGTTTTCAAGCACGTAGGCGCGGTCTGAAATGGAGAGTGCCTTTTTCGCGTTCTGCTCAACGAGCAAAACGGTCTTGCCTGCCTCGCGGAAGGATTTTACAATTTCAAACACCTCGCCTACCAGCAGGGGCGAAAGGCCCATGGAGGGCTCGTCAAGCACAATGAGCTCCGGGTTTGCAAGCAGGGCTCTGCCCATGGCAAGCATCTGCTGCTCACCGCCCGAAAGCGTGCCGGCAAGCTGATTTCTACGCTCGGCAAGGCGCGGGAACTGCGAAAGAACCATTTCCATATTCTCTTTGATCTCGTTTTTATCCTTGCGGGAATAGGAGCCAAGCAACAAATTGTCGTAAACCGAAAGTCCTTGGAAAATGCGTCTGCCCTCGGGCACGTGCACCATACCCATAGAAACGATCTTGTGCGCGGGGATATGGGTGATCTCCTGCCCCTTATAGCAAACGCTGCCCGATTTCGGGTGAATAAGACCCGTAATGGTATGAAGCGTGGTGGTCTTGCCTGCGCCGTTTGCGCCGATGAGGGACACGATCTCGCCACGGTTTACCTCAAAGGAGATGCCACGCAGTGCCTGGATCATTCCATAATATACGTTAAGGTCCTCGACCTTTAGCAATACATCTGACATTTGGCTGCTCCTTTCTTACTCACCGAGGTATGCCTTGATCACGGCAGGGTTAGAAAGCACCTCGGCTGTTTCGCCCTTGGCAAGCTCGGTGCCAAAATTGAGAACCGTGAGCTTCTCGCAAATGCCGCTGACAAGGCGCATATCGTGCTCAATGAGCAAGATCGTCATATCAAACTCGCGGCGCACGAATGCGATATCGTCCATCAGCTCCTGCGTTTCACTGGGGTTCATGCCGGCAGCCGGCTCGTCAAGCAAGAGGAGCGTGGGGTTTGTCGCCATGGCACGCGCGATCTCAAGCTTTCTCTGCTTACCGTACGGGAGATTTGCCGCAAGATAATCCTTGTATTCCTCAAGCTGAAATACCTTAAGGAGCGCGAGGGCGCGGTCATAAAACTCCTGCTCGGTTTTCTTATGACGGGGCAGACGGAAGATCGAATGCACAACACTGCACGGAATCTGATTGGCAAGCCCCACCATCACATTTTCAATAACCGTAAGGTTTTTAAACAAACGAATGTTTTGGAAGGTACGGGCAATGCCGCCGCGGTTGATCTCAATGGGAGATTTGCCCGTGATATCCTTGCCGTTGTGATAAATTCTACCCGACGTTGGCTTATACACACCTGTTAAAAGATTGAAAAACGTGGTTTTTCCCGCACCGTTCGGGCCGATCAGACCGTAAAGCTCGCCTTTTTTGATCTCGAGGCTTACGTCATCCACCGCGCGCAAGCCCCCAAACTGAATGGAGAGGTGCTCTGTTTTTAAAACAAGATCCTGCTTATTCATTTTCGGCATCCTCCTTTGCATCGGCGCTTACAGGGGCAGGCTGCTTTTTCAGCTTTGCCTTCAACTTGCTTAAAAGCACATTCATGTTATATTTCTCACGGAAGGTTTTAAGCCCGGGTGCGTTCTTATAGATCACAATGATAATGAGAATGATCGCATAGAAGAAGTTTTGCAGCACCGCAAGATTGCCCGTGAGTGTGGTCTGCAGCTTAACGTTGAGGAAGGTGATGAGTGCCGCCGCGATCATAGAGCCGTTGATCGAGCCCATGCCGCCGAGTACCACCATAACAAGGATCTCAATGGAATAGTTGTAATCAAAGTTTGCGCTTTGCAAACGGTAGTTGCTATAGCTGTAAAGCACGCCCGCAATACCCGCAAAGAACGAGGAAACGGTAAATACAAAAAGCTTGTATTTGGTCACATCAATGCCCGTTGCACGCGCCGCGATCTCATTATCCTTAATGGAAATAATGGCTCTGCCATGCTTGGAGCGCATCAGGTTTTGCGCCACCGCAAGGCAGGCAATAACCATGATGAGCGCAATAATAAAGAGATACTTTTTATTAAAGCGCGGGGTTTCAAGACCGAGCGTGCCGCCAAAGAGCTTAGCGGGCACGTTCATGACCACCGAGCGCACGATCTCACCAAAGGCAAGCGTAACAATGGCAAGGTAGTCGCCGCGAAGGCGAAGCGCCGGCAAGCCGATAATAAAGCCAAAGAGCGCCGCCACGATGCCGCCCACAAGGAGCGAGAGCAAAAGCACAACAATGCTGTTTTGGTTGCCGCCCAAGGCCTCTACCAAAAGGCTTGCGATCTTGCCGCCTGCATAGGCGCCCACGCACATAAAGCCTGCGTGGCCAAGCGAGAGCTCACCAAGAAAGCCCACCACCATGCAAAGCGAAACCGCTAAAATGACGGCAATGGCGATCTTTTCGAGAAGATACTGCGTAGCGGAGGTTGCCACCCCCGAAACGGAGAGTGCGCCAAACACCACGGCAACGGCAAGCACTGCCAAATAGTTACCGTAGCGACGCCAGAAGGGATTTTTAAAGAATGCAGCAAGCCTTGCGCTCATACCTTTTCCCTCCTCATCTTACCAAGAAGCCCTGCGGGCTTTACAAGCAGTATTACGATCAAAATAGCAAACTCCACGGCATCGGTGTAGGGTGCAAGTGCGGGGATGCTGAGCGAAATGCTCTCCACCACGCCAAGCAGAATACCGCCAAGCATAGCACCGGGAATAGACCCGATACCGCCGATAACCGCCGCGGTAAATGCCTTGATGCCGGGCATTGCGCCAAAGGTTGCCGTAACGCTTGAGCCCTTTGTGAGCATCAGATAGCAAGCAACAGCGGCAAGTGCCGAGCCAATGGCAAAGGTAACCGCAATGATCGCGTTGGTGTTGATACCCATCAAAAGCGCCGCATCGCGGTCCTCAGAAACCGCAACCATCGCGCGACCTGTTTTGGAGTATTTGACAAACAACGTGAGCCCCACCATTACAAGCACCGTTACAGCAAGTGTAACAAGTGTGCTGTAATCGATCTTCAGCGTGCCGACTGAAATAAAGCCGTTGATCTTCAGGGCAGAAAGCATTTTCGGCGAAGTGCCAAACGCGATCTGCGCCACGCTCTGCAGCAAAAAGCTGACACCGATGGCGGTAATGAGCACCGCCAAGGGAGAGGCGCCGCGCAAGGGCTTGTATGCAAAGCGCTCTACCAGCACACCCAGCACCACGCAACACACGATCGCAGCGATCAGTGCCAAAACAGGGTGCCCTGCGGCAAGCAGTGTTAAGTACATGGCGTATCCGCCCACCATGATGATATCACCGTGTGCAAAGTTCAGCATTTTAGCAATGCCGTACACCATGGTGTAACCAAGGGCAATAATAGCATAGGTGCCACCGGCGGAAAGCCCGTTGATAAGTGCTGTAATAAAATTCATACTCTTACCTTAAATTCCGTTAATGATGACAAATGCTGACGCAGAGATCCGCGTCAGCAATTTGCCGTACTGTTTTATTTATAAAAATCAGTTTGCTTCCTTGATCACGTAAGCTACAGCTTCCTTTTCTACAAAGCCGGTGGATGCCCACTTTACAGTGCCTGTACCGGTTACGCTGTTCGTGTAGGTGAAGCCGCCGTTGAACTGCTCCTTGAGGATCTCGCAAAGATCGGTGGCAGAGATATCAGCAGTGATCTCCTTGCCTGCGTCGATCGCGGTCTTCATTGCGTAGTAAATGGCGTAAACGCAGTCGTAAGCAGAAGCACCGAACTGGTTAAGGGGTGCATCCGGATATTTTGCCTTGTAAGCCTTGATGTAGTCAGCAGCCTTACCGGTGGTTGCGGAGGAGTTGAAGTGGGAGAGCATGGAAACCTTCTGGGGAATGGCGGTGATGTCAAAGCCCTCAACAGAGGTGTCAATGCCGTCAAAGCCGTCGCAGCCGTAGTAGGTAGCGCTGTTGGCAACCTTGCCAACTGCCTTGCTCATAAATGCTGCAGCGGGGGTGTAGTAGATGGGCATAAAGATGAAGGTGCACTCCTGCAGCTGGGCAACCTGGCTGGTGAAGTCAACGGTTGCCTCATCACCCGTAAAGGTAGCAACAACAGCAGAATCCTTAAGGGCGGTAGGAATGGTAGCCATAAACTGCTCGTAAAGGCCGGTGGAGTAGTTGTCGTCAGACTTGTAAAGAATACCGAGCTTGCCAAGCGTGTTTGCCTCGTAAAGGCTCTTCACGTAGTTTGCGGCGTAAGTACCCTGGTTGCCGTCTGCGAAGCACATTTGATAAGCGTTGTTCTCTTTTACAACGTCATTGGCAGATGCAGAGGGGGTAAGGAAGAAGAGATTTGCATCCTTGGAAAGCTTTGCAAACTCAAGGCAGGGGCCCGAGGTTACGCAGCCGAGTGCGACCTGCATGCCGTCTGCTTCCATAGCGGCATAGTTGGTTGCCACCTTGCTTGCATCGTGTGCATCGTCAGTGGAAAGCAGCTCAAACTTGATGCCGTTGAGGCCGCCTGCAGCGTTGATCTCTTCAACGGCAAGCTTTGCGGAGTTGGCTACTGCAATACCGTAGGATGCAGCAGGACCCGTGAGGGGACCGGAAAGACCGATCTTAATGGTTCCGCTATCCTTCTTACAAGAGGAAAGCGTAGCGGCGCAGGTTGCGATCATGAGCACCGCGAGAAAAAGCGCTAAAAACTTTTTCATGGTAAATCTCCTTTTAAAGAAAATAAAATTGTCGTGTCGGTGCATCGCATCGATGACATGCACAAATTATACCGCAAAAATTACTATTTGGCAATAGTCAAATTGCACAAAAAGTCTTATTATATATATAATAATACATTATTTTTTTGTTTTTTTGCCAAAAAAGCGGCTCTCTGCGAATATTTTTGCAAACAAATCTTGTCAACTGCCACATCCTTCTGCTATACTGATAAAAGAAATTTTTGCATAACGCGCCCAAAATATCACAAGATAAGAAAAACCGTGTGAGGGGACGCTTATGCTGTTTTCATCCTTTCTTTTTTTGTTTTGGTTTCTGCCCGCGGCACTGCTGCTTTACTTTGCCCTGCCCCCGCTTGTTTGGCGTATTTCGGGCGGGCGAATGGGAGCGCGCGGACTGCTTTTTTTACGTAACGTCATTCTGCTTTTTCTCAGCCTCGTTTTTTACGGCTGGGGCGAGCCGCTTTACGTATTTTTAATGATCGCGACCGTGGCGGCGAATTTTTTATTCGGTCTTTGGGTGGCTGTGTCCCGCCGCCCCAAAGCAGTACTTTGGTTGGCGATCGCTTTCAATCTCGGGCTTCTGTTTTATTTTAAATATGCCGCCTTCTTTTTTGGCATCTTCGGCATCGATTTCCCTGCGCCGCGCATGCCCATCGGCATTTCCTTTTATACATTTCAGGCACTGTCCTATGTTGCCGATGTGTATTTTGGACGCGTGCGGCCGGAAAAGAGCGCCACCTCATTTGGGGCATACGTATCGCTTTTTCCCCAACTGATCGCAGGGCCCATCGTGCGATACAGCGACGTGGCAAGCGAGTTAAGCGAGCGCCGCCACAGCGTTTCGGGTGCCGCGGCAGGCGCGCGACGCTTTATTGCGGGTCTTTGCAAAAAGGTAGTGCTCGCCAACCCTGCGGGCGCGCTTTTTCACACCCTTGCCGCGCGCAGTGTCGGCACACTCTCACTTTCGGGCGCATGGCTTGCGCTCCTCTCGTTCTCACTTCAGATCTATTTTGATTTTTCGGGCTATTCCGATATGGCAGTGGGGCTTGGGCGTATTTTCGGCTTCCGCTTTCCCGAAAACTTCCGTTACCCCTATACTGCGGTGAGTTTTACCGATTTTTGGCGGCGGTGGCACATCACGCTCTCCTCCTTTTTTAAGGAGTATGTGTATATCCCCCTCGGCGGCAGTCGCCGCGGCATGTGGCGCACCGTCATTAACCTTTTTGCCGTGTGGCTGCTCACGGGCCTTTGGCACGGCGCGGGGTGGAATTTTGTTTTGTGGGGGCTTTACTACTTTTTGTTTTTGGTGCTTGAAAAATTTGTGCTTTCCCGCGTGCTTGCCGCCACGCCAAGGGCGTGTCGCCATGCGCTCGCCCTGCTCGGCATTCTTTTCGGGTGGCTGCTTTTTGCCTTTGACGGGAGCGAGATCTATCTCACCTTCCCCCGCCTTGGCACCTTTCTCGCGGCACTGCTCGGCAAAAACGGCGCCGTGCTGCAAAACGATCTTTTTGACCTTGTGCGCCACCTGCCCTTTCTTTTGATCGCGGCGCTCGGCTGCACACCCCTTCCCCGCGCTGCTTTTGCAAAAATTTGCAAAAAACGCGGCACGTTTGGGGTTGTTTTGCCTCTTTTGGGGCTACTGCTTTCAATATGCTATCTTGCGGATAGCTCCTTTAATCCCTTTCTATATTTTCGATTTTAATTTTGTGAGGTGTCAATATGATCTCCCTGCTCGGTCGCCTATTCATCAAAAACAGCAGCGACGTACAAAACCCTCTTGTGCGCCGCGCGTGGGGCACGCTTGCCGCAATTCTTGGTATCATTTTAAATCTGCTTCTCTTTGCCGCCAAATTCTTGATCGGCATGCTCACGGGCGCGCTTTCCATTCAGGCAGATGCCATAAACAACCTTTCCGACGCGGGCGGGTCGGTGGTTTCGCTTGTCAGCTTTAAGCTCTCGGCAAAGCCCGCGGACCGCGAGCATCCCTTCGGGCATGCACGTATAGAATATGTAGCCTCGCTTGTGGTTTCCTTCTTTATACTTTTTATCGGCGTTGAATTGGTGCGCGATGCCATTGACAAATTTATCTCTCCCACCCCGCTTGCGCTCGATTGGGTGGCGATCACGGTGCTTTCCCTCTCCATTCTTTGCAAGCTTTGGATGGCATTTTTTAACCGCAAGGTCGGCAAGCGCATTGACTCCGACGTGATGCGCGCCACTGCCATTGACAGCCTTTCCGATGCCGCCGCCACCGCCGCCGTGCTCGCAGCCAATCTACTGAGTCTGCTGCTCCCCGATACCGCTGCGCTTTACATCGACCCCGTGATGAGTGTTTTGGTTGCCACACTGATCTTTGTCGCGGGTCTTAGAGTCCTGCTTGAAACCAAAAATTCCATTCTTGGCACAGCACCCGACAAAGAGGTGGTGGATGCCATTCGCCGCGTGGTGTCAGAGTATCCCGAGGCACTCGGCATTCACGATCTCATCGTGCATAACTACGGCCCCGGTCGCACGCTCGCTTCCCTGCACATTGAGGTGGACGGCAAGGAGGATATCTTCCGCTCGCATGATACCATTGACCTGATTGAAAGACGGCTTGCCGAGGAATTGCATATCGCATGCACCATTCATATGGATCCTATCGTCACGAACGATGAAGAGGTAACCAAATGGCTAGCCATTGCAAAAGAAGCAGTTGCCGCGGTGGACGTGCGCATCGAGCTGCACGATTTTCGCATCGTGCCGGGACTGACGCACACCAATCTGATCTTTGATATCGCCGTGCCCTTTGAGATCAAAACACAAGAGCATCTCTTAAAGGATATGATCGATGCCAAGATCCGCGCCGTTGACCCCTCCTATTTCACCGTCATCACCGTAGACCGTATGTAATAAAAAACGGAAGTCCCCCAACACTTTTCGGTGCTTTGGTGGGACTTCCATTTTTGTTAAAAAAATTTTTTAGAAATGTTCTAAAAAACTATTGACAAACTGTTTTTTTCGTGTTAAGATAGAATTGTTCCAAAGAGGAGCACGTGGCAACATGCCGCCACTAAGCGACGTAAAATGATAATATAAAAGGAGATTTCGGTTATGAAAAAGTTTATTTGTTCTGTTTGCGGTTACGTACACGAGGGTGACAGCGCCCCCGAAAGATGCCCCCAATGCAAGGTTCCCGCCGAGAAGTTTAACGAGGTAAAGGATAACGAGCGCACCTGGGCGGCTGAGCACGTTGTCGGCGTTGCAAGCGGCGCACCTGCCGAGATCATTGAGGGTCTGCGCGCCAACTTTATGGGCGAGTGCACCGAGGTTGGTATGTACCTTGCCATGGCACGCGTTGCACACCGCGAGGGCTACCCTGAGATCGGTCTTTACTGGGAAAAGGCAGCATTTGAGGAGGCAGAGCATGCCGCTAAATTTGCAGAGCTTCTCGGCGAAGTCGTAACCGACTCGACCAAGAAGAACCTTGAGATGCGCGTGGAGGCCGAGAACGGCGCAACGCTTGGTAAGTTTGAGCTTGCCAAGATGGCAAAGCAGCTGAACCTTGATGCCATTCACGATACCGTACACGAAATGGCACGCGACGAGGCTCGCCACGGCAAGGCATTCGAGGGCCTGCTCGAGAGATACTTCGGCTAATTCACGATAAGGAGAACCGCTATGAAGGAAAATTACATGGTCTGTAACTGTATGCAGGTCAGCTACGCTAAGATCGCCGATGCGCTTGATACACACGAGCGGTTTGATAACGTGATCTCCGCCTTTGAGGAGATCCAAAAGCAGACCCACTGCTCCACGGGCTGTGGCGGCTGCCACCAAAAGGTGCTCGACGTCATTTCCGAGATCATGATGGGTAAATAAACCATACAATTTTAAAGGGAGAGCGATGGAATCGCTCTCCCCTTTTTTACATTTTGGCGCAACTCTATTGAAATCCTACCCGCTTTATCATATAATGGAGTCAGGCTATCACAATAGACAAGCTGTGAAAAACACGATCAAAAGGATCGCGCCAATATTTCATTTGATATAAAAGAGTAAAGACATACACAAGAGGTAAATAATATGTTTGATTTTAAAAACAAGGTTGTCGTCGTAACCGGCGGTGCGCGGGGCATTGGAAAGTGCATATCAGAAAAATTCCGTGAGGCAGGTGCGACTGTTTGCGTGATCGACCTGCTCCCGAACGATTATTTTGTTGGCGACCTTGCCGACAAGGAAACGCTGGAACGTTTTGCAAAAAAAGTGATTTCCGACTTTGGGCACGTCGACTATCTCATCAACAATGCCGCGCCCAAGTCCTGCGGCATTACAAACGGCAGTTATGAGGACTTTGAATACGCGCAAAAGGTTGGTGTTACCGCACCCTTTTACCTCTCAAAGCTCTTTGCGCCGCACTTTAATAAGCAGGCTGCTATCGTAAATATATCCTCCTCGCGCGATAGAATGAGTCAACCCGAAACCGAAGGCTATACAGCGGCAAAGGGCGGCATTTCTGCTCTTACACACGCCATGGCGGTAAGCTTTTCCGGCAAGGTGCGTGTCAATTCGATCTCGCCCGGCTGGATAGACAACAGCTACACCGTATATGAGGGCGCGGATGCGATACAGCAGCCCTCGGGCAGAGTTGGAAATCCGCCAGACATCGCCAACATGGTGCTGTATCTTTGCTCGGATATGGCAGGATTTATCACAGGCGAAAACATCTGCATCGACGGCGGCATGACAAAGCAAATGATCTATCACGGAGATCACGGCTGGTTGCTTAGCCGCACGGGAATCGAACCCACAAGCCCTGCGGCTAACAAGAAAAACTAGAAACGGAGAAGCATTATGGCATACATTGCATCGAAAGAAAGATACGACAACATGAAATACAACAAATGCGGGGAAAGCGGGCTAAAGCTCCCTGCTGTATCGCTTGGTCTGTGGCACAATTTTGGCGCAAATGACAACTACGAAAACATGCGGGCAATGTGCTTTACTGCCTTTGATAACGGCATTACGCATTTTGACATTGCCAACAACTATGGCCGCCCCGCGCTTGGCAGTGCGGAAGAAAACTTTGGAAAAATACTCCGCGAGGATATGCACGCCTACCGTGACGAAATGATCATTAGCACAAAGGCAGGCTATCGTATGCAGGATGGCCCTTACGGTGACTTTGGCAGCAGAAAGTATCTGCTTTCCAGCCTTGATGCAAGCCTGAAGCGCCTGGGGCTTGATTACGTTGATATTTTTTACCATCACCGTCCCGACCCCGACACCCCCCTTGAGGAAACCATGGGCGCGCTTGATCAGGCCGTGAAAAGCGGCAAGGCGCTTTATGCGGGGCTTTCTAACTATGACGGAGAAACCATGGCGCGCGCGGCGGCGATCCTACGTGATATGCGTTGCCCGTTTGTGATAAATCAAAACCGTTATTCGATTTTCGACCGCAAGGCAGAGGCAAACGGCCTTTTAGACACAGCTCGAAACGAGCGTAAGGGCGTTATCGTTTTCAGCCCCCTTGCACAAGGCCTTCTTACCAACCGTTATATTGACGGAGTTCCCTCAGACAGCCGCGTTCGCACAAGCGGTATTTTCTTGAAAGAAACGAATTTAACCGAAGAAAAGCTCGATCAAATTCGCGCGTTAAACGCCATCGCCCAAGAAAGAGGTCAGAGCCTTGCGCAAATGGCACTTGCTTGGGTCTTGCGTCGCGAGGAGGTTACAAGCGTTTTGATCGGCGCATCAAAGCCGTCGCAGATACTGGATAACCTTGGCGCCATGAACTCGGCTCCTTTCACTAAAGAAGAGCTTGCCATGATCGATGAGATCGCGCTCAAATAAAGCGCCCAAACGGTGCTTGACACCATTTCCGAGATCATGATGGGTAAATAATAATTAAAAAATCCCCGCACTATAAACAGGTCTGTGAAAGACGGACTTGTTCATCGGTGCGAGGGATTTTTGTTATTTGGCAACTGTCAACAATTCATCATAGGTCGTGTTCAATATATTTTTAATTAATATCAGTTCATCTGCGTACAAATGGCGTTGCCCACTCTCTATTTTCGCAACCGCACTGCGCGTAATGTCACACCCTGCGATTTGCAATCTTGCTGCCATTATTTCTTGTGTCAGCCCACAACGTTTCCGCAAACGTCGAATGTTTTTTCCGATTTGTTTTTCTATACTTATATTCATTACGCCTGTCCTTTGTACTTATTTAAGAACAACCTATTGACATTATTATAAATCTATGTTATAATACATTTTGCTCCCGTATAGGAGCAAATAATCTTTTTTATAGCGGAGGACAGTATATGCAATACGTCGTTTTGCAGGTCGTGCTTAAAGAAAAACTGATCGGCACAGGTTCCGGGAACTTGACACAACTAGAAAATGTAATCAACACACAGGCGGCAAAAGGATACCGACTGCACACCATCAGCACAGCCGCTTCCGGCAGCAAAGGGCTGCTTGGCGGCGACCGCATTCAGGCTACAATGGTATTCGAAAAAATAAGCATGTAAATAATCGTTACCCATAGTCAAAAATCCTGCACAAAGCTGTGCAGGATTTTTTCTGTCATCATTAAAAAAACTCGTCTTTGATTTTGTTATCGCGCGGCGCGGTCCTGACCATTGCCTCAAGGCAAACGGCATCATCCTTTTTTGTTCTGAAATAATAAACGCCGTCCCCGCCGTCGGCACGCTCCACGGCGAGCGTGTCACCAAAGGCTGCCTCGCGATAGTAGGCAAGCGACATACCCACCACGCGCAAATTTGCGGGATCGGGCAAAAAATCGCACACCATATCGGGGTATTTGGTATTATTCATGTGCATGTTATAGTCAAGATCGGCAAAGGTGATGCGGCGCTCGCCCACCGCCCCAAACGCAAGATCACGCGGCACGCGAAAGCGCACAGGCGTGTCGGTTGAAAGCTCGGGCTCATCGCCAAAGGAAAGCACAAAGTTTTCACACGAAACAAGCGCACGGTCCCCCACGCGCACCAGCGCCCAGAGCGAGTGACAGCGTGCCACTAACTCCTCGCCGCAAAAGACCTCAAAGCCACGCGGAAAGGTATAGCCGTGCCCCTTGCAGGTAAAGGTTTCCACCCTTATTTTTTCAAATGCCGTAAGAGGACGCAAGATATCAAAGGATATGCGACTCAAAATAAAGCCTACACCCTCTTTATCGCGGATCGCGTCAAGCGACTGCCCCGCCGCCACAAATTGCAGATTGCTGGTTTCCTGCATGAGCGCGAGGAGCGCCGAGGGGCGCATTTCGCGCATGGCATCGGTATCATGCCAGCGCACGGTGTGATTTTCAATATGTTTCATTTCTCACTCCTATGAAAAAGAGGTCGCATACGGCGTGCACAGTTCGCGGAAAATTGAAAACCAATTTACGCCGTTATACGAAGTGCAAGTCGCAAGGACCTCTTTTTCTTTTATTTTCTTACAGCGTGTTAGAGGAGCCCAGCACATTCTTGATCTTATGCTGTACCATCTTCTTGACCTCGGCACGTGCAACCGTAAGGTAACCGCGGGGGTCAAATACACCGGGCTCGTTTGCAAATACGCGGCGGATGCCTGCGGTCATCGCAAGACGGATGTCGGAGTCGATATTGATCTTACAAACAGCCATGCCTGCCGCCTGACGGAGCTGCTCCTCGGGAATACCCACAGCATCGGGCAGCTTGCCACCAAGTGCATTGATCTCCTTTACGCACTCCTGTGCCACAGAGGACGCGCCGTGCAAAACGATGGGGAAGCCGGGCAGGCGCTTTTCGATCTCCGCAAGGATATCAAAGCGAAGGGGCGGGGGCACGAGAATGCCCTGCTCGTTTCTGGTGCACTGCTTTGCAGTAAACTTGTATGCGCCGTGAGAGGTGCCGATAGAAATGGCAAGCGAGTCAACACCCGTGCGGGAAACAAACTCCTCAACCTCCTCAGGGCGGGTATAGGAGGAGTGCTCTGCCACAACGTCATCCTCAACGCCTGCAAGCACGCCAAGCTCACCCTCAACCACAACGCCGTGTGCGTGTGCGTATTCTACAACCTTTTTGGTCAGCGCAATGTTATCCTCAAAGCTGTGATGCGAGCCATCGATCATAACAGAGGTAAAGCCACCGTCAATGCAGGACTTGCAGACCTCAAAATCTGCACCGTGGTCAAGATGAAGCGCAAGATCCACCCCGCTATCCTCAACCGCTGCCTTTGCAAGCGCCATCAGATAGGCGTGCTTTGCATATTTGCGCGCACCTGCAGATACCTGCAAAATAACGGGCGATTTTTCCTCTGCGGCAGCCTCGGTGATCGCCTGAATGATCTCCATGTTGTTAATGTTAAAGGCACCGATGGCATATTTGCCCTCGTATGCTTTCTTAAACATTTCCTTGGTTGTAACAAGAGCCATGCTTATATCTCCTTACAATATAAATATTCCACCTATTATTATACTGAAAATAGCGTTAAAAATCAATAGCTTTTCCAAAAAAAGTGAAACTTTCGCCACCGGCGGTAGCGGCAACAAGAAAAAGGATCCTCGTTATCCCATCGCTCCCCCCTGCCCCGTTTTCTCTGCCTCATCGCCAGCCCTTGCCGCAGCGGCAGGGGCGTTCTCCATGCTTGCCACGGCAGCAGGCGGCACGGTATAGGTGCCAAAAGAGGGCATCGGAGCCACAGTTGAGGGGCGCGCGGGCAAGCGTGCGCCGTGCGGCAAAAGCCCAAGACTCACGGCAATGGCATTGTCGATCTCCAGCATGATCTCCTCATCAAGATGCCCCATTTTTTCGCGCAATCTGCGCTTATCAAGTGTACGTACCTGTTCGAGAAGCACCACCGAATCTCGCGCGAGCCCTGCGCGCTCGGCATAAATATCAATATGTGTGGGTAGCTTTGTTTTTCCCATACGTGAGGTAATGGCTGCCGCAATTACCGTGGGACTGTATTTGTTTCCAACGTCGTTTTGTATGATCAAAACGGGGCGCACCCCTCCCTGCTCCGACCCCACAACAGGGCTCAGATCCGCATAATATATATCACCGCGCTTCACACTGATCATCCTACTCTCCTCCAATTTCATAACACGCCAAGGGCGCCTTTGATGCTATTATTTTACCCCTTGGCGCGCCTTTAATCACCGCGCACCGTTTTTCCGGTATCCCTCCCTTTCATTGTATGCAAACCGTGTCGAAAAAGAAAAAGAGTGCACGACATGTGGTCTTTTTGGGCACGGTTTTTTCTATTGCTTCTTGTAATTACAATAATAATATGTTATAATAATAAGGATAAATCGAAAGGGGGGCTTATGGATATGGTTTTGACCGAAGCAAAAAAGAATACCGTGCCCCTCATTGACGCCGCCGAGGCGGCGCGCCGCCATCTGCTGAGCGAGGATAGCCTACGGCGCATGCGTCTGGTGCCCATAGGCTCACCCGCCGCGCGCACCGCCAAAGAGGATGGCACCTTCACCTATTATTTTGACCCAAGCAAGGTAAAGGAAGCTCCTGCAAATTACAAATACGGCAGAAAGCTTTCGGATACCGCGCCCGCGGACAAGCCCCCCGCTCCCGCGGGTGAGATGCGCCGTGTCAGCGCCCGTCAAGCCGCGGCACAGGGGCTTTTCCCCACCGAGGTGCTGGTGCGCATGTACTATGAGCCGACCGAGGCGCCTGTCGCGTATTATGTCAAAAAAAGCGGTGAGCGTGTAGAGCTTTACGACCGCGCCGCCTGCCGCCGCCTACCTCTGCCCTGCGCCAAATGCGGCGATGCCGTGCGCTATCGCGCCAAGCTTTGCCGCAGCTGCTACGAAGCCGAGCTTGCCGAGCGGCGTGAGGCGGGCGATAAAAAGCGCACTGCCTATTACGGCATGGATAGATCCCGCGTGCTCTTTTTTGACCTTGAGCTCACAGGGGTTTTTGATCACGATGAAATTCTCTCGGTTTCCATCATCAACGGCAACGGAGAAACCGTACTTCACACCCTCACGCGCCCCCAGCGGCAAAAGAGCTGGAAGCGCACCGAGAAAATCCACGGCATTACACCCGAAATGGTAAAGGATGCCCCCACGCTTGCCGATATCACGCCGCAGCTCATTGAGATCTTTAACCGTGCCGAGCGCCTGATCGCCTTTGGCACCTCTACCGATTTTTCGCATTTGCGCCGCATTTACAAAACACGCGCCGAGCGCGATCGTATGCACGAAAAGCTGCTTGATTGCGCCACGGAATTTGCACATTACATCCACGAGCACGAGGTTGAGCTGACCCACCTTTCCCTAACCGATGCAATGACACATTTTTCTCTTGATTGGACGGGCACAGCGCACACCTCCCTTGCTGACACCGATGCGTGCCGCAAGGTTTTTGAAGCGCTCTTTCCCCACTATTTTGAAAGCGAGGCTATCTAATGGATCTTTTTTTCGGCTTTGATAAACCCGTACTAAACGAGGAAGGGCTCTCCCTTCTTTGCACGCTTTATGACGACCTGTTGGTCGACATGTATGAGGCACTGCTCAAGGAAGAGCAGATCCCCTATCTCAAAAAGGATCGCAGTGGCGGCGGTGCGATACGCATTTTAATGGGCAATAACCCGCACGGCACCGATATTTACGTGCCCTCGGAGCACGTGGAGCGCGCGAGAGAGCTGCTGACCGCAGACGGCGATGACAGCGATTACGGCACCGACGGTGCCGAAACACAGGACGCTGAATAAGGGTGGTGCTGCTATGAAGGAAATTTTACTGTGTAAATACGGCGAGATCGTATTAAAGGGCGCCAACCGCCGTTATTTTGAGGATATGCTTGGCAAGGAGCTGCGCTTTCGCGCGGCATCCTTTGGCAATTTCAGCGTAACGTGGGCGCAGAGCACGATCTATATTGAGCCTAAGGATGAATTTGCCGATCTTGACGGCATGTTTGAGGCGGCACGGCGCCTGTTTGGCATTGCGGGCGTGGTACGCGCGGCAGTAGCCGAAAAGAACATGGAAAGCATCCTTTCTACCGCAAAATCCTATTTGCCCCCCTTTCTTTCGGGCAAAAAGACCTTTAAGGTGGAGGCAAAGCGCTCTGACAAGGCTTTCCCCCTCTCCTCGCCCGAGATCTCACGCGAGGCGGGCGGTGCGATCCTTTCCGTGATGCCGCATCTGCGCGTTGACGTGCACAACCCCGACGTTACTGTGCGCGTAGAGGTGCGCGAAACCGCCGCCTATGTGCACGCAGGGCAGTTTAAGGGCGCTGGCGGCTTGCCTGTGGGCGCCGGCGGCAAGGGGCTTTTGCTGCTTTCGGGCGGCATTGATTCCCCCGTGGCGGGCTGGATGATGGCAAAGCGCGGCGTGAAGCTGGAGGCGCTTTACTTTGAGTCCATGCCTTACACCAGCGAGCAGGCACGTGAGAAGGTGCTGGATCTCGCGGGCCTTGTGGCGCGCTGGGCGGGCAGCATGCAGGTAAACGTCATTTCTCTGACGCACATTCAAGAGGAGCTGGTCAAGCACTGCGATGAAGAGTATTTCACTCTGCTTTTGCGCCGCTTTATGATGCGTCTTGCAAACCGGGTAGCAGGCATGAAGGGGTGCGAGGCACTCATTACGGGCGAGAGCCTTGGGCAGGTCGCCTCGCAGACCATGCAGGCATTAAACGTGACAAACGCGATTGCCGCCTACCCTGTATTCCGCCCCTGTATTGGCATGGATAAGGAGGAGATCGTGCAGATCGCGCGCATGATCGACACCTTTGAAACCTCTATTTTACCCTTTGAGGATTGCTGCACCGTGTTCACCCCCAAGCACCCCAAAACGCGACCCGTGCTCTCAAAGGTAGAGGAGCAGGAGAAACGCCTGCCCGTTGATGCGCTGGTAGAAGAAGCGTTTGCTACCCTGCAGTCCTTTTACATCCGTGCAAAATTTTAATAACTGATAAGGAAGTATAACTATGACCAAGATCGATATTTTCTCGGGCTTTCTCGGCGCCGGCAAGACCACGCTGATCAAAAAGCTGATCAGTGAGGCTTACGTGGGCGAGCGTCTTGTGCTGATCGAAAACGAGTTTGGCGAGATCGGCATTGACGGCGGCTTTCTTGCCGATGCCGGTATCGTTGTCAACGAAATGAACTCGGGCTGTATTTGCTGCAGTCTGGTGGGCGATTTTGGCGAGGCACTCAAAAAGGTGCTCACCGAATACGCGCCCGACCGCATTCTCATTGAGCCCTCGGGCGTTGGCAAGCTCTCCGACGTAGTGCGCGCCATCAAGGATATTGGTGCCGATGACCTTGTGCTTTCGGGCACCGTTACCGTAGCGGATGCCAAAAAATGCCGCATGCATATGCGCAATTTCGGCGAATTCTTCAACGACCAGATCGCAAATGCGAGCACCATTGTTTTAAGCCACACCAAGGGGCTTTCCGAGGAACAGCTGCACGCCGCTATTGAGGCGCTGCGTCAGCATAACGACCGCGCCGTGATCGTAACCACCGATTGGGCGGAGCTGACGGGCGCACAGCTGCTTGACGCCATTACGGGCACCGATACCCTTGCCGCCGCGCTTGGACGTCTTACGGATGAAGCGCTTTGCCCCACCTGCGGACATCCGCATGAGCACCACCATCATCACGATAAGGAGTGCCATTGCCACGACCACGAGCATCACCATCACCACAATGAGGAGTGCTGCTGCCACGACCACGAGCATCACCATCACCACGATGAGGAGTGCCACTGTCACGAGCATCACCATCACCACGACGAGGACTGCCACTGTCACGAGCATCACCATCACCACGACGAGGACTGCCACTGTCACGAGCATCACCATCACCACGATGAGGAGTGCCATTGCCACGAGCACGGGCATCATCACCATGCAGACGAGGTATTTGTCAGCTACGGCGCCGAAACCGCCAAGCGCTATGACAAGGATGCTCTGCTGAAGGCTCTTTTGGCACTTGACGATACTGAAAAATACGGCACAGTCCTGCGCGCCAAGGGCATTGTCGCAGGCGAGGACGGCAAGTGGCTCCACTTTGACTATGTACCGGGCGAGGGCGATGTGAGAGAGGGCTCAGCCGCGATCATCGGCCGCCTTTGCGTGATCGGCGCAGCGCTTAACAAAGCCGCCCTTTCCGACCTGCTCGGCGTCACGCTCAAATAAGGGGTTAAGCTATGCCAAACAACATTCCCGTATATCTGTTTACCGGCTTTCTTGAAGCGGGTAAGACCAAAATGATACAAGAGACCCTTGAGGATGAGGGCTTTAACGACGGTTGCCGCATCCTCTTGCTCACCTGCGAGGAAGGCATTGAGGAATACGACGCTACACGCTTTTTTGGCAAAAACGTATACCAAGTAACGGTGGAGCGCGAGGATGCGCTCACCCCCGCCCTGCTTGAGCGCCTCACCAAGGAAAAGAAGCCCGAGCGCGTGGTGATAGAATACAACGGCATGTGGCAGTTAAACACACTCTATGAAAGCTTACCGCGCAGCTGGTACATCTTTCAACAGCTACTGTTTGTAGATGCTACCACCGCAATTACCTATAACGCCAATATGCGCAGCCTTATGGTAGATAAGCTAAACGATGCCGAGTTGGTCATCTTTAACCGCGCCGACAATGCCGACCGCATGGCACTGCACAAGCTTGTACGCGGTATCAGCCGCCGCGCGCGCATTGCCTATGAAACCGCCGCCGAGGAGCTGGAATACGATGAGATCGAGGATCCCCTGCCCTTTGACAAGAACGCCCCCATCATTGCCATTGCAGACGAGGACTATGCGCTGTTTTACCGTGACCTTGCCGATGAAATGCCCGAATATGACGGCAAGACCGTAAAATTTAAGGGGCTTGTTGCGCGTGACCGTGCGCTTGGCAAGCGCGCCATTGTCATTGGCAGACACGTGATGACCTGCTGTGAGGATGACATTGCCTATCAAGGTGTTGTGTGCAATTTCGACCGCGAGGTCGGACTGCAAACAGGCGAGTGGGCGATCGTGACCGCCAAGATCAAGGTGGAGCCGCACAAGCTTTACGGCGGCGTGGGCCCCGTGCTCTATGCCACTGACATCGCACTCACCTCTGAGCCGAAGCAGCCCGTTGCAACATTCTACTAAGAAAAGGAAAAGAGGGAGAGGGACTTTTTCAAAAGTCCCTCTCCCTCTTGCTCCCTCTCCCCAAAACTTTCAAAAAAGGAGTGGTGTGCACCGTGTTAGCCTTGTTGGCAGGGGCGCTTTATGAAGTGCCCGTTTCATATCTCACGGCGGGCGATTCGTGAATCGCCCCTACAAGAAAACCGCTTTCTCTGTTGCCAAAGCAGCAAAGAAAGCGGTTTGTTTTGGTTTTTAAAGGATTACGCCTCGTCCGCCTCGGGAGCGAGCGCGGCATCAAAGATATCGGTAACCGCCTTGTCGGGTGCCTTTGTGAGAAGCGATACGGCAACGGCGATCGCAGCGCCCGCAATAAAGCCGGGAACGATCTCATAAACGCCGGTAGCCGCAACAGGGTTTTTCACAATAGTGTTGGTAAAGAGCACCAGCCAAAGAATATCCACAACCGCACCGCCAATGATGCCGGCAACCGCGCCCTTATAATTCAGGCGCCTCCAGAACAGAGAAAGGATCACAACAGGGCCAAACGCCGAGCCAAACAGACCCCATGCATTTTCAACCATTGCCATGATGTTGCTTGCCCAAGCGCTGTTATCGCCAAGACCCGAAGCGGCAATGGCAAATGCCACCACTGCTACCGCAAGCACCACCAGGCGGCTTGCCCAGGTCACCTCGCTGTCGCTCGCCTTGCCGCGGCGAATGAGGGGCTTATAAAGGTCAGAAGCAAAGGAGGAGGAGGCAACCAGCAGCTGGCTGTCTGCCGTCGACATGGATGCCGCGATAATGGCGGCAAGCAAAATGCCCGCAACAAAGCCGGGGAACAGTCTTTGCACGATCTCAATAAAAATGTTTTGCTGGTTGCCTGCGGGAAGCAGCAGCGCCGCAAGCGAGGAGCCGTCAGCAAAAACATAGGTTCTGCCAAGGAAGGCAATAAAGATCGCCGCGGTAAGGGTAACGACCAACCAAGAAATAGCAACCGTTGCGGATTTTTTGATCATGGATGCCTTTTTGATCGACATAAAGCGCACCAGAATGTGAGGCATGCCGAAGTATCCGAGGCCCCAGCCAAGACCCGATACGATATCCTGCCACGAGGCAGCAAAGGGATTGGGATTGAATGCGGAAACGCCGGGCAAAAATGCCTGCTGGAATACATCCTCATGCACGCCTGCCGCCATAACGATCGGCACCAGAAGCAATGCCACAAGCATCAAAATGCCTTGGAAAAAGTCAGTCCAGCAAACCGCCTTAAAGCCGCCAAGGAAGGTGTATGCCAAGACGATCAGCGCAAAGATCGCCATAGCAAGCATTTCTCTACCGAGGAAGAGCCCCGGGAGCACCGCTACAAACACCTTAGTGCCCGCATTGAAGGCAGATGCCACGTATACGGTAAAGCTGATAAGGAAGATGATCGCGCAGGTAACCTTCAAAACAGGATTTGCGGTTGCAAAACGGTTGGTAAGATACTGCGGCAGGGTAATGGAATCGTTTGCCGCCTTGGAGAAATTACGCAGGCGTCTTGCCACGATCAGCCAGTTTGCCGCGGTGCCCAGCGCAAGGCCGATACCGATCCACACCTTGCCCATACCAAAGGCAAGGATACTGCCGGGAAAGCCCATCAAGAGCCAGCCGGACATGTCCGATGCCTGCGCGCTCATTGCGGTGACCCAAGGTCCCATCTGACGGCCGCCGAGGAAGTAATCTGCGTCGCTCTTACTGCGGTCGCGCAGGAAGAAGTAAATGCCAATGCCAAGCATCAGCGCAAAATAAAGAATAAATGCTGAAAATTGTGCCATAACAAAGTCCTTTCATATTTATAATACCCTTCTATTGTATCACAACTTTTTTATAAATGCAATAGAGAACGTCGTACAGACTAAATTCTGTACGACGTTCTCCTGATTTTGTTTAAAATTGTTTAATTGCAAGGAGTTCAGATATAGACGATTTCAAAAACGAAATCTTATACAAAAATAAAACTTTTATTTTTTGAGCGCCTCTAAAAACAACGGCAACGTCTTTTCCCCATATGCCGAAAGCGAATAATCGCCGCCGCGCAAGCACCAATCGTAAAGCAGACCGCGCTCGGTCATGGCATACAGGCGCACGATCTCACTCGCCGTCATCGCCTCAGTGATCTCTCCCCGCGCCTGCCCCTCGGCAACGATACGGCGAAGAAGCCTGAAATACACGCGGTTGCGGTCAAGCAATTGCTTGCCGCCCTGCACCGTCAGCTGCGTTGACAAAAGGCGGGATAACAACGAGAGATCGATGCGGTTTTCAATCATGGCAAACAGCTCACGGTTGAGATAAAGCAGAGCGTCTATGGCGTTTTTTTCTACCGCTTCGCCACAGGCAAGCTCCTCATACTTTTCATCAAACAAATAGGCAAGCGAGCCAAGCAGATCATCCTTGCTGCCAAAATAATGATAAAACGAGCCCTTTGAGGTGCCGGAGAGCGCAATGATCTCCTCCACCGTGGTATCTTCATAGCCCTGCTCGTAAAAAAGCTTCCAAGCGGCATCTACGATACGGCTTTTTGTATTACGTGTGCTCTTTTTTGCCATAACGTTAACGGTGATAGAGCTTTTTGGTTTGGTAAGCGGGCTCGCAGGTCAGCTCCACACCCAGCTTTTTGAGCATGCTCTCATCGGTTTGCGACAGGATAACGGTAGAGTGTGCATCACAGCGCCTCAGGCCCTCAAGGCAATCGAGCGCGCGGCGTGCGGGCTCCTCGTGCACGGCACAAATAGAGAGCGCGATGAGCACCTCATCTAAGTGCAATCTTGGGTTGCGGTTTCCAAGGCGCTCCAGCTTAAGTGCCGAAACGGGGGCTAAAATATCGGGGGAAATAAGGTCAACCTCCTTGGGGATATCCGCAAGCGCCTTAAGCGCGTTTAGCACCATTGCCGAAACAGCGCCCAAAAGCTTTGAGGTCTTGCCCGTTACCACGCGCCCGTCATGCAGCTGCAACGCCACGGCAGGTGCTCCCGTTTGCTCGGCGCGCGCAAGCGCGGCGGCAATCACGGGGCGCTCGCTCTCGTCAAGGCCGATCGAGCGCATCAGCATCTTGATCTTGGCAACGTCCGTGCCATCACTCTCGCCCTTACGCTGACTGCAAAGCGCACGGTAATAACGGCGCAGGATCTCATCGCGCGCGCCCTCACTGACAGCGTCGTTATCCACAATGCAGTATCCCGCCATGTTTACACCCATATCGGTAGGCGACTTATAGGGGCAGCTGCCGTAAATGTGTTCAAGCATCGCCTTCACCACAGGAAAGATCTCCACGTCACGGTTGTAGTTGACGGCGGTCTCACCGTATGCCTCCAAATGGAAGGGGTCGATCATATTCACATCGTTAAGATCCGCCGTTGCCGCCTCGTAGGCGAGGTTGACGGGGTGCTTCAGTCCAAGATTCCACACAGGGAAGGTCTCAAACTTTGCATAGCCCGAGCGAATACCGCGCTTGTTATCGTGATAGAGCTGCGAGAGGCACGTTGCCATTTTTCCGGAGCCCGGGCCGGGGGCGGTCACCACCACAAGAGAGCGCGAGGTTTCGATATACTGATTGATGCCGTAGCCCTCATCACTCACGATCTTTTCTACATCGGAAGGGTACCCCGGTATCGAATAATGCTGGTATACGCGAAGTCCAAGCGCCTCAAGACGCTTGGCAAATGCGGCGGCGGCAGGCTGTCCCGTGTAGCGCGTGAGCACCACACTGCCAACGTAAAGCCCAAAATCGCGGAACGCATCAATGAGGCGCAGGGTGTCCTGGTCATAGGTAATGCCAAGATCGCCGCGCACCTTGTTTTTCTCAATATCTGCGGCACTGAGCACGATCACGATCTCCGCCTCAGCCGCCAGCTCCACGAGCATGCGGATCTTGCTGTCAGGCGCAAAGCCCGGCAGCACGCGAGAGGCGTGATGGTCGTCAAAAAGCTTGCCGCCAAACTCAAGATAGAGCTTGCCGCCAAACTGCGCAATGCGCTCTCGGATATGTGCCGACTGGCGTCGGATATACTCGTCATTGTCAAAACCGATGCGAAACATGGTATCCTCCTCGTTCCAAACCTTAGGTTTGGAAATAACATACAATCAGTATAGCACACTTGGCGCGTCGGCACAAGTGTTTTTTTCGTTTTCAGCGAGAGAAAGTGAAACTTTTTTTGCCGCACGGCGACGAACGCCCCTACAAAATGCGGTACGGTGCGGATAGCCGCTGATGCCAAATATGCCGCGAGGGCCAATGCACGCACCGTTTTGCACCTCACCCGCCGCCGCCCAAACGGCGGTGAGCGCCGCTTTTTCGGGCGCATGTGTAAACAGATAAAGAAAGGCGTGCCCGAGGCGTGAAAACAGGGGCTTATGTGTTGTTTTTTCGGGAGAGAGAAGCGCGGTTGCGGTAATGCCCGGGTGCGTGGCAATAAACATGGGCTCGCCCTCGGCGCGCTCCCGCGCACGCCACAACACATAGGCAGAAAGCAGATATTTGCTGCGCGCATAGGCGGCATACCCCTCGCCCGCAGGGCGCTGATCCTTGCCAAAGCGATCGACAAGGCTTGTGGTAAAGATCATGCGGCAGGTGCCGTCCATCAAGGGCAGCACTCCCTCACAAAGGCGCACCGTCCCCCAGGTATTGACCCCCTCGGTCATGGGCAAGCCGTCCTTGGTTTTATCTCCGCGCGGATAATACACGCCCGCGCAATGCAAAAATATATCGATTTTCTCGTACCGTTTTGCAATTTCCGCGCAAAAGGCATCAATGGAGGCGTTGTCGGCAAGATCAAGGCTTGCCGTTTCCACCACCGCTAGTGGAAATTCCGCAAGCAAGCGTTCTCTTGCCGCCGCGGCACGTGCCTCATTGCGGCAGGCAAGCACCACCTTAGCGCCAAGATACAAAAAGCCGCGCGCGGCACAAAAGCCGATGCCGCTGTTGCCACCTGTTACCACCGCCACCTTACCGCCAAGCGAGGCGGTGTTTTTTTCATACCATTTTTCGTAGCGCATATTGCTCCCTTCCGGCATAGCAGCGCGTGCTATGTCATAGTGTATATTAAGGTTTTTCGCCCCGTTTGCGCGCGTTTTCCCTGTTCCCTCGCCGCAAGAGCACAACGCTTTCAAGGAGCGAGAGTGCAATGATCCCACCAACAAGCGCGATCAATCCGTTATCCTGATATACCTTTGGCACAAACACAAAAAACGGTGTTGCCATTAAGAAAAACCAAAGGATATTTCGCCCCGCAAGGCGCTCGGTACGCAAAAAGGCAAGGAGCGCGGGGAGCATCAGCACCCAATTATAAGCAGAAAAAACAGAGGGCACGGCGAGCAAAGCGGCGGCACAAAGCGCCCATGTTTTCCAGGGCCTTCGCGGCAATAGCGCCGATAGGATCAGAAAAAGCAGCAGGGCGGCATACAGCGCGTATATCACGGCGCGGGCAAGCGTTGCGGGAATGCCCCACGCGGCAAACAGGGATATCGCGCCTCGCCCCGCATAGCCCGAGTAATAGAGCGTGTTTTTTACAAGCCACCCAGCACAAAACAGCGGGCCGCCAAAGAAAAACGAAGGGATAAGAAAAAGCAAAAAAGCGTATATGGCGGCATGTGCCGCATCGCGCCAACGGCGCTCTCCCAGCAGCGGCAAGCCAAATAACAGGGGGTAGATCTTCAGTGCTGTCGCAACGGCAAGCGCAAATAACCCCACCTCGCGCGCCACGGCACTCTCACTGCCGTAATTTTGCGAATACACGATCAGCGCCGCGAGACAAAGCAAAACAAGATTGCCGCGCTCTATTAAAAAAAGCACGGGAAAGGAGGCGGCAAGAAAAAGCGCAAGCAGTAAGCAAAGGAAGCGGGAGTGCGGCTCGCGCCGAAGCACCTCTACAAAAAGCACCAGCGACAGGCACAGAAAAAGGCAAACACTCAGTACCGCGGCGGGATAGAAATGCCATGCGCTCCACTGCGCCGCGGGCGCCTCAAGATAGACGCTTGGCATCACGCGTGAGACCAGCCAAAAAAGTGCGTTTGCCAGCGGCGGATAGATCACGCGCCGCTCGCTATAAACGGCACTGCCCGTGGCGGCATCGCGCACCGAGCGAAAGAAATCGGAAAACAGGGTGTCACCCTGCGCGTGAAAAATACCGAGAAAGGTGCTCTCGCCGCCCGCCATTACACAAAAGAAAAAGGTCAATACCCCAAAAAAGAGGAAAAGGACAAAGCACACAGCAGGTGGACGCCGTGCCAAAAAGCGCACCGTTGCTGCCCTAAATGTCCGCAACACGCGCAAGGCTCTTTCCCCTAATGCCGTTTTGTTTGGAGATCCTTGTTTCATGCCCTCGATCCTTTCCGTATACATCTACGGTAAGTATCTGACAAAAGAGGCAATTTTATGTTTTGATTATAGCACAGCGAGACAAAGAAAGTCAAGCAAGCAAAATTTTGCGCATATATGCAGTCTTTCTTGACAGGAAATAAAAAATGGACTATAATTAAGGAAGTATAAATTTGCTTTTGGAAGGGTGACTCTTATGGCTGTGGAACTGCTCTCCCCTGCGGGAAATATGGAAAAGCTGCGCGCGGCGCTCCGCTTTGGTGCGGATGCGGTGTATCTTGCGGGCAAGGGATTTGGCATGCGCTCCGCTGCCGACAACTTTACCGATGAGGAGCTTGCCGCAGCAGCAGAATACGTGCACGCGCGTGGCAAAAAGCTCTACCTTACCGTCAACACCATGCCGCACGGTGGCGAGTACCCCCGTCTGCGCTCCTATCTTTCGGGGCTTGCGGGTGTGGGGATCGATGCCATGATCGTCACCGACCTTGGCGTTTTTTCCACCGTGCGCGAGCTTTTGCCCGATATGGAGCTGCATATCTCCACGCAGTCGAGCATTGTGAGCCCTGCCGCGGCAAAGGCGTGGGCGGCACTTGGTGCTAAGCGCTTGGTGCTGGCAAGGGAGCTCACGCTTCGCGAGGTGCGCGCCATCAGAGAAGCACTTGACCCCGAGATCGAGCTTGAGGCATTTGTGCACGGCTCCATGTGTGTATCCTACAGTGGGCGCTGCATGCTTTCCAATCAGTTTACCGGGCGCGATGCCAACCGCGGCGCGTGCACACAGCCCTGCCGCTGGAATTACACCATCGTAGAGGAAAAGCGCCCCGATGAGCACCTGCCCATCATTGAAAACGAGAACGGCACCTTTGTCATGTCCTCAAAGGATATGTGCATGCTGCGCCACGTGCCCGAGCTGATAAAGGCGGGTGTTTCCTCCTTTAAGATCGAGGGGCGCATGAAGAGTGCCTACTACACGGCAGTCATTACAAACGCCTACCGCATGGCGATCGACGCCTATCAGAGGGACCCGCAGGGATACATCTTTGATGAGGCACTCTACCGCGAGGTGGAAAGCGTTTCGCACCGCGAATACTGCACGGGCTATTGGTTTGATGACGTGCGAGAGGAAGCACAGCTCTGCCGCGACCCCGGCTATATCCGCGAGAAGGCATATTTTGCCGCGGCGATCGAGCAAATTGACCCGCCTGCGAGCCTTGAAAAAGAGAATGCGGCAGGTGTGCTTTGCCGCTTCCGCCAACGCAACAAGCTCTCCCTTGGTGATAGCGCCGAGCTCCTCACGCCCGGCAAGGTAGGTATGCCCTGCAGGATCACCGAGCTTTACGATGAGGCGGGCACCCCCATTGAAAGCGCGCCGCACCCGTTGATGGTCTTTTACGCCCGTCTGCCCTTTGCCGCCGCAGAGGGCGACATTCTGCGTGCAGGCGACGATAAGGGGGAGGCGCTCCTATGAGAAACGAACAGTTAGCCGACATTCTGCGCCCCGACAGCTTTGATACCATTGTGGGGCAAACGCACCTCTTTGGGCCGCGTGGCGTGGTGCGCCGCATGGTGGAAAGCGGGCGCGTGACAAATATGATCTTCTTTGGCCCTCCCGGCACGGGTAAAACCACCGCTGCCGCAATCATTGCGGCAAGATCGGGGATGCTCTTTCGCCGCTTTAACTGCACCTCGGCAACGCTTGCCGAGGTCAAGGAGGTCCTTAGCGAAACCAACAACGTGTTTGGTTCGGGGGGCGTGCTGCTCTATCTTGATGAGATCCAATATTTCAACCGCAAGCAGCAGCAAGCGCTCCTTGAATACATGGAGGACGGGCGCGTGACGCTGATTGCCTCTACCACGGAAAATCCCCATTTTTACATTTATAACGCGATCATCTCACGCTCTTCTCTGTTTGAGTTCAAGCCCGTTGCCCCCGCCGAAATGGTTCCCGCCCTTTCACGCGCGCTGGCAAAGCTCAATGCCGACAACGGCACCCACGTTACGGCAGACGATGAAACGCTTTCCTTTGTAGCATCGGCAGTTGGCGGCGATGTGCGTCGCGGCATCGGACTCCTTGAAAACGGCTATTTTGCGGCGAGTGCGACCGAGAGTGGCGAGAAAAACACCGACACGTGTGCCATTTTGCGCGAGCATATCGAAAGCTTTCACGCGAAAGTAGGAAACGCAAACGACGACACGCACTACGATCTTTTGTCCTGCCTGCAAAAATCCATTCGCGGCTCTGACCCCGATGCCACCGCCTTTTATGTAGCAAAATTAGTGGCAACAGGCGACCTGATCTCCCTTTGCCGCCGCTTACAGGTCATTGCCAGCGAGGATGTGGGGCTTGCCTATCCGCAGGCTGCCGCCATTGTGCGCGCCTGCTGTGAAAGCGCAAAGGAGCTTGGCTTCCCCGAGGCACAGATCCCCCTTGCAAACGCGGCGCTTTTGCTTGCCACGGCACCGAAATCCAATTCGGCGTATCTCGCAGTTGCCGCAGCACGTGAGGACGTAGAACGCGGGCTTGGCGTTACCGCCCCAACGCACCTGCAATCGCCGCTGTTTAAGGGCTACCGTTACCCACACGACTACACCTATCACTATGTAAAGCAGCAGTATCTGCCCGATGACCTGAAGGGCAAAAAATACTATGTTTACGGAGATAACAAAACCGAGCAAGCAGCCGCCGCCTATGCCGCAATGATACGGCGCGAGGGCGGCAAAAAGAAGGATTGATGGCGCTTTCTTGCCATCAATCTTAAAATGTAGGGGAGGGGCTTCCCCTCCCGCTTCACACATTGGGAATAAAACAACAGACGTTTACCTTATATGAAGAAAGGAGTATACGTCTGTGCTTTACGCGATATTGCTTGCCCTATGCTTTGGTATATTGGAGGGCGTGACAGAGTGGCTGCCCGTTTCCTCAACAGGGCACATTATTTTGTTGCGGCATTTTTTGCCCGTAACGCTTGACGACGACTTTTTTGAGTTGTTTGAGGTGGTGATACAGCTTGGCGCCATGTCTGCCGTCGGGGTGCTGTTTTTCAGTACCCTTTGCCCCTTTTTAAGGGGAAAGAATGCTGAGGCGCGCCGCGCGTGCCTTGCGTTGTGGGGCAAGATCCTTGTTGCAACGCTCCCCGCCGCTATCATCGGGCTCCTCTTTGACGATCTCATCAACAGCTTGCTGTTTAACCCACTAACGGTAGCCGTTTCTCTCATTGCTTACGGCGTTTTGTTTTTGGCGATCGAGCGCCGCCAAGCGCTCCCCCGCATACACCACGTGGGCGACATTGGGTATGCCGATGCACTAAAGATCGGCGCCTTTCAAGTGCTATCACTCATCCCGGGCACCTCGCGCTCGGGCGCAACGATCCTCGGGGGTCTTTTACTTGGCATTTCTCGCCCCGTTTCAGCACTTTTTTCCTTTTTTCTGGGCCTACCCACCATGGCGGGCGCGGGGGTGCTGAAGGTGACAAAATTTTTCCTTTCGGGGGGCAGACTCGCTCCAACCGAATGGCTGATTCTCGGTGTTGGCACGCTCACAGCCTTCCTCGTTTCGCTTGCGGCACTTCGCTTTTTGACCGATTTCGTACGTCGCCACACCTTTTTCGCCTTTGGTGTTTACCGCATTCTCCTCGGCATTGCCGTGCTTCTTACTTTGATTTTTTAAAGAGGGTACAAAACAATGGAAAAGCTAAAGATCCCCTACCCCGTGGTAGTAGAAGGAAAATACGACCGCCTGCGGCTTCTTGCCGTGATGGAGGGGCAGATCCTGACCACCGAGGGGTTTGGTATTTTCAAAAAAAAGGAAAAGCTGGCGCTGCTGCGCGCCCTTGCTGCCAAAACCCCCATTGTGGTGTTGACCGACCCCGATGGGGCAGGCAAGCTCATTCGCGCACACATCGGCACAGCGATACCAAAAGAGCGCATTATTCCGCTATACGTACCGCAAAAAAAGGGTACGGAAAAGCGCAAGCAAGCACCCTCTGCAGAAGGGCTTCTTGGCGTTGAGGGGCAGGATACCCTGCTTTTGTATGAGCTTTTAAAACCACTTTCGGATGGCAAGATACGCAACACTGCGCGCCCCATATCCAAGGTCGATTTCTTTGAGGATCGCCTAACGGGATGCGAGAATGCAACGGCGCGCCGCGCAGCACTTGCCGCGCACTTTGCCCTGCCCACCGACATGACCCCCAATGCCCTGCTTGCCGCCCTTAACGTAATTGCCACCTTTGAGGAATACAAAGCAGCGGTAGAGAAAATTTAAAATCACAACCACCCGTCAAACGGGTGGTATGCACTAAGTCTAAAAGCCCAATACTCCCGGCCGGCGGCTCAAGCCGCCGGCTTTTGTGATGCAAAAACAATTCGCATATCGAAAAGCCTTCTCCTTGAGGAGAAGGTGGCAGCCAAAGGCTGACGGATGAGGTGTAGCGCGAAGCGCGTTTGTGCGGCTCATTCCAAAACTCGAACACGCCGCTATGGCGGCTACACCTCACCACCCGCTACGCGGGAGCCTCTCCTCAAGGAGAAGCCTTATGTAACGACACACTCTATACGAAAGAAGTATAACCCATTGTTCCCCACCCGTATAACAGGTGGTTGTCTGTTTCGCACTTGATGCGGGGGTGCCTGAAGGCACTAAAACAGGGAGCGCGCACGAAAAGTGCGCGCTCCCCTTTGCTTTTATAGCGTTGCGCTTTTTATTTTTCGGTCTTCAAAATCTCAGTGGGGGCGCTTGCATTTGCGATCACACTCTTGATGCCGTTTTTGCAGCTTGCCTTTTGACGGTAGCCCTGCGTGCAGGAAAGAATGTTATTGCCGTTTTTGGCAATCAAATTGAAGCGGTACTGCCCTGCCTTGTCAAAATAAATCTGGAACTTGGGGCACTTTTCCACATTGATGGTTTGCAGGGTCTGATCCTCAATGGCCGCCAAGGGCGCATTTACCCCAACGCTGGCAATGCCGTTTTTGCAGGATGCCATCGAGCTGTACATCTGCGAGCTTGCAATCACCTGCGTGTTACCCGCACGCACGTTAAACATGTATCTGCCGTCACTCGCGCGCTTGATCTCAAATTTGCCGTTTGATTTTGCAACCTCCTCGCCGATCTCCTCGGCGGGTGCTTCCCCTTTGGCACACGTTTCTTCCTCCACCTTTTCAGGTGCTTGCTCGGTTGCCTTCGCCTGCTCCGCGGCGGCTGCCTCCTCGGCAGCGGCAATTTCTGCTGCCTTTCTTGCGGCCTCTGCCTTTTGCGCAAGCTCGGCTTGGCGCATTTCCTCTGCCTTCTTCATTTCCTCGGCAATTCTTGCTTGCTCTGCCGCGGCTGCCTGCTCTGCAGCGAGGCGCTCCTGCTCACGGCGTTTTTTTCTTCTCCCAAACCAAAACATACATTTTCTCCTTTTGATATAAATTTTAAAGCCTTAATATACTATATTCATTGTAGCATGTAAAATTTAAAAAATCAATGCCGTGTTTCGACTTTTTTCGCGTTTTCACGCAAAAAAGAGCATTTGTCGCCCATGCGTTATTGTTTTTTGCCGTTTTCTTCTCGGTTTTCAAGCACATAGCTCTCATAGGCAAGCGGCGAAAAGCCATGGCGTCGGTAAAGCGCCTTCACACGCGTATTGTCGGGCTCAACCTCAAGGCGGTAGCGTGCGGCAAACACGGTTTCTTTTACAAATTCAATAAAGGCGGCGCCCACCCCCGCGCCCCGCGCCTCTGGGCGCACGTAGATCTCCTCAAGCCAGCACACCGTGCCCCCCGCCTCCTGCGAGTAGGTATAGGCAAGCAAGCCATAGCCAATGGCAGCACCGTTTTCTTCAAACACGTAAATATCCGCAAAGGGCGTGCCCGAAAGCACGGCTTTTACTGTATTTTCAATGTAATTTTGGGGAATACTGTGCAGTACCGCGGGCGAATTATAAAAATCGGTTGCCATTTCCAAGTAAGCGGCAACGTCGCCCTCTCCCAATTTGCGAAAAACCATATTTTCACTCCCTTTCTCTTGCTTTTAGTCTAACATTTATATTAAGGAAAGTCAAGTATAAGATATTTTATAAAAACCCTTGACAAACAGGAAAATATATGCTATAATCCCTTCGTATTTCCGTGAGGGAGTAGTTGACACAGAAATTGTGTGATAAGTCAACAACACAAGCCGCAAGGCCTGGCTTATCTTGATCGACAAGACTCGCGGGGCAGCCTCGTTAGCGCCGCCCCGCGAGTCTTTTTTCCACCCTTCGGAAAAGAAAGGAGCAATATGAAGCATTATCTTGAAGAAACGAGTGCCGTTTTCGCCGAGGTGGCCACAAGCGAGCAGGGCTTATCCCAAGAGGAAGCCGCCGCGCGCCTTGAGAAAAACGGCAAAAACAAGCTTGCTGAGGGCAAGAAAGAATCTCTTGTAAAGCGCTTTTTAAAGCAGCTTGCCGAGCCGATGACCATTATCCTCATCGTTGCCGCTATTATTTCGGCAGGCGTTGAGATCTACAACGGCATCAGCGCAGGTCACTGGGAGTTCCCCGCGGACGTTGTGATCATCATGGCAGTTGTGCTCATCAACGCCATTCTCGGTGTGTTCCAGGAAAGCAAAGCAGAAAAAGCAATAGAAGCACTGCAAGAAATTGCCGCCGCCACCTGTAAGGTCATTCGTGACGGCAAGCAGATCACCATTCACAGCGAGGATCTTGTAGTTGGCGACATCATCGTGCTTGAGGCAGGCGACGCTGTTCCCGCTGATGCGCGTATCATCGAATGCGCCTCGATGAAGATTGAGGAAGCAGCACTGACGGGCGAATCCGTACCCGTAACCAAGCAGGATACTGCCCTTAAAGCAGGCGAGAACGGCGACGTTGCGCTTGGTGACCGTAAAAACATGGTATTTATGGGCTCCACCGTTGTATACGGCCGTGGCAAGGCAGTTGTTGTTGCCACCGGCATGGATACCGAAATGGGCAAGATCGCAGACGCGCTTGCAAACGCGCAGGAGGGTAAAACTCCCCTTCAGATCAAGCTTGCGGGTCTTTCCAAGATCCTTACCTACCTCGTTATCGGTATTTGTGTAGTGATCTTCGGCGTACAGCTGATCCGTGACGGCTTTGGCTTTGACACGGTTCTCAATTCCTTTATGCTGGCGATCTCTCTTGCGGTTGCCGCAATTCCCGAGGGTCTTGCAACCGTTGTAACCATCGTGCTTTCGATCGGTGTAACCAATATGTCGAAGCGCAATGCCATCATCCGCAAGCTGACCGCTGTGGAAACGCTTGGCTGCACGCAGATCATCTGCTCCGACAAAACAGGTACGCTTACCCAGAACAAGATGACCGTCGTTGATTTCGTTGGCTCCGATGAAAAGCTGCTTGCAAACGCAATGTCGCTTTGCTCCGATGCGGAGTTTGACGTTGAGGCTGGCACCGCGATCGGTGAGCCCACCGAGTGTGCGCTTGTCAACTACGCCGAAAAGGTTGGCATGAGCAAGAACGAGCAGAAAAATATCCTCGTGCGTGTTGGCGAGGTTCCCTTCGATTCCATGCGTAAAATGATGTCCACGGTACACAAGACCGAGGACGGCGCACTTGTACAGTTTACCAAGGGCGCGCCCGACGAAGTTCTCAAGCGCTGCACTACCGCGCTTGTAAACGGCGAGGTCGTGGCAATGACTGAGGAGGTCCGTGCCGACATCCTTGCCTCCAACAAGAAGATGGCTGACCAAGCACTTCGTGTGCTTGCCGCTGCCAAGAAGGAGCTTGCCGCACTGCCCGAGGCTTACGAGTCCGAGGTTGTAGAGTGTGATCTTTGCTACGTGGGTCTTGTTGGCATGATCGACCCCGTTCGCCCCGAGGTCAAGCCCGCTATTGACGAGTGCCGCTCCGCAGGTATCCGCGCGATCATGATCACAGGCGACCACAAGGATACCGCTGTTGCGATCGCCATGCAGCTTGGCATCATTAAGAGCGCCGATGAAGCGATCACAGGCGCTGACCTTGACAAGATCTCCGATGAGGATTTTGACGTCGAGGTTGAAAAATACAGTGTTTACGCACGCGTGCAGCCCGAGCACAAGACGAGAATCGTTAACGCTTGGCGCAAGAAGGGCAAGGTTACCGCAATGACAGGTGACGGCGTAAACGACGCACCCTCTATCAAAAATGCCGACATCGGCGTTGGCATGGGCATTACCGGCACTGACGTAACGAAAAATGTTGCCGATATGATCCTTGCCGATGATAACTTTGCTACCATCGTTTCCGCCGCAGGCGAGGGACGCCGCATTTACGACAACATCCGTAAAGCAATTCAGTTCCTGCTTGCCTCCAACCTTTCCGAGGTGCTGGCTATCTTCTTTGCCACTCTGCTTGGCTTTACCATCTTCCAGCCCGTACAGCTTCTTTGGATCAACCTCATCACCGACTGCTTCCCCGCACTCGCACTCGGCATGGAAAAGCCCGAGGCTGACGTGATGAAGCGTATGCCGCGTGACTCGAAAGAGGGCATCTTTGCGGGCGGTCTTGGCGCTGCCGTTGCTTATCAGGGTGTGCTGGTAACGCTCATTACGCTTGCTTCTTACTTTATCGGTCACTGGTATGAGACCGGTAACTTTGAGATCACCAACAGTGTACACGGTACCACAATGGCGTTCCTCACGCTCGCTATGTGTGAGGTCTTCCACTCCTTCAACATGCGCTCGCTGCGCGGCTCTATCTTCACCCTCAAGGGTCAGAACAAGTGGCTGTGGGGCGCAGGTATCCTTTCTCTCGTGCTGACCTCTGTGGTCGTGCTGATCCCCGAGGTTGCAGGCCTGTTCGAAATGGCATCCATCGATTGGAAGGAATATCTGATTGCAATGGGCCTCGGCTTCTGCATCATTCCTCTTGTTGAGGTAGTAAAGCTTGTGCACAGACTGATCGATAAGAAAAAGGCTGCTGAATGAAAAATCACGCGCGGCGGTTGACAAATGTCAGCCGCCGCGTTATACTGTTTTTTAGAGTATTTTGCTTGGAGGTATTGATTATGCTCGAAAAACGGAGTGTTGCCAATGTCGTTATATTTTCCATTCTCACCTGCGGTATTTACGCAGTCTGGTGGGCATATGTGACCTGCACAGCACTGCAGCAGCAAGGCAAAAAAACTTCTATCCCCGTTATCCTTACAACCTTGATGATGCTCTTTTACTCAAGTGTTGGCGGCTTGCTGCTTGGTCTTGACGCTGATGATAACATAAACGCGATCAAGGAAATGCACGGCATGCCAAAAAGCGACAACAAGCTCCTCTGGATGCTGCTTGGCTTTTTCATTCCTGTGGTCACCATCGCGCTGGTGCAGCATGAGATCAATCAAATGATCGACACCGCCGAGCGCGCACGCATGGGCTTTGAAGCACCCATGCTCTGATGATGAAGGAGCAGTTTACAAGAACGGCGGGGCTTTTGGGCGAGGAGGCGATCTTGCGCCTACAAAACGCACACGTTGCCGTGTTTGGCATTGGTGGCGTTGGCGGCTATGCCGTTGAGGCGCTGGTGCGTGCGGGTGTCGGCGCGCTTGATCTTATCGACAACGATACCGTGAGCGAAAGCAATCTAAACCGCCAGATCATTGCCCTGCACAGCACCGTGGGACAGTATAAAACAGAGGTGGCGGCAAATCGCGCCCGCGATATCAATCCCGATGTGAAAATCACAGTGCACAACACCTTTTTCCTGCCCGAAAATGCCGACCGGTTTGATTTTTCACAGTATGATTACGTGATAGATGCCATAGATACCGTCGCCGCCAAAATGGAGCTTGTGCGCCGCGCAAACGCCACGGGCACACCCATTATCTCGGCAATGGGTACGGGCAACAAGCTTGACCCCACCGCCTTTCGTGTATCCGATATCTACAAGACCGAGGGCTGTCCTCTTGCACGTACCGTGCGCGGGCTTTGCCGCAAGGAGGGGATCAAGCACCTAAAGGTGGTCTGGTCGCCCGAGCCGCCCTGCGGCACGACCTTTACCGAGGGGAGCAGGCACGCGCCCGCCAGCATCTCCTTTGTGCCCGCCGCCGCAGGCCTTGTGCTTGCAGGCGCTGTGATCAAGGACCTTTGCTCAATAAAATAAAAGATAAAAAGAGGACTGTTGCACTAAGGGAATATTGCATAAAGCATGGAAATGAAAAAGGCTCCCTTGTGTAAAGGGAGCTCCGCCAAAGGCGGTGAGGGATTGTTTTTGGCAAAGTATTTATGCTTTTACAATCCCTCCGTCTTGCTTCTCAAGCCACCTCCCCTTACACAGGGGAGGCTTTTTTATGCAACATAACTTAAACGCAACAGCCCTAAGCCTTTAAAAACAGAGCATATACCTGTGGGACAGTTCATTTACTGTCCCTTTGTTTTTTCTTTTTAATCTGCAAATTCTCTTTGTAACTTATTCCCGTCAAGGTGCGGGGCGTATCTACCATTCCGCAAAGATAATCGATGGAAATATTGTAAAAAAGAGAAAGAATTATATATTTATCAATTCCCATCATCTGCTTTCCACGTTCGTACCGCGAATAGTGTGTTTGCTGAATATGCAGTTTTTCGGCAATTTCCTTTTGGGTAAAATCAAAATCCTCTCTAACATCCCTTAATCTGTTCATCCCTGATCCCCCATTTAAACCTTAAAATAATTGTATATGATTTTTAAATGAAAGGGTTGACAATAGACCTTAAAAGTGCTATAATTATCACAGACCCAAAAAGTTCTAAAGCCGCTGTGAGTCATGGAAAAGGGCGCTCCTGTGCTAAAAGGATTTTGTATTATTTTTTACTCATGCGCTGGTGCGCTTTTCCGCCTCCCACGGCAAAGGGGCTTCTCCAATCTTGGTCACGATAATGGAAAGATCGTCGTCGCCCTCGCCCGAGGCACGGTTGAGCGCCATGCGGGCAAACGCCTCGCTATCCCCATCGTAACGTGTGGAAATGAGCTCAGTAAGCCATGGGCAATCCTCCTCGCCGCCCGTAAATCCGTCACTGACCTGCACCACAACGTCACCGGGCTCCACGGCAAAGGTGATGCGCTCGGCATCCAGTGCCTCCAAAATGCCAACAGGCGCAGTGCGCGAGAAAAAGCGTGTTACCTCGCCGCGTCGCAACAGATACGTGGGGGCGGCACCACATTTAAAGAGCACCGCCTCGCCCTTGATGCAATCGATCTCCAAAAGATCGACCGTGGTGCTGTTCTCGCTCTCGCCCTGACTGCGTGCCGCAAGAAAGCCGTTGAGCATACGCAGCGAGCTATCCGCGCGCCCCCCTGCCTGCAAAAGCCTTGACAAAAACACAGAGGCAAGCGCGGAGGTAAGCGCCGCATCGGTGCCGCTGCCCATGCCGTCACAAATAAAGGCATATTCAAGCCCATGCTCCCCCGCAAATGCCGCCACGCTATCGCCGCAATGCTTTCCTTCGCCCCTGCCCTTGGGACGCGTAAGCTTTACTGAGGAGGCGGTAAGCTTGCGGTGCTCGGGGAACACAATATCGCAAAGCCCCTCGTGCTCTCGCACCTCGGGCGAGCCGAGCATGAAATGACAGTGCTTTTCGATCACACCGCGAATTTCGCGCATACGAATACTGCGGCCTGTGGCGCGTACCCCACGCAAAATCACACGCCTGCGTGCTTTGCCGCACACCGCCACCGATTCAAGGCCGTAGCCAAGGCGCAGCAGGCGCCCAAAAATACGCTCCCCCACACCGGTATCACAAACAAAATCCTCACTGCTTTGCTCCACGGTTTCCTTGATTACGCGCCCCATTGCCGCGTAATCCATTGCCACGACCGAGGTTTTATCGCCATGCAGCGCCTCCTCAGCAAGCGCGGTTGCGCCGTTATTGATCACATGTAAAATACGCGCAAGCTCGGCACAGCGCATGGCAAGCGCACCCTCCACGTGCCCCTTTTGCACCATGCCGTTCTTATACAGGCGCCGGCATACACCGTCAACCGTCTTAGCGGTTTGCTGATAGTCGCTCCCCCAGCAGACCTCGCGGTTACGGCACCCGGGGCACACGCTATCAAATGCCTTGTCACATAGGTGCCTGAGCGCGCTAAGGCTTGGACGGCGCATACGGCTGCTGATCTCATAAAACGTACCCGAAAGATCCAGCAGCGCCCCCGACATCTCCTTTAGCTGTAAGGCGTTTACCGCCTGCTCCTCTGCTCTTGCAGATTGCGCCGCCGCACGGCGGCGTGCCAGCATCAAATGGCGCACGGGTGCGCCCTCCACAAGCCCTGCGCTGTCAAATGCAAGAAAGAGCGCGCCCGCAACTAAAAGCGAGGGCAATATCGAAGCAAGCCCCGCTGCAGAGGCAACCAAAAAGGCATACGCACCTGCCGCCGCGCTGCCTGCCAACACACCGCCGCCCCTGCTGCTTTTCTCAAGCAGAGCAAAAGAGAGCCCGCAAAGCAAAAAGGCAGGCGCCATACGCCAATCAAAGCAAAGACCTGCCAGCGCACCGCCAACCGTGCCCCACAAAATACCGCGATGCGAAACAAGCAAAAAGGCGATGCCTGCGGCAATTGCAGCGGCGGGATAAATGCCGAAAAAGCTGACCGTGCGCATAGCAAACACTGCGGTAAGCACAAGTGCCGCTACGCCAAGCTCAAAGTGATACGCCACAACCCCATGCTCACGTTCAAAAACACCGATATAAAGAAGGGTGGCAAGCGGTGCTGCGGCAACGGCAAGCAGCATGGCAAAGAGATCATAAAAGCGGAAGCCCCCACTCACCACTCCCGAAATACCCACGCCAAGCACTGCAACCGCCGAGGCGGCGATGCGAAAGAGCGGCCGCTCGTGAAAAATGTTCTTTGCACAGATCTTTTCCTGTGCAAGGAGCGACACCGCAACGCGCAACAGCGCCAGCACCCCAAGCGCCACAAGCGAGGTATGATCCCCCACCGCCAGTGCAAACACGGCAACACCCAGCGCCGTGGCGTAAAAATACTTGCTTGCCGCCGCGGCAAGCGCTATGCCAAATGGATGTACACCAAACACCAGCTCTGCCGCCGAGAGCAATGCGCCAAGGGCGGCAAAAATAAGATGGCGGCAGATCTCTTCAGCCGCGGCGCGCTCCCCCTCTGCCCGCGCGCGAGGCTTCTCCTTTGTTTTCTCGTTTTGCATAACGACCTCCGTTTTTGCCTTTATTGTAGTCCCCGTGAGGTGCAAAAGCCGTCGCCACGTGCCGCCGAAATTGATTGCTATTTGGAAAAAGCTGCAAAAAACCGTCGGGGGGCGGCGTGCGCTGCCGAAAAGTCGAAAAACTTGCGATGGAAAACTGATTTTTTGAGGAATATTTTCAAAACCGCTACCGTTGCATGGGGATTTGTGCTATACTGTAAAAAAAAGAAAGGAGGGGTACCGTATGAAGATCTGCTGCTTTACAGGACACCGCGATATTCCCGCCACCGCGCGTCTTGCTCTTACCCTGCGCCTTGACCGCACCCTTGAAGCACTGATTGCCGAGGGCTTTACCGAATTTCGCGCGGGCGGCGCACTTGGCTTTGATATGCTTGCCGCCCTTCGCGTGCTCTCAGCGCGGGAAAAGCATCCCGAGATCAAGCTTCACCTCATCTTGCCCTGCCGCGATCAGGCAAAAAACTGGCGCGAGGGAGAGCGGCTTCTCTGGCAGGATATCATCGATCATGCCAACAGCGTGCGCTTTCTCTTTGACACTTATCGGTCGGGCTGTATGTATGCACGCAACCGCGCCTTGGTTGACGGAAGTGAGCTTTGCGTTGCCTACATTACAAAACGGCAGGGTGGCACGTTTTACACCTGCTCCTACGCGCAGCAAAACGGTGTTCCGATTTTAAATCTTGCAAAAAAATAAGGGCTTGCACAGCGCCACATGGCTGCTGCACAAGCCTTTGTTTTTGTTTTTTAGATATCCATTACGCGGCCGTCGTGTGCCACAGAGAAGCCCTGGCCTCTCACCAGCTTTTCAAGGCGGCTTTGCAAGGGATTGATACCATGCGAGAAATGATTGAGTACGTGAATGGTTTTTTCATTCACTGCGCCGATCTCGAGAAGACGCTCACGCACGCGCACGATGTTTTCAATGCCCATATGTCCGCCCGTATCGGCAACGAATTTATCGCCGTAAGCACAGTCGTAGCTGACCAGATCCAGCACGATGCCGTTATCCTTTAAGTAATCAAACACCTCATCAAGAAAGTAGCCTGTATCATGGGCATAAAGCACCTTCTTCTCGCCGTCATCAATGAGGTAAATGAGTGCGCCTTCATTCTCACCCATGTGCCTAGCGGGCAGCGCGGTCACACGGTACTCCGCAAGCTCTACCACATCAAAGGGCTTCAGCTCCGACACAACAACGTTGTCCGAGGCAAAGGGAGCCATCAGGGCGTGTGCGCCGTGACTGCCAAATACGCGCAGGACCGGCTGCTCCATTTCCTTGGCGCAGGGGTGACGGTGGCATCCCAGCTCCTGCGGGTAGCAATGATCCTTATGCGAATGTGTTACAAACAGGTACTTGACCTTGTGCGCCTCTATGCCAAACTGCAAAAAGTGATGGAGGGTGTCAGCGGGCAGGTCGATCAAAAGATCCTCGTTGACAAGTGCCTGTGTACGCGTACGAATATTCACACCGCCGAGCCTGCGCGCCGCGGCACAGTTTTTACAATTACAAAAAACAGCGGGAAAGCCCTCAACAGAGGAGGTTCCAAGATAGGTAAGCTTCATAGAATGCTCCTTGATTATTTTTCTTTATTATACCAAATTTGCGCCCCTCTTGTCAATAAAACAGGTTGACTTTTTCAAAGAAAGCGCTATAATAAAAGCAGATTAAAAAAGGAGGGCGAATATGCGAAAGAATAAACACCTCGACAAGCTCTTGTGTGGCGCGTTTTTAATAGCGGAGCTCACGCTCGGCATCCTGCTCCAAGTGCTGCCCGGCAGAGGTGCTACTTTGTGCTCCTATGCGGCTGTTGTGCTTGCCTGCCTGTTTGCGTTTTTGCTTTTCTCCCACACGAAGTGCTACTATTTCACGCAAGCAGCACTCCTCGCTACCGTTTGTGCCGATTACTTTTTGGTTTTGCGCGGCGCTGAGGAAAAGCTTGCTGCCATGCTCTTTTTTTCAGTAACGCAGCTTTGCTATTTTGCGCGCATTTATTTTACCGATACAAACGAAAAACGCCGCACCGTGCACGCACTTTTGCGCGTTGGTGTGCCAATTCTCACACTCGCTATCACACTTTTGGTGCTCGGCAAAAATGCCGATGCGGTGGCGCTTGTTTCGATGTTTTACTTCGCCAATCTGCTTTTAAATGTGGTCTTCGCCTTTTTGCTGGGCGAAAAGCCGCCCCTGTTTGCCGCGGGGCTTTTGCTCTTTTCCTGCTGTGATGTTTTTGTGGGGCTTTCCCTCATTGAAGGATATCTTCCCCTCGCCAAGGGCGGCTTCATCTACCACTTAGCGCACCCGGGCTTCAACCTCGCATGGATCTTTTACGTGCCCTCGCAGGCGCTTCTCGCACTCTCCCTCGTGCCTGCGCGCAAGCGCAAATAACAAGAAAACACCCCAAAACGCGCTGCGTTTTGGGGTGTTTTTCGGTTACGGTGTGGTGCTTTTTTGCACATGACCCGACAGATCATAATTTTTTAGAAAGTACAAATAATGTTAAGCTGCCCATGCTTATATTGGGCGGTCAGACACCCACCCATCCGCTCGACCAGGATCTTGGCGATCGAAAGCCCGAGGCCTGTGGAGCTTCTCGCGGAATTGACCGTATAGAAGCGGTCAAACAGCTTTTCCACGTCCACCGCAGACAAGGTGTGCGCCGTATTGGTAAACACGATGCGGCCGTCCTCGCTCATACAGACGCTAAAATCTCCGTCGGAATATTTTACCGCATTGCTCACGATGTTGCTAAAAATGCGAGAAAGTGCAGAGGCATCTAAAGTGCGCCACACGGGGGCTTCCGGCAAGGAGATCTCTGTATGGATGCCCCTTCCCTCCAACGCGCCGTAAAAGGAAACAAGCGTATCCTCCAGCACGCGGCACACGTTCAGATGCTCAGGCGCGAGCGCCGGCTCAGCCGAGATCACCGAAAAGCGGAACAGCTCCTCGGTCAGCGACTTCAAAACCTCGATCCGGTTTGCAATTTGCGCGATATAACGGGCGGTCTGCTCGGATTTTTCCTCCGCTTCTAAAAGGTCAAGATACCCGCAAATGGCGGTGAGCGGTGTGCGCAGATCGTGCGAGATATTGGTGACGGCGCTTTTTAATTCCTTGTCGCCATTTTGATAGCGGTGCCGCATCTCGCGTAGCGTGCGCAGCTCTCGGTTGATCGAGGCGGCAAGTGTGCGTATATGTCGATCCCTGGTGGATACGCAGATCAGCGTATTGGTATCGCTTTGTAGATGCTCGGCAAAGCCTGCGGCGATCTCTCTTGTTGCCTTTTGCATGGAGAAAACCTTGCACACAAGCAAGAGTACGGCAAGGGACAACACCCCCACCGCGATCCATAACGCAACCATACGCACACCTCCTTTTTGATATTATTTTAAATCACGGTGGCAAAAGCCCCACGCGCCGCCAAGGGTGGAAAGCAAGGTGAGCAACGCCGAAAACACGGGCAGCCGCCACACGTTTGCAGGCAACTCGCCTGTCATACCAATGGTCAGCGCCTGCCCGCCGGGCAGAAAATCGTGCAAAAATTGGAAGAATGCGCGCTTTACACCCGTGAGATATTTGGGGTTGGGCACGGGCTCGGGGGGTGGCATCAGCACGCCGTTTACGATCGTTGCCGGACCGCTCAAAAATTCGGGGGCACAGAGCATTTGATAGATCGCCATACCGCCCATCATCAAGCCAATGGCAAGCAGCATTGCGCCAACCGCCACAACCGCCCTGTTTTGCACGAGCATACAAAGCGTTACCATCAGGGCATTCATTGCCACCACGGTGGCAAGCGAGCAGAAAAAGAACACCACGTTCACCTTTATCGGTGTCAAAAAGGGGTTCAGCAGCGGCGCGGAAAGCCCTAACACCACGCCGATATAGACAAGGTGCATCAGGAGCGTGGCTGCGGTGGTAACGGTCAGATACGTGAGGTAGATCTGCACCTTTCCCTGTCCCACGATCAGCTTATTGCGCCACGTGCCGTCTGCGTGCTCGGCACCGATAAAAAGACTGTCGAATACCGCCACGGTGATGAGAAAATAAGTGAGACCGATAAACAAAAGCCCGTCGGGGGTGTCGTAGCCCATTCCCTGCAGAATGTAGGCATCGCGTGCCCGTGCGATCGTTGCAACAGCACCAAAACCACCCATGGCAAGCATGCCGATCCAAAACAACTTCCCCTTAAAAAGCCGCCGAAAGGTGGCAGAAAGCAGATTTTTCACGCCGTCCACCCCCTATCTCAGGTCACGGCGGCGGAAGATCGCATAACCGATGCCACCGATGGTTACCGTTAGCCCCAAGGAATAAAGCGGAAAAAATTTCACGATCTTCAGATGCGAACAAGAATGCTCATCGATCCATGACACGTCGTAATTCCATACACCAATGCACTGGATCAACGGCTCGCTTTGCCCCAAGGGGATCGTATAATTCAGATGCGTAAGAAACGTGCGCGCCGCGCCGTCCACATAAAGCGGACTTTCCTTTTGTTCTTCCCATACAAGCTCGTTTTGCTCATCATAGTGACTTATGTAATAATATTGCGGTGTGGAAAGCGCTTCTTCAATCTTATAAGAAGCAAACAACAGCCCGATCACCAACAGCACCGAAAGGATCGCCGACACGGCGCGAGAGCTAACCAGCATGGAAAGCACGCAAAGCAGAGTCACAACAGCTACCGTCATACATACAAAGCAAAGGGCGATCAGAGCAAGCACCCTCGCGGGCACGGGGGAAAGCACCTCGTGCGCGAGTGGTGCAAAGCCGACAAGAAAGAGCAGCAGCAGGCACAGGCAAAACACCGTGTGCAGCAGCCATTCCGAGAAAAAGATCTGTCCCTTCGTGTAACCCGCGATCGCCTTATTGCGAAAGCCGCCTTCCCCGTGCTCGCGCCCGACGAGTAGCGAAATAAATGCGGCAAATGCAATGAACAACGCGATCAAATACACATCATCGATGGTGTAGACTGCATTGCGACCGCCAAGAAGCCCTATCACAAGCGAGGCAACGGCGGTAATGACTGCAAGTGGATTTTTGAGATAACGGACAAATCCTGCGCGCAAAAGATTACTCACGCTCGCCACCTCCCACAAGCCCCACAAAGTAGCTTTCAAGGGATTCATCGTGCTCGGTGATCGCGCGCAGCTCGCAGGCGCTCTTATCGAGCGCGTGTGTCAGCTCCGAAATATTAAGCTTTGCGTAAATATCGGCGGTGGTGTCGGTAAGGATCTTGTATTCCACGCTCATACCGTCCAGCACGCGCGACAGCGCGGCGGTGTTGCTGACCTCCACGCGCATACATTTGCGGCAAGACGCCTCCAGCTCCGCGGCGCTCATCTCCTTGACCATCCTACCCTTATCAATAAAGCCGTAATGCGTGGCAAGACGGGAAAGCTCGTCCAGAATATGGCTGGAGATCAGCACGGTGATCTGTCGCTCGCGGTTGAGCTTTAGGATCAGCTCGCGGATCTCGATGATGCCCTGTGGATCGAGGCCGTTCACGGGCTCGTCCAACACGAGAAAATCGGGATCGCCCGCAAGCGCGATGGCGATGCCAAGGCGCTGCTTCATACCAAGCGAGAAGTTGCGCGCCTTTTTCTTTCCTGTGTTCGCAAGCCCCACAAGAGAAAGCAGCTCGTCGATCCCCTCATAGGAAGGAAGTCCGAGCAGAAGATACTGCTGCTTCAAGTTTTCCGTGGCGGTCATATCCATATAGATCGCGGGCGTTTCCACCACCGCGCCCATGCGGCGGCGCGCCTTTGAAATGCTCTTGTCCTTATAGTCGATGCCGTAGATGCTGTAAGAGCCAGCCGTGGGCGCTTGCAGACCGCAAACAAGGCGGATTAGCGTGGTCTTACCCGCGCCGTTCTTGCCGACAAAGCCATAGATCGCGCCCTTTGGCACGCGCATGGTGAAATTATCGAGCGCCTGAAACTTGCGGTAGGATTTGGATAAGTTTTGTGTTGTGAGTACGTATTCCATCTCGAACTCCTCCTTTTGGATGTTGCCGATATCTTACCGCAAAGCGGTTAAGGTAGCGGTAAAGAAAAGGGTTAAGATTTCGTAAAGATTTTCATTTTGCGGTTTTTTGCCTTATTTCAACTTAAAACCGATGCCCCAAACAGCTTCAATATAATCTTTCCCCGACACGTCACGCAGTTTTTTTCGCAGATTGCTAACATGAATTTTTAGCGAGCCTTCGGTACAATCGGGTGTATCAAGGGCAATACGGTCAAGTAATTGCGACTTGGAAAGTGCCTGTGCACTGTTTTGCATCAGATATTTGAGGATGGCAAACTCCGTGCGCGTCAGCTTGACCTCGGCACCGTCAACAAACACGGCATAGCTTGCCGTGTTCAAGGTAATCGCATCGTAATGCAAAAGTGGCACTTGCGCCAATGTGTTTCGTAGCGCCACCGAAATTCTTGCAAGCAATTCCTTGGTATCAAAGGGCTTTGTGACGTAATCCGCCGCCCCGCCAAGCAAAAGATCCACCTTGTCCTGCACGTCTATTTTGGCACTTACCACAATGACGGGAATGTTCTTAATTTTGGGCAAGACCTCCTCACCCGAAAGCCCGGGGAGCATCAGGTCAAGCAGCACAAGATCGGGCGTTTTCTGTGGAAGCAGCAATAACGCTTCCGTGCCCGAATACGCGCGAAGCACTCCGTAGCCCTCTCTTTCGAGAAGCTCCTGTAGCATATTGCCAATGTGCATATCGTCGTCGATGATCAGTATCGTTTTCATGGTTGCTCCTTTTATTTGCTTGAGAAATTTTGTTTCAAACAAGGCGTGTTACTTTATTATACCACAAACGGTGTTGTTTTTCAATTCACAGGCACGCAGGAATGCTTCCTATTGATAAAACCGACAATGCCTATAATTTTTATCGTCAAGCAACACTGTATAAAAGATAAATAAAAGCAATACACCCCAAAACGCGCTGCGTTTTGGGGTGTTTTTACATTATAACATTGCAAAGATCTCCGCGCCCTTTTTTCTGATCCACAGGAAAAGCGCTGTGCAAGCACCTGCCAGCAGCACGCACACAAGCGCGAGGTAAAGGGCGGGCGCCACGTGCCCGTGCAGGGGTACGTAAAGAGCACCCAAAGCTGCAGTGAGCACCCAGCCGCCAAAAAGCGTAACGGTTACGCTCATGGATTGCTTGACAGGCACTGTTTCGTTTGCCCAAGAGAGGTTTGGTGCTTTCAGATTCATAAATAATCCAAACAGTGCAATGAACAGCAAAAACAGCAGCATGGCAAGCGGAATGAGGATCAAAAACGGTAGCGAGGGAGAAATGGCGATCAAAAGACACACCGCCGCAACCAATGCCGCGGGCACGCCGATGAGCAGGTGCAAAAGGAGCTTTGCATACAGCACCCTGCGCGGCTCAACGGGGAGCGACTGCACGATCCAAATATTTTTGCCCTCAAGCGACACCGAAGGGGCGGTGAGATCGATCATTGACGTCATCATACACACAAATGCCGCAAAGAGCAGATATATCACGTCAGCGCCTCCGAGCATTGCCTCAAATAGAGGGAGCATTGCACGCACGTCGTCCTTAAATATCAGCAGCATAATGCCCATAATGGGCAGCATCAGCGCGCCGAGCCCGCAGTTCAGCATATAAACGGAGCTTGAAACAAAGTGCCTCAGTTCCCTCACGAGCAGTGCCCTGCCAACGCTCCTTTGCGCGGTGCGCTCGCGCTTATATGCTTTTCTTGCCGCACCCCTGTTGGTGGTAGCAAGCGCAAGGAAGCTACGCGAGAGCAAGAGATAGATCAAAAGGAAAATACCGAGCACGATACCCGTAAAGATCAGCATCGAAAGCGCCTCCCCTTCGGCGGCACGCCCCATATGGTAGAAAAGGAACAAGGGGCCCTTCACCCTTTGGGCAATATCGCCGAGCACGGTCATCAGGTCCGTAAGCGAGCTCATCAGCTTGCTGTAGCCCCAGAAATAAAGCGCGAGAAAGCCGAGCGAGAGGAGCGTAATGACAAGCGACTTGTGGCGGATACGCGCGGCGATCGCCGCCACCAGCAGCCCCAAAAGGCAGGAAAGTGACAGCACGAAAAAGGAAAGCACAAAAGGCAGGAGCACGGCAAAGATCGCGCCAAGCGCCGTCACCTCGCCATACATAAACCACGCAACCGTTGCGGGAAGCATCACCAAAAGCTCAAAAAACAGGCCTGATACGTAAACACCCGCAAGGCGCACGAGCAGGATATAACGGGGCGGAATTGGCATGGCCAAGAGGGTGTCGTTATCCTTTGCCTGATACAGTGTTGTGTAGGTGTTAAATACACTGCCGATGATGCCCATCACAAGGGACATCAACGCCATGATAGCAAAATAGAACCACGTGAGCCCCAACGGCACAAGCGCCTCGCAAAGGAACCTTGCCATGAAAAAGAGCATCACACAAAGGTAGGCAAACAAAAAGCCGTAAAGCACCAAGGCATAGGCAAGCGCCTTGCCCGTGCGACGGGTCTTTTTCTTATTTGTCATAAAGAGATAAGAAAAGACCTCAAGCATCTGCTTTTTAAAAAGAGCCTTGATCATTGCGCACCCTCCAGCTCAAGGAAGACGGCTTCAAGCGAGGTGTCGCCCTTTACCTCCTCCATTTTGCCCGCGCGAATGAGCTTGCCACCCTTGATAATGGCAACCTTGTCACAAAGCTTTTCGGCAACCTCCAAAACGTGTGTGGAGAAAAAGATCGCCGTGCCCTCGCGGCACATTTCGCGCATCAGCTCCTTTAAGAGGTGCGCCGCCTTAGGGTCAAGCCCGACAAAGGGCTCATCCATTACAAGCAAGCGCGGCTCGTGTACGAGCGCCGAAATAATGGCAAGCTTTTGCTTCATACCGTGCGAGTAGGCAGAGATTGGCTGTGCAAGATCCTTTGTCAGTTCCAGCATATCGGCAAAGCGATGGATGCGCTCATCACGCAAGGATGCTTCCACACCGAAAATATCGGCTACAAAGTTAAGGTAGCCAATGCCCGTCATAAAATCGTAAAGATCGGGATTGTCGGGAATATACGCGATAAGCTGCTTTGCGGCAAGAGGATTTTCCTTGACCGAGATGCCGTCAATATAGATCTCACCCGCATCAAAGCGCAAAATGCCGCACACCGATTTGATGGCGGTGGTTTTTCCCGCACCGTTGTGGCCGATAAACGCACAGATCTCACCCTTTTGAATGTGCAGCGAGAGATCATCTACTGCCTTTTTCTCGCCATAGCATTTTGTCAAGTGCTCAATTTTTAACATACTCGCTCCTTTTGCCGCCAACGGCGGCGTTTTATTTACTTTAGTATATCCGTTGCGGCAGAAAAAGTCCACATACTGTTGGTTGAGCCCCCAAAAACGCACCCGTTATAGGGTTGTTTTGCCAAACAGCTCTATTTTTATCATACCATAGCCCCTTCTCTGCTGTCAAGAAAAAGATGGAGTGCCATCAAATGCATATGCATTTGATGGCACTCCTAGCAAGACAGATAGCGCCTTCGATTATATCAACAAGGACAAAATAGCAAGACCAAGCACAAAGCAAATCAAAACCGTTGCCCCAAACGCCGCAAGCCATACTAATATCTCGCCGCAGGCGATCATAGTTGAGTTTTGCTACGCAATGCTCACTCCCACTCAATGGTACCCGTGGGCTTAGGCGTGATATCGTAAAGCACGCGGTTGATGCCCTCGACCTCGGCGGTGATTCTTGCAGTCACCTTGTGAAGCACCTCGTAGGGGATCTCCTCAATGGTTGCCGTCATCGCATCCTTGGTGTTGACAGCGCGAAGGATCGCGGGCCAGCCCTCATAGCGGCTATCGTCCTTCACACCAACGCTCTTGATGTCGGGCACGACCACAAAATACTGCCAAACCTTGCCGGCAAGACCAAAGTTATCAAACTCCTCGCGCAAAATGGCATCTGCCTCGCGCAGTGCCGCGAGGCGTTCGCGGGTAATGGCACCAAGGCATCTTACGCCAAGACCGGGGCCGGGGAAGGGCTGACGATACACCATTGCGTGGGGGAGCCCCAGCGCCTCACCAACAACTCTCACCTCGTCCTTAAACAAAAGCTTTACGGGCTCAACAAGCTCGAACTTGAGATCCTCGGGAAGACCACCCACATTGTGGTGGGACTTCACTGCCTTTTTGCCCTCTGCCTGCTTCACGCTCTCAAGAATATCGGGATAGATCGTGCCTTGTGCAAGGAACTCTACGCCCTCGAGCTTTCTTGCCTCGTCGGCAAAGACCTCGATAAACTCCTTACCGATGATCTTTCTCTTGCTCTCGGGGTCGCTGACGCCTGCAAGCAGGTCGAGGAAGCGGTCGGTTGCATCAACATAAACGAGGTTTGCGTCAAGCGCCTTGCCAAACACCTCGATCACCTGCTCGCTCTCGCCCTTGCGCATAAGGCCATGGTTAACGTGCACGCAAATAAGCTGCTTGCCGATCGCCTTGATGAGCAACGCCGCCACAACGGAGGAATCTACACCACCCGACAACGCCAGAAGCACCTTTTTGTTGCCTACCTGTGCTCGTACCGCGTTTACCTGCTCCTCGATGAAGCGATCCGCCAGCTCTTTTGTGGTAATACGAGCCATATCGTCGGGTCTTTTGTTGGGATCAAATGCCATTGTTTTTTCCTCCTTGTATATTTTGCCGCAGAGTGTTGCGACACTTTGTTTTTTGATATTTTTTATTATAACACTCAGGGCGCCCGTGCGCAAGTGTTTTTTGCAAGTTTTTTGATTTTTTCTTTCATAAAAAATTCTATATGATTGACAAAAGGCTATAAGGAAGAGTATAATAAAGATGTATTTTTACGAAGGGGGGCTTTGCCGTGAACGCGATCATCAGGGATGAAGAATACCGCAAGAATATCGCAAAGGCCCCGGGGCGCGCGTTCCTGTTTTTCGGCGAGGAGGATTACCTCAAGGCTGCCGCCGTGCGCGAAACGCGCGCGCACCTTTGCCCCGACCCCGCTATGGCGTTTTTCAATGACGTTACCATAGATTTTACCGATTACACGCCCGACAGGCTCCTTGACGCCATGGCGGCGCCGCCTATGATGACCGATGCCCGCCTTATTGTACTGCGCGGCTTTGATTTTCATACCATGAAGAGCAGCGAGGTCGATGCACTCACCGAGGCGCTTGCCGAGCTTAAGGAATATGATTTCAACTGCATCATTCTTCTTGTGGCGGCAGGGCTCATCGACGAGGGATATTTGCCGAAAAAGCCTTCAACGGTATTTAAAAAGCTTGCCGAGGTAACCACACCCGTCGAGTTTGTTGCACCCACCGATGCACGCCTGGCGCGTTGGGCATCCAAGCATTTTGCACACTATGGCGTTGCCGCCGCACCCGAGGTCTGCACGGCGCTCATCGCACACGCAGGCAAAACGATGTTCGTGCTGGCAAACGAGATAGAAAAGCTTGCCTGTTATGTAAAGGAGCACGGGCGCACCGAGGTTGCGGTGTCCGATATCCAAACGGTTGCCGTGCCCGCCATGCTCCCTGATGCCTTTGCCCTCTCAAACGCCATTCTCGCAGGCGACGGGCGCGCCGCGCTCGATGCTTTGGCGGTGCTGAAGTTTGAGCGTGTTGAGCCAACCGTGATCCTTGGTGAGATCGCGCGCATCTTTTCGGAGCTGCAGGGTGTACAGGTGCTTCTTGAAGCGGGTAAAAGCAACAAGGAAATTTCCGCTGTTCTCAAAATGCACGAATATAAAGTGGGGCTTCTAGCCAAGTCCCTTGCGCGCACAGGTCCGCAGCGATTGGCACGCGTGATCGCGCTTGTTGCCAAGACCGACCTTGCGCTGAAAAGCTCTTATGCCGATTATGACCCGATCGAGCAGCTGATCTGCGCCCTATGAGTTGACATTTTTAAAAACATGTGTATAATGTAAATGATAACTTTATAAATCATAACTCTAACAAAACAAGGAGATACCATGAAAGCCTATAAAATGAACATCGCGGGTCTTGACCGCGCACTGCCGCTTTGTCCTCTGAATGAAAATCTTTCGATCGGTGCCTTTGTCATTTTTGGCGATCCCGAGCTTACCACCGCTTGCGCGAAAGCCTTGCTTGACCGCGCACCCGCGTACGATTATTTGATCTCTGCGGAAGCCAAGGGCATTCCGCTGGTGCATGAAATGGCGCGCCTTGCAGGCAACCAAAAATATATGCTGGCACGCAAGAGCCCCAAGCTTTACATGACGGGCGTGATGGAGGTAACGGTACGCTCCATTACCACCGCCAAGGAGCAAAAGCTTTTCCTTGACCAAGCCGATGCGGATCTGATGCGCGGCAAGCGTATTTTGATCGTTGACGACGTGATCTCAACGGGTGCATCCCTCCACGCCGTGGAGGAGCTGGTAAAGGCTGCCGGCGGTATTGTATGCGGCCGTATGGCTGTGCTTGCCGAGGGCGATGCGCAAAACCGCGAGGATATCATTTATCTTGAAAAATTACCGCTTTTCACCGCCGACGGCGAAGTGATCGAGTGAAAAAGGAGTTAAAAAATGGCTGAATTTCTAACCGCACAGGACAAAAGAACACATTACTGCGGCACCCTTACTGAAGCGGATATCGGCAAAACGGTATCGGTCATGGGTTGGGTACAGCGCCAGCGCGACCTTGGCGCACTCATTTTCATCGATCTGCGTGACCGTACGGGTCTTTTGCAGCTTGCTTTTGATGACACCACCCCCAAAACGGTGTTTGAAAAAGCGTTTTCCTGCCGCGCCGAGTACGTGATTGCCGTGCACGGCACCGTGCGCGCCCGTGGCGAGGGCGCCGTAAACCCCAATCTCCCGACGGGCAAGGTTGAGGTGTATGTCACCGAAATGAAGATCCTTTCCGCCGCGCAAACGCCTCCCTTTGAGGTTTCGGACAGCAAGCGCGTAAAGGACGAAACAGCTCTTAAATACCGCTATCTTGACTTAAGACGCCCCGAGCTGCAGAAAAACATCCGCATGCGCCACGAGCTTGCACGCATCGCACGCGAGTATTACTTTGAAAACGGCTTTATGGAGATCGAAACACCCATGATGATCAAGGCGACCCCCGAGGGCGCGCGCGATTATCTGGTGCCCTCTCGCGTACACAAGGGCAGCTTTTATGCCCTGCCCCAATCCCCCCAGATCTACAAGCAGCTTTTGATGCTTTCGGGATTTGATCGCTACATTCAGCTTGCGCGCTGCTTCCGTGATGAGGACCTGCGTGCCGACCGTCAGCCCGAATTTACACAGATCGACCTTGAAATGTCCTTTGCAACCGCAGAGGATATCATGGAGATGAACGAGGGCTTTATCGTGCGCGCCTTCCGCGAGCTTTTGGGCGTTGCGCTGAAAACGCCGTTCGAGCGCATGACCTATGCCGAGGCAATGGAGCGCTTTGGCAGCGACAAGCCCGACACACGCTTTGGCATGGAGATCATCGATATCTCCCCCGCGGTAAAGGATTGCGGCTTTGCTGTCTTTAGCGGTGCGATCGCTGCAGGCGGCAGCGTGCGCGGCATTGTAGCCAAGGGCGCGGCGGCGACCCTCTCGCGCAAGGAGATCGACAAGCTGACCGAGCACGCCAAGGGCATTGGCGCCAAGGGTCTTGCCTATATTCGCTGGGTCGATGATGCACCTAATATGTCCTTTGCAAAGTTCCTCACCCCCGATGAGCAAAATGCCGTGATCGCGGCACTTGGTATGGAAAAGGGCGACGTTGCACTTATCGTTGCCGATAAAAACCGCGTGGTGCTCCCCACCCTGGGGGCTCTGCGTAACCTCCTTGGCAAAAAGCTTGCGCTGATTCCCGAAGGACAGTACAACTTCCTTTGGATCACCGAATTCCCCTTCTTTGAGTGGAACGAAGAAACGGGTGCTTGGGATGCGATGCATCACCCCTTTACCATGCCGATGGAGGAGTGCCTGCCCTACCTTGAATCCGACCCCGGCAAGGTGCGTGCCAAGGCATATGATATGGTTCTCAACGGCACCGAGCTCCTTTCGGGCTCGATCCGCATTACCGATTGGCAGCTGCAGGAAAAGATGTTCAACGCGCTTGGCCTTACCGCTGAGGATATTGAAAAGAAGTTTGGCTTCCTTGTGGACGCTTACAAGTACGGCGCACCGCCCCACGGCGGCTCGGGCATGGGTCTTGACCGCCTTGCCATGGTTATGGCAGGTGCCGATTCCCTGCGCGACGTCATTGCCTTCCCCAAGGTGCAAAACGCAAGCGAGCTGATGTCGGGCTGCCCTGCTCCCGCAGAGCCCAAGGCGCTTGCCGACCTTGCCATTGCCGTCATCGACGAAAGCGAAAAATAAAGCCTATTATCACAGTAATCCCCCCGCATAGCGGGGGGATTTCATTTTTGAGCATATGCCCTATCCCAAGAATGCAATTTTACATTCTTGTTTTTTTGTAGGGACAGGCGTCCTCGACCGTCCGTTTTGGAGCGAATTTGATTCCTGTTGTTTTTGTAGGGACAGGCGTCCCTACGATCTCTCTTTTTTATTTTCCTCTTGCTCCTTTCTTCTTATCGGTTAACCTCTTTTGAGCCCCGCCACAGTGGCGGGGTTTTCATTTTACAAGAACAGCGGCAGGACCGTCGGTCCTGCCGCTGTGTTTTATGTTGCTTAAAATTTATTGCTTCATGTGCACATCCATTTGCGGGAAGGGGATCTCGATGCCGTTTTCGTTAAACGCATCGTAAATTTCTTCCTTCAGGTCAAAGTTTGTGTTCCAATAATCGCCGCCATCAAGCCACACACGTACCGTAAAATCAATGGAGCTGGCGCCGTGCTCAGCGAGGCGCACCATAGGTGCGGGGTCCTTAAAGATCTCGTCATGGCGAGAAATTACATCAAGGATCACACGCTTTACCTTTGCCACCTCTGTGCCATATGCCGCCGAAACCGTGAGGTCGAGTCTGCGCGTGCCCTTGGTAGAATAATTGGTGATATTGGCGGCCGTGACGTTGCCATTGGGGATAATAATGACCTTATTATCGCCCGTTTTCAGCTTGGTTGAGAAAATAGAGATCGTTTCAACCGTGCCCGAGGCGCCACCGATATCCACAAAATCGCCCTCCTCAAAGGGCTTTGTGACCACCAGCGTAATGCCAGAGGCAAGATTGGATACCACGCCCTGCACAGCAAGCGAGATGGCGAGCGTCAGCACACTGAAGATCGCCACAAGCGAGGTCGTATCCACGCCAAGCATGGACAGCAAAATAATGACGTAAAGCGCGAGCAGCGCAACCTTTACAAGCGACTTGAGGAAGTTGCCCGTTGCGCCCTTTAGCTTTGAGCGATCCATGGCGCGTGCAAATATGCGCCCGATCACCCTTACTACGATGTATCCGACGACAAGAACGATCAAAAACGTCAAGATCTTGTTCCAATTGCTTGTCACGGTGCCGACCACCGTGTTAAAAAGATTTGTAAAAAACTCTTTCATTGCTTTCTTTCCTTTCGGGTAATTTTATAAAACAGCCGAAAACAGCATGTTTTCAAGATCAGAAGGGGTGTTTTCGCCGCTGAGCAGCAAAAAGCAGTACACACCCGCGTCATTTTTCAGTGCCGAAATGCGAATCCCATCCACCGCTAGATACAGCGCAGGCTTTTTCCCCGCGATCCGCACAAGGCCGGGCACAGCATCGGCAAAAGCCTCACAAAGAAGCGCCTCATCAAGGGCGCGCGCAAGTAGCACGCCCGTGGCATAAAGGGTTGCTGCCCCTTGTGCCTCGGGGACAAAGGGGTCGACCGTCACGTGCTCGGCAACACCAAGCTTTAAAAGGCGCGCCGCCACGCGCGCGGCAAATGCCGCCTCGCTGCCGTCAAGCGCCATGGCAAAGCCGCGTGCAATATCGGCATCGCCGCTTGCGATCCATTCATACAGTAATTCTCGCACCGTATAGCTGTTTCCCGCACCCACGCCGCTGACAAGCATAATGGGGGTGTCCGCGGTAAACGTAGCGGCTTGCTGCTCCATCGCCTCGGTGATCGCCAATGCCACCGCCAAGCGGCGGGCGATCTCAGGCGACACAGCGCCATCTGCGCCCACACTGTACGAAAGCATATGTGTGGCAGTGTCCGACATCAATATGCCCTGCACACCTGTCGGCGCCTCGGTCTTTGTTGCAGCATCGGTAAGCAGCGCGTAGCGTGCGGGGATCACGTCGGTTCGCTCAATGACGTATTCACATAGCGTGCAGCTCCGCTTGGTATAGCCCTCATCCGCCTCGGTTGGTGCCACCACGGTATCGGAAAACGCATGTGCGCGTGCGGCAATATCCTCGGGCACGGCAACGGTATCGGTCACCGCCGCGTGACAGATCTTGCAATAGCGGATCTGTGTACCCTCACACACGCAGGTCACGGGCGTTACATCGTAACGGTTGCCGTAAACGTGTGTATGTGTCCCTGCATCATATAAATAGGTAGTTCCCTCGCCGCCGCAGGCGACAAGCATAAGAGAAAATAGCAGCATTAATATCATACAGCGTAATTTTCTCATACCGTTTCCCTACCTTTCTATTTTATGATCGGTTTTGCCGTTAAGGCAATGAGTAGCTTTTTGTTGTCGGGCTGTACTGCCGCCTCGTGCGCGGCGCGATTGCGGTGGATCTCTCCGCATCGCACACAGCGGTGCAGGATCACAAATCCCTTTTTGGCATCGGGCTGGGCACTCACAGGCTCCATTTCACCGCCGCAGCTGTTGGCGCGATCCCCCGGATTGATATCCACGTGCAGGCTCCACAGGCAAAACGGGCAGTGGTTGCGCGAGGTGTAGCCAAGCGGCTCCACCGCCTTACCGCAATGCGTGCAAATAAAGCCGTTATCGTTTTTTAAAAATCTTTTCGTTTCCATATTCCGTCGAAAAACGCCGCATGGTGCGGCGTTTTTGTTTCTTTTTATTTTTTGAGTGCAATTGCCTGCTTTGCCTTTTCGACAATATTTTCGGGGGTAAGCCCGTACGCTTCAAGAAGCGCGGGCACCGAGCCCGAGCGGCCGAACACGTCGTTTGTACCCACGCGCACAACGGGCACGGGGTAGCCCTCGCATACCGTTTCGGCAACGGCGGCGCCAAGACCGCCAATGATGCTGTGCTCCTCTGCGGTAACGATCGCACCCGTTTCCTTCGCCGCCTTCAGCACGATCTCGCGGTCAAGGGGCTTGATGGTGTGAATATTGATCACGCGCGCGGAAATGCCCTCTGCCTGCAGCATATCTGCCGCAGTGTTTGCCATATCTACCATAATGCCCGTGGCAATGATGGTCACGTCAGAGCCCTCGCGCAGCTGCACACCCTTACCAAGCTCAAACTTGTAGGTGTTTTTATCGTTGATCACGGGCACAGCATATCTGCCAAAGCGCAGATACACAGGGCCGTCAAAATGAAGCGCCGCCTCAACTGCCGCACGCGCCTCTACCGCATCCGCGGGATTGATCACCGTCATGCCGGGAATCGAGCGCATCAGAGCAATATCCTCGTTGCATTGGTGCGTAGCACCGTCCTCGCCCACAGTAATACCTGCGTGCGTAGCACCGATCTTTACGTTCAAATGCGGGTAGCCGATAGAATTGCGGATCTGCTCAAAAGCGCGCCCTGCGGCAAACATGGCAAAGGAGGAAACAAACGGGATCTTGCCGGCTGCCGCAAGGCCTGCCGCCACCGACATCATATTTCCCTCAGCAATACCGCAATCAAAGTGACGGTTGGGGAACTTTTTCTTAAAAATGCCTGTCTTGGTCGCTGCCGCAAGGTCCGCGTCAAGCACCACAAAATTATATTTTTCGCCGAGCTCGGCAAGTGCCTCGCCGTAGGCTTGTCTGGTTGCGATCTTTTCTGCCATCTCTTTGCCCCCCCTTTAAATCTTCGCCTTCGCCTTGATCTCGGCTACGGCGATCTCATACTGCTCATCATTGGGCGCCACGCCGTGCCAGTTAACCTGGTTTTCCATAAAGGAAACACCCTTGCCCTTCACGGTCTTAAAGATAATGGCGGTGGGCTTACCCTTTACGGTCTTTGCCTTTTCAAACGCCTTTTCGATCTCGTCAAAATCATGGCCGTCAACAACCATGACGTGGAAGCCAAAAGCCTCAAGCTTTTTATCATGGGGCGTGGGGTTCATGATCTCGGTGACAGGCCCGTCGATCTGCAAGCCGTTCCAGTCGATCATCACAACAAGGTTGTCAAGCTTGTAGTGCGCGGCAAACATCATTGCCTCCCAAACCTGACCCTCCTCACTCTCACCGTCACCAAGCATGGTGTAGGTGCGATAGTCGCGCCCGTCAAGCTTAGCGGCAAGCGCCATGCCGCAAGCGGCAGACACACCAAGACCAAGCGAGCCCGTGCTCATATCTACACCGGGGATATTCTTCATATCGGGATGACCCTGCAAAAAGGAATGGATCTTGCGAAGACCCAAAAGCTCCTCTTTCGGGAAAAAGCCCTTTTCGGCAAGCGCCGCATAGAGCGCGGGGGCAGTGTGCCCCTTGGAAAGCACAAAACGGTCACGCGATGCCATAGCAGGATCGGCAGGATCCACGGTCATCTCGGAAAAATAAAGATATGCCATAATGTCGGCAATCGAAAGCGAGCCGCCGGGATGGCCGCACCCCGCAGCGTGAACCTGGTCAAGAATATCAAGTCTCATTTGAGCGGCAATTTTGGCAAGCTGTTGTTTTTTTGCCCTTTCCATGGTTTCCTCCTGTGCGCCCGCTTGTCGGGCAATGTCATATTATATCATTATAATTATAAACTTTAAGAACATTTATGTCAAGGGGAGAAGTACAAAATTTGCCTCTCGCCCCACATCAAAAAAGCGGCGTGCCGCAGAGCGCGGTTGAAAGGATTTTTAAACTTTTCGCACTTCGGAAAAGCCTTTCCTTTTTCGCAACGACAGGCTTCGTGCTTTTTGTGCATAACACCCCACTTTTGCACAGATCTTTTACAGGCAAAAAAATCCTGAAAGCCGTGCTACAAAAGGAGTTTTACACAGTTTCCACAGGGTTTTCCACAGGCTCCGCACACCTCCAGGTGAAAAAACCCACGCCTTTCCGTTTTTGGAAATGTTGCGTTTTTGAAGGGCTTTTCTTCCCACCTTGCTTCTCATTTTTCCCTTTTCTGGCATTTTTCTTCCCACAATGACAAAAAATGGTATTTTCTTTTTTTCGTTTTGTGTCGCCTTTGCGGGCAAAAGCCGCCAAACCCTTGCCACGCCTTGCTTTCCGCCGTTTTGCCTTATGTTTGTGCGGCGCGCGGCGCGGCTCTGCCCGTTATAAGAAACGCACCTCTTGGGGCACATTTTGTGCCAAGAGGTGCGTTTTGTACTTTTAATTTTTCAAGCTGTGGATGGGCGCGGGAATTCTGCCGCCGCGCGAAATGAATTTTGCGGGAGAATAGGTGCGAAGGGGCATAATGGGCGCCGTTCCCAAAAGGCCGCCAAAGCTAACGCTATCCCCAACAGTCTTACCGTAGGCGGGAATCAGGCGCACGGCTGTGGTCTTGGTGTTTGCCACACCGATCGAGATCTCGTCGGCAATAATGCCGCAAATGACCTCCTCGGTGGTATCGCCGGGCACAGCGATCATATCAAGACCGACCGAGCAAACAGCGGTCATTGCCTCGAGCTTTTCAATGGAGAGCGCACCCGCGTTTACCGCGGCGATCATGCCCTCATCCTCAGAAACGGGAATGAACGCGCCCGAAAGTCCGCCAACGTGAGAGGAAGCCATAACGCCGCCCTTCTTTACGGCATCGTTGAGCATGGCAAGCGCCGCGGTCGTGCCGTGTGCGCCGCAGACCTCAAGCCCCATCTCCTCAAGGATGCGGGCAACCGAGTCGCCGATCGCGGGGGTGGGCGCAAGGGAAAGATCGATGATACCAAAGGGTGCGCCAAGACGCTTTGCCGCCTCGCTGGCAACAAGCTGACCAACGCGCGTGATCTTAAAGGCTGTGGTCTTAATGACGTCGGCAAGCTGCGAAAGATCGCACGCGCCCGCGCGGCGAATTGCCGCTGCCACCACGCCGGGGCCCGAAACACCCACGTTGATCACGCTATCGGGCTCACCCACACCGTGGAACGCACCCGCCATAAAGGGGTTATCCTCGGGGACGTTGGCAAAAACCACCAATTTGGCACAGCCAATCGAATTGTTGTCACGCGTGAGATAAGCCGCACGCTTGATCGTGCTGCCCATCAGGCGAATGGCATCCATATTGATGCCCGCCTTTGTGCTTGCCACGTTTACCGAGGAGCATACGTTCTCGGTTTCGGCAAGTGCCTCGGGAATGACGGAAATGAGATTTTTATCCCCTTGCGTCATGCCCTTATGCACCAGCGCAGAGTATCCGCCAATGAAGTTGATACCAAGCGTTTTTGCGGCACGTTGCAGGGCATGTGCCAGCTTTAAGTACCCCTCGGGGGAGATCGCGCCGCCAATGAGCGACACGGGCGTGACGGACACGCGCTTGTTTACGATCGGAATACCGTACTCGCGCTCGATCGAAACACCGGTATCCACCAGCTTTTCTGCGGTTTTGGTTATTTTATCGTACACCTTGTCACAAAGGCGGTTCGCATCCTCGCTCACACAGTCAAGGAGCGAAATGCCCATCGTTATGGTTCTGATGTCGAGATTTTCCTCTCGGATCATCCCGATCGTTTCCAGAATATCGGCTACGTTCAGCATGGTGCACTCTCCTTAAATGTGGTGCATGGTGTTGAAAATATCTTCATGCATCGCGCGGATATCAAGCCCCTTTTCCTTTCCCATTGCCGCGAGATTGGCGGCAAAATCCGCAAAGGGCACCGAGAGCTTGTCGATCTCTGCGATCATGATCATTGCAAAATATTCGCTGAGCACGCTCTGCGTGATCTCGGTAATGTTTGCGCCGTGCTCTGCACAAAAGGTGCTCACAGCGGCGATAATACCAACGCTATCCTTGCCTGTAACGGTGATAACTGCTTTCATTTTACTCTCCTTCTCGGCACTGCCGATCCATATAATAATACCATTATACTGCTTTACTAAAAAAATAGCAAGAGCTTTTGCGAGGATACTTTACAAAAAGATTGAAATATCTACTTTTTTATGATATACTGAAAAGTAATAATACATGAAAAGGAGTGAGTGCTCTGTGAATGAGTTTTTAACCTATGAATTTGTTGTTTCACAAAAGCCCAAGGGAAAGTGGCTTGCCGCGCGGATCGGGCTTATCGCGTTTTATTGCCTTTATCCCTTGGTGGTCCTGTTTTTTGGTATGAAAGCTCAAATTATAGCACCTCTGCTTGCCTTTGTCCCCCTCTCGCTTTGGCTGATTATTTTTATCACGTGGCGCTATGTTTCGGTGGATTATGAATACTCCGTTACCTCAGGCACGCTTACCTTTACCAAGATCTATGGCAACCGCTCGCGCCGCAAGATCTTTGAAATGAAGCTAAAGGATGCCGTGCGTATTGCGCCCCTTGAAGCCCCTCTGGAAGCAGATCGCGCAACCGCCTATGCGCCCGAGCGAGAGTTTGTGGGTGTTTCAAGCATGTCTGCTCCCGATATCTATATTATGCTTTTTGAGTTGGGCAACGACAAGAACCGCGAAAAGCGCCGCGCGATATTTTACTTCGAGGCAACCGCAAAAATGCTATCCGTGTGCCGTTTTTACAACCCGTCCGGCACCGTTTTATCGAACACCACACGCTAGGCAAGAGGGAATAATCCGAACCCGCCCTCAAGCCTTGCTTTTTCGCGCTTTCGGTACTTATCGCTCTTACCAAGTTCGTACTTGGCGGCGATCGCCAAGCACCAAAATCATCAAAAAAACAACGCTTGAGGGTCCCTTGGAGTTTTGAGAAAGCAAATATTTGTAGATGCGAGGGGAATTTTCGCAGTAATATGGGGATATTACAAGGAAATTTCCTGATGCAGATGCAGATATTTGCTTCTCAAAACCGAGTTCGGATTATTCCCTCTTGCCTAACTCTCATCCAAACTCTTTAAAGGAGATCTTATGAAGCTTTCTACCAAGGTCGCCGTGATCGGTGCGGGGCATGCCGGCATCGAGGCGGCGCTGGCAAGCGCTCGCATGGGCGTTGATACCGTTTTATTTACCATTTCTCTTGAGGCGATCGCCAATATGCCCTGCAACCCCTCGATCGGGGGCACGGCAAAGGGGCATCTCGTGTATGAGATCGATGCGCTCGGCGGCGAAATGGGTCGCGCGGCAGATGCCGTAACGCTCCAATCGCGCACCCTGAATCTTGGTAAGGGTGCCGCCGTGCACTCCAAGCGCGTGCAGGCAGACCGCAAGCACTACCAGGCGTACATGAAATCGGTGCTTGAGCGCACCGAAAACCTGCGCCTTGTGCAAGCCGAGATCGTTTCGGTCAAAACCGATGAAAACAATCACGTTTGCGGGGTAATGACCCATCTTGGCGAGCTTTGGGCATGTGAATGTGCCATTGTTGCCGCAGGCACGTACCTTGAAAGCCGCATTTTCGTGGGCGACGTGAATTATGAAAGCGGCCCCGACGGCTTTTTACCCTCGCGCGGACTTTCCGCAGCCCTTGGTGACCTTGGCGTGACCCTGCGCCGCTTTAAAACAGGCACACCTGCGCGCATCAACCGCCGATCTGTGGCGCTTGACCGCTTAGAGGTGCAGCCGGGCGAGGCTGACCCTCTGCCCTATGCCGCCGACACACCCGAGGACTATATGGCAGGTGTTGCGCAGCTCCCCTGTCACATTGTATATACCAACAAAGAAACGCATCGCGTCATTCGCGAAAATCTATCCCGTTCCGCCATGTATGGCGGCCATATTCACGGCACAGGTCCCCGTTATTGCCCCTCAATCGAGGATAAGGTCGTGCGCTTTGCCGACAAGGAGCGCCACCAGCTCTTCCTTGAGCCCATTGGCGCTGACACGGATGAGCTTTACTTGCAAGGCTTTTCAACCTCTCTGCCTACCGACGTGCAGGCAGAAATGCTGCACACGCTCCCCGGCTTTGAGCACGCCGAGATGATGCGCTATGCTTATGCGATAGAATATGATTGCTGTGACCCCACGGAGCTTACCGCAACCCTTGAATTCAGAAAGATCGGCGGTCTTTTCGGCGCGGGGCAGTTTAACGGCACCTCGGGCTACGAGGAGGCGGCGGCACAGGGCCTGCTTGCCGGCATGAATGCCGCCCTTAAGGTAAAGGGTCAGCCCCCTGTGATTTTACCGCGCGCAAGCTCTTATCTTGGTACCTTGGTTGACGATCTTATCATCAAGGGCACAAACGAACCCTACCGCATGATGACCTCACGCTCGGAATACCGCTTACTGCTGCGCCAGGACAACGCCGACGCGCGCTTGACGCCCATTGCACACAGGGTTGGACTGATCGACGATGCACGCTTTGCCGCCTTCGAAGAAAAGCAAGCCGCCATCTCAGCGGAGATCACGCGCCTGAACACCACACACCTCTCGCCCGCATTGGTCAACCCGTTTCTCGCGGGATTGGGGCAATCCCCCGTTTCCACAGGCATCTCTCTTGCCGATCTTTTGCGCCGCCCCGGCATCACCTATGATTCTCTCAAGCCTCTTGACCCCTCACGCCCTATCCTGACAAAGAAAGCCGCGCTTTCTGTGGAAGTTCAAATCAAGTATGAAGGCTACATTAACCGCCAAATGGTAGAAGTTTCTCGACATGAAAAGTTAGAGTCAAGAATGCTTCCCGACACCCTTGACTATCAAAAAATAACCGGTCTTAGAATAGAAGCGGCACAAAAGCTTTCCGCCATACGACCTGCAACCGTTGGGCAAGCCTCGCGCATCAGTGGTGTAAGTCCTGCGGACATCTCGGTGCTGCTTATTTACCTTGGTGTGCATTGATTTTCCGGGATTTTGCCACAAAACGCCCGAAACAGTGCAAAATTGCGCTTGCAAAGGCACGCAATCGCGTAATGTTACTCGCAACAGCCCCAAATTGCCTTTGCGAAGGCACATGATCGGCATGGTTTTGCCCACAAGCTGTCCAAAAGAGCCGTCAAAATCAGGGCAAGCCGCGGCAGATCAACAAAAAAACCGCGCAAGCCACGAAAAACAAGGACTGTAACCCCTATAAGCGAGCAATGTCAAGCAATTTTCTTTTACAAGGCTACCACAACATACTGATTGTTCAAGGAGTATTTCACTCAAATGAATTTTAATGAATTTAACGACTTTTTAAATACCGTTATGGCACATAATGGTTTTTCGCCACTTGCTGATGAAGCGCAGTCAAGGAAGTTCTATTTTCTCATGCAACACATGCTTGAGGTGGGAAAAACCATGAATCTGACCGCTATTAAGGAGGAAAAGGCGATTATCGTTCGTCATTTCCTTGATAGCCTTACCGTGGAGCCATTTTTGCCCAAAAACGCCAAAATACTTGACGTTGGGTGCGGCGCAGGCTTCCCTTGCCTGCCGCTTGGCATTTTTCGGCCCGATCTTGCCATTACGGCACTCGATAGCACCGAAAAACGCATCAATTACGTGCAAAGCACCGCAAATAGCCTCGAGATCCCCCATTTCACCGCCATTGCGGCACGCGCAGAGGAGCTGGCGCACGATCCCGCCCACCGCGCGCAGTATGATGTTGTCACGGCGCGTGCTGTGGCGGCGCTCCCCGTGCTAGCCGAGCTTTGCTTGCCATTTGTACGCCTTGGGGGCAGCTTTGTTGCCATGAAGGCCAAGCGAGGCGAAGAAGAGCTTGCTGCAGCCGGGCGTGCCATCGCGCGCCTTGGTGGCGCTGTTCTCCAAACCAAAAGCATTACGCTTGTAGGGGAGGGCGAGGGCGATGAGCGCCTGCTCATCGAAATCAAAAAAGTTAAGCCCACTCCTGCAGATCTGCCACGCCCCTATGCGCGCATTCTTAAAAAGCCGCTTTAGAGCCTCACCGCAAAGCAGACCCGTTAAGCGCTTGCGCAAAAGCACCGCACAAGACAAAACGCGCAACCCATATAGGGCAAACACCCTATCATATAATCCCAAACGCCTGCAAAGAATGGCTTTGCAGGCGTTTTTTTATAAAAAGCATCGTTTTACAGGTCAAGGAATCGCCCGATCGCACATATTTTTTGCCAACGACCCTCATTTTCTCTTGTATAACCCCCACCTTTCTGCTTTTTTCACGCTTCACCGTGATTTTTTGTTTTTAATTTCCATATTTTACCATTTAATTGTGACATTTTTCCCGTATACACCTGTGCTATGATACAGTTGAACACCAAAATTTCAACATGGAGGTTAAAAATGAAGAGTTTATATAGCGGCGCGACCGCTTCGGCAATGCATTTTGGCAGAGGAAGCGCGGTGGAAACACCTATTTTTCTTGCCGCAGAGCAAATTTTGGTGCAAAGCGCACCGCAAAACCCCAAAAATGAGCAAAATGCCATCATTAGACTCGCCACATCTATCAGAAAATACGGCATATTGGAGCCACTTTGCGTGAAATTATCCACGCAAAAGGACGGATTTCCCATCTATGAGTTGATAGACGGCGAGCGCCGCTTTCGCGCCGCCGCCCTTGCAGGCATAGACAAGCTCCCCTGCCTTGTATTAGCGCCAAATGACGCAAAATGCATGCAAATGGCGGCAATTTTACAGTTGAGAGGCGAAAATCTGCACTTTTTTGCCCTTGCAGAGGCATTTTTTCGCCTTATGCAGGAGTACCACATGACCCAAGAGGAGATTGCAAGAAAGATGGGGCTCTCGCAATCTGCCATCGCAAACAAGCTACGGCTGCTAAAATTAACACCCGAGGAGCGCCGCATCATTGTGGCAGGTGGGCTTTCCGAGCGCCACGCGCGCGCTTTTTTGCGGATCACAGACCCGGCAATGCGCCTTGAAGTGATCACCACAGCACAAAAGGAGAACCGAAATGTAGCAAGCACAGAAGCGCTGGTAGATCAACGCTTGGGTGGCAAAGTATTCCTAAATGAAAGCAAGGAGCACCCTCAAGCTGACCAAATACCCACGCTTAAACAGGAAATGGATGTGCTTTTTGCCCCAAAACAGCAAAAAAGCGCCGAAAACGAGCCCGTTTTGCCACAAAAGCAAGCGCTTAACGTGCAGGGAGTTGGGGTCACACCGCGAAAGTTTGCCCTGCGCGACCTCAAACCGCTATACAATTCCATTGAGCGCACGCTGGGTATATTTAAAAAGACGGGGGTGAGCGCAGACTACCGCAAGGAAGAGGACGAAGAGTTTGCGCATATTCTCATTCGGATCCCAAAAAAGGGATAGGTTGTTTCACGTGAAACAACTTTGACTCGGAATTAAGCACTGTTTCACGTGAAACATTTTTGTTTGCGACAATTTTGTTTCACGTGAAACACATTGCCGCCGCGCAGTCTTAATGCAGCCGCGAGATATTTTTACATTGATGTTTCACGTGAAACACAAAACAACAACGACCTCTTGCCATTTAAGCCCGCTTTCCTTGCGGCAGCAGGCCTTTGTTTATATCTATTTGCCTGTTGAGATCCTTTTACCCTTTGTTTTTACGGCGCGTGTGTTTTTCTCCTTATTTTTCTCGCGCGCGTAAAAAAATCAAAAAATCGGCAAAATACTGTTGCAAAAACGCGGTTTAAATGATATAATAATACACACCGATCCGCATTCGTAGCAGGCAATCACACTTCTGCCTGTATCCCGGACGCCACGCAACCCAAGAAAGGAGCACCAAAAGCAGTTATGGGCAGAATTATCGCATTTGCCAATCAAAAGGGCGGTGTTGGCAAAACAACATCCGCAGTGAATACTGCCGCCTGCCTCGGCTCCCTTGGGTTTGACACCCTTTTGATCGACCTTGATCCGCAGGGAAGTGCCACAAGCGGTGTTGGTGTGCGCAAAAAAGGTCTGCGCTTTACCGTGCGCGACCTTCTGGTTGGCGGTTGCCGCGCAGAGGATGCCGTTTTACCCACCGGATTTCGCAAGCTTGACCTGATTCCCGCCAACATTTCGCTTGCCGGCGCTGAATTTGACCTGCTTGACGGCGATGGCGACGAGGCACACCTCAAAAATGCGCTTGTCGACATCCGTTATCGCTACGATTATATTATTATTGACTGTCCGCCCTCGCTTGGTATGCTAACGATCAACGCGCTTGCCGCAAGCGACGGGGTCGTGATCCCCATGCAATGCGAATATTATGCGCTGGAGGGGCTGACACAGCTCTCTACCACACTGGGGCACATCAAAAAGCGGTATAATCCACGCCTTTCTATCACAGGAATTCTGCTAACCATGCACAATCCCCGCCTTGCGCTTTCCATACAGGTAAAGGAAGAGCTGAAAAAGCACTACGGCGACCGCGTTTTTACCACAACCATTGGCAGAAACGTGCGTCTGTGCGAGGCACCCAGCTTTGGAAAGCCTGTTGTTTATTACGATAAACGCGCAAAAGGCACCGCAGATTACCTGCAATTCGCCAAGGAGCTGCACGAGCGCCCCTAACCGTGCGCAAAAGCAGCCCTTGTCAACACTATAAAATAAGGAGAGAAACAACATGGCCAAAAGACAAAGTGCTCTTGGAAAAGACTTTTACTCCATACTTGATGACAACATCATGGGTATGAAGGATGGAACTGCCACCACGCTGCGCATTTCCGAAATTGAGCCGCGCAGCGATCAGCCCCGCAAGCAATTTGACCGCGAAGCGCTTGAGGCGCTTGCCGACAGCATTGCCGCTTACGGTGTACTTCAGCCTATTTTGGTGCGCCCCAACCCCAATTTTGAGGGTGCATATGAGATCATTGCCGGCGAGCGCCGTTGGCGTGCCGCAAAAATGGCAGGGCTTACCGAAATTCCTGCCGTTGTGCTTGACGGTGACGACCTGAAAACCGCACAGATCGCACTCATTGAGAACGTACAGCGTGAGGACCTTAACGTTGTTGAGGAGGCGCTTGGCTACAATGCCTTGATGGAGCGCTTCGACATGACGCAGGAGGAGGTTTCCAAAATCGCGGGAAAATCCCGTTCTGCCGTAGCAAACACCCTTCGTTTACTCGATCTGCCCGATGAAGTGCTTACACTTCTGCAGGAAAAGGATGGATTTTTGACCGCAGGACACGCACGTGCGCTGCTTGCGCTGAAAAATCAGGAATTGATTCCTCTGATGGCAGCGCGCATCGCGGCGAAAAAGCTTTCGGTACGCGAGGTTGAGGCACTTGTAAAGCGTGAAAACGCCGAGCCACGCGAGGAGATGCCCGATATTACAGGGCACACGCAAAATCGCGTATGGATGAAGGATCTTGAGCGACGCACGCGCGAAGCTCTTGGCAGAAAAGTAAAAATTACACAAAACGACAAAAAACGCTCTATTGAGATCTTTTACGAGGATGACGCCGATATGGAAGCGCTGTTAACAGCGCTTTGCGGCGACGGGCTTTTTGCCGAGGAAGAATAAGAAAAGAGGGCCATGATATGTTAGACATTAAATTTATCAAAGAAAATCCCGAGCTTGTCAAGGAACGCCTTGCAAGCCGCCAGAAGGATTACAGCGCAGACATCGATCGCTTGCTCACGCTTGACGTGGAGCGCCGCGCACTGATTGCCGACACCGAGCAGAAAAAGGCTGAGCAAAACAGAATTTCCAAGCAAATTCCCGCCCTGAAGAAGGAAGGGAAGGACGTTGCGCCTATTTTTGCGGAAATGAAAAAGCTTTCCGACACAGTAAAGGCAGAAACAGAAAAGATCTCCGCCATTGACAACGAGATCTCCACCATTTTGCTTTCCATTCCCAACACCCCGAACGAAAAGGTTCCCGTTGGCAAGGATGACTCTGACAACGTAGAGATCCGCCGCTGGGGCGAGCCCAAAGCCTTTGGCTTTGAGCCCAAGGCGCACTGGGATCTCGGCAAGGAGCTTGGCATTCTCGATCCCGATACTGCCGCAAAGGTTACCGGCGCCCGCTTCCACTTTTACCGTGGCATGGGCTCTCGCTTGGAGCGCGCCATAATCAACTATTTCCTTGACACCCACACCGACCACGGCTACACCGAAATTTTCCCGCCCTACATGGTAAACCGCGACTCGATGCGCGGCACGGGTCAGCTGCCGAAGTTTGAGGAGGACGCTTTCCGCGTAGCAAACAACGATTTCTTCCTCATCCCCACCGCAGAGGTGCCCGTTACCAACATGTATCGCGACGATATCCTTGACGGTGCAAAGCTGCCCCTTTCCTTCTGCGCATATTCAGCTTGCTTCCGCGCCGAGGCGGGCTCTGCCGGACGTGACACGAGAGGTCTTATCCGTCAGCATCAGTTCAACAAGGTTGAATTGGTAAAATTTACCAGCCCTGAAACCTCGTATGATGAGCTTGAAAAGCTAACAAACGATGCCGAGCGCGTTTTGCAGGGTCTTGGCCTTCCTTACCGCGTTGTACGCCTTTCCTCGGGTGACCTTGGATTTTCGAGCGCCATGACCTATGATATCGAGGTCTTTATGCCCTCCTACGGTCGTTACGTGGAAATTTCCTCCTGCTCCGACTTCGAGGACTACCAGGCACGCCGTGCAAACATCCGCTTCCGCGAGAATCCCAAGGATAAGCCCCGCTTGGTGCATACCCTGAACGGCTCGGGCGTGGCAGTCGGCCGTACGGTTGCGGCTATTCTTGAGAACTATCAAAACGAGGACGGCTCCGTTACCGTTCCCGAGGCACTGCGCACCTACATGGGCTGTGATGTGATCAAGCCCGAGGCGCTTTGATGCGCACCCCGCTCTCCCTTGTCTCTCTGTTTACCCTTGAGGCAAAGGAATACGAAAACATTACCTTTGACCAAAGCGATGCCACAATGGTAACGCTTCTTATCCTGGGCATTTGCGTTGGCATTGTGCTTTCCTCTCTTTACACGCTCTACCAGCGCAGTGTTCCCGGCAGCCTTGTGCGTGCGCTGCTTCGTGCCGCGGCATTATCGCCCGACTCGGCAAAAACACTTGCGGAGCTCGATCTTAGCAAAAAAGGCTTACTTGGCTTTGAATTGCGCCACAACCTCGTGCTGCAAAAAACCGTTCAAAAAGCAGAGGGTGAAGGGAGCGACACACGCTACTATATTCCCGAGGCACTCAAATACCGCGCCGAGGGACGCTTTGATAAAAAGGGAAACGGCCCGTTGCAATTTATTCTCACCGTTTTTCTTTCAATCGGTCTTGCGATCCTGCTCATTAAGCTGATCCCCTTTGTGCTTGCCATGATAGACGCACTGCTTTGAGCGCCCGTAAAAACCAAACTTCATAAAGATATCGCCCGACCAAAGCACACCTCTCGATTGGAGCCGTGCTGCGATGGGGCGATATTTTTGTATTTGGAGATAGACGGTAGGGCAAAAGAAAAAACCGGGAGGCAAAACGCCTCCCCTACAGGAGAATGTGCGAACAGAGCGCACCATGATACGATATCCCATAGAAGGTGCGAACAAGGTGCACAATGATATGATATCCCGTAGGGGCGATTCATGAATCGCCCGCGGTGCGGTTTGGTTCGGGCGATTCGTGAATCGCCCCTACACAAATATACGAACAAGGTGCACCGGTGGTTTTGATCTCCCGTAGGGCACCCGTTATCATTTTTCGGGCGATTTGTGAAACGAAGAATCGCACCGCGATTTTTTCACGCAAACCGCAAGCGGTTTGTAGACACCCCTACAAGGCGAATGCAAACAAAGCGCGCCTTGTGAACCACACCATGTAGGGGAGGGGTTCCCCTCCTGCAAAATTATCCACATTTTACCATATTGCAAACACCTTTTTCTTGTAACGCTTCCATTACTTGACAGGGCTGCTGTTTTTGGGGTATAATGAATTATGATCGTGCACTTTCCCTGTGGGTGAGAGCCTTTGCTTCTCACAGGAAAAAAACAAGCACGGGAAAAGAGGATTATCATGAAGAAAACACCGCGTATCTTTACGCCCATGCGCTCCTTTAAGGATATGATCCCCGCGCTTGCGGCAAGGGGAGAGAAGAATGCCTTTCGCTTTCCCACAGGCAAGACCTTTGGCGCGCTTACCTATGCAGAATTTTCACACAAGGCACACGCGTTAGCGGCAGGCATTTGTGCATTGGGGCTTGCCGGCAAGCGCGTTGCCGTCATTGGCGAAACCTCGCCCGAGTGGGTTGCCACCTACCTCGCGGTAACCGCTGCGGGCGGTGTCATCATCCCCATGGATAAGGAGCTTGCCATTGGCGAGATCGAGGGCTTGCTCGAAAGCGTTGATGCGGAAGCGATCGTTTATTCCGCGAGCTTCAATCAAAAAATGGCAGCCGTAATGGAGCGCCATCCCACACTGCGTATTTTTGCGCCTATGGAGCCCCAAGAGGATTGTGCCACGGAAAAGGTCGTTCCCTTTGCAGAAATCCTTAAAATGGGAGAAAAATCGCTTGAGAATGGCTATCAGCTCCCTGATCGCGACCCCGAGTCGCTTGCCGTGATGCTCTTTACCTCGGGCACCACGGGCTCTAGCAAATGCGTTATGCTCTGTGAGAAAAACATTTGCGCGTGCGTGAATGCAGCTTGTAATACCGTAAACTTTAACGAAAATGACGTGACCGTTTCGGTACTCCCCCTGCACCACACCTACGAGCTTGCCATCATGCTTGCCAGCCTTTGCTACGGCATTTCGATCGGCATCAACGATACGCTCCGCCACCTCATGCGCAACTTTGCCGAGTTTAAGCCTACGGGTCTTATCCTCGTGCCGCTGTTCGTCAACACGATGTACAAAAAAATTTGGGACGAGGCACGCAAAAAGGGCAAGGATAAGCTGCTTCGTAACATGATCAAAATTTCAAACGGTATGAGAAAGGTCGGCATAGACCTGCGTCGCAAGCTCTTCTCCTCTGTGCTTGCCGCCTTTGGCGGTCGCCTTGAGAAGATCATCTGCGGCGGCGCGCCCCTGAACCCCGAAATGGTAAAGAATTTCGAGGCATTTGGCGTGCAGATCTGCGAGGGCTACGGCATTACCGAATGCTCGCCGCTGATTTCCGTTGCACCCTACTATGCGCCAAAGGCAGGCTCGGTCGGCCCTGCTGTGCCCTGCTGCGAGTCACGCATTGCCAAAACGGGCAATGTCAACGACAAGGGCTTTGAAGAGGGTGAGATCCAGGTCAAGGGCGAGAACGTCATGCTTGGCTACTACAACAATCCCGAGGAGAATGCCAAGGCATTTACCGAGGACGGCTGGTATCGCACGGGGGACGTTGGCTATATGGACGCCGAGGGCTATATCTATATCACGGGTCGTTTGAAATCGGTGATCGTTCTGGAAAACGGCAAAAACGTGTTCCCCGAGGAGATCGAGGAATACCTTGAAAAAATTGAAGAAATTGCCGAAAGCGTTGTGGTTGGCAGAAAGGATACCGATGGTGAGACCGTGCTGCTGACCGCCGTGGTATACCCGAACAGGGATCTGTTCCCCGAAGGAACGGATTCTGATACCGTCTATAAGGTTATTTACGGCAAGCTCACCGAGCTCAACAAAAAACTGCCCTCGTTTAAAAAGATCAAGGGTCTTGAGCTGCGTGATACCGAATTTGAAAAAACCACATCCCGCAAGATCAAACGCCACTTGGTGAAGTAATCGAGTGGGGAGAAAATAAGAGAGGGAGAGAGGACTTTTGCAAAAGTCCTCTCTCCCTCTTTGTTTTTTGCCCCACGGCAAAAAACATTCACTCCCACACTCCCAAAACCTTTAAAAAGGGGAAGGGCAGGGCAATGTGCGAACAAGGCGTACGGAGAGATGATTTCCCGTAGGGGCGCTTCACGAAGCGCCCATTTTGGTGCGGTTTCGGCGGGCGATTCGTGAATCGCCCCTACAAAGGGAAGCGCAAACACGGTGCTTCATGATATGATTTATGTAGGGGGCGGCGCCCTGACGCCCCGTTGCCTCGCATTTCGGGCTGTCAAGGTGCCAGCCCCTACGTGTACCCCGCGCCAAAGAATGGATATTTCCGCAAGCATCGTAGGGGAAGCGCACGCAAGGTGTGCGCGGTGAGAAGATCTCTCACAGGAACGTACGGCACTCCTTCTCATAAAGCAACAGCGTCTGCCGCGGCAGACGCTGTTGCTTTCCTTTTTCTCGATCCTTTTTCTTAATAGGTTGCGGAGTTGAGATACCAAGCGCCGTTTTGCAGGGTAAAGGAAAGGGTAATGGTTTGCGTTTCGCTCTCTTTGCCGGGCACGTAGCTGTCGATATCAATAAAAACGTCGGTCGCGTTGCTCTTGCGCTTCTCGCTCATGCGCATGGTATCGTAAAGATAGGTGCGAGAAACCGCGATCGGCTCCCACAAATTCGACTTCATCAAATGCCCTCCGCCTTCCGTGTCGGTATGATCGGTATAGCGCGCATAAAGCGTGCCGTTTTGGCTGTCGGATATCGTTATACCCGTGAAGATACTTTCATACACGGAGGTGAGAAAATCATTGGCATAAACGCCCTCTGCCTTGATCTTAATGGCTGCCGTTGTGAGATATCCCGCATCGTCACGCACGTAATCGTAATACGCGGGATCGGAGGCGGTGTAATAAAACTCCGCTTCCGTTTCAACATATTCGGGTAAGGGAATATAGTATTTGCCGTCTGCTGAGAAGATGGCACTCGCATCCGCCTCGCTTGAAACAAGCGCATAGCGGTATTTGATCTTATCGGCAATGGTAAGGGCGCCGCCCTTTTCTACGTCAACGTACTCGCCGTCAGCGACCTTCAGACAATACTGATACGCAAGAATGTCACCAACCTCTGCGTCAGTAAAGGTATAATAATAGAGCTTGTAGTCGGTCTGCGCGTCGCTGAAGATATAGTGATCGCCGTCCTCTTGCAAATAAAACGGCACACGTGTATAATATTCGCGATATACGCGCGGGTGGGTGGGCAACCCCTCGCCCCAAAAGATCTCGTTGATCTCGTGCGAAGCGTCAATGAGCGCGATCACACGGGGTCTTAAGCTCTCAAGCTCGGGCGGGCGGTTGTTTTTGATATGCCGCACCACCAAAAACACACCCAGTGATACAAGGATCAACGCGATCGCCACGATAACGGCTATCAGACGTTTTTTCATATAGATCTCCTATTTTTTGCCCCGTTTTGGGGGATATTGTGACAGGGACACGGTTCCCCTGTCCCTCTTTTTACCAAAGGATATGCCCTGTGGGGCTCGCCTTGGCTATGCCTGCGACAACCCCGAATATGTCAAGCATACTCGGGGCTGTCTTTTTTTATTTTACTTGTTTTCGGGCTGCTCTGCAGCGGGAGCCTGCGCCTCGGTTACTTCAACTTGTGCCTCGGGGGCATTCTCCTCATTCTCCTGCTCCTCATGGGCTACCTTTGAGAAGCCCGCAAGGGTCTGACCCTCGCCAAGGCGCATTACGATAACGCCTGCGGCGGTACGGGAGTAGGTATTGATCTGCGCCACGGGGGTACGAATGATCGTACCAAGGTTGGTGATCATCATCAGATCATCCTCATCGGTCACAGCGGCAATACCTGCAAGCAAGCCCGTCTTTTCAGTCAGGTTGTGACAGGTAACACCAAGACCACCTCTGCCCTTCACGCGGAAATCCTCAAACGGTGTGCGTTTTCCGTATCCGTTTTCGGTTACAGTGATAAGCTGCTTGGTGTCGTCAACGATCACGGCACCCACAACATAGTCGCCCTCACGGAGCTTAACGCCGCGCACGCCGCGCGCCGTTCTGCCAAGGGGTCTTACCGCGCTTTCGGTAAAGCGTGCGGCACTGCCCTCGTGCGTTGCAAGCAGCACGTCCTTGTCACCCTTACTGTGCATCACAAACACCAGCTCATCTCCCTCATCGAGCGAGAGTGCGATCTTGCCGCCCTTACGCTGGTATTCATATTCCTTCAAGCGTGTACGCTTGATGACACCGTATTTGGTGACCATGGTAAGGAAATCCTCCTCGCCAAAGTCGGAAACAGAGATCATCGCTGTAATGGTCTCACCCTGTACGGTTTCCACAACATTTATGATATTGGTGCCCTTTGCCGTGCGCGATGCCTCGGGGATCTGATATGCCTTACGCATAAACACCTTACCCGTGTTGGTAAAGAGCATGAGGTAATCGTGGCTGTGCACGACCATCAGCTTTTCGATAAAGTCCTCCTCCTTGGTGGTCATACCGATAATGCCCTTGCCGCCCTTATGCTGTGCCGCGTAGGTATCGGCAGGCTGGCGCTTGATATAACCCGCATGGGTGAGGGTGATCACGCAATCGTGACGTTCAATGAGATCCTCAAGGTCGATGTCGTCGGTCGCCTCCACGATCTCGGTGCGGCGTGCATCTGCGTATTTGCGGCGGATCTCAAGCATCTCATCCTTGATAATATCCTTTACCTTTTGCTCATCGGCAAGCACGGCGCGGAATTCCTTGATCATCTGATGCAGCTTTTCAAGCTCATCATCGATCTTTTGTCGCTCAAGGCCTGTCAGCTTACCAAGCGTCATTTCAACGATCGCCTGCGCCTGCGTTTCGGTAAGGCTGTAATTTGCAATCAGCTTTTCCTTGGCGTCGGCAACCGAGGATGCGGCACGGATCAGCGCCACAACGTCATCGATATTATCGCCTGCGATCTTATAGCCCTCAAGGATATGCGCGCGAGCCTCCGCCTTATCAAGGTCAAACTTGGTGCGGCGGGTGATCACGTCCATCTGGTGGGCGATATAGTAGTCAAGGATCTGCGGCAGGGAAAGCACGCGAGGCTCGCCGCCGACAAGTGCCAGCATGTTGATCGAGCAGGTATCCTGCAGCTGGGTGTATTTATAGAGCTGATTGAGAATGACCTGACCGTTGACATCGCGACGGTAGGAAATAAGAATGCAAATACCGTTTCGGTCAGAGGATACGTCCTTGATATCGGTAATGCCATCAATTCTCTTTTCCTTTACAAGCTCTGCGATCGATATAACGAGCGCGGATTTGTTGACCTGGTAGGGAATTTCGGTTACCTTGATCCAATGGTTTTCCTCATCGACCTCACACTTGGCACGCACCATCACGCGTCCTTTACCCGTGCGATACGCATCGATAATGCCCTGCACGCCGTAGCAGGTAGCGGCGGTGGGGAAGTCGGGACCCTTGATGTACTGCATCAGCTCCTCAACGGTCGCCTCAGGGTTTTCCATGCGATAAATGGTTGCATCAATGACCTCGCCCATGTTATGGGGCGGGATGTTGGTCGCCATACCAACCGCAATACCAACCGAGCCGTTCACTAAGAGGTTCGGGAAGCGGGAGGGGAGCACCAGGGGCTCACGGCGGCGGTTATCAAAGTTCGGGCCAAAGGGCACGACCTCCTTTTCAAGGTCAGCCATCAGCTCGTTTGAGATCTTGGCAAGGCGTGCCTCGGTATAACGGTAAGCAGCAGGGCTATCACCGTCAATAGAGCCAAAGTTACCCTGACCCTCTACCAGCGGATAGCGCAGTGAGAAATCCTGTGCCATACGCACCATGGTGCCGTAAACGGCGGCATCACCGTGGGGGTGATAGCGACCAAGCACGTTACCAACGGTGGTAGCGGATTTAAAGAAGGGCTTGTCCGAGGTGAGGTGATCCTCGTACATTGCGTACATGATGCGGCGCTGACCGGGCTTCATGCCGTCGCGCACATCGGGCAGGGCTCTGGCAACGATAACAGACATTGCATATTCAATAAACGCCTGCTTGACGCGCCCCGACATCTCTACATCTTCGATGATCTGATTGGGAAATTCAATATTTTCGTTCTTGTATTCCATATTTTTATCTCCTTTCATCAGATATCAAGATTTTCAGCGAATTTCGCATTTTTTTCAATAAATTCACGGCGAGGCTCAACCTCATCACCCATAAGAGTTGCAAAGATCTGGTCGCAAAGGATCGCATCCTCCATGGTAACGCGCAGCAGGATACGCGTTTCGGGATTCATGGTGGTAGACCAAAGCTGGTCGGGGTTCATCTCACCAAGACCCTTATAGCGGTCTGCCTCATAGCCCTTGTTTTCGGCAAGGAGCGCATCACGCTCGGCATCGGTATAGGCGTACTTTTCGCCACCCGTTCTGCCCGATCTCTTATAGATCTTATAAAGCGGGGGCTTTGCAAGGAACACACGCCCGTTTTCGATCAGGGGCTTCATGTGGCGGAACAGGAAGGTAAGGAGCAGGATCTGAATATGAGAGCCGTCAACATCGGCGTCCGCCATCAAAATAATTTTACCGTAGCGAAGCTTTTCAATATCAAAATCGGGGCCGATGCCACAGCCAAGGGCTTGAATGATCGGCTGTACCGACTGGTTGGCATACACCTTTGCGGGGTTGATCTTTTCAACGTTTAAGATCTTACCGCGAAGAGGAAGGATCGCTTGGAAGCGGGGGTCACGACCCTGCTTTGCAGAACCGCCTGCCGAATCACCCTCTACAAGATATACCTCGGTCAGCTCCTTATTGCGCTCGGTGCAATCGGAAAGCTTGCCGGGCAGGGACATGGATTCAAGGGGATTTTTGCGGCGGCTTGCCTCACGCGCGCGGCGCGCGGCCTCGCGAGCCTGGCTTGCAAGCACTGCCTTTTCAATAATTGCCTTTGCTTCGTTAGGGTGCTCCTCAAAATACTCCGAGAGCTTTTCGGTTACGACCTTATCTACAAATTGGCGCACATGGGCATTGCCAAGCTTTGTTTTGGTCTGACCCTCAAACTGCGCTTCCTTCAGCTTTACCGAAACAATGGCAGTCATACCCTCTCGTACGTCCTCATATTTAAGGTTTTCATCCTTGTCCTTTAAAACCTTATATCTGCGACCGTATTCGTTGATCACCTTGGTCAGCGCGCGCTTATAGCCTTCCTCGTGCGTACCGCCCTCGTGGGTATTGATATCGTTGGCAAAGGTCATAAAGCTATCGGTATAGGCAGTGGTATATTGGAGTGCTATCTCAGCGATGGTGCGTCCACGCTCAGCCTCCTCCTTTTCACCGCGGATATAAATGACCTCGGGGTGCACGGGCTGCTTGCGGCTCTGCTCATTGAGGTAGGTTACAAAGTTACGGATACCGCCCTCATACTGCAACACCTCACCCTCATAAGTACCGTCCTCTCGCTCTGCCGTGGGGCGCTTATCGGTAATAGAGATGGTAATGCCGGCGTTGAGGAATGCCTGCTGGCGCAAGCGCTCAAGCAGGGTATCATAATTGAATACCACCTCATCAAAAATCATATTATCAGGCTTAAAACGCACGTAAAGGCCGTGATCGGTGGTTTCCCCCTCATCCTTAAAGGCTCTGGCTACCTTTCCGCGCTCAAAGCGCTCGGAATAACGGCGACCCTGATAGCAGGTCTCCAGCTCGATCCACTCAGAAAGCGCGTTTACAACGGACGAGCCTACACCGTGCAGACCCCCCGAAAATTCGTATCCGCCTCCATCAAATTTACCGCCTGCATGAAGCACCGTAAAAATAACCTCAAGCGTAGGGATACCCATTTTGGGATGAATACCGCCGGGGATACCCTGACCGTTATCCTTGATCTCCACAGATCCGTCAGGCAGGAGCGTCACGTCAATGCGATCACAACGGCCCGCCAACGCCTCGTCGATCGAGTTATCCACGATCTCATATACAAGATGGTGAAGTCCGCGCAGCGAAGTAGAACCGATATACATACCGGGGCGTCTGCGTACCGCCTCAAGACCCTCTAACACCTGTATTTGACTGTCGTCATATACCTGTCTTGTTTCTTCGTTGTTTGCCATGTTTTATCCTTCCTTTGTTTTGTTCATTATCCGTTTTGCTCGCTTCTGCCAAGCAATGCCGAGGTTGATATTTGAGAAAAGCAAATACCGTACCCCTCTTTTTTTCTGTAAAGAATAAAGGATTTCGGAATTTCCTCATTTGCTGCCTCTATCTCGCCACGCTTATCGGAGCCTGATAAAAATCTTCTCGTTGTGACCGAAACAGTGGCGGTATCGGCATCAAAAATACCGATGATTTCCTTTTTTCTGATATTTTTGTTGTTTCCCACGTGTAAAAACATAATATTTTCTATTCCATTCTTTGGTAAGTTCCGTTTTTTACCACGATCAAGTGATCGGCTTCAAACCCTTCTTTTTCACAGGTCGTCATGATCACCTGCTTACCCTTTATGTGCTTTAAAAGATATTCGCGTCTGCCGCGGTCAAGCTCGGAAAGCACGTCATCAAATAAAAGCACAGGATATTCGCCGCAATCCTTTTTACAAAGCTCGCCCTCGGCAATTTTCAGTGCCAATGCAAGCGATCTTTGCTGCCCCTGAGAGCAAAAGCTGCGTGCGGGGTGACCGTTTAGTAAAACCTCTACATCATCCTTGTGTATACCCCAAAGGGTAGCACCTGCGGCAATTTCTCTTTCATGGCTTTGGCTAAGCTTTTGATAGAGAATCTCCTCAGTTTTTGAGGAGTCGCTGTAATCGGTAGCTTCCTTGCCGCCAACACCGAGATAAAGAAGTGCGGGCTCCTCGCGAGAGCCTGTCATTTCCCTAAAGCATTCCTTCATATATTCCGCGGCATTTTCTACGTACCGTTGTCTGCTTTTTGCAATATAAGCGCCCTCATGTGCCAGCTGTCTTGACCAAATATCAACGGTTGCTTCAAATAAGTCTTTATCCTTTTCCGCTGTTTTGATCAGCGCGTTTCTTTGCTTTAATACACGGTTGTAGCGTTGCAGCGCACCCATATAAAGAGGATCGGCAGCACTGATCGCAATATCAAGAAACTGCCTGCGCTCGGCGGGACCATCTTTAATAAGACTCAAATGCTCCGGGCAAAAGAGAACTGCCCGAAAGCTGCCTACGATCTCAGACATACGCCGTATTTTTACGCGGTTTTTTTCCGCCGCGCGCACTCTGCCGCCACCAAGACAAAGAGAAATTGTTTGCTCTCTTCCGTTCGCCCTAAAATCAAGCGAGAGAATGGACTCCTTTTGCCCAAACCGTATCATTTCGTTTGTATGATTTCCCCGAAAGCTTTTTCCGATAGAGGCAAAATAAATGGCTTCAAGCAAATTTGTTTTTCCCTCGGCATTATCACCGCAAAGCACGTTGATGCCTTCTTCAAAGCAAACAGTAGCATTTGAGATATTTCTGAAATCACTGACCGTGATTTTTCTTGCCAGCATATTACTCCTTCATGCGAACGGGCAACAGCATAAACAGATCCTCCGAGTCCTCACTGCCACCCTCTTGCGGCTCAATATTCACACTTGTTAAGGGAGAGGAAAGCGCAATGCGTACTGTTTCTGCCTCGCAGGCACGTACAGAATCGATCAGGTATCTGTTATTAAAGGCAATCAGGATATCTGCTCCCTCATGCTCAATTTCAATTTCATCATAAGTGCTGCCTGCCGTAGAGGATGCCATTATTTTAAGAAGCCCACTCTCTATTTGCAGCTTTACGTGAGAGCGCACGCTGCCGGCAACACGCTCCTCGGTAATAAGAGCGGCACGGTCAAGGGCTGCAAGCAATACATCTCTGTTTACCGTTGCATAGATCTTATGCTGTCTGATGATGATACGGTCATAATCAATGTATTCGCCGTCCACAAGACGGGAGAAAAATACGATATTATCAATGTGGAAGATGATATGGCGACGCGTCATGGAAATGCTGATCTCCTTTTCAGCATCACCCGTGATCAGCTTATACAGCTCGTTTACCGTTTTTACAGGAACGATAAAGCGGTAACGAAGGTCACTGCCATCCTTATTGTTATTTACAAGCTCTGTCTTCAAACGGCATTTTGCAAGCTTAAAGCTATCGCAGGAAACCAACATCAGCGAATCTTGCTCAATGGAAAAGAAACAACCGTTCAAAACAGGACGCTGATCGTTTACACCCATTGCATACATGGTTTTTGTCAGCATCTCACGAAGTGTGCCGCAGGTAATTGCAAATCCACGCTCACTTTCAAGCAAGGGCAGCTCGGGAAAATCCTCACCGTTTAAGGCATTCATTTTGTGAGAGGATCTTCCGCAAGAAAACTGTGCGCAAAGCTGACTGTCAACGGTAAAGGTTACCTCATCTCCATCCATTACACGCATTGTAGCAATGAATTTTTGAGCATTGATAATATATTTACCTTCTTCTAATACCTTTGTTTCAATGCTTGTTCTGACACCCTTTTCATGGTCATAAGCGGTAAAAATGCAAAGATCGGGATGCTTTGCTTCAATTAAAATGCCATCCGTTGCGGAAAGCGTGGATTTTCCCGATGCTGCGATCATCAAGGGAGAAACGGCAGAAAGAATTTGTTGACGGTTAAAAATAATCTTCATAAAAAAATCCTCTTACGTTATTTTTTTGCTCGCGCCCGAAGGGCCGCGATAAAATGATATAATGATATAATAATTTCGTAATAGTATTAGGTGCGGTGGAAACTGTGGAAAACTTTCCAAAGCCTTGTAAATAAAGAAGAAAGGAAGGATAAGACGTACTGAAAGGTCGTAGGAAAGAAGGAGGGAAAAGAAGACCCTTAAAAAGCCTTGAAAAAGGCAAAATCAAAAAAATCGAGTCAAAGAAGGGAAAAAGGTAAAGTATAAAAGTTTTACACAGGAACCGATTTGTGGAAAAGCCTTCAAAAGAAAAAGTAAATGGGACAAACCCCAATTTTTCCACAAGCGGGAAAGAAAGAAAATATAAGGATATTTTTACTTTTCAGCCTGTTTTCGGCAGGCTTTTTCACAGGTTTTGCTTTGCTGTGTAAAATACACTGAAATCAAAGCCCTTGGATCTCCTTTTTTATATTCTCAATATCCGCCGCCAAGAGAGGATCTGCTGTGATGTTCTTTTTTACAACCTCAAGTGAGGACATGATCGTTGCGTGATCGCGCTCAAACAGCTTACCGATGTTGGGATAAGACATTTCGGTGATCTCGCGAATGAGGTAGATGGTGATGTGGCGAACCTTTGCGATCTCCTTGGTTCGCTTTTTGCCAACGATCTCCTCCTTCGGGATATCAAATTTTTTATAAACAGCGGCAAAGATCTTATCAATGGTTACATTCAAGGGCTCGGTATCGCCGAGCAGGTCACTGACACAATCGCGTGCGAGCTCAAGGGTTATATTTCTGCCGTCAAGCATGCTTTTTGCGGCAAGCTTTTTAATAGCACCCTCAATTTGTCTGATGTTGGAGCGCAGATTTTCCGCAAGATAACTGAGCACCTCATCGGGCAGAATGATATTCATATCCTCTACCTTTTTCTTGATGATCGCGGTGCGAAGCTCAAAATCGGGCAAGCCGATATCTGCAAGCAGCCCCTGCTCAAAGCGAGAACGAAGACGCTCGGAAAGAGGATTGATGTCACGCGGGGGGCGGTCAGAGGCAAGAATGATCTGCTTGCCGTCGGAGAACAGCGTATCAAAGGTGTTAAAGAACTCCTCCTGTGTGGAAACCTTGCCCGCGATAAACTGAATATCATCAATGAGAAGCACATCACATTCGCGATATCTGTCACGGAACGCCGACATCGATTTGTGGGAAAGGCATTCGATCATGTAGTTTACAAATTCCTCGCCCTTGGTGTAGATCACCTTGGCATAGGGGTTTTGCATCAAGATCTCGTTGACCACCGCGTACATCAAGTGGGTCTTACCAACGCCGGAGGGACCGTAAATAAACAAGGGATTCCACTCGTTTGAGGGGTTGTTTGCTACCTTCCAGCATGCCGCGCGGGCAAATTTGTTTGTTTCACCCACAATAAAGTTGGTAAAGGTGTAGCGGGAGCGAAGCGCCTTTTCGGCACCGTCCTGCACGGGCGCATTTTCGTAAAGGAGCTGCGTTTTCAGCATTTGCGCGCCGCTTTCTCCAAATTTTTGCCGCGTCATTTGCATCAGCTGGATGTCAAACGGATCATCCTCCTCAAGATTGTGAAAGCCGAGGATGATATCAAGTCCGCAAACATCGGCAAATTTTTGCTCGAGCTTTGTTTTGTGCTTTTCGATCAGCTGGTTGGTAATGAAGGTAGACTTTGTATCAAAGATCAGCGTTTTTGTGGAAACATCATAGCTAGCAGGGGTAATATCACCGTACCAAAGGTCACAGTAGGTGGCGGAATATTCCTCTCGCAGGGCTTTTTTTACCATATCCCACATGACCAATATTTCTTTTGGACATTCCATGCTTTTTACCCTCCTTTTTGGCAAGCCCTCTCAAAAAACGCGAGGTTTACTTGCCATTGTTGATGTCAGTGCAAATACGACATATATTGTAAAATATTATAACATAGATACTATTAAATTTCAACTAAATATAATATAAAAATATATAAATTTAATAAATGTTCACATTTTTTTTACTTTTTGTCCCGAGCAAAGAGGGGAAAAAACTTGATTTTCCCGAAAAGATAGTCTATACTAACAGTGGAAAAAGGGAAGGAGGACTGCTATGAAAAAAATCGTTTTTGCGGTAAAGGGCATGACGTGTGCCGCTTGTGTGGCGCACGTAGAGCGTGCTGTGCGCGGTGTATTACAGCAGCAAACACCCTTTACGGTAAGTCTTCTTTCCAATACGTTGACGATCACCCTTGGCGAAGGGGAAAACGAAAAGGCACTCTTTCAAAGGCTGAAGGGCGCGCTTTCGCGTGCGGGCTACGGGCTTGCCGAGGAAAAGGAGAAGAGCGGCGCGCGCGACGAGCAGGAAAGAAAACGGGAAAAGGCAAGGCTTTTGTACAGCGCTGTGCTGACCGCAATTTTAATGCTGGTAGCCATGTGGCACATGACCCCACTCCCCGCACCCTTTATTTTGGATGCAGGGCGCTATCCCGTGGCATTTTTCCTGTTACAGGCGGTATTGACCGCCGCGGTGATCATTCCCCAGCGGCGCTTTTACCGCAGCGGATTTTCGGCGCTTTTTCACGGCGCACCCAACATGGATTCGCTTGTGGCGATCGGGTCGGCGGCATCCCTTGCTTACGGGGTGGTTGCGGGCATCTTTATTTTTGTGGGTGTAGCCACACACGATCATGCCTTGGTGCATCAATATCTGCACGAGCTGTATCTTGAATCCGCCGCCATGATCCTCACGCTTGTTTCTCTTGGAAAATATCTTGAGGGGCGCGCGCGACACCGCGCGGTGGGCGCTGTGCGTGCGCTGATTGCCGAGGAGCCCACCACCGCCCGCTTGGTAAAGGACGGAAAAACGGTAACCGTGCCGCTAGCGGCGCTGCAGGTTGGTGACGTGGTAAGCGTACCCACGGGTGAAAAAATACCCGCTGACGGTACTGTAATTTCGGGCACAGGCAGCGTAAACGAGGCAATGCTCACGGGCGAATCCTTGCCCCGCACAGTAAAGGAAAACGATACCGTTTCGGGCGCAACCGTCTTAGAGGACGGCGCCATACACCTGCGTGTTGATCGCGTGGGAGAGGACACGGCACTGCGCCGTATTGCGGCGCTGCTTGAGGAGGCTGCCGCCACAAAGGCGCCCGCACAGCGCATTGCAGACCGCGTAAGTGCCGTGTTTGTGCCTGCTGTGCTTGCCATTTCCGCGCTGACCGCCGCCGTTTGGCTGATCGTAGCAAGGGATATTGCCCTTGCCTTCCGCACGGCGGTATCGGTGCTTGTGATCTCCTGCCCCTGCGCGCTTGGCCTTGCGACCCCCACCGCCATTACCGTGGGGTGTGGCAGAGGGGCGCACTTTGGTATTCTCTTTAAAAGCGCCGAGGCACTTGAGGTGCTGGCAGGTGTAAAAACCCTCTTAACAGACAAAACGGGCACGCTCACCGAAGGGAAAATGGCTGTAACCGACACCGTTTGTCTTTCGGGGGATCGCGACGCACTTCTCACGGCAATTGCCTCGCTTGAGGAATATTCGGCGCATCCCGTGGCAAAGCCGCTGGCGGCGCTGACCGAGCGGCGCATTGCATTGCACGATTTTCGCTCTGTAACAGGGCTTGGTGTGACCGCCCTTACAGATCAGGGGCAACGGCTGTTTGCGGGGCAAACGGCGCTGTTTTCGGGCAAGGAGTGCCCTTCGCTGACAGAAGAGGCGCAAAAGACCGTTACGCGCCTTGAAAATGAGGGCAAAAGCGTGGTCGTTGTTTCCTGTGACAAGGAGATCCTTGGCGTCTTTGGCGTGGCGGATACACTGCGCGCCGACAGCCCCGCGGCGGTGCGTGCGCTTAACGGGCTTGGTGTCAAGACCGTGATGCTCACGGGCGATAACGAGATAACAGCCGAAAGGATCGCCGCGCTTGCAGGTGTTCTTAAGTATCGCGCAAGGCTGTTGCCCGCCGATAAGGCGCGCATTGTGCAGGAATATGTAGCCGAGGCACCCACCGCCATGGTGGGGGACGGCATCAATGATGCGCCCGCCCTTGCCTGTGCTGATGTTGGTGTTGCCATTGGAGCAGGCACGGGCGTTGCCGTGGAGAGTGCCGGTGTGGTGCTGGCGGGCAACTCCTTGATGGATGCCGCGGCGGCGATAGAAATGGGGCGCGCAACGCGTCGCAATATCCGCCAAAACCTGTTTTGGGCGCTGCTTTACAATACCCTTTGTATTCCGCTTGCGGCAGGTGTTTTTTATCCCGTTTGGGGGCTTTTGCTCACACCCATGGTGGCATCTGCCGCCATGAGCCTATCCTCGCTGTTTGTGGTGTGTAACGCCCTGCGGCTTGGCAGATTTGTGCCCTCGGTATTAAAGGAAAGAGAAAAGCAAAGAAAAGAGAAAAAGGCAAAGGAGAAAAACGAAATGCTGTTTGGGAAAAAAGAGTTGAAAACCACGGTACTGCACGTAGATGGCATGATGTGCATGCACTGCGCGGCACACGTGGAAAAGGCAATATTGGCGCTTGGCGCAAAAACGGCAAAGGTAGATCTTGAAGCCAAGACCGTAACCGTTACGGCAGAAGACAAGATCACCCCAGAGGATATGACTGCCGCCATTGTTGCGGCAGGCTATCGGGTGGTGTAGTAGGCACCGGCGTCCGCAATATGAAAAAACGGGAGGCAAAAAGCCTCCCCTACAAGAGAATGTGCGAACAAGGTGTGCGGAGATATGATTTTCCACAGAAGGCGCAAACATGGTGCACAATGATATGATATCCCGTAGGGGCGATTCACGAATCGCCCGAAACAAACCATATCGCGGGCGATTCGTGAATCGCCCCTACACAAACGCGCAAGTAGGGAAAAGGGAGAGGACTTTTGCAAAAGTCCTCTCCCTTTTCCATTACTTTCATAAATCTATCATCAATCCAGCTTCATGTCGTTTTCCTTGATCCAGCCGATGCGGCGCAAAAGGATGGAGAAGCCCAAGGAAAGCAGAGCAGGCAGCACGAAGCAAACCAGCAGGAGCCCGATCCAATCAAAGGCACCAACGCTTGCGGGGTAGGCTTTATCAAACCAACCAAGCACAATGCCAATGGGGCCAAGCAGACCGCAGGTGCCCATGCCAGAGTTGATGGCAGCACCGTACATCTGCAGCTTAAATACGCATGTGGCAATGGGGCCCGTGATGGCAGAAGCGAGCGTTGCGGGGATCCAGATGCGGGGGTTGCGAATGATATTGGGCATTTGGAGCATGCTGGTGCCAAGACCCTGCGAAACAAGGCCGCCCCAGCCGTTTTCCTTAAAGCTGATCACAGCAAAGCCTACCATTTGCGCACAGCAGCCTGCAACCGCCGCGCCGCCGGCAAGCGCCACGCCGTGCACCTGATCGGGGGTCATGGTGCCGCTGGCAAGGGCGGCAACGCCCGAAAGGCCGATGGCGGCACAGATCGCGGCGGAGCTGATGGGGAGCGTGAGAGCCACACCTACAACGACCGAAATGACAACGCCCATAAGGAAGGGCTGCAGGAAGGTAGCCCAACCGATAAATTTACCGATAAAGCCAACCGCCGTGCCGATGTGCGGGGCAACAAGGATAGCGAGCACACCGCCAACAAACACGGTTACAAAGGGGGTAACAAGAATATCGACCTTGGTCTCCTTGGAAACCGCCTTGCCGCATTCAATGGCAACAACGGCAATCAGAAGCACGGCAAGAGGGCCGCCCGCGCCGCCTTGACTGTTTGCAATAAGGCCGACAAGGGCAGAGGAATACATCACAAGGGGCGGCGCCTTCAGCGCAAATGCAATGGCAACGGCCATAGCGGGGCCCGCGGCCTGTGCGCCGTAGCCGCCAATGGTCTTAAAGAAGGCAAGCGGGGGGATCAGACCGATCGCATTGAAGATCGTTGCGATCAGCAGTGAGCCAAATAGGCCCAGTGCCATTGCGCCCAGGGCATCAATGCCATATCGCTTGGCTGAAAAAACAATATCCTTTCGTGCAAGAAAACGCAAAAACGCGTTTTTTTCTTTGGTGGTGGTTTGCTGATCGTTGTTCATGAACGGTCTCCTTTCTTCTTTTGAAAATTTTGTTTTATCTTATCAAAAAGCGGCGAGGCAGCAACGCTCTCGGCCTGCCTTTCTTCAAAGCGGCAAAGAATAGGGGCATAGGATCTGTCTGAAAATACAAAATGTTCAACAAGCGGAATGCCAAGCAGGGAAAGTGCCTCAGAAATGCGAAGGGTCAGGGAAATATCCTCGCTTGACGGAACGGCAATGCCGCCCGGATGATTGTGCGCCAGCACCACGGCGGCCGCTTTTTTGGTGTATGCACGCTCGGCAATGTCGCGCACCGATATCGAAACGCCCGAAACGGTGCCCGCACTGATGGGAAAGCAATCCACAGGGCGCATGCCGTTGTCAAGCAAAAGTGCATAGGCAAGCTCTTTTGTGGCGCCCACAAAGCGCAGGGCAAGATAGCTTGCAAGCCGCTCAGGCGTGTCAAGCACTGCGCGCGCTCCCTCCCCGTCCGAAACCTTTTGTGTAAAATAGCGGCGAGAGATCTCGCCAAGGAGCGTGAGGAAAAGAGCACAATTCTCACCAACGCCCAAAACCGTTTGCAAGCGTGCAGGATCGGCATCAAGGATCCCCTCTATCGAGCCAAATGCTTCGATGAGCGAGTGCGCGATCTCGTTGGTGTCGCCACGGGCATAGGTGTAGTAAAGCAGCATTTCAAGAATTTCATGATCGGCAAAGCCTGCAGGAGAGGTGGCTGCCAAGCGCTTACGCATGCGTTCTCTGTGACCGGTGTGAGGGGAGGGCTTTTCGGGCATGTCGTGGTTTCCTTCCAAAAGAATATACTTATTCCAATATAACACAAAATTGTTAAAAAATCTACAATTTGGTGGAAATTTTTTAAAAACAGTTAAAATTCGGCACAATAACAAAAGGAGCAGATTTTTTACTGCTCCTTTTGTTGCTTTTTGAGGAAAAAGAGGGCTAATGCTGATGATCGTGCATCTGGCGGATCTCCCGATCGGTTTTGCGCGTTTTTAGAAAATGCCGTAGCGCAAGGGTGGCGCAGGTAAAGTGTGCCAGGGCAGTAAGTGACCAGGAGATCGGATAAGAGAGATACAGCACCTCAAGCGTTGGGATGATGCGAAATGCGGTATAGACCCAAGCGATGCGAAAGGCACAAGCGCCAAGCAAAGAGATGACGGTGGAGGAAATGGATTTTCCAAGCCCGCGTATGACGCCACAGCCACTTTCCATAAAGCCAACAAGAAAGTAGGGGAGCACCAAATACGTCAAGCGCTTGCGCGCTGCCTCAAAGGCAAGAAAATCAAGGCTTTCCGTAGCACCCGGTGTTACGTTGTATAGTGAAAGAAGCGGCTCACGCAAAAGGAAGATCGTGCCGCTGAAAAACGCACAAATACCGAAGGCGATCGCGTAGCAGCATGCCATAACGCGCCACACGCGCTCGTATTTCGCCGCGCCCGTGTTTTGACTGGTAAAGGTGATGGCGGCTTGGTAGACCGAGTTTTGGGCGGTGTAGACAAAGCCCTCCAAATTGGCTGCAGCGGCGTTACCCTTTACCACGGGCTCAAAGGCGCTGCCGGGCGGGCACAGGGCGTTGTTGACCTGCAAAATAGAGGATTGAATGATCATGTTTGACAGGGAAAAAAGCGAGCCTTGTATGCCTGCGGGCAAGCCTATATAAAGGATCTTACGAAAGGCAAGGGTGTCAAAGCAAAGCTTTTTGGGGCTAAAGCGACAGGCACCGTCATCTCGCGAGAGCTTAAAGAGAAGCCACAAAGAGGAGGCAACATTTGAAAGCACGGTGGCAAGCGCCACACCCTCTACCGAAAGGCCAAGCACAAGCACAAAGAAAAGATTGAGCAGTACGTTTAAAAGGCCTGCGGCGGCAAGCACAACAAGTGGCGTTTTGGTGTCACCCTTGGCGCGGAAGATCGAGATCAGATAGTTGGTCAGCGACAAAAAGGGTGCACCTGCAAAGTAGATACATGTGTAGAGCGTGGCGAGGTCAAGCAGCTTTCCCTTTGCGCCCATAAGGGCGAGCACAGGGCGAGAAATGACAAGGCCGAGCATGGCGCCCGCAACACCCAAAACAAGGCCAATGGAAAGGGCGGTGTGTACCGTGCGAGAGGCGCGCTCCCCCTCGCGTGCGCCAAGGTGGCGCGCTACCACGACGTTGGCGCCCGTTGCCAAGCCGATGAATACGTTGAGAACGAGGTTGATAAACGAGCCTGTGATGCCAATGGCACCCACGGCATCGGGCTCGGAGGAAAGCCCGACCACCATCATGTCGGCGGCATTGTAAAGGGTTTGCAAAAGGTTTGTTGCCATGAGAGGCAGGATGAAAAGAAGGATCTTATAGAACAAGGGCCCCTCGGTCATGTTGATCGTCCTTTTTTTCGCAGCTGTCATAAAAATCACCCCCGGTGCATAAGCGCTGCACTACTATTCCTCATTATAGGATGCGAGGGCGGAAAAGTCAACCTGATTTTAAAAACAAAAATGTTTTTAAAGGGCTTTATTTTTTTCGCGCGGTGTGATACAATAACCGTATAAACAGTAAGGAGGAATTGCTTATGATAAAGCATATGATCATCTGGAAAATGAAGGAAGGGCTGACCGAAAAGCGCGAAACGGCGGCTAAGATCAAGGAGGCGCTGGAGGGGCTTGTGGGCAAGATCGACGGACTTGTTGAAATGCATATTTTGACCGAATGCTATGACACGTCCGCAGGTGACCTGATGATGGATTCCACCTTTACCGACAGGGCGGCGCTCGCGGCATATCAAAAGCATCCGCTTCACGTGGAAATATCAACCGAGCTTGTACGTCCCGTTGTCACGGAGCGCCTTTCCTTCGATTATCAGGCATAAGGCTAAAAGCGCTGCGGCTGCGGTGTGCCCTTTGGCGTATCACAAAAGGCAAAAAGCATTCCCCGTAGGTCTGCAAATTAGCGGTAAACCCAATAGCCTTCCCCAGAGGGGGAAGGTGGCACGCGAAGCGTGACGGATGAGGTGTTTTTCAACTTAAACTAACTCCTCATCCACCGCTGGCGCGGTCCCCCTTCTCCCACAGGAGAAGGCTTTTTTGTTATGCTGAAAGCAAAGAAAAAGCCCCGCATTGCGCGGGGCGAGAAATGTTATTTATCTGTACTTATCTAAAACAGCTCTGTACTCGGAGTTTTTGAGAAGCTTGGCACGTCTACCACCTTTAGCGTTAGTGCGATAATCAAGATTGAATTTGAAAAAGTTTTCGCTTTTCGCTTCTCCATAACGGTCAAAGACGTGATGCAATGCCTGATTTTTCGCTCTCATATCTTCAAGCTTTTTTATCACATACAGGTTTTTATCCATAACTGCGATTACCTGTTCATCCGTTCCGCCTCGATAGCTCAAGTCGTTTTCCATCCTGCCAAGGAACGAACGCGCGAGCATAAGGAAGAATGCTTCTCCGGTCTCTTCAAAAGCATTTAGCATCAACTCACCGCATTTCAGTGTACGCTCTACCTTTTCTTCCATTGAGAGAGAAGGATTGAAAAACACGGTTCTGCCGAGTTTATCTGCCGCGAAATCCACAAGCTCATACATATTCTTTTGAACATGAAAATAATATTCGCTTGTGTCTTTTGCAA
>SVSS01000015.1 GCA_015064185.1 Oscillospiraceae bacterium | reverse complement strand
CTTTGGGCGTTTCTTTATCTTCACCACCCCCGGCAATAAATTGCCATTGGTCATAATCTGAACGGTGTAAGACACAGTACATAGGGATTCCATTTTGATACTTATATGGGAGTGCAAGTATTTGAAAGGGTGCTCTCATAACAATCTCCTTTATCGCAAGCTAAAAATGAATATCAAACAATTTCCATACTCCTATTATAGCACAAAAACCGCAGAAAATCAATCTGCGGTTTCTGTTTTTTCTGGCGGTAGGTAAAACTGTCCTTTAGAGGACACATCTATAGGGCACTCCTTTTTGTCATGTAAACTGCCCCATTTTTTGGCAAATTGCGTCACGCACAAATTTTTTAAAAAATATCGCTTCTTTGCCTGTTTGAGAAGCCAAAGAAGTAACACAAACGGAACTAATATGTGACAGTTTTGTGAATTTTTAACAACATTTATCATCACATTCATGTTTTTATGCCACTTTTTTGTCTGTTCATTTGTGCATAGTGCCGACATTGCCTTGCAACTGTTGCTTTTTGCGCAAAATTGTCGTATAATATAGGCATGTTAAAAAACGATTTGAGCAGATTCTTCCTTATTATTATAGGAAAAACATCAAAACAGATTTAACGGAGATATTTATGACACAATTCTTTTATATAGCCTCGGTACTCCTTTTTGCCGGGGCGTTATTATTGATAGCTGAGCTTTTACACCGTCGAGGCAAAGACACCAAATGTTATTTGCGCCCCTTGGCACTCGCGCTTGCGCTTGTCGCCTTTGTCGCTTATTTGTGGCGAGAACCCGCCATTTACAACGTACGTGGCCTTAATATGTATTCACCCTTTGGTGATGAAATGGTCAAAACCGTGCTGGCGGTGCTCATTTACTGGATCTCGCACGCAGCAGTACTACTTGCTATTCTCTCGGTGTTTTTTGAATACAAAACGCTCAAGCACCTCACCAAGCTCGTTGCCACGGTGTCGGTCCTGCTCGATCTCATTTTTATAAACGTGTACATGACCGCCATTATGGGCAACGACCCCTTTGCGGCATTTAATATGCAGCATCTGCTGCTTGCCGCACAGCATGCCATCACGCTGGCGATTTCAGGCTATCACATTTTGCGTGATGGGGCGACCCTCCCCACAAAAAAAGAGTGGGGCGCGGCGGCATTAGCCCTCCCCTTTGCGCTCCTTTGTGTCATGCCCTGCTTTGTTCCGCAAGCACTGTTTGGCTTTGTGGACGGCTCGATCGAGGTTTTTGATTTTACCGAGGCGCACCGCTTTGTGCTTTACGGTGCTATCATTTTGCCGATCCTCATTTTCCACGCCATTCGCGAAAAGGACGTGGAGGTCAAGCGCTTTTTGATGATCTACTTCTCGCTTGGCTGGATGTGGGTGTATCTCGGGCGCTGGGTGCTTGCCGATTTTGCAAATCCCACCTCGTGGCCCTTGCACCTTTGCAACACGGCAATGTTCCTCGTACCGATTTGCCTTATCTTCCGCATGCAGCGCCTGTTTAACTTCTGCCTGTTTATCAACGTCATGGGGTCGCTGATCGCCATGGTTATGGCAGAGGATCTCGGCTTTGTTAACGCCATCGCCACCGAGCGCGTATCCTATTGGCTCAACCACTACGCCGCCTTCTTTATGCCGCTGCTTTTAGTGGCACTCAAAATCTTCAAACGCCCCAAGTTCCGCGAATGGTGCTGGGCGGTGGCAGCATTTTGTGTATATTTCTTTGGCATTCTTTTTGTCAACGCATGGTTTTCGAATTACGGCGACGTCGACTATTTCTTCCTCAACAGCGATTTCGTAGCAGAAAAGCTTGGAAAATGGGCAGAAAATACCAGAAACTTTACTGTTTCCTTTCACATAGGAGAAATGACGCTGACCTTCTACCCCCTGTATCAATTCCTTTTCTTCGTGGTGTACGTGGGTGTGTTTACGGTTGGTGTAAGATTTGTTTACGAATTCCTCTTCCGCGCGTGGGATAACGCGCAAGACAGACGAGAAAGAGAGCGTAGCTTTAGAATGATGAAAAAGGATTTGGCTGCCTTCCTTGGCGGCAAGCATATCAATGAGCCCATCAGCGGCGACTCCTCGCCCTGCATCGAACTCAAAAGCTTTTGCAAGAAATACGGCTCGAACAAGCACTACTCGGTACAAAACGTATCCTTTAAGGTGACGGGCGGCGAGATCTTTGGCTTCCTTGGTCCGAATGGTGCGGGTAAATCGACCATCATTAAGAGCATGGTGGGTATTCAGACCATTACCGAGGGTAATATTGAGATCTGCGGCTTTGACGTAGACAAGCAGGCGGTACAAGCCAAAATGAACCTTGGCTTTGTGCCCGATCACTATGCACTTTATGAAAACTTAACGGGTCGTGAATACATAAATTATATTGCAGACCTGTATAACGTGGATACGGAATACCGCACCAAGACCATTGAAAAGTACGTGGAGCGTTTCCAGCTCACACATTCCTTTGACAATCAGATGAAGACCTACTCGCACGGTATGAAGCAAAAGATCACCATTATGGCGGCGCTCGTGCACAACCCCAAGGTCTGGATCCTTGACGAGCCCTTAACAGGCCTTGACCCCACAAGCATTCACGAGGTAAAGGAGTGCATGAAGGAGCATGCTGCCGCAGGCAACATCGTATTCTTCAGCTCCCATATCATTGACGTGGTAGAAAAGATCTGTGACCGCATTGCCATTATCAAGGGCGGCAAGCTGCGTGCCTGCGTGCGTGTAGCCGAGCTTGAGGAAAAGGGCATCGATCTTGAGCAGTTCTACCTCAAGACCACCAAGCAGGAATATATCGATCACACCAAAGAGATCGAGGAAGCCGCGCAGCAGCGCGCCGAGGCGGAGGCTGCAAAGGTATGAGTAGCCTGCTGATCTTAATCAAGATGCAGCTTAAAGAGCAGCTCAATTTTCAACGCTTTGATCTCAAGGGCACCAACTGGTTCAAAATTGCCGTTTCGGTGCTCGTTGCAATTGCAAAATTTTTGCTGGTAATTATCCTTTGCGGCGCGTTTTTAACGGTGGCAAAGCTCCTCTCGCTCTTTTCGCTGACGAACACCGTGCCCTCAACGGTCATCTCGCTGGTATTTACGCTGATGATGCTGGCATCTATCGTTTCCTGCACAGTGGGGCTGACAAAATCGCTGTATTTTGCACGCGATAATGCCGTGCTTTTAACGCTCCCCTGCAAACCGATACAGGTATATTTATCTAAGCTCATCATTTTCTTTATCTTTGAGCTGATTCGCAATTTTTCCTTTGTTGTGCCGCTTTTCATTGCGTATTTCATCACGCACGGCTACGCTTGGTATCATTATCTGTGGCTGATGCTCTGCATTCTTTTGGTGTCGCTGTTTACCGTGTCGGTCGGCACACTTCTTTCGATCCCCGCGATGTGGATCAGCAACTTGTTTCGACAATTCAAATCCTTGCAGGCTATCACGCTGGCAGGCTCCATTGCGCTGGCAAGCTTTGCCGTATTCCGCGCGATTTCCCTCATTCCCGAAAACATTGACCTGATTGCCACCTGGGGCACTACCTTCTGGGAAATTCAGGACTTTTTGAATGCATACGCTACCAAATTCTCCTTTATTTACGATTTTACCCTGATGATGCTGGGTGAGACCCGCAATCTTGTGACCACCTTCCCCATTGGTGCAACGGCACTCCGCTTTTTTAAGCTCTTTGGCGCAACCGCTGTGCTTTATACCGCAGGACTGCTGATCGTACAGCCCTTGTTCTACAAGATGGCAAGCAAGCCCTTTGAGCACATGAAGCGCCGCACACGCACCCACAAAAACCGCAAGCTGCCCCGCCCCGTGTCGGTCATTTGGACCGAGGTTTTGGTAGCGATGAAAACACCCGCCCGTATTTTCTTTAACGTTGGCGTGCTGTTTTCGATCCCCGTGCTCGTTTTTCTCTTAAACAAGATCTTTCTTGCCATGAACACGCGTGAAACGGGCAATTACATGGTGCTTGCCTTTAACGTACTCATCATTTTATTGGTCGTACTGAATGCCAACACCTATGCCGCCAGCGTATTTTCGCGTGATGGACGCAGCAGTTACCTCATCAAGGTGCAGCCCACGCAATACCGCACGCTGCTACAAGCTAAGCTTTTGCCAAACATGGTGTTTGTGCTCGCAGCCCTTGTGGCAACCCTGTTTATCCTGCTCGGCTACACCTCCTTTGGCACTACCAACACCTTTATGCTGGTTGGCGCCATTACAGCACTTTACGTAGCGCATCTTCTGTTTTGCGCGGAGCTTGACCTCATGAACCCGCAAAACGAGCTCTACGCCGCCATTGGTAACAGCGAGAAAAACCCCAACGAAACCACGGCTACGCTTACCGCTTTTCTCATTTCGTTTGCGGTTGCGGGCGCGCTTTTCTTCCTCATGATGGAGGGCTCTCGCGTATTCCTTAAATTCCTTATTGTAAGCCTTGCGCTCCTTTTTTGGCGCGGCTGGCTGTTCTTCTCAAAAATCAAGGTGTATTACAAGGAGAAATAAATGAAAAAATCAGTTGTGATACTCATTACCATCATTTATATCGCCTCGATAGCCCTGGTCAGCTTTTTCGGCTTGCAGTTCAAGGTGTTTGATGAGATCGTCTATTCAAACAAGATCGAGCTACTGAATGAGGATATTAAAATCGACAAAAACGGTAACCCATACGCCCTTGCCACAAAAGGAGATGACGGGGTTTGGCGCTACCAGCTCGAGTACCGCGTGTATCCCGACAACGTCACCAATAGCGCGGTCACCTTTTCCTATGATAATCAAAATAACACCGTTTCCATTGATGATAACGGTGTCATAACGTTTACAAAGAAAGGAGTTGTTACGATAGAGGTTCTTCCCAAGGATGCTTCCCCCAATGTAAGCGCAAGGCTTACCGTTTGGGCAAGATGACCCAAGCCTCCCGGGCAAAATCATCTGCTTCTCAAATTTCAAAAACAATGACAAACCAGACAGGCGGCGATTTTCGCCGACATTGCAGCAGCCGCTTCACCATCGGTATGGCAAACTTATGTGCGGCTCTGTTGCTCTGAGCGAGAGCGCAAAAAACAAAAGCAACCCTCGCCCAAGAAAGGAATGAAATTATTATGAAACGTAAATTACTGATTTTACTTCTCGCATTGCTCGTTTTGAGCACTTCACTTGCCTCCTGTAAAGGCAACAAGGAAATCGTATCCTTGAAGATCGTTGAGGGTCTTTCCTACGAGGTAACTGTGGGTGCCACCCCCGATTACTCCAAGGTAAAGGCTACTGCCGAGTACAACGATGAAACCACAAAAGACCTTACCGGCGCTGACCTGACCTTTAGCACCATCGATACCTCCAAAGCAGGCACGCAAAAGCTTACCATTACTTATAGCGGCTTTTCCATTACGGTAGATATCACCGTAAAAGCATCTGCACAGCAGCCCGGCGATGATGAGCCCTACAGCGTAGAGGGTGCAACGCTTCCCACATCTATTGCAAATTTCCTCTCTAAATCCTTTAGTGAGAATTTCAAGGACCGCGAGGCAACGTACAAAGTGGGCGATGACAACCCCTTCCGCTTTACCCTTACGCTTAAGACCTGGGATAACGAAAATGACGAGCCCGGCGACGACATCACCTCTTACGTGAGCCTGTCGAAGGTATATCTTGTCACCGGCACCACTGAGCAGCTACTTACGGGCACTGACCTTGCCACCTACGTTACCGTAGATGAAAACAACAACACCTTTGACTTTACCGACGCCGCCGTTGGCAAGACCTTCCGCATTGAAACAAGACCCGCTGACGGTGTGGATGAAACCGATGCGGATACTGTCGCTGCTGTCACCAAGTCCCTCACCGTTGAGGTAGTTGACGCATACAACGTCTACTCCGCCAAGGAGCTGAATCTCATCACCAATGCAAGCCACGCTAACATTCCCGACTATGGGCAGGCAACCAAAACGCAGCTGCAAATGGTAGAAGAATTCTTGCAGAACAACAACATTACCCGTCCTGCCAACATGGCCGGTGTGGTACTGCACTGCGACCTTACCGTTACCGCAGACGATATCCCTGCCGGTTATCTTTACAGCTACACCAACAAGGCAGGTCAACCTGCAAAGGGGCTTTATGATCACTTTAGCATATTCTACCACGTGTATAACAGTGCAAGCCCCTCCTTTGTCATGTACGGTAACTACTTTACCGTAAACACTGCGCAGCTTCCTACTGTGTGCGAAGCACCCTATGCAGGCAACGATATTAACGATGATTCCTCCTCAAGCGAGGTATTTGCCTTTGACGTTACCAATGAGGAGATCTGGGCAAAGGGTCTTAGCTATGACCATAGCGACTACCGCACGCGCGTAGAAAATATCTTTATTTCAAGCGAGGATCCCAACAGCAATACCGAGCAGGAGGCCGCCAAGAGCAAGCTTGGTCTGATCGCCTTTAAGATGTACCTGCACACGTCAGATTTCTATAATGTGATCATTGAGAAGCACACGCTCTCGATTTGTGCTGACTCCGATAACAACACCATCAACATTGACAAGTGCTACTTCTTCAACTCTTGGAACATGCACATCTACGCTTGGAGCAACAACTACATCTTAGATGAGCTCGACTTGGATAACAGCGACCCCTCGGTATACGCCAATTATCAGCCGATCGTGATTAACATCAAGAACTCCACCATTGCAAAGTGCGGCGGTCCCGCTATCATCGCTGACCCTGCAAGCACCACGGACCTGCGCAACAAAAATTCGGGTGCGATCATCACCGCTGAAAATTCTACCATGTACAGCTACGTGCAGGGCAACGAGGCATGGTTTAACACCTACGGCGTAGCGCAGATGGCTACCCAGCTGCTCGCACTTGACCAGCCCTTCGCCGGAATGGCAAGCGCATATAGCACTACTGCCAACTTTACCAAGGAGTTCCAAGGATATGTAGGAGCGCGCGCAAATCTGATTTACGTCAACCGTGGTAAAAACGGTAGCTTTACCATAAAGAACACCATTACCATCGACCAAAACGATGCTACTGCCATTGCCTACACGCAGGCAACAGGCGGTCAGGCACCCATATTCCAATCGAGTACGGGTAGTACTGCCTTCTTCAACGGCACCGTTGACGGTTCGGCTCCGCCTCTTTCGAGTCTGACAGGCGATCCCGGCAATCCCTTCTGCAACCCCGATCCTTCCCTGTTCCAAGGCAACTACCTCAACATCTACTATGGTGGCATGAGCATCATGGTAGAAATGTTCCACTGATCTGATACACAAATAACTGAAAACGGGCAGGCACGCCAATGGCGTGCCTGCCTTACTTTTCTCTTATTTTTACATTTTTTCTCCTTCCTTGTATATCCTTCAAAAATCGGGCAAAAATAGGAACAGCACAAAAAAAGGAGATTAAAAATGCAAAAAAACAAATTCTTGTTAAAGCTGCGTGACGACAAGGGCGCACGCGCCATTGCCGTGACCGTGCTGGTGATGCTTTTAGTACTCACCGCCATTATTGTAACCACCGTGATCGCAAACCGTGCCCCCACGGAAGACCCTCTGCCACCGGACGACGCGCAGGTTGGCGTTGAGGACCCCGACACCGAGCAGCCGGGCGAGCAGCCCCCCGCAGCCGAAACGCCCGATGACAAACCGACCGATGCGCTGCCCACCGAGTTTTTGCTCCCCGTTTCGGGGGTGCTTCGCTCGGTGCACGACGAAGACCTTCAGGTCTTTTCCCCCACCATGGGCGATTACCGAGTGCACCTTGGTATTGACATCGGCACAGTGGCAGGCGCTTCGGTTTCTGCCATGGCAGACGGCACCGTTGCACAGATCTGGGATGACGTGCGTATGGGTAGATGCGTTGCGGTAAAGCACAGCGGCGAGGCTTACACCATTTACAAAAATCTCACTGCCGAGCACCCAAGCGGCATCGTGGTGGGTGCCACCGTTAAGGCAGGGGATGTCATTGGCACTGTGGGCGAGAGTGCCATGGTTGAAATTGCAGAGGAGCCCCACCTGCACCTTGAAATGACGGTAAACGGCATTCAGGTAGATCCCACGGAATACCTCAGTGAGGACGCCATGGCAACCCTCAAGGAGGACACCAACTACGAGGATGCTTCCTGAGAGCATTCCCTTTCAAACACGCAAAAGCCCCACGGGATGCACGTTTTGTGCATCCCGTGGGGCTTTTTTCAAAGGACAACACACAAACGCCGCAGGACGTCTACAGAATTCGTAAGACAACGCTCAGTATCTAATTATGACGAAAACCGAAAGCCTGCGGCATACAACCCGTCGTTTTCATCACCCACAATCACATTATGCCATGCGGCGGTGCTACCCTGAAACACTACGGTTTCAAGCTTTTTGCATTCGGCAAATGCACCTGCGGCAATACGCACCAGCGAGGCACGCAGCTTCAACTCACCTGCTGTGCGCCCTGAGGGGCAGTAGATCAGCGTTTTACCGTCGGCAGAATACAAAACGCCATCATATTCACTGTACCATTCACTCCCCGCCGCCACACGCACATAGCAAAGCCTCTCACAGCCCGCAAACGACGCCGCAGAAAGCGTTTTTACGGTTGTGGGTATCTCTACCGCGCCAACAATGCTATCCTTTAGTGCATAGGGCAAAATTTCGGTCACAGTGTCGCCCGCAGGGCTTGTTGGCGGTATCAAAATACACGACGAGGTGCACGTACCTACCCCTGCCAGTGCACAGGTCCCGTCACCGTTACTGCGAAAACGCAGCCCCTCACTGTACGTAGGCGTTACTACCACGCTGCCACTAACCGGTGGAGTGTTCTCATTCTCTCCCGAAACCAAATCTTGCGGGTCGTTGCTACCCTGATTCCCACCATCGTTTGTTGTACCCGGCTCCTCTACCTTTGCCTCGGTGGCAAGCGCCGCGCAACCGCAGATAATTGCGCAAAGCAGTACAAGACATCCAAGCATTTTCCACATCTTCATTCTTTTTCTCCTCCTTTTCGAGAATGTATACCGATCGTAACACAAACACACTCTTGGGTCAATCCCCAATCGTTCGCGCAAAACGACGGCAAGCGCAAGAAAAAAAGTGGGATTTTTAGTATGCTGTCAAGCGCCGTCGAGTAAGCGCCCGCGAACGGTGGAAAATGCGATGAAAAGTTGGTATAGATCTACTGCAAGCATCATATGCGTATCGACAAAAGCCGCACACACTTGACAAAAGCGCACATTTTGTGCTATGATAGGGGATAATGAAAACTGCAAAGAGGTTATGTATGAAGCTCCTTTTTATCGGAAACAGCCACACATATTATAATGATGTCGCAGGAACGGTTCTTAGCCTTTTGGAGGCAACGGGCGAAAAATCGCACGTGACCATGCTTACGCGTGCCGGCAAGTCTCTTGGCCACCACGTAACCGACCCTGCTGTTTCCTTTAATATTCGATATGGCAGATATGATTTTATCATCGCGCAGGACCGCGGATCCGTATTTGAAGCGGAAGCATTTGAGCAAGGCGCCGTTGCCATAAAGCAAATGGCTGACGCGGTGGGCGCACGCTTTATGCTCTTTATGCCCTGGTCACCACGCGACAACCGCGCCGCACAGCGCGATATGACAGAAGGCTACCTTTCCTTCTGCCGCCGCACTGATTGCCGCTTTGCGCCCGTTGGCGAAGCCTTTACCCGATTGCTTGCAACTGAGCAACCCGAGGCTCTCTACCGCGAGGACGGCAACCATGCAACTGCCCTTGGCGGATATGCCGCAGCCGTTACGATCTTTTATACCGTAACGGGGCGCAAGCGCACCCTTGACCCCACCAAAATAGACGACCCCGGCATTGCCGCAGGTTTTTCCCCCGAGCTTTGCCGCAAGGTACATACCGAGGCGTGCTACACCACGCGCCTGTTTAACGGCTGATGGCACCTATAAAGATCGGCGCCGCGACCCTCGCGCACGGCTTGATGCTTGCCCCCATGGCAGGCGTGACCGATGCCACATTTCGCGCGATCTGCCGCCGTGCAGGTGCAGAATACACCGTAAGTGAAATGATCTCTGCGAAGGCACTGTGCTACGAGCAGAGGGGCAAAGCAAGCGCACCTGCGCGCACTGCAGCCCTTGCCGCGATCAGTGATAGAGAAGCCCCCGTTGCGATACAGCTCTTTGGAAGCGATCCCGACTTTATGGCACAGGCAGCCGCACTCATCGAAAGCAGAAGCTATCGCGGCGCCCTACCCGGTCCCGCACCCGTTGCCATTGATATCAATATGGGGTGCCCTGTGCCCAAGGTGGTTTCAAACGGTGAGGGGAGCGCCTTAATGCGCACGCCCGCGCTTGCCGCTAAGATCGTGACCGCTGTCAAAAAAGCCGTAAATCTGCCCGTAACCGTAAAAATTCGTGCAGGCTGGGATGAGAAAACCCGCAACGCTGTTGAGTTTTCAAGGCAAATGGAAGCGGCAGGCGCAGATCTCATCTGCGTGCACGGACGCACACGACAGCAATTTTACGCGCCCGCAAGCGACAACGGTATCATTGCCGCGGTAAAGGCTGCGGTAAAGATACCCGTCATCGGTAACGGAGATCTGTTTACAGCCACAGACGTCAAGCATATACTGTCAGAAACGGGATGTGACGGTATCATGATCGCACGCGGTGCGCTTGGCAACCCCTTTTTGTTTGCCGAGATCACTGCTATGCTACAGGGGCGCACTTATCTGCCCCCCACCCCCACCGAGCGCTTGCAGACCGCAATCTCACATGCCGCAGATATGGTAGAACAAAAAGGAGCGCGCATCGGTATTGCCGAGGCACGCAAGCATATGGCGTGGTATTGCAAGGGATTGCGCGGTGCTGCCGCAGCACGCGGGAGCCTCATGCATGCCGAAAGCCTTTCACAAATAGAAGACATCTTTGCCACACTCATCAAACAAGAGGAGGAAGCGCTTTGATCGCCATTCTCACAACCGACCCGATCCTTTCGCGCATGCTGACCTTAGAGGCAAGCCGTGCCAAAATTTCCATTACATCTCCGGAAAAAGCAACGCTGTGGCTCCTTGACCTCGATCACCCACCGCGCCCCATTCCACGGGCGGGCGAGACATACGTAGTCGGCTTTTCGGCAGAAGATACTAACTCTCCCCATACCGATCATTTGCTGCCTCTCCCCTATCCAACCGCTGTGCTGCAGGACATTTTAAGCTCCTATTTTCACACCTCAAGCGGTGATATGACTCTGCGTCATTTGCCGGGTATTGCCTTGGTAGGCGAGCGACGCATACACTTAAGCCCCGCAGAAGAACGGCTTTTTTCGCTCTTACTTGAAAACCGCGGAAAAACCGTTTCCGTTAAGGATCTGCTGGGAGCACTGTGCGAGAGCAACGCCACCACCAACGTGCTACAGGTACACATGTATCGCTTGCGGCGCAAGCTTTCCGCAGGCGGCGCCTCTTATATCCGTGCCGTGCGCGGCGTTGGCTATCGCATGGCATGACCTACCGCGAGGTAAACGCATGAAAAAACACATCACGTATCCCACTCTTTCGCACCATACCGCACATATTGCATGTTAGATCCTTGCGCCGCCCCCATTGCCGTATTTGACTCCGGCGTTGGGGGTATTGGTGTACTTCGAGAGGTAAAAAGGCTGCTTCCGCACGAGGATCTGCTCTATTTTGGCGACAGCGCCATGGCGCCCTACGGCGAAAAGCCAAAAGAAGCGATCGAGGCGCTTGTTTTGCAGCACGCAACGAATCTGCTCAAGACCGCCAAGGCGCTTGTTCTTGCCTGTAACACCGCCACTGCCGTTGCGGCTAAGACCTTGCGTGCAAAATACCCCACCGTGCCGATCATTGGTATGGAGCCCGCGATCAAGCCTGCACTGACGGTTTCTCCCCGTCCGCGTGTTTTGGTTCTTGCTACCGAAGCGACACTGCGCGAGGAAAAGCTAAGGGCATTGCTCCGCGCACATGCCGCACAAGCCGTTTTTTACAAATGCCCTGCCCCGGGGCTCGTTCGCTTGGTCGAAGCAGGGCTTGGCGACAGTGCTGAGGCAGATCGCTATCTTCATGACATTCTCGCGCCCTTTTCGGGCAGGAATCGCCCCGATGCTGTGGTGCTTGGGTGCACGCATTTCCCCTTTGCCAAGGCTGCCATTTTGCGTCATTTTGGCACCGATATGCCGCTTTTTGACGGTGCTGTGGGCACCGCAAGGGAGCTTGCGCGCCGCTTAGATGCCGAAGGTCTGCTCAACCCCACCGAGCACAAGGGTAGCATAACACTTACCTCCAGCAGCCCCGTTGTGCTGCCTGTTTACGAAAAGCTGTTTCACTTAAGTTAAAACAACTCCTATCCATATCATAAGGAGAGTCTACATGATACAAAGAAAAGGAACTGTACTGTCTTCGCGCAATGATATAAAAGTCTTTGATGTCACAGTACGTGACGGCGGACTTTGCAACGATTTTGCTTTCACCGATGAGTTTGTGCGGGCGTTGTACCAAGCAAACCTCAAATGTGGCGTTGACTATATGGAGTTTGGCTACCGCGCCGACAAACGCATATTGGAAGAAGCCAGGTTTGGTAAATGGAAGTTCTGCCGCGAGGAGGATCTGCGTACCATTGTCGGCAACAACGATACCGACCTCAAGATCGCTGTAATGGCGGACGTTGGAAAGTGCAATTACAAAGCTGACTTTTTGCCTAAAAGCGAGAGCGTGATCGATATGGTACGCGTGGCTTGCTACGCAGATCAGATCCCGACCGCGATCGAAATGATCGAGCATCTCCACGCGCTCGGCTATGAAACCGCCTGTAACATCATGGCAATTTCCAAGGTCGGCACAGCGGAGCTTTCACAAGCACTCACGCTTCTGTGCCACTCTCCTGTTGATGTCATTTATCTCGTTGACAGCTTTGGCGCCCTGTATCCCGAAAATGCCTGCCAGCTTTCCAAGCTTTGTATTGATGCTGTAAAAGGCACCCAAAAAAAGATCGGCTTTCACGCCCACAATAACCAAAACCTCGCATTTGCCAATACCGTTGAAACACTTTCCTGCGGTGTATCCCACCTCGATGCCACCGTACAGTCACTTGGCAGAGGTGCCGGCAACTGCGCGCTTGAGCTCCTGCTCGGCTTTTTGAAAAATCCCAAATACTCCTTCTTGGAGCTGCTGAAATTCATTGAAACGTATATTCCCGCTCTGAGAGCCGAGGGCGTTTGCTGGGGCTATGATCTACAATATATGTTTACGGGGCTTTTAAACAGGCACCCAAGAGAAGCAATTGAATTTACCGCTGAAAAACGCGGCGATTATTTTGAATTTTACAGATCTCTTTTAGACTATAACTAAAAAAAGAACTCCTGCTAAAGAGACGTACTCTTAAGGACAGTTTTTGGAGTACATTACCTACCGACAGAAAAAACAGAAACCGCAGATTGATTTTCTGCGGTTTTTGTGTTATAATAAGCATTGGAGCTAAATCTGTTTCATTGGTTAAGCAAAAGCGAAACTTAAAGCAGATAGATAAATAGATAGATAAATAAGAATTTGACAAAAAGATAAGATTGTATGGGATTTAGCAACAGAGAGGATGGTTAGGAACGATGATTAACATATTGCTTGAAGGATATGATATTGATGCTCCATGGCTTTATAATGAATTAAAGAAATATATACAGCCCAATCATTCTGTCGTTGTTGTGGCATTTTCATTTAGAGAAAACAGAGTGAAAAACCTGTCGGATTGGAATGCTTTATATGATAAGAAATTGGGTAAGTTCTACAACGGAATCGTTGATGGATTTACTTCTTACGGTATCCTCGAAGATAATATTGTTTTTATTAATTACTTTACCGATACAAAGGAAACCGCTGCACAGAAAATCAAAAATGCCGACATTGTTTATTTCCTTGGGGGCATGCCTGACAGAATGATGGATAGAATTAAGGAATTCAATTTGTATGATACTTTGATGCAGCATAAAGGGATAGTTATGGGCTATAGTGCCGGAGCAGTTATTCAGTTAGCTGAATATCATTTGTCTCCCGATGATGATTACCCGGAATTTAATTATTATGAGGGACTTCCTTATTTACAG
>SVSS01000006.1 GCA_015064185.1 Oscillospiraceae bacterium | reverse complement strand
TTTTTTGTCAACTCGTCTTGGAGGCGCCACCCAGAATCGAACTGGGGATAGAGGTGTTGCAGACCTTTGCCTTACCGCTTGGCCATGGCGCCATATTGAGAATGCCTTACCATTATAGCAAGGAGAGGGTTGTTTGTCAAGCCTTTTTTAATTATTTTTAAAAAAGATTTTTGGAGTGGTATGTGCGGTGCCAGCTCTACCGTTAGGATATGCCGTTTCTTGCAAAACTGTGTGTCATGAAACGATGGTGCCGCCGCAAAAACGGCAGCACCCCTGTGCTTAGAACGCTTTTTGCTGTTAGAACTCGTCTACGCGTTTTTTGTTTCTTGCGATCTCGGTGGCAAGCATGCCGAGCTCGGTATTGATCCAGAAGAAGTTCATGCCGCGCTTGCACCAAAATTCGGCTTCCTTATCATCGTTCATAAACATGCCAATGCTCTTGTTGTGCTTTTGGCAGGTTGTAACGGTTGCGGTGATAGCGGTCATCATCTTGTCGCAGGTGGTGTCAAGCCCGCAGCCCATGGATACTGCCATGTCGCAGGGGCCAATGATAACGCCCGCGATCTGATCGCCATATTTGGTGAGCATCTCATCGAGCAGGTCGATACCCTTTTGGGATTCGATCTGGATAAAGAGCAGGCGATTCTTGTTGATATCGTAAATATCCTCGCCGGGGCGGAGCAGTGCTCTGCCGCCAACACCCTTCTTACCGTAGGGGTAGAAGCGCATGGAGTTGATGGCGGTTTCCACCTGCTCCATCGATTCGGTACGGGGGATCAGCACGCCGTCAGCGCCCATATCAAGGGGCTTGGAGATGTAGTGATACTCGCAGTCCTGCACACGAACGATCACGGGCAACTCAACCTTATTGCACATCTGGCAGAAATCGCCGATGTTTTCGGGGTAAAACGAGCCGTGCTCAAGGTCCATAACGAGCATATCAAGACCGCTTGTCTTTTAAATGCCGAGCAGGGTGGTGAAGCCGATGTGGCAGAGCATGGTGGAATAAATTTTTTCGCAGTTTTGGAGCTTTTGCTTCAAGGGCTCAATATAAGTAGCCATAATATACCTCTCTTAATGGATCAGAATGTAACAAGATCCTTGATGTTTACAGGCAGACCCGAAGCAATCGATTTGTTTGCGGCAATACCTGTAAGAATGCTCATGGCACCGTCAACGTGAGAAGCCGCGCGCTCAAGCGGGTCGTATTCGGGCACGCCGAAGATGTCGTTGAGAAGGATGGGGTCGCCGCCGCCGTGGCCGCCCTCAGCCTCGGGAATCTCAACGTCATAAGCCTCGCCAAACATGGGGAATACCGTGATCGACTTGGACTTTGCAGCACCCTCCAGCTTGGCGTCGCCACCTGCGTTTACGTAGGATGCCTCGGTGACGCTCAGCTCAATTCTGCCCTTGGTGCCTGTAAAGCAGGCTTTGAAGCCCTCGTAAGGAGAGTAAGCGTTCAGCGCATAGGTCAGAATAGCGCCGCTTTCGTATCTTACCATAACACCCATGGTGTCCTCGATGCTGATGCCGTCACCAAACACGCTTTGGTCGCGGAGATACCCGTCGTCCTTCTCGGCATTCATGTAAAGCGCTTCCATGCCCTTGTGGCCGATCATATTAAGCGCGAAGGGGTCACCCTTGGCGTTCTCGCTGCCGCTGCCTCTGTAATAGAACTTGGTTACGCCTCTGTTTTCTGCGTTCTCTCTGCCGTAGAACAAGAGATCACTGTAAGAGAATACCTGCTTCGGCTTGGTGCCGAGCCAGAAGTTTACAAGGTCGAAGTGGTGCGTGGATTTGTGCACCAAAAGCCCGCCGCTGTTTCTCTTGTCGCGGTGCCATCTTCTAAAGTAGTCCGCGCCGTGCTTGGTGTTAAGCAGCCACTCAAAATGCACTTGCTTTACCTCGCCGATCGTGCCGTCCATGATGAGCTGGCGCGTGATAGAGTTATGGGGCGCGTAGCGATAGTTAAAGGTGACGCGCAAGCTTCTGCCCGTGCGCTTGATCGCATCAAGAATCGCCTGGCACTTGTCTGCATCCATGGTCATGGGCTTTTCGCTGATAACGTCACAGCCAAGCTCCATGGCTCTGATGATGTATTTGTGGTGGGTGCGGTCGATGGTGGTAACGATGACGTAATCGGGCTTTTGTTCCTCGATCATCTTGTCAAACTCATCTGCTGCATAGAGCGCTACCTTGGGGTAGTTGTACTTTTCGATCAGTACCTGCTGCGCGTACTCAAGGCGCGTTCTGTTGATGTCACAAAACGCCACCAGCTCCGAGGTTTCACCGTACGTGCCCGCTACTGCGTTATAAAAGAAGCGAGCGCGACCACCTACCCCTACTTGAACGTATCTTTTTTTGTTTGCCATTTCAATTTCTCCAATTTTTGATTTTTGGTGTGCTACCGTTATTATCATAGCATGAAGCTTTGCTTAATTACAACAACAGATATTGCGAAAGCCGATACCAATTCTACGAAATTTTACTGATTTTTTTGAAATTTCGTATTTTTATTGAATTTTAGAAGGATCCGTGGTAAAATTATGACAAATTGCGGAGGTGGAGGAATGGAATACGATCAGCAAAAGGGGTTAAAGCGCACAGAGAACGGTCTTGTGCCCGAGGCATCGATATTTTTGCAAAAATCAACGGTGGCAACGCCAAGCAGCATGCGCAATCATCACTATCACGACTATTACGAGATATATTACCTTTTGGCGGGAGATAGATATTATTTTGTAAAGGATAAGACCTATCATATCAAAAGCGGTAGCTTTGTGCTGATAAAGCCCTATGACATTCATAGCACCAGCAAGGTAAATGAGAATGGATATGAGAGGTATCTTATTAGCTTTCGCAAAAAATTCCTTGAGGATTTTTTAAAGGGAACGGACGGCGAGATTCTGCTGACCACATTTGTAAACGGCGGAAACGTGGCAACCTTTTCTCCCGAGGACCGTGTGGTGGTTGAGAGCATTCTTTCGGCAATGCATACGGAATATCAACGAAAGAAGGCAGGTTATCTTCAATTTTTAAAGGCTTCACTCATGCAGCTGCTTTTGCTTGTAGCGCGTTATGGCGCAGACGGCGATGGCTCGAAGGTTGGGGTTACCGATTATTTTAATCCTACACATAAAACGGTTTCTACTGTTGCCGCATACATCAATAACCATTACAGTGAGGATATTACTCTAACCACCATTTCCAATCAATTTTTTATTAGCCCCTGCTATTTTTCGAGGATTTTTAAGGCAACCACAGGTTTTTCCTTTGTGGAATATCTGAACGGTGTAAGGCTGAAGGAGGCGCGCAGGCTTCTTGCCAAAACCAATATGACGGTATCCGATATCGGAGATCAGGTGGGGTATAAGAGCAATACGCATTTTGGAAGGGCATTTAAAACCGCCTTTGGTATTTCCCCTTCTTTATATAGAAAGAAAGCGCAGAGCGAGATCTATGCGGTAAAGGATGAGTAAAAAGGGCGCTGCGAGATGCGTAAAAGAAAAAAGGCACCTCGAATGAGGTGGGGATGTGCACAATGGGGGCTCGTCGACCTCAAGCGCTTAGCGCTTGAGGAAAACAGAATGCCTTGACGGCTAAACGCCGTCACTTGCAAAGCAAGATCGGCATTCTTCCCGCCCTTGATTGCAACGCAATCAAGGGCATTTCTCGCCCCCGCAATCCGCTCCAGAACGAGAAAAACCACCCCGAATGGGGGATGGGAGAAATAAAGTTACGGGGCTCGTCGACCTCAAGCGCTTAGCGCTTGAGGAAAACAGAATGCCTTGACGGCTAAACGCCGTCACTTGCAAAGCAAGATCGGCATTCTTCCCGCCCTTGATTGCAACGCAATCAAGGGCATTTCTCGCCCCCGCAATCCGCTCCAGAACGAGAAAAACCACCCCGAATGGGGTGGTTTTCGTTCTGGAGCGGATTACGGGGCTCGAACCCGCCACCTCGACCTTGGCAAGGTCGCGCTCTACCAAATGAGCTAAATCCGCGTGAGGTGGTGTGCTAAAAGCGTGGCGACCCGGATGGGACTCGAACCCACGACCTCTAGCGTGACAGGCTAGCGTTCTAACCGACTGAACTACCGGGCCTTTTGATGCGTAACCGCCCCCAATAAATTGAGGGCGGTTAGGCATTGTGGTGGAAACAATAGGGCTCGAACCTATGACCCTCTGCTTGTAAGGCAGATGCTCTCCCAACTGAGCTATGCTTCCATTTGCGATTGCTGCACTGCTTGGCAACGAGGCATATTATATCACAGGAAATTTGCTTTGTCAACCCCTTTTTTGAAATTTTTTTAAAAAAATAAAAAATGGGCAGACAAGCACATTCTGCCTTGTGCCTATCTGCCCTAAAAGGAGAAAAAAGAAGAAACAATGATGCAAGCTGTAAAGACGGTATCCTTACATTTTTTATTATAACAGATGTCATACGACTTGTCAAGATGTTTTTTGAAAAAATATACAAGATATAGTAGAAAATTTTGTAATTCATCACAAGATACACAAAATGTCGCACGACCTACGACAAAAATAAGATATGCCCAATTTGTCGTAGCAATAATGCGCTTGTTGATGGGGGATTTATTGCGGTTTTTCGGCGGTGAGGCTCTTGCGTGCGCTCCACCATGCCGCCGTTTCGCGAATGCCGTCAGAAAAGCTTGTGGTAGGGCGCCAGCCGGTATCAGCTGTGATTGCTGTGATATCTGCACATAGATGCATGACTTGATTTTTACTGTACGGTATGGCGCCAAATTCCAGCGGCACTTGCGGCGCTACGGTGTCGCGAAGCTGCAGGAGATGTTCCTTAAGCGGTCGCGCTTTGCCACTGCCAAGCGGATACACCATCTCGTGCTTGCCGCGCTCGGCGAGCAGGTGAAGTGCGCAGGCGGCATCGCGGCTGTAAAGAAAATCCCATAGCTGCTCGCCCCTAGTGAACTGCGGAGCTTTGCCGCGCATAAGGCTGAGTATAGTGGAGGAAACAAGGCTTTTTTCGTTATCGTGAGGGCCGTAGACGCTTAAGATACGCACCCACATATGGCGCATACCGATAGCGCTTGCCGCAAGACGCGTCAGTCCCCCTGCCGCAAGCTTGGCAATGCCGTAGCCGTTTTCGGGAAAGGTTGGTGTGGTTGGAGTAAGGGCACCGGTAACCCGTCCGTATTCGGCTTGAGAGCCTGCGCCGATAAAGGTATGACACCCAAGGCGCTTGGCGGCACAAACGGCATCAAGCGCATAACGAATATTATCGCATTGCAGGTGGGGGGTATTTCGCTCTGCTCCGTTGGTGCCCGCCCACCCGAAATGATAGAACACGTCATACGGTTTTTCGGATTTGCGCTGTAATGCGGACAGCTCAGAAAGAGCGCAATATTGGATACGAAGTAGAGGATGAGTCGGTAACTCTCGCACTCTCCCTTCACGACGGCACAGTGCCAAAATTTCGATACCGTTTTGCAGCAATTCATCAATTAAGGCTCTGCCGATGGCGCCTGTGGCGCCTGTTATCACTGCTCTTTTCATAAAACCTCTTGCTTTTGATAGCGGATGGCGGCATATTCCGCGCGATCAAGAAAGGGCGCCATATCATCAAGCGAGGGGGAGGTCATGCGCCCATCCGGTAGCATTCTTGCGGCAGATTTCGGCGCAAAGCCTTGCTTCTCATCCACAATGATCTCAAACAGGCACGCGCCCTTACAATTTAGTGCCACGCTTGCGGTGGCTATAAGCTCTGCTTCACTTGCCGCCCGGTAGTATTGGATGCCAAATGCCCCTGCGAGTAACGCGAAATCGGGAAAGCCGACACCGCTATTGGCATCAAGCCCCACAAAGGGCTCCCCGAATAAATTGCGCTGTGTTTGGCGAATGGAATGATAGCCGTTATTATTTAGAAGAATAATCTTAATGTTAAGGTTATTGTGCGCCACTGTGGCAAGCTCCTGCAGGTTCATCATAATGCTGCCGTCACCCTCAATGCATACCGTGCGGCGAGTGTTATCAGCAATCGCAACGCCAATTGCCGCAGGCAAGCCATATCCCATAGAGGCGCACCCCGAATTGGTAAACATGCGTTGCCCCTCTTTGATCTTTGCCGCTTGAAAGGTGATCACGCAGGCACTGCCATTGGCGCAAACGATACGCTCTCCTGCATCAAAGCAGGAGAACAAAAGATCCATACACGTATAGGGGTTTAAGGTGCCGTTTTTGCGGTTGCGGTATTCCGGTAGTGCTGCGGGGAAGCGCGTGACCAGCGCATGGCACCATTTTACCCAATCCGCATGCGTAGCGGGGGGGTCATATGGCTCCTGCAGTATGGCGCAAATGAATTCCTTTACGTCAGCGTGCACGGGCATATCTGCCACAACGGTGGGCTTTTTTAATTCGTTTTCATCGATGTCCACAATGATCTTAAAAGCGTTTTTTGCAAAATCGTGGCGGTTGTAACCGATCATGCGAATGTTAAGGCGGCAGCCGAGCGAGAGCAGCAGGTCGCAGTTTTGCACTGCAAAATTGCCCGCGCGTGTGCCAACAGTGCCGGGCATGCCTGCAAACTGAGGGTGGTTGTGGGCAACGGTATCGTTTGCGTTCCATGCCGTAACAACAGGAATCTGCAATTTTTCAAGCAAGGCGAGCAGCTTTTCCTCTGCGTTTCCAAGGCGAACACCCGTGCCTACCAAAATAAGAGGCGCTTTTGCTTTTTGTATGCAGCTCAGGATCTCTCGTGCCGTTTGCGGAGAAACAGGGGGGACGTGGTTGAAATTTTCCTTTTCGGGGGCAAAATGTCGCAGCGTATCGGGGTCTATTCGCGCTCCCTGCACGTCAAGCGGAATATCCAGCCAAACAGGGCCGCCTCTGCCCGATTTTGCGAGGTATAATGCCTTTTCAAGCTCGTAGGCGATATCGGTCGGCTCCCATACCATTGTGGCATATTTTGTAATCGTACGTATCATTTGCGTGATATCACATTCCTGATCACCAAGCTGCCGCAGTGCCAGCGTGGGGCAGCTTTTTATGGTCGTTTCTCGCTTGACCTGCCCCGAAAGGATCAGCATGGGGATCGAGTCGACCCAGCCGCCAAGCACACCCGTGATCGCATTTGTGCCGCCGGGGCCGCTTGTGACGCAAACTGCGGCAAGCCTGCCCGTGTAACGTGTGTATGCCTCTGCCGCAATGGCACAGGCGCTTTCGTGGTGGTTGAAAACGCACCGGAGATCTGCTTTATGCCCAAGGGCATCGTTGAGGTGCATGGCGCCGCCCCCTGTTACCATAAAGCAATCCTTGATGCCGTTTTCACATAAAAACGTTGCGATATAATCTGCTACTCTCATGCTTTTTCGCTTGCTCCTTTGGCTTTTATTGTTTTAGAAAAGGTAGAATTTCCATGGGCGTGCGCGCAATGCCGATCGGCGCGTGGGGCAAGGCGTCCTTTGTCGCTTGAAATCCAAATCCGTATGTGACGGCAATAAAATCGACTCCCGCCTCGGCGGCACCGCGCGCATCCTCTTGCGTATCTCCTATCATAACGGTGCGCGAAGGATCATTGATGCCGCACTCCTTGATACAAAGCCGAATCAAGTCCTTCTTTTTCATGCGCCCTGCGCTGTCACTGCCGTGCATGACGTCAAAATAGCTGTGAAATCCGAAATGGTGGAGCAGGCGTTTGGCATACTCCTCGCGTTTATAGGTGGCAACGGCTGTTTTTATGTCAAGCGCCTGTATGCTGCGCAGGAGATCAAAAATGCTGCTATACGGGGTTGCCTTTTGCAGATCGTGCGTGCTGTATTGTGTGCGGAAGCGGTTGGCAGCTGTGTGAAGAGCCTCCCCCTCGAGTCCACAAAGCTCGGTAAAAGCTTGCTCTATGGGCGGTCCGATATAATCGCTTAAGGACATATTGCACGGTACTGTGTATCCAAGCTCCTTTATGGTGTGTCGCAGGGCTGCCTCTATCCCCGCGGCGGTGTTGAGGAGGGTGCCGTCAAGATCAAATATGGCAAGCTTATAGCGAGAGTGGTGCATAGTCGACCTCCTTTTGGTGCTGTCGGCAAAGCTCCTCGATATACGCCTTGTCAAAGACAAGGCTTTTTTTCTTTTCTATCCTGCCAAGGAGCATGTAAGCGCTTGATAGGGGGAGCCCCTGCTGCATGAGATAGCTGACATAGTTGGGGTGGCAAGCATTGGCTGCGGCAAGAAAATAAAAGATGTTATAGCCCCAGCAGGGCGCCTGATAATCCTTTGTGATATGCCTGCTGATCACCTCAAGCAGCTCGCCCACGTTATAATGCTTTCCCTCGTATCGGTTCAGATACTGCGCAAGGAGCTCAAGCGGTGCGTTCCCTGCGCTTTTGCCCATACCGAAAAGCGAGCCGTCAAGCATGAGGGGCCTTTTTGCGGCACGTGCCGATTGCACCATAGTGATACAATTCGCATAAGCCATTTGGAAATTATTGTGCCCGTGAAACCCAAGCCGTATTTCGGGCGAAAGTGCATGATGAAAAAGATCAAAATAGCGGAGCAGCTCCCCTTGGTGTAAGAGTCCATATGTGTCAACAATGGAAAGTGCATAGGGGTGGAGCTGATTTGTCAGGCTTACCAGATCCTTTATATCGGCATCGCTATAATCTGTGATGGATACAGGCTGCACAAACACGAGATACCCAAGCTGTTTTAGTGCTGTGCAAAACTGAAGCGCCTTTGCGCGCAGATGCTTTTTGAAGATCACACGAATGCCGTCAAGTGGACTTTCGGCACGGGGCTTGATCTGTGAGAGCGCACAGGTGCCGCAATCGATCATGCCGACAAGCAGTGCGTTTTTTGGTGAGGGCCTTCCGTATAGCTTTTTCACGCTGTCGGTATCGGGCATAATACTGCGGTCTTTGTCAAAGGGGCGGCGCTCGTCAAGGAAGCCCACCTCAATGATGTCAACACCCGCGGTGGTAAGCCCCTCAAATATGCCGATTATATTTTCTTGCCCAAATTGCCAATCGTTTACAAACCCACCGTCACGCAAGGTGCAATCCAGCAATTGTATATCAAACATGTGTATGGTTCCCCCTAAGTTTTGTTGGGGATAGTGTTGCCATTTTTTACAGGAACTATCGCAAATGCACCAAAATTGCGATTTATCAAGATAATTGAAAGAAAAAATGGAAAAAAATATCATGAAATTGGAAAATACAAAAATGGAAATAGATAAAAAAAGCCCCGTGGGGCTAAAAACAAACAAAAAAGCGGATGCCGAAGCATCCGCTTTTTGTGTACAGCAGTTTGGGCGATCATGCTCGCCCCGGAACGGTGAAAATTATTTAACTTCAACCGTAGCGCCGGCTTCCTCAAGAGCCTTCTTAACGCTCTCAGCCTCTTCCTTAGAAGCGCCTTCCTTGATAGCCTTAGGAGCAGCCTCAACAAGGTCCTTAGCGTCCTTAAGACCAAGGCCGGTGATCTCACGAACAGCCTTGATAACAGCGAGCTTGTTAGCGCCGAAGGAAGCGAGGATAACGTCAAACTCGGTCTTTTCCTCAGCAGCTGCAGCTGCGGGAGCAGCTACGCCAACAGCGGCAACGGGAGCAGCAGATACGCCGAACTCCTCCTCAACAGCCTTTACGAGCTCATTGAGCTCAAGAAGGGTAAGACCCTTGATCTCTTCAACAATAGCAGTAATTTTTTCGCTAGCCATTTTACATAACCTCCTGAAAATGGAATTTTTTATTTTGCGTGATGTCCGTCACGCGGCGGTCGTTGCCTTCACGCGGCAACATGCGTTTTTTGTGCGTGGATTATTCTGCTGCAGGAGCTTCCTGCTTGTCTGCAATCGCTTGCAGAGCGTATGCCAGACCGTAAAGAGGAGACTGGATACTGCCAAGGAACTTCGCAATAAGCGTTTCCTTGTTGGGGATATCAGCGAGCTCGTTGACGATCTTCTCATCAATTACAGCGCCGTCAAGGTAACCTGCAAGGATCTTAAAGCTCTCTACCTTTTGAGCGTACTTCTTCAAAACCTTTGCGGGTGCAACTGCGTCGTTTTCGCTGATGGCGATAGCAGTCATACCGGTAAGGTACTGCTTCATCTCGCCGTAACCAACCTCGTCGCATGCACGGCCCGTAAGAGAATTCTTAACAACCATGTACTTAACACCTGCTTCGCGCAGAGCCTTACGCATGGCGGTATCATCCTCAACGGTGATGCCCTGGTAGTTTACAAGTACACCGGAAACCGAGTTCTTGATCTTTTCTGCCAGTTCGGCAACAGCCTGCTGCTTTTTCTCGAGAATAATTTTGCTGGGCATTCTTTTTCACCTCCCGATTGTGATGGAATATAAAAAAATCTTTCTCCCGCGAAGGCACAAAGACACTCCGGCACGAAGAAAGACACACTAACATATAAAAAGTGAATCGTCCTCGGCAGGAGAGTAACAAATGTTACCTTTACGGGAACCTGCTGTCTTTGGATAACGGTGGCATTATACCATATAAAAAAACACTTGTCAAGGGGTTTTTGAAAAATAAATTTAAAAGTGTGAAGATTTTTTAAAACGGTGTTAAGAGGTCGCGTTATGTGGGTAAAGCTTTGCGGGGGCAACGTGTAGATTGCCCCCGCAAGTGTGTATATTCAAGATGAGATGTGTTATAGCTTTGTTTCCTTGTTATTCTTTAGTACACGCTCTGCCGCGCGCAACAGGCGCTCGCGAAGCCAATCGGGCTTTAAGATCGTGATGTCCGCTTCTGCGGCGAAGATGACACCAAGGAACATTTCTACGCTGTGAAATTCACATATGTAATCTCCGCGACTTTCCTCCCCTACGATAAATTGCTGTAATTCAAGCCGTGTTAATTTATCGGGAATGCGAACGATAGCCGAGTAGGGGATCTGCATCTGCAGGATCTCGCGCTTGGCGGCAGGCGTATCGGCGCCCGTCACTGCCTCGAGATAATCGATCTCACCCTCCACTGCGGTATAAGTAGGGAGGGAATATTCTGCGCTGTAATAAAAACCGCGACGCTCGGCGTTATAAGCAAGCGGCGCGCCAAGCGTGTTTTTGAGATACTCTACGTCACGCTGTGCCTGGCGGTGCGAAATGCCAAAGCGCTCGGCAAGGCGGCTGGCGTTTGGATAGCGCATGTCCGCAATGCGCTTGTGAAGCCATTGAATGCGGTTGTTGGCACTCATATTCCACGGTCCTTTCTTAGTTTTTGTTGCTGAGAGCAGCATCGGCCATGCTCCGCGCGCCGATATATATAGCAAGGGCGAGGAGCAAAAGGTCTTGGGCAAAATAAACGGGATCGGTGAAGGCACCGGCAAGATATGCTACAACGTCGGAAAGCCCTACTGTGGCGGTAAGGAAAAACGCAACGGCGCCGCATGCGGTCAGTGCAAGGGGACGGGAAATATCGGCCTTGGCGCGCAATTCATACAGAAGGTAGAGCATGACGGCGAGGAGAGCCATGTGAAGATCGGTCTTGTGAGGTGCATTCATCGGTGTGCCGATATCAAAATAGGTAAAGGCGATGAGGCACGCAAACGCTAAGATCGTAAGGCTTCCGAACACGGCATGCGTGGTCGCGCCCGCTTTCAGAAACGGTGTTTGCAGTATAAAGTAGACTATACCGAACAGGATTGCAAGAAGCCCAATGATCCAAAGCATGATGGGGAGCCCGGTAGGCTGCATGGTGCAGCTGCAAACAAAATTAAGGAAAAGAAGCAGGGCGCAAAGACACGCGCCGCAGGTGCTGAAGGGGGAGAGCGCGGCGCGCTTGGAGGGGATACGTCCTTTCAGTGCTAAAATAGGGAAGAGTACAAGGGCGATCAGAGAGCATCCCCAAAAAGCGCGGAAAAGCAAGGGGAGTGCGCTTGCGGTGAAATAACCGCTTGCGCGGTCAAAGGTGAGTGTCAGGGAGAGCGTGCGCAACACGGCGGCGATCAGCGCGAGGAGTGCGGCACCGATATAATAGGTGCGTTGCGTTTTGATTGCATTCTGCATGTGTAATAGCTCCTTTGGCTAATATAAAACTTTTTTCAAAAGCGTGTATATTCCTATTCAGTATAGCAATAAAATGTGAACAAATTGTATCTAAAAGAGAAAACGGGAAAATATTCTCGCAAAAATCTACCTTTAATTATGTTGTGCATGATATTGTGATGTAATCGATGACTGACGGGATTGGCTTTGCCGAAACGGCGCATGGGTAATGGTGTTCACGGTGCCTTTTGGAGGTAAGACCCGAGAGGTGCGGGGGGCTGCCGTCGAAAAAAGGATGCGGTTTGCTTCAAAAAATGTGCTAAGGATCATATAATTACCGCTTATTTGTTGCTTTTTTAAAAAATTACATCAAAAATTTCAAAAATTTTGAAAAAATTTGATCAGCTGGCGCCAAAAGGGATACAACATATGGACTTGCGGCGGAAATTTTACGCTAAATGCTGGAAATTTTGTTACATTTGTATATATTGCACGTCTTTTTTGGCAAAAGTTCTACGTTTCCTACAAAAGAAAAGTGTTGCAATTTCAATGCAAATATGGTAGAATATACGGGTCTGATATGCGATGAAGCGAGAGGTTGCCGCGAAAGCGGGTAAATTTTCGCAGAGTATGTCCGTGTCAATCGGGCGAAGGAGTACGCAAAGCCACGGCTTGTGTGATCTTTTCCCCTGGCTCTTAACCCCCGGAAACTACCCATGCGATGCTGGTGTGGGCAAATCCGGTTTTTGTCAGGGAACAAAAGAAACGCACGGCACGGTGTCAGAGCGTTCTCGCCCCAATGCGAACTGCGGGCCGTGCTGCAAGTCTTCATTTAAATATAAGACGCGCGTATTGGCACGCAAAATTCAAAAAGGAGGCAAAAACAATGGCAGTTAAGGAAAAGATCAGAGTCAGACTGACGAGCTACGACCACACCCTCATCGATACCGCTGCGGAGAAGATCGTAGACGTTGCCAAGAGAAACGGCGCAGCCGTTTCGGGTCCTGTACCGCTCCCCACGAAGAAGGAGATCATCACCATTCTTCGCGCTGTGCACAAGTACAAGGATAGCCGTGAGCAGTTTGAAATGCGCACGCACAAAAGACTCATCGATATCATCAAGCCCACCCAGAAGGTTGTGGATGCGCTGATGAACATCGAGCTCCCCGCCGGTGTTGAGATCGAGATCAAGCTCTGATTTCGGCGCGGCAAAACAAAGATAACAGTCGATGCTAAAGACAGTTTAACTGACAGGCAGTTCGGCAACTTTGTAAATCATGTTGGCGCTTCGCGCGTCAACCAATAATTTACAGGAGGAATCCAAAAATGAAAAAGGGTATCATCGGTAAGAAGATCGGTATGACTCAGATTTTCGACGAGGTCGGAAACGTCATCCCCGTTACTGTTATCGAGGCGGGCCCCTGTGTAGTAGCACAGAAGAAGACCGCTGAAAACGACGGCTACGACGCCGTACAGCTTGGCTTTATGGATGCCAAGGAGAAGCAGATGACCAAGCCGCAGAAGGGTCACTTTGAAAAGAGTGGCGTTGCTGCGAAGAAGCACCTCAAGGAGTTCCGCCTTGACGATTGCTCCGCACTGAATGTGGGCGACGTTGTTGGCGTTGACACCTTCGTGGTTGGCGACAAGGTTGACGTGACCGGTATCACCAAGGGTCGCGGCTACACCGGCGCTATTAAGAGATGGAACTTCCACACCCTGTGCTCTACGCACGGTGTAGGTCCTATCCACCGCGAGGTTGGTTCTATGGGTGCAAACTCCACCCCCTCTCGTGTCTTCAAGAACAAGAAGATGGCCGGTCAGTACGGTAACGAGCAGGTCACTGTTCTCAATCTGAAAGTTGTAAAAATCGATGCGGAAAAGAACCTCATCGCCATCAAGGGTGCCATTCCCGGTGCCAAGAACGGCATCGTGTTCATCCGTGACTCGGTAAAAGCGTAATCGAAAGGAGGAATTACCATGCCAAACGTAAAAGTTTTTGATATGGCCGGCAAGGAAGTCGGTGACATTGCTCTGTCCGATGTAATCTTCGGCGCAGAGGTAAACGGTGCAGTCCTCCACGCGGCAGTTCGTGCATATCTGCTCAACCAAAGACAGGGCACGCAATCGACGCTCACTCGTACCGAGGTTTCCGGTGGCGGCAGAAAGCCCTGGAGACAAAAGGGAACCGGTCGCGCTCGTCAGGGCTCTACCCGTTCGCCCCAGTGGACCCACGGTGGTGTTGCACTTGGCCCGAAGCCTCGTGACTACCGCACGGATCTCAATAAGAAGACCAAGAGAGTTGCTCTTTACAGCGCTCTTTCCGCTAAGGTTGCTGCAGGCGACCTCGTAGTAGTGGATGCCATTAAGACCGAGGGCTACTCCACCAAGACCATGGTGAACATGCTCAAGGCACTTGGCGCTGAGAAGAAGGCACTCGTTGTTCTTCCCGCTGTTGACGCTGCTGTAATTAAGAGCTGCGCAAACATTCCCGGTGTGGTTACCACGCAGTTTAACACTGTAAACGTATATGACGTGCTCAATGCCGATAAGTTCATTATCGCCAAGGATGCCGTTGCAAAGCTTGAGGAGGTGTACGCATAATGAGAATGGTAGAAGATATCATCATTAAGCCGATCATCACGGAAGCAAGCATGGACATGCTTGATGCCAAGAAATATGTTTTCAAGGTACAGAGCCGTGCCACCAAGGCTGACATCGCTCACGCTGTTGAAGAGATGTTCAAGGTAAAGGTTGCAGACGTTAACACCATCAACATGAAGAAGAAGCCCAAGAGAATGGGTGTGCATGCCGGCTACACTTCCGAGTGGAAGAAGGCAATCGTAACCCTTGCGGCTGATTCCAAGACCATCGAGTTCTTCGATGGTATGAAGTAAGAGTAGGAGGTTTAGAAAATGCCTACAATTAAGTATAAGCCGACTACCCCGGCAAGACGTCACATGACGGTTCCCACCTTTGAGGAGATTACCAAGTCTACCCCCGAGAAGAGCCTTGTCGTCATTAAGAAGAAGAATGCTGGCCGTAACAGCTACGGTCGCATCACCGTTCGTCATCGCGGCGGCGGTAATAAGGTTAAGTACAGAATTATCGACTTCAAGCGTCAGAGCGAGTCTCCTGCAACTGTTGTTGGTATCGAGTACGACCCTAACCGCAGCGCATACATTGCACTGCTTCAGAACGAAGAGGGCGCAAAGAGCTACGTGATCGCTCCTGTTGGCGTAACTGCAGGCGACGTGCTCTACTCCGGCGCTACTGCCGACATTAAGCCCGGCAACACGCTTCCCATTGCCAACATTCCCGTTGGTACCATGATCCACAACATCGAGCTTTACCCCGGCAAGGGTGCACAGCTTGTTCGCTCCGCGGGTGTTTTCGCACAGCTGATCGCAAAGGAAAACGGCGTAGCACAGGTTCGTCTTCCCTCCGGCGAGGTTCGCATCATTCGCCTTGACTGCAAGGCAACCATTGGTCAGGTTGGTAACGTTGAGCACGATACCGTTAAGGTTGGTAAAGCAGGTAAGACCCGTCACAAGGGCATTCGTCCTACCGTACGCGGTTCTGTTATGAACCCCTGCGATCACCCCCACGGCGGTGGTGAGGGCAAGTCCCCCATCGGTCGTCCCACGCCTGTTACCCCTTGGGGTAAACCCGCTCTTGGTTACAAGACCCGTAACAAGAATGCGAGAACTGATAAGTTCATCGTAAAACGCAGAAACGCTAAGTAAGGAGGCTAATCGATTATGAGCAGAAGTTTGAAAAAAGCGCCCTACGTCGAGGAGAAACTCTACACGCGTATTTGCGCTATGAACGAGAAGAACGAAAAGAAGGTCCTGAAGACCTGGTCCCGCGCTTCCACCATTTTCCCGGATTTCGTGGGTCACACCATTGCCGTTCACGACGGCAAGAAGCATGTTCCGGTATATGTTACCGAGGATATGGTAGGTCACAAGCTGGGTGAGTTTGCACCCACTCGTACGTTCAAAGGCCACGCCGGCTCCAAGACGTCCAACAACGGCAAATAAGGGAGGATAAGTAAATGGAAGCAAGAGCATATCTTAAGCATGCACGCATTTCTCCCCGTAAGGTTCAGATCGTTCTTGACCTGATCCGCGGCAAGGACGCAGGCGTAGCAATGGGTATTCTCAAGACCACCCCCAAGGCGGCTTCTGAGTACCTCATCAAACTGCTTGGCAGCGCAATTGCCAACGCAGAGAACAATTTCCACATGGATGCCTCCAAGCTGTATGTCAGCGAGTGCTTCGTATGCCAGGGCCCCACGATGAAACGCATCATGCCCCGTGCTAAGGGAAGCGCAGACCGCATCCTGAAGAGAACCAGCCATGTTACCATGGTTGTGAAAGAAAGATAAGGAGGAAACGAAGAATGGGTCAGAAAGTAAATCCTCACGGCCTGCGTGTAGGCGTGATTAAGAACTGGGACTCGAGATGGTTCGTAAACGATCAGAAGTTTGGCGACACCCTCGTTTCCGACTATCAGATTCGTAAGTATCTGAAAACCGAGCTCCAGAAGGCAGGCGTTCCGAAGATCGAGATCGAGCGCGATAGCCACAGAGTTCGTGTATTCATCCATTGCGCAAAGCCCGGTATGGTAATCGGTAAGGGCGGTGCTGAGATTGACAAGTACAAGGCACAGCTTGAGAAGATGGTTGGCATGCCCGTAGCACTCAACGTTGTTGAAGTAAAATCTCCCGACCTTAACGCTCAGTTGGTTGCAGAGAACATTGCTTCTCAGCTTGAGAACCGTGTGGCATTCCGTCGCGCAATGAAAATGGCGATCCGCAACACCATGCGTCTTGGTGCAAAGGGTATCAAGATCAGCTGCGCAGGCCGTCTTGGCGGCGCCGAGATCGCAAAGACCGAGCATTATCACGAGGGTACCATTCCGTTGCAGACCCTTCGCGCCGATATCGAGTATGGCTTCTATGAAGCAAACACGACCTACGGTAAGATCGGTATCAAGGTATGGATCTACCGCGGCGAGGTTCTTAACGAAGTAAACCGTCCCGCAGCAGAGCACCGTGAGCGCCGTGAGCGCCGTGGCGACCGCAACGATCGCCGTGGTGGCGACCGTCGTCAGGGCGGCAACCGCGGTGGCGAGCGCAGAGCACAAAGACAAGGAGGCACGAAGTAATTATGTTGATGCCTAAGAGAGTCAAATTCCGTCGTGTTCAGCGTGGCCGCCTGAAGGGCAAGGCATTGCGCGGTAACACGCTTTCCAACGGTTCTTACGGCCTTGTTGCCACTGAGCCCGCTTGGATCACCAGCAATCAGATCGAGGCTGCCCGTATCGCAATGACGCGTTACATCAAGCGTGGCGGTCAGGTTTGGATCAAGATTTTCCCCGACAAGCCCATCACCGAGAAGCCTGCTGAGACCCGAATGGGTTCCGGTAAGGGCTCTCCCGAGTACTGGGTAGCAGTCGTTAAGCCCGGCAGAATCATGTTCGAGATGGACGGTGTTGCCGAGGATGTCGCAAGAGAAGCAATGCGTCTTGCAGGCCATAAGCTGCCTATCAAGACCAAGTTCATCAAGAAAGAGGAGGGTTAAGCAATGAAGGCTGCAGAACTTGTAAAGCTCAGTGTTGAAGAGCTTAACGCTAAGCTGAAGGAGCTCAAGGGTGAGCTTTTCAACCTCCGCTTCCAGCATGCGATCAATCAGCTTGAGAATCCCCACAAGATTGCGGATGTTAAGAAGGATATCGCTCGCGTGATGACGGTTCTTAACCAGAAGAACGCATAAGGAGGAGATAAGTCATGACTGAAAGAACGCTTAGAAAAACGAGAGTTGGTACCGTTGTCAGCACAAAGATGGACAAGACCGTTGTGGTTGCCATCGAGGACAACGTAAAGCACGCTGTTTACAGCAAGATCATTAAGCGTACGCTGAAGGTTCACGCACACGACGAAAAGAACGAGTGCGGCGTCGGCGACCGTGTTGAGGTTATGGAGACCCGTCCCTTGTCTAAGACCAAGAGATGGCGCGTAACCGAGATCATTGAGAAGGCGAAATAATTTCGCACACAACAAGAATTCTAACAGTAGGTACGTCGTAGCGTACCGAAGCAAGTAGGAGGAAAGAAAAGTGATTCAGCAACAGACATTGATGAAGGTTGCCGATAACACCGGCGCAAAAGAGCTGATGTGCATTCGCGTTCTCGGTGGCTCCGGCCGTCGTTACGCTAACATCGGCGACGTCGTAGTTGCAGCTGTTAAAAAGGCAGCTCCCGGCGGCGTGGTGAAAAAGGGCGAGGTCGTCAAGGCAGTAGTTGTAAGAAGCGTGCATGGCCTTAAGCGTGCAGACGGCTCTTACATCAAATTTGACGAGAACGCTGCGGTAATTATCAGAGAAGACAAGACGCCCAAGGGCACCCGTATTTTTGGCCCTGTGGCACGTGAGCTCCGCGATAAGGATTATCTTAAGATCCTGTCGCTCGCACCCGAAGTACTGTAATGGAGGTAACTGGTAAAATGGCAAAGCTTCATATTAAAACCGGTGACACCGTTATCGTTCTCTCCGGTGATTCTAAGGGCGTGAAGGGCGAGGTTATCGCCGTATCTCCCGAAGAAGGAAAAGTAATTGTAAAGGGTGCTAACATGATCCATAAGCATGTTAAGCCTCGCCGTCAGGGTGAAACCGGTGGCATCATTGATGCTGAGGGTGCACTCTATGCTAGCAAGGTAGCACTCTACTGCCCTAAATGCGACAAGGGCGTTCGCTCCAAGGTAGAAATGGAAGGCGACAAAAAGGTTCGCGTATGCGCCAAATGCGGCGCAAAGCTGTGAGAGGAGGTAGCGTAAAATGCCTAGATTGAAAGATATGTATAAAGAGCAGGTTGCGCCCGCCCTCATGAAGCAGTTCGAGTATTCGAGCGTGATGCAGATCCCGAAGTTCGATAAGATCGTGATCAACATCGGCGCAGGCGATGCTAAGGATAACTCCAAGGTCATCGACAACATCATTAAGGATCTGACCATCATTGCAGGTCAGAAGGCGGTACCTACCGTTGCAAAGAAGTCCGTTGCAAACTTCAAGCTCCGTCAGGGCATGAAGATCGGCGCAAAGGTTACGCTTCGCGGCAACCGTATGTATGAATTTATGGATCGTTTGTTTAATTTCGCTCTGCCCCGCGTGCGTGACTTTAAGGGTATCAACCCCAACGCATTTGACGGCCGTGGCAACTATTCTCTCGGCCTCAAAGAGCAGCTGATCTTCCCCGAGATCGAGTACGACAAGGTCGAAAAGATCCGCGGTATGGACATCTGCTTCGTTACCACCGCACAAACCGATGCAGAGGCAAGAGAGCTGCTCCGTCTGATGGGCGCTCCCTTCGCACATTAATCCGGGAGGTAGAAGAAAATGGCAAAGAAATCCATGATTCTCAAGCAGCAGAAGGAGCAGAAATTCTCCACTCGCGCTTATACCAGATGCAAGATCTGCGGCCGTCCCCACTCTTACATGCGTAAGTTTGGCATCTGCCGTATCTGCTTCCGTAACCTCGCTTACAAGGGCGAGATTCCGGGTGTAAAGAAGGCATCCTGGTAATCAAACCGATTTATCCGCAGCCCTGCTCGAAGCGAGCTGGGCGCGGCTGAATAAAAACCCCTAACATTCGGTAGGAAATCAGACCAACCTTCAAAAGCAGTAAGGAGTTCGATTTAACCCCCGATTGGCCGCCAATCAAACGGTTGGCAGCAAGAAAAAATGTACTTGCATAAAGGAGGATTATTACTATGCAAATGTCCGACGTTATTGCCGATATGCTCACACGCATTCGCAACGCAAGCGATGCGAAGCATGCTACTGTTGACATTCCGGCATCCAACATGAAAAAGTCTATTGCCGACATTCTCGTTGCTGAGGGCTACGTAAAGGGCTACCAGGTAATCGAAGACGGCAAGCAGGGCACCATTTGCGTAACGCTGAAGTACGCAGCAGGCAAGCAGAAGGTTATCCGCGGTCTGCGCCGCGTATCCAAGCCCGGCCTTCGTATTTACGCAGGCTACGAGGATATGCCCAAGGTAATGAATGGCCTTGGTATTGCCATCGTTTCCACCTCGAAGGGTCTTATGACCGACAAAAAGGCTCGTGAGATGAAGATCGGCGGCGAAGTTCTCGCCTTCGTTTGGTAAGGAGGTACGAAAAGATGTCAAGAATTGGAAGAATGCCCGTTGCAATTCCTGCAGGCGTTACTGTTACTGTGGGTGAGGGCAACCTCGTTACCGTAAAAGGTCCTCTCGGAACCCTTTCTGAGAAATTTGCTCCTGTACTCACCATTAGCGTTGAGGGCAACGAGGCACTCGTTACCCGCCCGAGTGATGAGAAGGAGGTAAGAAGCTTGCACGGTCTTACCCGCGCGCTTCTTAATAACATGGTCGTGGGTGTAACCCAGGGCTACAGCAAGACCCTTGAGATCGTTGGTGTAGGCTACAAGGTAGTAAAGCAGGGCAAGACTCTGCAGTTGTTCCTTGGTCAGTCTCTTGTAAAGGGCCTGCCCCAGGCATCGCTCCAGGTTACCGAGCCCGACGGCATTACCTTTGAGGCACCCAACCCCAACACGATTGTTGTAAAGGGTATCAACAAGCAAGAGGTAGGTCAGATCGCAGCCGTTATCCGCAGCAAGCGTCCGCCTGAACCCTACCATGGCAAGGGTGTTAAATACAGCGATGAGCACATTCGCCGCAAGGCCGGTAAAGCCGGTAAATAATGAAAGGAGTGGAGTAAAATGGTATCGAGAAAAGACAGCAATCAGGCTCGCCTTAAAAGACATAAGAGAGTCAGAGCAAAGATTTCCGGCACTGCAGCACGTCCGCGTTTGGCTGTATATCGCTCTAATGCGAACATCAGCGCGCAGATCATTGATGACGTTGCAGGCGTAACGCTCGTTTCCGCTTCTACCCTTGAAAAGGCGTTTGAGGGAATCGGCAGCAATAAAGCAGCAGCTCGTGTAGTAGGCAAGACCATTGCCGAGCGTGCAGCTGCACAGGGTATTACCGAAGTCGTATTCGACCGTGGTGGCTATCTGTATCACGGACGTGTATCGGAGCTGGCTGAAGGCGCTCGCGAGGGCGGCCTGAAGTTCTGAGTCCGGTTTGTACACTGCTTAGCAACAGTTAAGCAAATTTTAGGAGGAATAACATGGCTTATAACAGAAATCCTGGTGAACAGGAATTTAAGGAGCAGCTTATTGCGCTCAACCGTGTTTCCAAGACCGTGAAGGGTGGCCGTATCGCTCGCTTCGCTGCTATCATGGCAGTAGGCGATGGCAAGGGTCGCATCGGTGTTGGTCTCGGTAAGGCAGCCGAGGTGCCGGAAGCAATTCGCAAGGGTATTGAGGATGCAAAGAAGAATATGATCAAGGTTTCCCTCAAGGGAACCACTATCCCCCACGAGGTCATCGGTGAGTTTGGTGCAGGCAAGGTGCTTCTTAAGCCCGCAGCACCCGGTACCGGTATCATCGCAGGTGGCGGCGTTCGTTTCGTGCTTGAGCTTGCAGGTATCAAGAATATCCGTGCAAAGTGCTTGCGCTCCAACAACCCCGCAAACGTAGTTAAGGCAACCATTGAGGGTCTTAAGGCTCTCCGTACCGCTGAAGAAGTTGCGAAGATCCGCGACATCGACGTGGCACAGATCAAGGGTTAAGGAGGGTTCGCCATGAAAAAAGTAACTCTCGTAAAGAGCACCATCGGTGCAAAGCCCCAACAGAAGGCAACTGCTAAGTCCTTGGGGCTCAATAAAATCGGCGATTTCATCATCCATGAGGATAACGCCACTCTTGCCGGCAAGGTTAAGGTTATTTCCCACCTTGTTAAGGTAGAAAACGCTTAAAGGAGGTAAGAGAGATGAAACTTCATGAACTTAAACCCGCTGAAGGCTCCGCTAAGGCTGCTTGGCGCAAGGGCCGCGGTGCAGGCTCCGGCAACGGCAAGACTGCAGGCAAGGGTCATAAGGGTCAAAACGCCCGTTCCGGCGGCGGTGTACGCCCCGGCTTTGAGGGTGGTCAGCTTCCCCTTTACCGTAAGCTTCCTAAGCGTGGCTTCAACAACGCAAGATTTGCTAAGGTTTACGCCATTGTAAACGTTGAGGCACTCAACGTATTTGAGGATGGTGCAGTAGTTGATCTTGATGCTTTGCTGGCGAAGAAGATCGTACGCAAGGCAAACGACGGTCTCAAGGTTCTCGGTAGCGGCGAGCTCACCAAGAAATTAACCGTTAAAGCATCCGTCTTTTCCGCAACCGCGAAAGAAAAGATTGAAGCAGCAGGTGGAAAGATCGAGGTGGCATAAGGATGTTTAAGACGTTAAAGAACGCGTGGAAGACTCCGGAACTTCAAAAGAAGATGCTCTTCACATTGTTTATCGTCCTCCTTTATCGCCTTGGTGCTTGTATTTGTGTCCCCTATGTCAGCCCTGATATCTCTACGTCGTTTGAGAGCCTTTACGGCTCCTCCGTGCTCGGTCTGATGAGCATTTTGTCGGGTGGCGCTATGCAGTATGCAACGCTGTTCGCACTCTCCGTCAGTCCCTATATCACGGCTTCGATCGTAATTCAGCTTCTGACGATTGCCATTCCCGCTCTTGAGCGTTGGGCAAAGGACGGCGCAAACGGTCAAAAGAAGATCGCTGCTCTTACGCGCTACGTAACTATTGCACTTGCACTTGTTACGAGCTATGGCTACAGCATGCTCCTTAAGAGCCAAGGCTGGCTTGTGAAGAGCAATTGGTTTGCAATGCTTGTTATCAACGCATCCTTCTGCGCAGGTGCCGCACTTGTGATGTGGCTGGCAGAGCTGATCAATGAAAAGGGCATTGGCAACGGCATTTCGATCATCTTGTTTGCCAATATCGTAGCAACCCTTCCCGGCATGGTTCTGTCCATGTGGGACGGCATTATTATGAACGGCATTTACCACTGGGCAATCGGTATCGCGATTGCAATTGCGGTTCTTGCTGTGGTTGTTGCAACCATTGGCTTTGTCGTTTGGGTAACCAATTCCGAGCGCCGCATTCCGATCCAGTATGCAAAGCGTGTTGTTGGTCGTAAAATGTATGGCGGTCAGGCAACCAACCTGCCTATTAAACTGAACATGACCGGCGTTATGCCGATCATCTTCGCAAGCTCTATCGTGTCGATTCCTGCCACGATCACTGCTTTTATGTCCAATCAGGAGAACGGCTTTGTAAAGTTTGTTGAGAACTTCTTCTCGCCTACAACTTGGCCCTATCTTGTTGTGTATTTGCTTCTTATTATTGCATTCTCCTACTTCTATGTGATGATTTCCTTTAATCCCGTTGAGGTAGCGAACAACATTGCGGCAAACGGTGGCTCGGTTCGCGGTATGCGTCCCGGTCGTCCTACGGTTCAGTACATCCAAAAGATCCTGAAGCGTGTTACGCTCATCGGTGCATTCTTCCTTTGCATCGTTGCCGGCTTGCCCATGCTGGTTACTGTGGTCACCACAGCGATCCAAAACTTGAATCCCACTGCAAGCATGCCTGATTTCAGCATTCTTACGTTTGGCGGTTCTTCCTTGCTGATCGTAGTTGGTGTTGCACTTGAAACCGTGCGTGATCTTGAAGCACAACTTAGCCTGCGCGCAAGCAAGGGCTTCCTTGGTTGATCGATAGATCCGAAATTACGGAGGAATTTATGAATTTAATTCTGATGGGAGCTCCCGGTGCCGGCAAGGGCACACAGTCTGAAAAGATCTCTGAAAAATGGGGTATTCCCGCAATCTCCACAGGTGATATTCTGCGTGCTGCGATCAAGGCAGGTACTGCGCTCGGTAATACGGCAAAGACCTATATTGATGACGGTAAGCTGGTTCCCGATGAGATTGTGATCGGTATTATCAAGGAGTATTTAACATCCGATGCCTGCAAGAATGGCTTTATTCTTGACGGTTTCCCTCGTTCGATCCCGCAAGCAGAGGCTCTTGCTGCAATGGATGTTAAGATCGATGCTGTCCTCTCTATTGAGGTGGCAGACGAAAAAATTGTAGAACGCATGTCGGGACGTCGCGTATGCACTTGCGGCGCTTCCTACCATGTAGCTTTCAATCCTTCTAAAGTAGAGGGTGTTTGCGATAAATGCGGAGCTGAAACCTACATCCGTAAGGACGATGCTCCCGAAACGGTGATCAAGCGTCTTGAGACCTATCACACGCAGACCGAGCCGCTTAAAGCATTTTATGAGGCTAAGGGCTTGCTGGTGACGGTTGAGGGTCAAGACGAGATCGCCGATACCACGCGCCTCGTATTTGAAGCGCTTTCTCAGTTCTCGGTATGATCCAGATCAAAAATTCTCAGCAGATCAAAGCGATGCGAGAAGCGGGCAGGATCACGGGCGAAGCCCTGATCGTAGCACGCGATCATATCCGTGAAGGTGTGAGCACCAAGTACCTCGATACGCTGATCCGTCAGCATATCGAGGGCAGGGGTGCAAAGCCCTCATTCTTGGGGCTTTACGGCTTTCCCGGATCGGCTTGCATCAGCATCAATGATGAGGTCATTCACGGCATTCCCTCTGAAAATCGCATTTTGCAAGAGGGCGATATCGTGAAGATCGACGTAGGCGCTTTTTATAAGGGCTTTCACGGTGACAGCGCGCGCACCTTTGCGGTGGGGCGTGTCAGCGAGGAGGCGGCAAGATTGATTGCCGCAACCAAGCAAAGCTTTTATGAGGGGATGTCGGCTTTTAAGGTCGGCAACCGTGTTGGTGATATCGGTTATGCGATCGACACTTACGTGAGCCGCTGTGGCTTTAGCGCTGTGCGCCGCTATGTGGGGCACGGTGTTGGACGCGAGGTGCACGAGTCGCCTGATGTGCCGAATTACGGTACGCCCGGGCGCGGCCCACGCCTTTGCGAGGGTATGGTGATCGCCATTGAGCCGATGATCAATCAAGGATCTTTTGAGGTTAGAGAGCTATCCGACGGTTGGACAGTAAAGACCGTTGATGGATCACTTTCCGCGCATTATGAAAATACCGTGGCTCTAACGCCTGACGGTGTGGTAAATTTGACCGAAGTAGAAATCGGTGAATAATCGCAAATACTGACAAGCAGGGAGAAAAAACTCATGGCAAAAGATGATGTAATTGAATTTGAGGGTACGGTCATTGAGGCGCTGCCCAATGCAACCTTCAAAGTAAAATTGCCGAACGGTCATATCGTGACCGCGCACATTTCCGGCAAATTGCGTATGAACTATATCAGAATTCTGCCCGGTGACCGTGTTACCATTGAGGTGTCTGTATACGACCTCACTAAGGGACGCATCACTTGGCGTGCAAAATGATCTACAGGATCGAAAAATTAGATGAAAGGAATGGTGTGACAAATGAAAGTAAAGCCTTCCGTTAAAAAAATCTGCGAAAAGTGCAAGATTATCAAAAGAAAGGGCCATGTAATGGTCATCTGCGAGAATCCCAAGCACAAGCAGAGACAGGGCTAATCCCCACACTGAAGAAAGAGGTAAATAACTATGGCTCGTATTGCAGGTGTTGATATTCCCAATCAAAAAAGAGTGGAAATTGCACTTACCTATATCTACGGCATCGGCCGTAAGAGCGCAAACGATATTCTCGCCAAGACCGGTATCAATCCCGATACCCGTGCAAAGGATCTGACCGAGGAAGAGGTTGCAAAGCTGCGTGACGAGATCGAAAACTCCTACGATGTAGAGGGTGATCTTCGTCGTGATGTTGCTCTGAACATCAAGCGCCTTGTTGAGATCAACTGCTACCGCGGCATCCGTCACAGAAAGGGTCTGCCGGTAAGAGGTCAGAGAACCAAAACCAACGCGAGAACGCGCAAGGGTCCCGCTAAGACCATTGCAAACAAGAAGAAGTAATAAAGGAGTGGCAATAGTATGGCTAATGTAAAAAAAGTCGTGAAAAAGCGTCGCGAGCGCAAGAATATTGAAAAAGGCGCCGTGCACATTAGCGCGACCTTCAACAATACCATTATCACCATCACGGACGTTGCAGGAAACGCAATTTCTTGGGCATCCGCCGGTGAGCTTGGCTTCAAGGGCTCCCGTAAATCCACTCCCTTCGCAGCACAGTCCGCAGCTGAGCAGGCTGCAAGACTTGCGATGGAGCACGGCCTCAAGTCTGTTGAGGTTTACGTAAAGGGCCCCGGTTCCGGACGTGAGTCTGCGATTCGTGCACTTGAGACCGTTGGTCTTCAGGTTACCATGATCAAGGACGTTACTCCGATCCCCCACAACGGCTGCCGTCCGCCTAAGCGCCGCCGCGTATAATTTACAGGAGGTAATGTAAAATGGCAAGATATACTGGTCCAGTTTGCCGTCTTTGCCGCCGTGAGGGCACCAAGCTGTTCCTCAAGGGCGAGCGTTGCTTGACCGGCAAATGCGCACTTGACCGCAGAAGCACTGCTCCCGGTCAGCATGGCGCAGCAAACAAAAAAGTAAGAGAATACGGTATGCAGCTTCGTGAGAAGCAGAAGACCAAGAGATACTACGGTGTTCTTGAGAAGCCCTTTGCAAACTACTATGCAGAGGCAGAGCGTAAGTCCGGCATGACCGGTGAGAATCTGCTCATCCTTCTTGAGAGACGTCTTGATAACGTTGTTTACCGTATGGGTCTGGCTGATAGCCGCAAGCAGGCTCGTCAGCTCGTTCTTCACGCACACTTCACCCTCAACGGCAAAAAGGTAACCATTCCTTCTATTTCCGTTAAGGTTGGTGACGTGATCGCTGTGAAGGAAGCAAGCCGCGACCTTACCACCGTAAAGGCTCTTATCGAGGGTGCTGCGTCTAAGCTTAGCCCCAAGTGGCTTGAGGTAAACAAAGAGAATGCTACCGCTAAGGTTGTGGCTCTGCCCGCCCGCGATGACATTGACTTTGATTTCAACGAGCAGCTTATCGTCGAGCTTTATTCCAAATAATCCGTTTACCGTTTCGGCGGCGATACGGAATATCGCCACCGACAGTTGGCACACAACAAAATTTGCCGCATAGCGGCATAATAATTCAGTAAGGAGGGTTTATTGGAATGCTTGAAATTGAAAAGCCGAATATTACAATAGACAAGATGAGCGCAGATGGAACACACGGATTTTTCGTGGTAGATCCGCTTGAGCGTGGGTATGGTATTACCCTTGGCAACTCTTTGCGCAGAATTATGCTCAGTTCCTTGCAGGGTGTTGCCGTTACCAGCATTAAGATTGACGGCGTGCTCCATGAATTTTCTACAATTCCCGGTGTGAAGGAAGATGTGACCGAGATCGTTTTGAACGTGAAGGGTATCACTGCAAAACTTCATAGCACCTCGCAAAAGACGGTTGTAATCGACGTAACCGGTCCTTGCAATGTTACCGCAGGTGACATTCAAGCCGATGCTGATCTTGAGATCCTTAATCCCGACCATCATCTGGTAACCGTTGCAGAAAACAAGCGTTTTTACATGGAACTTTGCTTTGAGCATGGCCGTGGCTATGTATCGCAGGAGCGCAACAAGCAGCTTGCAAGCATGGCAGCAGGTAATGTGTCTGCACCGATCGGCACGATCTATACCGATTCTATCTATACACCTGTCTATAAGGTAAACTATTCTGTGGAGAATACCCGCGTAGGTAATAACACAGATCTTGACAAATTGACCATCGAGGTTCTTACAAACGGAACCGTGACGGCAAAAGAAGCGATTTCTCTTGGAGCCAAGATCCTCAACGAACATCTCAACTTGTTTGTAAATCTTACCGATGAAGCAAAGAAGGCAGAGATCATGGTGGAACGTGAAGAAACCATCAAAGAGAAGGTCCTTGAGATGACCATTGAAGAGCTTGACATGTCGGTTCGTAGCTTCAACTGCTTGAAGCGCGCCGGCATTGATACGGTGGAAGATCTGACCAACCGTACCGAGGAGGACATGATCAAGGTCCGCAATCTCGGCAAGAAGTCGCTTGAAGAAGTTATTCAGAAACTGCACTCGCTCGGTCTTGACCTGAAAAAGGAAGAAGATTGAAGCTAGAAGTGCGATAATTGCAAAAAATTAGGAGGGAAAACCAATGCCCGGAAGAAAACTCGGCAGATCTACCGCACACCGTAATGCGATGCTGCGCGGTCTTGTGACTTATCTCCTGGAGAACGGTTCTGTTGAGACCACTCTCACCAGAGCAAAAGAAGTTCGTTCCATGGCAGAAAAAATGATCACGCTCGGCAAGAAGAACACGCTTGCCAGCCGTCGTGCGGCTCTGGCGTATATCACGAAGGAAGACGTTGTTACCAAGGTATTCAACGAGCTTGCTCCCAAGTACGAAGGCCGTAACGGTGGTTACACCCAAATCTTTAAAATGGGTCCCCGTCGCGGTGACGCCGCAGAAATGGCGATCATCCGTCTTGTAGACGAGGCGTAATCAATTTATAATTCCTGAACGTAAAGGCAGGTAAAACCGCCCCCAAGAGGAAACCCTCTTGGGGGCGGTTTTTTTGTTATGCTATTTTTTTGGAAAGGGCGAGGGGATATTGGAAATGCCAATTATATAGTCTGCGGATAACTGATAGAATTTGCAAAGTGTGATAAGATCTTCAATTTTTAGTTCGGCGCGTCCCATTTCAATGTGGTTATAGCCCTGCTGGGATTTTTGAATTATTTTGCCGATTTGTGCTTGTGTCATATCATGATCTTCGCGAATGTTTTTCAATCTTTCTCGGTAGTTCATAGCCCACCTCCTACGCATATAGTATATGATTATATTGCCATACTCATAAATTGAGTGTTGACAAACACTCAAAGATTGAGTATAATAGAGGTAATTCACGAAGGAGGATTTGATAATGGATGCGTTTGAGATAAAAAACCAGATGCCGGAAGAAAAAGTAAAAAGAAAAAAGAGCGGAAAGAAAAAAATTCTTGTTATTTTGGGAATTTTGGGATTTGTGTTGCTTGTAGCGGGAGTGATTGTATGGAATACCCCTAAGATTGTAATTGCGCACTCTCTGACAAGTGCCATAGAGGATTTTGGCGAGCGAGAAGAGCTTGCATTTGCGTTGGAGATGCTCAACGGCGGCTCCCTTGAGGTGAATGCAAAAGGTGAGGGACTTTCTCTTGACGGTAAGGTTTATATGAATCTTGAAGAGTATTGTTTGCTTGCGGATAGCGTGACTTATAAAAATAGTAGCGCAACATATTTTGCAAGTTGTTGCGTCAGTCCTGAGAGTATTTGGGTCCAGAGCAAAAATGGGTTGCCTAACGGTGTGTTCGGATTGACACCCGGTCAAGCTGTAAAAAATCTTGATAAATATTGTGAGAGAAATAATATTTCCAAGGAGGGCAATGACTACGATATTTTACACTCAATTTGTCAAATCATTGACAATGGTGAGAGTGCAGAACTGTTTGAGGATATTCTCGAGGTGACGGAAGAGGTACAAAAGGAGAGGTACAAGCTTTTACTGGAGCACGCAGAGATCGATGTCAAAATCAAAACGGTGAACATTGACGGAAAAAACGTAACGGCACGCGTTTATAAGATTTTACTTGATGAGCGTGCGCTTGATGAGGCGGATTGTGATTATTACGAATATTTGGCAGAAAGCCGTGCTGTCAAAAAGCTTCTTGAAAAGTACGACACGTTTTTTATTGATATGTTGGGCGGAAACTCCAAGAAGGATGATGTGCTTGATTTGTTCGATGAATGGATCAGAAAAGCTGAGAAGGCAGTAGATAACGAGGGATGCACTTATACGTTAAAGCTGACTACTAGTTTGCTTACTTCTACAATGCTTGAGTTTTCTGTTTTCTATGAATGGGAATCTGAAAGTTGGACATACGACACGGAAATGTTTTCGGTAAAATGTGATACAAAAGGTGTTGATAAATCTGATCTTTTGGAATTTGTTTTCTACGATGAAGTATATACTTACGAGGTGAAAAAGAATGATAAAAACCGTTTTGTTGCCGAACTTAGCAGCGAATGGTTAGAGGCTGAATTTTTCTATAATAAGGAACGCGATGATTTCACTTTAGAAGTAACGGAGATATACGAAGATGAAAAAACGGAGTTGGTTTACATAGAGGGCGAGCTTTGCGTTGAAAAAGGGAAAATTGAAATCAACAGTGAAAAAGTGCGGCTTAATGAAAAAGAAACGAACTTTTCCATTGCATTGTGCCTTTTGAAAAAGGACGAAATGCCTACGTATTCTTACGACGCAACTGCATTATATGACAGCAAATTTGAGGATGCGTTTTGGAGGATAGAAGACGATTGGTGGAGAGTTTTAAATAAATATTTCTAAAGCAAAACGGTGTAATTATATAGTTTTGATAAAAGTCCCCCTCAAGCAGATAACACCTGCTTGAGGGGGACTTTTGTGTTTTCAGCAAAATTCATGTTGTAATACGCGCCAAAGCACGTCGACCTCAGCACTTGTATTAAAGGCGCCAAAGCTAAGGCGCACAGCGCCGCCTGTGGGTGTTTTCAGGGCTTGGTGTGCAAGCGGCGCGCAATGAAGCCCTGCACGTGTGCAAATACCTGCTTTGTCAAGTATCCTTGCCAGCTCGGTGGAGGGCATGCCTATTTTATTGAAAAGCAAAACGGCACCCGCGGCAGTTGGCTCATATATTTCAAACCCACCCAATGCTTCAATGCGCTCTCTTGCGGCAAAAAACAGGCGTTTGGCGCGATTTTCGAGCTCGGTTGACCCCAACTCCATAACGTGTGAAATGCCGCCGCAAAGCCCCGCAATGGCGACTACAGGCAGCGTTCCTGCCTCGAAGCGCTCCGGAAACTCCTCAGGCATGGTGCGCGAGAGTGAATTAACACCGCTTCCGCCCTCGATGAGGGTGGAAAGGGAGATGCGCTCCCCGAGTGCCAGCACGCCGCACCCCGGTATGCCGAGAAGCCCCTTGTGCGCGGGGACTGCAAGTGCATCGATCTGCATGGTGTGCATGTCTATGGGCAGGTGCCCTGCCGACTGCGCGGCATCTACCATAAACAACAGTCCGCGGGCGCGGCAAAATGCGCCGATGCTTGACAGCGGTAGGGAAAGAGAGCAGATATTTGAGGCATGCAAGCAGACCACCGCGGCAGTGTTTTTCTTTATACGTGTTGTGATTTCCTGCAGGATCTGCTCGGCTGTGCGCCCCAAAACGGGGAAGGTGTCAAATGAAATTCCCCTCTCCTGCTGTAGGGCGTGAAGCGGGCGCAGGACTGCATTATGCTCAAGCTCTGAGCAAAGCACGTGGTCACCGTGCCTTAATGCACCCTTCAGCGCCATGTTCAGCGCAAAGGTCGTATTTTGCGTAAACACGATACGCTCGGGGGCATTCAGTCCTAAAAAATCGGAAAGCAGCTCGCGGCAAGCGTAGACCTTTTCGGATGTGGCGCGCGAGAGAAAATGTGCGCCGCGCCCAGGATTGCCGCACCAGGTGCGCATGCAGACTGTTGCTTCGGCAATGGCGCGTGGCGATTTGGGAAATGAGGTGGCGGCGTTGTCAAAATATATCATATTGCTTACCCTTTGAGAATATATTGTGAGACCGAGATGCGCGCGGCGCGAAAGGCAGCACGTGCCGCATTTTCAAAGGTGGCTGCAAACTCCACGCCATAGGCGCATCCGCGCCGTGTTTCCTCGGGGGCGAGCGCAACGACCTCCGCGCTGATATTAGCTGAGAGCAGCACGCGCTGTGCCTTGATCGCAGCCGTCATCGAGCCTACTGCTGCTACACATTTTTGAGGGAAGGTGTTTGATGAATACATGATGCGCCTCCTTTGCTATTGAAGGTGCTGATTTCATCCGAGATACACCTCCTCTAGCAATATATGCCTGAGGGAAAAGCGGCGTACATTTTTTGCTTGCAGCGGTTGACAAAGTGTGCTTTTTTATATACAATAAATATGTTATTTATATTACTTTGGGAAAGGGGGAGCGCTATGTTAAAAATTTTATTGCTCAAATGTAAAGAAGCGATGATCTCGGTAATGCCGGTAACGGTAATCGTGCTGTTACTGAACCTCACGCCGCTTGTTACTGTAACGGCTCTTGAAATAACGGTGTTTCTCCTTTCTGCGCTCTTTCTTGTGCTGGGAATCGGGCTTTTTAATCTCGGTGCCGATATCGCCATGACGCCAATGGGTGTGCAGGTGGGTGCAGGTCTTTCCAAATCCCGCAATGTGGGGCTTTTGCTGTCGGTCAGCTTTTTGCTGGGCGTGCTGATCACGGTGGCTGAGCCCGATCTTTCGGTGCTTGCCTCGCAGGTAAACGCAGTGGTAAACAGTACTGCGCTGATCGTGACGGTTGGTGTTGGTGTGGGACTTTTCTTGGTGCTTGCCATTTTGCGTATTGTGACCAAGACGGGTCTATCTAAAATTTTAATGATCTTTTACATGCTTGTTTTTGCCCTTGCCGCGTTGGTGTTGGAGCGAGGAAACGGCGGATTTCTTGCCCTTGCCTTTGACTCGGGCGGTGTGACAACAGGCCCCATTACAGTGCCCTTTATCATGGCGCTTGGTGCAGGCATTGCAACCACGCTTGGCGGTAAGGATGCGGGGGAAAACAGCTTCGGTCTGGTGGCGCTTTGCTCAATTGGCCCCGTGCTTGCCGTGATGGCGCTTGGCTTGTTTGCCAATGGCGAAATGATATATGAGCTGCCCGATTATTCGGTGGAAGCACATATCGGGGGGGCATTGCCGCACACCATTTTGGATGTAATGAAGGAGGTTGCGCTTGCCCTGGGGCTTTTGGTGGCGTTCTTCTTTGCGGTGCAGGCTGTGTTTTTGCGCTTGCCGCGCCGCAAGCTTTATCGCATTACCGTAGGTATTCTTTATACCTTTGCGGGGCTTGTGATGTTTCTTACCGCAGTTACGGTTGGCTTTATGCCGATCGGTTACCGTATTGGGTATGATCTTGCGGTAAATAACAGTACATTGTTGGTGCTCATGGGCTTTATTCTCGGACTTGTGGTGGTGTTGGCAGAGCCTGCCATTCACGTGTTGAAGGGACAGGTCGAGGATGTGACCAACGGAACGGTGAGCAAGCGCTCGATGATGGTAGCCCTCTCTATCGGTGTGGGAGTGTCGATCGGGCTCTCCATGCTGCGTATTATTTTGGATTTCAGTATTCTGTACTACCTGATACCGGGCTATTTCATCTCCTTGGGGCTCTCCTTTTTTGTACCCCGTCTGTACACTGCTATTGCCTTTGACTCGGGTGGTGTTGCGAGCGGTCCGCTTACCTCAAGCTTTATTTTGCCGCTTGCGATCGGAGCGTGCGTATCCCTGCAGGGTGTTTCCTCGGTTATGGAAAGCGCGTTCGGCATTGTGGCAATGGTTGCCATGACACCGCTGATCACGATTCAGGTCATGGGCTTCCGTGCCGTGGTGGCGGGTAAGGTGCGCGACAGCATTATGATGAAGCAGATCCTTGATGCCGATGATGAGCAGATCATCGATTTTATGTAAGGGGGTGGCGTGATGTCGAACATAGCAAATGAAACCGTAAAAAAGACAAAGCGTACAGCTGCTAAGCCCACGGCGCGCCGCACCGTATCCAAGGCGAAGACGGCAACGGGGCATAAGGCAGCGCCGCACAAGCTCAAGCTCCTCATTACCGTGGTGCCACGCCGCAAGACCGAGTATTTTATGGATCTGATTCAAGCCTTTGATGTGAATATGCAGTTTTGCTGTACGGCAAATGGCACGGCAAGCTCTGATATCATGGCGCTTATGGGGCTTGAGGATAGTGAAAAACGTGTGATATTCAGTGTTGTTCGCGAGGACATGGCACCCCGTGTGCTCTTGGCTCTTGAAGAAAAGTTTGCCACGATCAAAAACGCAAAGGGCATTGCGATGACAGTGCCGCTCTCGGGCATGATCGGTGTGGCAATCTATCAATTTTTATCGAATAACCGCAAAGGGGGAAAGCAGCATGAAATTTGAATATGAGTTGATACTTTGTATCGTGAACACGGGCTTTTCCGATGCGGTAATGGAGGCGGCGCGTGCCTGCGGCGCAGGTGGCGGCACGGTCATTCACGCACGCGGCACTGCCAATAAGGAAGCGGAAACCTTTTTTAAGATCACCATACAGCCCGAGAAGGAGGCTGTCATGATCCTTGTGCCCTCTGCCATTAAGGACGACGTGCTCCACGCTCTTTATCAAAAGGTTGGCTTGCAAACACCGGGACAGGGCATTGCCATGGCACTTCCCGTTGATGGGGTGGTGGGTCTGCCGCGCCAAAATGAAAAAGCAGAAAAGACAGAGAAAAACGAAAAGTAAAAAAACCGCCGCACGGCGGTTTTTTTACTTGCGTTCCTCTAAAAACCTCTTGTCCTGTGTTGAAAAAATGTGACAGATATCTGATTTTTTAAAATAATACTTGTATTTGTGCTTGAAATTTGGTAATATGTAGTGTAGATGCTTTAATATTTTGACTATGGCGGTGTCAATATGTTTGGTTATGTGAAAATTGAGAAGGCGGAGCTGCGTGTGCGCGAGTACGAATATTATCGCGCTGCGTACTGTGGGCTTTGCCGCAGCATGGGCAAATGCACAGGGCAGTGTTCGCGCTTGACGCTCAGTTATGATATCGCCTTTCTTACACAGGTGCGCATGGCGCTTGTTGGCACTGAGCCGCAGTTTAAAAAGCGGCGCTGTATTGCACACCCGTTCCGTGCCCGTATGATGATGGAACCCAATGCCGAGCTTGCGTATGCGGCAGATGCTTCCGCACTTCTCGCCTATGAAAAATGCCGCGATGACGTGGCGGATAAGCGTGGGTTTGGCAAGCTTGCAGCTATGGCGAAAAAGCTTTTGCTGCAGTCGGCATATAGTCGGGCACGCAAGCGCCACCCCGCGCTTGCCGCAACGCTGCGTGAAAAACTGACTGCGCTTGCCGCGCTTGAAGGGGAGCTGCGCGCTACGGTAGATGAGCCTGCCGCTATTTTCGGTGAAATACTTGCCGCACTGCTAGGGGACGGCTTGCCGCAAGAAGCGGCGCGCATTGCCGAGGCGATTGGAACAAAGATAGGCAGATTTATTTATATTTTAGACGCGATCGATGATATAGAGCGCGACGTGAAATCGGGAAATTACAACCCCGTGCTGCTGTTTTTTGGCGAAAAGCCTACAACGGAGCAAAGGCAAATGCTAGAGGATGCTTTGCTTTCCTTGCTTGATGATACCGCGGCGGCACTTGACCTTGTAGGAGATGGCACACGGTATCCCTATCGCGCTATTTTGGAAAATATATTGTATTTGGGCATGCCCGCTGTTGCCAAAAGGGTCATATGGGGCGATGTGGCGTGCCGCAAGGAGGAAGTAAGTGAGTAATAATCCCTACAAGGTGCTTGGTGTGTCGCCCAGCGCCGATGATGAAGAGATCAAAAAGGCGTACCGCGAGCTGGTGCGCAAATACCATCCTGACCGTTACAGCGACTCTGATCTTGCAGATCTCGCAAACGAGAAGATGAAGGAGATCAATGCGGCTTACGAGGAGATCACGCGCATGCGTGAGGAGGCTGCGAGCGGTGGAAATTATTACGAGGAGCCGAAATCCGGCTACACGTCCGCGGGTAATACACAGTCGGGTGGCAAAGAGCGCGGCTACGGGCAGAATATGGGTGGTGGCACCAACTATCACTCGCAAAGCTACTCCGCCGATGCAAAGGCAAAGTTCACAGCCATTAGAAACTATATTAACGGCGGCAACATTCGTGAAGCGGAGCGCTTGCTTGATGAGGTAGAGCAAGCGGACAGAGGCGCCGAATGGGTCTTTTTGCTCGGGTGCATCCAGCTTCATAAGGGCTTTTATGTGGATGCACAGCGTTCCTTTGAAACGGCCTACCGCATGGAGCCTACCAATAACGAGTATTGGCAGTTCAAAGAGAGAATGCACCAAAAGGCGGGCGGCTTTGGCAGGGGCTACCGTACCTCCGAGGGCGATGGTGGCTGCGATATGTGCACCACGCTGATCTGTGCTGATTGCTGCTGTGAGTGCATGGGCGGCGATCTTATCCCCTGCTGCTGATATGGCAACACGCAGAAGAAAAGCAACGAGATATCTCACCACATCTGCTGTTTTGGCGGCACTTGGTGTGATTTTTCTCGCATTTGGGGCTTTTGTTGAGGTGCTTGATCTCACCATGGCAGCCGTTGCCTCACTCACGGTCGTATTTGCCGTGATAGAGCTAAAGGGGAAATACCCTCTGCTTATCTATCTTGTAACCTCGGTGCTGGCGCTCTTGCTGTTGCCGAGCAAGACGCCGGCGCTGGTGTATTTGCTGTTTGCAGGATATTACCCCATCCTAAAGGTGCTGCTTGAGGGATATCTTTCCCGTGCGGCATCGTGGCTTCTAAAAATTTTAGCTTTTAATGTTGCGGCGGTGGTGATCGTGCTGGTATCGGTAAAGGTGCTTATGCTGTATACCGTCGAATGGAAGGCTTGGTATATCCTGCTCTTGTTGCCGCTGAATGCTGTTTTTGCGGTTTATGACGTGGCGCTCACGCGTCTGATCACGGCTTATATGCTTCGCCTTCGAGGTAGATTTCGCTTTTTACGAGAGGATTAAGAAAAGGGTGCAACGGCAGTGTGCGTGTTGCACCTTCGTTTTAGTGCCTTCAGGCACCCCCGCACGAAGTGCGAAACAGACAACCACCCGCTATGCGGGTGGTGAACAATGGGTTATACCCCTTTTGTATAGAGTGTATCGTTACATAAGGCTTCTCCTTGAGGAGAGGCTCCCGCGTAGCGGGTGGTGAGGTGTAGCCGCCATAGCGGCGTGTTCGAGTTTTGCAACGAGCCGCACAAACGCGCTTCGCGCTACACCTCATCCGTCAGCCTTCGGCTGCCACCTTCTCCTCAAGGAGAAGGCATTTTTGCAGACGGCTTTTGAAAGCAAAAGCCAGCGGCTTGAGCCGCTGGCTGGTACTATTGGGCTTTTAGCCCTAGTGCAAACCACCCGTTTGACGGGTGGTTGTGATTTGCGAGTGGATGATACCGATGTGTCGGTGCACCTTGACAAAATGATTTATATATGTTATAATACTTTTTAAACACTTTCAAATTAAAACTAAAAGGAGTTGGTTTTTCTTCATGGACAGTAGTACAGTACCCTTATGGATTGTGTTTGCAATTTGTGTGGTGGGTGGCGCTTATTTTGCGGCAACCGAGAGCTCGTTCTCGGCGGTCAACAGAATTAAGATAAAGGCCCTCGCAGATGACGGGAACAAGCGCGCACGTGGTGTTTTGTGGGTGCTTAACAGATTTGACAAGGCGCTTACAACGCTTTTGGTCGGCAACAACGTAACGAAAATTGCTGCTGCATCGGTGGCGACTTTGATTGCTACCAATCTTTTTGAGCCTAAGGGCGTGGATATTAATTCCTTCGGCTTCTCTATTGCGTGCAGTGTGGCGAGCACGGCGGTGATCTTTTTGCTCAGCGAAATGATTCCCAAAAGCTTTGCCAATGACCGAAGCCAGAGCGTTTCGCTGTTCTTCCAAAGCTCGCTTCGCTTTTTGATGCGTGTGCTTTCCCCTATTTCCGGCTTTTTTGGCTTGATCTCCACTGCGGCATCAAAGGCATTTGCCAAAAAGGAAGCCGAGCCCTCTATTACCGAGGATGAGTTAATGGAGATCCTTGATACAGTCGAGGAGGAGGGCGTTGTGGATGAGGAGCAGGGCGATATGCTGAAGTCCGCGCTTGAATTTGGCGATACTGTTGTGGCGGATATTATGACGATGGCACGCGATATTGAGATGCTTAACGTCGCCGCCGGCACTGAGGAGGTGCTTGCCGTCATTAAGGGAACCAACTATTCGCGTATCCCCGTTTATGCAGGGGATGTGAATCGCATCATCGGCACGTTGCACGTGCGCCGCTTCCTGGCGGAATATCACCGCAATCCGAAGACGACGGTGCGCTCGATGCTGTCAAAGCCCTTTTTTGTGACGGAGGACGCTAAGATCGACGATCTCTTGACCGATATGCGTCAACACAAAAACCATATGGCACTTGTTCGTGATAAAAACAAGAAGATCACGGGTCTTGTCACCATTGAGGATATCCTTGAGGAATTGGTGGGTGAGATCTTTGACGAAGAGGACGTGGTTGACCAGAACTTCCAGACGCTGGGCGGCAACCGTTACCTTGTAAATACGCACATGCTTGTCGGTACGCTTTACGAGCGTATCGGTCTTTCTGAAGCACCAAAGGCATTGGCGACAAAGCCCTTGCTTTCCCTGATGCTTGAAACCCTTGGCAGACTTCCCAAGGAGGAAGAAAGCTTTGTGGTGGACGACCTCGAATTTACCGTTGAAACGGTAGAAAATCAGCGCCCCGTGCGCACCTTTGTGCACGTGCTTGATGAGGAGGAGCTGGCGGCAAGAGCTGCCGCAGCCACCGAAAAGGAGGTTGAGGCATGATGGCAGAGCATTTTGCTAAAATGTGGTGGGCATACGTTGTTATTTTTGTCATGGTGTGCCTTTCCGCTTATTTCTCGGCATCTGAAATTGCTTTTAATACGGCAAACAAGATGCGCCTGCGTCGTGCCGCTGAGGAAGGCTCTCGCACGGCGAGTGTTGCGCATAAGATAGCCGAAAACTTTACCATTTCTCTGTCTACCATTCTGGTAGGCAATAACTTAGCAAACATTGCGGTATCCACGTGTACAACACTGATCGTAATGAATTTATTCCCCCAAAATGCGGGCGTTGCTTCCTTTATTGCAACGCTGCTTGTTACTGTTGTGATCCTCATTTGCGGTGAGATCGTGCCTAAGGTGCTTGCCAAGCAGCACGCTGACGTGGTGGCGCGTATTGTGGCGATTCCCACGCGTGTGCTTACCGTGCTTGTCAGCCCTATCGTGGCGATCGTAATGGCACTTTTGTTTGTATTGCGCAAGCTCTGGGGCAAGGATCGCAGCGACAGCGACCCGACAGTGACTGAGGAGGAGCTTTCCTCGATCATTGAAACGATCGAGGAGGAGGGCGTGATCGACGAGGATCAGGGTGAGCTTTTGCAATCCGCGCTCGAATTCCATGATATCACTGTGGAAAAGATCATGACGCCCCGCATTAATATGACGGCGTTTGATGTTGACGATCAAGATGCCTTGCATGCACTGGTATCTGATGCGGCGCAGTTCTCGCGTATCCCTGTGTATGAGGACAGCGTTGATAACATCATTGGCGTGATGTCGCTCAATCGCTACTATAAGGCGTGCGTGGGTGGGCAGACCCCCAATGTGCGCGAGCTCCTGATGAAGCCTTTGAAATTTCACAAGACCATGAAGCTGCCGGCAGCCCTTGCACGCTTGCGTGAGCAAAAGATGCATTTGGCTATCGTGATTGACGAGTTTGGCGGTACCCTTGGTGTGGTAACCATGGAGGATATCCTTGAGGAGCTGGTAGGCGACATTTGGGATGATACCGACGTTATTGTGACTGAATGCTACCCCACGGGTGAAAACACCTATGAGGTATCGGGCGAAATGAACATAGAGGACTGCTTTGATGAGGTAGACTTCAAATGCCCCGAGGATTTCAGCTGTGAATATACCACCATGGGTGGTTGGGCGGTTGAAATGCTGGAGGCAAACCCGCACGTGGGCGACAGCTTCGCCTACGAAAACCTGTTTGTCATCGTTTCGGCTATGGATGAGGAGCGTGTAACAAAGCTTACACTCTTTGTCAAGCCTCAGCCGAAGGATGAGGACGGGGAAGAGCTGTAAACAAAACGCAAGGAGGGGAGCGTCGTGGCAATTCATGAATCGGGCGAGAATTATCTTGAACAGATCTTGATTCTTTCAAGCCAAAAAAGTAAGGTGCGTGCAGTGGATCTTTGCGCGGCGCTTGGATTTTCCCGTCCTACTGTTAGTGTGATGCTGCGCGAGCTCAGAGCAAGCGGGTTTGTTACCGCAACCGATGAGGGCGGGCTTGCCCTGACAGAAAAGGGGCTTGCCGTGGCACAGCGTATGTACGAAAGGCACTGCTTGCTTGCACAGGCGCTTATGGCGATCGGCGTTTCTCACGACACCGCGCTTGAGGATGCCTGCAAGATCGAGCACGATCTCAGTGAAGAAACGGTTTCCTGCCTGAAGGCGTTTCTTGCGAAAATGAAGAGTGAAGCATGAAGCACGTTGATATTTACACAGACGGCGCCTGCAGAGGCAACCCCGGCCGTGGCGGTTGGGGGGCGATCCTTGTGTACGGCGGACATGAAAAGGAGCTTTCGGGGGGCGAAGCGCATACCACCAACAACCGTATGGAGCTTTGCGGCGTGATTGCGGCGCTTGCGGCATTGCGCGAGCCCTGTGAGGTGACGCTGACCTCCGACTCTCGCTATGTGGTGGAGGCGGTGAGCAACGGCTGGGCAGAGGGTTGGCGCGCACGCGGCTGGCGCAAGGCAGATAAAAGCCCTGCGCTGAATGCTGATCTTTGGGAGCAGCTCTTGGGGCTTCTCAAAAAGCATGATGTTACCTTCAAGTGGGTACGTGGGCACGCGGGGCATCCCTATAACGAGCGTTGCGATCGGCTGGCAACCGCCTTTGCGGATAGTTTTGCGAGTGAGTGACGGTGCTTTTTTCGCAATACGGTGCGTATCGATGCTCAGGCTCCAAAGCACAGCTGTGGAGCTTTGTAGTGTCAAGTGTAAAACTATACTGAATTTGCGAATATTTATAAATTAAAAATCGCACAAAACCAAGCCCTCTCGGCAAGAGAGGGCTTTTTTTTATTCCTTTTCGGTGGTTTTATTTGCTCTTTTTAGGTGCTTTTTGGGTTGTTTTTTCTGCTATCTAAAGAGCTTGATTTATAAAATTATACGGTAAGAAAACATCTGTTGTCAAACTGCACGATTTAATGCTGCTTTTTTTGTTAAAAAATGAGAAAAATGAATGTGGGCATTGACTGATAATGAAATAATATGTATAATGAACTTGTACCTTTTTCAATTTGTGCACGTAGTGTTCACAAATCGAACAAAATTGGCGGAGCTTCCGCAATATGAGAAAAGGAGAAAAACTATGAGAAAACAGTTTAAGATGCTTCTCTTGGTGGCAATGATTCTGACATTGTTCGTTATGGCAATGCTCGTGTCCTCCGCCTCTGAAGCAGCACCCTATGTGGCTCTGAACGGCGAAACTGTCGTATCCGAGCACCCCAATTTCAAAGCTGCGTATGCAGTCGTACAGGCCGGTGAGGCTGATACGATCCGTCTTGATGCAGACGTAACGCTGAACGAAACGCTTGATTTGAACGCTAACGTTATCATCGACGGTAACGGTCACACTATGACGTTCAGCTCCACGGTTCGTTCGGGCTTCATGTTTAACTTTAAAAAAGCGGGCATGGTTGCAACGATTAAAAACCTGACCCTTGAGGATAACATGATCGCGCCCGCTACAACCCGTGTTTCCGGCTTGTTCCTCATGGATGAGGACGAGGTTACCCTTACGGTGAAAAACGTCATTGCCGAAGGCCATACCGGTGACATCGTCAACGCCACGAAGATTAAGGGCGAGAAGAACGTAAGCGGTACAACGATCACGATTGAGGACTGTGTAATGACGTCCGAGCACAAAGCGCAAAGCATCATGTTCAGTTCGAATGATATAATTGAACCGGGCAACAGCGTTGCAATCACCAAAAGAAATACAGTTACCATCAAGAACTCCACGCTTGAGGCTAAGCAGGCGGCGAGCGTAGGCTTCCTCTACGTTATCAACGGTGAGATCCGCGTGGAGAATTCCACCCTTAAGACCACCGGCTTGATGTTCAAGCATGACTCCGCAGCGAATCCAGCCACCTTTACGATTGTTGGAAACACCAAGATCGAGGCCGATATGTTTGCTATAACGCGCGGCAACAACAACAAATTTTATATCGGCACGCAGGATAACGGCCCTCAGCCCCAGATCCACGTAATTACCCACTTGGAAAAATGGGACAAAAACCTTCCCGGTGAGTGGAACATTTACGGCGGTACCTTTACATCGGCTTACCGCTTCTTCATAAACGGCGCCAAGGCGGCGCACGTTATTAACATTTACGGCGGTACCTTTACTGCCAACAGCGGTCAGGCCATCTTGATAAACTCGGCCAGCAACTTTGCTCCCGTTGTCAAAATCTATGGCGGTGCATTCCACCTGTCAGGGGGCTCTCAGATCGTGAAGAAGAAGGCTGCAACCGATTCGGACGGTATTACGTTGCCCACTACGTTACCCGACAACGGCGGGGCTGTTGCTCCCGGTTCCGTTAAGGTGTTCCTTGGTGACAAAGCAGCCAACGATGAAACGACCCAGAAATTCTTCATTGAAAACGGTTGGGTCGCAGCAGGCGCGCATTTCACCATTACGGCTTGGAATGTTGACACATCCAACATGTATGAATTCACCGAAAACTTTACCGGTACCTTTGAGGAGTGGAAGGCGAAGATTGGTGGGGAGGTGTATAAGGCACCTATCGCGGCTTACGAGGCGTTGCGCCATTCTAAAGATGCCAATACGCAAATATTCTTCTCCAAGGGTGAAAATGCAAACCTGTCTGTTGATATTGGTGTAATGCCCTCCTTTGTTATCAGAAAACCCGAGGTTACCGTTACGATCAATGGCGGCAGCTACAATGTAAACGGCTTGTTTGCTGTTGTTGAGGGTGGTAACCTGGTATTCACCAACTGTGAGATCAACGCAACCACCACTCTTGTAGAGCTGAAGGGCGGTAAGGTAACCGTTGAGAACGTAACGATCGTGGCAACAGGCGACAATCCTCTCATCGTAGTAAACGGTGAGAATGCAGCCGTTGACCTTAAGGGTGCCAACACCTCTGTTACGGCAGAGAACGCTATCGTCAGCATTAAAAATGCTGCATGTGGCACTGTGACTGTTAACGAGGGCACATATATTTCCAACAGCGGTAAGTTCCTGTTTACCGCTACCGTTGACGGTGTTGCCGGTAAGATCAACATTGTTAAGGCAACCTTCAGACTTGCCGGCGGTTCCGTGTTGGCGGACACTAAGGTTACCAATGATGCTTTTCTTCTTACCCCTGCAGCTGCCGGCGACATTACCTTCTACCTTGACGCAGGCTCTGCTGACAGCACCAAGCTTCAGGACTTCCTGAAGGCTGACAAATGGTTTGCTGCAGGCGCACGCTACTACGTGATCGGTTGGGGCGCCGGTGAAGCCAGTGTATATGAAATGACCGAAAACTTCTCGGGAACGCTTGCTGAGTATAAGGCAATGCTCCGCGAGTATATCTTGACTGCTCCTCAGAACAACTACGAGGCACTGCGTAGTGAAACCGATAAACAGGTATTCTTTACAACGGGTGATAATGCAAACCTGTTTGTTGAGTACACTACCATTCCCGAAATGCTTCCTTTCGTAATCAGGGATCCTAACGTTACGGTTACCTTGACTGATTGGGTATATGATGCAAACGGGTTGTTTGCACGTGTAGAGGCAGGTAAGCTGATCCTGAACAACTGCACGATCAATCTTGCTATGGTTGACGGCTCGTTTATCGTAGTAGACGGTGCAGGTGCTACAGTTGACGTCAACAGCGGCCTTTACCTCGGCAAAGCACCGGTTGTGTTTAGTGTAACGACAGGCACGCTTAACCTCAAGGGCGGCACCTTCCTTAACTCCACCGGTAATATTGTTAACGTCAACGGTGCAGGCATCGTTAACTTCACGCCCGCTACGCCTGATACTGTGCTTCGCTTCTATGCAGGCGGTAGCATTGTGGATGCCAGCGCCGCCGCAGGCTCCACTGTAACCATCGATGGCGGTGAGTTCTACGGCAACTACGTTGAGGTTGAGGGTCAAGATCCCGCAGACGTAAGCATGTTCTACGTTGGCGGCGAAAATGCTCAGCTCATCATTCACGGCGGTAGCTTTGACAACCAGCAGGGTGATTACATCTTTAACCTCGCAAATGCAGGCGCTAAAGTTACCATCGATGGCGGTACGTTTGATGGCGGTCGCGGTTGGATCAATGCCGCTGTCGCAGGCACAGTTGAAGTAAAAGCAAATGCGGATGCTGAAAAGAACCCCGTATTTAAGGATACCAACAAGACCGCGGGCAGCGCTTATATCAACGTTGACGGCGGTGCAACCGTTGTACTCTATGTGGGTACTTATACTGCAGGCAAAAACGAATACCACATGCTCTATGTTAAGAGCGGTGTGCTTCGCGTGGCAGGCGGCATCTATACCGGCTCTCTCTTCTATGCGACAGCGGACAGTGAGATCAAGGTCATTGGCGGTAACTTTACCGCAAAGGGCAAGGATGCCATCCTGTTCGACTTTGACGGCACACTTACCGCAAACAACCTTGCAATTCTGCTTGACCAGGAGGGATCCGCAGGCAATCCTACCTTTACGGTAACGGATAATGCCTACATCTTTAATACCTCCATGGATGCTGCTACCACAAGCACGCTGCTCACTAACGCAAACATCACCGTTGCCGGCTATGCTAAGGTTGGCTTGACCTTTACCGGCACGGAAGCAACGGATCTTACGTTTGCAAGCGAGGCCGATGTAAAGATCTTACTTGATAAATACGTTGCGAACGGTACGCTTACTCTTGAGGGCACGGTTCCCACGTTTAAGATCAAGGGTAAGGTCAACATTACCGTAAACGGCGGTACCTGGAACTACGGTAGTGATTATTTGTTCAATATTGTGGACGGTGGTGCTACTGTCACCATTACCGGCGGTACCTTTAACTCTGTCGGCGGCGGCGTGCTTTACCTTGGTGGCAAGGTTGCTTCTACCGTTGTGATCGGCAATCCCACCGATGCAAGACAGGCTCCCAGATTTAATGTGACCAACGGTGTTGCATTTATTTACAATGACGCTGAGGATTCCAAGATCACGATCAAGAACGGTAGCTTTACCGGCAACGATATTACAGGCTTTGTTGGATTTAGACTTGCTGATCGTGCTGAGGTTGTAGTAGACGGTGGTACCTTTACCATTAATAAGGGCTCTGCCGTTGATAAGGACGGTAAGGTTGAAAATAATTCCGCATTGTTCTACGCTTCCAAGGCAGGAACTACCATCACCATCAACAACGGTACCTTTAAGGCAGCGCGTATTATTTACTTCACAAAATCCGGCACTCTTACCATCAACGACGGCAGCTTCTCCTCTAATGCATTTTCTATAGATAGCTCCTACATGATCCACTCCAAGGGCGACGGCTCGATCTTCAACATCAATGGCGGTACCTTCAGAGGTAACCTCTATACCACGGCTATCGTTCTTGTGAACGCAAGTGCAAACGCACAGCTTAACATTAAGGGCGGTAACTTCAGTAAGGGCTTGACTTGGGTTTATGTAAAGGGTCCACACACCGTTACGTTTGATAAGCTTGAGGGCGGCACGGGTCCTGTATTCGAAGGACTTAACGACGGCGTTGGCGCCGACATGTCCGGCGGTTCTCCCTCCAACAAGACGCCCAAGGGCCTCTTGTTTGAGAGTGGCGAGCTAGTTGGCAATTTCAAGGCAGGCACCTTTAAGCTGCTTCCTGCCGATCAGTGCGCATTGTTTATGCTCTCTGAAGGTACCTTTACCTTTGAGGAAGGCGTAGTGGCACAGGCTTCTTACCAGATGTTCCGTGTTGAAGGCACCTTTGACGGCACTGTAACCATCAACGGCGGCACTTACACCGGTATCTACATTGCGAATATGTTCTATTTCGCAGCTGATAAAGCACAGACCGAAGAGCCCTTCCTTCAGGGCAAATACGTGATCAACGGCGGTACGTTTAACGCAGAGGATAGCTCCACGCTGTTCCATATTGGTTCTCTTGATGATAAGATCGAGATGGTGATCAAGGGCGGCAACTTCAGCTCTAAGGAAGTAAGACTTGCATTCTTCACTGCTGCGTCTGCAATGAAGTTCACCATTGAGGGCGGTACCTTTACCACCACCGCTCCCCGTATGTTCTACCTCGAAGAGAATACCGAGCCCCTTGTGATCAAGGGCGGTGAGTTTATCCTTGCTGAGAAGTCCGGTAACAAGGCAGACGACGGCATCATCTATGCTGTAAGCAAGAAGCACTCTAAGGTTTCGATCCAGGGCGGTACATTTGTGGATGAGCGTACCGGCAACAATCAGACCTTTATCAAGTTTGCTCCTTACGGCGTCGTTGAGTTTGCAGGTCCCTTCAAGATCTACACGGCAGAGCAGAAGACAAACTTCTACTATGATAACGATGACAACAGCAAGTCCGTTCCGTTCACGCAGACCAAGGCTACCTACAACGAGAAAGAGTACTACGTATGTGTTGCTTACTACAACCAGAACGCACCCGTAGTTCAAAACGTTCCCGCACTTCGCCCCGTTATGGGCGCTGAGGGTCTTACCTTCACGGCTTCCGTTTCCGCAGAGGTTGCTACACATCTTGCAACGCTCGGTACCGTAAGCTACGGCACGCTGATCTTCCCGACCAAGTACTTGCCTGACGGCTGGCAGGACGGCACCGACTTCTTGACAGAGCTTAAGGCATATGCTACTGAAAACAACGTGAGCGAGAGCTCGGTATACGCAATGGTTGACGCAGTAAACGGCCTTGCAACTGCAGAGGACGGTTCTCTTACCATCACCGCATCTCTGGTTAACATCAAGGATGCAAACCACACCCTTGATATCACGGGTATTGCATACGCAAAGGTTACTGCTGAGGATGGCACCGTAACTTACTATTACGCTTCGCACTTGTCCGCAGGTGTAACCAACAACATGCGCACTGCTGTTAAGACTGCGCTTTGCGACGACTTGCAGCCTACTGCACTTGATAATGGCTTGCACGTATACTGCTACGCATCCATTATGAAGAGCAATAGCTTCAGCCGTTACAGTACTCCTTTCCAGCATAGCGTAAAGAAGTATCTGGCAGAGGCTGACCGCGTACCCCAGTGGTAAGCGATAAGCAAAAGCTTAAATTCTTCAAATGATCCGCAAGGAGGCATGCCTCCTTGCGGCAAACAAAGAACCCGACTGCAACTGCAGTCGGGTTCTTTTTGTGTTTAGTGCCTTCAGGCACCCCCGCACGCAGCGCGAAACAGACAACCACCCGCTATGCGGGTGGGGAACAATGGGTGATACCCCTTTTGTATAGAGTGTATCGTTACATAAGGCTTCTCCTTGAGGAGAGGCTCCCGCGTAGCGGGTGGTGAGGTGTAGCCGCCATAGCGGCGTGTTCGAGTTTTGCAACGAGCCGCACAAACGCGCTTCGCGCTACACCTCATCCGTCAGCCTTCGGCTGCCACCTTCTCCTCAAGGAGAAGGCATTTTTGCAGACAGCTTTTGAAAGCAAAAGCCAGCAGCTTGAGCCGCCGGCCGGTACTATTGGGCTTTTAGCCCTAGTGCAAACCACCCGTTTGACGGGTGGTTGTGATTAGCACTATAGCAAAAGAATTCCCCGTGTGATATTTTTCATCACACGGGGAATGTTTTTATATCTTGATCTCCTCAATTTCCTGCAACCATGCGGCGGCGCTGGCATCGGATGGCATATGCCAGTCTCCACGGGGGGAAAGCGCCACAGAGCCGATTTTTATGCCGTCAGGCACGCAGTTGCGCTTGAACTGCTGCGTGAAAAATCTTTTGGTAAACACGGTAAGCCATTTCTTAACGGTTTCGCCGTCAAAAACGCCCGCAAATGCCTTTTCGGCAAGGGCAAAGATCTTGGTGGGGCGGTAGCCGTAACGTGCCGTGTAAAAGATAAAGAAATCATGCAGGGCGTACGGTCCTACGATATCCTCGGTCTTTTGCGCGATCTTTCCCACCGCGTCGGGCGGCAGCAGCTCAGGGCTAATGGGCGTATCGATAATGCGATACAGCACGTCACGTGCATCGGGCAGAAGCTCTTGGTCGATCACTGTTTCAATGATCCAGCGTATCAATGTTTTGGGCACGTCACAGTTTACACCGTACATGCTCATGTGGTCACCGTTATAGGTGCACCAGCCGAGTGCCATCTCCGATAGGTCGCCCGTGCCCAGCACAATGCCACCGTGCTTGTTGGCAAGGTCCATCAAAACCTGGGTGCGCTCACGCGCTTGGCTGTTTTCAAATGTTACCGAAAAGTCATCGGGAGCGTGCCCAATATCCTTAAAGTGCTGCAAAACCGCATCACGTATCGGAATTTCCAACGCTGTTACACCAAGCTTTTCCATTAATTCAAGTGCGTTTGCAAGCGTTTCGTCGGAGGTGCCGAAGCAGGGCATTGTAACTGCTGTAATGTTGGTGTGTGGAAGCCCTAACTTATCCATGGCATGAACGGCAACCAGCAGTGCGAGCGTGGAATCAAGTCCGCCGGAAATACCGATCGTCAGCTTGCCGCCAATCACTGTAAGGCGACGGGCAAGCGCGGATGCTTGCATTTCAAAAATTTCTGCACAGTGCTTTGTGCGTGTTGTCTTATCGTCAGGCACGAAGGGCAGGCGGCTGATCTTAAGGAGCGCGCCGTCAGAGGTTGCAAGCGAAAGTGGGAGATCAACGACCTCCATGCTGCCGGCAAAGCCATAATGTGAGGCGCACTCGCCAAAGGTGCGGTTATGGCGGCGATCGTGGCGGATCTTGCCAAGATCAAGGTCGCTTACAAGCAAATAATCACCGTCAATTGCGTTGGCGTTTTCTGCTTCAAGCTTACCCGCTAACGCGATCATGCCGTGACCTGAAAAGATCAGATCGGCAGTAGATTCATCCTTGCCTGCGCCTGCAAACAAATAAGCGGTTTTGGTGCGTTTCGACTGCTCAACGACCGCATTGCGGCGCTTTTCGCGTCCTGTAACGACCTCGTGCGCAGCGGCAAGCCCTAAAATGATCTCAGCGCCCGCTAAAGCAAGGCAGGTAGAAGGGGGCAGAGGGGCTGCAAGGTCCTCGCATATCTCAACGCCAACAACAGTGCCGTCTGCGGCACGGAAAAGCAGATCTGCATCCACAGGGAAGGTAAAGCACCCAAGCGTAACAAGCGCGGTTCTATTCAGTGCTGCTGCAGGTGAGAAATGTCTGCGTTCCTCGCCCGCGCCGTAGGTGGGCAAAAAGGTTTTGGGCACTGCGCCTATGATCTTGCCGCCCGAAAGCATAACGGCACAATTATAGACCTGTCCGTTTACAAGGAGCGGCGCACCGACCGCTACCAGCATGGTATCCGGCACTGCGCTTGCCAGCAGGCAAAGAGCCTGTGCCGCCCTTTCAAGCAATAGCTCCGAGTTAAAGAGATCGCCACAGGTGTAGCCTGTGAGCGACAGCTCGGGGAAGGTCAGTATTGTGACGCCTGCCTTCTGTGCTTGCTCGATTTTTTTTGTGATCTCGGCGGTGTTGTATGCCACGTCTGCTACTCGCAGTGGCGGCACGGCAACGCCCGCGCGTAGAATATCCTTCATGGTAAGCCTCCCTTGAAAGTACTACTTTGATTTTTATTTTAACATATTATTTTTAAAAATGCAATGCACAAGTAAAAAATATAATGAGGAGGTGGTGGATTTTTTGCGCTGAGAGGCTTGCTTTTTTGCATGCATGCAAAAATATTTTTGTGAGGTGAAAAGCACAGGGGCTATCCCAAAACGCGTGATGCGCTTGAAATAGCCGCCTTTTTATTATCTTTTAACTAAATATTTGCGCATGTCAATGGCGCAGGCAATGAGAATGATAAGTCCCTTGATGATATATTGCATATTGGCATCTATGCCAAGAAAGGTCAGACCCACAAAGATCAGGCGTAGCAGCACAACGCCAAGTATCACGCCGCCGATCTTGCCCGTGCCGCCCACAAAGGAAACACCGCCGATCACACAGGCCGCAATTGCATCAAGCTCGTAATTAAGACCGGTTGCCGCACTGTTTGAACCAATACGCGCAGCTTCGATAAAGCCCGTTACACCGTAAAGAATGCCGGCGAGCGTAAACACTAAAATGATCACACGCTTTACATTTACACCCGATACGTTGGCGGCCTCTGGGTTGGAGCCTACTGCAAACATATTCTTGCCAAAGGCGGTCTTGTTCCAAATCACCCACACGATAGCGGTGATGGCGATCACGTACCACACGTAGTTGGGAATGGGCGTGCCGCCAAGCGAAAATACGCTGCCTTTGATGAAATTGGTGTATGAGGGGTCAAGTCCGGAGATCGATTGACCGTTGTTATTGCCCGTCATTAAAAAGAGAAGCAAGGCGCCGTAAACGATCAGCTGTGTGGAAAGGGTAACAATGAAGGGATGCAGGTGAAAGGTTGCCGAGCAGTAGCCGTTGATAAACCCGGCAAGCGCGCCTATGGCGATGACAAGCAAAAAAACAAGGGGAATGGGAAGCGTGGCAAGGGAGGGAAACATTTTACCTGCGTACCCCGTCGTTTGCAAGAGCGCCGCGGAAATACATGCCACAAGACCTACGATACGCCCCGCAGAAAGATCGGTACCTGTCAAAATAATGGCGCCTGCAATGCCAAGCGCAATTGGCAAATTGGCGGCAGAAAGGGAAATGATGTTGATGATAGACGACCAGGAAAGAAATCGTGGGTTTAGACATTGAATGAGGATGATGGCGGCAACAAGAAAAATATAAAGAGAATTGTTGATAAGAAGCTCAGAGACCCACACGCGCCGTTCGTGCTTATCCATGCTTTTGATTTTTTCGATACACTTGATCTTCATAAAAAACCCTCTCTATACGTTTTTAGCGGCAAGAGTCATGATTTCTTCTTGCGTGGTCGTTGCGGCATCTACCTCGCCCGTTACCTCACCGCCCGACATTACATAGATGCGGTGGCAAATGCCGATCAGTTCAGGCAGCTCGCTTGATATGACCAAAACAGCCTTACCGCGCGAGGCGAGCTCCTCGATGAGCTGATAGATCTCATATTTTGCGCCTACGTCAATGCCGCGTGTCGGCTCGTCAAGCAACAGGATCTCGGGGTCCGTGAGGAGCCAACGTCCAAAAATGACTTTTTGCTGATTGCCGCCTGATAATGTTCGAATTTGCGTGCTACGTGACGCAGTTTTGACGGACAGACGGTGAATCAATTCGTCGGTTTTTGCAGCACGTTTGCGGTCATTTATCAAAATTTTACCCCAAAGGAAGGATGAAAGCGAGGAGATGGTCATATTTTCGGTAATATCAAGAATGCCGAAAATACCGCTTGCGCGCCGCTCCTCGGTAACAAAAGCAAATCCGTTTCGCTTTGCCTCTTTGGTAGACTTGTTTTGAATTTCTCGGCTACCAAGATAAAGGCTGCCGCTTTCGCGCGCCGACAAGCCGAAAATGTTTTCAAAAAACTCGCTTCGCCCGGCGCCTGCCAGCCCCGCAAGCCCGACGATCTCGCCCCGGCGCACGGAAAGGGAAACGTTTGATACTCTTTGATAGCGTGACGTGATGCCCTTGGCTTCAAATATCACCTCGCCAGGCTTTGATTCTTTGGGAGGGTATCGGTTGGAAAGCTCGCGCCCAACCATAAAGCGAATGATCTTTTCCATTGTCATTTCTGCTGCGGGAGCAGTGGCTACGTTGGCGCCGTCACGCATTACGGTGATGTCATCGGAAATGCGCAAGATCTCCTCCATTTTGTGGGAGATATAGATGATGCCGCAGCCCCTTTTTTTGAGCATGTCTATCATGCGGAACAGGTGCTCAACCTCACTCTCGGTCAGCGACGAGGTCGGCTCGTCTAGCACAATGATCTTTGCCTCATAGGATACCGCTTTCGCGATCTCCGCCATTTGACGCTCTGCCACCGACATGGTGGACATAATGCGCGCGGGATCGATTGAAAGACCTAAATTTTGCAGCACGTGTTGCGTCTTTTTATACATTTCGCTATCCGACGTGAAGATGCCGAGCTTGGTGGGATAACGCCCGAGCCAGATGTTATCCATAACGCTGCGCTTCAGTGCTTGATTAAGCTCCTGGTGTACCATAGCAACACCGTGGTCAAGCGCCTCGCGCGGATTGTGAAAGTGAACCGGCTTTCCCTCAAGCAGGATCTCGCCCTCATCCTCGGCATAAATACCAAAAAGACATTTCATAAGTGTTGATTTTCCCGCACCGTTCTCGCCCATAAGCGCGTGCACGGTCCCTTGGCGCACCGTGAGCGACACATCGCGAAGTGCGCGCACCCCCGGAAAGGTCTTGCCAATGCCGCGCATTTCCAGCAAGGGAGGGCTTTTTTTAATACCGTTAGCCGACATATTTTTCGTAGTGGATGCGCAGCTTTCGCACGTTTTGATCCACTGTAAACTCGCCTGTATCAGTCATGAGATCACGTTCTGCAAGCGCGTTTTGCGCAAGGTGCAGCAGCGCCGCTGCCATGCCTGTGGCATCCTGCTTGATCGTGCCGCTCATCTGCCCGTTTGCGATCAGGCTTTTTGCTGCGTCTGTGGCATCCACGCCAAAAACAGGAATGCTTGGCGCGTTGCCGCCCGTGTTATAGCCGACTGCGTTCAGGGCGGAGATCGCACCCTCTGCCATGCCGTCATTGTTGCAGATCACCAGCTCAATCATGTTTTTGTTTGAAGTGTTGTATTCTGTCAGTGCTGTTGTCATATATTCGTTTGCCGCAGTTGCTGACCACTGCCCGTTTTTGTCTACCAGGTAGCCGTTTTTATTGGCGGAATCGTAAAATTTAAGGGGTTTTTTGCCGGCATCGATTAGTTTTTTATTGGCTTCCTCAACACTGTATTTCGTGCGAAAAATTGCCTCGTTATTGCCTTCCTCACCCTTGAAAAGCACGTATGATATCTCACCGTCGCCGTTGAGATCGTATGCCTTCCAATTTGCCAACAGGTATTCGCCGATCAGCTCTCCCTGCAAAATACCAGCCTCCTCGGCGCGCGTCCCCACAAATGCACAATTGTCATAGCTTTTAATTACTTCGTCGCTGACCTCACGGTTGAAGAAGATCAGCGGAACCCCGGCATCTTTTGCAAGCGTTGCAATTTCGTTTGCGGCATCGTCGGAGCCTGTATTTACGATGTTTACAAGAATTGCCTTGGCACCCTTTGTGACCGCTGTGCGGATCTGCTCGGTTTGCGTGGTCTGACTGCCGTTCCCGTCATAATCCTGATAAGAAATGCCGGCATTTTGCAGCTGCTTATCGAGTGCAGTACGCACTGAGGAAATATAGGTGTCACTGTAGCTATAGTAAAAAACATGCACGTCGGCATCTTGATTGCCGCTGCATCCCGCAAAAAAGGGAAGTGTCAGCGAAAATAGAAGCATCAATACCAAAAAACTTTTTTTCATCATGAATACCGCCTTAGCGTAGTTTTGCGCGGATCTCGCGCAGGCTTGGTGTTATTGTGTGCCGTTTTTTGCTGCTTATGAAAGAAATGTATTGGTAAAGCGTTCCAGCAGTCAAACGCAGAAGATGCTATTATCTTGATAAAAAGCGGAAAAAATGTGAAATTTTTGTAAAAGAATGCGAAAGCGCCGCATTTGTTGTAATGTAGAAAAATCGCCCTCGAATTTGTTTATCATGCACAAAAAAGAGGCGGCGAAAAAAAGTAGAAGCCGCGGCGCGCAAAACTTGTCTCCGCTAATGCGTGTTAAATTATATTTACGGCGGAATGGAAGAAAAAAACGAAATTGGGGAAAAGCAACAAAAATGCACAACTTTACAAGCCTTGGAAGATTACGATCGCTTTTTTGTGTAAATATAATTTAACACCCGAAAATCAAAAAGTGAAAAAGTGACGGAATTTACGCGCGCTTTCGATAAAGCACTTGTTGCGTGGCGCAGCCCGAAAGGCGTCGCGCGCGAGTGCGTGTATTATGCGCGATAAAAATATACTTGACTTTGAGGTGTTGTTCGTGGTAAAATGTTGCCATACAGCGGGGTTCCTGCGTGAGTGGGAGCTTCGGTGCTCACTTTGCATATGCCGAAAAGCGGAGCGGCTCGTGCGGCTGCTTCACTATGTTTCTTTCGTGCGTGTGTGACGTGGGCACGCGTTGCGTGTTGCGGCGCTTGCCGTGCCACGCCAATACGAAGAACTGCGAGTGCAGTAAGAGGAGGAAAACATGAAAAAGAAGATGCTCCAACGACTTCTTGCCTTGGTTCTGGCGGTGACCTTCATCTTCGGCGGCACGCTGACGATCGGCGCTGCCGGCGAAAATGCGGGTGGATCCGGCTCAACCACCGATAAGACCTTGGCAGATATCAGGGAACAACTCAACGCAGACGCTTATGAGACGTATCTCAAGAACAGCGATGACGTTGAAAGAGCAACGGCTGCCATTGAGATCGACGGCACACAGTACAAGGAGTTTATAAAGGGTTCTGCCACAGGCCCCGACGTGCGTGAGATCGTTCTTGATGACGGTACCAAGTTGCTTTACACACCGAATGCGGGTACTACGAAGTGGGAGGTCAACATTCCTGCTACGGCGAAGTACAGCATCATCATCAATTACTTGCCCGATGATGCAAAGACTGCATCGATCGAGCGTATTTTGAAGATCGATGATACGATTCCTTTCGCCGAGGCTCGTTTCTTGACGTTGCCCAAAACGTGGAAGAATCAATATACCTACGCCCAGGTAGAGGCAACGAAGGAAACTTCTGTTGCTGACATTCACGCCGAGGCGTTGGCTGCAGGCTTTGCTTCTGCGGAGGTTGTGACCGAGGACAGCAAGACCTACGTTCGCTTGGAGGTCCCCACGGTTTGGACCTCCGCGTTGGCTAACTTTGTAACCAAATATACGGTTCGCTTCTTTGCGAAGGATATCGATGGCAACGAGCTGCGCCCCGGCATGGTTCAGACGCCGACGCTCAGCTGGTATGAGCTTCGCGATGCTGACGGCTTTTATGCCGAGAGCTTTGAGTTTGTGTTTGAGGCAGGCACGCGCACCATTTCCCTGGAAGCGGTCAACGAGCCCTTGTCTATTCAATCCATCGTTCTTGTGCCTCACGTGGATCTGTGCTCTTACGAGGATTACTTGAATCAGTTTGCGAATGTCGGATCCGGCACCGATAAGGTGCTGATCCAGGCTGAGTATTCCGGTGCCTCCTCCTCGCAGACTGTTTATCCCGTTGAGGACCGTACCGATGCCGCCACCTTGCCCTCCGATACGACCTGCACGTTGCTCAACACCATTGGCGGTGAAAAGTGGCAGACTGCGGGCCAGTGGGTGCGTTATAGCTTTAAGGTAAACAATAGCGGTATGTATAACATCGCTGCTCGCTATCGTCAGAATGTGCTTGACGGCATGTACGTTTGTCGTGCACTGCGCATTTCCAGCTCGGGCGCTGCTGCGGGCGAGCTTGGATATTACGATGGTTCTGTTCCGTTCTTTGAGGCATCTCAGGTGCACTTTAATTACAGCTCAGAATGGCAGTCCACGCTGCTTAACAACGGCGGTGACGCGTTCCAATTTTATTTTAAGGAAGGCGTAGAATACACGATCACGCTTGAAGTGGTGCTCGGCTCCATGGGCGGTATCGTAAGCCGCGTAAGCAAAGCGCTTACGGCGGTAAACAACGACTATCTTGCAATCGTTAAGCTCACGGGCGCATCTCCCGACGAGCTCCGTGATTACGGCTTCTCTCGCACGATGCCCGATGTTATGATCGACATGATCCTGCAGTCTCGCGAGCTTTATGCGATCGCTGAGGAGCTTTCCCGCGTAACGGGTGAAAAGAGCTCCAACGTGGCTACGCTTGAAAAGGTTGCTTGGCTGCTCGACCGTATGGGCACCAATGAGGATGAGGTTGCAAAATATTTGGATCAGCTCAAATCCTACATCGGCTCTCTCGGTACTTGGGTGAGTGACGCGAAAACACAGCCCCTTCAGCTTGATTGTTTGGTAGTACAGCCGCTTGGCGATGAACTCCCCAAAGCAAAGGCAGGCTTCTGGCAGGCGCTTTGGCACGAGCTTTCGAGCTTTATCATGTCCTTCTTCCGCAACTATGACCGTATGGGTGCTACAGGGGAGGAAAATGCTGCCGATACAAGCATTGACGTTTGGATCGCGACCGGTCGTGACCAGGCACAGGTTCTGCGTAACCTTATTAATAACGACTTCACACCCAACAGTGAGCTTAATACCACTGTAAATCTGAAGCTTGTCGCCGGCGGCACTTTGCTTCCTTCTGTTCTTTCGGGCATGGGACCTGACGTTTATATCGGCGTCGGTGAAGGAAACGTAATCAATTACGCGATCCGTGGCGCGGTTCTTCCTGTGGAAAATATGGCGGGCTTTGAGGAGTATACCAAGGCAAACTTCAATGATGCCGCAATGGCGGTGCTTGGTATTGAGGATTCCGACGGTATTTACCACTGCTACGGCTTGCCTGAAACGCAGAACTTCGAAATGATGTTTGTTCGCGAGGACATTCTTGCTGACCTTGGCATTGAAATTCCGAGAACGTGGGATGACGTGCTTGCTGCAATTCCGACGCTGCAGGCAAACAACATGCAGATCGGTATGCATACGAACTATCAAGTCTTCCTATATCAAATGGGCGGCACGCTCTTTGCCGATGGCGGTATGCGTATCAACCTGGATTCCAACGTGGGTCTTGAAGCCTTTGATACGATGTGCAACTTCTTCACCATGTATTCCTTCCCCAAATCCTATGATTTCCCGAACCGTTTCCGTACGGGAGAAATGCCGATTGGCTTTGCCTCTTACAACGGTACATATAACCAATTGATCGTGTTTGCTACTGAGATCAAGGGCCTTTGGAACTTCTATCCGCTGCCCGGTATCGAGCAGGCTGACGGTACGATCAATAACGTTGCCGTTGCAACCGTTTCCGCAATTTGTATGATGAACGGCTGTGGTAGCGAGGGTGGTGAAGCGGGCGAGCTTGACAAGGCACGTGCTTGGGAATTTATGAAGTGGCATTCCGGCGCAGACTGCCAGATCGCGTATTCCAACGAAATGGTTGCGATCATCGGTCCTTCGGCAAAGCATGCGACTGCAAACCTCAACGCACTTTCCGAAATGCCTTGGACCTCTGCTGAGCTTGAGCAGCTGATGTATCAGTTCAACAACCTCGCATCTATTCCCGATTACCCCGGTACCTATATTATTAGCCGTTATACGAACTTTGCTTTCCTTGCCGCCTACAACGACAACAAGGATCCTATCCAAGAGCTGCAAAGCTACATTACAATCATAAATAAAGAGATCACGAGAAAGCGTGAGGAGTTCGGTCTTGAAACTCTGGAGATCGGTCAGACCCTTAAGAGCAAGCGTCTTGATCAGATGCTTGCGGCATTTGAGGAGGATGTAAAGGATCTCGGGGCAGAGAGTGAGCTCGCAACTTCGGCAACAAGGATTATGGGCGACGTGATCGAATTCATTGAGATCGAGAAATACGATCTGGTTGAATATCACGTGCTGCAAAACATTCTTGCCGAGTTGAAGGCGCTGGATGCTTCTGCGTTTGCAGATACCATCGCCGCGCTTGAGAGAGCGATCCTTGTGATGGCATAACTTCGGTTACATTTAAATTAGTGCTGTAAGGAGAAAAAACATGTCAAAGAAAAAAGCGGTGATCCGATCGGACATGACGCGTGCACAATGGACATGGAAAGAGATGAAGCGCAATAAGGTTGCTTACGCAATGATAGCACCTTATATGTTGATCTTCACACTTTTCACCGTGGTCCCCGTTGCACTTTCGATGGTGATCAGTTTAACAAACTTTAACCTGCTCGAGATCCCGGATGTGGTTTGGCTTGATAACTACATTCGTCTGTTCCTCGACGATGATATCTTTATTACTGCTTGTAAAAACACCTTGATCTTTGCAATGATCGTAGGACCTGTTTCTTACCTGATGTCTCTGATGGTTGCGTGGTTCATCAACGAGCTGCCTCCCAAGATCCGTGCATTGGTAACGCTTGTCTTCTACGCACCCTCCATCTCCGGTCAGGTGTACCTCATTTGGGGTACCCTGTTCTCGGGCGACTCTTACGGTTGGGTAAACGGTATCTTGCTTGATCTCGGACTTATTACCAAAGAGATCCAATTTTTCCAAAATGCTAAATACGTTATGCCTCTTTGTATCGTAGTTGCTATTTGGACCTCGCTTGGTACCTCCTTCCTGTCCTTTATCGCGGGTCTGCAGGGCATTGACCGTTCAATGTATGAGGCAGGCGCGGTTGACGGCGTGCGTAACCGTTGGCAGGAGCTTTGGTATATCACGCTGCCCTCCATGAAGCCGCAGCTGATGTTCGGCGCCGTTATGTCGATCACATCTGCATTTGGTTTCGGTGGCGTAGTTACTGCGCTTTGCGGCTTCCCGTCTGTGGATTATGCGGCGCATACCATTATGCACCATCTTGATGACTACGGCAGTCAGCGCTTTGAGGTTGGCTATTCCTCGGCGATCGCGGTTGTCCTCTTTGCAGTCATGATCGGTGCCAACATGCTGGTTAAGAAAGTGCTTTCAAAGGTGGGTCAGTAATATGGCAAAGAAACTTCGTACAAGAAAACATAAAGTCGTACTGAACCGCTCGGCCGGCGGTGATGTGGGCATCAGTGTAATGCTGATCATTTTGGGAGCTTTCATGTTCCTGCCCATGGTATACGTTGTCAGCCAGTCTCTCAAGCCTCTTGACGAGCTCTGGATGTTCCCCCCGCGCTTCTTCGTGCGCAATCCTACCTTCAAAAACTACCGCGATCTGTTCATGCTGATGACCACCTCGTGGGTGCCCTTCTCACGTTACATCTTTAACACCGTATTTACCTCTGTTACGGGTACGGTCGGAAACCTGTTCTTCTCCTCGCTTGCAGCATATGCCATGGCGAAGATCAAGTTCCCGGGCGGTAGATGGATGTTTAAAACGGTAAGAACCTCCCTGATGTTCCATTCTACCGTTACGGCGATCACTTCCTTTATTATTATGAGTGCGCTGAACTGGATCGATACATATTGGGCGATCATTATACCTGCTTGGGCAACCTCGCTTGGCCTTTACCTGATGAAGCAGTTTATGGAAACCAACGTTTCTAATGCGGTTCTCGAGTCTGCCCGTCTTGACGGTGCATCCGAGCTCTACACCTTCTGGGTGATCGCAATGCCCATGGTTAAGCCCGCTTGGCTGACACTGATCATCTACTCCTTCCAGGATCTTTGGAACAAGGGTGCTTCGATCTATATCCATTCCGAGCAGCTTAAGTCCTTTAACTACGCTATCGGTCAGATCATGGCGGGTGGTATCAAGCGTGCAGGTGCACATGCAGCATCCCTTGTTATTATGATGTTTGTGCCTATTCTCGTATTTGTCATCACCCAGTCCAACATTATCGAAACGATGGGCTCTTCCGGTATGAAAGACTAATTAAGGAGGAAAAACATGAAAAAAATCATATCTGTTATATGTGTGCTGTTTGCCCTCCTGATGGTGCTTTCCATCCCGGTGGGTGCTGCGCAGGCATACACAACCTACACCTATTCCATTAGCGGCTCCCCGTTGTATTCTCCTGACGCTTATACGGCAGAGAAGATCATCGACTACAAAACAATGGGTGTTGAAGCGCCGCTTTCTAATGTAAATGATATGGTTACTGATGAGGCAGGTAACGTTTATATTGCCGATACCGATAACAACCGTATCATTTGCCTTGACCGTTACTTCCATCTCCGCTTTGAGATCAAAAACTTTACAAACGGTCAGGGTATTGCCGATTACTTTACCAAGCCTGAGGGCGTTTTCGTAACAGAGAATCGTTACGAGGGTGTTGATGAAAACGGTGAACCCAAGCTGAAGTATCCGGGTCGCATCTTTGTGTGCGACACGCAGGCAAACCGTATCGTGACCTTTAACCTTGACGGTAGCTTTGATTCTGTAATCGAAGCGCCTAAGTCCGAGCTGTTTTCTGAAAATGCCGTTTATTGGCCCGTAGCAATTGCGGTTGACGCTTACGAGAGACTTTATGTGGTTTCCTCCGAGACCAGTGAGGGTATCATTGTTATGACCGACAAGGGTGAGTTTACCTCCTTTATCGGTGCACAGCAGTCGGTGCTTTCTGTATGGGATAAAATTTGGCGTCGCTTCCAGACCAAGGAGCAAAGAGCCGTATCCCAAACGGTTATTTCTTATCCTTATAACAATATCACTATTAATGAGAACGGTTTTATTTACGCAAGTATTTACGCTGAAGAGCTGCTCGCGCAAATGGCAGCTGCGATCACTTCTAAGGATACGAAGGGTGATTATGCGCCCGTAAAGCTGCTTAACCCTGCCGGTGATGAGATCATGCGCCGTAACGGCTTTTGGCCGCCTGCCGGTGAGATCAATTATATGACGATGGGCGCGAAGGGCTCATCCGGAGTTTCCCGTGTTGAGGACGTTGCGTGCGGTCCCGAGGGCACATGGTCGATCTTTGACTACCATGGTAGTAAGATCTTCACCTACGACTATGACGGCAATCTGCTGTTTGCTTATGCCGATACGGGTAACCAGATCGGTAACTTTACTGAGAGATCGATCCGTGCGATCTGCTATCAAGATGATGTATTCCTTGTGCTTGATTCGAGCGGTAACATTACCGTGTTTAAGCGCACCGAGTACGGTGATGTGCTGATCCGCGCACTTTACCATCAAAACCAGCGTCTTTACGACCTTGCTTTGAATGACTGGAGTGAGATCTTGATGCGTAACTCCAACTACGACGCTGCTTACGTCGGTATTGGTAAGTGCTTGTCTCAGGGTAACGTTGGCAAATACGAGGAGTCGCTTGACTACTTCCGTGCGGCTTATGATACCCAATACTACTCTGTTGCGTATAAAGAAATTCGCAAGGAGTGGATGTCCCGCTTCTTCCTGTTGATCCCTATCGTTATTGTAGTAGTTTGCGTGCTTATCAGTAAATTCCTCAAGCATGCCGCTAAGATTAACAAGCAGGTATCTGTTTCCGGTAAAACTCGTACCTTTAAGGATGAGCTGTACTATGTATTCCACTTGATGTTCCACCCGATGGACGGCTTCTGGGATCTGAAGCATGAAAAGCGTGGTTCTGTGAGAGGCGCGTTGGTATTCCTTGTGATTACCGTGGTGGCACTGTTCTACCGTGCGATCGGCTCTGGCTACGTTATGAATCCGCAGGGCACCGGCACTGCAAATATCTTTATGCAGATCTTGGTAGTGTTTGTACCGGTGCTGCTGTTTGTGGTTGCAAACTGGTGTCTTACCACCTTGTTTGAGGGCGAAGGTAGCTTTAAGGATATTTTCATTGCTGCCGGCTACTCGGTACTGCCCATTGCAATTACAACCATTCCCGTAACCCTGTTCTCCAACTTTATGGTAGCGGAGGAGCTTAACATTCTCAGCCTTATCACAGTTCTTGGATTTATTTGGACGGGTATGCTGCTGTTCTTTGGTACAATGGTTACGCACGATTACACCATGGGCAAAAACCTTGTTACTGTTCTCGGTACTATAGTTGGTATGGCGTTTATCATGTTTATTGGTGTTTTGTTCACCTCTCTTGTTATGGATATGGTAACGTTTGTTTCCAACATCGTTTCCGAGATCAATTATCGACTGTAAGCGCGGAAAGGAGATAAAAAATGAAAAATAAAAAACTGCTGATGCGGTTGCTCTGCGCGCTTCTGTCGATCGTGATGCTTGCGTGCATGTTGCCCGCGATAACGGTTTCTGCAGCGGATGAAGCTGAAGAAGAGGATACCGTAATCGATTATACCAATGTTTCTTACGAAAGTGCCGAGGCACGTTATCAAGCAATGAAGGAGTACTATAACGATGGTACCTACGCGCTTGCTTGCGATGAAAATCTCGGCGTTGTTGCGTACAAAAAGATCGCAACGGGTGAGATCCTCTTTACCAATCCTTGGGATATGAAGAAGGAGACTTCAAAAGAGGAAAGTGTTCGCCATGATCTGATGGCACAGATCTCCTTGACTTACGTAGATAACCAAGCCGGCGGAAAGACCCTTAACAGCTACACAGACGCAATTCTTAAGGGTCAATATGCGGTAACGCCCATTCAAAACGGTGTTCGCGTAGAGTATGCGATTGGCGAGATCTCGGCTCGCATTCTTGTGCCGCTTCGTATTGAAAAATCGAGCTTCGAAGAAAAAATCATGAAGCCCCTTCAGGAAAATCTCTCGACTCGTAATTTCAGCAAATTCATGGCTTATTATACTCTTAAGAAGCAGGGTGGCCCCGGTATTGCTGCAGCATACCCTGTAACCGAGGAGAAGGGGATCGACATTTACGTTTTCAACGACGACGTAACCAAAACCAAGGTTCTTCGCGAACTTGAGGCATGGATCCTTGCTTACTGTCCCGATTATTCATTCGCGCAGATGGATGAGGACTATGAGTTTGTAGATTTTGAATACGAGGCTACCTCGCCTGCAGTATTCAGATTGGCTCTTGAATATACTGTAGATGCAAACGGTCTTTCTGTGGCGCTTCCCGCTAATGGCTTGCGTTACGACGAGTCTGTGTATCGTATTACTGATCTTCAGATCTTGCCGTATATGGGTGCAAGCTACAAGGGTAACCCCAACGGTTTGAACAACGAAACGGGTGAGCCGGTCGACGGCGGCATCTCGTATTCCGGCTACTCCTTCATTCCCGACGGTTCCGGTGCGTTGTATGATCTGACTCAGTTTATTTCCCGCCCCGCCCGTGTATACGGTGAGGACTATGCGCTTCTCTCGGTTATCGGTTCTCATATCGTGCCGATGCGTATGCCCGTGTTTGGTCAGGTAGAAACTGCTACCTATCCTGACGGCAAAACCGAAAGCCGTGGCTTCCTTGCGATCATTGAAGAGGGCGAAAGCTTGGCTTCTATCGCACCGAATCATTCCACTAAATTCTACTCTTCGGTAGTTGCTTCGTTTATTACGCGTCAAGCCGATACCTCTACCTCGAGCTGGTCTGTATATGCAAATCGCCGCTATACCGACGACTACAGAATGCGTTATATCATTCTTTCTGATGATACAAAGGCACAGTCTGCATCGCTGGATAGCTACTATGAGTGCTCTTGGATGGGCATGGCGTGCGCATATCGTGATTATCTTGATGCCAAGGACAATGGCTTTGAGCGCCTTGGTGCAGAGGACGTTTCGGCATCTATCCCGCTTTATATCGAAACCTTTGGTTGTATGGACACCGTTAAAAAGATCATGTCCATTCCCGTAACCGTTTCTGTATCGCTGACCTCCTTTGAGGATATCGAGACCATGTATGAATACTTGGCAGGCGAGGGTGTTACGAACGTAAACTTTAAGCTTACCGGTTATGCAAACGGCGGCCTTTATTCTGAGGTTCCTTACAAGCTGAAATGGGAGGGATCTGTTGGCGGCAAGTCCGGCTTTAAGGATCTGCTTGAATATGCAGCAGAGCATCCCGAGCTCGGCATTTTCCCCGATTTTGATTTCGTTTACACCAGCGGCGGCGGCACCTCTGTTGACATGAAGAAATATGGCGCGCGCACGGTAGACAACCGTTATACCTCCAAGCGTTCCTACTCGGTTACGCAGCAGTCGCTTGTCAGCTACTTCCAAATGGTTCTTTCTCCCGCAACCTTTAGCCATTTCTATGAAAAGCTTGAGAAAAAGTACAGCAAGTACGACAACGGTGCGATCTCGCTCTCCACTATGGGAAGCGATCTGAACTCAAGCTTTGCGGAAGAGGATACCTCGTTGCGTGAGGACTCTAAGAGCTATACTATAAAGGCGCTTGAGTACTTCACCTCCCGTGATTATGAGGTTATGGTAGATGGCGGCAACGCGTTTACATGGAACTATGCTGATTATATTCTTGACGTACCGCTTAGCTCTAATGGCTACATTACCGAGTTGGCAACGGTTCCGTTTATGGGTGTAGTACTCCATGGTTACGTGGAATTCGCAAGCAGCGCACTCAATCTTGAGGGTAACCTTACCTATGCAATGCTTAAGGCAATGGAGAGCGGTGCGGGTGTATACTTCCTGCTTTCCTATACCAATACCGAGCTTTTGAAAGAGGATATGCTCCTTTCTCAGAACTATTCGGTTCGTTACGATATTTGGCAGACCCGTTTGGTTGAGATCTACAAGGAACTCAATGCTGTGCTTAGCGACGTGCAAACCAAGCTGATCATCGATCATGAGCTTCTTAACGGTACTCGCGTTCCCGACGCGGATGAGCTGCTGCAGGATGCGATCGACGAAGCAGCCAAGAATGCTGCTGCTGTGGCACAAAGACGCGAAAACATCGCTCTTGCTACCACCACTCTCAATCAGATCAACAAGCGTATGGCACAGTACAAGGCGGATCTTGCTGCAAAGTATGCGGCAATGCAGGCATTGCGTGCGGAGGGTAGCGAGTTGATGACGGCATGGGGTGCTTACGTTGATGCTTGCGTTGCTGATCCCACAAATATAAATTCAGCCGTTAAGCAAGCATTCTTCTTGACGCTGACCACCTGTGTGGCAGAGCCTATGGCAGAGCTTATGTTGTTAAGAGAAACCATTGATAATCTGAAGGATGTGGCACAGGCAAATTATCAGTTCTTGGTTGATACGAAGGCTGATGCTGATGTTGTTGACGCTGCAAAGACTACCCTTGACACCATTGTTGCTACGTACAATGAGATCGTAGCAAGCTACGGCGAGGCTTCTGACAATCTTACTTACAACCGTGAGAAATTCCTTTACGGTGACAGCGCTTATGCCAATGTTTCCGTTGAGGATCTTGCAACACTCTTTGTCACTGCGCTTAAGGGTGATCTCGCAATTAATGACCGGGCGATTGATCTTGAGAATCTGATCGAAACGCTTGCTGAAGGTCTTGTAGTGAAGTCTGAGCCTGTTGCAGGTGCTACCAACGGTACCGAAGAAGGTAACGTTGATAAGGCTTACAAGTATGCAGTTGACAGTGATATTGTATACGTAACCTACGGTGATTACGAAAACGGAAAGCCTGTGGCTTACAAGTCCTTTATTCTTAACTTTAACGATTATGCGATCACCACTACGGTTGACGGCGTTGTATATCACATCGCTGCTTACGGTTATGCTGTGATCCTGCATAATGCCAATGCTTAAGGGAGGTAAAAGCTTATGACAAATCAAGTAAATGCGTCGGTCGTTGCCGCGCCTAAAAAGAAAAAGAAAATACCCTCCCTTGACAGAAAGAAATCTCGTGCGGGTTGGCTCTTTGTCTTGCCGTTCCTGATCGGATTGGTATTCATCTATCTCCCGATCATTTGGGAATCGTTTTCCTACAGCTTTTATAATTACACCTCGGTGAAGGGTATCGTAACCAAAGAGTTTGCCGGTTTTCAGCATTATACGACCGCCTTTACGGGTGATGCTGCCTTTGCGCAGGCTTTGCTGACCGGTTTGAAGGAAATGGCGTTTGATATTCCTGCGATCCTCATTTTCTCGCTTTTTGTTGCGGTGATCCTCAACCAGAAAATGATTGGTCGTGCAGCATTCCGTGCGATCTTCTTCCTGCCCGTTATCGTTTCTACGGGCGTTATGGAGTCTGTTATGTCCTCCTCCTACGGTGCATCCGGCGACGAGATGGATTTGGGTATGGAGGGCGGCGAAGAGGCAGTTGAGGAGTTAGCGACCTCAACTGCGTTCGAGGCCCTGCTGATCAGCATTTTCCAAAATCTTGGCTTTGGTACAGGTCTTGTTACATACATTTCTTCTGCCGTTGCAAGCATTTCGGGCATTATAAACCGTTCGGGTGTACAGATTTTGATCTTCCTCGCAGCCTTGCAGTCGATTTCGCCCGCTATTTATGAGTCCTGTCAGATTGATGGCGCGACATCGTGGGAGACCTTCTGGAAGATCACGTTCCCGATGGTAAGCCCGATGATTTTGGTAAATGCCGTTTATACGATCATCGACTCCTTTACTACGGATTCTAACTCCGTCATGCAGCTCATAAACAATACATATATGGGCGTATCAGCGGGAGCAAAGAGCGTGAGTGCAGCTATGGGTTGGATGTATTTCCTCGTAGTGTTGGCGATAGTTGGCATCGTGGCAGGTATTTTCTCCATGTATGTATTCTATCAGAGAAGAGATTAAGGAAAGGAGGATGTTAATATGACACAAAATATGGATAACAAACCGCAAGTTATGCGCGAGTCCAAAAACAAGATTCGTGTTGATTTTGAGCGTACCAGCTTGAAGGAACGTCTCAAAGAAAAATACCTTTCTTCGTATTTTGCAAAAAATGTGCTGTGGTACATCTTCCGCATTCTTCTGCTCATTGGTATCGCTTTTGTCATTCTCAAGCCCTTCTACACAATTGTCATGCGCTCCTTTATGGCGCCTGAAAATTTTGTAGATGTTACGGTTGTGAATGTGCCGCGTGCCTTCTCGGCAATTATCTATAAGTCAATTATTGTTGACTTGGAGTATTTCAAGGTGTTTTTCTTCACCTTGGCACTCTCCCTTGGATGTGCGCTGCTACAGACATTTTCCTGCGCATTGATCGGTTACGGTCTTGCAAAATTTAAATTCCGTGGCGCAAAAGCCGTATTCTTCTTGGTGATTCTCAGCTTGGCGATCCCGCACGGTACGATGCAATCTGCAATTTTCTACCGTTTCCAGCACTTGGATATCTTTGGAATTTTTAATTTCCTGGCTGGCGGCGCGCGTACAGGCATTGAGGGCATTGATGCGATCCTTTCTAAGATCAAGATTCTGCCTGAAAACTTTGTAGGCGGTATCAGCACCATCAGAAGCGTTGTGCCGATCCTGCTCCTTTCTGTAACGGGTCTTGCCTTTAAGAACGGTCTTTATATCTTTTTGCTTCGCCAGTTCTTCCGCGGTGTACCCGATGAGTTGGAGGAATCTGCTTATCTTGACGGTGCAAACACCTTCCGCACCTTTGTGCAGGTCATTTTGCCCCTTTCTGTTCCGATGCTTATCACCGTGTTCCTGTTTTCGTTCTGTTGGCAGTGGACCGATGACTTCTACATTCCGCTCTTCTTTACGGGTCAGCCTCCTGCGTTTATGACGTATTTGACAAGGATAGATGAAATTCCCATTACCTTGACAACCATTTATACGCAGGTCACGCACTCAAGCCCCATGTACAAGAAGGCAATCGTTTATGCCTGTGGCTTGATGACATGCGCTCCCCTGATCGTTCTTTACCTTTTCTGCCAAAGACATTTGGTACAGGGTATCGAGCGTTCCGGTATCGTTGGATAATTATCTAACATTAAAAAAACTCCTCTCGCATAGCGAGAGGAGTTTTTGTTTGTCAAATGGTAAAATCTCTTATCTGTTTATGAAAAGATATTGGATGCTGAAATGGCAAGGTGCCATTTTTCAAGATGCGCAATGCGCTCCTCCTCATCCATGCTTGGCGCAAATATTTTGGCTGCGGGAAGAAGCGCTTTGAGTTCTTCTGTGCTTTGATAAAGATTGGTTGCAAGTCCCGTCATGGCGGCAACGCCCCAAGCGGTTGCTTCAACGTGGGGCAATCGTGCAATATGCAGGGCGGCAAGGTCGCTTTGTGTTTGCATTAAAAGGTTATTGGCGCAAGCGCCGCCGTCAACGCGCAAAAGCGGTACTGAAAGGCCGGTGTCGCGTCGCATGGCGTCGATCACGTCAACTGTTTGAAATGCCATGGCATCTAGCGTTGCGCGCACCAAATGTGCGCGGGTGGTGCCACGTGTGATTCCGCAAATTGTGCCACGTGCCCCGGCATTCCAATAGGGGGTGCCAAGTCCCACAAAGGCGGGCACAAAGTATACACCGCCACTGTCAGGCACTTCTGCTGCAATCGCTTCGCTTTCCGCAGCGGAGGGAAGAAGCCCGAGACCATCACGTAGCCACTGTATTGCAGCACCGCAGATAAATACCGAGCCCTCTAAAACATAGGTGGTTTTGCCACCTATTTGCCAACCGACCGTTGTAAGTAAGCCGTTTGAGGAGGCAACAGGTGTGCTTCCCGTATTCATCAGCATAAAGCCGCCCGTACCATAGGTGTTTTTGATATCACCTGCTTCAAAGCAGCACTGCCCAAAGAGCGCCGCTTGCTGGTCGCCTGCTACCGCGGCAATGGTAATGGGAGAGCCGAAAAGCGCGGCGTCGGTTTCACCAAATATGCCAACAGTAGGCATTACGTCGGGGAGCATCGTGCGCGGAATGTCAAAAAGCTCCAGTAGCTCCTCGTCCCATGTTAGGGTGTGGATGTTAAAGAGCATGGTGCGTGCGGCGTTTGAGGGATCGGTTGCGTGTACGCGCCCTCCCGTAAGCTTGTAGATGAGCCACGTATCAACCGTTCCAAAGAGTAGCTCGCCACGCTCTGCGCGGCTTTGAGCATCGGGTATATTTTGCAGGATCCATTGCAGCTTTGTGGCAGAAAAATAGGGGTCGGGGGTAAGCCCTGTTTTTTCTTGTATGATACGGTCTTTGCCCGCTTGGCGCAGCGCCTCGCATATTGCCTCGGTGCGGCGGCATTGCCACACAATGGCAGGGCAGATCGGCTTACCTGTTTCTTTTTCCCAAACGACAGTCGTTTCGCGCTGGTTAGTGATGCCAATGCCTATAATATCGTCAGCGGTGATGCTTGCTTTGGCAAGTGCCTCTTTTGCGGTTGCCAGCTGGCTTTCCCAAATCTCACACGCATCGTGCTCAACCCACCCCTGCGTTGGAAAATACTGAGTGAATTCACGCGCTGCCTTTGCCACAACGTTGCCGTTAGGCTCAAATATGATACAGCGTGAGCTGGTCGTGCCTTGATCAAGTGACATTAAGTATTTTTTCATGTTGCATTGTCCTTTCGGATCATTCTTTTCTTGTTACGAGAGGAAAATAAACGTCGTACGTGAAAGGTTGGCTCAAAGGATAAGATAAACTCTCCTTTTTCTGTGGATAGCTTTGTCATGGTGCCGTAACGCTCACGATAATTTTGCATTGCCGCTACAAAAAACTCTTCAGGTACACCAAAATGCTCTGCGAACTCCCACGGCTCGCGACAGCCCTCAAGAGCAGCGTCAAGCAATTTATCGATACCGATCAAACGGTCAAAAATATGTTCTCTTGTGCGTCGCTCCATGCGCGCATCGGTAAGAATATCCCCATAGGAGTGTAGGGCGTGCGTGAGCTCTTCGCACAGTACCACGGTGCGTTCCGCCTCGGTGTCGATCTGTGCACTGATTGCGATGGTGTCATCACAGCAGAGCCCACGGATGCGAGGCGATATAAAGGGGTATTTTTCAATCACGGTAAGACCGTTTTTTTCTGCCTCGTCGAGTAACTTTTCGTACATAGAGTTCCTTTCAGTATAGGCAAGAGGGAATAATCCGAACCCGCCCTAAAGCCTTTCTTTTTTGCGCTTTCGGCACTTATCACTCTTGCCAAGTTTGTACTTGGCGTCGACCGCCAAGCAGCAAAATCATCAAAAAATCAATGCTTGAGGGTCCTTTAGAGTTTTGAGAAAGCAAATATTTGTAGATGCGAGGGAAATTTTCGCAGTAATATGGGGATATTACAAGGAAATTTTCTGATGCAGATGCAGATATTTGCTTCTCAAAACCGAGTTCGGATTATTCCCTCTTGCCTATTCGCTTGGACTTTACAAAGCGCACGAAATCCTCAATCTCGCGCAACTCCTCATCAGAAAATTCCTCACCCTCGAAGTGTGCGGCCAATGTGTGCGGACGCTCTTGCTCCCAGCCGGTGAGGTAGGCAGGCGTTACACCAAGGGCGCGCGCAAGCTTTTCAAGCGCCTCGGTGGGGATCTTGTCGGTCTGCCCGGTTGCATAGCGATGGATGGCGGATTTCGTGAGTCCCGTTGCCGCCGAGAGCTCACCGTAGGAGAGATCAAGCAACTTCATTTGTGTGCGTATGCGCTCTGATACAGTCATAATTTACTGCCTTTCCGTGCATATTTATATCCGATTGCGGTAGTAGAAACCACATGTAATATCAGATAATTGTTTCCTTTTTTATTGTAGCAAACGTGGGGGCTCGTGTCAAGCGTCCGTTCCAAAAATGAAACGAATTTACAATTTGTTCATGTTGTGGTACTTGACAAATGAGAGGTGTAGGTGTATCATTAAGTCGTTCTAAAAATAGGACGCAATTCGTGAAAGTAGCTTGCATTATGGAAAAATAAAATGAAATTACGGAGTATGCGTTCTAAAAAAGGGACGTTCGCTTTTTGAAGACCGTCCCAAAAACGAAACAATAACAAGGAGGAAGAAGTATGCCGATTGCAGGAATGTGCCCGTACTTTCGTTATGAGAAGGCGGGGGTTACGTATTGTGAATGTGGGGAGCTTCGCTTTCCCGACCGTCGCGCGAGAAGGGATATCGTATATGCCTATTGCGCACACCCGAGTGATTATAAGCGCTGTCCCTTTAAGTGTGCACTTGACGGATATTATGAAAGGAGCTTTCAATGAAAAACCAAGAGAAGGAAACAAGAAAAAAAGTGGTTGAGCCGTCGCGTCACCTGCTTGCGGCGCGCGCCAAGGAGATCAAGGTGCTTCGTGAGGATATAGCGGGTTTTAAGGAAAGCGTGCGACTTGCATCTGCCTTTATGGCATTGTTGTCGCTTGCCGCTGCGGGTGAGCCTGATGCGAAAGACACCGTGCAGGTGAGCAAGGGCGAGGACACGTATACTGTTGAAATGAAAAAAAGCGCCCTCGCGCAAGCGCTGCAGGCATGGCAGGTCGAGATCGGAGGTGATGCGGAGAATTACCGTATCGTGTTCCGTCAGGGCAGCGTTGCCGTGTAAGGGGGCAGATCGATGTCGGAGCAAGGGCGAGAAAAGAGAGATGTAAAGCAGATGCTTTTGGCATCCGGTGCGGCGGCGGTTGAGGTGATCGTATCTCTGATGCAGGATAGTGGCTTAAAGCCTGAGCTGCGCCTGAAAGCGGCAGAAAGCATACTCGACCGTATCGGCGGCAAAAACGGGAGCCTTGAGGGGAGTGGCGAGGGAATAGGCGCCGTGCGATTTGAGGGGGTGCTTGAAGAATGGAGCCGCTGATCTTTTCTCGCCTGCGCAAAGAGATTCCAAACCCAAGGCAGCAGGAGTTTTTTTGCTCAAGCGCGCGGCATACCGCTTACGGCGGTGCGCGCGGGGGCGGAAAGTCCTGGGCAATGCGTCGCAAAATGGTCATGCTTGCCATGCGTTACCGGGGGCTACGATTGCTTTTGTTGCGACGGAGCCTGCAGGAGCTCAGAGAAAATCATATTTTGCCGCTGCAAATGGAGCTGGGTGGCTTTGCTACCTTTAAAAAGGACGAGCGCGCTTTTATTTTCCCAAACGGCTCTCGCCTCACGCTTGGCTACTGTGATGCTGACAGTGACGTGCTGCAATATCAAGGTGCCGAATATGATGTGATCGGCTTTGAGGAGGCAACGCATTTCAAGGAGGAGTGGATCGTTTTTATTTGCACGGCACTGCGTACCACCAAAAAAGATTTTCGGGCAAGGGTCTATTATACCTGCAATCCCGGCGGTGTGGGGCACGCCTATATCAAGCGGCTGTTTATCGATCGACGCTTTGAGGGGAACGAGCGTGCACAGGATTATGCCTTTATTCCCGCGGTGGTTTATGATAACCGCGTGCTCATGGAGGCAGACCCCGAATACGTGCGGCGCCTTGAGGCATTGCCGGCGCACAAGCGCCGCGCACATCTTGAGGGGGATTGGAACGTATACGAGGGGCAGGTGTTTGAGGAATTTCGCAATGACCCGGGGCACTATGCCGATCGGCTTTACACACATGTGATCGAGCCCTTTGCGCCACCTGCCGAGTGGCGCGTGTACCGTTCCTTTGATTTTGGCTACGCAAAGCCCTTTTCGGTGGGGTGGTGGGTCAAGGATCATGACGGGCGGCTTTATCGCATACTCGAATTTTACGGTTGCGTGCGCAATGAGGCAAACGTGGGCGTGCGTATGAGTCCTGAGGAGATCTTTCGCGAGATCGCTAAGATCGAGCGTGAGCACCCGTGGCTGATAGGAAAGCAGATCACCGGTGTTGCCGACCCCGCGATCTGGGATGCCTCGCGCGGCGAGGCGATCGCCGAAACCGCAGAGCGCTGTGGCGTTTATTTTGAGCGCGGCGACAATCGGCGTGTGGCAGGCTGGATGCAGATGCACAATCGCTTCACCTTTGATGAAAAGGGGGTGCCGATGATGTATATTTTCTCTACGTGTCGGGAATTTTTGCGCACCGTGCCGACGCTGCAGTACAGCCGCACACACGCAGAGGATGTTGACAGCGACATGGAGGACCACATCGCCGACGAGGCAAGGTATCTTTGTATGATGGTGCCGATGCGCCCCACGCATATCGCCCCGCCGCGCGCACCCAAATTGCTTGATCCGCTTGACCGTGAGGTCGTTTATTATGCACACCGCAAGGAAATGCGGTAGGAAAGGAGAAAAAATGAGAAGAAAGAACATCATCGGAAAGGCCGAGATCCGCGCAGCCGCGGAGCAATTGCTTGCTTGGCGACGCGCAAGGGAAGGTTTTTCTGCACGCGTGCAAGAGGAGGAGGACTGGTATCGCCTTCGTGTAATGCCCCGTGCGCATCGCAATGGCGAGGGGGAGGTGATCGCGCCTACGTCTGCTTGGCTTTTCAATGCCTTGATGCAAAAGCATGCAGATCTTATGGAGAATATCCCGCTTGCCATATGCCTGCCGCGTGAGGAGAGTGACGAGGAGGACGCACGTGCGCTGTCGGCTATTTTGCCCGTGATCCTCGATCGCTCCGGCTTTGAGGCATCGTACTCCGATAATATGTGGTATAAGCTGAAGCACGGTATTTGCGCATGGGGTGTGTTTTGGAATACCGAGCTTGAAAATGGCATGGGCGATGTAGACGTCAGACGTGTTGATCTGCAAGGGCTTTATTGGGATATGGGCGTTCGCCATTTGCAGGATTCGCGTGCTGTTTATTTTGTAGAGGAGGTCGATGCAGCAGCGCTTCGCGCGCGTTTTCCGCGTTATGACGGCAAGGGGGATGAGGGACTTGATCATCTGTTTTGTACGCGTGGCGGTGGAGAGGAAACGGTTGCAGTGGTGGATTGGTATTACAAAAAGCGCACCGCCGAAGGGCGCACTGTTTTGCATTATTGCAAGTTTGCGGGGGATACGGTGCTGTTTTCTACCGAAAACGAGGGCAGTTATCAGAACGGCTGGTATGAGCACGGTCAATACCCCTTTGTGCTTGACGTGCTGTATCCCATTGAGGGCACCTCGCTTGGCTTTGGCATTATTGCCGTTGGGCGTGATCCGCAAGGGTATATTGACCGCATGGATCGCAATTTGCTGGAATACATGGATTGGGCAACACGTGTGCGTTATTTTTGCAAGAGAAGCACGGGCGTAAATGAGGAGGAGTTTTGTGATCTTTCCCGTCGCATTGTTTCGGTTGAGGGCGACCCTGATGAGGAGCGCCTGCGCCAGATCGAGGTGGCGGCTCCCGATCCGCTTTGGCTTCAGTTAAAGAACGCAAAGGTGAACGAATTAAAGGAAACTGTTGCAAATCGAGATATGCTGCAGGGCTCGACCGAAAGCGGTGTAACTGCAGCGGCAGCAATTGCCGCGTTGCAGGAATCGGGCAATAAGAGCATGCGCGATATCATCAGTGCCTCTTACCGTGCATTTGTGGAGGTTGCGCGCCTCATGGTAGAGTGCGTGCGCCAGTTTTACAGTGAGATCCGTTGCTTTCGCATCCTTGGCAAAAACGGTGGAAACCGATACCTCAGCTGGTCAAATGACCACATTCGGGAGAGGGTCACGGGTGTTTCGGAAAGCGGCTTGCCCCTGACAAGGCGCCCTGTGTTTGATATTGACGTGCGTGCGGAAAAGCAAAATCCCTATACCAGATACTCTCATAATGAGATGCTCAAAAGCCTATATTCCTTGGGTGTATTTGATCCCGCTAACGCTCCCGCTGCACAGATCCTGCTCGATGCCATGGACTTTTCGGGCATTGAGGAGATCCGCACGCAGATCGCAGCATTCATCCGCGAAAATGAAAAGGATACGGCTGTAAAAGCAGAGAAAAGAAAAAGTGCAAAGGGGAACGCTGTTGAAATTACGCCTGCCGAGCGTGCCATGGTTGGCGCTGCGCAAAAGCGTGACAATGCCATGAAAGATGCCGCGATATGATCAAGATATATGCGACAAAACAGGGGGAGAAATACCGCCTATTGGTTGAGGGACACGCCCAAAAGGGCACAGAGGGAAGCTTGGTGTGCGCTGCTGTTTCTACGCTGATGGGGGCACTTGTGAGCTTTGCAACAAGCCATCCCGCTTGCCGCTATGTGCGTGCAAGTCTTTCGCGGGGGAATGCCTTTCTTTCCTGTAGATACGGTCTTAACGATACCTATGCTATGACGGTATCAGCATTGCGTCAGCTTGCCTTGGAGTATCCCATGCACGTGTGCTTCCCTGATAGAAGCACTGCAGTTAACGACACGGGAAGGCCCCTCGTGTTATGATGATAACGACGGAGAAAAGCGGCACACGTATTTTGCTTTTGTCCGTGCGACACCTTGAAAGAGAGAGGGAATATGAAACAAATTTTTAGCTTGGATCTCTCGCTGTTCGGCGAGAGTGACATGGGTGGAAACGAAATGCCTGAGCTCACCCGGCAGGCAACGGGCGAAGTAATGGAGGCTCCTGCCGCCGGGGAGAACAGTGAGGAAGCGCGAAGGACGGCGTTCAGAGGGATGATGGAGGGAGAGTATAAGGATCTCTTTCAAGCATTTTTTCAGGAGACCTTCAATCGCCGCTTCAAGGAGCAAAAAAGCATGATGGAGGAATTGGAGCGTGCCCGCGATGTGGTAGCCGCAGCGGCAGAGCATTACGGTACGCAGGATGTGGGGGAGCTTGCAGCCGCTATACGGGCGGAACAGGAAAAAACGGCGCCGACAGAAGTGGTGACAGGGTCCCCCGAGACTGAGGAAACAATCAGCCGTATCGGCATGGAGGAAAGAATCAAGGAGGCTGTAGACGCAGCAGTTGAGCGTGCACGAAAGGAAACCGAACGGGCAGTAACCGAGAGTATCCGTGCCCGAGGGCTACGTCCTGCCGAAAGCGCATTGGCTCCCGGTGTCAGTGGGCATTTTGGCAACAGCGCCGCACGTCTTTCTCGCGCCGAGCGTGCCGAAATGGCACGGCGCGCAGCCAAGGGCGAGCGCATTGAGTTCTGACAGACAGCCTTTTTGCAATCTATTAAGAAAGGAAAAGGTATGAACAGTAAAACAAAGATCTTTGACCTGCAGCGCTTTGGCGCAGGCGAGAACATCAACACGACCACAGGCTACGCAAACGCTGAGAGCGGAAGCGTAACCGCATATGTAGAGGGTGGCGGACTTTCCGATGAGATGCGTACCTATTACGCCGATTATCTCATTGACAATGCCGAGCCCAACCTCATTCACGATCAGTTTGCGCAAAAGCACGCTATTCCTAAAAATGGCGGTAAGTCGATCCGTTTTCGCAAATACGATCCGCTGCCCAAGCTGACGGCAGCACTTTCCGAGGGTGTAACACCCACGGGTCAGTCCCTCAACATGGGGGCTGTGGAAGCAACTGTTCGCCAATATGGCGGATATGTGGAGCTTTCCGATCTGCTTTTGCTTGCCGCAATCGATAACAATCTCGTAATGGCAACCAAGCTGCTTGGCTCGCAGGCGGGCAGAACGCTTGACACCATTACCCGTGAGGTGCTTTGCGGCGGTACAAACGTACAGTACGGTGAGGATGCGGTAACGGCACGCTATTTGCTTGTTGGCGGTGCCGAGAGTGGTAACCACTACATGACGGTGGATTGCATCAAGCGCGCTGTGCGCTTCCTGAAAAATCAGAATGCCGAGAAGATCAACGGCGCTTATGCCTGCATCATTCACCCCGACTGTGCGTACGACCTTACCAACGATGCGAATTGGAAATATCCGCACCAATATTGCGATACCAAGGAGCTTTACGAGGGTGAGATCGGTATGATCGAGGGCGTGCGCTTTGTGGAGAGCACCGAGGCAAAGGTATTCCACGCGCCCGACCTTACGCCTACCTCCCGCACCATGAATTGCCTTGCGGGCGCATACAGCACACTCGATAGCGCAGGCGCTGCGACCGAGGGCTTTGGTACAGGCTCAAAATACCGTCTTAAGATCGGTTCGGGTGCGGCAGGTCACCGCGCTTCGCGCGATATGATCGGTCGTGCCATTCTTATGTATGATGCCTCCGAGTCCTCTTGGCAGTATGCGGAGGTAACGGGCGCCGTCTTTAGCGAGAGCGGCGATAACTATCTGTACTTTGACCGCGCGCTTGTAGCGGGTGGCATCGGCAGCACCGATATTACCACGACCACCTCGGATATTCTCTATCCCGGTGAGGCAGGTCTTGGCGGCAGAGATGTTTATGCAACGCTTATTTTCGGTGATAACGCATACGGCACTACGGAGCTGACGGGTGGCGGCTTGCAGCACATTGTCAAGCAGCTTGGCTCTGCCGGTACGGCAGACCCCCTCAACCAGCGTGCAACCGTAGGCTGGAAGGCAACCAAGGCAGCCGCGCGTCTTGTTGAGGCGTTTATGATCCGTATCGAAACCGCCTCTACCTTTGAGGTGGGCGAAAACTGATACTGCTTCGCGGTAACAGAAAAGCTGCGTCATTTAGGGGCATTGGCATCTAAATGACGCAGCCGAAAGAAATGAAAGGAGACACTATGCAGGCTAAAGAAAATGAAAAGGTAACGCTTGCCGATCTGCAAAAGCAGATCGAAACAATGCGTGCCGAATATGAGGCTAAGCTTGCCTTGCTGTGCGAAGAAAAGAGTGAGCAAGCACGCGCCGCAGATGAGCAGAGTGAGAAGTTTAAAAGCTTTTTGCGCGAGCAGGAGGCATGGCTCAACGAGTATGTTGAGGTGCGCCTGTTTAAGGATAATGAAAAATATAAGGATGACGTGTACGTTGCCATCAACGGTAAAAACTGCGTGATCAGACGTGGCGTGTGGACGCGTATTCGCCGCAAATTTGCACTCCTGCTCGATCAATCCGAGATCCAGGATCTGCGCACCGCTGAGCTGATGGAGCGCGAGGCAGGTCGCTTTGCCGACGAGAGCCGCCGCCGCGACGTGTGAGGTGAGGGGCATGACCAAAAATGAGGTTTTGAGCTTTGTGCAGAGCGTAAAGCCGCATGAGTTTGAGCAGGCCGTGATGCTGCGTTGGCTCGAGGAGCTCGAAAAAAAGATCGAGTTTGAGATCCATGACAGATTCGCACGCGGAGAAAGCGTTCAGAGCACTTCCACTGATAAGTTGAGCGTGCCGCCCCCTTATGATAAGGTCTATTGGACCTATCTTGTTTCTATGATCGAGCTGGCGCAGGGCACACCCGAAACCTACAAGTTTGCAAACGGTGTGTTCAAGGAGGCTTACGGTGAGTATGCGCGGTACGTGCAACGGCGCGGTGGCTTTGGCAAGCGCCGCACATTGCGCTAAAGAGGAGAGACAGATATGAATATATTTGAATGGATCGCTGCGAATTGGGAGCTTGTGGGCATTTGCTTCGGTATTCTTGTAAACGCAGCGGGCCTTGCCTATAACATTTATAAGTTTTGCTGTACCGGCAAGTTAAAGGCACTTCAGAACATGAGCGCGCTTTTTGAGGCCGCACGGGAGTATGAGCTGCAAGCCGAGCAATTTGAGGGCTATACCTCTGCGGAAAAACTCAATTATGTGCTCTCGCGCTTGCGTGTGCTCGCAGCCGATCTTGGGTGCGAGTTCAACGAGGAGGAGCTGATCGCACGCATTGAGGCGGACATTGCCTACTCCAAGGGCGTGAACGGCACGAGCAAGAGCGATACGCTCGAGTGACTGCGCCTGAGAAATTCGGCACTCGATGTGATGCAACGCGAGGAGGGTGCCGAGATCTTGGAGGCAGTATTAAAAATTTTAAAAGGAGTTGAAAAGCTGTTTTGAATTATCAGGAAAAGGTCAGCACACGCCAGGATGTGCGTGTGCTCTTTGAGAAGGTTAAGGCAAATCCTGCCGTGGCGCGTTATCGCGGCTATACCGAAACAAAATCCTACGGCTGGGATGAGGCGGCAGATGACTACGTTAAGTGTGAGGGTGAGGTTTGGTTCGATAACCCCGCATATGACGCTGATTTTGTAGAGGTGGGCACACCCAGCGCTGAAAGCCAAGAGCTGCTTGACGAGCAGCTTCTTGCACGTGATGAGGCCATTGAGGCGCTACGCACTGAGCGCGATATGCTTCGCCTTAAGGTAGAGGAGCTTACAGGCGCGCTTGCCGTTGCCGAGGAGGAACGGGAGAGCGCAGTTGCGAAAAAGGATACCGTTTGTGCGATTGTTTGCAATTTGCGCGCTGTGCTTGAAGCAGTGCTTGCTTACAAGGCAGAATAAATTTCACGGTGTGTTGCGCGATTTCGCGCAACACACTTTTTATGTATAAAAATTGGAAAGGGCGGAAAAATAATAACAACGGAAGGGAAGTGGAAATATGAAACAAGCGTTAAAGGCCACAAGCTGTGGAATACATGCCGCCGCCTCAGTTGTGGGAAAAATGGAAAAGCTAGGACCGCTTGGCGGCGTATTTGATCTGCACGGCGATGACGATAGATTTGGACAAAAGACCTGGGAGAAGGCTGAGGCAGAGATGCAGCGCTTGGCGCTCAATACCGCCCTCGCCAAGGGGAAGCTGCACGAGCAGGATTTAGATGCCATTTTGGCAGGCGACCTTCTCAATCAGTGCGTGGGTGCGGCATATGGCTTAAAGGATTTCAACGTGCCGTATTTTGGACTTTACGGGGCTTGCTCTACGGCGGCGGAGGGGCTTATTTTGGCATCGCTTCTTACCACAAACGGTTATTTTGGGCGCGCGGCTGCGGTTGCCTCCTCACACAACTGTACGGCAGAGCGTCAATACCGATCTCCGCTTGAATACGGTGCACAGCGCACCCCCACGGCACAGTGGACCGTGACAGGTGCAGGCGCCTTTATTGTCGGGGCAGAGGAGGGCGCAAAGGCGCTGATCCGCGGCGTTTTGCCCGGAACGGTCATAGAAAAGGGTATTAAGGATGCCGCTAACATGGGTGCAGCGATGGCGCCTGCGGCAGCCGATACGCTTTTGCGCTTTTTTGACGAAAGCAATACCGTACCCGGGGATTTTGATCTCATTGTAACGGGAGATCTCGGTTATGAGGGCGGCGCGATCCTTTGCGATCTGATGGCGATCGAGGGTGTTGACATCAGAAGGGTATATAACGATTGCGGCATGATGATCTACAGCCGTGATACGCAGGATACCCATGCGGGCGGATCGGGGTGCGGATGCTCCGCGGCGGTCCTTGCTTCCTATCTTTTGCCAAAACTCGCAACAGGGGCGCTTAGGCGTGTGCTTTTTCTTGGCACGGGTGCGATGATGAGCCCTCAGATCATTCAGCAGGGAGAGAATATTCCTGCCATAGCACATCTGGTCTGTCTTACTTCAAAGGAGGAAAAGGAATGGAAATTGTGTTAAGACTGCTGTGGGCGTTTTTGATCGGCGGTGCCTTTTGCGTCATTGCGCAGATCCTCATTGATAAAACCAAGCTAACGCCCGCACGCATTTTGGTAAGCTTTGTGGTGGCTGGCGTGCTGCTTGGTGCGGTGGGGCTTTATCGTCCCTTGGCAGAGTTTGCGGGCGCGGGCGCCACCACACCCCTTACGGGCTTTGGTTATCTTATTTATAAGGGTGTGAGAGAGGCGGTCAATGCCAAGGGGCTGATCGGCGCATTTACGGGTGGCCTTTCTGCTGCGGCAGGGGGCACGGCTGCAGCACTTGTGTTTGGTCTTGTTGCTGCTGCCATTTGTCGGGGCGGTAAGCCCCGTGGCTGAAGATGGGAGAAAAGAGCCGCTTGGCAAGGGTGCCGCGGCTCTTTTTTTTGGCTTTCCGAGGGGGAGGGACAAAAAGCGAGGATTTCAAAGCATTTTGGAGCATTTCGGAGAAAAGCAGAGTTTTTCTGCTTATAAATCCAAAAAGTTCGGTTTTTTTCGGGCAGATTGCGTGAGATTTCGCCTGTTTGTGATTTTTTGCGAAAAAACTATTGCAATTTGATACAGTTTATGTTACAATACCGCTGTGATATGGTTTCGTTGCTCTAAAACCTTGTTTTAGCGAGCCATTCCGAAATTTTTTACCCAAGGAGTATGAATGCGGAATGAACAACAAACTGATCGAGTTAAGATCTATTGTAAAATCCTTTGACGGCGAGCAGGTGCTTTGCGGTATCGACCTTGACATTCATGACAAGGAGTTTGTAACGCTGCTTGGCCCTTCGGGCTGCGGCAAGACCACGACCCTGCGTATCATTGGCGGTTTTGAAACACCTGATACAGGTGATGTGGTGTTTGAGGGCAAGCGTATTAACGATGTGCCCCCCTATAAGCGCGCCGTTAACACGGTGTTTCAAAAGTATGCACTCTTCCCGCACCTGAATGTTTACGATAATGTAGCATTTGGCCTTAGATTGCAAAAGGTTAGCGAGGAGGAGATCCGCGACCGCGTGCGTGAAATGCTGACCATGACGGGGCTTAAGGGCTTTGAGATGCGTAAGCCCACTACGCTTTCGGGCGGACAGCAGCAGCGTGTTGCTATTGCACGCGCACTGATCAACCGTCCCCGCGTGCTGCTTTTGGACGAGCCGCTCGGCGCCCTTGACCTTAAACTGCGCAAGGATATGCAAAACGAATTAAAGCGTATCCAGCACGCCACGGGCATCACCTTTATCTACGTTACGCACGATCAGGAGGAGGCGCTCTCTATGTCGGACACCGTGGTTGTCATGGCTGACGGCAAGATCCAGCAGATCGGCACGCCTACCGACATCTATAATGAGCCTGTGAATGCCTTTGTTGCAGATTTTATCGGCGAATCCAATATTCTTGACGGCGTAATGCTTGGCGATAAGCGTGCACGCTTTGCGGGGCACACCTTTGACTGTGTTGACGGTGGCTTTGCTAAAAATGAGCAGGTCGATATCGTGATCCGCCCCGAGGACGTTGACGTGGTGCCTGTCGAGCGCGGCATGCTTTCCGGCACGGTTTCCTCGGTTACCTTTAAGGGCGATTACTATGAGATCATTGTGGATATCGCAGGCTTTAAGTGGATGATCGAAACATCGGATTATGTAGCTCCTGATGAAAAAATCGGTCTTTACATTGAGCCAGATGCCATTCACGTCATGAAAAAATCCGAATATTCGGGCAAGTTTGGCGACTATTCTACGTTTTCTGAGGAAATGGAGCATCTCTCCGATCCCGAGCTTGAGGTTGAAGAGGAGGTCGTGCCCGAATGAAACAGAAACGCTCTTTGCTTGAAAGGGCAGCAGCGGTTCCCCATATGGTATGGATCGTGCTCTTTATTCTTGGGCCGCTACTGTTCGTTTTGTATTTTGCGTTTACCGATACCAAGGGCAGCTTTTCGTTTTCCAATATCGAATTGCTTTCCTCGTATTCGCATATTTTCTTTTTGTCTATCTGCTTTGCTTTGGTGGCAACAGCTTTTTGCCTGCTGATCGGCTACCCTCTGGCGTTTGTGATGGCACGCGCCAAGCCCTCCTCACAAAAGCTGCTGATGCTGCTGTTGATGCTGCCGATGTGGATCAGCCTGCTCATTCGCACCTATTCCTTGATGACCCTGCTTGATAACGGTGGGCTGGTAAACAGCCTTCTTTCCGCGATGGGCCTTGACACTGTTTCCATTGTGGGCACGGGCGGTGCGGTCATTCTCGGTATGGTGTATGATTTTCTGCCGTACATGGTGCTTCCTATCTACACATCGATCAGCAAGCTGGATAAGCGTTATTTGGAGGCGGCTGCCGATCTTGGCTGCAACGGCTTTCAAACGCTGTTTCGCGTGGTGCTGCCCCTGACGGTGCCGGGTATCGTATCGGGTATCACCATGGTGTTTGTACCTTCGATCTCTACCTTCTACATTTCTCAAAAGCTGGGTGGAGGCAACTTTGATCTGATTGGCGATACCATTGAGCGTCAGTTTAAATATGCTTCTACTTATCATATCGGTGCGGCGATTTCGCTTGTTATGATGATTTTGATCCTTATTTCCATTGCGGTGATGAATCGCTTTTCCGACGGCGATGGGGAGGAGATGATCGTATGAAAATTCTTTCTCGTACATACATGTGGGTGGTGTTTGCCCTGCTTTACGCCCCCATTTTGTTGCTTGTCATCTTTTCCTTTAACGAGGGCGGGTCGCTCTCTGCCTATACAGGCTTCTCCTTTCGCTGGTATGGGGAGCTGTTCCGCGACCAGGTAGCACTGCAATCACTGAAAAACTCCTTCTTTTTGGCGGCTTCATCCTCTTTGCTTTCCACGGTGCTCGGCACCTTTGCCGCACTTGGGCTTGACCGCATGCGCAACCGCTATGTGAAGGGTGCTGTAAATTCTGTCACAAACATTCCCATGATGAATCCCGATATTGTGACGGGTGTATCCATGATGCTGCTGTTTGTGGCACTTGGCGGTATGCTGGGTCTTGGCGACGTTCTTGGAAAGTGGACTATGCTCATAGCCCATACCACGTTTAGCCTGCCTTACGTCATACTGTCTGTTATGCCGCGCTTTAAGCAGTTTGATAAAACGCTGCGCGAGGCGGCACTTGACCTTGGCTGCACACCTGCTCAAAGCTTTTTCAAGGTGGAGCTGCCTGCCATTGTGCCGGGCATTGTTTCGGGGCTTGTGATGGCATTTACACTGTCACTGGATGACTTTGTGATCAGCCACTTTGTCAGCTCTCCCGATTTCCAAACCCTGCCTCTTTACATCTACAACCAGACCGCGCATAACGTGAAGTACAGCATGTATGCGCTTTGCACCCTGATTATTGCTACCATTCTTGTGCTTTTGCTTGCCGTTAATTTTGCGGGCAGCGTGGGTGATCGCACCAAGCGCAGAAGGGAGGCGCTGAAATGAAAAAAATTATTACCGTTTGCCTGCTTTTTTGCATGCTGGCATTGTTTTTGCCCGTATTCGCTTCCTGCGGTGGCGAGGATGTTGTAACGCTTTATGTGTACAATTGGGGCGAGTATATCTCCGACGGTACAGAGGGCTCGCTTGATGTAAACGCCGCCTTTGAGGAATGGTACCTGCAGGAATATGGCGTGCGCGTCAAGGTCAATTATTCCACCTATTCCTCAAACGAGGATATGTATGCCAAGATCAGCAGCGGCGCCGCAAATTACGACATCGTGATCCCGTCGGATTATATGATCGGGCGCATGATCGAGGAGGGGTTGCTGCGCGAGCTCGATCTTGCCAACATTCCCAATGTCGAATACATTGATCTTTCCCTCATGTTTGGCGATGAAATGCCCTATTATGATCCCACCAATTCCTATTCCGTTCCGTATACATACGGCACGGTCGGTATTATTTACAATACCACCATGGTCGATGAAGCGGATCTTGGCACTTGGGATATCATGTGGAACGAAAAATACGCAGGCAATGTGCTCCAATTCAACAACTCCCGTGATGCGTTTGCCACGGCACTCTTTAAGCTTGGTTACAGTGTGAACACCGAAAATGAGCAGGAGTGGCGCGATGCGCTGGCGCTTCTCATGTCGCAAAAGTCTATTGTGCAGGGTTACGTCATGGATGAGATCTTTAACAAAATGGAGAACGGCTCTGCCGCTATTGCGCCCTATTACGCGGGTGATTTCTTTACCATGTATGGGGATAATGAGGATCTTGGCTTCTGTTATCCCGAGGAGGGCACCAACGTGTTTGTGGATGCAATGTGCGTGCCTGCCTCCAGCCAAAACCCCGAGATTGCAGAGCGTTACATCAATTTCATGCTCTCGAAGGAAGTGGCGATCGCCAATGCGGAGTATATCTGCTACGCTTCGCCCAATAAGCTTGTTGTGGAGGATGAGGAGTATCGCGCTACCATGGAGGAGATACATCCCGATGCGATGGAGATCCTTTATGGCACGGAGAATGTGCCCCTTGAGTTTTACGAAAATCTTCCCGAGGAGCGCCTGATGATGCTGAACTCGCTGTGGGAGGAGCTCAAGATCGAAAGCCCTATCAACACCTCTATTATCGTGATGGCGGGTGTTATTCTTGGCACAAGCGTTGGCGCAGGTGTTTATTTTGTCGTACGAGCAAGAAAGCGCCGCAAGATCGTTGCTACGCTTTGGCATAACTAATTTTAATATAAAAGGTGTTGCTCTAATGGGGCAGCGCCTTTTATTTATATTGTGGCAAGAAAAGCTTTGCAAACAGCGAGGCGGACAAAACGGCAAGCGCGAGATTTTGCCCGTATTTAAGGAGGATACAGGAGGAGAGGGAAAAGAGCAGAAAGAGCGACAGATAGGAGGTTACGCCAAGCACGCGGTCTGCCGTTTGATTTTCAAGGAGCTGTGAGAGCGTTGCGTGCAGTATTCTGCCGCCGTCAAAATCACTGATGGGCAGAAGGTTAAATAAAGCAAAGGAAAAGGTTGCATCGCGCATTGCAACGGAAAACGCGGTGCTGTGTGGCAATAAAAACACCCCCAAAAGTAGCGAGAAAAGCGGCCCTGCCGCAGCAAGCAGAAGCTCTTGGCGGTAAGAGGGGATAAAGCGTGCGGGATATATTTTGGCGCCAAACAGGTCGATCTCCATCAATCGAATGGGAATATTAAGCATTTTTGCGGCAAGAAGATGCCCACACTCGTGAAACAGCGCGGCAAGGAGAGTGGCGGGCAAAAGAAAATTGTGGTTGAACGCCAAAAGCAGGAGAAAAAGAAGTGTGGCAGGCGCAATTCTAATTTTCATGGTATCACCTCGAGGAAATTCTATGCATAGCCGCACGGGAATCGAACCCATAAGCCTTTGTTTGCTTGATTGATGAAAAAATCTTTTTGCTCTTTTCAAATGCCTTACAATATGCTACAATATAACCAAAGAAAGGGGGGGGGAGCCATATGGTAAAGAGATCTTGTCGGTTTCAAACGCCACTCTCGGTTACGGCAGGGCGTGTGCTCTCACTTTTGCTTGGTGTGCTTTTGCTGCTGCGCTTGGCTACCTCCCTTAATTTCGCCAAGCCCGATGAAAACTACCTTTACGTGTATGTGCTTGATGTGGGTCAAAGCGATGCGGTATTGCTAAGATGCGGTGAGAAAACGATGCTGATCGATGCCGCCACCGCCACCGAGGAGCATGCGCTTCGTGCCGAGCTTTCACGTTACGGCATAAAGCATCTTGATTATCTTGTGCTCACGCATCCGCATGAGGATCATGTAGGGAACGCGCGCTGGGTAATAGAAAGCCTTGAGGTGGAAACGGTGCTTTTGCCTGTCGCGCGGAGCGATGATTATATGTATGATCTCATTTGTGATGCGGCGGCGAAAAACGCTCTTGTAAAAACAGCAGAGTCGGGGCAGACATTTTTGCTTGGCGCTGCCAAGGTGGATGTGCTTATTGCAAGTGGCTGTGGGGATAGTAATGCCGCTACCGATGAGGATGCCAATAATGCCAGCACCGTATTGCGCGTGCAGTTTGGTGAGCAGGTGCTTTTGTTTATGGGCGATGCAGAGGCCGAGGCGGAATTAAGCTTGCTTTCGGCATACGGCGCGCAATATCTTGACTGTGATTTTTTAAAGGTAGGGCATCACGGCTCTGCTACCTCTACCACAGCACTGCTTTTGGCAGCTACCACGCCAACCGTTGCTGCCATTAGCTGTGGAAGGCAGAACACATACGGCTTTCCGCACGAGGATGTGCTCGAAAATCTTGCTGCATTTCAAGCACACGTTTACCGCACCGATCAAAGCGGTACCCTGGTATTCGGCACAGATGGCAAGGAGCTTCGCCTTATTCCACCAAGCACGAAAGGACTTTCTTTATGAACGATAGAATAACAGCACCTGTGATAGGGCGGTTTGCCCCCACGCCAAGCGCAAGACTGCATCTTGGCAATTTGATGTGTGCATTGGTGGCATGGCTCTCAGCACGAAAGCAGGGGGGCAAGATCCTGCTTCGCGTAGAGGATCTTGATATCGCGCGGTGTCCGTTTATGGGTGAAAATACGCGCTATATGTTAGATGATCTTGCGTGGCTTGGGCTCACCTTTGACGCAGAGGTGCTCTATCAGTCACAGCGCTCCGATATTTATGAAGCATATTTTAAAAGGCTGGGGGAAAAAGGGCTGATCTACCCTTGCTATTGCTCGCGCGCAGAGCTCCATGCAGCCACGGCACCGCATCTTTCCGATCACACACCGATCTATGACAGAAGATGCCTGTTGCGTGCCGAACGGGGAGAACAGCCGCCCATGGGGCGAGCCCCCGCTTACCGTGTGAAGGTGCCCGATGCCGATCTTGGCTTTTTTGATTGCATCGCTGGGGAATACCGCGAAAATTTGCTGCGTGATTGCTCTGATTTTGTGGTCAGACGTTCTGACGGTGTGTTTGCGTATCAGCTTGCTGTGGTGGTGGATGATGCACTCTCGGGTGTCACGGAGGTGGTGCGCGGCAACGATTTGATTTTCAGCACACCGCGACAGATTTATTTGCAACAGACGCTGGGATTTGCAACACCTACCTATTGCCATATCCCACTGCTTGTCGATGCCAACGGTCGCAGGCTCTCCAAACGCGAGGGTGACGGATGCATGGAAACCGTGCGCCAAAAATATAAGGATCCCGCCCCTGTGCTTGGCGCGCTTGCCATGGCACTTGGGATGCTTCCCTCGCCTGAATCGGTGTCACTTTCAGATCTTGTTGCGCTTTTTGATCCTACAAAAATCCCAAGGGATACCGTAAAATTGCCCGAGGGATTTTAAGGCGCAAAAAAACTTGAAAAACTTTTCAAAAACCCCTTGACAACCGCCCCGCAGTTATGTATAATAGTAGCGTTGTCTAACACAACATGCGGGCGTGTGCGGCTTCATTCCGCCACACCCACAAAATATGCGGGCGTGGCGGAATCGGCAGACGCGTGCGTTTAAGGGGCGCATGATTCCTATCGTATGGGTTCAAGTCCCATCGCCCGCACCATATTATGTTGCCTTAATAGATGCAGGCAGCGAAACCCCAGACGCCACAAGGCTTCTGGGGTTTTTTCATGCGATTTTTTTGAAGTAAAAATAAAAGATGCATTTCGCATTTTTCGGGGT
>SVSS01000002.1 GCA_015064185.1 Oscillospiraceae bacterium | reverse complement strand
AGCTGACCGATACTAATAGACCGAGGGCTTGAACTTTTGAGCACATTGTGCTCCTGTTCAAGTTTGCAATTACTTGAGTTTCTTTTCTACTCACCAACCTTTGTTCGGTTTTCAATGAGCACGAAAAAAAGCCGCAAGCATTGCTTGCGGCTTTTTTGTTCTTTTTATTATAAAAAGAATTCTGATAATAAAATGAAAGAATTAAATTTATCAATATTTTTTGCTCTATTTAAAGTAAAAAGGCAAAAAGCAAAAAACGCCTTGACAAAGGCAAAAAAAATGATAAAATATACCTTGGTGTTGTCATTTTTCAACCAAAGGAGCAAATATGGGAGTCTTTTTATCTACCTTAAATCAAATTGCATTTTTGTTTACGCTGATCGCGGCGGGATATCTCCTTGCAAAGCTTGGGGTTTTACCTGAGGGCTCCGCAAAGGTGCTTGCAAAGCTTGAAAATACAATTTTTATTCCCGCGCTCGTTCTCGGTACATTTATTGAAAATTTTACCGTGGAGCGCCTTGCTTCTGTGTGGAAGCTGTTGGTGGTAAGCACGGTGATCGTGCTCGTCCTTGTCCCGGTTTCTATTTTTGTATCAAAGGCTGTAACGCGTGATAAATATATTCAAAATATCTACACCTACGGACTTGCGTTTTCAAACTTCGGTTTTATGGGCAACGCTGTGGTGAGCGCAATGTTTCCCGACATTTTCTTTGAATATCTCCTGTTTACCTTGCCGCTTTGGGTCGAAATTTATATATGGGGAGTGCCCGTTTTGCTCATGGGTGATACTACAGACAAGCAGCAGACCCTCAAAGACCGCGTAAAGCCCTTTATCAATCCCATGTTTATCTCGATGATCATTGGTATTGTGATTGGGCTATTAAAGGTCCCGATGCCGTCATTCTTTGTAGCGGTGCTTGATAGCAGCAGTGCTTGCATGTCGCCCGTGGCAATGCTTCTGACCGGCATTACCGTATCGACGATCAGCTTTAAAAAGACCTTGACAGACACGAAAACCTACATTATTTCTCTGGTGCGGTTGCTTGCTATTCCGCTCGCGTTTATCGGTGTGGCAATGATTTGTCCCGTTTTTGAGGATAAAACGCTCTTGATCTGCGCACTCTGCTCCTTGGCAATGCCCTTGGGGCTCAATACCATTGTGATTCCGAGTGCCTACGGCAAGGATACTACGGTGGCTGCCAATATGGCGGTAATCTCGCACCTCTTGGCGCTTGCCACTATCCCGTTGGTGTTTGCCATTGCTGGTCTTTGAAAAATTCCCGCGGTGTTCCGCGGGAATTTTTTTGCGTGTGCTGACCAGGCGTGAGGGATATTTGTTTTTTCTCTTGCAAAACATCTAAACTTGTGTTATACTAATAGTTGATTAAATTTTTAACACAAAGAGGTGTTATTATGTCAAATTATAAAATTGAAACCAAATGTGTACAGGGTGGCTACACCCCCGGTAACGGTGAGCCGCGCCAAATTCCGATCATTCAAAGTACGACCTTTAAATATTCTACCAGTGAGGATATGGGCAAGCTGTTTGACCTTGAGGCTTCGGGCTATTTTTACACACGTCTGCAAAACCCCACCAATGACAGTGTAGCCGCAAAAATTTGCGATATGGAGGGCGGCACTGCCGCAATGTTGACTTCGTCAGGTCAGGCAGCAAACTTCTTTGCTGTTTTTAATATTGCTTCGGCAGGGGATCACGTTGTTGCTTCCTCCTCAATCTACGGTGGCACCTTTAACCTTTTTTCGGTTACCATGCGCCGTATGGGCATTGATTTCACCTTTGTTTCGCCCGACGCAACTGAAGAGGAGCTGAACGCTGCATTTCGCCCCAACACTAAGGCAATGTTTGGTGAGACCATCGCAAATCCTGCGCTGACGGTTCTTGACATCGAGTTGTTTGCCAAGGTGGCACATGCGCACGGCGTGCCGCTCATCATCGATAACACGTTTGCCACCCCCGTAAATTGCCGTCCTTTTGAATGGGGCTGTGATATCGTGACGCATTCCACCACCAAATATATGGACGGACACGGCGCGGCTGTTGGCGGCTGCATCGTGGATAGCGGTAAATTTGACTGGACAAAATATCCCGAAAAATTTGCTTGCCTTTGCACGCCCGATGAAAGCTATCACGGTGTGACCTATACCGAGCGCTTTGGGCTTGAGGGTGCTTATATTACAAAGGCAACGGCACAGCTGATGCGCGATTTCGGTGCCATCCAGGCGCCGCAAAATGCCTTTATTCTTAATCTCGGCCTTGAGAGCCTGCATGTGCGCATGGCACGACACTGTGAAAACGGTCTTGCCGTAGCGAAATATCTGCAATCCGACGACCGTATTGCATGGGTCACCTATCCCTCTCTTGAAGGGGACAAATATTATGACCTGGCAAAGAAGTATATGCCCAACGGCACTTGCGGCGTAGTAAGCTTTGGCGTAAAGGGCGGCAGAAAGGTTGCCGAGCAGTTTATGAAGCATTTGAAGATCGCGGCAATCGAAACGCACGTGGCAGATGCAAGAAGCTGCTGCCTGCACCCCGCTTCCGCTACGCACAGACAAATGAATGATGATGAGTTACGTGCTGCGGGTGTTTCGCCCGATCTTGTGCGCTTCTCCTGCGGCATTGAGAACAGCGAGGATCTGATTGCCGATATTAAGCAGGCGCTTGACGCTTGCATGTAAAACAAGCTTTTACTTTCTGAAAGGGAGGTGTTGAAAATGCCGATCAAAATTCCCAATTCCTTGCCTGCAACGCAAACGCTGCATGAGGAAAATATATTTGTGATTACAGAAAATCGAGCCATTACGCAGGATATTCGTCCCTTGCGCATCGTGATGCTGAATTTGATGCCCAAAAAGATCGAAACCGAAACGCAGATCGCACGTCTGATTGGCAACACGCCCTTGCAGGTGGAGCTTGAGCTTTTGCAAACGGCAACGCACCAATCCACACACACCGCCCCTGAGCATATGCTCTCCTTTTACAAGGTTTTTGACGATATCAAGGATCAAAACTTTGACGGTATGATCATCACCGGTGCTCCCGTTGAGCATATGGCGTTTGAAGAGGTTGAATATTGGCAAGAGCTTTGCCGCATCATGGAGTGGAGTAAAACGCACGTGACAAGCACGCTCTATATTTGTTGGGGTGCACAAGCGGGGCTATATTACCATTACGGTATCAAAAAGCATTCGCTTGAGGAAAAGCTGTTTGGTGTTTTTGAGCACAAGCTTGATCACAAACGTTCTATTTTGTTCCGCGGCTTTGACGATACCTTTTTGGTGCCGCATTCTCGCCACACAACAGTGCTTCGTGAGGATATTGAGGCGGTAGACGATCTCAAGATCCTTTGCAGCTCTGACGAGGCGGGTGTGTTTGCCGTAGCCACAGAGCGTGGCAGGCAGATCTTTGTTACGGGGCACTCGGAATACGATGCTGATACGCTGAAAAAGGAATATTTGCGTGACAAGGAAAAGGGCCTTCCCATTGCCATTCCGAAAAATTATTTCCCGAATGACGATGAAACCAAGGAGCCACTTGTGCGTTGGCGCAGCTGTGCCAATCTCTTTTACTCAAACTGGTTAAACTATTTTGTTTACCAGACCACACCTTACGATATTACGCAAATCAAATGAAAATAAGGGGGTGTCTCAAATGCAAAAATGCATTTGAGACACCCGTTGTTTTTGCATTGGCGTCTAAACACCGCCATTTTTGCCTCAAAAAGAGGCAAAAAGCACAAGCCGTGAGAATGATGCATCATTCTCACATGAAGAATTACTACATCAATTCTTCAATTCCACGGCGCTAAAAAAGTGCACTTTTTCGCTATAATTGCGTGCCGATTTACCAGAAAAGCATTTTGAAATTTTTAGCTTTTTTAACTTTTACACAACGCGGTAAACTGTGAAAGCAGAGTGTAGATCTTGAAATTATCATAAAATATTTTATATTTTGGATTTTGCGAAAAAATTCGCGTTTTTTTCTATGTGTGACTTGTAAATGAAATAAAAATATGGTAAAATATTTTTATCATTTTGAAAATGGGGGTGTGTTGGGCATGCTGCAAGGGCAAAAAGAGCACGCACTGTGCATAAAGACCATCAGGCAAGAAACAGCCTTGCTGATGCAAAAAAACAGCACCCTTCCATGCCTTACCTCGGCTTTTCTGTTTTGTTTGCTGATTGCCGGTGCCGCATATTGCTTGATAGAGCTTGCGGTATATATTACAGGGAGGCTTGTTACTTCACTCACCGCCGCAGTTATTACTGAGATCGTCTTGATCGTGTGCGGTATATTGTTGTTTCTTTCCACTCTCATGCCCTTATGGCTTGCCAAGCTTCGCATGGCGGGGCTTTTGTGGCAGGAACAGGAGCCGTTATCACAGGAAATTTTTTACTATTTTACATCATTTTCGCGCTATCGGCGCGCGTGGCGCACAGGTGCGGTAGCGGTTCTGCTTTTTGCATTGCCTGTGGCGGCTGTGATCGGCTTATTTTCGGGGGCATTGCATTTATATAGTGAGGTGCTTTCGATTTATTTCAGCGCCCCCGTTGCGGTGCTTTTGCTGATCCTTTTGCTTTTGCTCGCAATTGTGATATCGGTTGGCGTGCTCTTTTTTGGTGGCATATATATTGCTTTTGCGGCTGTTGCGGTCGGCAATGAGCAGTTAAAATTGCGTGTGGCCTTTGTGCTTGCTGTTCGGGCAGGAAAGCGTCATATAAAGGAGATCTTTGTTTTTTCGCTGAGATCCTTGCTGTGGCTTGCGCTTTCGCTTCTCACGGTCGGCGTGCTGTTCGTTTTATGGTTCTCACATTTTTATAATTTGTCTTATATGCGCCTTTCGATGGCGCTTGTCTCCCTTGAGAGTGAAAGCATTGACTCTTGCGGGATAAAGGAGGAAACGGTATGAAGGAAAAATTTTATCTTACAACAGCCATTGCTTATGCATCTCGCAAGCCGCATTTTGGCAACACCTACGAGGTCATCATGGCAGATGCATATGCGCGTTACAAACGCCAGCAGGGTTTTGATGTGTTTTTCTGCACCGGTACTGACGAGCACGGTCAGAAGATTGAAAATCTTGCCAACGAGGCGGGGTTGACGCCGCAGAAATACGTGGATAACGTAGCAGGTGAGATTCGCGGTATTTGGGATAAAATGAATGCGAGCTATGATTATTTCATCCGCACCACGGATGAAACGCACTGCATCGCCGTACAAAAAATATTTAAGAAGTTCTATGAGCAGGGCGATATTTACAAGGGACATTACGAGGGCTGGTATTGCACGCCCTGCGAATCCTTCTTTACCGAAACGCAGGTTGTTGACGGTAAGTGTCCCGATTGCGGTCGCCCCGTTGAGCAGGCAAGGGAAGAAGCCTATTTCTTTAAGATGAGCAAGTATGTCGACCGTCTGCTTGCACATATCGATAGCAATCCTTCTTTTATTCAGCCCGAATCTCGTAAAAAGGAAATGGTAAATAATTTCCTACGCGTTGAGGGTGGATTGCAGGATCTTTGCGTATCCCGCACCTCGTTTAAATGGGGCATCCCTGTGACCTTTGATACGCGCCACGTGACCTACGTGTGGCTTGATGCGCTGACCAACTATATCACGGCACTTGGCTACGATCCCGATAAAAGCTTTGAGGAGCAATCTGAGCACTTTAAGAAATATTGGCCCTGCGATGTGCATGTGATCGGCAAGGATATTTTGCGCTTCCACACGATCTATTGGCCTATTTTCCTGATGGCTTTGGGGCTTCCGCTCCCGAAAAAGGTGTTTGGCCATCCGTGGTTTAATGCCGCTGAGGAAAAGAAGGGAAATGAGGGCGCAGAGGTCAAGATGTCGAAATCTCGCGGCAATGTGATCTATGCGGACGAGCTTGCCGAAACCTTTGGTGTTGACGGCGTGCGTTATTTCGCTCTTTCCGAAATGCCCTACGATCAGGACGGCAGAATTTGCTATACAAATGTGCTGACGCGCTATAATACCGACCTTGCCAACAATCTTGGCAATCTTGTCAGCCGCACGCACGCCATGACTGTGAAATATTTTGGCGGCGTTGTGCCGGCTCCCGCAGGCGAGGAGGGAACGGATGCCGAGCTGAAGGCAACCGTTGCTGAGGCAGTTGCAAAATATAAGGCTTTGATGGACGATTATCATATTGCCGATGCTGCCGAAGCGGTATTTGCGATGCTGCGCCGCGCCAATAAGTATATTGATGAAACAATGCCCTGGGCACTTGCTAAGGATGAGAGTAAAAAGGCGCGTCTTGGCACGGTTCTTTACAACCTGCTTGAGTGCATTCGCACAGCTGCTGTGCTTCTCACACCCTTTATCCCCACCACGGCTGAGGCGATCTTTGCGCAGATCGGCAGTGAGGTAAAGGATTTCGAGAGCGTTGCTTCTTTTGGTGCTTTGGTTGCCGAGAAGCCGCTTGGTGCGGCGTATCCGCTGTTTGCCCGCATTGATGAAAAGGTGATCGATGAGATCATCAAAAAGCGCGAGGAGGCAGCCCTTGCTGCAGAAAAGGCGGCGGCGCCCGTGGAGAAGCCTGAGCCCGTTGCTCCCATCGGTATTGAGGACTTTATGGGCCTCGAACTGCGCACCGCCAAGATCGTGGCGTGCGAAAGAGTGCCCAAGGCGAAAAAACTGCTGAAATTACAGCTTGATCTCGGTTATGAAAAGCGCCAGGTGGTGTCCGGCATTGCCAAATTCTACGAGCCCGAAGCCCTGATCGGGAAGAAGGTTATCGTTGTAGCAAACCTCAGACCCGCAACGCTTTGCGGAATCGAATCACAGGGCATGATTCTTGCCAGCGGCGAGGAGCAGGTGCGCGTGGTATTCCTTGATCCCGAAACGCCCCTTGGTGAGCGTGTACGGTAAAATAAAACGGAGGGAGAGCTCTCCCTCCGTATTTTTACTTATGACAGAAAAACGGAGAAGTTGTGATGGAAAAAATGTTTGATTCACACGCGCATTATTACGATGATCGTTTTACGCGAGAAACGGGAGGTACAGATGCTTTGCTGCAAAGCCTATTTGCAACCGACGTTTGCGGCATTATAAATATCGGCACAGATCCTGAAAATTCTCGCCTTGTGGTTCGCGAAGCTGCCAAGTGGCAGGGTATGTATGCAACCGTTGGCATTCATCCCGGCGACGGGCAGCGCCTTGCCGATATCGATACGGCGCTTTCTGAGATCAAGGAGATGCTTGACGGTGCAAGAGAAAAAAAGATCGTCGCGCTCGGCGAGATCGGGCTTGATTATCATTACGACGATACCGATAGGGAAAAGCAGGCGTATTTTTTTGAAAAGCAGCTGGAGCTGGCTGAAAAATACGGTATGCCTGTGGTGATCCATGATAGGGAAGCCCACGGCGACTGCTTTGACGCTGTTTGCCGCCACCCTAACGTCACGGGTGTGTTTCATAGCTACAGCGGCTCGGCTGAAATGGCAAGGGATCTTGTGCGCCGTGGGTGGTATATCTCTTTTTCGGGAGTTGTAACCTTTAAAAACGCACCCAAGGTGCGCGAGGCAGTTGCGGCAACACCGCTTGACCGTATCCTTATTGAAACCGACGCACCCTATCTTGCCCCCGTTCCGCATCGCGGCAAGTTAAATCATTCGGGGCTTATGCGCTATACCGCCGAGGCGGTTGCTGTCGTTAAAGGCATTACCACCGATGAGCTTGTTCGCGCCACGCGCGAGAATGCCAAGTGTTTATTTAAAATTTAACCCCAAAGCAGCCAAAATTACGGTTTTGGTTGCTTTTTTGCTTTAAATTGCTAAAATTTTGTTGTTGTTGCACAAAAACAGAGTGCAAATTTCTACATTCGATGTGAAAAATACAGCAAAATTCTCTTGAAAAATGAAAAAATATTAGATATAATGAATTTAATGGCGTATCATAAACGTCCTTGTATATTTAGTAACGCATAAGACAGGCGTTTGAAGGAGGAAACTCACTATGGCAACCTTTGACACAAAATCAATTCGTAATCTCGCGCTTCTCGGTCACGGCGAATGCGGTAAAACCAGCCTTGCCGAGGCTATGCTCTATCTTGCGGGCAAGACCGACCGTCTTGGCAAGATCGCTGACGGCAATACCGTTTGTGACTTTGATCCCGAGGAGCAAAAGCGCGGTATTTCTATTTCTTCTTCACTGGCACATGTCGAGTGGAAAAATATTAAGATCAATATGATCGACACCCCCGGTGATCCCGACTTTGCGGGCGAGGTAGGGCAGGCACTGCGTGTAGCCGGCTCCGCTGTGATCGTGGTAGACGGTAAGAGTGGCATTGAGGTAGGCACCGAGCTTGCTTGGAATGCGGCAGAGGCAGCTGGTGTGCCGCGCGTGTTCTTTGTTAACAAGTGCGATGATCCCGAGTACAGCCTTGAAAAATCCTTCTACGAGCTGCACGACAAGTTCGGCACTACCGTGTGCCCCGTATTTGTGCCCTGCAACATCGGCAACGAAATGGCAATGATCGACCTGATCTCCAACAAGGCCTACACCTACAACAATGCCGGTAAGCGCTTTGAGATTCCTATGTCCGACGAGATGAAGGAGATGGTCAACCGCTACAAGGACGCGCTCAATGAGGCTATCGCTTCCACGAGCGACGAGCTCATGGAAAAATACTTCTCCGGTGAGGAGATCACCCGTGAGGAAGCTGCACTTGCACTGCACGAGGGCATTATTGCAGGCACTATCACTCCTGTTTACTGTGGTTCTGCTACCAAGATGTGGGGCGTGATCGCTATGATGGATGCAGTTGCAGAGTCCTTCCCGCGCTTTACCGCTAAAAAGGTTGAAACGCTTGCCGGTGGCAAGACGCTTGACATTGACGTTAATGGCGATCCCGCTATTTTCGTATATAAGACTGTTGCAGATCCGTTTGTTGGTCAGATGTCCTTCTTCAAGGTTATGAGCGGCACCATCAAGCGCGATATAATTTTGAAGAACGCACGCACGGGCACTGCCGAGAAGCTTGCTCACTTCTACGTGATGAACGGTAAGACCCAAGCCGAGGTTGAGGAGCTTTGCTGCGGCGATATCGGTATGATCGCTAAGCTCTCCGACACTAAGACGGGCGATACGCTCTCGCTTGGCGGCACGGTTGTATATAGCCAGATGAGCTACCCCACGCCCTATATGACCAAGGCAATTTTGCCCCTTACGGCAAAGGATGAGAGCAAGATGTCCCAAAGCATTGCTAAGATGCTTGAGGAGGATCGCACACTCCGTTATGAAAACAATAAGGAAACCTCGCAGATCCTCATTTCCGGTATGGGCGATACACACCTGTCGGTGTTGGTTGCACGCCTTGAAAGCCGCTTTGGTGTAAAGGTAAAGCTGGATGAGCCCAAGATCGCATATCGCGAGCGCATTACCAAGCGCGTTGACGTAGAAGGCAAGCACAAGAAGCAGACCGGTGGCTCGGGTCAGTACGGTCATGTAAAGATCCGTTTTGCACCCGCAGAGGAGCAGGGACTTACCTTTACCGTTTCCGTGGTTGGTGGCGCAGTGCCGAAGAACTTTAACCCTGCCGTAGAAAAGGGCTTGCAGGATGCAATGGTAAAGGGCGCTTACGGCTATCCTCTGGTGCAGCTTGCTGCAGATCTTTATGACGGCTCTTACCACGCGGTTGACTCCGATGAGCTTTCCTTCAAGCTTGCCGCTCAGCTTGCTTATAAGAAGTGCCTTGAGCAGGCAGCACCCGTTTTGCTTGAGCCTGTTGGCAATCTTGATATCACCGTTCCCGAATCGCTTGTTGGTACCGTTATGGGTGACCTCAACAAGCGTCGCGGTAGCGTAATGGGCATGGATCATGCCGAGGGCAAGAAGGGATACACTGTGGTACATGCAGTTGTACCCAAGGCAGAGATCATGGATTACCCCATTGCTCTTCGTGCAATGACCAAGGGCTTTGGCAGCTTTGAATTTGCTGTAACCGATTATGAGGTAGTGCCCGGAAATCTGACCGCAAAAATCACTGCAAACAAAGAATAAAATCGATAAAAGATAAAAAATTCGGAAAACCTATTGACATTCTTAAGTTTATACATTATAATGAAATTATGAATTATTTTCCGAAATAAGGAGGCATAAAATGAAACTGCACTATCTTGAGCCCAGCGCTGAAATTCGTTTCCTTTTAAGCAAAGATATCATTGCCGCATCTCAGGAGCCCGTGGATCCTTTGAAGCCTGAAACTGCTCCCAATGATGACGTTGTTGCGGATCCGTTCTAACTCCTGTTTATCGTATAGGGCGGCTTTGTTTAGCGCCGAACGAAAATATTAACAATTAAGAATCGCCTCTCTATTGTTCAAGCGGTAGAGAGGCGATTTTTATATACATTTATTTTGAATTTAAATTTATATTTTTTACCGCCACACCTCTAAATTTATGCAGAATAGAGATACCTTACTTTTGTCGCAGTATGTCGCACACTTTTTTTGTGTGCTGACAGACTGCGACCTTTTTTTTGCTTACGCTTTGTTACAATCATATGGAAGATATTGCTTTGAAAGGACGTGAAAAAATGTTTCGAACAGACTATCGTTTGGAGATAAAAAAACGCGATTGGTTATTGGTGGTGCGGCTTTTTGGCGAGATCGATCACCATAGCGCGGTATATATGCGAGAGGAGCTCGATCAGCTTATTTTAAAAGAGCGCCCGCGGCGCTTGGTGCTTGATCTTTCCTGTATTGAATTTATGGATAGCGCCGGCTTGGGACTTTTAATGGGGCGCTTGCGGCTGATGCATGATATTGGTGGTGTGATGGCACTTACACGCCCAAATGAAAGAATTATGAAGATCTTGCGACTTGCAGGCATGGAGCGCTTTATGGAAATCGACGGTGAAGGCGCGAAAGGAGATAGATAAAAATGGATATGAAAGCAGAAAAAAGATTTAGAGATGAGATCAATCGCATGGAGCTCGTGCTACCAGCCATTTCGGTCAATGAGGGAATGGCGCGTGCGGCTGTTGCGGCATTTTGTGCACAGCTTTCACCTGATACCACAGAGCTTGCCGATATCAAATGTGCAGTATCCGAGGCTGTCACCAACTGTATCGTACATGCCTACAAACACAAAAAAGGGAATTTTTACATAACGGTAAGCCTTTACTCTGACAAGACGGTGCGCATAGCAATTCTTGATAAGGGGTGCGGTATTCCCGATGTGCGCCGTGCGCGTGAGCCCCTTTTCACAACCGACGGGGCAGGAGAGCGCAGCGGAATGGGCTTTACAGTTATGGAAAATTTTATGGATCGGCTAACTGTTACATCTCGTGCGGGAAAAGGAACCTTGGTGGTTTTAACCAAGCGGCTGGGGCGGTTGGCGACGGAGGAATAAGGTGAGCCTTGCAACAGAGGAAAAAAACGGGAAAGAAAGGCACTATCGGCTACTGCACGAGGCGCAGTCACAAGATAAGAAGTGTGCGGATGCTGCAACCGAAGCCTTGATAACTGAAAACATGGGGCTTGTGCGTGCTGCGGCTATGCGTTTTCGGGATCGCGGCATTGAATATGAGGATCTAATGCAAATCGGAACCATTGGCATGCTGCGCGCAATACGCACCTTTGATATTTCGCGCGGCACGGCGTTCTCAACATTTGCTGTACCTCTTATTGTTGGCGAGATCAGGCGAAATCTGCGCGATGATGGTATTATTCACGTCAGCCGCAGCTATAAGCAGCTCGCGGCAGAGCTTGCACGCCAAAAGCAGGAGTTCATCTCAAAAGAGGGCAGGGAGCCAACCCTTGGCGAGCTTGCCGCCGCAGTAGGTGTCACGGGGGAGGAGGCGGCAATTGCGCTTTCTGCAACATCGCCCGTGGCTTCACTTTCCGAAAAGCTTTTTGAGGATGAAAAGGGTGAGCTTGGAGATCGCATCACAGATGATGAAAGTGAGCACGAGCCCGCAATTTTAACAGATCGAATCGCACTCAGCGAAGCAATTTCACACATGCCGCCTCTTTGGCGAAAAATATTGCTCATACGCTATTTTAGAAACAGAACACAGCAGGAAACTGCCGAGGTTTTAGGCCTGACGCAGGTAAAGGTGTCGCGAGAAGAGAAAAAAATATTAACCTTTTTGCGCGGTGAAATGACCGTGTGATCCTTTCGTAAAAAACAGAGCAGTCGCTCTGTTTTTTGCATTTTTCGGCAAAGCAAGCACATACTATAAGCTAAGGAATAAAAGGAGAGCGATATGTCAGAGAAAAAATGGGTAAAATATGCCGCAATTACCGTAACGGTTGCGGGAGTGCTTCTTGCGCTATATTTATTTTTCGATTTTTTGCTTGGGATACTTCTGCCATTTTTGATCGCTTTTTTGCTTGCGGCGGTCACGCATCCCGCAGCAAAGCGCTTTGCTGCCCGTACGAGGATTCCGCAAAAGGCGGTTGCCGCGGTGTTTACGCTTTGTGCACTTGGCTTGTTTGCTACATTAATTTATTTGCTGTTCAGCCGTGCTTTACTGGAGCTTCAAAACTTCATCGGACATCTTATAGAGGAGCAAGGAGCGCTGCAAGAAAAGATTTCACGGGTTTTTGATCTGTTTCGCTCCTTCTTTTCGCGCTTGCCTATCGAGCTTTCGGGTGCGTTTGCTTGGTTTGAGTATTTTATTGAGGATCCGCAAACTTTTTTTGCTGAGCAAATGCGAGGCTGGCTTTCCCGTATTTCGGAGGGGATTCCCGTGCTTGTTATGCGCTTTGTGAGGGCACTTCCTGCGGCACTGCTGTTTTTGCTTGTCACGCTGATTGCCTGCTTTTACTTTTCTGTAGAATATGAAACGGTTACAGTAAGCCTCAAGAGGCTTTTGCCGCAAAAATGGCAGGAGCATGTGCCGCAGCTTTCGGCGAAGGCACGCGCAGCGGCAGGGCAATATCTGCGCGCCTATTGTCTGCTGTTTCTGATCACCTTTGGTGAGCTTTTTCTCGGGTTTCTTATTCTGCGCGTAAACTATGTGTTTTTGCTCGCCATGCTAGTTGCGCTTCTTGATTTTTTGCCGATCTTTGGCGTTGGAACTGTGCTTTTGCCTTGGGGGATTTTTTCCATTCTTACGGGCAATACCTTTCTTGGCATAGGACTTGTTGTGCTTTATGCAATCATTACAGTGATCAGGCAGGTGATCGAGCCTCACATCGTTGGAAAAAGCCTTGGTTTACACCCGATCTTGATGCTGGTTGCTCTTTATGCAGGGCTTAAGATCTTTGGAATTATCGGTGTGTTTGCAGGACCCGCCCTTGCTCTTATGGCAAAGGTCTTATTAACACGTGAGAAAGCCGACGAGGTGGGCAAGTGATACAGGTACTGTGTTGAAAAATAGGAAGAAGCAAAAGCATCATAATTATGAATTACCAAGGGAGCTTTGTATGAAAGCTCCTTTTTTTATGGTTTTGTGATGAAAAAGAAAATATTTGCACTCTGTACCTTAAAAATGCAAAAAAATTTATTAAAATCCTTGACAAAAGGTAAAAATAATGGTATATTTTTTATTGTGAGTTAGCACTAAACGAGCGAGAGTGCTAAAAATTTGAGAGGGAGGTATGATATGTCTGCAGGTAGCAATGAGTTAAGCGATCGTAAAAAGTTGATTTTAAAGGCTATTGTAGAAGCACATATTCGGGGTGGAGAGCCTGTTGGCTCAAAATACATTACCGAAAGCAAGCAGCTGTCCTGCTCCTCTGCAACCATACGCAATGAGATGGCAGAGCTTGAGAGCCTTGGTTATCTCGAGCAGCCTCACACCTCGGCAGGGCGCGTGCCAAGCAAGCAGGGCTATAGATTATATGTAGATACCTTGCTTGAGGAATATGCGATGACTGCCAAGGAGATCGCACAGATCAATCAGCTGATGAAGATCAAAATGTCTGAGCTTGATCAAATTCTTGATAAGGCATCCAAGGTGGCGTCGGTTTTGACCAATTATACGGGTTTTGCCATAAAGCCGCGTGCCCATGCCGTTACGGTTACCAAATATGAAACGGCGCTCATTGATGCGCATAGTTTTATTCTTATCGTGGTTGCTTCAAACGGCGCGGTCAAGACCAGAAACGTGTTGCTGGATACCGAGATCGATGAGCATGTGCTTGCACGGCTTACCGCAGCGCTCAATGAGCTTGTGGTGGGTCTTGATGCCGAGCAGATCTCGCTTTCTGTCATGATCTCGCTTGAAAACCGACTTTCGGGTGACAGCGTGCTGGTAAATGCTGTAATGAAAAGCATTTATGAAATGTTAAGTGAGCTTGATAGCGGTGAACTCAAGGTTAGCGGACTTGACAGGCTCTTGCAATACCCCGAATTTTCCGATGCACAAAACCTTGGCGAGCTGCTGGGTGCCTTTGAGCGCAAGGATGATATTCTCGATCTGATCTCCGAGATCGACGGCGAGGATGTCAATGTGGTGATCGGCAAGGAAAGCTCGGTAAAGGTAATTAACAATTCCACGCTCGTTTTCAAGCCGATCCGCAGCAATGGCAGAACGGTTGGTGCGATCGGCGTGATCGGGCCATTGCGCATGGATTATGCACGCGTGCTTGCTACGCTTGATAATCTTGGCGGTAACATCTCGCATTTGCTAAACGAGCCAAAACAATTACCCAAAGGAGATAAAAATGACTGAAGAATTGAAGCATGAAGAAATCATCGATCCCATTGAGGATACGGTGGTAGAGGAAGAGGCAGCCGAGGAGGCAATGCCGGAGAAGGGTGCAAAGAAAAAGATGCGTGCGCTTGAGGCAGCGCTTCTTGAAAAGGAAAAGGAAGTAAAAAAGCTTTCCGATGACTTGGCTTCTCTCAACGATACCTATCTTCGTCTTGCGGCGGAGTATGATAATTTCCGCCGTCGCACCGCCAAGGAGCGTGAGGGTATTTATACAGATGCCTTTGGTGAGGCGCTGAATGTACTTTTCCCTGTAGTGGATAATCTTGAGCGTGCCGCACAGTACAGCGACGGAGAAAATGTTGCCAAGGGTGTTGAGCTTACGCTAAAGAGTGTACGCGATACCTTCGCCAAGCTTGGGGTCACGGAGATAGATCCCGTGGGTGAGGTATTTGACCCGAATTTCCATAATGCCGTCATGCATGTAGAGGATGATACGGTAGGGGAGAGCGTTGTGGTAGAGGTTCTGCAAAAGGGCTATTGCCGCGGTGATCGTGTGCTCCGTTACGCAATGGTAAAGGTAGCAAACTGATTTGAAAACAAAAACACAATACTATAAATAAAACTATTATTTTCTTGGAGGAATAGAATCATGGGAAAAATTATTGGTATCGATCTTGGTACAACCAATTCGTGTGTAGCAGTTTTTGAGGGTGGAGAGCCTAAGGTCATCCCCAATCCCGAAGGTGCAAGAACCACGCCCTCTGTCGTGGCGTTCTCGAAATCCGGCGAGCGTATGGTAGGTCAGGTGGCAAAGCGCCAAAGCATCACCAACCCCGACCGTACAGTCAGCTCTATCAAGCGCGAAATGGGCTCTAACTATAAGGTAAAGATTGAAGATAAGCAATATACTCCTCAGGAGATCTCTGCAATGGTGCTGCAAAAGCTGAAGGCAGATGCTGAGGCGTTTCTTGGCGAGCCTGTAACCGAGGCGGTTATTACCGTTCCCGCTTACTTTAAGGATGCACAGCGCCAGGCAACCAAGGATGCAGGTAAAATTGCAGGCCTTGATGTAAAGCGTATCATCAACGAGCCCACCGCCGCAGCACTTGCATACGGCATGGATAAGGAAAACGACCAAACCATTATGGTATTTGACCTTGGCGGCGGTACGTTTGACGTTTCCATTCTCGAGATCTCCGACGGCGTGTTTGAGGTGCTTGCGACCGCAGGCGATAACCGCCTTGGCGGCGATGATTTCGACCAGCGCGTGATCGACTGGATGGCAGAGCAGTTCCTGCGTGAGAACGGTGTGGATCTGCGTCAGGATAAAATGGTGCTTCAGCGCCTGAAGGATGCGGCAGAGAAGGCAAAGATCGAGCTTTCCGGCATGACTTCCTCTAACATCAATCTGCCCTTCATCACCGCAACTGCGGCAGGCCCGCTTCACTTTGAGGCTACGCTTACGCGTGCCGAGTTTGACCGCCTGACTGCCGATCTTGTAGACCGTTGCATGGAGCCCACCCGCAAGGCGCTTGCAGATGCAGGCAAGTCTGTTTCCGAGATCCACAAGGTGCTTCTCGTAGGCGGCTCTACCCGTATCCCCGCCGTGCAGGAGGCAGTTAAGAAATTTACAGGCAAGGAGCCCTTCAAGGGCATTAACCCCGATGAGTGCGTAGCAGTTGGTGCTGCTATTCAGGGTGGCGTGCTTGGTGGCGACGTAAAGGATCTTCTCCTGCTTGACGTTACGCCCCTCTCGCTTGGTATTGAAACGCTTGGCGGTGTATTTAACCGCATCATTGAGCGCAACACCACCATTCCCGTAAAAAAGAGCCAGATCTATTCTACCGCTGCAGACGGTCAGGCCTCGGTTGAGATCCACGTGCTGCAGGGCGAGCGCGAGATGGCAGCCGGTAACACCACGCTCGGTCGCTTTACGCTTGACGGCATTCCCGCAGCACCCCGCGGTGTGCCCCAGATCGAGGTAACCTTTGATATCGATGCAAACGGCATTGTAAACGTATCCGCAATGGATAAGGGCACAGGCAAGGAAACCAATATTACAATTACTTCCTCTACCAATATGTCCCAAGAGGATATCGACCGTGCCGTAAAGGATGCAGAGCGCTTTGCTGAGGAAGATAAGAAACAAAAAGAGGCTGTGGATACCAAAAACCATGCTGAAACACTGATCTTCCAGAGCGAGAAGACCCTCACCGAGATCGGCGATAAGGTTTCTGAGGAGGAAAAGGCAGAGGTAAAGAGTGCTATTGAGAAGCTGCGCACTACCGTGGCAGGCGGCGATACCGCTGCAATCAAGGCAGATACCGAGGCACTGGAAAAGGCATTCTACGCACTCTCCGAGAAGCTCTATAAGCAGCAGGGCGCGGCAGGTGCCGATATGGGCGGTGCCGATGCAGGTGCTTCAGGCGCTGAGGGCGGCTTCTATAACGCTGATTTTGAGGATAAGAGCGGCAATTGATCGTTCTTATTTGAAAGTAAGAGAGAATTATGGCAGATAAACGCGACTATTATGAGGTTTTGGGTGTAGATAAGGGGGCGGATGAAACCGCTATCAAAAAGGCGTATCGCTCCCTTGCGAAAAAATATCACCCTGATATGAACCCCGGTGATAAGGAAGCGGAGGTCAAATTCAAGGAAGTAAACGAGGCATACGACGTATTGTCTGATGCCGATAAGCGTGCCAAGTACGATCAGTTCGGGCACGCGGCATTCGATTCCGCCGCCGGTGGAGCCGGCGGGGGATTTGGCGGCTTTGGTGACTTCGGCGATATCTTCAGCAGCTTTTTCGGCGGGGGATTTGGTGGCTTTGGGGGCGGCTCGCAGCAGCGAAATGGTCCTATGCGCGGTGACGATATCGGTGCGCGCGTTTCGGTTACCTTTGAGGAAGCTGCCTTTGGCGTGAAAAAGGAGATCAATTATAACCGTGTGTGCCGCTGTCCCGATTGCTCGGGTAGCGGTGCCGCAAAGGGCACGACTGCTGAAACCTGCGGCAAATGCCGCGGCTCCGGCCAGATGCGTGTGATGCAGCGCCTCGGTGGCATGCAGTTCCAAAGCACAACCACGTGCGACAGCTGTCGCGGCAAGGGAAAGATCATCAAAAATCCCTGTAATAATTGCCGTGGCACGGGCTTTATTCGCATTAGTAAAAAGCTTGAGGTGTCGATCCCCGCGGGTATTGACGACGGCGAGCGTATTGCACTGCGCGGTCAGGGCAATGACGGTCGAAACGGCGGTAGCGCGGGAGATCTGATCCTGCAGGTGGTTGTTAAGCCCCATCCTATTTTTGAGCGTGAAGGCTACAATATTTACTGCGAGGTACCGCTCCCCGTCACTGATGCCATTCTTGGTGCTGAGATCGAGATCCCTACGCTTGAGGGGAACACCAAGTACACCATTCCCGAGGGTACGCAGCCCGGCACTGCCTTTACCGTAAAGGGGCAGGGCATTCCCTTTATCAATAATAAGCAACGGCGTGGCGATCTTATTTTCCAAGTTAACGTGGAGATCCCGCACGGCCTGAGCGATAAGCAAAAGGAGCAGATGCGTGCTTTTGCCAAGGGATGCAGTGAAAGCAACTATGGCAAAAAATCAGGCTTTTTTAAACGTATTTTTGAAAAACTGAACCGTTCCTGAGGAATAACTATGGAATATTGTAAGGATTGGTCACAGCTTAAGGTGACCGTAAAATTGGAGCATCTTGATACGCTTGTTGCGATCATGAGCATGCTCAATAACAATTTGATGATCGAGGATTTCAGCGACATCGACCTTAAGACCTGCTATGGTGATCTGATCGATGAAAGCATTTTGAATGCAGATAAGACCGTTGCGGCTGTTTCAATTTTTTTGCCGGCGGACAGGCCCTTTACCGATGCTGTTGCCTTTGTGCGTGAGCGCATGTCGGAAAGCGGTTTTGAGGGCAATGTGGAGATCATCGGCGTTTCCGAGGAGGATTGGGCAAACTCCTGGAAGGCATACTATAAGCCTCTTCATATCGGCAAAAAAATGGTGATCGTGCCCGCTTGGGAAAAATACGAGGAGAAGCCGGGCGAGATCATTGTACGTATGGATCCCGGCATGGCTTTCGGCACAGGCACGCATGAAACCACCCGTCTTGTGATAGAGCTGCTTGAAACCTATACAAAGAAGGGCTCGCGTGTGCTTGATGTGGGATGTGGTAGCGGTATTCTTGCCATTTGCGCCGCCAAGCTCGGTGCTGCGGAATGTAAGGCATACGATATTGATCCCGTTGCGGTACGTGTTGCGCGCGAAAATATTAAGGATAGCGGCGAGGAAAACGTTACATGCGATGTTTCCGATCTCTTAAAGCAGGTAGATCTTTCAGGCGGCAAATACGATCTTGTGTGCGCCAATATCGTGGCGGATATCATCATTCGTATGGCGCCCGACGTTGGAAGCTACATGAAGGATGATGCCGTTTTGCTTGCATCGGGTATCATCACAGAGCGTGCCGAGGAGGTCATAGATGCCTTGCTTGCACAGGGGCTTCGCGTGACCGATCGACTTGATGACAATGGCTGGTGTGCCTTGGTTGTTCAAAAAGCATAACACAACAATTGTTAATTTATTTACAAAACGGACATCTTTGGGTGTCCGTTTTGTCATTTTTGTGCGAAAAGTGGTAAATAATCACAAAACAGCCATTGACAAATTGTTCAATTTGCGTTATAATGATTAAAACGCCATTGGGGAGGTTGACGAGGTGCCGCGTTTCTTTGTTACAAGTGATCAGATACAGGACGGGCATATTACCGTTAGGGGTGATGATGCACATCATATCTCCCGTGCCCTTCGCATGGCGGCGGGTGAGCACATCACGGTGTGTGACAGTGCCGCAAATGAATACGAGTGTACCCTCACTGAGTTTTTGCCCGACTGTGTGCGGTGTGAGATCTTAACGGTCAAAAAGCAGGAAACTGAGCCGCCCTGTAAGATCACGCTCTATCAGGCGCTCCCCAAAGGAGATAAGCTTGATTTGGTGATACAAAAATCGGTGGAGTGCGGTGCTTCTTTGATCGTTCCGTTTGAAAGCGCGCGCTGTATCGTGCGTGCCAAGCCCGAGGCAGAGCCCAAAAAGCGTGAGCGCCGCTTGCGTATTGCCGAGGAGGCGGCAAAGCAGTGCGGCAGGGGCGTGCTGCCTGAGGTAAAGGCAACAGTTGGATTTGAGGAAATGCTTTCAATGGCAAAAAAAGCAGATCTGGTGCTGTTTTGCTTTGAGGGCGAGGGTACAGAGCCAATCTCCCGTATCCTATCCGAAAGCAAGCTGCAAGCAGGGCAGGAAATTGCGCTGATCATTGGCAGCGAAGGGGGCTTTTCGCTTGCAGAGGCACAAGAGGCACGTGCGGCAGGCTTTCGCATGACGGGGCTTGGTAAACGTATTTTGCGTGCCGAAACCGCCCCTATATTTGCACTTGCCTGTATGAGCGCTGCGCTTGAATTACAATAAGCGTAAAAAATCAACAAATCATATGTGTTTTTTTTGTGAAAAATGGTAATATCCTATTGCAAAATCACAAAAAATCGTGTAGAATATACCTATTCTGCATATTTTATATACAAAGAAGGATGAGGTAGTAGTATGTCTAACAGATTGTTTCAAGGCGTAATTCATCAAATGAAAGATGCAATTGACCGTGTGATCGGCGTAATAGACGAAAACGGGGTCATTATTGCCTGCTCCGAGCTTGTAAAGATCGGCGAGATCAAGCAGGGTATTCGTGATGAGCTTGCCTACGCATCGGAGGAAGTTGTAACGGGGGGATATACCTACCGTCCTATCGTAAGTAATGCCAGAGCCGATCATATCGTGTTCGTTGAGGGCGAGGATAAAATGGCTGAGAAGATGTGTAAGATGCTTACGATCGCACTTGGCAATATCAAAAACCTTTACGATGAGAAATACGATAAGGGCTCCTTTATCAAAAATATCATTCTTGATAACATTCTGCCAAGCGATATTTATATTAAGAGCAAGGAACTGCATTTCAACACCGATGAGGCGCGCATTGTATTCCTCATTAAGTTCTTTGGTAAAACCGATATGCTGCCCTTTGAAATGCTGCAAAACATGTTCCCCGACAAATCAAGAGATTATGTGATCAGCGTGGGTGAGCATGATATCGTATTGGTTAAGGATATCAAGCACGGCACCGAAGCAAAGGAAATTGAAAAGATTGCCACCAACATTGCAGATACACTTTCTACTGAATTTTATACCAAGGTAGCGATTGGTATCTCCACCGTGGTTGACAATATTAAGGATCTTGCCCGTGCATATAAGGAAGCGCAGGTGGCGCTTGAGGTTGGCAAGGTGTTTGAAACCGAGAAAAATATCATCAATTATGAAAATCTCGGTATCGGTCGCCTTATTTACCAGCTTCCCACAACGCTTTGCGAGATGTTTATGCAAGAGGTCTTCAAAAAGGAGAGCCTTGAATCTCTTGACCGTGAAACGCTCATGACCATTCAGAGCTTCTTTGAGAACAATCTTAATGTTTCTGAAACCTCGCGCAAGCTTTTTGTACATCGCAACACGCTGGTTTACCGTCTTGAAAAGATCCGTAAACTCACGGGCCTGGATCTTCGTGAATTTGAGCATGCCATTACCTTTAAGGTTGCCTTAATGGTAAAGAAGTATCTTGATTCCAAGCCCGGCAAATTTTAATTATACATAAAAAAGTAAGCGGCAGGGTATTTACTTTCCGCTTGCTTTTGGCTGTTTGACTCGTAGGCTTCCCACAAAGGAAAGAGGGAATAAATGGAACTGTATTTTTCTATATCGCCCGTTCCCGACCCCACACGGCGCGATGAAATTTTAGGGGCAATTTTGGCAACGGTACCGGGAGCAAGCGCAGAATTTAGCAAAGACGGCACAAAGATTCGGGTAAGAATTCCCGTTGGGGCTGATCGCTTGTCAGTGCTGGATGCTATTACATTTCGTTTGCTTGGGCTTGGCTATGATGTCAGGGAGCTTGCTTACACGCCCCCTCAAGCGCCGCCTATTACCAATATTCCGCAGCATTATACAAAGCCGCAGCCGCGTACTGTGCGTCTTTCGGTTTTCATATTTCTCTTGTTGCGACGGTGCTTGCGGTATCGATCCTTGGCTTTGCACTTGGCGCCGCATTTATGGGGATTTTTGCCGATGATGGCACGCTTGGAGTTGACGGCACAGAGGATTACAGCGGAAAGATCGGTATTGTAGATACTATTTTTTCTGAATATGCGCTATACGATACAAATGGTGATCTTTTGCTTGACAGTATGCTTAAGGCATATGTTGCGGCAACGGGTGACCAATATGCCGCTTACTATACTGCCGAGGAATTTGCCGAGATCATTGCGCAAAACAGCGGCGAATTGGTTGGCGTTGGTATTACGGTAGTGGAGAGCCTTGATCCCGTGGGCATTGCCATTGTTGGTGTTATGCCGGGCTCACCCGCTGAGGCGGCGGGAGTATTGCCCGGGGATGTGATCGTGGTGATCGGCAGTGGTGAGAATGCTTTTTCCGTGGCAGACCGTGGGTATGAAGCGGCGCTTATCTCCTTGCGTGGCGAGGAAGGTAGTATTGCCAGCTTTACTGTGCAGCGCGAAGGAGCGCAGATAAGCTTCTCGATTGCGCGCGCGTTGGTGGAAAATGTATCGGTTACAGGTCGCGTAAGCGAATCGGATGCTACGGTTGGTATTGTAAGCATTTCTCAGTTTATGATCAATACCCCCGTGCAATTTGAAGCGGAAATGGATGATCTGATCGCTAAGGGTTGTACGCGCTTTGTGTTTGATGTGCGCAACAATCCCGGCGGGGATTTAAAATCGATTGTTGCCGTGCTTTCTTATTTCTTAAATGAGGATGATCTTATCGTAACCACGGTCTATAAGGACGGCACCACTGAAAGTGAGTATGCATCCCCTGTAGATTACAAGGGTGATTATGAGGCTTGCAGTATCGCAAAAGAGGATATTGGTAAGTATCGCAATTATCAAAAGGCTGTTTTGATCAACGGCAACACCGCCAGCGCAGCAGAGCTTTTTACAGCAGTGCTGCGAGATTATGAATTGGCAACGATCGTTGGCACTACAACCTACGGCAAGGGTGTATTACAAAGCATTTTTGATCTCTCGAGCTTTGGATATAGCGGTGGCATAAAGCTGACCACAGGGTACTATAATCCGCCCTCGGGCGAAAATTACGACGGCAAGGGTGTTGCGCCCAGCGGAGCGCAAACGCCGCTTGACGACGCTGTAAAGAATAAAAATCTCTACCTTCTCACAGAGCAGGAGGATAACCAACTTCGCGCTGCAATTGCGGCAGTTACACAGTAAATAATTTTTCTAAATAGAGGAGTTACCGTCATGGCAAATGTAAAGAAGATCACAATGACCCAAGAGGGCTATAACGAACTTGTAAAAGAGCTTCAATGGCGCGAGGGTGAAGAGCGCGAGCGCATTAAAAACGATATCGTAACCGCACGCGGCTTTGGCGACCTTTCCGAGAATGCGGAGTATGATGCTGCGCGTAACGCACAGGCAGAAAACGAGGCTCGCATTCTTAAGCTGAAATATGATATTGAAAACGCAGAGGTGTACGATGCTTCCAAAGCAGTGCGCGGTGTAATCGACATTGGCTCTGTGATCAAGGTTTATGATGAGGATTTCAAGGAAGAGTGCAATTGGCGCATTGTAGGCTCTAACGAGGCTGATGTTGTCAGCGGCAAGATCTCCGACCAATCTCCTGTTGGCAAGGCGCTGATCGGTCACCGTGCAGGCGACGTTGTAACAGGTGTTGTGGAGGCATCCGGCTATAATTTCACCTACCGTATTTTGGAAGTAGGACGCGACTAAAAGAGGTATAACATGGCTGAAGAAAAGAGAAACGAGGCGGTCGGTGCCGCTGACGAGGTTAATTTAGGCGATATTCTGCGCGTGCGCCGCGAAAAGCTGTCCGCACTTCGCGAGGCGGGCGCTGATCCCTTTAAAATTACCAAATATCCGCAGGATGCTTACTCTGCTGACATCAAGGCGCGCTTTGCCGATCTTGCCGCAGAGGAGGAAACCGAGGTTGTTGTATGCCTTGCAGGTCGTATGATGACAAAGCGCGTGATGGGCAAGGCAAGCTTTGCACATTTGCGTGATGATAAGGGTGATATCCAAATTTATGTGCGCCGTGATGTGATCGGCGAGGACTCCTATGCAGGCTTTAAAAAGATGGATATCGGCGATATCATTGGTGTAAAGGGCATTGTGTTCCGCACCAAGATGGGCGAGATCAGCGTACGCTGCACCGAGCTGGTGCTGCTTTCCAAGAGCCTTTTGCCTCTGCCCGAGAAATTCCATGGTCTCAAGGACCAGGAAACGCGTTACCGTCAGCGCTATGTGGATCTTATTGTCAATCCCGAGGTTAAGGATACCTTTGTGAAGCGTAGCCTTATTTTGCGCGAGCTTCGTGCATTCCTTGATAGCAAGGGCTTCCTTGAGGTGGACACACCTATCCTTACCCCCTTTGAGATCGGTGCTTCCGCACGTCCTTTTTTGACGCATCATAATACCCTTGATATGGATATGGTGCTGCGCATTGAAACCGAGCTTTACTTAAAGCGCTTGATCGTTGGCGGTATGGACCGCGTTTACGAGGTGGGCCGTATTTTCCGTAATGAGGGCATGGATCCTAAGCACAATCCCGAATTTACCAGCATCGAGCTGTATCAGGCATACACCGACTATCACGCTTTAATGGATCTGGTAGAGGAAATGATGCGCACCGTTGCCGAGAAGGTTTGCGGTAGCCTTGTGATTCCTTACTGCGGTCATCAGATCGACCTTGGTCATTGGGAGCGCATGACCATGCTTGAGGCGGTTAAGAAGTACAGCGGCGTTGACTTTAACGAGATCACAAGCGATGAAGAAGCGATCGCTATGGCGAAAAAGCACCACGTCGAGCTTCCCGAGGTTCCTACCAAGGGCGCTATCCTTGCTGAATTCTTTGATGCCTTTGTTGAGGACAAGCTGATTCAGCCCACATTTATTTATGATTATCCCGTTGAGATCAGCCCGCTTGCCAAGCGTAAGCCCGAGGATCCTGCCTATACAGAGCGCTTTGAGTACTTTATTAATGCAACCGAGTTTGGTAACGCATTCTCCGAGCTCAACGACCCCGTCGACCAAAAGGAGCGCTTTGAGCGCCAGGTAGCAGAGCGTAAGGCACTTGATCCCAGCTGCCGTGCGCAGGTCGATTATGACTATATTACCGCGCTTGAGTACGGTTTGCCCCCGACAGGTGGTCTTGGCTTTGGCGTTGATCGTCTTGTCATGCTGCTTACCGACAGTGCATCGATTCGCGATGTACTTTTGTTCCCCACAATGAGACCGCTTGATTAAACTGTATAATGGGACTGTTACATTTATTTTTTGTGTGGCAGTCCCTTTTTAAAGGAGAGTAAATGGAACATAATAGAGATGAAAAGCGCGAGGCGCGTGAGATCAGGCTCGGCGGTGGCAAAAAACGCCCCGAAAAGGAGCACGGAAAGCTTTACCGCTGGCTGGATAATTTTTGGTATCACCACAAATGGGCAACGCTTGCGACACTTTTCTTGGTGATCGTGATCACCGTTTGCGCTTTGCAAATGTGCTCGCGCGAGGAAAAAGGTGATATCACAGTTGTAACCGCAGGCCCCTATGGGTTTGTTACGAACGAAGCGGGGCTGCTTGATCTGAAAAATTGCCTTTCTACATACTTGCCCGAGGATTATAACGGCAATGGCATAAAGGATATTACCGTATACTCTTATAGCATTTTTTCGGAAGATGAGGCAACTGAGCTTGAAAACCGTGTCGATGAAAACGGAGAACCGGCAGGTGTTGCGGTAGACCGTTATCAAAACACACAGGAATACTCAAATTTTTCGCAGTATCTTCAAACGGGCGATGCAGCAGTGCTGTTTTTGTCCCCTTGGCTCGCTGAAGAATATTCCAAACGAAGCAGCGTGCTTGTTGATTTTGCCGAGCTGCTTGAAAAGGAGCCCGAAAATGGCGCGTATGCAACGCTTGAGAGTGGTAAGACAGTATGTTATGGCATCAAGCTTTGCGAAACGGCTCTTTGGCGCGAAAACAGCGCTGTGAGAAGCGCCTTGCCCGAGAATACAGTCATTTGCATGATGATGCCGGGGATAATTGGCAATAACAGCGATCAAGAAATATATAATCGCGCGATAGACTATGTAAAAAAACTGATCGAGCAATAAAAACAAGGAGAGATAGGAAATCACTATCTCTCCTTTTTTGCTAGGAAGTTTTTACATATCCTTTTTTTGCATAACAAAAATCTTGCACGGCAATACTTTCATTACTCCACAAAAGGAGAGTGAAATGTATAAAAACAAAGTTGAAATATGTGGGATCAACACCTCTGAATTAAAAACGTTGACAGATGAAGAAAAGCGCGATCTGTTAAAAAAAGCGCAGGCAGGGGACGGTGCTGCACGCGATGAAGTGATACTTGGGAATTTGCGTCTGGTGCTTTCGATCATTCAACGTTTTTCGGGACGCAAGGAAAATGTAGACGATCTTTTTCAGGTTGGTTGCATCGGTCTTGTTAAGGCGGTAGATAATTTCAACCTCGCGCTCGACGTTAAATTTTCCACTTATGCCGTGCCCATGATCATTGGCGAGATCAGGCGCTATTTGCGTGACAATAACTCTATTCGCATTAGCAGATCGGTGCGGGATCTTGCATATCGCGCTTTGCAGGTAAGAGAAGAGCTGACGCGCGAGCGAGAATATGAACCGAGCGTTGATGAAATTGCCCAAAAGCTTGGTGTGGAGCGTGAGCCTATTTTGCGTGCTATGGAGGCGATCGCCCAGCCGATCTCTCTATATGAACCGGTTTACAACGAGAGTGGTGATGCCATTTATATTATGGATCAGATCAGTGACACCTCGGCTCAGGATGAGCATTGGCTTGAGCATATTGCATTGCGCGATGCGATGAAAAAGCTTTCTGACAGGGAGCGAAAAATCATTGAGCTTCGCTTTTATAAAAACAAAACACAAATGGAGATAGCGGAAAGCATCGGTATTTCACAAGCACAGGTGTCGCGCCTTGAGAAGGGGGCGCTTGAGAGAATGCGTAAAGAAATCTGACTTCTTGCTTTTGACAAATAACGTCTTGAAACCAATATTAAAATAAAATACGTTCTATTTCTCGACAAAATAAATTCAAAATATAAAATGCCGGCTTGGATTTAAGTGAACCAAGTCGGCGTGCTTTTTTCAAATTATTCCTGCTTTAAGCGTGGCTTTTCAAGACATATTAAGTGTTGGTTAGGGCGGTGATAAGGATATGAAAAGGCAGGAGTCCTTGTTTTCAAACACGGTAATACTTAGCGTAGCAGCGATGCTTTCAAAGGCAACGGTGTTTTTCTTGATGCCGTTTTATACGGCATATCTGACACCTGCGGATTTCGGCAATGCAGATGTTCTTGTGGGCACGGCACTTTTGCTACTGCCCTTTGTTTCACTCAATATGCCCGAGGCGATCTTTCGCTTTTTTGCGGATAACAGATGCGAAAAAAGAGAATTTTTCTCAGCGGGAGTTTTGCTTATGGCGATCGGTGCTTTTGCGTTTTCATTACTCATTTCGCAAACAGTATATTCCTCACTGCTCTTTGCTTACCGTTGGTATATGTTCTTTTATGTGCTCGCTTCTGTTTCTCGCAGTCTTCTCGCGCACATTTTGCGTGCAGAGGGGAATTATACACTTTATGCGGGGCAACAGGTGTTTTGCACGCTGTTGACCGTTTTACTGCAACTTTTTCTTTTGGCGGTGCTTCAAAAGGGTGTAGGTGGCTACTTGCTTGGCGTTATTCTTGCCGATGCCACTGTGTTTTTTTGTCTGCTTTTCTTACTGCGCCCCTGGCGCTATTTTTCTGTTTTTCAAATCAAATGGGGTGCGGTAAAGAAAATCCTTTGCTATTCCTTGCCGCTGATGCCCACGGCGGTGCTGTGGTGGGTCACGTCTATTTCTGATCGGTATATTTTGCTTCATTACCATGGGGCTGAGGTTACGGGCCTTTATGCGGCGGCATCCCGTATTCCTACTGTTCTAACCTTTCTGATCGGTGTTTTTTTGGAGGCGTGGCAATATGCCGCTATCAGTACAAAGGAGGAAGCGCGCGCCCTGCGCTATGGGCGCATCTACAGTATGCTTTTGCCGGTGGCGATCATAGGCGCTGCAGGTGTGCTTTCGGTGGCTTACCCGCTTGTTTTACTGATCTATGCACCCGAATACGCCGGTGCGGTGGTGTTTGTTCCGTTTTTAACGTTAGCCTCTTTGTTTGCGGCGCTTTCCTCGTTTCTGGGAAGCATATATGTGGTAAGACTAAAGTCCTTGGCTTCGCTTTTTACCGCACTGTGCGGTGCCTTGCTGAACGTTGCGTTTAATTTTCTGCTCATTCCGCGCTTTGGGGGGCTTGGCGCGGCGTTTGCAACGCTTGTCGCATATTTCACGGTGTTTTTGGTTAGAACGTTGCACAGCAAGCGGTATCTGCACTTCTCGCATCACACTGTCAAATTTACAGTTTCGGCACTGTTTTTGTGGCTTGCTGCATTTGCTGTTATGCGTGGGGAATATGTGATCGCGCTTCTCCCTGCAATTTTATCACCCTTGCCGTTTACTGTTGAAATATGGGAGGGAGTATCCCTGCTGTTCGAAAAAATGGTGGATGTATGGAAAAAGCGACAAAAAAGGACAAAGGGATATTGACATTTTCTTCATATTGATTTATAATTGTTAACGATAGAGGTGCAAGCTTCATCAGTAGCGCGGTGAATGCGGTTTTACCGCATCGGCACGGAAATGCCGCGCGCGAAAGGGAAGATTGCCGAAATGGGTTGTAGTTTCCGATACCGCTTGTTGGGACAGAGCAAAATATGCGCTGTACTGTCACATTGCGTGGAGTGCTATCGTGTGCAAGTATTTGTGCCGTGGCAGTTTGTCACGGCTTTTTGTTTCATCCAAAAAATTTAAAGGAGTCAGTATGAAAAAGAAACAGCTTGTAAATCTAATCATCTTGGTAGCAGCTGTCATCGCCGTTGTTGTGCTTGCCATTACCATGCGCACAGCAGGGGCGGATGCCGAAACGCCTTACTACGCAACCTTTATGTCGCTTGTACCGCCCATCATTGCCATTGGGCTTGCTCTTGTGACGAAAGAGGTGTTCAGCTCGTTGTTTGTCGGTGTGCTGGCAGGCGGTCTGTTTTATGCGGATTTTTCGCCTGTAAAAGCAGTCGATACCGTTGTTAACACAGGCATTATTGAGGCGGTGTCAGGCACGGCAGGCATTTTTGCCTTCCTTGTGATCCTTGGCGCTGTCGTTATTTTGCTTAACAAGGCAGGCGGCTCGCAGGCATTTGGCAAATGGGCACAGACACATGTAAAAACGCGCGTGGGTGCATTGCTTGCAACCTTTGCACTTGGCGTTCTGATTTTTGTTGATGACTATTTCAACTGCTTGACGGTTGGTAGCGTTATGCGCCCCGTTTGCGATACGCACAAGATCTCCCGTGCAAAGCTTGCATATGTGATCGATGCAACTGCCGCTCCTATTTGTATGATCGCACCGGTTTCCTCTTGGGCAGCTGCGGTTTCTGAGCATGTAGCAGATGGGCAGGGTCTTACCTACTTTATCAAAGCCATTCCTTACAACTTTTATTCGCTGCTTACCATTGCGTTTGTAATCACGATCACGGTAATGGGCTTTGACTACGGTAAAATGTCGGGCGTTGAATTCAAGGCGCTTAACACCGGTGATCTTGGCGCAGCTGATCCGAGCGAGGATGCTGAAAAGTTGCCCGAGGGCGCTGTAGGTGCACGTGTGTATGACTTGATCGTACCGATCGTTGTTCTGATCGTTTCCTGCATTGTGGCACTTATGTATGTGGGTGGCTTCTTTACCGCCGGTGACTACCAGTGGAAACTGATCGATGCCTTTGGTAATACCGATGCAACCGTTGGCTTGCCTCTCGGCTCGCTTGTAGCACTGATTATCACCATTGTGTACCTCATGACTCGTCGCCTCATTTCCTTTAAGGAATCGATGGAAGCGATCCCGAAGGGCTTTATCGCAATGGTTCCCGCGATCCTCATTCTTACCCTTGCAACTGCACTGAAGAATACCACGGGTCTGCTTGGCTCTGATGTGTTTGTTGATAATCTCCTTAAGAATGCAGGTGCGCTTAAGCTCTTCCTACCTGCTATTATCTTTGTCATTGCATGCTTCCTTGCTTTTGCAACCGGTACTTCTTGGGGTACGTTCGGCATTCTCATTCCCATTGTTTCTGCCGCGTTTGGCGGTCTTAACTCTGAGATCGCTGTAATCGGTATGTCCGCTTGCCTTGCAGGTGCAGTTTGCGGTGACCACTGCTCGCCCATTTCCGATACCACTATTATGGCATCGGCAGGTGCACAGTGCAACCATGTAGAGCACGTTTCCACGCAGCTGCCCTATGCACTCACTGTTGCAGCCGTTTCCTTTGTATCTTACGTGATCGCAGGTCTTTTGCAGAGCGTTGGTCTTTACTGGTGGGTATCGCTGCCTATCGGTATTGCGCTGATGGTTGGAACGCTTTTCGGTATCAAATTCTATCAAAGCCGTAAGGTCAAAGCAGAAATTTAAAAAAATATCAAAAAAACTATTGCATTTTAGAAAAAATTGTGATATAATATCACGCGTGTGTGTCAAACACGAATTTAAGGGTGGTCCGCTGCGAAGCTCTGCATGAACATCCGGATTTTAAAGGAGGCCAAACATGAACTTGATTCAGGCTTTTACAAACGAGCAGTTGAAGACAGAGGTACCCGTGATTCGCATTGGCGACACCATTCGCATTCACAACAAGATCGTTGAGGGTACCAAGGAGAGAATCCAGCTTTTCGAGGGTACCGTTATCGCTAAGCACGGTGGCGGCATTTCCGAGACCTTCACAGTAAGACGCGTTTCTTACGGTGTTGGTGTTGAGAAGACCTTCCCGCTTCATTCCCCCAATGTTGCAAAGGTAGAGGTTATTCGCGTAGGTAAGGTTCGCCGCGCAAAGCTTTACTATCTGCGCGACCGTATGGGCAAAGCTTCTAAGGTTAAAGAAAAGATCTAAATTCTCAAAGAAAATGGGCGGTTGCTTATGCAACCGCCCATTTTCTTACAGATAAAAAGCATCCCCCGCCAAGCGGGGGATGCTTTTTATTGGTTTGATCAACCAAGGCGAGCCTCAAGTGCTGCAAGCTCCTCGTACATAGTTGCGGGAACAGCCTCGCCAACCTGTGCGTAGAACTCCTTGATGTTTGCGATGTCAGCCTTCCAGGACTCAACATCAACAGAAAGGAGGTCGCGGATAGTATCAATGGTAACATCCTCAAGACCCTCAATGTTGATGTCCTCAGCCTTCGGAACGTAGCCGATAGCAGTCTCAACAGCGTCAACCTTATCCTCGCAACGAGCAAGGATCCAAAGAAGAACGCGAAGGTTGTCACCGAAGCCGGGCCAAATGAAGTGACCTTCGTCGTCGGTGCGGAACCAGTTAACATGGAAGATCTTAGGAGCGTTGGGGATCTTCTTGCCCATGTCAAGCCAGTGCTGCCAGTAGTCACCCATGTTGTAGCCAACGAAGGGACGCATAGCCATGGGATCGCGGCGAACTACGCCAACCGCACCTGCTGCTGCAGCAGTGGTCTCGGAAGCCATGATAGAGCCAACGAAGGAGCCGTGCTGCCAGTTGAAGGATTGGTAAACCAGGGGAGCAGTCTTTGCGCGACGGCCGCCGAATACGATAGCGGATACCGGAACGCCCTTCAGGCTGTTAAACTCGGGGGAAATGCAGGGGCAGTTCGCAGCGAGAGCGGTGAAACGGGAGTTGGGATGTGCGCCGCAGGTGGACTTATCTTTCTTGTCGAACTTGGTGCAATCCCAAGGATTGCCCTTCCAGTCAATTGCATTGCCGGGCTGGGGAGGATTGTTGTCAAGACCTTCCCACCAAACCGTGTTGTCCTTGGTGTTGTGAACAACGTTGGTGAAGATGGTGTCACGCAGGCAGGTGTGAAGTGCGTTGGGGTTCGATTTCTCGTTGGTGCCGGGAGCAACGCCAAAGAAGCCGTTCTCAGGGTTAACCGCATAAAGCTTGCCGTCTTCCTTGTTGACACGCAGCCAAGCGATGTCGTCACCTACGCACTCAACCTCATAACCCTCAGCCTTGAGAGCCTTGGGGGGAATGAGCATTGCAAGGTTGGTCTTACCGCAAGCAGAGGGGAATGCGGCGGTGATATACTTCTTCTCGCCATTGGGGTACTTCACGCCGAGAATGAGCATGTGCTCTGCCATCCAGCCCTCTTTACGGCCGAGGTAGGATGCGATACGAAGTGCAAAGCACTTCTTGCCAAGCAGAACGTTTCCGCCGTAGCCGGAGTTAACGGACATGATCTCATTGGTCTCGGGGAAGTGAGTGATATAACGGTTCTCAGCGTCGATGTCAGCGCGTGCATGCAGACCCTTGATGTAGTCTGCGCTATCGCCAAGTGCCTCAAGAACGTTAGTGCCAACGCGAGTCATGATGAGCATGTTAAGCACAACGTAAATAGAGTCGGTCAGCTCGATACCGTATTTTGCAAAATCAGAGCCTACAACACCCATGGAGTAAGGAATTACATACATGGTGCGACCCTTCATGGAGCCACGGTAAAGCTTGAAGAGCTTTTCCTTCATCTCTGCCGGAGCCATCCAGTTGTTGATATTACCTGCATCCTCTTTCTTGGTGGTGCAGATAAAGGTTCTGTCCTCTACGCGTGCAACGTCGTTGATTGCGGTGCGGTGCAGGTAGCAGTTGGGCAGAAGCTCTTGGTTGAGTTTAATGATCTCACCGGTAGCGCAAGCCTCAGCGCGAAGTGCCTCAGCCTGTTCCTCGCTGCCGTCGATCCAAACGATCTTGTCGGGCTGAGTCATGGCAGCCATTTCGTCGATCCAAGACAAAACGAACTTGTTGTTGGTCAAATTAGCCATTGTTTACATTTCCTCCTAAAATTTTCAACTGTGTAGAGCAGTCAAATCTACGTATTAGATTTTACTATATTTTTGCACAATTTTCAACTAAAACTTTCAAAGGTTACAAATTGTTAACATTTAAGCTTTTTTAATTTATATATTTAAATTTTAAACTTTAATAGTTATAATATTTTCTTGCAAGATTTAAGATTGAAACTTGCAAAATTCATTGTGTGCCTTCATTTACTTGCTTGCGCGCGCCCAGGTGCTTTTTATTTGTGCAGAGAAGCGACTCGGAAAGCCATTTTATATCGCTGACGGGTAATGTTCGAGTCAACAGGAGCAGTGTAACATACAGTGCGGCAACAAGTAAAATATGTAAAATGAGTGTGGTGGCAGTGCTTGTGTGAGCGGCTGAAAAATACAGCAGTAGATTTGCGATTACGGTGGCACCGATCGCCGCAAAGAGTGGACGCACAAAAAGACTGATAATTTTGGGGCGGAAACCGCTTATTTTCAGCAAACGGCAAATGCTGCATGCGGCATTAAAGATCTCGGTAGCGTAAATGGTAACCAAATAACCGTTTATACCCATGTGGGGAACGAGTATCCATACCAATATCACCGAGATCAGCGCATCGATGATATTAACATTCATGGAATAGACCTGCTCACCAAGTCCCTTGAGCAGAGCATCGGTTGCGGTGTCAATATACATGATGGGAATCAGCGGTGCAAGCAGCTTGATAAAATGCCCAACCTCGCTGTTGCTATAAAGGACCTCGCCAAGCTCGCCCGAGAGAAAGAGCATGATTGCGGCTGTGCCAATGGAAAAAAGGAGTGCGGCTTGGTAAGCGCGCCCTGCAATGTAACGGATCTCGCGCTTGTTTCCAATGGTGTTTTGTTCTGTAATTTCGGGGATGAGCAAGGCAGAAAAGGAGGAGAGAATTGCTGCCGGGTAAAGGATCACGGGTAGTGCCATGCCTTGTAGTGTGCCGTAAGCTGCAAGTGCAGCGGCGCTACCTGCTCCATAGGCTTGAAGTCCGCGAGGGATTAAAATATGTTCTATTGTTAGCAAACCTGACCGCATATATGCGCTGATTGCAACAGGCAATGCTATGGCTGATACGTTGATTTTCGAGCTGCTTTTTTTCTGCCTGATGCCTTTAAAATGGCGTTTGTCAAGCATGTAAAGCACGAGGTTTAAAATAAAAGTAAGTGTTTCGGAAACGGCGCCGCCCATCAGGATGGCAAGTATGCTGCCCTCTGTGGTTTTGGGCGCAACAATGACAAGCAAGTAACCCGTGAAGGTAATTTTTACGGCTTGCTCCGTTACCTGTGCCAGCGCATTTTTGTAGGCGCGTCGCATCGCGGTAAAATATCCGTTGAACACGGCACTTACCGCAATGGGAAACAGGGTAAATGCAAGCATAGTGAGCGCACGTACGGTGCGTGCATCCTTTAGGACATACATACCGATGGGGCGTGCGAGTGCAAAGAGCAGAATGCTTGCCAGGCACCCAAAGAATGCTGCATATGACAGGCACGCGCAAAGGCACTTTTTGTTCTCTTCGCCGCCTGAGAGCTTTAAGCGCTCGGCAAAGGTGCGCACCGTGGCAAGATGAATACCGGATGTGGCAAGTGTGACTGCAAAGCCGTAAACACCCGAAACAAGAGAAAGCAAGCCCATGGCCTCGGCGCCGACCTTTCCCGATACATATACATTAAACCCAACGCTTACGGTGCGCATTAGAAGCGTTACCACTGTTAAAAGCAGGGCATTATAAAAATACTGTTGTTTTGTTTTCATAAATATCACCTCAAAAAACTCTATTCAAAATTTTGGGGGATTAACACTTATTTTGGCTTTACAAACTCAAAAAAATGTGCTAAGATGAAATTGTAACAGTATGGTAGTGCATATAAGAGTGTGTAATGTTTTCTTTGGAGGTACGAATATGGCAGCAAAATTGTCTATTACGATCGGCAGACAGTACGGCAGTGGCGGTAAGGATATCGGCATTCGCCTGGGAGAGCTACTCGGATTTCGTGTTTACGACAGAGATTTGCTCTTCATAGCGGCACAAAAGAACGGAATCAATCCCGATGCACTGCGACGCGTGGATGAAAAGGCGAACAATAGCCTGCTTTATACGCTTGCAATGGGCACCTCGCTTTACGGCGCACGGAATTTTGGGATAGACGTGCCTATCAATGACCAGCTGTTTATTACACAGACTGATATTATTAAGCAGGCGGCACAGGAGGAGAATTGCATTTTTGTAGGTCGGTGTGCCGACTATGTATTGCGCAACCATCCCGATCGCATCAGTGTCTTTGTATACGCTGACAAGGAAACGAGGATAGCACGTATCAGGGAGGAGCTTGGTGTCGATCGCGATGAGGCTGTATCTCTGATCAACAAAACTGACAAGCGCCGTATCAATTACTATAATTTTTACACCGGCAAAAAGTGGGGCAAGGCAGAAAACTACCATGTTTGTATTGACAGCTCCTTGCTTGGTATTGAGGGCTCTGCACAAATGATTGCTGATATCGCAAGGCTTTATATGAAAAAAGAGCAGGATCAAGAGGTAAAATAACCTCCTTGATTTTTGGTCATAATGCCAAAAATTATAAAACAGTAAAAATATACTTGACAACTTGGTGGCTGCTGATTATGATATATATTGCAAATGTCAGTCATAGAGGAGGTTTTGTATGACAGCTTATATTTGTGAACTTTGTGGTTATGTATACGATCCGCAAAACGGTGAGCCCGAAAACGGAATTGTGGAAGGCACTGAATTTGAAGATCTGCCCGAGGATTATGTTTGCCCGCTTTGCGGCGCTTCAAAAGAAGATTTTGAGCCTGTAAACGGCGAGGATGACGCGTAAGTCGTTCCATTTTCCTTAAAACAAAACGATAAAAACAAAAAATCGGAGGCGCTGTGCGCTTCCGATTTTTTTGTTTGAATATAAGAAAAAAGTATGCAGGATTTTATACAAATATGCACATTTTCTATTGACATTTTTTATACTAAAGAGTATAATAATATAAAAGTTTTAAATTCTAAAGGACAGAGGAAAGCACTATGGCTATCAACAGAACACAAGCGCGCGAGGCTGTATTTGAATTGTTGTTTGAAACTGAATTTAAATCCGCCGAGGCAAGAGAGGATATTTTTGCTCTTTCCTGTGAAAATCGTGAGATTGAAGCAAATGATTATATCAAAAACGCTTATTTCGGTGTGTGTGAGCATCAAGAGGAGATCGATGCACTGATCGGTAAATATGCAAGGGGCTGGAAAACGGCACGTATTTCCCGTATTTCTCGCTCGCTCCTGCGTCTTTCGATTTATGAGATGCTGTATATGCGCGACATCCCCGCAAGCGTTTCGATCAACGAGGCGATCGAGCTTTGCAAAAAGTTTGATGAGGAGAGTGCGCGTGCATTTGTCAACGGCATTCTCAACAGTGTAAAGGAAGAGTTGTTTGGTGCCAACGATGCGTGAGGCATGCTATATTGGCATTGATACCAGCAACTATACTACCTCGGTGGCGGTTGCAAATGAGAGAGGGGATATCATTGCAAACCTCAAGACACCGCTGCCCGTAAAAGAGGGAGAACGCGGCCTTAGGCAAAGCGATGCGGTGTTTGCGCACACCAAAAATTTACCCTCGCTGCTTGACCGCTTGCGTGACAGCATCAAGGGGCTGCGCCCTGTAGCTGTTTGCTATTCGCAAAAGCCGCGCAATGCCGAGGATTCTTATATGCCGTGCTTTCTTTCGGGCGCTGTTGCGGCGCATGCCATTGCCGCGGCGCTGAATATACCGATCTATACCTGCTCACACCAAGAAGGGCATGTGATGGCGGCGCTTTATGGGGCGGAGGCGATGGAAGCACTTATGGAAAAGCCGTTTGGGGCTTTTCATGTATCTGGCGGCACAACCGAGGCGCTCTATGTTACACCCAATAAGCTTGCTCTTGATATTCGGTTGCTTGGCGGCAGCGCGGATCTTCATGCAGGACAGGCGGTTGACCGTATTGGCGTTGCGATGGGTCTGCCGTTCCCGTGCGGGCCACACCTTGAGGTGCTGGCGAAGGAAAATACGAAAAAAATCCCAAAGCCGCGTATTTGTGTGTCAGAGATTACCTGTCACCTGTCGGGGCTTGAAAACCTTGCCTTAAAGCTTCTTGCCGACACGGGTGATAAGCCTTTGGTGGCGGCGTATGTGCTTCGTTTTATCTCTGAAACGCTGTTTGCTATGGCAAAGCATATGCGTGCGGAAAGTCCCGCCTTGCCGCTTGTGTTTGGTGGCGGTGTGATGAGCAACCGTATCATTGCCGCAGAGCTCACGGCTAAGCTTGGGCGCGATGTATATTTTTCTGCCCCTGCTTTTTCTGCGGATAATGCAGCGGGCGTGGCGCTTCTTTGCCGCAAAAAAGCAAAGATCTTGCAATAGTTTAAAAGGAGGGAGAATATGTCCGATCGTCTTTTAACGGTAACACAGCTGAATGAATACTTAAAATTGATGATGGATAGCAATCCCTTTCTTGCAGATGTATTTGTGCGCGGTGAGATCTCTAATTTCACCAACCACTACAAAACAGGACATTTTTATTTCTCGCTAAAGGATGAAGCGGGCACACTGCGTGCTGTTATGTTCCGTTCTGCGGCACAGTACGTGACCTTTAAGCCGGAAAACGGCATGAAGGTGATCCTGCGCGGGCGCGTATCTGTTTTTCCGCGTGACGGGCAGTATCAAATTTATGTAAATGAAATGCAGCCCGACGGCATAGGCGCATTGTATATTGCGTATGAGCAGTTGCGCCGAAAGCTTGAGGCAGAGGGGCTTTTCGAGGCATCGCGCAAAAAGCCGTTGCCGAGGATCCCCGCCACCATAGGTCTTGTAACCTCGCCCACGGGCGCCGCGGTGCGTGATATGATCGATATTCTTTCTCGGCGTTTTCCCTGTGCGCGTGTGATTCTGTATCCTGCCTTGGTGCAGGGGCAGGGGGCCGCCGAAAGCGTTGCTGACGGTGTGCGGTTTTTCAACGAGCAGCTGCCGGTTGACGTTATGATCGTAGGTCGCGGTGGCGGCTCGGCGGAGGATCTTTGGGCTTTTAACGATGAAATGCTTGCGCGAGCTGTTGCAGCATCCCGCGTGCCTGTCATCTCTGCTGTCGGGCATGAAACGGATGTTACACTGTGTGATTTTGTGGCGGATCTGCGCGCTCCCACTCCTTCTGCCGCCGCAGAGCTTGCGGTGCCGGACTGTGCAGAGCTAAAGCAGGCACTTGGAGCCAAGGAAACGCTTTTATACAATACATTGATCAACAGGCTTGCGGCGGCACGCGGTGCTGTCAATGCGTTGGCAGGTGCGCGCTCCATGCGCTCTCCGCTTGCCTATCTTGATGATAAGCGTATGTCGCTCATCTATCTTACGCAGAAGCTGGAGCACCCCGTGGAGCGCTGCCTTTTACAAAGTAGAAACCGTTTTGCTACGCTGTGTGGCAAATTGGATACGCTCAACCCTCTGAAGGTGCTCTCGCGTGGCTATGCCGCCGTGTTTGACAAAGAGGGCAAGGCGCTGTCGAGCACCGCAATGCTTGATATAGGATCGGAAATTTTGCTTCGAATGTGCGACGGTGCCGCTGTGGCAACGGTTACGCACGTGCAGAAAGGTGAATAACGATGGTAGATAAGGAATTACAGTTTGAGGATGCGCTTCAAAGGCTTGAAGCGGTAGTTGAAAAGCTAGAGGCGGGAAACGTACCGCTTGATGCGGCACTTTCTTATTATGAGGAAGGGGTTTCACTTATCCGCCTTTGCAATGAAAAATTAGATGCTGCGCAGCAGCGTGTTGAGGCTGTGCGAAAAACCGATAAGGGCTTTACCATAGAGTCGTTTGGCGGTGAAGAAGCATGAATGTGGAAAAACAGCTTGCTGAAAATGCAGCAAAAACAGAGCAAGAGCTGGTCCGCTTGACAAGTGAGAGCGATGCGGATTTTGCCCCTGTTCTCGAGGCGTTGCGGTATAGCCTGCTGGCGCCCCGTGCCAAAAGGATCCGTCCGGCGCTCGTGCTTGAATTTTGCCGCTTGTTTGGGGGAGAGGATCAAGCCGCCCTACCCGCTGCAGCAGCAGTGGAGATGGTGCATACCTATTCTTTGATACACGATGATCTCCCTTGCATGGATAACGATGACCTGCGCCGAGGACGCCCCACCTGCCATGTGGCACACGGTGAGGCAACTGCGCTGTTGGCGGGCGATGCATTGCTGACGTATGCCTTTGAGGTGCTTGCTCAAAACGCAGCGATGGGGGACCGTGCAGTACGTGAGGCTGTTCTCACGCTTTCCTCACTCGCGGGTGTATTTGGTATGATCGGCGGTCAAATAATTGATCTTGCGGGCGAAAAAAGGAAATTGCCTGAAGAATTACTTTTAAAGCTGCATAATAATAAAACGGGCGCATTGATGGTGGCATCCGCTACCCTTGGGTGTCTTGCTGCAGGTCTTACGCTTTCTGACCCTCGCACAATGGCTGCAAGGCGCTATGCCAAGGGGATCGGTCTTGCGTTTCAGATCGTTGATGATGTGATAGACGCTACCACCGACTCTGAAACGGCAGGTAAAAGCGTTGGTTCTGATGAGAAGCAGAATAAGACGACCTTTCTTTGTTATTACACACCCAAGGAAGCGCTTGCTTATGCCAAGCGTGTGACCGATGCGGCAAAAGCGGAGATCTCATCCTATGAAGGAAGCGAGTTTTTGCAGGCTCTTGCCGACAAATTAATTGAGCGAAAATTTTAATGAAACAAAAGCGTTATGGAGTTTACTATGGTTGATTTGAAAGAGAGTTTGATTGATTTTTTCACCAACCGCGTACTGATGTGTGCGGTATTCTCTTGGATAATAGCACAGATTTTAAAAATTTTCACTTCACCTCAGCATCGAGAGGGGGTCTCGTTTTTGCGCATTGTTGCCGGTAGTGGCGGTATGCCGAGCTCGCACTCTGCTGTGGTGACTGCGGCTAGCTTTTCCTGCGGTATCATTTACGGCTTTGGCTCACCCTTTTTTGCTATTTCTGCAGTCATTGCTGTTGTGGTCATGCGTGATGCTGCGGGTGTGCGACGCGAGTCGGGTAAGCAGGCAGCAGCGATCAATCAGATGTCACGTGAATTAAACAAAAAGAAGAATTTTGATATGGATCTTTTAACAGAGCTGCTGGGGCACACGCCGCTTCAGGTATTCTTTGGCGGTGTGCTTGGTATTATCATGGCATATCTTTGCCAGCTGTGGCTGTTTCCCATGATCTTTCCCCCTATCTGATCTATGAGAATTGACGTTTATTTAGTAAGTGCCGGTTATGCACCCAGCAGAGAGAGTGCCAAGCGCTTGATCGAAGAAGGGCTTGTCACGCTTGACGGCAAGGTCATAACAAAGCCATCAAGCGAGGTGGTGGGCGCGCCCGACATCACGGTTACCCCTAAAAAATATGTGGGACGTGGGGGAGAAAAGATGGAGGCGGCGCTTTCCGCCTTCAATATTGACCCGAAAGGGCTTCGCGTGCTTGATATCGGTGCATCAACGGGCGGCTTTACCGATTGCCTTTTGCAACGCGGTGCAAGCTCTGCCGTAACGGTGGATGCAGGTGTGGGACAGCTACACCCAAAGCTATTGGCAGATCAGCGCGTGCGCAATATTGAGAAGTACAATGCGCGCAATTTAAGCGTTGCCGATACAGGCGTGGCAGATCTTGTTGTTATGGATGTTTCCTTTATTTCTCAAACCTATATTTTGCCTCGTATTCCTGCGGTTTTGGCACAGGGCGGCATGCTTGTGTCGCTTATCAAGCCGCAATTTGAAGCGGGGCGCGGCGCGCTTAATAAGCAGGGTGTGGTGCGTAACGTTAAGGATCGCATTTTTGCCGTAGCACGCGTGCTGGAGGCTGCTACTGCGGTGGGACTTACCCCAATGGGACTTGCCCCCTCGCCCATACTTGGCGGTGACGGCAACGAGGAGTTTCTTGCCTTGTTTTGCCAAACGCCCCAAAAACCCAATATTGACATTGAAAAAACAGTGAAAGATAAGGTGGTGATCAATTTCAAATGAAAAACATAGCACTTATCACCAATTTTAACATTTACGATAAGGCAAATGCGGCGCTTACCGTTGCCGAGGAGCTTGTCAAATACGGTGCTAGCGTCATGCTTGCCTCGATCAACAAGGACCGTATTTTCCGTTTGCATAAAAACAAAAAGGAATATGTGTACCTATCCTTAGAGGAGCTTTATCGTGAGGCGGACGCTATTATCGTGCTTGGCGGTGACGGCTCTTTGCTTGATGCCGCGCGCCGTGCGGCGCCACACGGAAAGCCTCTGCTTGGCATCAATATGGGGCGTCTTGGTTACATGACGGAGCTTGAGATGAGCGAGCTTGCTTTGCTTGAAAAGCTTTTTACGGGAGAATATGAGTTGGATCGCCGCGCGATGCTACATATTGCCGTTAAAACGCAAAATGGCGGTACAAGAGCGGAATCCTTTGCGTTAAACGATGCCGTGATCTCAAACGGCTCGGTGGCGCGTATTGTTGATCTTGAGCTGTATGAGGCAGGGGAATTGGTTACCACATACCGTGCTGACGGCGTAATTGTATCGACTCCCACGGGCTCCACGGCTTATTCGATGTCGGCGGGCGGACCCATTACCGATCCTCACTTGGGGTGTCTTTGCGTTACACCGATCTGCTCGCACTCCTTAACGGCACGACCGATCGTATTTCGCGATGATGCCACGCTGGAGATCAAAAACACTTGCCAACGTGAGAAAATGCTATATCTTACCGTTGACGGCAAGATCAATTTTGAAATTTATCGCGGAGATTTTGTTACGATTACAAAATCTCCCATGGAAACTGCGCTCATTCGCTTTAAAAAGAGTGGATTTTATAACAGATTGCAAAATAAAATGAATGCACAAGATTAAAGGAGTAAGACAACATGAAAAGCAACAGACAAAAGAAAATTTTAGAGATCGTCAACCGTTTTCACGTGGAAACGCAGGACGACCTGATTGCTTATCTTGAAACAGAGGGATACTCTGTGACGCAGGCAACCATTTCCCGTGATATTCGAGAGCTGCAGCTCACCAAGGTGCTCACCACCCGCGGGACTTATCGCTACATAGCACCAAAGCGCGAGGACATGGTCTCCGGGCTTAAGTTTAATGCTGCATTGGTTGATTCTATTATTAGTGTGGAGTATGCTCTCAATATGATCGTGATCAAGACCTATCCCGGTCTTGCACAGGCAGTTGCGGCAGGTGTGGACAACCTTTCGCTTGCTGAGGTGCTTGGATGTGTTGCGGGCGATGATACGATCATGATCGTTACCAAAAATGAAAGCGCCGCGAAAAGCATCAGCGAGCGCATTCATATCATTATGAAAGACGGCTGATCTATGCTGCAATCTCTCCATATTGAAAATATGGCGATCATTTCTTCGCTCGATGTTGATTTTGGCAACGGGCTTTCGGTAATCACAGGCGAAACGGGTGCGGGCAAATCTGTTATGATTGATGCGATCTTGTTTTTGCTTGGCGGAAAGCCACCGCGAGATATGCTAAGGCGAGGTGCTGAGCGGGGAACGGTCAGTGCGGTTTTTTCAGAGGTGGGAGCAGCGTGTGCTTCTTATCTTGCCGAAATGGGATTTTTGGGTGAGAGAGAGGCAGATGCCGAGCTGCTGTTGCAGCGCACTCTTGATCAAAACGGCAAGACAACGGCGCGCCTGAACGGCCGCATGATCCCGCAAACGATACTGCGTGAGCTTTCAAGGTATCTTGTCAGTGTGCACGGTCAAACCGATAACCAATTGCTATTGCAGCAAGCGGTGCAAAAACAGATACTTGACGGCATTGCCGATTTTGGCGAGTCGCTTGCGCATTACCGCAGCTGCTTTCAAAAAAGAGCAGAGCTTCAACGGCAGTTAGCCGATACCTCGCGTGACACGGCGGAAATGGCACGCCTTGCCGATATTTTGCGTTTTCAGATCGCACAGATCGATGAGGCTCAGCTAAAGCTTCATGAGGAAGAGGAGCTGCTTACACAGCGCACAAGGCTGCAGCATGCAGAAAAGATCGCCAAGCAAACATCCTTTGCATATCACGTGCTTTATGGAAGCGAAAAGGGCTCGGCACTTTTGATCCTTGAGCGCGCGGCTGCCGCCATGACGGGCATTGCGGGCGTGATACCCGAGGCAGCATTGCTTGCCGAGCGGCTTACCGCCATGCGTTACGAGGTTGAGGATATTGCCAACACAGCGCGCGATTACGGTGAAGTGGTGGAGGGTGACCCTACCGCGGCGCTTGACCGCGTGGAAGCGCGGCTTGATCTCATTACCAAGCTTGAACGCAAGTACGGCAAGGATATTGCTGAAATTTTGGCATTCCGTGCCGAAGCCGCAAAAAGGCTGTCCTTGATCGACCATTCTGATGAAGAAAGTGCGCGACTTAAATCGGAGATCAAGGCGCTTGAGGCACAAATGCAGATGCTTGCCACACAGTGTCATGCGGCGCGTGTTTCCGCGAGCGAGGTGCTAAACAGCAGAATTGCCGCAGAGCTTGCCTTCCTTGATATGCCTTCTGTTCGCTTTGAAATTGCCATAACACAAACAGATCACTTTTTGCCGGACGGTAATGATGAGGTATGCTTTATGATCGCCACCAATAAGGGCGAGGCTATGATGCCTCTTGCACGCGTGGCATCGGGCGGCGAGCTGGCACGTGTTACGCTAGCCCTTCGCAGTGTGCTAAACGACCGTGACGGTGTTGGCACGGCTGTGTTTGATGAGGTCGACACCGGTATTTCTGGTAAGACCGCACGCAAGATCGGTATCAAGCTTTCCGAGATTGGCAAAAAGACGCAGGTTCTTTGCGTGACGCACTCAGCCCAGATCGCTTCTCTTGCCACGGCACATTATAAGATCGCAAAAAAGGAGCAGGGAGAGAGAACCGTTTCCACGGTATCCTTGCTTGATGATGACGGGCGGGTTGCAGAGGTGGCACGCATTCTCGGCGGTCTTTCGGTAACCGATACGCAACGCCGTGCGGCTGCGGAAATGATCAGCGAGGGGGGATCCTTGCGATGAAAAGCAAAACGAATGTTATGCGCATGCTCGATGCCGCAGGAATTGCCTATCAGGTTTTTGAATACGAGGTAGACGAAAACAATCTTGCAGGCACGCACATTGCCGATGAGATCGGACTTGCCTATGAGAAGGTATTTAAAACGCTTGTGGCGCGCGGTGATAAAACAGGTCCTGTGGTTTTTTGTATTCCCGCCAATCTTGAGATCGACCTCAAAAAGGCGGCGCGCGTAACGGGCAATAAGCGCATAGAGATGATACCTGTCAAGGATCTGCTTGCGCTAACGGGGTATATTCGTGGCGGTTGCTCACCGATCGGCATGAAAAAAAGGTTTCCAACCTTTATCAGCCATCATGTAAGCGAGCAGCCCGAGATCACGGTAAGCGCGGGCGTGCGCGGTGCGCAGCTTTTGCTAAGCACAAAGGAATTGATCGCCTTTGTGGATGCAAAATGCGAGGATATTACCGTTTAAACGCCAAAAGGCTTGACAATATTTCATATTAGTATTACAATAATATCAATTATTTATTTTTTAGGAGCACAGATCATGAACAACAGTGAAAAAACAATGGAAAAAATCGTAGCCCTTTGTAAGAACCGCGGGTTTATTTTCCCCGGCTCTGAAATTTACGGCGGTCTTGCCAACTCTTGGGATTACGGCCCCCTTGGCGTAGAGTTTAAAAACAATGTAAAGCGCGCTTGGTGGAAAAAGTTTGTGCAAGAAAACCGCTATAATGTGGGCCTCGACAGCGCCATTATCATGAATCCCGAGGCTTGGGTAGCATCGGGTCACGTGGGCGGCTTTTCCGATCCCTTGATGGATTGCAAGTCCTGCAAGGCTCGTCACCGTGCAGACAAACTGATTGAGGAGTATGCCTTTGAGAACGGCCTTGAGGATAATCCCGCAGGCTGGAGCTTTGAGCAGATGTCCCAATACATTGAGGAGAAGGGTATTGTTTGTCCTGTTTGCGGCAAGCGTGACTTTACTGCTATCAAGAAATTCAATCTTATGTTTAAGACCTTCGTTGGTGTAAATGAGGATACCGCAAATACCGTGTATCTGCGCCCCGAAACGGCACAGGGTATTTTCGTGAATTTCCCTGCAATTGCACGCTCTACGCGCCGTAAGCTCCCCTTTGGTGTTTGCCAGATCGGTAAGTCCTTCCGTAACGAGATCACGCCCGGCAACTTTGTTTTCCGTACCCGTGAGTTTGAGCAAATGGAGCTTGAGTTCTTCTGCAAGCCCGGTACCGACCTTGAATGGTTTGCTTATTGGAAGGATTACTGCAAAAAGTGGCTGCTCGATCTTGGCATGAGAGAGGAAAATCTTCGCTTGCGTGACCATGATCCCGAGGAGCTTGCCTTCTATTCCAAGGGCACCACTGACTTTGAGTTCCTGTTCCCGTTTGGTTGGGGCGAGCTGTGGGGCATTGCTGACCGTACCGATTACGACCTTTCTCAGCACGCCAAGCACAGCGGCAAGGATCTTACCTATTTCGATCCCGAAACAAATGAGCACTACGTGCCTTACGTGGTTGAGCCCTCTCTTGGTGCTGACCGCGTGGCGCTTGCCTTCCTTGTAGACGCTTACGATGAGGAAGTAATTGATGCTGCGAAAAATGATGTGCGCGTGGTTCTGCATCTCCATCCTGCTCTTGCTCCCTATAAGGTGGCAGTTCTGCCTCTTTCCAAAAAGCTTTCCGAAAAGGCGCTTGAGGTACGCGATGAGCTTGCTAAATATTTTGCTGTCGATTACGATGAAGCAGGATCTATCGGTAAGCGCTACCGCCGTGAGGATGAGATCGGCACTCCCTTGTGTGTAACCGTCGACTTTGAAACCGTTGGCGACGATACCAAGCCTGCCGATAATTGCGTTACCGTTCGTGATCGCGACACTATGGAGCAGGTGCGCGTGCCGATCAGTGAGCTTAAGGATTATATCGAGAAGCGCATCGCTTTTTGATTGGAATTTGATGATAGAAAGGATGTTTAGCTTTGTTTCGGATACGTATTGCAGAATTGAATGTTGAAATACAAAATAAATATCCTTTCTCTGAAAAATTTTGCCGTGAGTTTGCGGCTGAATTTTCTAAGCCCGATATTACGGTCTTTGTTACCCCGGAGGAGCTAGAGGCGGAACGAGAATTGGATCTTTACAATTCTACCAACGGGTATCTTGAATGTATCTGCATTTATCGCAAGATCGCTTTGGAGCTTGCGCGGTTTGATGCTATGGTCTTTCATGCCTCGGTGATCTCCTGTGACGGTGAGGGATATGCCTTTGCCGCACACAGCGGAACGGGAAAATCCACGCACACCGATCTTTGGCTGCGCGTTTTTGGTGAGCGTGCCTCGGTTGTAAACGGTGATAAGCCCATTTTTCGTTTGATCAACGGCAAATGGCAGGTCTTTGATACCCCTTGGCGCGGTAAAGAAAAATTAGGTAATCATTCAAGTGCACCCTTGAAAAGCATTTGCTTTTTGGAGCGCGGCAAGGAAAATACCATAAAGCCGATTGGGGATGCGGAAGCGGTATCTCGCCTGTTTTCGCAGGTGCTTTTACCCAACGACCCCGTTATGGCAGAGCAGCAGCTTGCTTTGCTCGACTCCCTCATTACAAATACCCCCACATATTTGTTACATTGTAATATGATGCCCGAGGCGGCAATCGTTTCTTATCAAGGTATGTGTGGACAAAAGGAGAACAACAATGAAACGCAGTAAGGATTTTATCAAGCGCAAGATCGGCACACAGTATGTGATCGTTGCCGTTGGTGCTGCAACCAAAAAATTTAACGGAATGATCTCCGTAAACTCCACCGGCAGCTTTATTTGGGATCAGCTTGAACAAAGCAAGACCTTGGATGAGCTGGTAAATGCTATTGTTGAAAATTATGAGATAGACGCAGAAACCGCTACTGCACATGCTACCCAATTTATCAATACGCTGAAGGGAGTAGGCGCGATTGCAGAATAAGCAATATACCATGCAGGAGATGTATCCCTTGCTCCTTGAGGTGATCGAAAGCGGCGGGGAATTTCGCCTTTGGCCGCGTGGCACCAGCATGATGCCGTTGCTTCGTCAGGGTAAGGATAGCGTGCTACTTGTGTCACCACACCATTTGCAAAAGCGCGATATTTGCCTGTATCGCCGTGCTGACGGTTCATTTGTGTTGCATCGCTTGATGAAGTTTAAAAAAAACGGTGCACCTGTTTTTTGCGGCGATAATCAAACGGCATTTGAATACGGCGTGCCGCGTGAGAGCATCATTGCGCGCGTGTGTGATGTATATCGAGGAGATCGCCGTATCTCGGTAGGATCAAAAAAATACCGTTTGTATGTTTTTTTTCACTGTATTATGCCGTTGCGTTTTTTGCGCTTTTTGCCGCGTCGTGCATGGGGGCGCTTGAAAAGAATTTTTAAACAATAAAACTTGTATAAAAAGAACCGCTTTCTCTATCACAGAGAAAGCGGTTCTTTTGCGTGTTCTTATGTACTTTTAGACCGTAAATGTGTAGGAGGGAAGTACAGCCTTGCTTTCTGCCTTTTCTTCCTCTTCTTTTGCTTCCTTAATGTTTTCTACGATCATGTAAACGGTGTAAAATGCCATGCTTACTATCATCAACACAGAAAGCACGATCGCCAGCAGGCGCGCGTAAAATTTGCTTGTTTTCTTGCTCATTGTTTTTTACCTTCCTTATTATAAAGTGTCATCCATGCTCAGCTGCATGGCATCAATATTTTTTTCGTTTAATAAAACACCTGCCGCGGGAATCTTATACTTGCGATAGCCCTTTGCATCACCAAAGCGCTGTGTAAAATCAGTTAGTGCCTCAACAACACGCTTTTCCTTTTTACCAAGGTTGATCAGAGTATTACCCTTAGAGGAGCGTGTTGACATGACGGGAATCAGCGAGGATTTAATAACGATCGCTCGGTCGGCATCGGTGAGAAGCATCAGCTCAAACGGATTTTTTTCTACCTCGTAGAATATTCCAACAACAGGAGAGGCATCGGAAAATGCACCTGTCAGCTTGCGGCGGTTGCCTTTTGCCACATAAGCGGTAATGGGGATGCGCACACCCTTTCCGTTTTCAAATACAAAGAGCATATTTTCGCCCTCGGGATACGTGTTTTGCACGCGCATAAAGATTGGCCGCTCGTCCTTTTCCATGTCAAGCTTGGCATTCAAAAAGTCACCCATGGCAGATGCCTTTGTCGTATCAAAATCATCTACGGCAACGCGGTAAACCTGTGCCTTATCGGTAAAGATGAGGAGATTATCCTTGTTTTCAGCATCAAAGATCTGATTGATCTGGTCGCCATCCTTCAGCTTTTGCTCGTCGTTGCCGCGCAATGATTGGAAGGTGATCTTTTTAAAGTAGCCTTCTTTTGTCAGCACTAAGCGAACAGGATAATTTTCCACGGCTTGTATTTCCTCAACCTCGGGAATATCAGAGGCAAAGATGAGCTGTGAGCGGCGGGGTTGCCCGTGCTTTTTCTTGATCTCGGTAAGCTGTGCTGCAATTTTTGCGCGGAGCTTGAGATCATCGGCAAGGATATCCTCAATTTCAGCAATATCCTGCTTGAGTGCCTCCATCTCTTGGATGCAGTTGACAATGTATTTTTTGTTGAGGTTGCGAAGCTTGATATTGGCGATGTAATCTGCCTGTACCTGGTCAATGCCAAAGCCGCGCATCAGCTCGGGTACGACCTGATCGTCGCTTTCTGCATGACGGATAATACGTACTGCTTTGTCAATATCCAAAAGGATCTTGCCAAGACCGGTCACAAGATGCAGTCTGTCACGCTTCTTTTTCAAATCAAAGCGTAACTCGCGGCGCACACATTCTATGCGGAAGGCAATCCATTCCTTCAGAATGTCCACTACGCCAAGCTGACGGGGCACTGAGTTGATCAGCACGTTGAAATTGCATTTAAAGCTATCCTCGAGAGGGGTAAGCTTAAAGAGCTGATTCATCAGCTTATCGGGGTCTGTACCGCGCCTGAGGTCAAGCGTGAGCTTAAATCCGTTGATTCCGATCTCATCACGGAAATCGGTAATTTCCTTTATCTTACCTTCCTTCACGAGAGCCGCAATACTGTCGCGGATCGCCTCAATGGTGGTGGAGTAGGGGATTTGTAAAATATCGATACAGTTTTCTGCTTTGTCGTAGCTGTAACGTGAGCGGATGCGGAAGGACCCCTGACCTGTTTCATAAATGCGGCGCATTTGATCGCGGTCGTAGACAATTAAGCCGCCACCCGAAAAATCAGGTGCCTTGATCAGGTCAAGAATACGATCGGTAGATGCCTTGGGGTTTTTCAGCAGTGCGATCGCACCGTCACAAACCTCGCCAAGGTTAAAGGAGCAGATATTGGATGCCATACCTACTGCAATACCGACGTTCGGGGTTACAAGAACGTTGGGGAAGGTGGTGGGAAGCAGAACGGGCTCCTTCATGGTGCCGTCGTAGTTGTCTACCAGATCAACAGCATCCTTGTCAATTCCCGCAAACAGCTCATGGCAAATGCTGTCAAGCTTTGCCTCGGTGTAACGCGATGCCGCGTATTTCATATCGCTGGAATATTGCTTGCCAAAGCTACCCTTTGAATCTACAAATGGATGCAGAAGCGTTGCATTGCCGCGCGTAAGGCGCACCATGGTTTCATAAATGGCGGCATCACCGTGTGGGTTCAGCTTCATGGTCTGCCCCACGATATTGGCACTTTTGGTTCTCGCACCTGTCAAAAGCCCCATTTTATACATGGTATACAGGAGCTTTCGGTGTGAGGGCTTAAAGCCGTCGATTTCGGGAATGGCACGCGAAACGATTACGCTCATAACATAAGGCATATAGTTTTTTTCAATCGTTTCGGTAATCGGCTGTGGCGTAGCAGGTGCCGGAATAATTTGAGAGAGTTCGGTTACGGGGGAGGATCTTTTCTTTGCCATCTCGTATCTGACCTTTCCTATGTTTTATACTTTCTTTATCGTATGCGCTGCGGCGCGAATCAGGCGATTATATAAAGCAAGCCCTAAGCCGTCCTTTGGTGGTAAATGCGCGTAAAGCGTTGTGATATTGGGGTGATCGTCAGCCTCTCGCAGCACTGCAAATAAGCGGCGGGCTTGTGTTGCAAGATCATCCTGTGCGCCCACGGGAAACAGCGTGGCAGCTGTTGGCAACAATGGTATCTCCTCGTCGTAGCAAAGTAAGCCAACGCCTTTTTCTGTGGCAACGGATCTCATAAAGGCTTTTATACTGCCATCCTCACCGTCAAGCAGTGTAAGGGTAGCGCGCGGTGCATAATGCCGATATTTCATGCCGGGCGAGAGGGGGCGCTCATTTTTGGCAAGTCCCTCAAGCACAGCAGGGGCAACGCGCACCTCCTTGCAAACGCAGCAAAGTGCATCGTATGTAATGGCACCGGGGCGCAAAAGCGTGCCAACATCACCGTCAAGTGCCACAATGGTGGATTCAAGCCCCACCTCGGATGCGCCACCGTCAATGATCATGTCTACTTTGCCCGAAAGATCATCTATGACGTGCGCGGCAAGTGTGGGGGAGGGCTTGCCCGAAAGATTTGCCGAGGGGGCGGCAATCGGCACACCGGCCGCACGGATTAGCGCATTCGCTACAGGATGCGCGGGACAGCGGAGTGCTACCGTATCAAGCCCCCCTGTAACAGAGGACGGTACAGTATCCTTTTTGGGTAAAATAACTGTAAGGGGACCGGGCATAAACTGCTTGGCAAGCTTATAATAGGTTTCATTGGTTACCGCATATTTTTCTGCTTGCTCGGGCGTTTCCAAATGCAAAATAAGAGGGTTGTCCGAGGGGCGACCCTTCGCGCGGTAAATGGCAACGGCGGCTGCGGCGTCTGTACCGTTTCCCCCTATGCCGTAAACGGTTTCAGTGGGAAACACCACAAGCCCGCCGCGGCAAATGATTTCTGCCGCGCGCGAGATATCTTTTTCTTGAGTGCTTAAGTCCTCAATTTTAAGTATTTCGGTTTTCAAGCGAAAAACTCCTTATTTTTCTTGTTGTAGCTTTAAGGCAGTATCGGCGGCGATCAGTGCATCTATGATATCGCCGATGTTACCGTTTAGGATCTTATCGAGTGAATAGAGCGTAAGGCCGATGCGGTGATCGGTCATACGTCCCTGTGGGTAGTTATAGGTTCTGATACGCTCACTGCGATCTCCCGTGCCTACTTGCGTGCGGCGCTCGCTTGCGATCTCATTTTCCTGTGCGGTGCGCTTGATATCCAGCAGCTTGGCACGCAGCATTTTTAATGCTTTGTCGCGGTTTTTAAATTGGCTGCGCTCCTCCTGACATTCCACCACGATACCCGTGGGCTTATGTGTGATGCGCACGGCAGATTCTGTCTTGTTGATGTGCTGACCGCCGGCACCGCTGCTTTTGCAGGATTCCATGATGATATCTGCGGGATTGATCTCTACATCCACTTCCTCTGCCTCTGGAAGCACAGCGACCGTAACGGTTGAGGTTTGGATGCGCCCCTGTGATTCGGTAACGGGAACACGCTGTACGCGATGCACACCCGATTCAAATTTAAAGCGGGAATAAGCACCGTCACCCTCTACCATAAATACAATTTCTCTAAAGCCGCCAAGCTCGGTTTCATTTTCGCTCATGCGAGAGGTTTTAAAGCCAGCTGCTTCAGCGTACATGGTATACATGCGGTAAAGGACAGCGGCAAACAGTGCCGCCTCCTCACCGCCGGCTCCTGCACGAATTTCTACGATCACGTTTCGATCGTCATTTTCGTCGCGGGGCAGAAGTAATATTTTCAGCTCCTGCTCCAGTGCCACAAGATGCTCAGAAAGCGCTTTTTGCTCTTCTAGCGCAAGCGCCTTCATTTCTTGATCATCCGCTACTTTGAGCAGATCATTGATATCCTGAAGTTCAGTGCTCGCCTTTTTATAGCTGCGGTAAACCGTTACAATGGGCTCAAGGCGCCGATATTCCTTCATCAGCGCAGTATAAGCGGCAGGATCTGTTACCACAGCAGGGTCAGCACTGCGCTCCTCAAGCTCTCTGAAACGAGCCTCGGTCGTATTTAACTTGTCAAACATCAGTCGCGAGAAAAGGCGATAAAGGCAAGATATGCCTCATAAAGATCGACCTTGGAGATCACCTCAAAGGGCGCGTGCATGGAGATTACGGGTACACCGAGGTCAACCGTTTCAATGTTGTGGCCTGCGATATACTTGGCAACCGTTCCGCCGCCACCGACGTCAACCTTACCAAGCTCGCCTGCTTGCCATACTACACCTGCACGCTCCATTACACCGCGAAGCCAGCCAACATATTCGGCACTTGCATCGTTGGTTGAGGATTTGCCGCGAGAGCCGGTATATTTGGTCAGAACCACACCGCAGGAAAGAAGGGGGGTGTTGCGCTTCTCAAAGACATCTGCAAAATTGGGATCGTATGCGCAGGATACATCTGCCGAAAGGCATTTGGAGTTGGCGCGTACCACAGCGGGATCGCCGCCAAGAGCTACTGCAATCTGATTGATCAGGTCAGGCAGAAGCGCGCTCTTCATGCCGGTATTGCCCTCGCTGCCCGTTTCCTCTTTATCGGCTAGCACACACATGAGTGTATGTGTCGGTGCATCCTCCTGTAACAGGGCAGTCAGTGCGGGGTAAGCGCATACACGGTCATCGTGTCCGTAGGCACCGAGCAGCGCGCGATCAAAGCCAATATCTCGCGCCTTGAAGGCAGGCACCACACAAAGCTCTGCGGAAAGGAAATCATCCTCTGTAATACCGTATTTTTCGTTTAGAAGATACATCGTGTTTAGCTTGATCGCGTCACTTTCTGCGGCATCATAGGGGCGGCTGCCAACAAGAATGTTCAGCTTTTCTCCGGGAATTGCCTCGCCAAGGGGCTTTTTGTCGGTTTCATGCCCCAGGTGGGGGAGAAGGTCGTTGATATAAAATACGGGATCGCCCTCATCCTCACCAATGTTTACGGTAATGCGTGTGCCGTCAGCCTTCACGATAACGCCGTGTAAGGACAGCGGAGTTGCTACCCATTGATACTTGCGAATACCGCCGTAATAATGGGTTTTGAAAAAGCTCATGCCGCCCTCCTCGTAAAGTGGGCACTGCTTGAGATCTATGCGCGGTGCATCGATATGCGCCGCATTGATGCGAATACCGTTTTCGATCGGCTCGCTGCCAATGACGAAAAGAAACAGATTTTTATCTCTGTTGTTGTAATAGTATTTATCGCCGGCTTTGAGAGAAGCGCCCATTTTGTAAGGCTTAAAGCCCTTTTCCTCAGCCATTTTTACGGAAACACATACGGCCTCACGTTCGGTTTTTGCGGCATCAAGAAATGCGGCGTAGCCCTTTGCATATTTAAATGCTACATCGACTGTTTTGTTATCGGCTTTTTCGTAAACGCTTTTTTTGCGGTAAAGCAGCTTTTCCGAAAGTTCCTTTGTGTTCATAATTACTCCTTAAAGTTGTATTTTTCAAGATAATCGCGGTAAGACGCAAGCGTTACCGTAACGTAGTGTGCGGTTTCAGGATAGGGAATCTCAAGCAGATTTTCGCCATCGGAGAGCGTGCTATCAGAAAGCCATTGCTCCACCCGACCCTCGCCGGCATTGTAGGCGGCAAGTGTTACCTGCCAATTCCCAAAGCGTGAAAAAAGGTAGGAAAGGTAATAGGTTCCGTAGCGGATATTGACTTGTGGCTTCCAAAGGTCATTATCCGTGAGATCCTCGTTTAATTTTTCATCTCTCAAATAGACGAAGGTTTGAGGGAGCAGCTGCATTAAGCCAATAGCTCCGGCTGACGAGAGGGCATCTTGATTGAAATCGCTTTCGGTACGGATTACAGCAAGCACCATAGCAGGTGAAACACCATAGGTGTTAGCGGCTGCAAGAACGATACTGTAAACCGCGTTTTCACGTCTGTTCCTGCGGTGCGCGTCTGTAAGGTGTGCAAGGGTTAGGGATAAGACCGCAAGCAGTAAAAAAATTGCCAGAACCGTAATAAGTCGTTTGCGAGATGCCGCATAATGCACGCTATAAAACCCCCGTTTTGACGAGTAGCGCCAAGAGGCTTTGCTCAAGGGCAGCTTCATCGGTATTGTTTTCGAGAATGTAATGACAGCGTTCGAGGAAAAACGCATCGCTTTTTTGTGCGTTTAAGCGCTTTTCGGTGCTTTCGAGAGAAATACGGTCGCGTGCCATGATGCGCTTGGCACGCAGTGTGCGTTTGGCAATTACCCCGATTACAAAATCACATTCAAGATGAGCGTTTGCTTCAAAAAGAAGCGGCGCGTCGATCACGGCAGCCTGTGCGCCGTTTTCTTTTAGCTCACGCAATCTTTTTTTAATCTCGCTCATAACATATTTATGGGTGATTGTGTTTAAAGTATGCAAAAGTGTATCTGTATTTGGTTTGCCAAACACCGTGTCGGCAAGTGCTTGACGTGATATCAGCCCATTTTGATCCAGCACAGCAGCACCAAACGCCTCGGCAAGCTCCTTGGTGCACTCGCCGCCGATGCTGAGAATTTCGTGATACACGCAATCGGCATCGATAACGGGAATGCCATGCTTTTTAAAAATTGAGGCGGCAACGCTTTTGCCCGCGCCGCTACTGCCTGTAAGACCGACCACCTGCATGAAAGCACCTCCGCCTAATTATTATTTAATATTATACTACATTTAGTATTAAAATGCAAGAGAAAATCATAATATAGTCTGTTTTTGGCTTGAAATTTTTGAAGTTTTCGGTTATAATGCTTATATAACAAATTAAAAAAGGTGGTGTTACGGTTGTCGGCTTATCGCACGATCCTGTTTGATGCAGATAATACGCTTTTCGATTTTTCCCGTGCGGAGCGTGAGGCACTTGCCGACACGCTTGTATATTGCGGCATTACTCCCACGGATACGCTGATCAAGGCATATAGCGAGATCAACGACCGTATGTGGAAGCGATTGGAGCGCGGTGAGATCGCCAAGGAGGCGCTGCGAGAGGCGCGCTTTGAGGAATTTTGCAAAGCCTTTGGCTTTGATGCGGACGTGCCGCAAATGTCAAAGACTTATATGGATTTTCTTTCTGAAAAGGCACATCTGATCGACGGTGCGGGCGAGATCTGCGCAGCGCTTGCCGCGCGTTATCAGCTGTATATTGTTACGAATGGCATCAAGTCCGTACAAAGAAGGCGCTTTGCGGCTTGTGCATTAAAGCCGTATTTCTTCGATATCTTTATTTCCGAGGAGATCGGCTTCGAAAAACCGCATGTCGGCTATTTTGAGGCTGTGGCGGCACGCATTCCCGAATTTACGCCAAAGACCGCACTGATCGTAGGAGATTCGCTTACCTCCGATATAAAGGGCGGCATTGCAGCAGGGATCGATACCTGTTGGTATAATCCTCACGCGCTTGAAAACAGGGAAGCACTCCCCATTACTTATGAGATCAAAGCACTGCAGGAGCTGGCTCCTCTGTTGCTTTCTTGATGCGGACGTTTTTTGAGGAAACGTTAAAGAGAAAGAATATTATCTTTCAAGAATATGTAAAGACAGCAGATCTGTGCACCTTTCGCATTGGTGGAACCTGCCGCTATTTGATAGAGCCCCAATGCATCGGGGAGCTGGTAGAGGTAATACTGCTTTGTGAGCAAGAGGGCATTTCGTACGTGGTAATCGGCAGAGGGAGCAATCTGTTGTTTTCGGATGCTTCAATGTCCGTTGCACTGATCCGTACCACTGCACTAGACGGTTTGTTGATACAAAACAACGAATTGATCGCCTCGTGTGGCACGTCCTTGCCGCACTTGGCGCAACGAGTAGCAAGGCTCGGATTTTCCGATCTTGTCTTTGCTTGCGGTATACCCGGCACGCTTGGCGGCGGCATCTGCATGAACGCAGGTGCACATGGAAAAGACCTTGGCAGTCTTGTCAAATGGGTTGAGGTGTTATATCCTAAGACGGGTGAAATCAGAACGTTATTTAACAAGGAATTGAGTTATTCTTATCGTAATAGCGTATTTCAACGCAAAAACATCTTTGCGTTGCGTGCTTGTCTGACATTGTGTGATCCTTTGGACTTTGATGCTGTAAGGGCGCAGATGTGTGCGTTGATCGCGCACCGTAAGGCAACACAGCCAATCCATCTTCCAAGCGCCGGCAGCGTTTTTAAACGGGCAAACGGCAATATTTCTATCGGAAAGATATTGGATGAATTGGGGTTAAAGGGTATGCGCTGCGGTAATGCCGCCATTTCTGAAAAGCATGCAGGCTTTATCGTGAATCTTGGCGGTGCAAAGGCAGCCGACGTTTCTGCCCTCATCGATCGTATCAAGTGCATTGTCAAAAGAGAAAAAGGATTTGAGCCGAGGACTGAAATTCGATTTGTCGGATTTGATAAGTGCTGATCGGCACATAACGGAACGGAGGGAAAATATGAATTATTCCTTACAGCTAAAGGAAGAATTGATTGCGGGCGCTCCGCGCAGAGCCTGCTGTAAAAAAGCATATTTTCGCGGACTTTTTCTCAATGCCGCGCAGACCAAGGGCGGTGCGATCGTGTTATCCTTGTCAAGCCTTGCCGCACGGCAGGAATGTGCGCGTGTGTATCGCGAGCTTTATCGCAGTGAGGCACTGATCGATGCCGGCACTATGCTATTTTCCTCCGAGCGCTTATATCGGGATCTCACAGATACGGCACCTGCCTTTTGCTGCGAGCGTTGCGCGGTGCATTTCCTACGCGGAGCCTTTGTTTCGGCAGGCTCTGTTACCGATCCCGAAAAAGGGTATCATCTTGAATTTAAGGTGTATGAGGAGGAGGAACGAGCCTTTCTCACCTCACTGCTTTTACAGAACGGTTGGCAGGCAAAAAGCCGTATACATCGCGCGGGCTTTGGCGTCTATTTTAAAAATAGCGCTGTAATTGAGGAGATTCTCTCGGCGCTAGGGGCAAATAACGCACTTTTTGCATTGATGAACGCAAAGATTGCACGTGGGATTAGGAACGAGGAAAACCGCGCGACCAACTGCGTGGCAAAAAATATCAGTAAATCGGTTGCAGCCTCAGGACGTGCGCTTGAAGCGATCGCAGCCATTCGTGAAGCGGCACGGCTTGACGCTTTACCGCAGGAATTGAGGGAAACCGCGTCCTTGCGCGAGGAAAATGCGGATGCCTCGCTTTCCGATCTTGCTAAATTACATAATCCGCCGCTTACAAAATCGGGTTTAAACCACAGATTACAAAAGATCATTGCATTTTCGGACGCGTTACAAAATAAGGAGTTCTAAAAAAGGGGAGGTGTGCGTATGTCTTCATTTGTACATTTGCATTTGCACAGTGAATATAGCCTGCTTGACGGCGCTTGTCGCATTCGTGATATTCCGAGGCGCGCCAAGGCGTGTGGGCATGATGCGGTCGCTCTTACCGATCACGGTGTAATGTATGGTGCAGTTGCATTTTACAAGGCGTGCATTGCTGAGGGCGTGAAGCCGATCATCGGGTGTGAGGTTTATGTTGCACCTCGCTCACGCTTTGCGAAATCCACGCTTGATGCACACCCCAATCATCTTGTCTTGCTTTGCAAAAACGAGGTGGGATACCGCAATCTCATTGACCTTGTTTCCCGTGGCTTTACCGAAGGGTTTTACACAAAGCCCCGTATTGATATCGAGCTTTTGCGTGAGCACTCCGAGGGCTTGATCGCGCTTTCCGGGTGCCTTGCGGGGCGCATCCCGCAGCTGCTTGTCGCAGGGGATTTTGAGGGCGCTTGCAAAACAGCGCGCGAATATGCCGCTATCTTTGGCAAGGATAATTTTTATATTGAAATACAGGATCACGGCTTGCCCGAGCAAAAGCAGATCCTGCCCATGCTGGTAAAGCTGGCAAATACATGTGCTTTGCCCCTTGTTGCCACCAACGACTGCCATTATCTCACGCGAACCGATGCCGAAACGCAAGCGGTATTGATGTGTATTCAAACAAACAGCAGACTTGACGACGGGCGCCCGATCGGCTTTGAAACCGATGAGTTTTATTATAAGGATAGCGCCGAGATGCAAATGCTTTTCGGCTCTTATGATGGTGCAATAGCCAATACCGTGAAAATCGCAGATAGATGTGAGTTTGCTTTTGATTTTTCGCAAAATCATCTACCCAAGTTTCCGTGTCCCGAGGGTAAAAGCGCTGTGCAGCATCTGCGTGAGCTTGCCCAAAACGGCTTTACAATGAAAAAAGCCATAGGCGGCTTAGCACTTGAGCTTTATAGTGAGGCTGCTTATCGCGAGCGCATGGAATATGAGCTTTCCGTCATTGAAAAAATGGGGTATGCGGATTATTTCCTGATCGTGCAGGACTACGTTAATTTTGCAAAATCCAAAAGCATTCCCGTTGGACCCGGGCGTGGCTCGGGTGCCGGCAGTGTAGTGGCATATTTCCTTGGCATTACCGATGTAGATCCGCTTCGCTTCGATCTGCTTTTTGAGCGTTTTCTCAATCCGGAGCGCGTCAGCATGCCCGATATTGACGTTGATTTTTGTTACAATCGCCGCGATGAGGTGATCAAATACGTTACCGCACGCTATGGGCGTGAGCACGTATCTCAAATTATTACCTTTGGTACGCTTGCCGCAAGGGCGGCGGTGCGTGATGTCGGTAGGGCATTGGGAATTTCCTATCAAGAGGTGGATGCGGTGGCGAAAGCCATTCCGCGCGAGCTTGGAATTACGATTGCAGAAGCCATAAAGCAGCCCGAATTAAAGCGCTTGTACGAAGGCAAGCAGGAGATCAAAAAGCTGCTTGACCTAGCCATGGCGCTTGAGGGGATGCCGCGCAATATGTCTATCCATGCGGCGGGTATTGTGATCACCGAAAAGCCCATTTCCTCGTATTTGCCGCTAGCGGCAAGCAACGGTATTGTGGTGACACAGTACGATATGGATACTGTGGCGGCGCTAGGACTTTTGAAGTTTGATTTTTTAGGGCTTCGTTACCTTACGATCATTGACGATGCCGTAAGATCCGTGCGCCGTGATGATCCTGATTTTGATATTCACAAAATTCCGCTTGATGATGCCGCAACCTATAAGCTGATCGCCAAAGGCGCAACATCGGGCGTATTTCAGCTGGAATCGGGCGGTATGCGCCAAATGCTTGCTAACCTTGCCCCAAATTGCTTTGAGGATATCGTGGCGGCGATCGCGCTTTACAGACCCGGCCCTATGGACTCTATCCCCACGTTTGTAGAAAACCATCATAATCCGCAAGGGGTTACCTATAAGATCCCTCAGCTTGAGCCTATCCTGCGCTCGACCTATGGCTGCGTGGTATATCAGGAGCAGGTGATGCAGATCTTTCGTGAGCTTGCGGGGTATACCTTTGGTCATGCAGACGTGGTGCGCCGCGCCATGGCAAAGAAAAAGGCATCAGTCATGGAGGCAGAGCGAGATTCATTTTTAGTTGGCTGTGCCCAAAACGGCATAGACAAAGAGCTTGCGGGAGAGCTGTTTGACGAGCTTTCAAGCTTTGCCAATTATGCTTTTAATAAAAGTCATGCGGCTGCATATGCGATCATTTCTTATCAAACCGCATATTTAAAGGAGCATGCGCCAAAGGCTTATTTTGCGGCATTGTTGACCTCTGAGCTTGGAAATATGCCCAAGATCGCCGCCTATATTGCCGAGGTTGGCAAGCGCGGCGTGCGCGTCCTTCCCCCTGATATCAATGCCTCTGATATCAATTTCAGTGCTTGCGGCGATCACATTCGCTTTGGACTTTTGGCACTGAAAAATGTAGGCAGGCAGTTTCTCGAGGCCGTGGTAGAGGAGCGCAGGATCGGCGGCAAATATCGCTCATTCCATGATTTTCTCGATCGCATGTCCTCGCATGACCTCAACAAGCGGCAGATCGAGTCGCTGATCAAATCGGGCGCTTTTGATTCACTTGGCATTTTCCGCAGTCGCCTTATGGCTGTATATGAGCAAATGGTCGATCAGCTGCAAAGCAAAAACCGAACCAATCTCACGGGTCAGCTTGATATGTTTTCAAGCGCTGTGAGTGAGGAGCTGCATGTTACCTATCCCGATCTTCCCGAGTTTGGTCTGCGCCAACTGTTGGCCGAGGAAAAGGAAGCGGCAGGCATGTATTTTTCAGGACATGTGCTTGACGGATTTTCAAATGCGCTTTCAGCCACCGATATCGTTCCGATCCACACGATCTGCGACGTAGATGAGGGAGAAAGCACCGCATTTACTGACAGACAAGCGGTTACTGTGGCTGGAATTATTACAGCGCTGACACACAAAACCACAAAATCAAACGAGCAAATGGTATTTTTCACAGTTGAGGATCGCATGGGCGAGATCGAATGCATTGCTTTCCCAAAGATACGTGAAAAATTTGCCGATCAGCTGATCCTTGATAATGTGGTGCGCATTGAGGGGCAGATTTCTCTTAGAGAAGATGAGCCACCAAAGATCATTGTTTCGCGCATGAGCGAGTTGCCCGCAAACGGTGCCGCACAGCAAGCGGCGGTACATGCAAAAAAAGAGGTAACAGCTAAAGCGCAGGAAGTGGAGCGAGCAAAGGGTGGCGCTGCCAACACGGAAACGCTTGAGAAAGCGCGTATTCTTTATTTGCGTGTGCCTTCGCTTGACCATGCGCTTTGTCAGCGCGCACGCAGTATCCTAAACAATAATAAAGGAGATCTGCCGGTATCGATCTTTGATGCCGCAACTAAGACTTATTACAAGCAAGCAGTAGGATTTGCGCTTTCCTCCGCCGCTCTTACTGAATTGTATCATATTTTAGGTAAGGAAAATGTTGTGCTGAAATGACAAAATCCGTGCATCTTCCCATATAGAAACAAGTATGACATCCCCCCGCTTGGCGGCAAACTAAAGCCAAGTGGGGGTGATTTTTTTGCATACAAAAAGAAAGGAAAGCAGGATCGCGATATTTTTCCTTTCCTGCACACTCATACTACTGATCGTTTTATCGCTTGCAGTGGTCGTGGGGGCAATTTGGGCGCGTACTGTTCCGCAAAGCGATTTAAAAGAGGAGCTTTTTTCGATTGGCGTTAGTGATCGCACCACAAGGCTATATTGCTATGATCAAAATGGGGCTGAGATGGAGCTTGTCAGTGATCGCGTCAGCGGATATGAGAATGCACTCTACTGTCCGATCGCGCAAATGCCCGAAAATCTCAAAAATGCTTTTGTTGCCATTGAGGATAAGCGTTTTTATGATCATGGCGGCATCGATTGGATCAGAACGGCATCTGCGGTACGTAGTTACCTTGCAGGAGAGAACGGGAGTAAATTTGGCGGCTCTACCATTACACAGCAGCTTGTAAAAAATCTTACGGGGGACAGTGAAAAAACACTTTCGCGCAAGGTAGGAGAACTGATGCGTGCAGTTAAGGTAGAACAAAAACTGTCTAAAAACGCAATTCTTGAGCAATATCTCAATGTTGTCAACTTGGCAGAGAATTGCTACGGTGTAAAAACAGCTGCCAATGCTTATTTTTCAAAGGAGCCAAGCGAGTTAACCCTGGCAGAATGTGCCAGCATTGCTGCCATTACCAATAACCCCACAAAATACGATCCTATACGGCATCCCGAAAACAACCGCGCGCGCCGCGATCTGATTTTAAACGAAATGCTGTTACAGGAAATGATAAGTGAGCGTGAATATCGAGAGGCGGTTGCTTGTGAGGTAGAACTGTCCGTTAATCGCGAGGCGATGACAGGAAGGGTAAATTCGTGGTATGCCGATCTTGCGATATCTGATGTTATAGATGCCTTGGTGAAAGAAAAGGGCTACACAGAAGCCGAGGCAAGCAGGCTTGTGTATTGCGGCGGATTGAAGATATATGTTGCAATGCGTGAGGATCTGCAAAATGTTGTTACCGAGTATTATGAAAACACAAAAAACTTTCCCGTGCACAAAGGCGGGGAGCAGGCGCAAAGCTCAATTATGATCGTTGATCCCGCAAACGGAGATATTTTAGCAATTGCGGGAGCGACGGGTAAAAAGAACTCCAATCGCATTCAAAATTACGCTACCGACACCAAACGCCCCTCAGGCTCTGTTATCAAGCCCTTGGCGGTTTATGCGCCCGCACTAGAACGTAATTTGATCAATTATGCAAGTGTTTTTGACGATGTGCCCCAGCTTTTTCGAGCGAACGGTGCGCCTTGGCCTCGCAATTCTCCTAATATTTATCGCGGGCTAACAACGGTAAACGCAGCCCTAACTCATTCTGTCAATACTGTTTCGGTTTCGATACTGCAAAAGCTTGGCACGCAGGAATCCTATCGCTTTTTGCACGACAAATTGGGTTTTGCCTCGCTTGACAGAGAAAAGGATATCGGTACAGCGGCACTAGCCCTTGGTCAACAGCATAACGGTGTAACTCTGCGAGAAATGCTTGGGGGATATACAGCATTGGCAAACGGCGGTGTATACGAAGGAACGCGCAGTTATTATAAGGTGCTTGACAGCAAAGGAGAGTTGTTGCTGACGAATGAAAGAAACGAGAGGCGCGTGCTTGGTGAGGATACCGCATCAATCATGACGATGATGCTTCGTCGCGTTGTGCGCGAGGGAACAGGAAAAGCAATTACCTTAAAGGAAAGGGTGGATGTAGCAGGCAAAACGGGAACCAGCAGCAACAATTGTGACAAATGGTTTATCGGATACACGCCCGAATTGCTTTGCGGCGTTTGGTACGGATATGAATATCCCAAGTCTGTGGCAGATATCAGCGGAAATCACGCCCTTGATATTTGGGATGCCGTGATGCAGCGCGCCATTGATGCAGTTGGTATAAATGATGCTCAGTTTAAAACAGCGGAAGGGATTGTGACGGCGCGTTACTGCAAGGATTCGGGGCTTCTTATGAGCGATGCTTGTTATCATGATCCGCGCGGTGATCGTGCAGAGATCGGATACTTTAAAAAGGGAACTGAACCGCACACCGCATGCCAATGCCACACACTAATTGATTATTGTGATTGTGGGGGGATAGCCACGGAAAATTGCCCGCAGGAGCATTGCCACAAAACCGCACTTTTGCGTGTTTCAAGAAGCTTTCCTCGCCAGATCAAGGTGCTTGATGCGCCCTATTCCTATGGCGGCGCATATGTTGAAAAAGAACGAAAATTATCTAAAAATGAGCCATATTATGCAAATAAACACGAAACCAAGCAGAATTTCGGCATAGGCTTAGATGTAATACCGTACAATCATGTTTGCCCGGCGCACACTGAAGATGCCTTTTGGCGCAGGCGCGCAGGTATATAAAAAACGGCGAAGCCACGCGTGTGACTTCGCCGCAAATTTATTTGATCTTGCCGCCGCCAATGACGTAATCACCATCATACAGCACAAGGGACTGTCCGCGTGAGATGGCACGCTGTGGCTCTTGGAATTCCACAGTAAGCTCATCCTTTCCGGTTTGCTCTACACGGGCGGGGGCCGCCTCTTGACGGTAGCGCGCCTTTGCAAGCAGCGTGAGGGGAGAGGTCAAATTGTCAAACGGAATAAAATTAAGATTTTCAACTGTAAGCCGTCTGGTAAACAGATCCTCGTTCGTGCCAAGCGTTACGGTATTGTTAGCGGCGGATTTTGAAACCACAAACGCGGGTCTGCCAAGAGAGATACCAAGCCCCTTTCGCTGACCGATGGTGTAATGTACTATGCCGCGATGCTCACCCAACACCTGGCCGTCAAGAGAAAGGAATTTGCCGGGCAAGGGCGTGCGAGTGCTGTGATCCTTGATAAAGGTGGCATAATCACCGTTTGGTATAAAGCAAATATCTTGGCTCTCGCTCTTGTGTGCTGCGACAAAGCTCTGTGCTGCGGCAATTTCCCTCACCTCAGCCTTGCTCATATCACCCAAAGGGAATTCTGTGCGAGAAAGCACCTCTTGGGAGAGAGTGTAAAGCACATAGGTTTGATCCTTGGTAAGATCCTTGGCACGGCGCAGCAGAAACCTGCCGTTACCGTCTTTTTCTATGCGCGCATAATGCCCGGTGGCAAGGCGGTTAAAGCCATGCTCCGCGGCGAAGCGCAAAAGCGCACCGAATTTGATCTCCTTGTTGCAGTCAATGCAAGGGTTTGGCGTTTTTCCTTCTTCATATGCACGCACAAAGGCATTGACCACCAATGCGCGAAATTCCTCGGAAAGCTCAGCAACAACATGAGGTATCCCAAGCACCTCACACGTACTTGCCGCATCCTTTATGTCTTGCACTGCCGCTTTTTCATGCTCGCCATGGTCAAATGCAAGGCGCATGGTAACACCACAGGCGGTGCGGCCGCGAGAGGCAAGAAACGCGGAAACCGCGCTATCGACACCGCCACTCATGGCAATCATAATCTTATTATTCATTTGCTTGATCCCATTCATATTTCGTTAAGCTGCCAACCTCTAAAAGTCCCTCAAATTCACTTTGTCTGAGCACTTCATAAACAGCGATGGCTACCGAATTGGATAGATTTAAGCTGCGAAGCTTATCGCGCATGGGAATGCGCACCGCAGTCTTTGGATGTGAAACCAAAAGCTCCTCAGGAAGTCCGGCGCTCTCCTTGCCAAACATTAAAAATACTTCCTCAGGATACCGAACATCAGCATAGGTGTTTCTTGCCTTTGTGGTAAAATAGTAGATCGGCTTATCGCCGTGCTTTGAGAAAAAATCGGCAAGTCCGTCATAGTATGTAATATCCAGCTTGTCCCAATAATCAAGCCCTGCGCGTTTTAGCTTTTTATCATCAATGGTAAAGCCGAGGGGGCGGATCAGGTGAAGCGAGGCACCGGTTGCCGCACAGGTTCTTGCTACATTACCTGTATTTTGCGGAATTTCGGGCTCAAACAAAACAATATGTATGTGGGGCATAACGCTCTCCTTTATTTTTTGCTTCTTTTATTATAGCCGATTTCTTTAAAACATGCAAGTAATGCGAAAATAATTTGCAAATTTTTTGTGCTGACTATAGAAATTTCATTTAATATGTAGTATAATAATTATAATTTGTTTATACTCGGAGGAAAACCATGGCACTCTTTCGTAAACTTTTCGGCACATACAGTGACCGTCAAATAAAAAAGCTAAAGCGTGTGGCCGATGAAATTGAGGCGCTGGCACCCAAATACGCCGCGCTCTCCAATGAGGAGTTGGCACACGTCACAGTAGAGTTAAAGGAGCGTCTTGCTGCAGGCGAGACCTTGGATGATATACTTTGCGATGCATTTGCTGCTATACGTGAGGCAGACGCGCGTGTGCTTGGAAAGCGCCCCTTCTATGTACAATTGCTTGGTGCTATCATTTTGCATCAGGGCCGTATTGCCGAAATGAAGACCGGCGAGGGTAAAACGCTGGTGGCAACCATGCCGGCATATCTCAATGCCTTGGCAGGGAAGGGTGTGCATGTGGTTACGGTAAACGATTATCTTGCTCGCCGTGACAGCGAGGAAATGGGTAGAGTATACGCATTTATGGGTCTGTCTACGGGTCTTGTGGTACACGGTATCAGCCCCGCTGACAAAAAGGCGGCATATGAAGCGGATATTACCTACGGCACCAACAACGAGTTTGGATTTGACTATCTGCGCGACAATATGGTGGTCTACAAAAATGATATGGTACAACGCGGCCACGCGTTTGCCATTGTCGATGAGGTGGATTCGATTTTGATCGATGAGGCGCGTACTCCTTTGATCATATCGGGTGCAGGGCAAAAGTCAACCGATCTTTACGAGCGTGCCAATACACTTGTGCGCACCATGACAAAGCTTGTGCGTAAGGAAGTGGATAATAAGGAAGCCACAGACGATATTGAGGCGGATTATTTGGTAGATGAGAAGGGGCGCAATGCCATTCTCACGCCGCGCGGCGCTAAGCGCGCTGAGGAATTCTTTGAGCTTGAAAATTTTGCTGATCCTGCCAATTCCGAGATCGCACATCATGTCAACCAAGCTATTCACGCATGGGGTGTGATGAAACGCGACGTTGATTATGTGGTCAACGAAAACGGCGTTATGATCGTAGATGCATTTACAGGGCGCATCATGCCCGGCAGGCGTTATTCAAATGGCTTGCATCAAGCCATTGAAGCCAAAGAGGGTGTAGAGGTCAAAAAGGAAAATCGCACCCTTGCCACGATCACGTTCCAAAATTATTTCCGTATGTACTCCAAGCTTTCCGGCATGACGGGTACCGCGCTTACAGAGGAAATGGAATTCCGCGAAATCTATTCGCTTGATGTGGTTGAGGTGCCTACCAATATGCCTATGATCCGCATCGATCAAAATGATGTGGTATACAAGGATGTCAGATGCAAGACTGATGCCATTGTTGCACAGATCAAGGAATGCCACGCAAAGGGACAACCCGTGCTTGTGGGCACGGTAAGTGTAGATAAATCAGAGGAGCTCTCCGCTCGCTTGAAGCGCGAGGGCGTGCGCCACAATGTTCTCAATGCCAAGCATCATGAGCGAGAGGCGGAGATCATCGCGCAGGCAGGCAAATTTGGTGCTGTTACCATTTCCACCAATATGGCAGGACGCGGCACTGACATTATGCTTGGCGGCAACTCCGAATTTTTGGCAAAGAACGAAATGCGAAAGCAGGGCTTTTCCGAGGATCTCATTGCTATGGCAACGGGTACTACGGACATCGATGACGATGAGGTACGTGCCGCACGCGAAACATTTCATAAATTAAATGCGCAGTTCAAGCGTGAGATCGAGCCTGAGGCAGAGCGTGTGCGTGATGCAGGCGGCCTTTATATCCTTGGCACCGAGCGTCACGAAAGCCGCCGTATCGACAATCAGCTTCGCGGCCGTTCAGGTCGACAGGGCGATCCCGGTGAATCACGCTTTTTCCTCTCTCTTGAGGATGATCTGATGCGCTTGTTCGGTCATAATATCGACCGCATCAAAGGGCTTGTTACCAAGATAGGCTTGCCCGATGACCAACCAATCAGCGCAACGATACTCTCAGGCTTGATTGAGAATGCACAGCGGAAGATCGAGGATGTTCATTTTAAGCGCCGTAAGAATGTGCTGACCTATGACGACGTCATGAACCAGCAGCGCAATCTCATTTACAAGCAGCGCCTTGAGGTGCTCAACGGCGAGGATATTTCGGAAACTATTTTGCAAATGATTCGTTCCACCATCGAGGAGAATGTAGCTCATTTTATGGGCGATGGCAGCGAGGAAACGCGCAATCTTGAGGGATTGGAGGCTGTTTACAGATCCTATCTCTTAAAGCCGGATGAATCGCTTGAGGATATGTTTGCACAAATGAAAAAGCCCGCAGAGCTTTCCGCGTTTTTGACTGCACGCGCTGAGGAGATCTATGCCGAAAAGGAAAAGCTTTTTGGCAGCGAGGTGTTCCGCGAGGTAGAGCGCTCGCTTCTTTTGCAAGCTGTTGACAGCCATTGGATGGAGCATATCGATATTATGGATGATCTCAAGGGAAGCATTGGCTTACAGGCATATGCGCAGCGCGACCCCGTAAACGAATACCGCTTGCAGGGTGCGGATCTCTTTGACAACATGATCAACGAGATCCGTGATGAAACCGTTCGCCATGTCCTGACCGTTATCCCGCGTGCGCAGCCCATAAAGCGTGTTCAGCTTGCAAAGCCGTTGCAGGAAAATCTCGCGGATGATAAAAGCGCGCAAAAGAAAAAGGTTATCGTGGTGCGCAAGGCAGAAAAGGTTGGAAGAAACGATCTTTGTCCTTGCGGCAGCGGAAAAAAATACAAGAAATGCTGCGGTATGACGCAGGGGAATTCCAATTAAGTTTGATAAGATAGTGTAAAAGGGAGGTGACTGAGCATGGGCTTTGGATTGTTGTTGATCGGATACTTTTTGGCAAATGTTTTGCCTGTAATATCATTTTTTTCGGTAGCAATGCTGCCTGGATTTGCCATGATCACGGTGGCTCTGTATCGGTTAGCTCCCTATCATAAGCGGTTTTATCATGCATGGTTGTTTTCCTTGCCGGCAGCTCTTTTTGGAGTGTACTATACCTTGTACAGCTTTGCGTCGGTCGGCATTCTTCCGGAGCTTATGATACTTGGTGGCACATTATTTAACGTAGTAGAGTGGATCTATTTGGCGTATACGCTTTTCTTAAGTATACTGATTCTTTGGGGTATTGCCTCACTCTCAAGCGAGCTTGGACATTATGGTATCCAAAGCGTAGCGTGGCGAAATTTGACGTTTGTTGCCATTTATCACACCTTATTTTTCATTGCAAAACTGCCCCTGTCCGTTATAGTGACGCATGCCACGTCATTTGTCTTGCCACTCACGCTCTTGCGGTATCTTTGCGTATTTTTAAACCTCTGGCTCTTTTTCCGTTGCCTTCGCGACATTTTGCCTGAGGGGAGCGATATTGAACCGCCAAAAGATCGAAAGGAGAAAAAAGAATGACCAAAAGATTTATTCTTGTATTGATTGGGTTGTGCTTCTTTTTTAATCCCTACTTTTCAGCAATTGATTTTTTGCCTGATTTTATCGGATGCTTACTGATTGCAATAGGTCTTGTTCCATTATCCCGCATCTCATCTCCCTTAAAGGATGCGCAGCGTGGCTTTTTGAGATTGGCATTGATCGATGCCGCAAAGCAGGTCCTTTTGTTGTTTGTGTTTAGCAGTAGTGCCATGGGAGAGCAGGAGGTTCTCTTATTGATCGTTGCTTTTCTGAGTGCTACCCTTGGAACTGTATTTGCTGTGTATGCCATGCGCGCCCTGTTTGACGGTATTGGTTGGCTTGCTGATACCTATGAGTGTGATGGCTTGTGCGCCGTAAAGCGCCACGGCCGTTCTCGTACGGAGCTATTTGCGCGTTTTACCGTGATTTTTGTGATTGCCAAAGAAGCAATTTTGCTTTTACCTGAATTTGCGGCTTTGCTCAACAGTACATACGTGGATTCCCAGTTTGTTCGTTTGTATGATTATATCGGCTTAATGCGTGCGCTTGCTATCATACCTGTTCTTATATTCGGCTTGGTTTGGCTTTTCTCGCTTCTTGCGTATTTCATTCGGCTTTGCAGAGAAAAGAACTTTTTACAGGCATTAAACGAGCAATATGCTGCCTACATGCAAGAGCACCCTGGCACACGTATCAAGTCAAGATATTTTATCGCCTTTTGCCTTATTGGCGTGGGCTTATGCTTCCTTACCGATTTTTATCTTGATTATCGCAATATTATTCCAGATACCGCAGGCGGTTGTCTGATCCTTTGCGGCGTGTTAATGCTTGGCATTTCGCGCAAGGTTTATTGGCCAACTGCACTGTCAGCGGTACTTTATACCTTGATCGCAAACATTTCTTCTCACAAATCGTATTTATTTGTGACGGAGCACATTGGTGCCGATATCGCTCGCAGCGAGGCTGTGGCAAATGAGTATCAGATCATGTGGCTATGGTCACTTGGAGAGTTTTTGTGCTTCCTTGCGCTGTTGCTGTTTCTTTTGCTTGCACTGCGTGCTGTGCTCATAAAGTGGGGTGGTTATATACCCGAGCAAATCGATGCGGATTTTGAAGTGCGCCATGCCAAAAAAATCAGAGAGGAATTTGATTGGCAGCTAATAAAATGCTATATTTTCGGATTTATCAGCGCATTGTTTTCCTTTTTCTTTGATTATTTTAAAACTTGGCCCAATACCGAGTCGCTTCGTTATTTTTCCCGTTTTATGGAAGGGCTGTGGATCGCGGATTTTTCACTTGCAATCTTTTTTGCCGCATATATGTCCTATACACTTACGCTTGCTTTTGCAAAGATCGGGGAACGATTCTTGTTTGAGTGAATAATCACTTCTGCATTTTCACACACTATCTGCGAACACCTTGTGTGTTTGAAATTAAAGGAGATTTGTGTGATGCAGAACTATAATCAAAACCAAAACCAAAACCAAAACCAAAACCAAAACCAAAACAAGAATCAGAACCAGAATCAGAATCAAAACAAGAACAATCAAAACAGCAACCAGAATCAGAATCAAAACAAGAACAATCAAAACAACAACCAGAACAAGAACCAGAACAACCAATATCGCTAAAACGATATTCCTCGAAATTTTTGGGGGCAGGGGCGCTTGTTCGCCCCTGCTTTTATTTTACTTGTAATTCATGCGAGGTCTTACATATCATGTCAGATTTAAATAAACGTTATCTTTTGGCAAAGCGCGCCTTGTTTGACCGCTATTACGGGTCGCTAAACAAGGAGCAGCGTGAGGCCATATATCATATCAACAGCCCTTTGCTGATCTTAGCGGGGGCAGGCAGCGGAAAAACTACCGTGCTCGTACATCGCATTGCATATATGATTCGCTTTGGAAATGCGTATCTCAGTGATTACGTGCCGTTTGATCTTGATCCCGCACACGTTGCGGTATTAGAATCGGCTGTAAATGCCGATATGAGCAAAAGCGAACTCGAAGCATTGCTTTGTGAATTTGCCAACAATCCGTGCCCGCCTTGGCGTCTGCTTGCCATCACCTTTACCAACAAGGCCGCAGGCGAGATCAAGGCAAGGCTTGCTGCCGCCTTTCCCGATGATCCCGATGTAACAACAGGGATTTGGGCGGGAACCTTTCACTCTGTTTGCATGCGTATCCTGCGCCGTTATAGCGAGGCTGCAGGGCTTCGAGAGGGCTTTTCTGTCTACGATACAGATGACAGTAAAAAGGCTATGCAGGCTGTTTTAAAGGAGCTTAATATAGACGATAAAGTGCTTTCATACAAAACCGCACTTTCTTATATTAGCCGCGCCAAGGATAAAATGATCATGCCGGAAGCATTTGAGCTCGAAATGGGCAATGATCATCGCATGAAAATGATAGCAAAGGCATACGCGGCTTATCAAAAGCGCCTTGCAGCCTCTAACGCGCTGGATTTTGACGATATCATTTGCCGCACTGTACAGTTATTGGAGCAAAACAAGGAGATCCTGCAATCCTATCAAGGTCAATTTCGGTACGTGTCGGTTGACGAGTATCAGGATACCAACGAAGCGCAGTTTAGACTTACCGCCTTGCTTTCGGGCGGTTGGCGCAATTTAATGGTAGTTGGTGATGACGACCAAAGTATTTATAAGTTCCGCGGTGCAACCATTGCCAATATTTTAAATTTTGACCGTGTGTTCAGTAATGCCAAGGTGATCCGTCTTGAGCAGAATTACCGTTCTACGCAATCTATTCTTGATGCGGCAAATGCGGTCATTGCACACAATCAAGGGAGAAAAGGCAAAACACTTTGGACCGATCGTGGCAAGGGTAGTAAAATTCATCTTTTAAATCCCGAGCATCAAAATGCCGAAGCCCGTGCTATCATTGATATCATTGTTCGCAAGGTTGCAGGCGAGGGCTTGCACTACCGTGATTTTGCTGTTTTGTACCGCACCAATGCACAGTCTAACGCACTTGAAATGGCATTTGCCAGAAGCGCCATACCGTACCGTATGCTCGGTGGCGTGCGCTTTTCCGACCGTAAGGAAATTCGCGATTTGGTAGCATATCTCCAACTGATCAACAACCATGAGGATCAAGACAGACTCCTTCGCATCGTAAACGAGCCTCGCCGCAAGCTTGGTGATAAAACCTTGGCTGCCGTGCAGGAGATCGCGGCGATCGAGGGTGTTAGCATGTTTGACATCATGGAGCGCGCCGATCAGTACATGGCGTTATCTCGCTCTGCCACCACGCTCATCGGCTTCACAAAGCTTATCAATGACTTAACGGATCTCTCAACCGTTATGGCACTGGATGATTTTGTAAGGGAAGTGCTGAAGCGAACGGGCTACCGTCAAATGATTGAGGATATGGGCCCCGAGGAGGCTGACCGACTTGACAACCTTGACGAATTCATTTCAAATGTTGTGGAATACCAAAATAATACCGACACACCCTCCCTTGTTGAATTTCTGGAGGAAACCGCCCTTGTTGCCGACGTCGATCGCTATGATGATACCGCAGATGCAGTCGTTCTGATGACGATCCATAGCGCAAAGGGACTTGAATTTCCGCAAGTGTTTTTGCCGGGATTTGAGGAGGGGATCTTCCCGGGGCTCCAAACAGTAATGGGGGGGGCGGAGGAAATAGAAGAGGAACGCCGCTTGGCATATGTAGCGATCACACGCGCGAAAAATGAATTATATATTTTACATGCAAAATCTCGAATGCTATACGGCAGAACGGGCGCCAATCCGCCTTCCCGTTTTCTTGCTGAGATTCCGGAGGAGTTGCTCGAGCTACCCAAGCCCACGCATACAACTGCAGGCACTATGGGGCTTTCCGGTCGTACAGTGGGAACAAACTTACCGCAGCATAGTGGCATGCGTGTGGCAGCCGCCGATCGCATTACCGTAGGTCCTACACGCACAACTCAAAACGTAAGCGTAACGGCATTTGCGGCAGGGGATCGCGTGATGCACGCGCTCTTTGGAGCAGGAGAAATTTTGGCGGTGCAAAAGATGGGTAGCGATTATCTATACGAGATTGCCTTTGATACCAAGGGCACTAAAAAGCTCATGGCAACCTATGCGAAACTGAAAAAAATATAAAACGAGGTCGCATTATGAAAGAAAATAAGTTTTCATTTAAGGAAATCAAACAACTTGCCTTTGTTTCATCTATTCTGGCTTTTTTCTTCTTTATTTTAACATGCGTGGTGAAAAGCAAGGGACTTTCGATCTTTTTTGGTATTATGGCAGGAATCAGCTTGCTTGGCGGCTGTGTGTGCCTGTATCTTGCACATCGCATATCAAGCAAGCATATCAACTATTTCTTGCGTGACCGTCGTAGAGGCACTATGCTTACGCCTGACCAGCTCACCTTTGCCTTTATCCACGATAATCTTACATATTACCTTTCTCAATATGTAGAAAATTCAATTGATCTATGGAACGGCATTCCCCAAAATCTTGAAATGGCAATGCAGGCTGAGCCCGCTTACAGAGCACCCGTTGCCTTTCGTATGCTTTACGATATGTCACAGCTTTCCGAAACCGAAATTTTGGCACTTTTTCATGCCTGTGACAAAAAAACCGTTGCAGCAATTTGCCGTGCTGTAAAAGCAGGCGGCGACAAGGAGATGGCAGATATCATTTTTGAAATGAAATGTGATTTTGAACGTCTGCAAGCCCGTGTAGTACCGTTTTTCCAGAAAAACAAGCGTTGCTTTGAGGGTAGGATCTACCATTATATCAAGCAGCATATCGCAGAATTTGACACCGAGAAAAAATAAAGCAAAAAAAGAACCGCTTGCCATTGGTGAGCGGTTCTTTTTTTGCACCAAAAATTTCGTTGTGTTAAAAAAAAGAAGTAGTACACAATAGTATAAGAAATACAGAAAGGAGATCTGCAATGAAAAAAATAATAGCTTTTTTAACCGTGATAACACTTTGCTTTTGCACATTATGGTGTGAGGTTGCCGCCGTGCCTGCCAAGGAAATTCATTGGTATACCACGCGAAATAAGGAGCATAAGCAAGCCTTGGTGCCGCCCGATCTTTCCTTTGTAGAAAACCATGGCGGTGTTTATATTGATCACAGGCATGACGACAGTAATCCCGACAAGGTCATATATCTCACCTTTGATGTAGGATATGAAAACGGCAATGTGGAAAAAACGCTAAACACTTTAAAAGAAACACAAACGCCGGGGGCATTTTTTGTTTTAAAGCATTTTGTAACCGAAAACCGCGATCTTGTGCTTCGCATGGCAGAAGAGGGACATCTCATTTGCAATCACACCGCAAACCATCCCAATCTTGCAAACGTATCAAGGGAAAAGATCAAGGCAGAGATAACAGCGCTTGAAAAAGCGGTGGAGGAGGTTACGGGAAGCGGCACAAAGCCCTATTTTAGACCCCCCGAGGGGAGTTTTTCGCTTGAAATGCTTGAAACTGTGCAGTCGCTTGGTTATAAAACTGTATTTTGGAGCTTTGCTTATGCGGATTGGGATAACAATAAGCAACAAAAGCCTTCTGTGGCGCTCTCGCAGATCCTCACGCATATGCATAACGGTGCTGTGATCCTCCTGCACCCGACTTCTGCAACCAATGCCGAAATTTTACCCGAACTGATCAACACCTTAAAAAAAGAGGGCTACCGCTTTGGTACGCTTGATGAGTTATGCTTTGCAAGGTAAAGAGAAAATGTGTGTTATCGCTTGCTCTCACGGCGCTCCTTTTGCTCACATTTTCCATTCGATCCTTCGCAACCCCTCAGATCGTATATCGCCACACAGGGAACAGCGAAAAAAAGAGAGTAGCACTTACCTTTGACGACGGTCCACATCCGCGCTACACGCCCAAAATCCTCGATATTTTAGCAGAGTTTGGCGTGGAGGCAACATTTTTTGCAGTAGGCGCTAACGTAGACGCCTATCCCGACGTTCTAAAAAGGGTATTAGCAGAGGGGCATGAGATCGGCAACCACACCTATCATCATTATCACACCGTAAATACAAACGGCAGGATTCTTGTGGAAGATATTTTAGCCTGTAATGATGCCATTCAAAAATGTACAGGCGAAAAAGTTCACCTTTTTCGCCCGCCCGAGGGTGTCTTTAATGAGGATATCAAAAAGCTGTGTGAGGAAAAGGGCTATATTATTGTGATGTGGAGCGTGGATACAAGGGATTGGGCGCATACACCGATCGATGAAATTTGTAAAAATGTAAAAGAGAATGTTAAAGACGGATCTATTATCTTAATGCATGATTTTATCGGTAAAAATAGCCCGACCCCTGCAGTGCTTCGGCGAATCATACCGATGCTGCAGGAGTCGGGGTTTGAATTTGTAACGGTTAGCCGTTTGCTTCAGGGGTAACTTCTTCGGAAGAGACCTCATCGGATGTATCATCATTGCTGTCGCTTGTTTCATACGGGTCGATCATGTATCGCTTGATGTTGGGATAAGCGGCATACATAGAAATAAAGCCAAGCAAAGCCAAAAGATAAAAGAAGGGGAGAACAAGCGGTACAGAGAAGCCAACGGAAAGCCCACCAAAAATAGCTGCGATATTCAATACGATAATGGCAAATATTCCAAGAACTGCTACAAGGTTGCGCTTGAAACCAAGCATAGTAAAGATCAAGGCATTTTTAAGCAATTTATAAATGGAAAGGTCAAACGTGATCATCATGGGATAAATATAAAAGCGCATCACGAGATAGATAAGCCCAAGCGCCAGCACAAGCCCGTACATTAAGCCGTATCCCGTAGTGGTAGAAAGAGGGAAGAAAAACATAATGTCGCAAACCAATACAAAGATAAAAAGAAGATCGATAATACCAAATATAAAGGCCTGCTTTAAATTGCGGCGCACAGCGTAAAAATAATCCGACCATAAAAATGCCGAGTCACCGCGCACCAAGCTGCGTAAATTATAAGCGGCGCCAACATTCTGCCAGCCCCAAGTAAGCACGGTAATGGCAATCATGATGCAAATGACGATCAAGCGCCCTGTCGTCATAACGGGAACATTTAACTGTTGCCCAAATGTCCCGAGCAACGTAGCAGCAGCGGGCGAGCCACCTGCAATATAGGTACCGAGTAGGGGAGCGTAAGCAGCATGCTCAACGGTTGGTGTTGTGGCGCCGAAAAAGTAAACCAAAACAGCGACTGCTATCGGGATGATCTGAAACACCATCATCAGATTGAGTGTTAAAAGCTTTGCAGCCTTTCTCCAAAGCAGTTTAAAGAAAAATTTGAGTGTTGGCGTGGTATCCTCAGCCACAGCATCGGGACGTTCTTTGTTAAAAAAGGACCACGTTTTTTTTGTGTTTCCCATATTTTTTCCTTTCCGTATAGTATTAAAGCATGGGCATGCGCTCAAGCAAATGCGGCCAAAGCAGATAAAGAAGCGTAGCCAAAGCAATCAAAAGCATCGATTCCATTAGGTATTTTGCAAATGGCTTTGAAAGGATCAGCGCAAGATCACGCGCATTACTTTCAAAAGAGAAGCGGGTTGCATTGGTTGCAGCAAGCAAAAACAAAACAAACGAGGCGGCCGTGAGAAAAAAGGAACCGTTCCATTCCCAAAAGCCGATATTTCCGCCTTTCACAAAAAGCGTAATGTGAAACAGTACCTTTGCATCGTAAAAGCCCTTTATGGCGGTCAAAAGCAAAAGAAATGTGTTGCTTACCGTTAAAAGTGCGGCACAAACCGCAAAGAGCACAAACAAAAAGGCCATAACCTCAAGGCGCCCTATCGAAAAAAGTGCCATACCGCGCACGGCACTTAGCACCCCAATCATAACAGACATCGCATAAAACAGCATATAGCGAACGGCAAGTCGTGCGCCCAGATTTTCGTTGTTTGTAGGTATAAAACGCTTCATCATGTCACCCCCAAAACACTATATGGGGATCACAGCCTTTTCTATACCATATAAATTATTATAATATATTCTAACATATTATCGCAAAAAAATCAACCGTTCAAGGGCAAAAGGTTGATTAAATTTTGTTACCGCAGGGCAGATAAAAAAGTGGCTGTTGCAGTTTCAACAGCCACTTAAGTTTATTCTGCGGCAGGAAGCATGTCGCGCAATAAAATATATTGCGGCTTTTCCTTGCCCTTAACAGATTTTGGTGTAATGCGAACCTCACCTACATCCTTGCGTGCGGGGATCTCATACATAGTGCTCAGCATCAGGCTCTCCATAATGGCGCGCAGTCCGCGTGCACCTGTGTTGCGCTCAAGCGCAAGCTCGGCAATCGCCTCAAGCGCCCCCTTAGCAAAGGAAAGCTTTACACCATCCATTTCAAACAACTTTTCATATTGACGCACAAGAGAGTTCTTAGGTTCACTAATGATACGAACCAGGGCATCACGGTCAAGCTCATTCAAAGAAACCATAACCGGCACACGTCCCACAAGCTCGGGGATAAGGCCGTATTTTACAATATCCTGCGGCAACACGTCGCGGTAAAGCCCTGCCTTTTTCTTTTCGGCTTTCTTGAGGATCTCGCCGCCAAATCCAACCGTTTGGTTGCCCTTGCGCTTTTCGATCAGCGTTTCAAGCCCCTCAAAGGCACCGCCACAAATGAAGAGAATGTTCTTTGTGTTGATTTGGATAAATTCTTGATTGGGGTGCTTTCTGCCGCCCTGCGGGGGAACGTTTGCCACCGTGCCCTCAAGAATTTTCAAAAGCGCCTGCTGTACGCCCTCACCCGATACATCACGGGTAATAGAGCGGTTTTCGCTTTTTCGTGCGATTTTATCAATCTCATCGATATAAATAATGCCGCGTTCTGCAAGCGCAATATCAAAATCTGCCGCTTGAATGAGGCGCAGTAGAATATTTTCTACATCCTCGCCTACATATCCCGCCTCGGTAAGTGTAGTAGCATCCGCAATGGCAAAGGGAACGCGCAGCGTTTTGGCAAGCGTTTGTGCAAGATAGGTTTTGCCAACACCTGTGGGGCCAAGAAGAAGCACATTGCTTTTCTGCAGCTCAACCTCATCGGTTTCTACCGTAATATCGGCTTTTCCATGGCGTTTTTTATTGCCGACATTGTTTTTTTCGGCATGAAGGATACGCTTGTAATGATTGTAGACTGCAACGGAAAGCGCAATTTTTGCATCATCCTGCCCAATGACATATTCGTCAAGCGCAGCCTTGATCTGCGTGGGACGGGGAAGCGTATCGGCAGTAAAATTGTTTTCTGCTTCGATCGGTGCTTCGATGTCGTCAAGAAGATCGGCACATGCATCTACGCAATAGTTACAAATATAAAGCCCTGTGGTAGAGGGGATGAGAATCGCTTGGTGTTCGTTTCTGCCACAAAAAGAGCAATGACGGGCTCCGTTGCCCTTGCCCTGGGTTGTGTTTGCCATAGTTACCTCACTTAATTTCTTTTTGCAAGAACCTTATCGACAAGGCCGTAAGCCAGCGCTTGATCCGCTGTCATAAAGTTATCGCGATCGGTATCGCGTGCGATCTCCTCAATGCTCTTACCTGTATTCTCGGCAAGAATGCGGTTCAGGGTGTCGCGCGTGCGCAGGATAAGATCTGCTTGGATCTTAATATCCGAAGCCTGACCCTTAGCGCCACCGAGAGGCTGGTGAATCATAATTTCACTGTTGGGGAGTGCAAGGCGCTTGCCCTTTGTTCCCGAAGACAGCAAAAATGCACCCATAGATGCAGCCATGCCAATGCAAATGGTCGACACATCACACTTGATGTAATTCATGGTATCGTAAATTGCCATGCCTGCCGTAACAGAACCACCCGGGCTGTTGATATAAAAGCTGATATCCTTGTCGGGGTCCTGTGCTTCCAAAAAGAGCATTTGCGCCACCACAAGAGAAGCGGTGGTATCGTTTACTTCATCGGAGAGAAATACGATGCGGTCATTGAGAAGTCGCGAGAAAATGTCATAAGAGCGCTCGCCGCGACCGGTCTGCTCCACTACCATGGGAACAAGTGCGCTGTTACGGAAAAAATCCATCATAATTCTTTCAAAACCTCCGTTTTTTGATATTTTAAATATAGAACCTTATAGCCGCGACAAATGCCGCGGCTATAAGGAATGATCGGGGAATTACTCCTCGGTTTTTTCTTCGGTCTTTTCTTCAACCTTTTCTGCAGTCTTTGCAGCAGTCTTTTTAGCGGTTGTCTTTCTTGTGGTCGTGGTCTTCTTTGCGGGAGCCTTTTTCGGCTTCTCCTCGGTTACCACAGCCTTTTCGCGAACAAGATCCATTGTCTTCTTTACCTTGATATCCTCGCTGATGGCATCGGCGGGAAGGCTAGCCTTTACTTGATCAACAGGCATATTGTATGCAGCTGCAATGCGATCGTATTCAGCGTTGATATCCTCCTCGATTACCTCAACATTTTCAAGCTCAGCAATCTTTTCAAGTGCGAGACGTGCCTTTACCTGACGCTCAGCCTGGGGAAGGAATTGCTCGCGCATCTTCTCAAGCGTCATGCCGGTATACTTCATGTAGGTGTTGAGATCAAGACCGGACATGCGCAAACGGTTGTCGTAATCGCGCAGAAGGTTTTCAGCCTCTGCCTCAAACATGGGAGCAGGAATGTCAGCCTCCATCTTTTCGATCAATGCATCGATGAGCTGATCGCCAATTGCGGCTTCAGCAGAATCAGCATGTCTTTTTTCAATTTTAGCCTTGATATCAGCCTTGTATTCGGCAAAGGTATCAAATTCAGAAACATCCTTTGCAAAATCGTCGTCAAGCTCGGGGAGCTCTACGCGAGTCAGGGCATGAAGCTTGCACTTAAAGGTTGCTTCCTTGCCTGCAAGCTCAGGTGCATGATATTCAGTGGGGAAGGTAACGTTTACGTCAAACTCATCGTCGATCTTGTGACCTGCAACCTGCTCCTCAAAGCCGGGAATAAAGGTGTTAGAACCAAGCTTCAGAGCATAATCCTCGCCCTTGCCGCCGTCAAATGCCTTGCCGTCGCAAAAGCCCTCGTAATCGATTACAGCGGTATCGCCCATTTCAGCAGCGCGGCCCATAACCTCAGCCTCGCGAGAGTTGCGCTCACGTACAGTGTTGATCTCAGCATCTACCTCAGCATCAGTTACAGCTGCAACAGTGCGCTTTGCTTCAAGACCGAAATAATCCTTTACAGTTACCTCGGGCTTAACAAAAACCTTTGCAGAAAGCACAAGACCGTTGTCATCGATCGAAACAACATCAAAATCAGGCTGTGCAACAGGCGTAATGCCGGCTTCGGCTACAGCATCGCTGTAAACGCCGGGAATAATATCATTGATGGCAGTTTCGTAAAATACACCCTTGCCGTACATTTTTTCAATAATAGCACGGGGAGCCTTGCCCTTACGGAAACCGGGCACACTGATCTTTTTGCTTTCCTTTTGAAATGCTTTGTTTACAGCTTCATCAAAAGCAGCCTTATCAACCGAGATCTCAAGCTCATATTTGCTGTTCTCGATTTTTTCAGCCTTTAACAATTTCATTTTTTCTTCCTCCAAAGATTGAAAATTCACACAAAGTATATTTTAACGATTAAAAACCGTTTTGTCAAGTGTTTTCTACAAAATAATATAATATTATAATATAACTTGCGGAAAAATACGGTGCGGTACAAAATTAAGATAATCAGAAGAGATCAAAAACAGCTCAAGCCCCTCATAACTCTGCTTTGCGGGTGCAGCATAAGTGCCGTGAATATGCCCGAAATAGCAGCGCTTGACGCCGTATGCCTTCATTAAATCAAGCATTTCTCCGCAAACAAAATCTCCCCAAACAGGAGGAAAGTGTAAAAATACTAAAATTTCCTTATCGGTATGCTCGCCAACCTGCAATTTTTTAGCCATATCAAGGCTGAGCTTCAGGCGCTGCAGCTCACGGCTTGAAATTTTTTCATAATCAACATTTCCAACAGTAATTTGCTGTGTCTTTTCAAGAAACCAGCCCCGTGTACCGCAAACAATAAAATCTTCCACAACATAAGCGTTATTGTAGAGCAGGGAAAGCGTGTTGAAGCCACATTCCTCAAAAAACTTACCGCATTTTGTGGCAGTATCCCACCAAAAATCATGGTTACCTTTTCCAAAGATCTTCTTTCCTGGAAGGGAATCAATGAGAGCAAAATCCTCTTTTGCACCCAAAAGATTCATTGCCCAGGAGATATCTCCCGGTATCACAACAGTATCCTCTTCCTTGATAACAGCACGCCAATTCTTAGATAACTTTTTCATGTAGTCCTGCCATCTTGAGCCAAACACGTCCATTGGATGATCGGACGCAACTGAAAGATGCAGATCAGCTATGGTGAACAGTGCCATCAAGCGGCCTCCTTTTTAAAGAATAAGAACGAAAAAATTGCACATACTGATACTATCCCTTGAAAGGAGAGTATGTAACATGGAAAGAAACGATAAATGCTGCGAAAGCATCAATCAGGGCATTACCTGCGATGTGAGAAATTGCCAATATCATCAGGGGGATTGCCATTGCACGGCTGAAAAGATCGCTGTAGGCCCTAGCTTTGCAACCTCGAGCACCGATACAGTGTGCGCCACATTTAAGCCTAAAAAGGACTAATTTTATTTAAACTACAGGAGTTGCTTGATTACAAGCAACTCCTTTTGCTATTTTGCTTATTCAGCAAGATATGCAAGCATAGCATTCTGCATATCCGCAGCCTCTACCACATTGGTAAAGCGCACGGTTCTCTCACCAATACCGCGCAGGGGATAGGTGATCTCAACACCGGTCTTTTCGGAAAGCTCATCAAGAGCCGCAAGCGGGGAGGTAGGCGCTTCATTGTAAAGCGAGGTGTATACGTCCGATGCAAACTTATAGGGGCTTGCGGTAGATGCTACGACCATGGGCTTTTTGTCGCCCGTTTCGTTTACATATTGCGCAGCGGCGCTGACAGCAACAGCGGTATGTGTATCAATGAGATACCCATATTGATCCATAGTGTCACGAATGGTAGCGGTGGTAGCAGCTTCATCTGCAAAATATCCGCAGAAATGATTGGCGATAGCCTTTCTTGTATCATCATCAACCGTATAAGCACCCGTTTGCGCAAGCGATTTCATATACTCTGCGGTCTTTTCAGGACCTGCTACAAAGTACAGCAGACGCTCAAGATTGCTGGAAATCAGAATATCCATCGAGGGCGACATGGTAAGATAAAAATCACGGTTTCTGTCATAGGTACCGGTTTTAAGGAAATCGGTTAAAATGTTGTTTTTGTTGGAAGCGCAAACAAGACGGTCAATGGGCAGTCCCATAAGCTTTGCAAGATATGCCGCAAAAATGTTACCGAAATTACCCGTGGGAACGGTTACGTTGATCATATCGCCGTATTTGATCTCACCCGAAGAAAGCAGATCACAGTATGCAGAAACGTAATATACGATCTGAGGTGCAAGACGTCCCCAGTTTATGGAGTTGGCAGAGGAGAGGAAATAGCCCTGCTTGTCAAGCTCCTTGGCAACATCGGTATCCGAAAAGATCTTTTTCACACCCGTTTGTGCATCATCAAAGTTACCCTTGATCGCCGTTACGTTGACGTTAGAGCCTGTCTGCGTCTGCATTTGCAGCTTCTGCACGGTGCTTACGCCGTCAACAGGATAAAATACCATCATTTTGATACGGTCGATATCCTTATAGCCCTCAAGAGCAGCCTTACCGGTATCACCCGAGGTTGCCACCAAAATCAGTGCCGTGCGCTCCTCGCCTGTTTTCACAAGTGCACGCGACAAAAGACGGGGCATGATCTGCAGAGCCATATCCTTAAAGGCAGCTGTGGGGCCGTGCCAAAGCTCCATGATATGCATGGTGTCATTTAGCTTGTGAAGCGGTGCTGCGCCACCTACAAAGGAAGTAGGAGCGTAGGCAGCCTTACAATCGGCAAGCAATTCCTCAGCGGTATAATCCGTCAAGAACTTACCGAGAACGGTTGCTGCACGTGCGGGATAATCCATAGCGCACAGTGCCTCGATATCAGCCTTTGTCAGAGTGGGGATGTTTTCGGGAACAAACAAGCCGCCGTCTTTGGCAAGGCCTTGTTTAATAACCTGTGCCGCAGAAAGCTTTGCGGCAGCAGCATCGCGGGTGCTTTGAAATTTCATGTTTGGGAACTCCTTTATGTAGTAATATCCTAAGTTTTTTATCTGCGTATATTTCCGTTTGAGGAAAAAGCATCTATGATATGATTGACCCTTACGGGGCGCAATCTTTTTTTGCGGTCAAGATAAACCTCGATCACGTCAAAGCGTGGGCAAAGCGCAGTTTTATTTTGATTAAGATAGGCAATTGCGGCCTTGACTGTACGCAGCCGTTTTTTTCGGTCAACCGCCTCGGCAGGACGACGATGGATCACATCCGTTTCTGTTACACTGCACGCCTTTACTTCAACAAATACTATGTATTGCTTATCTGTTGCCACAAGATCGAGTTCGTTTCTGCCAAAATGCTGATTTCGCGCTACAATACGATATCCTGCACGCTTTAAAAATTTAGCAGCAACGCGCTCTCCCCGACAACCGACCTGTTGGCTTGTATAGACCTTCATTTCAATCTTTATCCAAAAATCGAATAAATTTTGTGCGATAGATCTCACAAGGACCATATTTGCGCAATGCGTCCATATGCGCCTTTGTACCGTATCCCTTATGCTTTGATATCCCGTATTCGGGATGTGCGGCATCAAGCTCAAGGCAAAGTCTGTCGCGCGTAACCTTTGCAAGAATGGAGGCGGCGGCAATGCTGGGGGATACCGCATCACCGTGTACCACAGCGCGGCAAGGAATGGTAAAGCCGCGCGTTTGATTGCCGTCGATCAGCGCAAAATCCGCCTTTACCTGCAAGCCGTCAATGGCACGGCGCATTGCGTGCAGGGTAGTGGAAAGAATGTCCGTTTCATTGATCTCCTCCACACTGCCAAGCACCACGCAGTAAGCAATTGCCTTTTCACAAATTTCATCAAAAAGTTGCTCTCGCTTCTTTTCGGAAAGCTTTTTTGAGTCATTGAGGCCCTCTATTACAAGGCCTGTCGGTAAGATACAGGCTGCAGCCGCAACGGGCCCGCACAAGGGGCCTCGTCCGGCTTCATCCACACCGCAAACTGCAGTATAGCCCTCATTTTCAAGCGCGGCTTCTAATTCATAAGTCAGCATAATTTACACTCCCTTAGGCGGCAGATCAAGCGTGATACGCCCGATTTTTGCTGCACGAAATTCATCAAGCAGTGTGTTTGCAGTTCGTTCGGTGTTGATCTCGCCGCCGCTGATGAGAAATCCGCGTTTTTTGCCAATCGCCTCAAACAACTCATAATCAGAAAGATCACCCGCAACGGTACCGATATCCAGCTTATACCGCTCGGCAAGCAAGGCAGGGTAACGATAGCGCAGCTTGTGGCAAAGCGCTACTGCAAGCGTTTCAATTTCCACAACATCATCTTTGATCGCACCGGTAATGGCGAGATTTTCTCCGATCTCGCGATCGTCAAAGCGAGGCCAAAGAACGCCGGGCATATCCATGAGATCAAGCCCTTCTTTGGTTGTGACCCATTGAGGCGTGAGCGTGACGCCCGGGCGATTTTCAACCTTTGCCTTTCTGGTACCGCCAAGCAAATTGATGAGTGATGATTTTCCGACGTTTGGAATTCCCACCACCATGGCACGTAGCTTTCTGCCGTGCATGCCCTTTTGCTCATATCTTGCAATTTTATCGGCAAGTACCGTTCTCACAGCAGGAATCAAGCGATCTGCGCCCTTTTTGCCAATACAATCAAAGGGAATACAAATATGCCCATCGCCCGTGTAATGCTTCACCCATTTTTCAGTCTCAGCAGGGTCGGCAAGCATAGACTTGTTTAACAAAGTGATCAACGGCTTGCCCTCGGTCAAGCGCGTGATCTCAGGATTTCTTGAGCTGCTTGGAATACGCGCATCCAAAAGCTCAATGACAATGTCTACATTTTTTAGGTTTTCTCCGATCAAGCGGCGCGTTTTGGCCATGTGACCGGGAAACCACTGTATAATATCAGTTGGCATTCAAGATCACCTCATTTAAACACAGTAAACGGAGAAAGGCGCAGCAGCGCTTTTCCAAGCACGCAATTTTCATTTACCATACCGATGTGTACATTGCGGCTATCCGCCGAATTGTTGCGATTGTCACCCATAACAAACAAGTGATCCTCAGGCACGGTAAAGATCTCGGCAGGCTTATCCGCTTTCGCTTCCTTAAATATACCAATATCGTAATAAGCATACGCGCTTTCATCTAAAAGCTCATCTTCGCTAAAGATATCATCATCTGAAACATACACCAATTTTTGCATGTAGTCGATTTTTACATGTTGCCCCTCGGTAGCGATCACGCGCTTTACGATCGGCTTATTATAATATTCTATATCCGAATCCGATAAATGAAATACAACAATATCTCCTGTTTGCGGTTTGTAGAAAAAATCGGAAATGATCAATTTTTCACCATGACTGAGGGTCTTGTTCATAGAAGGACCGTCTACCTCGCAAAGCCGTACACAAAAGGTCATCAAAAGTATCACAAAGATTACGGCAAATACAAACACCTCAACATATTCAATGAGGGTTGCTGCAAAGCTTTGGGAATCTTGCTCTTTGGAGTTCAATTTTTTTGTCATGTTGATCTCCTTTACAATTGGTTAATTTTCGGTCAAAATTTCCATTAGGCGATAGCCGTTTGCCAAATAGTTTTGCTTAGCGGTAGCGGTTTCTTCATTAAAGGTTGCCACACCGTCAAGCACCGCATCAGAGGAATAGATAAAGAAGGGAACAGGGTCGATGGTGTGTGTGCGCAAATGAATGGGCGTGGGATGATCCGGCAGAACCATAATTTTAAACTCCTCGCCGCTTTGACGAAGGTACTGCAAAACAGGTGCAAGGATCTCAGCGTCAATACGCTCGATCGAGGTTACCTTGTTTTCAAGCTCGGCGCGGTGTCCACATTCATCAGGGCCCTCAACATGCACATAAACCAGCTCATAGCCCTCGCTAAAGGCATTGATCGCCGCCTCGGCTTTGCCCTTGTAATTGGTATGAACATTGCCTGTAGCACCCTCAACATCAATCGAGCGCATGCCGGCACAAAGCCCAATACCCTTGATCAGGTCAACGGCCGATATCACAGCACCGCGTAAATTCCATTTCTCTCCAAAAGAGGGAAGCTGCGGCTTCTTTCCGGGGCTCCAAAACCAAGCGGAATTTGCCGGCTTCAGACCACGCGCGCGACGCGCCTCGTTTACAGGGTGATGATTGAGGATCTCAAAGCTTTCTTTCATGATTTGATAAAACTCAGCACCACCGTCATCCACACGAGGCAGATACTCACCGATGCGACGACCAAGAATGTCGTGCGGTCGCATAAATTTGTAGCTGTCATCTCCGTTTTTGCGAATCAGGCAATGTCGATAACTAACGCCCGTATAAAAATGACGCTCTGCGTTGCCAAAATGGGCTTGCAAAGCCTTGATCAGCTCATCAGCCTCTTCGGTTGAAATTTCATCCGCGCTGTGGTCAAGAATGATCTTATCCTCATATGCCTCACCCTCATCAGAAAGGGTAACCACGTTGCATCGATAAGCAGTTTCATCAGGCTGCATTTCAATACCCATGCTAACTGCCTCAAGAGGGGAGCGCCCCTTGGAAAAAACCTTAGGGTCGTAAGAAAGAATTGCTAAATTGGCAGTATCACTTTCGGGAACCATGCCGGCAGGCACATTGGAAACAGTACCTACCAAGCCTACCTTTGCAAGTGCATCCATGCAAGGCTTATTTGCTTTTTGCATGGGAGTTATGCCGCCAAGTGCCTCTATGGGCTCATCAGCCATACCGTCGGGAATTAAAACAAGATATTTCATAATTAACCTCTATCATGCGCACATACGCGTTAAAATATTTATAATAAATTATTATAACATAAAAAAATTGTAAGAGCAACACCGAAATACAGTATTTTTAAAAAAATATTATAATTGCAATAAAAAAACGCCGCATTGCGGCGCTTTTTTGATTATTGAAGATTATCAACAATACGGTGTGTAAAGGCAAGAAGGGAAGCCTCTTCCTCGGGCTTTACCTTATCAAGGAAGGAGAGGAATCCACATTTTACATAATAAACCTCATCGGCAACATTGGTGCCTGCCTCGCCGAGAATGGCCTTCATTCTGTTAGCAGCAGCCTCATTACCGTCAATTACCAATGCAACGTTTTGTGCACGTGCTTTGGTCAGCTCACGGCAGAACAGGCGCAGCTGATCGTCGGGCTCGCCCTTGAGAGAAAGCATTAAAATAACCAGGCGCTCATTGTTGCAAGAATATGCCGGAGGAATTTTATCAACCGCATTGATCGCAAGGTCGTATTCCTTCTTCACAATATCCGCCATAGTAGCGATTTTGCTCTTGTTTGACGCGTAAAGTACACGCATTTTGATAGCCATAATTAACCTCCAAAAACAGCAATATGTTATAGTAGAAATTTACTTTTATCAGTATAACATACAAACCATAAATTCGCAAATATTTTTACAACAATTAAAAAAAATCGTTTCTTTTTACAGTTTTAAAGCTTCTTTTTTGTTTATTTTTTACGATTTTATTTGAGGATTTTTTACCGTAATATTGTTGACTAGTCAACAATATTACGGATGGGTGCCTTATTGGTAAATTGATCTTTTCAAAAATCCATCAAAAAATGCACGGCAAAAACACCGCACATTTTAAAGCATTTTTTAAATTTTAAAATAATTCAATTTACCATCCATTAAAGCATTCAAAAAATGCTTGAAATAAAGCCTTGAAAATTTTTGCCAAAAAATTACGTTAAAATTTTTCGCCCAAAAGTCATATTAAAATTTTCTATAAAAAATGCGTTAAAAATTCTTATTAAAAACGATGTAGGGTAGGTCCAAGATAAAAATTTTTAACGTGTTTTTTACGCAACAAAAAAGCACTGCAACAAACAATCCAAAAGCGACTGAAAAATGATTGTTTTTTGCAGTGATTATGATTTATATAATGGATAACAAAAAATATTTGAAGCTAAAACAAAAAGACAAAAGTAACCTTTAATAAAATACATTTATCAATGCAAAAAACATGCAACTAAAAATTCAAGCCGAAAAGTTTGAAAACAAAAAACATCTCAAACCCAAAGAATCGTGAATAATCGGGCATATAGCCGCACAAAGCCTACAAAAGCCCAAAACCCAAAGAATATTGAGAAAACCCATATTTTCAGGCTTTTTCTATCCCCTTTTTTATACAAAATTTGTCTTTTGTATAAAAAGAGGTGTTAAAAAACATATGGATGTTTAAAGGGGGCGTTTGCTTCCCTTTTGGTAGGATGCAAGAATCTCAATTGATTTATTATGGATCAACATCTGGTTTGATTTTGTTTTTGAGTATCTTTTTGTATTTTTTTCTGGTCGCTTCGCCGCCGCGCAAGTGGCGTTCATCCTTGTTTTGCTGCAAAACCTTATATACCTCAAGATAAAGCTTTGGATTTATGCCGCGAAGATCTGCGGTGACATCTTTATGTACCGTGCTTTTGCTAATACCAAAATGTGCGGAGGCAACGCGAACGGTACATTTGTTTTCTACAATATAATTTCCCAACAGCTCGCAGCGTGTGGGATACAGCGGATCAATTTTTTGCATGATCATTCTCTTCTCTGTTGAAATTTTGTCGGATTTCTGCTATACTGTATTTATCGTGCTATTTTACACTATGCAGATCCTTGCGGCTAAAGAACAAAGGAGCTTGATTTATGATAAAAGAAGAAATAAGATTTGAAAATTCTACTGTAATGGAGGGCATGACCTCTATTTCTTCTCTTTTGGCTGCACGTGCAGCCGGAATCAACGACCGTGAAATTACTGAAATTCGCTATGATCGCGCAAAAAAATCAAAAAAGGCTCGTGAGCTTGCCTTTCTCTCAAAAAAATGCGCAGAGTTGAATATTAAATTGGTAGAAACGACCGCAGAGGAAATTGACAGGCTCTCCGTTGGCAATACGCACGGCGGCATTATCGCGATTTGCGGCAAGCGCACGCTTCCCTTGCCAAGTGCAGAAAATCTGCCGCAAAACGGGTTTCTGTGCTTGCTTGAGGGCATTGAAGACCCTTACAATTTCGGATATGCGGTTCGCTCACTTTTTGCGGCAGGCTGCGACGCTATTTTGCTGGGTGAACGAAATTGGATGAGCGCTGCGGGTGTTGTAGCGCGCGCCTCTGCGGGCGCTTCTGAGGCGCTTCCCGTTTTTAGCGGCAATATTGAGGATAGCATAAAAATTGCAAAATCGGTTGGTTACCGTGTGGTTTGTGCCGGCATTCGAGATGCCGTATCACACATCGATGCCGACCTCAAAAAACCCTTACTTTTGGTTGTTGGTGGAGAAAAGCGCGGTATTTCTTCAGCAGTAAGTGCGCTGTCAGATGTTACGGTGCGCATCGATTACGGCCGCGAATTTCGCGGATCACTTTCTACTGCCTCTGCGGCAACTGTGTTAGGGTTTGAAATTTTGCGTCAAAATCGAAATTAGGTCTTAAATTATGTAAACTTATGTTATAAATTATTATTTTTTGCAGTAAAATTTTATTTTTACTGTTGAAAGTAAAAGAAAACTTTGTTATAATAAAGAATGGTAAAAAATTAGGGAGGTAGCTTTTATGCTTACATCTATTGTTGGTATTAACTGGGGTGACGAAGGCAAGGGTCGTATGGTCGACCTTCTTTCGGAGCAACAGGATATCGTTGTTCGTTACCAAGGCGGTAACAATGCAGGCCACACCGTTATTAACGAGCGCGGCAAATTCATTCTTAACCTTTTGCCCTCCGGCATTTTGCGTCCTGAGGTCGTTTGTGTAATGGGTAACGGAATGGCGATCGACCTTGAGCATTTGGCAAAGGAAAGCGCTAAGCTGATTGAAGCCGGTGTTGAGGTATCTCCCCGCAATCTTAAGATCAGTGACCGCGCAATCTTAACTCTTCCCTACCACGTGCAGCTTGACTGTCTTGAGGAAGAGCGTCTTGCTGGCGAAAAGTACGGCTCTACCCGTCGCGGTATTGCACCCGTGTATGGCGATAAATACATGAAAAAAGCGATCCGTGCAGGCGACCTGCTTGATCTTGACTACCTTGCAAAGCGCCTCAAGGGCGTCGTGGCCTACAAATCTCTCATGATCGAGGGTGTTTACAAGGCAGAGCCCCTCAATTACGATGAGCTTTTTGCTTGGCTTAAGAAATATGCTGAAATGTACAAGGATTACATTGTTGATACCGGCATCTATCTTACCGAGGCTGTTAAAGCAGGCAAGCGCATTATGTTCGAGGCGCAGCTTGGTGCCCTTCGTGATATTGATTTCGGCATTTATCCCTACACCTCTTCTTCTTCCACCATTGCTGCTTACGGTCCTATCGGTGCAGGCATTCCCGGTGTAAAGCTTGATGAGGTTTACGGTGTTATGAAGGCTTACTCCACCTGCGTTGGCGAAGGCCCCTTCACCTGCGAGTGGTTTGGCGAAGAGGCTGAGGCTCTCCGCGCTGCAGGTGGCGAGTACGGTGCTGCTACCGGTCGCCCCCGTCGCGTAGGTCCGTTTGACGTGGTTGCTTCTCGTTACGGTTGCCGCGTACAGGGCGCTGACTACATTGCTCTTACCAAGACCGATATTCTTTCTTATATGAAAAAGATTCCGATCTGCGTTGCCTACGATGTAAACGGCAAGCGCGTGACTGAGTTCCCCACCGGAGAGGCGCTCAACATTGCAAAGCCCATTTACGAATACGTTGATGGCTGGAATTGCGACATTTCCGGTTGCCGCACCATCGAGGATATGCCGAGGGAGCTTATCGCTTACGTCAAGAAGATCGAGGAGCTTGTGGATTGCAAGATCAAGTACGTATCCGTTGGCGCAGAGCGCGAGGCTTACGTGCAGATGTTCTGATAATAAAAAATTGCGCTTCCCAAACGGGAAGCGCAATTTTTTATTTGTTATGTGGCTAATTTAAGAAATCAAATTTATGTTTTTTTCATACTTACCCGAATCAACCAAAGTGGATTCTTCTGCCGCCGCATACCATAATTCATAATCGGCGGTAAGAATCAGCTTAGTCGCGGTTACAACCCAGTTCATTTGCTGCGCTTTACCGTTGTAAAACATTACGTGATATCCATATGTCGTCTCGATTGCAGAGGGAGAAACCTCGTTTTGAATGCGAGCCTCATCATAGATCCAAGCATCAAACTCGGTTACCATGTCGCCTCTCTTTACATCCTCATAGAATACGCCGCTATCCTCGGTATACTCCTTAGCGTATGCCTCAAATGCGTCCTTTTCCATGTAGTAGTAGGTCTCGCCGTTTTCAGCGGTCTTGGTGATCATCTTACCCTCAGCGATCATCAGCTCCACAAGAGCCTTTGCCATATTCTCGGCAGAAATGGTTTCGCCCTTATCAAGCAAGCTTTGTGCCAGCTCCTTGGTCTTGCCGGAAAGCTTAGAGGTGTTGGTCATATTCTTAAAGGTATCGGTTTTAAACAGGATGTGACCTACGTTTTGCAGGTAATCCTCATCCTTGTGCGGGGGCTTGAGAACAAAGTAAACGGTATAACTTTCCCATGGTTTGTTATACGCAGATTGGATCCTTGTATGCGTGTCGTTCGCTTTCACTGAGTTTGCTGTGTCAAAGATCCACGCCTCGAGCGCTGAGTTATGCCCGCTCTTTTCGTAGTTGAAGTGGTGCGCCTCGGACAGCTTGGTGGCTGCTTCGAGGTCGGTTGCGCCGTCCTGCTTGAGGTATTCGATCAAAAGATCGCAGAACTCCTTCGCCGTAGTGCACGCAGCAAGTGCATCTACGCGCTCCTCATACTTTTGCTTGTCAGCCAGATACTTATTATATGCCTGCTCGTTCTTGATCGCGGCATCGATCTCATTTTCGGCTACGGGCACAAACTCCGCCTCAAAGGTATAAGCGATGAAGTCAACGTAAAGATCAAAATCCGTTTTATGGTTTTCGTAGTATTCGTTCAATCGCTCGTCGGTAATGGCTTGCTCCAAGTCGGTCGTTTTACATTCAACTGTTTTTTCAGCAAGCTTGATCAGCTCAAGCGTGGCGCGCACGTCTTTTTCGCTGACATCCTTGCCGTACAGTTCAACAATATAGTCCGAGGGGGTGCAGCCGCTGTATCCGGCGAAAAGCTCGATCGTTTCCATTACGCTGTCAATCTCCTCAAGCTTCTCCTCATCAAGCGTAATGCCAAGCGCGCGTGCCTGCTCACAAAGCACAAGGATCTGCTCAACACTTGCTGCTGCTTGATCTGCAAAATAATCAAACCAGGTAACGATTGTGGTAACACCCGTAGCAGCATCGGTCTTTTTGCTGTAATTTTGCTCACGCAGGGGCAATGAAGTATTCAGGCCGTCGCCCCCTTCGCCCTTAACGTACTGCATATAGCCGGAACCTTGGTAAAAATTTACCCATTCATGATACTCGGTATATACCATGTAGGACATCATCGGCACGGTGATCTCAAAATTCTCAGTTCTGAGGATACCAACGCACGGCAAAACGATGCTTTCGACAGTCCCGCAGTTACATCTGCGCTGCTTTAGACCATCTAAATCATAAGTGGGAGTGTTTAGAATTTCCCACTCGCCAAAGGTGTGCGCGCCCGTGGCGGGAATCGTGTTTGTTTCACTTTCCTCGCATTTTGCGCAAATGCGCTGCTTTGCGCCCTCACTTCCACAGGTGGCGGCGGTTATGGTTTCCCATTCGCCCCATTCATGTGTACAATCGCAAGAAGCAAGCAACAGCGCCAAGAAAAGCGCAAACAATACTAAGAAAAAGCAAGTGGTCTTTTTTGAAATTTTCTTGTTCATACGGTGCTCCCAAAGAGAAAACGCGCAGCCGCAGCTGCATCAAAACATGTGCCCTTCATCATCGCCAAACAGAATAACGATAACACCTTATTTATATGGTTTCAACATACTGTCCGACAACTATATTTTAGCATTTTCTGCTACTTTTGTAAAGTCCTTTGGAAAAAAGCACTCTTATTCAGAAAACATTTGGCGTAAACACATAAAAACAGCGGTGGAACTCGAACCGCTGGTTTTGCGTAGATCGGGACCGAAGCAGAAAAGACCGTGGTGTGACCAAACAACTGCTTCAAACTCCTCCATTTGCTTTGAGGTGGCAAAAGCGATTTCCGCGCCGATAGCTACATATTTCTTTTTTTCGCATCACTGTAATGCATCGCAAAAATCCTCCCTGTTTTTCAAGATCCGCTTACGGTTTAACATATTTCACCAAGCAAAAAAGGTCTCTTGTTTTTTTGCAATATGCTTTTTTACTTAAATTTCATTATATAACACTTCATGATTTTTTATAGATTTTTCATTTTTTGATTCAAAGCGAAATAATACAACTATGATTTTACAAAAATAGACCTTTTTTTAACAAAAGCACTTGAAAACAATGTTTTTATATGCTATACTAAATACATCAACCGCGAAAAACAGCTTGTTTTGTCAGAAGGAGGGGGTTACCGTGAAGTCTGAAATTCTTTCGCGTCTTGCTTATATCAATGATGAGGAGAGACGTATCATTGAGGGCGAGCAAAAAATCAACAAAAAACTCTATTCCGCTTTTGCAAAAGAATTTATCATCAATCAGCACCGCCTCATGCAAGAGGATGAGCAGATCGCATTGCGCCGTCATACGCGCTTTACCGACTTCCCCTCCCACGGACATAACTACGTAGAAATGACCTATGTTTGCTCGGGAGAGGTCACGCATGTTATCAAGCACCGTGAAGTAAAAATGCACGCAGGTGACGTGTTGCTTTTGAACCGACACACACAGCACAGCGTGCGTAAGACGGGCGAGGATGACATTGCGATCAACGTGCTCCTTGCAACCGACTGCTTCCATTCCTTTGCCTCCGTGCTTCCTGCTTCCTCTCCCCTGTCCTCATTTATGGCAGAAAACATTCGCTCTAACGGCGAAGCAGAATACATGCTCTTTTCTACTGACGGTGTACCTCCCCTTGAAAATTTGTTTGAAAATCTTTGCTATGCTATGGTAGGCAACGATATTTTAAGCAACGAGATCTTAAAGGCAACCGTTGCACTGATCTTACGTCACTTTGCGGAACTGCCCGAATGTATGATTACTGCGGCTCGTCACCGTTCCGATGCCGAGCTTTTACAGGCACGCATTGAGGAATACTTGCGCACTGAATTCCGCACCGCCACCTTAACAGAGCTGGCTGAAAAGCTTGGCCTCAGTGTACCATATCTCTCTAAGCGCGTACGCGAGCTTTGCGGCATGACCTTCAGTCAGCTTTTGCAAGAGGAGCGCTTTGAAGAATCGATCCGCTTACTTGAAACCACAGATCTGCCTGTTGGCGATATCATCATCGCCGTCGGATACGAAAATACAAGCTTTTTCCACAATCAATTCAAGGCACGCTACAACTGTTCTCCCTTCAAATGGCGCAAATCGCGCACAATAAAATAATGATAAAAAGAGCACCTGCAAAAGCAGGTGCTCTTTTTATCATTATTTGCTTTACAAAACTCACGAGTTACCGCAGCATCTGCCTCTGCCATTACCGTTACCGTTAGAAGCGGGGGCGGTGTTATTGGGGCAAAATGCAGAGGTTGGAAAAGGCATTTGACGAAAGGTTCCGCAAGGATCCTCATCAGCAACACCCGTACACTCCTTATCGGGCAAGCAAAATTCAGTTGCCTCAACAAGCAATTGCCCGTCACGCACCAAACGGATAACCGAGAAAAGCCCGAGAGAAATGGTAAGATAGCGATTGTCGCCATTTTGATCTCCGCCAAGTGCACCGCCAAGACTGTCAGCAACAGCGGCAGGAATATCGCAGCAGCAGCAACAGCAATGACAGTTACATTCCTCAAGAATACGGGCACCAAGCACAACCGGCTGTACGACCTCGATCACTGCTTCGGGATTGTTATGCCCGCAGCAAACAGGCTCCGGTGTGGCACAAAAATTATCGCATGCCTTGCTACGGAAAATGCTAACATTGCTTTGTCCGCCAAAGAGCACTACACGCTTTTCAAGCACGGCAATGCCTTCAATGGTTTGAGATTGCCCCATCGGCACACAAACCTCAAATTCACACCGCACATAAAATCTTACAAGCACCGTATAAAAACCGATATTAAATTGTACAGGATCTACCGAAATATTGGAAGCCACGATCTCGGCACATTTCACACGAACATTTCCCGTGCGGGCAATCAGCTCCTCGCCCCCACAGGTAAGGAACACGCGAACATCCTCGAAACAATCCCTATCACGGCAAGCATCGAGAATTCTTGAGGCTTCGATCCCGAAGCGCTCCCCCGCGCCGTTCCCCGAACAGGAAAATCTGTTATCTCCCATAGGAAATTGGTTCCTCCTCAAAAAGATTTCAGAGCAATACTGCTCTTCTGTATTATCCTATGAGATAAATGTCGAATTTGACAGCTTATTGTAAAAGAAAGCGATATTTTTCCTCAAATACAAGATATGTGGGATCCTCGCGGATCGCAAGCGACAGCAATACATTCTCGTTGGGTATCAAAACCGTGCCTATCTCGCCTTCTCGCAAAATGATCTCATCATGCGGCACAGGGCCGTGCGCACCAAGAATATAAACATCCGCCGTTATATCGCCTGCGGTGACACCGATCTCGCGCCGATATTCTGACATAGCGGCACTCTCATAATACAATATATCGCTTCCAAACGCAAACGTAAGCGCAAGGGCAGGCTCCTTTGATCGTGACCTGAAAACAGGGGCACTAACATAAATTACACCGTCCCCGAATACTTTAAGTTCGGCATCATACGGATATATGCTCACCGCAATATCGTGCGCGCTTGCGATTTCAAACAATGTTTCGAAAACAGCAAACTCATCCTCATTGCGCGGCATGGGCAACCAAAGCGCGTAAATTGTCACACTGTCACTAAAGCGTGCAAGTGAAGTCTTTTGTGCACTGTGGTAATGGGTGAGCAGCAAAACATCAAGAGAGGTGGCACCCTCCTCTTGCAGCAGTTGCCATCCTTCCTGCAATTGCGTAGTGTTGCCACTCGAAAGGTCACACAGCAGCACCCCTTTGTTTCCAACAAGTCCAATGCTTTCATTTTTACCGTTCACGCGGTAAACCGCTACCAATTGATCAGCGCTGAGAACTCTGCTGATCAAAACACAAGTAACAAAACCGATGACAAGCGCCAGCATAGGTGTAAAAGCAAGCCACCAGCGTTTTTTAAGATCAACAAGAAGCAAGATGACTGCAAAAACGATACAAGGTATCACAAGATACGGCAAAAAATCATATTGCAGGGAAATTACAGTATCAGGCTTCGCAAAAACCGATGTAAGCCAAAGAATAAGATTGCCCAACGCCCGACACGCAAATGCAAAGGGCGCTACGGGATACAGAAGCAGCACGCCGAGTCCAAGCAGCAAAAAGGGCGCCGCAAGCGGAATTAAAAGAAGATTGGAGATCGGTGTGATCGTGGAAATTTCACCAAATGTAAGCCATTGCACGGGAAGTATCGCAAATCCCGCAAATAGCGTGATCATCAAAGATGAGATGACAAAGCGAATGCATTTTAAAAGCACGCCCCACTTTCCCTTTCCTTTGGGAAATAGCGCCAAAAGCCCCGCCTGTGCTTTGCCAAACGCAAGAATACCAAAGGTTGCAAGCATAGTAAGCTGATACGTGGTGCTAAAAACAGCATAAGGCTGCCACATAAGGATCAGCGTTGCCACAAGAAAGAGGGAGGTTAGCGCATCTGCGAGGTTTTTCATAAAAAACGCAAGATAAACAAGCATTAGCATCAAAACAGCGCGCATGGCAGATAGCGTACAGCCTGTAAGCAAGAGATATCCAAGCATGAAAAGCATGATAAAAGCAAGGCGTACCCTTTTGCGTGCGCCAAACGCATATAACATCCTTTCCAAAATACCGGCTAAAATACCGATGTGCAATCCGCTAAGCGCCAAAAGATGCATAACTCCCGCACGCTGAAAATTTCGCGTAGTTGTGGCACTAAGACCGTCACGCGCACCAAGCAGCATAGCATTTAAAAGATTACCTGCTTCCCCACCAACCTCAGATGTGATGCTTGTGCAAAACTGCATACGAGCGTTCTCAAAGAAAACGAGCGCCTTGTTCGAGGCATGATCCACCAATGAAAGATCATGTGCAGATTCCTTCAGCAAGATCACACTGCAACCGTTTGCTTTATATTGATAGTGTTGATTTTCATAATAATTTGCATATGTTAGCGGCATTACCTGAAAGGTTCCCGAAACTCGGTCTCCGCGGTAAAAGGGTGAGGCAAAGTCCAGAAGCAAAACGGCTTTTCCGTTACACGCTTCCCCACCAAGCGTTTCTATCTTAACGATCAACTCAGCAGAATATCCGTTTGTGTAAGAAACCTCCTCCACAGTAAATACAGCGGTAGCCTGTGTTCCAACGTGGACGGTAAGAGCTTCGGTTTGCTTCGTGTACAATGTACTTCTAAAAATGCCAAGTAAAACACCAAGTGCCAAAAGCAAAATGTAAATTTTGGTATAGGAATACCCTCGCAGGAAAAGCAAAGCAAGCAAAACAAGTAAAACAACTGCCGCTGCCAATATAAGCACAGTACTGATGGCAGTGCAAACAAATAAGCCCAGCAAAACAGCCACGATACAAAGACAACACGCCGCAGCCAAGGGCCGTTTTACAAATATTGCCATATCTTGCTCCTCCTTTCAATATAATATATTATTATACTTTTTTCGACACAAAAAGTCAACCGGCATACAATTTCAAGAAAGTGCTTGACAAATTTAATTTTACTATATATAATATAAATAATAACTTTTGGAGGACTATTTATGTTTGATAAAGTAAAGCAAATTTTGATTGATGAATTGCAGCTTGATGAAAGCGAGATCACGCTTGACGCGGAGCTCTCGAAGGATCTTGGCATCAACTCGATTGAACTTGCCGATCTTATCATGATGTGTGAGGAGCAATTTGGCATTGAGATCTCAGAGGATGATGCCAATGAGTTTGTTACCGTCAATGACATTGTGAACTATCTTGAAAAGCTTTAATCTTGAACACCAAAAGGCGCACGAGCATTGCTTGTGCGCCTTTTGGTTATATTTTTAAGAAATTTCACCTATATTTCAATGAGGTGAGAATTTTATGTTTAAGAAATGGTCATTTCTATCATTTTTTAGCTTGTTTTTGGCAATATCGCTTCTGTTCTCGGCGCTTTCCTTTGCTTTTTTAAGAAGTAGCAAGGATCTACCAACCAACGCCGTTGCAAGCGAAGAGCGTGTGATTGTGATCGATGCCGGACACGGTGGCATTGACGGCGGTGCAACGGGTACAAATGGCGCCACGGAAAAGGATCTCAATTTAGCGGTTTCAAGCAAGCTTGCTGCCCTTTTTCGCATGGCAGGCTATACAGTGATAGAAACACGCACAAGCGATCAATCGCTTGCTGATACAGATGCCAAAAAGGGGCATGTAAAGCAATCGGATCTTACCAACCGCCTAAAGATCTCAAATCAATATCCCCAAAGTATTCTGATTAGCATCCACATGAACACCTATCCCGGTGTCGCATGCAGTGGGCTTCAGGTCTGGTATTCCCAAAACAACGACCTTTCCGCTGAATTGGCAAGCGCTGTACAGAGCGGTGTGAAATCGATGCTCCAACCGCAAAACAATCGAAAGATCAAGGTGGCAACCTCCTCGATCTATCTTTTGCGCCATGCTGAGAATCCCGCTATCCTCATTGAGTGTGGCTTTATTTCCAACATTGAGGAGTGTGAAAGGCTGACAACCGAGATCTATCAAAAGGAGCTTGCACTTGCAATTTTTGCTTCCCTACACAAAAAAATGCAAAAGGACACTTGCGAGAATGATAAAAGAATGTTATACTACTAACAGTAATATCATCGGAGGTTCAAATGAAGGGTCTTAAAACGATTTACGTTTGTTCTGAATGTGGATATAGATCGCCCAAATGGATGGGAAAATGCACGGCGTGCGGCGCCTGGAACAGCTTTGTTGAGGATGTGCTTGAGGAGGAGAAAAAGACCTCTGCGGGGGCTGCGCGACACGCTCTGACGGCACGCTCGGGTGAGCAACGTGCCACACCCTACCGCGAGCTTGAAATGCCTTCCTATATCCGTACGGCAACAGGTCTTACCGAGCTTGACCGCGTGCTTGGCGGTGGCTTGGTGCTTGGGTCTGTGGTGCTGCTTTCGGGTGAGCCGGGCATTGGAAAATCCACACTTTTAATGCAGATCTCTGACATTCTCGGTGCGCACCGTCGCGTGCTTTATATTTCGGGCGAGGAGTCGAGTGGTCAATTAAAGCTGCGCGCCCAGCGACTTGGCGTGCGCGGCGATAACCTATCTATCCTCACGGAAACCAACATTGAAAAAATCCTTGCCGAGGTCGATCGCGTAAAGCCCGATGTAGCAATTGTAGATTCCATTCAAACGATATATAGCGATAGCATCGCCTCCACCGCGGGGGCTGTGACCCAAGTACGTGAAACGGCACTTGCTCTTATCAATAAAGCGAAAGCCGACAACATTTCAGTCATATTGGTTGGTCACGTCAACAAGGAAGGCAGCATTGCGGGGCCTAAGATCCTTGAGCATATGGTTGATGCTGTGCTCTATTTTGAAGGCGAGCGTCAACAGACCTACCGCATCATTCGTGCCATCAAAAACCGCTATGGCTCTACCAATGAGATCGGTGTGTTTGAAATGACTGACGAAGGGCTTTGCGAGGTGCAAAACCCCTCAGAAATGCTGCTTGCAGGCAGACCGCAAAACACCTCCGGTAACTGTGCAGTTTGTACCATGGAAGGCACAAGACCCCTCATTGCCGAGATCCAGGCACTGGTCAGCGCCACGGCATTCCCTGCTCCGCGCCGCACCTCAAACGGCATCGACTACAACCGCCTTTGCCTCATACTTGCCGTGCTTGAAAAGCGCCTTGGACTTCGCTTTTCTGCAAATGATGTTTATATCAACGTCATTGGTGGTATGCGCCTTGACGAGCCAGCCTCCGACCTTGCGGTTGCCATGGCTCTGATTTCCTCCCTCACAGATCGTGCCGTGCCTGATGATCTCATTGCAATTGGCGAGCTTGGACTTTCGGGAGAGTGCCGTGCGGTTTCGGGTTTAGAGTACCGTGTAAAGGAAGCGGCACGCCTTGGTTTTCGGCGCGCTGTTGTTCCCTGTCGCAATCTTGAAAAAAGACAACTCAAGGCTGGGATTGAGCTGATACCGATCAAAAGCATTTTCGAGATCTTAAAGCTACTTAGTCCCATCGATAAAAAGGAAATGCAATAAGTAACGCAAGGCACGGCATCCCTAATCAGTTGTCGTGTCTTGCTGTTTTTAAAGTTTACAATTACTTCAAATAAATTGTTAAAATATACCACCCTCAACCTTTGAATTATGGTATAATAAAGAAGAATTTAAAACGAAAGCGAGGATTTTTATGCTTGACTTTATCACTGCTAAAGGGGGACGGCTTACGCTTGCCGAAACCTATGAAAATGCAAAAAATCAAAATGTAGTACTTCGTTATACCGATGTGGACGAAGCACAGTTTGAAACATACCGCAACGATCTTCTGCGTGATTTTACGGTCTATGATGAAAAATCGATCGTTGGCAATCGCTTTGCAACACTTGTCAACGACACGCATGAGCTACATATTTGCTTTTATCCCTCCATTGGCGAAATGCGCGTGATTTACGGTGTGCGCGGTTGGCTGCCCGAAAAAGTGGCGCCTGTAGCCGAGCATATCATGACCCCCGCCTTTACCCAGATCGGTCTTAGCATTGGCGGCATGCTTTACGTTATACAGCTTGCAGACGGCACCTTTATGATCATTGACAGCGGCAAGAAGAACGACGATGACCGCGAGCTGTTGCTGAATTTCCTCTTGGAGAAAAAGCCCGCACAGCACGAAAAGCCTGTCATTTCCGCGTGGCTCATTTCCCACTCGCACCACGATCACCTTCACCTTTGTCTGGATTTTTTGCTCAGTCACGGCGACAAGGTAGAGCTAAAGCTTTTTGGATACAATTTCCCTGATTTTGAAACCGACATTATCAAAAGCAATAAACCTCTTGAAACAGAGCACGCGCTGCATTGGCAAAACAGCATAAAGGAACTCCTTGACAAGCATTTCCCCACCGTAACGCGCTGGACGATACACACCGGGCAAAAGCTCCTTTTGCCGGGCTGTGAGGCAGAGTTCCTTGGCACGTGGGAGGATCATTGGCCCGCGTTTATGAAGACAGTCAACGAAACATCGTTTATTGTTAGGTTTGCCTTTGAAAACGGACATACCTTCTTGCTCCCGTGCGACGCATGGAACGGACAAACTGATCTGGCCGTTCAGGTATGGGGCGATCACCTCAAGAGCGATGTGCTGCAGGTCATTCACCACGGGCTTCGTGGAGGCAATATTGCTTTTTATGAGAAGGTCTTGCCCGAGATCGTCTTTTGGCCGAGCCCCGAAACTCGCTTTGTGGCAGCACCCGGATCGATCGTGGATCCCGAAACCGGTAAAAAAACCGCTGTGGTGCGCGACAACGAGCCCAGCCTTTGGTTGCTTGAGCGCATAGACCGTCACTATCATTGCGGCAGAACCGTAACCATCGATACAAATACCCTTGAAGAAATTTAATATCCTGTGCGGCGGTATCACCGCCGCACTTTTTACTATTATTACAAATTACTTATCAAAATTTACTATCTTTCTTGATATATTTATGTTATAATAAAAACAACCTTGAAGTAAAGTGAGGAATTTTTATGCTTGAAACCATAAAATCCAAAGGACAAGGTCTTACCCTTGCGAACGCTTACGAAAATGCCAAAAATCAAAATGTTGTTTTGCGTTACACCGAGGTAACCGAAGCAGCCTTTGAAGCGTATTATAACGCACTTTTAACAGAGTTTGATGTGTACGATGAAAAATGCATCGTCAGCAACCGATTTGCAACGCTTACTACCAATACGCACGAGCTTCACGTTTGCTTTTATCCCTCAATTGGTGAGATGCGCGTGATCTACGGTGTACGCGGTTGGTTGCCACCAAAGACGACGCCCGCAACCAAAGAAAGCAAGCTTCTTACCGTAACGCAAATGGGGCTTATTGTCAATAGCGGTCTTTCTATCGTTACCACGCTCGCTGACGGCAGCTTTTTGCTGATCGACGGCGGCAAGGAAGCCAATGATGAGCATCAGGATCGCAAAAATCTCTTTCACTTCCTGTGGGAGCACAAGCCCGCCCATCATAAAAAGCCCAAAATTGCCGCATGGCTTATTTCGCACGCGCATACCGACCATATCAATCTCTGCCAGGAATTTTTAAAGGAGTACGGCAACCAAGTGGAGCTTGATCTCTTTGGCTACAACTTCCCCGATTTTGAAACTGAAGTTGTTGCTGCCGCTGAAGCCGCCAAGGATCTGCATTGGCAAATAACCACCAAGGAGCTTCTTGACGAGCGCTTCCCCAATACAACGCGCTACACGATGCATACGGGTCAAAGCCTGCTTTTGCCCAGCTGTGAGGTTGAGTTCCTGCTCACTTGGGAGGATTTTTGGCCGCAGGAAATGCCGAGCGCCAACCACTCCTCCTTCATTATACGCTTGAAATTTGACACCGGCAAGACCGTGATGCTTCCTTGTGACGCATGGAAGCCCACCACAGCTGTGGCAGTTTCCGTTTGGGGTGATTACCTCAAGAGTGACGTGCTGCAGGTTGTACACCACGGGCTTTCGGGTGGTAACATTGACTTTTACGAGAAGGTTGCGCCTGAAGTATTGCTCTGGCCCACCCCCGAGATCCGATTTGTATCTCCCGAGCCTTACTTTACAGCTGACGGCACAAAAAAGGCGGTGGCACGTCAGTTTGAGCCAAGCCGTTGGTTAATGGAGCACTTTGACCGTCATTACCACCACGGCAAAACCGTAACGCTCGATATGCGTGATCTTACCGAAATACAATAAATGATAAACGGCGGTAGCAATGCTACCGCCGTTATATTATTTTATAATGGGTGTAACAACAGGCTTTCCCTCGCGGTCTAAGAGCGGTGTGATGCCGCCGGCATATCCGGATTGGCGAAATATGTAATTTACGCCCGTTTGAGTATCTACCCAGATCTCAATGACAGTCATGGCGCCCTGCTTGTAAATTCTCTCAAATCTTTTTTCTGCCATATCAAAACCTCACATTCTGCCGTAAAGCTCATTTAAACGGCGATATTTAGCCACATCAATACTGTTTAATTGTTCGGCTGTGATGCGGTAGCACCAATTTCCGTCGGGTCTGCCGGGGGTGTTCATGCGCGTATCAGCGCCAAACCCAAGCAGATCCTGCACGGGCAAGATCACAAGCCCTGCGTGGCTTTGCAGCATGGTGCGCAAAATCGCATCATACCCTCTATCCCAATTTTTATCGGTATATCCGCAGTATTCCAGCATTTTCCTCCTTGTTGCCTCATCAAGCTCCCATACATATCCAAGCAAGGTGTTATTATCGTGCGTGCCCGTATAGGCAACGCAGTTTTGCTCATAGGTATGAGGGAGATGCGGCGTTGCGGGATCTCCCAAAAAAGCAAACTGAAACACGCGCATACCGGGAAAACCGCTTTTCGCAACAAGCTTACGCACAGCATCGGTAATGTCACCAAGATCCTCAGCGATAATGAGCTTATCCCCTGCCACATCCTTCAGTGTCTTGATCAGTGGCATGCCGGGGCCCTTTACCCATTTGCCCTCTTTGGCGGTCTTGGCGGAGGCAGGCACGCTCCAAAACGCTTCAAAGGCGCGGAAATGGTCTATGCGTACACCGTCAAAAAGCTCGAGCATAAAAGAAAGCCGCTCACGCCACCACAGAAAGCCATCCGCCTTCATTTTCTTCCAATTATAAAGCGGATTGCCCCAAAGCTGTCCATCCTTTGCAAAATAGTCAGGCGGAACTCCTGCAACAACAGTAGGATGCCCCCCTTCGTTTAATAAAAACTGATCGCGATTGCCAAACACATCCGCGCTGTCATCGGCAACGTAGATCGGTATGTCGCCGATCACCAAGATCCCCTTTGCATTGGCATAAGCCTTTACCGCTTGCCATTGACGCAAAAAATGAAACTGTGTAAAGGCAAAATAGAAGTAATCCTCAAAATCAGGCCTAAAAACTGTAAAATCCTGCCATGCTGCACCGCCGTTTGCGCGCTTTAGCGCAAGAAAACGGCAAGCATTGTCAAGCTGCGGACGCTCTTTCACAAAATCAAGAATTTCTTCACGGTTTTGGGCACGTGAGGCTGCTAGGCGCAGCAATGCCTCTCGCTCACGGGAAAGACGCTCGCTTTCCACCAAAAAGGGCGAATCCTGCTTTGCAGCATCCAACTCCTCATTGGTCAAAAGCCCCTCACAGGCAAGCATGGGCAGATCAATAAAATACGGATTTCCCGCAAAGGATGCCTCTGATTTATAAGGAGAGCCCATTTCATCGGGAATACAGAACGGCAACACCTGCCAATAAGAAAACCCGCTGCTTTTTAAAAAATCCACAAATTCAAATGCAGACTTTCCAAAGGAGCCGATCGAATATTCGCCGTGAAGAGAGGAAATGTGCATCAAAACACCGCTTTTTCTCTTAATGACTGTCATACCAATTTTCTCCCTGTGCTACGCCAACCTTCAAAGCCACGGAAAGGAGGGCAGCCTTTTCCATTTCCTCAATCAAGATTTCTCTTGCCTCATCTGCCACATCCTTGTGGGCTTCGATGATAAGCTCGTCATGCACCTGCAAAATAAGTCTTGCGTCAATTTGTTCTTGTGTAAGGCGATCCGCCACACGGATCATGGCAATTTTTATGATATCGGCAGCCGTACCCTGTATCGGGCTGTTCATTGCCACACGCTCACCAAAATGCTGCATATTTTTGTTTTGCATCTTTAGTTCCGGAATATAGCGGCGGCGACCAAACAACGTGGTCACATATCCCTTATCTTTTGCCTCGGCAACAACGTTTTTAAGATAAGCATCGATGCCGGGATATGCCGCAAAATAATTGGCAATATACTCTCTTGCCTGTGCCATTGAAATATGCAGATCCTCGGAAAGGCTGTGCGCACCCATACCGTAAAGAATACCAAAATTTACTGCTTTGGCACGCTTGCGAAGGTCGGAAGTGACCGCGGAAAGAGGTACACCAAACACGTTTGCGGCAGTGGCGGCATGGATATCCTCGCCGCTTGCAAACGCCTCGATCATGGCAGTATCACTTGCCATGGCTGCAAGCAAGCGGAGCTCGATTTGTGAGTAGTCTGCGTCAATTAATAAATAATTGCTGTTTTTTGCAACAAAATAGCGCCTTAATTCTCTGCCAAGCTCGGTGCGTATCGGAATGTTTTGTAGGTTAGGCTCTGCCGATGAAAGACGCCCCGTAGCGGTTCCCGTCTGCTTGAAGGTGGTATGGATACGCCCATCATCCTCGATCTCGCGCAGCAGCCCCTCAGCATAAGTGCTATTTAGTTTAGTGACCTGCCTGTAATCAAGTATATCCTCAACGATGGGATGAATGTAACGCAGCTTTTCAAGAACCTCCGCATTCGTAGAAAAGCCTGTTTTTGTCTTTTTACCATGCGGGAGTCCCAGCCTTTCAAACAAAATCTCGCCAAGCTGCTTGGGAGAATTGATGTTAAATTCTCCTCCCGCCGCAAAATAAATGCGTGCGGCAAGCTGCTCAGCCACCTCTTGCAGCTCACTGCCGTATGCCATAAGTCCCGCTTTATCTACCTGAAAACCCACAAGCTCCATGTCGGTTAAAACGCGGCAAAGCGGCATTTCAATATCATAAAGCAGACCTTCAAGCGAAAGCTCCTGAATGCGCTTTTCAAGCTCTTGCTTTAAATAATAAACTGTTTTTACATGCAAGGGTGTTGCCTGTGCCTGCTCTCCAAGATACGTAAGCGCCAAGCGCGGCAGATCAAATCCGTTTTCCGCAGGATTTAACACGTAGGCGGCAAGCATAGTGTCAAACTGACAGCCGCGCCACGTGATATCGCGCTTTTGCAGCTCCTTGTATACAGCCTTGGCATCATAGCAAATCACGCGCCCCTCGCTTTTTTCAAGGAAAGCCGAAATTGCTTCACTGTCACAAAGCCTGCCAATGCGATCACCGTCTGACACATACGCTTCACCATCGACCATATCAAAAGCGATCTCATTTTCAAAGCCGAGTGCTTCAGCAGCAGTCAAGATATCGGTAGGTGCTGCTTGCTCTACTTCCACCTTTCGCACAGGCTCACTTAAGCCAAAGCGCTTGATAAACGCATTAAATTCAAATTTGGTAAATAGCCTTAACAAAGCCGCGTGATCAAAACCGCTGTATTGATAGTTAGAAAGCGCGGTACTGATCGGCACCTCCCTATAAATGGTTGCCAGCTTTTGTGAGAGATAGGCGCTTTCCTTTCCCTCCTCAAGCTTGCGGCGCACAGAGGGGGTAAGGGTTGCTGTTGGCAGATCCTGATATACACCGTCAAGCGAGCCATGCTCTGCTATCAGCTTCAGCGCTGTTTTTTCGCCAATTCCGGGCACACCGGGAATATGATCGGAGCTATCACCCATCAATGCCTTTACATCCACAAATTGCGTGGAGTCAACACCGTACTTCTCAAAAAAACGCGTCTTATCAAAATCGACAGTTTCGGTATTGGTAACAAGCAACACGTGTACGCGATCGGAGATCAGCTGCAATGCATCGCGGTCACCCGTAAGGATATACACTTCCGCATCCTCGTTTTCGGCAATGGCGGCAAGCGTGCCAAGAATATCGTCTGCTTCAAATCCTTCCTTTTCAAGGCAGGTAAAGCCAAGAGCAGCAGCCACTTCCTTTGCGGCAGGCATTTGCGCTATCAGATCCTCGGGCGTGGGTCTTCGCCCCGCCTTATATTCATCATACATCAAATGACGAAAGGTGGGGGCTTTGAGATCAAAGGCAATGGCAGAAAAATCCGGCTTTACTGCCTCTAAATTTTTTTCCAAAATTCCTACCATGCCAAAAAGCGCATTGGTTGGAAAGCCCTCCTTATTAGAAAGCGGGCGCACGCCGTAAAAGGCACGGTTTACAATACTGTTTCCGTCAACAGCCAGAAGCTTTTTCATACTGACCTCCGTTGTTTTATTAACATTATTATACTACTTAAAATAATTTATGTCAATGAAAGGGAGTGCTACTGTCGAAATTTTCCTCAAAAGTATTGTCTTTTTACACATTCTATGATAAAATGATACGGTAATGAGAAAAGCGAGGTTTCTTTATGCAAAAAAAGGACTACTTGAAAAAAATTTGGCTTTCTGCCTGTGTGTACTATACCGCCACCACATTTTTACTGATCTTTCTTTTTTGGCTCATCAGCGATGATATCACGCGTGCCATGCATCCCGTGGCTTTGATGCTCATTCTCCCCTTTTCTGTTTGCTTTGCTGCGGCAAACACACTTTTTAAACACGCACGCTTTGCGGAATGGATAAAGGTCTTACTCCACTACGCAATCACAATGGCAAGTATTTGGTGCTTTTTGTTTTTACCAAACAAGGCAAATGGGCAAACTGCGGGTGGCGCATTTATCCTTTATATGGTTCTTACAGTGATTTACGCGATCATCATGGGAATTGTGCTTTACATGCGCGGTAAGATCAAGCGTATCACACGCGAAGAAACAAAGTATACAAGCGTATATAAGAAAAAATAAAATCACATAATACGGTTGAAGTTCAAACGGAGGTATTCTCATGCGCTTCAACCGTATTTTTTTATGCCTGCTTTGCTGTATGCTTGTGTATAACGGCTGCGATAAGGTGTCTGCTGCAAATATAGAAGCCGCGCAAGAGGCAAAAGTAAGCGAAAAAGAGGCTTGCTTTCTTGATACGCTGACCTTTCTCGGAGATTCAACAACCGCACACATGCTTTTGCGCGCACCACTCAAGGGTGGGAAAGAGTCAAAGCAGGTTTGGGCAACCAAAAGCCGCTATTTGAATTTAAGCTCACGCATTACCTATGAAAAGATCATATGCCCCGAAAACGGGCAAGAGCTTACCATTGCCGAGGTGGCGGCGATCACGCGCCCCGCGCGGCTTGTCATCACACTCGGGATCGACTACGGCGTATATTATTACCGCAACGACCTTGATACCTTTGGTTATTACTATGAAAAGCTGTTAGATGCCATTCTAGCCGCCTCTCCCAACACCAACTTGATTTTACAATCCATCTTCCCCGTGGGAAAGAACAGTACGGTTATCACCAATGCCATGGTGGACAACGCCAATGGCGTGATTGCGAAAATTGCCGCACGACGATCGCTTGTATATATCGATGCCGCGGCGGTGTTAAGGGATGCCGAAGGATACCTGAAAGCCGACTATTGCTACAGCGATGACGGCATACACCTCACAGCCTCGGCGTATGAGGCAATATTTGAAAACATTAAAAATTATGAAACAGAGGTTAAGGCAAAGGAATGAAAAGGATTTTCCTAACACTCATCGCTCTTTCCCTGCTATTTTGTGCATGCGGGCGCAATACCAATACACCTGATATCACCACGGTGTCAAACAAGATATTAAATGCTCTTGAAAGCAAAGATAACCTTACACTCGCCGATGATGATTTTCTCGAAAACAATCTTTCATCCGATGATTTCATCGACGACTGTAAAATTTATATCGGTGATAATAAAGAGATCGGCATTTTAAAGCTTGAGGAAAACGCAAGCAAAACAACCGCCGAGCGCTCTCTTATGGAATATCTCTCAAATGAAGCAAGCTCCATTTCCTCCCTCATGACACTATATCCAAGTGAAGCACTCACCGAAAAGCTGGGGCGATACCAAAACGCAACTATTGTGCAAAAGGGGCGATACATTTGCTATTTTGTATTGCCCGAAGCGGAAGCGGCAAAAGCAAAAAGCGCTTTTTTCGAAGCGTTTTCATAAAAAACAAGCCTTGGTGCGTGGCACCAAGGCTTGTTTTTTTAAACAATTTTATTCCTTCATTTTACCAAGCAAATGGTTGATAAACTGCTGGGCGGTTCTGCCCGAAACGCCGCCGTGGCGAAGCTCCCAACGGTTGGCTTGCAAACGGAGCTCCTCAACCGGCATGTCAATACCGTGACGTGCGGCAAGTTCCTCAACAATTTCGTAATATTCCTTTGGAGTAGGCTTGGAATAATTGATCGCAACGCCAAAGCGTGTGGCAAGAGAAAGCTTTTCCTCCATGGTATCGGAATGGTGGACGTCCTGCTCCGTAAGCTTGACATCACTGCGATCGCCCCATGTTTCACGAATGAGATGACGGCGGTTTGAGGTTGCATAGATCAAGACATTTTCGGGTTTGGTTTCCACACCGCCCTCGATCACCGCCTTGAGGAACTTATACTCAATTTCAAATTCCTCAAAGGAAAGATCATCCATGTAAATGATAAACTTATAGTTACGGTTTTTGATCTGCGCGATCACCTGCGAGAGATCCTTAAACTGATGCTTATAGATCTCGATCATGCGAAGCCCGCGCGGATAAAACTCATTGACGATCGCCTTGATGCTGGTCGATTTACCCGTTCCGCTATCACCGTATAAAAGCACGTTGTTAGCACGCTTACCCGAAACAAAAGCCTCGGTATTTTCCACCAACTGCGCCTTTTGCTGCTCGTATCCCACAAGATCGGAAAGCATAACCTTTTCCATATTGTTAATGGGCTGAAATACCACACGGTTTTCGCTGCCGTTTGCCAAACGAAATGCCTTGTTTAGTCCCCATTGTCCCACACCGTAAGCGCGGTAAAAATCGGTGATGCCCGCAAAAAACGCCTCCGTGGTAGTGGCAGCGGCAAGCACGTCCGAGAGCGCCTGCACCTTTTCACTCACGCTCTTGTTGTACATCAGCTCAGGCTTTTCAATTGCCTGATAGCTTGTGATGCAGGAAAAACAATCAATACCAAGCTTTTGCTCAAGTGGATAAAAGTCATAATGAAAAAGCTCTATAAAGGCTGCGCAATCACTTTTTGCAAAATGATTGACACTCCCCTCTCGCACGCCCATCTTTTCGCAGGTCAGTGTAAAGGGGTTTTCATCGGTCATGAGTAAAAACGTCAGATAATTCTGCCAGAGATTTTTATCAAATCCAAAATCGGTGGCAAGCACCAAAAGGCGCTTGACCTGCCGATACACACGCGCCACAAGCGCCTCCTTATCATAGCTCTCTCCCTTTGCCTCACGGCAAATGGCAGCAAGCTCCATAAGGATACTATCGCTTGGCAGATCACCGAAAATAAGCAGCTTTGAAACAATCTTATCCATATCAGTATCTCTTTTTGGTATCGCAGTAAATGCAGCGGCAGATGCGATTTTCGGGACTGACAACACGGAATACCTGTCTTAACTCCTGCTCGGTGGTGGTAATACAACGAGGATTATCACACTTAAAGTCGTAAAGATAGGTGCCTTCCTGCTCTTTATCCTCAGCCTTACCGCCCTTTGCATCATTCAAAAGCTTCAAGATCAAAGCCATGCGCATATACTTGCCGTTTTGCACCTGCTTGAAATAGCACGCACGAGGATCTGCATCAACGGCTACGCTGATCTCATTTACACGGGGAAGCGGATGCAAAATGATCATATCCTTTTTAGCGGTAACAAGCTTTTCGGGATTCAGAATATAAGCATCACGCAAGCGCAGATACTCATCGATATCGGTAAAGCGCTCCTGCTGTACACGCGTCATATAAAGAATATCAAGCGTAGGCATTACTGCTTCAAGGTCGGTCGTTTCAGTATAGGTGAAGCCGCGCCCCTGGGGGATCTCATTTTTTACGTAACCGGGAAGCTTCAGCTCATCGGGCGAGATCATCACAAAATTGATATTTTCATAGCGGCAAAGCGCTGTGATCAAGGAGTGCACAGTGCGGCCGAATTTAAGGTCGCCGCAAAAGCCCACGGTAAGACCCGAAAATTGCCCCTTTTCACGCTTGATCGTGAGAAGATCGGCAAGCGTTTGGGTAGGATGGTGGTGTCCGCCGTCGCCCGCGTTAATCACAGGGATGCTGGCATTCTTTGCGGCAACAAAGGGTGCGCCCTCCTTGGGGTGGCGCATTGCAATAATATCTGCATAACAGCTGATAACCTTTGCAGTATCCGCTACGCTTTCACCCTTGCTGGCAGAGGTGCTGCTGGCAGAGGAAAAGCCAATTACATTACCGCCAAGCTCATACATAGCCGCCTCAAAGGAAAGGCGGGTACGAGTTGAGGGCTCAAAAAAGAGGGTGGCAAGCTTTTTGCCTCGACAGATCTCGGCGTATTTCGCAGGATGATCGATAATATCAAGTGCGGTATCAAGCAATTCGTCAATTTCCTTGACCGAAAGGTCAAGAATATCCACTACACTTTTCATTTCAACTCTCCCCCGATTTACGCCTTTGCGCCATTGACGGCAAGATAGTTTTTGATGCGCGTAACGTTTTCCTCGTTCGCGGGATCCTCTTCCAGATATTCAATGATGTCATAAACATCAACAATGGAGTATACAGGGAAGCCAAACTGCTCCTCGATCTCCTGCATTGCACCCTTTTCGCCCTGCCCTTTTTCCTTGCGGTCTACCATAATAAAGGTAGCGGCAACCTTGGTTCCCTCAAGGTGGGAAAGGATCTCCATCGACTCGCGAATAGCGGTGCCTGCGGTGATCACGTCCTCAATGATAACGATCTCCTCGCCTGCTGTGGGCACATAGCCAACAAACACGCCGCCCTCGCCGTGATCCTTTACCTCCTTACGATTGAAGAAGAACGGAACGTTGAGGCCGTTTTTGGAAAGCGCCACTGCGGCAGAAACAGAGAGCGAAATGCCCTTGTAGGCAGGACCGTAAAGCACTGCCTTTTTTTCGCCCAGCTTTTCAAAATAAGCGCGGGCATAAAATTCACCGAGGGTGGCAATGTCACTGCCCGTCTTGATCATACCGGCATTGATGAAATAGGGGATCTTTCTGCCGCTCTTAGCGGTAAAATCACCAAACTTTAAAACGCCCGCACGCTGCAAAAACTCAATAAATTCTCTCTTATAAGCTTCCATGGTTACTCTCCTTAATCTACAAATTCAGCAAGGCAACGCTCGTAAGCGGCAACGGGGTCGGCAGCAGCTGTGATCGGTCTGCCAACTACAATGTAGTCCGAGCCGATCTTTTTTGCTTCAGCGGGGGTCATAACGCGCTTTTGATCGCCGATGTCGCCATCAGCAAAGCGCACGCCGGGTGTAACAGTAACAAAGCCCTTACCACAAACCTCGTGCACCTTACCTGCCTCAAGAGGCGAGCAAACTACACCGTCAAGCCCTGCCAGCTTTGCGTTGTGTGCATAGTGCATCACAACCTTGTCGATCGGCTCCTTGATGAGAAGATCGTTTTCCATGCTCTCCTGATCGGTAGAGGTGAGCTGCGTCACAGCAATGAGGATCGGGCGCGTGCCATCGGGACGTGTAAGACCTTCAAGAGCACCCTGCATCATGCGGATCGTGCCGCCCGCATGCAGATTGGTCATATCAACATCAAGGCGAGAAAGAACCGCCATGGATTTTTTTACCGTATTGGGAATATCGTGGAGCTTGAGATCAAGGAAGATCTTATGTCCTCTTTTCTTGATCTCGCGCACGATCGAGGGGCCCTCTGCATAAAAGAGCTCCATACCGATCTTGACAAAGGGCTTTTTGCCCGTAAATTGATCAAGAAATGCGAATGTTTTTTCCGCGCTGTCAAAATCACACGCGATAATAACGTCTTTTCCCATTATTTTACACCTCCGATAATCTCATTAAGAGAGTTGATTTTATATTTTTCCATTACCACAGGCAGATCTGTTACAATTTTTTGAGAGGCAAAGGGATCAACCAGATTGGCGGCGCCCACCTCAACGGCAGTAGCGCCCGCAAGCATCATTTCGATGACGTCCTCAGCCGTGGAAACGCCGCCCATGCCGACGACCGGGATCTTGACGGCGTGTGCTACCTGATAGACCATGCGAAGGGCTACGGGAAAGATCGCCGCGCCCGAAAAGCCGCCCATCGTATTGGCGATCACGGGCTTTTTGGTTCTAAGATCAATGCGCATGCCAAGCATGGTATTAATGAGGCTGATGCCGTCAGCACCCGCCGCCTCGCAAGCCTTGGCGATTGAAACGATATCGGTCACATTAGGCGAAAGCTTGATAATAACAGGCTTTGTGGTAACCTTTTTGACAGCCGCAGTAACCTCGGCCGCCGCCTCGGGGCTGGTGCCAAAGCTCATACCGCCGCCGTGGACGTTCGGGCAGCTTATGTTTACCTCAAGCCAACCCACCTGCTTTTCTTTATCAAGGCGCTCGCAGGTATAGGCATAATCCTGTACCGAAAAGCCGCTGACATTTGCCATTACAGGCTTGTGAAAGCACTGTGCAAGCCTGGGAAGTTCCTCAGCAATCACCTTATCAACGCCGGGATTTTGAAGCCCCACGGCATTGATCATGCCCGCAGTACACTCCGCAATACGGGGCGTGGGGTTGCCAAAACGCGCGTCCTTGGTCGTTCCCTTAAAGGAAAACGTACCAAGGCAGTTGATGTCGTAAAGCTCGGCAAATTCATAGCCGTAACCAAACGTGCCCGAAGCGGGTATTACCGGGTTATCAAGCTCGATACCGCAAAGCGTTACCTTGGTATTTACTTCTCCCATATAATATCCTCCTTTGTGAGCACGGGTCCTTCCTTACAAATGCGCTTATTGCCCGTTACAGTCTTGCAAGAGCAGCCCATGCAGGCGCCAAAGCCACAGCCCATGCGCTCCTCAAAGCTAAACTGTCCACTCGTGCCCGAGGCGCGGTAAACAGCCTTCAGCATCGGCTCGGGACCGCAGGTGTAAAAATAGGTATAGTCGATATCCTTCAGGGCATCGGTCACAAAGCCCTTTGTGCCATAGCTACCATCTACAGTAGTAACCGTCACGTCAGCACCGAGCGCGCGGAATTCCTCCTCATAAAAGACCTCATCCTTGGTATTAAAGCCAAGAATAACCGATACCTTTTTGCCCTTGGCACGCAGCATTTTAACAGGCATGTACATCGGGGGCACACCAACGCCGCCGCCAATAAACACAGGGTGATCCCCTGCAAGAGAAAGATCGTAGCCGTTACCAAGACCCGTTAGAATGTCGAGCTTTCCGCCCTGCATTTGACTCATCTGCTCAGTGCCGTGCCCAACCACCTTATACAAGAGGGTGAGCTTGCCCTCTTCTGCGTCGCACACCGAAATGGGGCGACGCAGAAAAAGACCGTCAAGCTTAATGTTGACAAACTGACCGGGAGCGGTGATTGCCGAGGTGTCCCCCGCAAGCACCATTTTATAAACACTTGCCGTCAGGGGCCTGTTTTCAATAATTTCAAAAAACGATTGCTTCATATCCACCTCTTACGCGTCGATGGTAGAAATGGTCAGCGTTGTTTCCTCCAGAACGTCAAGCAGAACTCTTACGGTATCAAGCGACGTGAAAATAGATACGTTATTTTCGGTTGCGCAGCGGCGGATCTCAACACCGTCAGACTGCTCATGCTGAGATTCGGGAGAGCTGGTATTGATGACGTAAGCAATGTGACCCTGGCGAAGCGCCTCTGCGATCTCCTCAGAGCCGTCAGAGAGCTTTTTGATCACATGAGTGCGAATGCCGTTGTCCTTGAGGAACTTAGCCGTTCCTGCCGTAGCCTCAATGTTAAAGCCGAGGTTGTAGAAGCGGCGAATGAGGGGCAGTGCCTCCTCCTTATCGCGGTCGGCAATGGTCACAAATACGGTGCCGTAATTCTGCAAACGCATGCCGGAGGCCTGGAGAGCCTTGTAAAGCGCGCGGTTGAGCTTGTTGTCATAGCCGATCGCCTCGCCCGTCGACTTCATTTCAGGGGAAAGGTAAGCATCAAGACCGCGAAGCTTGTTAAACGAGAACACAGGCACCTTGACATACCAGCGATCCTTTTCGGCAGGGTAAATGTCGAAAATTCCCTGCTCCTTGAGGCTCTGACCGAGAATACAGTTGGTGGCAATATCGGCAAGGCTGTAGCCCGTAGACTTAGAAAGGAACGGAACTGTGCGGGAGGAGCGCGGATTTACCTCAATGATAAACACCTCATCATTTTGGTCAACAATAAACTGAATGTTGTAAAGGCCTACAATGCCAATGCCAAGGCCCAGCTTTTTGGCATACTGAAGAATGGTGCCCTTGACCTTATTGGAGATACTGAAGGTCGGATATACGCTGATCGAGTCGCCGGAGTGAATACCCGTACGCTCTACAAGCTCCATAATACCGGGCACGAATACGTCGCGGCCGTCGCAAATCGCATCAACCTCGACCTCTTTACCGCTGATGTACTTATCAACAAGCACGGGCTTGTCCTCGTCGATCTCAACGGCGGTCTTAAGGTAATGGCGCAGCTGATCCTCATTGGCAACGATCTGCATTGCGCGACCGCCAAGCACGAAGGAGGGGCGAACAAGCACGGGGTAACCGATCTTTGCCGCAGCGGCAACACCGTCCTCGATCTTAGTAACAGCGCGTCCCTCGGGCTGAGGGATGCCAAGGCTCTTAAGGAGCTTTTCAAATGCGTCACGGTTCTCGGCGCGGTCAATAGCGGCACAGTCGGTGCCGATGATCTTCACACCGAGATCGTGAAGGGGCTGTGCCAGGTTAATGGCAGTCTGGCCGCCAAGCGATGCGATCACGCCCTCGGGCTTTTCAAACTCGATGATGTTCATCACATCTTCGGGCGTCAAAGGCTCGAAGTAAAGCTTGTCTGCCGTGGTATAGTCGGTAGAAACGGTTTCGGGGTTGTTGTTGATGATAATAGCCTCATAGCCGGAATTCTTAATGGTCGTTACAGCGTGAACGGTAGAATAGTCAAACTCTACGCCCTGACCGATACGAATGGGGCCGGCGCCAAGCACCACGATCTTTTTCTTGTCAGTCAAAACCGATGCATTCTCGCCTGTGTAGGTCGAGTAGAAGTACGGGATATAAGCACCTGTGTGGCAGGTGTCAACCATGCGGAACACAGGGAAAAGATTGTGCTGCTTGCGGAACTTAAAGACATCAAGCTCAGTGCACTTCCACATTCTGGCTACATACTTGTCGCTAAAGCCCATTTTCTTGGCGGCGGTCAGCGTTTCAAGCTCAAAGGCATGTGCCTTCAGAGTTTCCTCCATATCCACGATGCGCTTGATCGCCTCAAGGAAGAAGGATGTGATCTTTGTGATATTGTGCACCTCTTCTACCGTTACACCGCGTGCAAGAAGCTCGGCAATGGCGAAAATGTTGTCATCACGGAACTCATGGATATAAGCAAGGATCTCATCGTTGCTCATATCGTCAAACTTATGATGATAGATGTGGTTTACACCCACCTCAAGCGAGCGCATACCCTTCAGCAAGCACTCCTCAAGGTTAGAGCCAATGCCCATGACCTCGCCCGTAGCCTTCATCTGCGTGCCAAGAGTGTTGGATGCAGTGGTGAATTTATCAAACGGGAAGCGAGGAAGCTTGGCAATTACATAATCAAGCTGAGGCTCGAATGCCGCGTTGGTGTTGGCGATCTTGATCTCCTCAAGCGACATACCAACGGCGATCTTAGCGGTTACGCGAGCGATCGGATAGCCCGATGCCTTGGAGGCAAGAGCCGAGGAACGCGACACGCGAGGATTGACCTCGATGAGGTAATACTGACTGCTGTGAGGATCAAGTGCAAACTGTACATTGCAGCCACCCTCGATCTTGAGCTCGCGGATGATCTTAATGGCGCTGTCATTGAGCATCTTCTGATCGTGCTCGGAAAGCGTCATAATGGGAGCTACGACCAGCGAGTCACCCGTGTGAACGCCGACGGGATCGATGTTCTCCATGCCGCAGATGGTGATAGCATGGTCGTTGCTGTCGCGCATAACCTCAAACTCGATCTCCTTATAGCCCTTCACGCTCTTCTCAATAAGAACCTGGTGCACGGGAGAAAGCTTAAAGGCATTGATACCGATCGCAACAAGCTCCTGCTCGTTATTGGCAAAGCCACCGCCCGTGCCACCCAGCGTAAACGCAGGACGAAGCACTACAGGATAGCCGATGCGCTGTGCTGCGGCCTTGGCTTCTTCAAGATCATAGGTGATTTCCGAAGGGATCGTGGGCTCACCGATCGATTGGCAAAGCTCCTTGAAGAGCTCTCTGTCCTCGGCACGCTCGATCGATTCGCTGCTTGTGCCAAGAAGCTCTACACGGCATTCCTTTAAAATACCCTTCTTCTCAAGCTGCATGGCAAGATTGAGGCCGGTTTGTCCGCCGATGCCAGGCAGAATGGCATCAGGGCGCTCGTAGCGGAGGATCTTGGCGATGTACTCAAGCGTCAGGGGCTCCATGTAGACCTTATCGGCAATGGTAGTATCGGTCATAATAGTCGCAGGGTTGGAGTTGACGAGCACGACCTCGTAGCCCTCCTCCTTAAGTGCCAAGCATGCCTGCGTGCCTGCGTAGTCAAACTCTGCTGCCTGACCGATGATAATGGGTCCTGAACCAATGATCAGAATTTTTTTGATGTCTGTTCTCTTTGCCATAACTGCAAACCTCCGTGTTTTTTATGAAAATATTATTTTTTACTTGCTTTATAAACGATTTGACCGTTGTGCACGGTGAGAAGGTTTTTGCCATAGACCTCTACGCCCTCAAAAGGCGTTGCCTTACCCATGGAAAGGAAGTCCTTGGGGTCTACGGTATATTTTGCGTTAAGATCCCACACCGAAAAGTCGTTGCCAACAGGCAGACCAAAGCGGCGGCGCGGGTTATCGCACATCAAGCGGATCAGCTGCTCCATGGTGAGAAGCCCTGTTTTAACAAAGCCCGTGTACATGAGGGGGAACGAGGTTTCAATGCCCACCACGCCAAACGAGCTGCCCGCAAGTCCCTTTGCTTTTTCCTCGGCGGCGTGCGGCGCGTGATCGGTAGCGATCATATCAATAGTACCGTCCAAAAGTCCCTCAACAAGCGCCTCTCGATCGGCCTTGCTGCGCAGGGGCGGATTCATTTTAAATCTACCGTGCTCCTGCAATGCGCTGTCATCAAGCAACAGATAATGGGGGCCGGTTTCGCAGGTGATATTCACACCCTGCTTTTTTGCCTCGCGAATAAGCGCAACACTTTCCTTGGTGGAGATATGGCACACATGGTAAGCGCACCCGGTTTCCTTGGCAAGCGCGATGTCGCGCGCGACCTGTAAAAACTCACTTTCCGAGGTGATGCCGCGGTGCCCGTTTGCTCTTGCGTACTCACCGTCGTGAATATAGCCGATACCCTCGTATTTGATCTCGCAATGCGCCACAATGATCCTATCAAGCACTTTTGCCTTTTCCATAGCCGCGCGCATCATGCTGTCCGAGCGTACATCCACGCCGTCATCAGAGTACCCGACCACAAAGGGCGCCATACCCTCCATATCCGAAAGTGCTTGCCCCTTCTCTCCCACCGTGATAGAGCCGCAAGGCACAACACGGATCACTGCGTCGCGCTTGATGATATCAAGCTGCTCATTCAGGTGCTCGACCGAATCGGGCACGGGTGAGAGGTTGGGCATGGTGCAAACAGCAGTAAAGCCTCCCCTTGCCGCGGCAAGCGAGCCGCTTTTTATGGTCTCTTTATAAGAAAATCCCGGTTCTCTGAAATGCACATGCACATCACAAAAACCGGGAAAAGCAACATATTGGGAATGATCAACGGAAGCAACAACAGCGTCACCAGAACCAGTGACGACGGGAGTAATATCGGCGGCCTTTAAAAAATCAAGATTGAGATTTTTCAGCTTAGACACGGCAATACTCCTTTCTTTTTGAGCACGCGCACGTCGCATGAGCGCCGTGCGCGTATATGTGAAATAATTATCTTTGATATTATAGCAAACACGCCTCTGCTTGTCAAGACAAATTTTCAAAAAATCTGTATATTTTGCATTATTTCGAGGTTTTGCTTGTGTGGCGCTGCGCCTTGATCATGCCGTACTTGATATCCCAAAGCTTGCGTGAAAGGTCTACGTAATAATTATGGGGGTTATCAAAGCGCTTAACCTCCTCCCACATGCTCTGAAGCGATGCCTTGCAGTTTGCACGGATCTCATCAAGAGAGGGAGAGGTATACACCTGCTTACCGTTTTTAAATACGGGAACCAGCAGCTCCTTTGCCTCAAAATTGGTCAATACCTTGGTTTTCCAAGTGTTTTCGGGGTCAAAGATCTCAAGCGGCTTGGTATCGTCTACAGTTTCATCATACACACAGACAAGGTCTGCCTCCGCCTTACCCGATTCTCTGTCGAACAAGCGGTAAACCTTTTTGAAGTGGGGCGTTGTGATCTTGCCAACGTTTTCGCTGAGCTTGATTTTGGGCAGGATGTTCCCCTCTTTATCCTCAATCGCGCAAAGCTTATAAACGCCGCCGAATACGGGATTGCTCTTGGAGGTGATCAAGCGCTCGCCAACGCCAAAGGCATCGACCTGTGCGCCCTGCAGCAAAAGCCCTCTGATAATATACTCGTCAAGCGAATTGGAGGCCACGATCTTACACTCGGTCAGCCCTGCCTCATCCAGCATTTTGCGGATCTTGCAGGAAAGATAGGTGATATCGCCCGAATCAATACGAACGGCACATTTTGTAATGCCGGCTTCCTTAAAGGCGCGAATGGCATTGGGCACGCCCGATTCCAAAACGTTATAGGTATCAACCAAAAGCGTAGCACTGTTGGGATAGAGCTCGCAGTAGGCACGAAAAGCCTCTAATTCGCTATCAAACATCTGTACCCAAGAATGAGCCATAGTGCCCGAAGCAGGCACACCAAAGACCTCATCCGCAATGGCACATGCCGTGCCCGAAACACCGCCGATATATGCTGCGCGCGCACCAAGAATGGCGGCATCCGCACCCTGCGCACGGCGAGAGCCGAATTCGCTCACGGGTCTGCCCTTAGCGGCGCGGGTAATGCGCGCTGCCTTGGTAGCGATCATGGATTCGTGGTTGAGCATCATCAAAAGATAGGTTTCGATAAACTGCGCCTCCATAGTACGTGCGCGCACCGTCAGCAAGGGCTCACCCGGGAAAACGACCGTGCCCTCCGGCACAGCCCAGATATCACCCGTAAACTTGAAATTGCGCAGGTAATCAAGAAAGGACTCCTCAAAGCAGCCCTTTGAAGCAAGGTAAGCAATATCCTCCTCGTCAAAATGCAGATCGTTGATGTATTCAATTACCTGCTCAAGACCCGCTGCAATGGCATAGCCGCCATCATCGGGATTACTGCGGTAAAAGACATCAAAGTAGGAGATCATATCTCCCATACCCTTTTTAAAATAACCGTTTGCCATGGTCATTTCATAATAGTCAAACAGCATAGTGAGATTGCGAGAAATTTTTTTCATAGTGGTTTCCTTTCGCAAGAAATGGTATTGTCATCATTATAGCACGCTTTACCCGGTTTGAAAAGTATTTTTCAATATTTTTTTATAATAAAAACAGATGTTGCTTTTTGCAGAATAATATGCTAAAATAGAAACAACGTTTTACAAAGGAGGTAAGGCCGTGACAGAGCAACGCAAGGGGCGCACAGTCGCTGTGCTGTGTCTTTTACTGTTTGTGATCTTACTCACTGTTGCCACGGTGGTTTTTTGGGATAGCCTTACCGCCATGGTAGCCGACCCCGATGCATTCCGCACCCAAATGGAAAGCTATGGCTTTTGGGGCAAATGCATCTTTACCGCGCTCATGGCAGCGCAGGTCATTTTGGCACCGATCCCGGGACATCCTTTTGAGGTAGTGGCGGGCTATTCGTTTGGCATTTTAGGCGGGCTTCTTCTCACCTCAATTGGTGCGGCAATTGGGTCAGCCGTAGCATTTTGGATTTCACGTCGCTTTGGTGCAAAAGCAGTAAAATGCTTCTATTCCGATGAAAAACTGCAAAAAGTGTTCTTTTTGAAAGCAAGTGACAAGCAAAACGCTTTTACCCTAATTTTCTTTCTTATCCCCGGCGTTCCCAAGGATATGCTAGCATATTTCATGGGTCTTACCGAAATGCGCTTCTCTGTCTTCATGCTCCTTTCTATTGTTGGTAGGCTCCCCGGCATTTTCATTGCCGTGCTTGGCGGTGCGGCGATCGGCACACGAAGTATCACTGCAATCGTTATATTTTTCCTGTGCTTCATCCTGTTTTTACTTCTTTCACTTTTGCTTTACAAGAAGAAAATGCCGCCAAAAAACAAATAAAAAATCAGCCGCGCAAGAACTCGTTTGCAAGAGTTTGCGCGGCTGTTTTCATATCACAAACAGTCTTTGATATTGCTTGCCCGCAAGGGCTGCCTTTAATGTTGGAGCAAGCAAGGAAAAATCAGCCACCAAGGAATGCGGTTTATCCTTGGGGTCATCCTGCTTCATCGGCACAAAATACACATTTTTACGCGTGAGCATCTGCCCTATATTTTTGAGGTTTGCAGAGAGTGCATCATTGGAGGCGAGCGCAATAACAAGCGGGCGGTCAGAACGCAGGTGCGCCTTGGCTGCCATGGTAACCGCGGTATCGGTAATGCCGTTTGCCATTTTTGCAAGTGTATTTCCCGTGCACGGACAGATCACAAGTGCCTCAAGCGGTGATTTTGGCCCCAAGGGCTCTGCCCCCACGATACTGTGAATGACCTCCTTGCCCGTTAACTGCTTGATCTCATCTATTACATCAGCCGCGGGTGAAAAGCGCGTGTTGGTCGAATAAACCGTTTCACTCACAATTCCCTGTACCTCATGCGCCACGGTCAGCTTTTCCATTTCCACAAGTGCTGAGCGCACCGTGCAAAAGGAGCCGCAAAGCGCAAATCCAATCATGATTTCTCCCCCTCTCCTATTCTCCCTCGCTTAAATAAGCAAGAATTGTTTGGGCAATGATCTCTCCGGCTGTAATCGGTGCATATTTGCCCGGCAAGGAGAGTGCCCACACCACACGAATGCCAAGCATACCCGCAGCGTTTGCATCTACACCACCGGGTGCTGATGCAAGATCGATCATTAAGGTTTCGCGCGAAAGCCTTGAGAGCACCGCCTCATCAAACAGGCAACACGGCACAGTGTTAAATATAGCGGCAAAGCCCCGGCCAAGCGAGAACAGTGCTTCCTTGCTGTTGATCTGTACGGTATCGCATCCCTGCGCGCGCGCAAGCGCGAGATCCTCTCTCTTTCTTGCAGCCACAGTTACCCTTGCTCCCATCGCGAGAAGCAGCCGCACAAGTGCGCGTGATACACGGCCAAAGCCCGTTACCGCAACACAAAGCCCATTTACGGTACGCGGCACCTCTCGCATCAATACCTCTATTGCGCCTTCAGCTGTTGGAATAGCATTTTTTTGCTGCAAAGCCTCACTTTCAAAATAATCAAAAAATTGCACACCCGCTTCTTGCAGTATTTCTTTTATCGCTTGTGAGAGCCTACCACCCGCTACAAGCGTCCCCGGCGATATTTCTCTTACAATATCAAATATGCGCGGGGTCTTTTCTCCCTCCCGTTGCATGAGCGGTAGGTTTAAATGCTTGCTGTCAGGAGAAGCAGGCAACGGCAAGACCAGCACATCAGTATCAGCCACAGCCGTTTTCCAATCCTCAAAAAGCGTAAGCTGTGGCGGCAGAAGTGCTGAGGGCAATCCCCAAGCACCAACCGAAAAATCCTTCAAAGCAAAATATCCCGCCACCGCTGCCTGCCTTTGATCGCCGCCCAAAACCGTTATTTTTTTATATAAAGACATCACATTCTTCCCCATTTGCAATGATGTGAGAAAAGTCGGGAATCCGTTTATTGGATATAAAAAACCGATCTCAGATCACCCGAGATCGGTTTTTATCATACGATGACCGACATGATCCCTCTTACTGATAGATTATGTCGTTTGTTGTCTTATTGTGCGGCTGTGCGCACGGTTATCGAAAACGCAAGGAAATTTCGCCTCCGCGCAAGATCTCTTGTATGCCGTTTTCATAAGCCACAAGCAAGCCGCCCTCGGCATCGATGTCAAGCGCAGTCGCGCTTACTCTGCTCTCGCCTTTGATAACGGTTACGGCACTGCCAAGGCAGGAAGCGTGCGCGCGATAATACTCTACCCAACTGCCTTCTCTGATTTCATCCTCAAAATTCTGCAACCAATAAAGAATGCGCTTGATCAAGCCCTCAACATCATCATAAGGAAGATAGGTGGCAATATCTGCAAGCTCGGGGGGCAAATTGCCGCGCCCTGTATTAATACCGATTCCGAGCACCACAAAGGACTCGCCTTTTTGATCCTCACCTGCCACCGCTAGTATACCGCAGACCTTTTTGCCGTTTAAAAGCAGGTCGTTGATCCATTTGATATCAAGCGAGACACCCGTAAGCTCCGCTATGGCGCGATGTACGGCAACAGCGCAAAATGGCGTGATCGCACCGAATTTTTCGCGCGCGAGCTTGGGACGCAGCACGGTACTGAAGTAAGTACCTCCCTCGGGCGAGGAAAAGCTACGTCCCATTCTGCCAACGCCACCGCTTTGTTGCCTTGCCGCTACCGTATAAAAGGGGGCGGCACCCGCAATAGCGGCAGCTCTTGCCGTTTCATTTGTAGAAACAAGATGGTCAAAATACTGAATTTCCATGTTAACCTCAGAAAAAGGACAATTGATCGGTTTCATTGATGCTGTCAAGCACCCCTGCGCTTCGTAGGGTTTCTACGACCTTTTTGTTGAGCCCTGCGCGGATCTGCATATCCTCCACCGAGAAGAAGGGCTCCTCATTGCGCGCTGCCACAATGCTTTCAGCAGCGTTTTCGCCAACACCTGCCAATGCCGAGAAGGGCATGCGAATGGCGCCGTTTTCGGGCAGGAACGCACGGGAATCGGATTTTTCGATATCCACGGGCAAGAAGCGGATGCGCCTTGCCATGCACTCGTTGATCAGCTGTAGGGTCGAAACCGATGCCTGCTCCTTAGGGCTTGCCTCCTTGCCGCGCTTTTCAATATCCTTAATGGTCGCAACCACCTTGGATTTACCGCCCATAACAATGGCGGCATCAAAGCCACCGGGGGCTACGGTAAACATAGCGGCATAAAAAGCAAGCGGCATATGTACCTTATACCAGCCAAGTCGAATGGCAGACATAACGTATGCGGCAGCATGCGCCTTGGGGAACATGTACTTGATCTTTTTACAGGAGCCGATGTACCACTCGGGCACGTTATGCGCACGCATATCTGCCTCCCACTCAGGCGTGAGGCCCTTGCCCTTACGCACACTTTCCATAATCTTAAAGGCTACAGCGTTTTCAAGGCCGTAACGAATGAGGTCGTTCATAATGTTGTCACGACACCCTATTACGTGAGAAATATCGCAAATGCCATCCTTAATAAGATCCTGCGCATTGCCCACCCAAACATCGGTACCGTGCGAAAGGCCCGAAATCTGCAATAGGTCAGCGAAGGAATGAGGCTTTGCCTCCTCCACCATCTTCATGACAAATCTTGTGCCAAACTCAGGCAGACCGTAGGTGCCAAGCTGGGCATCGATATCCTCGGGGGCAATGCCAAGAGGCTTTGTGGAAAGGAACAGCTCGTAAACGGCAGGATCGTTCATCGGCACTTGCATCACGCTCGTATCCGAAAAGCGCTCGATCCACTTATACTTAGTAGGAATATCGTGCCCAAGCTCGTCAAGCTTTAAGAGCGTATCGTGCAAATATTCAAAGGTAAAGTGCGTAGTGACAATATCAGAATTGGGATCATCGGCAGGATGCTGTACGGGGCAGAAATCATAGATCTCATATTCCTTCGGCACAACCACGATACCGCCCGGGTGCTGTCCTGTGGAGCGCTTTACGCCTACACAGTGCGCCGCAATGCGATTTACCTCAGCACGCGGCAGGGATATCCCCTTTTCCTCCATGTATTTCAGCACAAAGCCAAATGCCGTTTTGTCAGCAATGCCGCCGATTGTACCTGCACGGAACACGTTTTCAGCACCAAAAAGCTCCTCGGTATATTTGTGCACGCGCCCCTGTACCTCACCTGAGAAATTAAGGTCGATATCAGGAGATTTGTCGCCGTAAAAGCCAAGGAAGGTTTCAAAGGGAATATTGTGTCCGTCGTTGTTCATTTTAGTGCCGCATACAGGACACAACTTATCGGGCAGGTCAAAGCCCGATCCAATGCCCGCAGGCATGTCAAATTCATTGTGCTGACACTTCGGGCACCAATAGTGCGGCGGCAACGGATTTACCTCGGATATACCTGCCATGGAAGCCACGAACGATGAACCGACAGATCCGCGCGAGCCGACAAGATACCCCTGGCTTTCACTGTACCAAACCAGCTTTTGTGCGATCATGTAAAGCACGGCAAAGCCGTTTTTGATAATGGAGGTCAGCTCCTTGTCGAGGCGCTGACTCACGATCTCGGGCAAGGGATCGCCGTACATGGATTTTGCACGCTCGTAGCAAATGCGCTGAAGATCCTCCTCTGCCCCCTCCATATTGGGCGTAAAGGTGCCCTTGGGGAAGGGTCTGATATCTGCGTCGATCTGATCGGCAATGAGATTGGTGTTGGTAACGACCACCTCGTACGCCTTCTCCTCTCCGAGATACGCAAACTCCTCAAGCATCTCCTCGGTGGTACGATAGTAAAGGTGCGAGGTTTGATCCTCATTTTTAAATTTCACGCTGACAAGCACCTTGCGGAAGATCTCGTCCTCGTCGTTTAAAAAGTGTGCGTCACACGTAGCAACCACGGGGATGCCAAGCTTTTCGCCAAGCGCTACCACGCGGCGATTGAGATCACGCAAGCCCTCGTCATTCGCGATCTTGCCCTCCGCAACCATAAAGCGGTTATTGCTGATGGGTTGAATTTCAAGGTAATCGTAAAACTTGGCGATCTCCTCTATTTCACTCTCGGGCTTATTGTCAATAATGGCACGCATCAGCTCGCCCGCCTCGCAGGCAGAGCCAACGATCAGCCCCTCACGGTGCTTTTCAAGCACCGTCTTTGGCACGCGCGGCACCTTGCGATAATAATCAAGATAGCCATACGATACGAGCTTGTAAAGATTTTTAAGCCCCGCCTTGTTTTTTACAAGCAGGATCTGGTGATACGGCGGCAAGCGAAGCGGATCTGCCGCGGCGCTCATATCATTTTGCAGGTCACGGAAGTTACGGATCTCAGCCGCCTGCATTTTCTCCTGCATTTTAAAATAGATCATGGCAAGCATCTCGGCGTCATCACAGGCGCGGTGATGGTTGAATTCGCCAAGATTGAAATATTTTGCAAGCGTGTCGAGCTTGTGATTTTTTAGATCTGTATTGAGATGACGCGAGAGGGCGACGGTATCAAGATAGGCATTTTCAAACGGCAGATCGTTATTCTTTGCCGCCACTCGGATAAAGCCGATATCAAAATCAGCATTGTGCGCGATCAAAAGTCTATTTCCGACAAAATCCAAAAATTCGGGCAAGACGTCCTTGATGACCCTTGCATCCTTCACCATTTCATCGGTAATGCCCGTCAGCTCAACAACCTCAAGGGGGATGGACATTTCAGGGTTTACAAAGGTATTATAGCGCTCCAATACCTCTCCGTTTTTCACCTTTACGGCACCGATCTCGGTAATGCCGCAGGTGCGGTTTGAAAGGCCCGTGGTCTCAATGTCAAACACCACAAACTCATCCTCAAATCCACCCTTATAGTTGCCGTACAGGGCGCTGGCGGTATCGTTGACAAAATATGCCTCCATACCGTAAATTACCTTTTGCCCCAGCTTTTCGGCAACCAGCATTGCCTCCTGATAGGCTTGTACGTTGCCATGGTCGGTAATTGCCACGGCGGGATGTCCCCACTTATGCGCCTGCTTCACTGCTACATCGGGCGGAATCAGCGCATCCATGGCAGACATGGTGGTGTGCAGATGCAGCTCCACGCGCTTCTTTGGCGCATTGTCCTGGCGCTCTACCCTTTTTACACAGGCAACATCACTGTAATAAAAGGTCAGATCAACATCCTGTACGTCCTTGTGCACGTCATACTTCGCATAGCCACGCATGGCAATGGCGGCACCGTTGCGCACAGCCGCACAAAGCGCCTCCTTATCCTCGGCATTCAGGCCGAATTTTTTGACCATGATCGAGGAATTGCCGTCGGTCACGCCAAAGCTGATATTGAATTTGGTGCCGTCACGCGTGGTATCCTCGGTATAGCCAAACACCTCACCCAAAACCACAATGCCACGTACAGGGCGCGTAATGTGAGCAATGGGAACAGGGCGAATGTCAAACTGTGTGCCGATCTGATATTGGGGGGCAGAAATATCAAAGCGGTAAAGACCGACAGTACAGATCCCCTCCTCAATTTTAGCATCCTCAGCCTCGCCAAGCAGGGACATCACACGCTCTCCCACGGGCGCAGCGGTGCTTGCGGCATCATCTGCCTCCCCACCGTTACCGCGCGACATTTGCGCGCGCTCGTAGGCAAGGCTGCTTTGACGTATTTGCGCATCGATCGCCGCCAGCTCCTCAGAGCCACTATAGCGATAGCTTGCGGCAAGCTCATCGGAATGGCGGATCGCCACCTTATAGTGAAGCCCAAACTCACTGCGAATAATGCCGGAGATCACCTCTGGGGTTTTGCCAAGCTCCATTAATTGCAGGCTGTTTTCAACATAAGGCAGTTCAATAATGAGCGTATCCTCGTCAAGGGTTGCCTTGTAGGAATGGAAAAAGCCGCGCGCTACAATGCCAATGCGCTGTGTTTCCTCGAGTAGTTCTCCTATATAGGTTTCCCCAAAAAAGGTTGCGGGATAACGCGGCAAAATGCGCACGAGAGAAAGCTCATATGCACGTGCGATCTCCGCCTCCACACGATAAAGCACCGCCTTGCGGATCGGCTCAGGAAAGCTTGCGCGCACCTCGATCATGCGGTTTTCCTTATCGGCACGAAGCGCAATGTCGGTTGCCTGCCTCAGCCAAGCCGCGTCCGACGCTTCGGGATGATATTTATAAAAAATTTCAAGTAAATTTTTTCCCGCCATTTTTCAACCTCTTTCGATTGGACTTTTAGAGAAAAACGGCGAGGCTCGCCGTTTTACTTTTTGCTTAATTTTTTAATTTCTGCGATCAATCGCTCTATCACTTGATCCTCGGGGATCTTTTCGATGATCTCGCCGTGGGCAATGAGAAGTGCTTCTCCCACACCGCCGCAAATGCCGATATCGGCTTCCCTTGCTTCACCGGGGCCATTTACAGCGCAGCCCATAAGTGCTACGCGAATGGGAAGGTCTAAAAGCCCCGCCTCGCCTGCCGCCTTTTCAAAGCGTGCCGAAAGCTCAATAAGATCGATCTTTGTTCTGCCACATGTGGGACAGCTGACAATATTCATGCCGCTTTGCCCCTTGATACCAAGAGCAGAAAGAATATTTTTTGCCGCACCGATCTCCTCAACAGGGTCGGCTGTAAGGGACACGCGAACCGTGTCACCAATTCCGTCGGCAAGAAGTGCCCCAACACCAATTGCGCTTTTGATGCTGCCGCGCGCTTTGTTCCCCGCCTCGGTCACACCCAAATGGATCGGATACTCGCACGCGTCGGCAAGAAGACGATTGGCCGCGATCATGGTAGGCACGTCAGATGCCTTTATGGAGATCACGGTATCATAAAAATCGTATTTCTCAAGCAAGGAAATATGAAACAGCGCACTTTCACAAAGCGCCTTTGCTGTGGGCGAGCCGTGCTTTTCCAAAATATGCTTTTCAAGCGAGCCTCCGTTCACACCGATGCGGATCGGCACGCCGTGCCGCTTACAAGCGTCAACCACTGCCCGCACACGCTCCTCGCCACCGATATTACCGGGATTGATGCGGATCTTATCAACTCCCACCTCAGCGCATCTGATCGCCACGCGGTAGTCGTAATGAATATCGGCAACCAAGGGCATACCGACATCTGCATTTTTGAGCCGCCACATGACCTCTGCTGCCGCCATATCGGGCACGGTAAGGCGCAGAATGTCACACCCTGCCCCCTTAAGCGCACGCGCCTGCGAGAGCGTAGCATCAAAATCGTGCGTATCGGTATTGGTCATCGACTGAATGGCAATGGGTGCGTTGCCGCCAAGCGTAATACCGCCAACGGATACACTCCTTGCCCTTCTTCTTACATCATTATAATTCATCTTACAAACAAGCCTGCTATATCCTTGCAGAAAATGAGCACCATTAAGAGCAGCAAAAGCATCAATCCTACAAAGTGGATATATCCTTCAATGTTTTTATTTACAGGTTTACGGGTAACACCCTCAACGACAAGAAACAAGAGTCTGCCACCGTCCAGCGCGGGGATCGGCAAAAGATTAAAGACGCCGAGGTTAACGGTAATCACGATTACAAGATAAAGAAAATCCGTTGCGCCGGATTTTGCCGCGGTTACCATACCCTCGGTGACACCCACGGGACCGGAAACGGCATTCAGCCCATATCTGCCCCCAATCATATCGCCGAGCTGATCAAAAATCATCTTGACTGTGGAAACCGAGCGAGAAAAGCTGTGCTTTAGAATATTCCCAAAGCTCTTTTGCTCTGCATATACACGAAAATCGGCAGAGCCAAAGGTTATCCCCTCGCTGACAAGCGAGGGAAAGAGCACGTCGTTAAGCTCAACCGTTTCGCCATTGCGTACAACAGTAAGATCAACGGGCTCGTACCCATCGTTTAAGATCTCATATACCAGCTCATTGCCCGTAAACACGCGTGTGCCGTTTACGTGTGTCACTCGGTCGCCCACCTGTAAGCCGTATTGGGGGCTGGTTGCGCCCTCGTTAAACGCACCTATGGTGGTAGAGGCAAGCTGAGGCATGGAAAGCACCAGAACCGTCATCAGAAGAAACCCAAGCAACACGTTCATCACAGGGCCTGCCAAAACGATTGCGATTCTTTGCCATACCTTCTTTGCTTGAAAGGAGGTAGGCAGATCCGACTCCTCATCCTCGCCAACCATGCTGACATAACCGCCGATCGGAAACGCGCGAAGCGAATACTGCGTTACATTTTCCTCAACCGATTCGGTTTTGATAAGAGGTATTTCCCCCTCCCCATCCTCCGATGGAGCCGAAGAATTGGTTGTGCCAAACGGTTTCTTCCCCTTCCATGAAAGGATTTTGGGGCCCATACCGATAGAAAACTCACGAATGCCTACACCGCAGGCGCGTGCCACAAGAAAGTGCCCAAGCTCATGGATCATAATAAGCAAGCCAAATACCAGCAATGCGAGCAGAACATACAAAAGGGTTAACATAAATTCTCCTTCATTTAAACAGTAAACAAGCGCGTTATGTCAAACGGGCAGATCAGATCAGTGCCAGTGCGCGCTCTCTTGCTTCACGGTCAATGTCAAGGATCTCACAAAGCGTGTGCGCCCTTGCCGCATGCGGCATATCCTCGGTTACGCGCAACACAATATCGGATAATTTAAGAAAGGAAATACGGCGGGCAAGAAATGCCGCCACCGCGATCTCATTTGCAGCGTTGAGCGCCGCAGACATTGCCCCACCAAGCGAAAACGCCCTTTTGGCAAGCGATAGCAACGGAAACGTTTCGGTATCGGGCGCGGCAAAGGAAAGCTTGCCCACCTGCAAAAGATCAAGGGGTGGGATCACTGCCTCAGTACGATGCGGTGCTGTCAGCGCATATTGCACGCAAAGGCGCATATCGGGCACCGACATTTGTGCGATCACACTGTTATCAATGTATTCAACCATAGAATGGATTATACTCTCACGGTGAACCACTACATCAATTTTATCAGCGGGAACTCCAAACAAATGCGCCGCCTCAATGACCTCAAAGCCCTTGTTCATCAGGGTTGCAGAATCCACCGTAATTTTGGCTCCCATCTGCCAAGTTGGGTGTGCTAACGTATCATCAACCGTGATATGAGAAAGTTCGGTTCTTTTTTTGCCAAAGAAAGGTCCTCCTGAGGCAGTGAGGATCAAGCGCTTGATCTCACTTTGCTTGCCTGCCCGCAGGGCTTGAAAAATAGCGGAATGCTCGCTATCAACGGGTGTGATCCTAAGCCCCTGTTGCTTTGCCGACGCCATCACAAGCTCACCTGCTACCACCAAGCTCTCCTTGTTAGCAAGAGCAAGATGCTTGCCCGAGGAAAGAACAGAAAGCGTGGGGCGCAGCCCCGCCTCACCGAGAATGGCGTTTACCGCAAATTCGGCATCCACCTCCTCGATCATGGCAAGGATCCCCTCCTCGCCGCCATAAACCTTAATATCGGTATCGGCAAGCGACAAGCGGAGCGCCGCCGCCGCTTGTTCATCTGTCATAGCGGCGGCGGTCACATGCAATTCTCTTGCCTGCTCGGCAACTCTTTTAAAGTTTTTATGTGCGCAAAGCGCCGTCACGCGAATACCGTGCTGCTTTGCCACATCGATCGCTTGCTCTCCCACGGATCCTGTGGAGCCAAGGATCATAACGGTTGGAAACATATGCATCATATCACACCGTAAAAATCGGGAAATACATGGAAATGAGCAAAACCAACACTGTAACAGCCATGCTGGAATCAAAGCGATCCAAAAGTCCGCCGTGCCCCGGCAATATATGACCGTAATCCTTCACACCCTGCTCGCGCTTGATAGCAGACATCACAAGGTCGCCGATCTGTGATACAACGCCGATCACCATACCGCCAAGTCCGAGCACCAAGTAATTGGGCGTCACATCAAAGCAATTCCCCACGATAAGACCGTAGAGCACAGCTGTAATGGCACAGAACACAAAGCCACCGATCGCGCCCTCAACCGTCTTTTTGGGGCTGACAGCTTCAATCAGCTTGTGCTTGCCAAAGGCTCTGCCGCAAAAATAAGCAAAGCTATCGGTTACCCAAGAGAAGATATACGGAATAAGGAACAGATACTGTCCGATGCCCTCCATATCGCGCAGAATGATAACAGCGGAATTGGCACCGATGATATAAAAGCCTGTCATAAACACAAGTGCGATCTTGCCGCTTTCCACCTTGCCAAACTGAAATACCACCGAGGCAAAGAGATAAATTGCCATAACAAGTGCCGTAATCATGGCAACACGCACGTATTCCGTCAGATTACCGTGCATAACGCGCGCCAAAATCGGAAAAACGAGTGCCGCGATGTAAAGAGGTACACTGATCACATAATTTTTATCCAAATGCAAGCAATGCAGCATTTCCCAAACAGACACAAACGCAATGGCGGCTATGAGCAGCGGAAAAAGATAGGTCAAAGGGTTGGTAGGCTCCTTGATATCGGAAAACCAGAAAAAGGGAGTGATACCAATGATCGCCACCAACGCAGTAATAACTCTTGTTTTCATCTCAAAATGACCTCCTGTCAAACACCGCCAAAACGGCGTTTTCTTGTTGAAAATTCAGCAATCGCAGCATCCACGTCTGCGGTGCCGAAGTCGGGCCAAAGCACATCGGTAAAGTAGAGCTCGGCGTATGCCGCCTGCCACAAAAGGAAATTCGAGATGCGAAGATCTCCACCCGTTCGCACGATCATATCCACCTCGGGACTGTCCTTGGTATAAAGGACTTTTTCAAAATCCTCTGTGGTAACACATGCGCGGTTTTCCGAAAGCAGACGGTTGCAAGCGTTTACGATCTCATCTCGCCCACCGTAATTAAGGGCAATGTTGAGGATACGCCGGCGCATTGCCGTAAGCTCCTCAAGCCTTATCATACGCGCACGGCGCTTTTCATCAAATACAGACTTGTCGCCAAGAAATACGATGCGGAAGGCATATTCGTCTATTTTCTTTTCACATTCGGCAAGATAGGTGTCCATCAATTTTAAAATGGCTTCTACCTCGCGCCGCGGGCGCTTCCAATTTTCAGTAGAAAAAGCATAAAAGGTTGTTGCCTCAAGCCCCAACTTGTCACAGTATTCAAGTACCGTACGAAACGCCTTCACACCAAAGCGATGCCCATATTCTCGCGGCATGCCGCGTTTTTGCGCCCACCGCCCATTACCGTCCATGATAAAGGCAATATGCCTTGGCAGTGTGCTTGCCGTATTAGAAAGCTCGTTCATCTAAATTCCCTCTTGCCTAAAGCTTCGGGCGGAAGAGACCCTTGTCCTACCGCCCGATTCCTTAAAATCAAATAGCCATTACTGCCGCCTGCTTTTCGGAAACAGCGGTGTCGATCTTTTTGATATACTTATCCGTCATATCCTGTACGGATTTCTCAGAGGATTTTCTCTCATCCTCGGTCATTTCTCCATCCTTCTCCATCTTCTTGCAAAGATCGTTAGCATCACGGCGAATGTTACGAACGGCAACCTTAGCCTCCTCACCCATCTTTTGCACCTGCTTGGAAAGCTCTTTTCTTCTTTCCTCGGTAAGCTGCGGGAAAACAAGGCGGATCACCTGACCGTCATTGGTGGGGGTGATGCCAACATCGGAAGCGAGGATCGCCTTTTCCATTGCCTTGAGGGTGGAAGCGTCGTAGGGCTTGATCACCAAGGTTCTGGCATCGGCAAGACGGATATCTGCCATGGAATTCAGGGGCGTTTGCGAGCCGTAATACTCGAAAGAAACACGGTTGAGAACGGCAGGATTTGCCTGACCTGCGCGAATGGTATCAAAGTTACCGGCAAGCACGGAGAGTGCCTTTTCCATTTTTACTTCAAAATCTTTGGTGTTGAGTTTCATAAGTATATCTCTCTTTCAATTTATTAACGGTGTAGCTCGGTTCCAATATGCTCTCCCATGACAACGCGATAAATGTTATCGGGATCATTAAGCGCAAAGGCGTAGCAGCGAATATCATTTTCCATACAGAAGGTGGTCGCGGAAAGGTCAAGTGCCTTTAATTCCTTTGCAAGCACCTCGGCATAGGTGATCTCATCATAGCGACGGGCGGTAGGATCAACCTTGGGGTCAGCGGTATAAATACCGTCAATATTCTTAGCCATCAAAACGGCGTCAGCACCAATCTCGGCGGCACGCAGCACGGCTGCCGTATCGGTTGAGAAGAAGGGCTCACCAAGACCGCAAGCGAAGATCACGACCTTGCCCGCGGCAAGTGCGGCATTTGCATCACGCACGGTAAATGTATCTGCGAACTTGGGCATTTCCACAGCGCTCATCACAACGGTATCAACCCCTACCTGACGGAAGCTGTCTTGAAGTGCCAGCGCATTGATGGCAGTTGCCAGCATACCCATGTGATCAGCCTGCTTGCGATCCATACCGCCGCCCTGCCTGCCACGCCAGATATTACCCGCACCGACAATAACGCCGATCTCGACCCCTGCCGCGCGGCAACGGCTTAACACCTCTGCCACCTTGGTAATGAAGTCAAAATCGAGAATTCCTTTATCCTTTTTGGTAAGCGCTTCGCCCGAAAGCTTTAAAAGAATACGCTTGTACTTGGGAGCTGCCATAGCAAACACCTCTCTCAAAAGATTTCTATTCCTTTATATTTTACTCTATTTTTAGTGTTTTGTAAAGAGGAAATTATCGTTTTTTAAAAATAAATATAATATAGTTATTTATTGTAGAGAAAAATATGAGAAAAGGGCGGAACCCCATTTGGGATTCCGCCCTTATAAAAGCTATCAATTAAGCCTGGCCGGTGAGCTTTGCGATCTCCTCAGCAAAGTTCTCCTCTTTCTTTTCAATGCCCTCGCCCTTCTCAAAGAGAACGAAGGAAGCGATCTTGATGTCGCCACCAAGCTCCTTTGCGGTAGCCTTGGTGTAAGCGCCAACAGTCATGCTGTCTTCCTTAACATAAGCCTGCTCTACAAGGCAAACGCGCTCGTAGAACTTGCCAAGACGACCGGAAACGATCTTCTCAAGGATCTGGTCGGGCTTGTTAGCGTTCTTGGGATCGTTCTTCATCTGTGCGATAAGAACTGCCTTCTCCTCAGCAACTGCCTCAGCGGGAACATCCTCGATATTCACGTACTGGGGAGGATTGCCTGCTGCGATCTGAAGAGCAATGTTCTTTGCGTACTCAGCAAAGCCCTCTTTTGCAACAACAGCTGCATCAGCCTCAAACTTCACGATAACACCGGTGGTGCCAAAGCCGTGAATGTAGGTAGAGGTTACGCCCTCAACAATTACAAAGCGACGAACGGAAAGGTTCTCCTTGATAACGGAGATAAGCTCAACGAGAGTCTTCTGAACGCTCTCGGTGCCGCCGGCATAGGTGCACTCCATCAGTGCTGCAACATTTGCAGGCTTGTTTGCGATAACGGTTTCAAGCAGGCCGGTTACAAAGCCCTTGAATGCCTCGCTCTTTGCGGCGAAGTCGGTCTCGGAGTTAACCTCAACCATAGCGGTTACGCCGTCTTTGGTCATAATGTCAACGCGGCCCTCAGCAGCGATACGGCCAGCCTTCTTCTCAGCGGTAGCAAGGCCCTTCTCGCGAAGGATCTTGATAGCCTTGTCCTGATCGCCGTCAGCCTCAACCAGTGCGTTCTTGCAGTCCATCATGCCAAGACCGGTCTTAGCGCGAAGATCTGCTACGTCTTTTGCGGTAAAGTTAGCCATTTTTTATTCTCCTTAAAAATTACTCTGCGTCAGCAGCTGCTTCCTCAGCGGGAGCCTCAGCAGTCTGCTCACCCTGCTTGCCCTCGATGACAGCGTCAGCGATTACAGAGGAAATGAGCTTGATGGCGCGGATCGCGTCATCGTTACCGGGAATGATATAATCAGCATCATCGGGATCGCAGTTGGTATCAACGATAGCGATTACCGGAATACCAAGTTTCTTAGCCTCAAGAACTGCGTTGCGCTCCTTGTGGGGGTCAACGATGAACACTGCGGAAGGAAGGGTCTCCATGGTCTTGATACCGCCGTAGGACTTCTCAAGGTCGAAGATCTCCTTCTGCTTGCCTGCAACTTCCTTCTTGGGAAGGAGGTCGAAGGTGCCGTCCTCTTGCATCTTGTTGAGGCTATTGAGACGAGCGATGGACTTCTTGATAGTCTTGAAGTTGGTCATCATGCCGCCGGGCCAACGTACGTTTACGTAGTACATGCCGCAGCGCTGAGCCTCTTCCTTGATAGCGTCAGCAGCCTGCTTCTTGGTACCAACGAAAAGGATGGTGCCATTGTTTGCAGCGAGGTCGCGAACAAAGTTGTACGCCTCCTCAAACTTCTTAACGGTCTTCTGCAGGTCAATGATGTAGATACCGTTACGTTCGGTGAAGATGTACTCCTGCATCTTGGGGTTCCATCTTCTGGTGTGGTGTCCGAAGTGAACACCTGCTTCGAGAAGCTGTTTGATGGTAATAACAGACATTTCTATGTCCTCCTTTGGTTTTTTTCCACCACGCCATCTCACAGGGCAACCTACGCACCGCGCAGGCACCAACCCTACTTAGGATACCGTGTGTGTTTTCGCTCGCCATCACGCAAGCGTGTGATATTATAACACAATTTATTATTAAATGCAACAGGAAACCAACTTTTTACATTTTGTTTACATTTTGTTTACGTTTTGCGTTAATTTTCCTTATTATGTTGCGCGCACATGATGCACACAAATATCAAAGCAATTCAGAGAAATCGCGGATATAACGCTCGCAGACCTTGCGCATTTCCCCTTCCATGTCAGCAGAGCTTTCATCAAACACACCAAACACACGCGCGCCTGCGGCAATCGCAGTTTGATCGGCATTGATATTATCATCAAGGAAGATGAGCTCTTCTACGGGAATGCCAAGCTCCTTTGCCGCCATCTTATAAATATTTGGGTCGGCTTTTGTCGTGTTGAAATCATCACAGGACCATACGCGCTCAAAGAGATCGTAAAGCCCCACGCGCTTTAGGCACGGGTCAAGTGTTTTGTGGGGGCTTGCCGTGAGGACCGCGAGGCGATCGCCGCGTGCGCGAAGGGCACGCAGAGCATCTGCCACGTGTGCCTTGGCGGGGATGGTATTCATGTACGCCTCTACCATATAAGCGGTCATTTCCTCAACAAGTTCATCACGCGTACGCTTTGCACCAAGCTCACGGATAAAATAATCCGCCGTGCCCGCAAACCCAAGGGGCGTAATGATTTTAACGATATCATTAGGATAGGATACGCCGTTTGTGTCAAGCACGTGCAGCACAGCGGCGCCGAAAACGGGCATGGAATCCACCAAGGTTCCATCGAAATCAAATAAATAAACACTCATGTTACATAACCTCTATGCGCAGTTCTTTGTTTTTAACAGTGACACAAGCATGGGTGATCGAACGGGCATAATCCGCAATGATCTTTTCAGCCAGCGCGTCTTCAATATTCTTTTGGATAAAGCGGCGCATATTGCGCGCGCCAAACTTGTGGGAATAGGATCGCTCTGCAATGAGCGCAAGGGCTGCATCGGTAAAGCTTAACGCGATGTGGCGCTCGGCAAGGGCGGTTTTCAATTCATTCATTTGAATTGCGGCAATCCTTGCGAAATCAGCCTCATCAAGCGCGCGGAAGGTGATGACCTCATCCACGCGGTTCAAAAACTCAGGGCGCAGGAACGTGGCAAGCGCCTTTTCGGTACGCGCCTCTGCCCCTGTGCCTTCATCACCAAGGAAGCCTGCAAGCGCGCCCGCCTTGTCGGAGCCTGCGTTGGTGGTCATTACCAGCACAGTATTTTCAAAATTAACGGTCTTGCCGCGTGCATCTGTAATTCTGCCGTCGTCAAGGATCTGCAGCAGGATATTGAGCACGTCGGGATGCGCCTTTTCGATCTCATCAAAAAGTACCACCGAATAAGGGCGGCGACGGATCTTTTCGGTCAGTTGCCCTGCCTCGTCATAACCAACGTATCCGGGAGGAGCTCCTATGATACGCGACACCGAGTGCTTTTCCATAAACTCCGACATATCGAGTCTAATCAGCGTTTCGGGGCTATCAAAGAGATCGGCGGCAAGGGTCTTTACCAGCTCGGTCTTACCAACGCCGGTGGGACCCGCAAAGATAAAGGACACAGGCTTTCTTTTATAAGATACGCCCGCACGGTTGCGCTTGATGGCGCGTGCCACAGCACCAACCGCCTTATCCTGCCCGATAATGCGCTTCTTAAGACGCGCCTCAAGCCCGTCAATGCGTTCAAATTCATTTTCGCTGATATTCGCGGCAGGCACGCCCGTCCAGATCTCAATGACCTGTGCAAGCTCCTCCTCGCCCATCACCACACGCCCAATTTCAGGTTCGATATTGGCAAGACGTTCGGAGAGCTGCAGCTCCTTTGCCTTGATCTTGGCAAGCTCCTCAAAGCGGCGCTTCTCGGACTGCTCATCAGTCGCATCTTCCGCCTCAATTCGCTCTCGTTTTTCCTTTTCCGCCAACATTTGTTCTTTTATCTCATAACTTTCGTTCAAAACAGCAGAGTTAAGAGAAAGGTTTGCGGCAGCCTCATCGAGGAGGTCAATTGCCTTATCCGGCAGGTATCTGTCGGTAATATAGCGCTCGGAAAGCACTACGGCACGGCGCAGGATCTCATCGGGGATCTGCACTGCATGAAAGCTCTCGTAATAGTGCTTGATGCCGCGCAGCATTTCCACAGTGTCCTCAAGCGAGGGCTCGTTAACTGTTACAGGCTGGAAACGGCGCTCAAGTGCGGTATCCTTTTCAATATATTTACGGTACTCGTTGAGTGTAGTTGCACCGATGATCTGCACCTCGCCGCGCGAGAGTGCGGGCTTTAAGATGTTAGCGGCATTTACGCTTCCCTCAGACTCACCTGTGCCCACAATATTGTGCACCTCATCAATCACGAGAATAATATTCCCTGCATCGGTCACTTCCTTTAAGAGCCCCAAGATGCGCGACTCAAACTGACCGCGGAACTGCGTACCCGCCACAAGTGCGGTAAGGTCTACAAGGTAGACCTCCTTGCCGCGCAGCTTATAAGGCACATTGTTTTCGGCAATGCGCTGGGCGAGTGCCTCGGCAATGGCGGTTTTACCAACACCGGGCTCACCAATGAGGCAAGGATTGTTTTTCTGGCGACGGCAAAGGATCTGCACCACGCGCGCAAGCTCACGCTCACGCCCAACGATCCTGTCGAGCTTTCCGTCACGCGCGCGGCGCGTGAGGTTACGGCAATAGGTGTCAAGGAACTTATGCTTCCTTTCCTTTGGTGCTTTTTCCTTTTTCTCGCCCTTCTCCCCCTCGGTACTCTTTCCTTTTTGCGGGTTGCCAAAAAGGCCGCTCTCGCGGAAAATTTTGGGGAAATCAATAGCAGGAGCGCCGCCGTCCTCGTTATCGTCGCTATCGCTCGGGAGTCCACCCTGCAAGAGGCCGTTCAGCTCCTCCTCCATGCCCTCGAGCTGATCGGGCGTGAATCCAAGCTTGCCCATGACGTTGCCGATCATCTGATCGGTAGGCATACCAAGCTCAGCCGCACATTTCATACATAGACCCTCGGTCTTGCGCTCTCCATTTTCAACCTTGGTTACAAATACCGTTGCCACACGCTTGTGACATTTAGAACACATTACCATTATTTAAATTCAACTGCCCCTCGGGCATTTTCTCTCCATTCTTTCTTAATCGTTGCAGCCATTTTCGCATAGCTCACAACATAGCTGACAAAAGCAAACATCATAAAGCCGAGTGCTGTCACCCAAAATGCGTTGATCATGATCTTAATGCCACTTGGTATGGGATCGAACAGAGCTGAAAGCAGCACCGTAAGGTAAACGGCAAGATGGAAAAGCGTGAGTGCAAGCTTGCCATACCAACGGCTGACGACCACAACGCTTCGACGACGCAGCATCAAAAAGCCGCACACACCTTGCGCCAGTTCCTTTAAAACAAACGGAACAGCAAAGAGCCAAGGCAAAAAACCACCTATGACCAAGGAAAAGAGCAATGCGCCCTGCATCAGCTTGTCCGCAACGGGATCCATCATTTTACCAAAGCGCGACACCCATCCGTTACGACGCGCAAGATATCCGTCAAGCACATCGGTTATAGCCGCAAGCCAAGCAATGGGCAAAGCCGCAATGGGCGCTACAGCGAAAAACAGTATCACAAATACCGGCACGAGCAACAACCGAAGCACCGTTAAAATATTAGGAATATGTCTCATAAAACCACCTCTTACCTGTCAATCTTAAAATAAAGTGCCTGCGCAGGATATAACACGCGGGCATTACGATCCCCAAGCGCTACAATATCAAGCGCGCCGTCATCAACAGTAAGCTTATCAATCATTTGTGCATTGTCAAGCCGAATGCACACGGCATCTCTATCACACAGCATCCACAAGCACGAATCAGATAAGGAAAGTGCCTTCACGCGACCCGAGTGTGCGAGTTCTGTTTGTATTCTTCCCTTTTTATCAAGCGCCAACACCCGATAAGCGGCATTGATGCGATCGGTTTCAAGCGCAAGGGCTATACCGTTTTCGCTCACGCTGTACGCGACAAGTGAAGCACCGTCAAAGCCCACAGTTTCATACACCTTTCCCTCATGGGATATGACATGACATGCCGTATCGGTAATAACAGCCAGCTTTGTCGATGCAGTATATCCTGCCGCCAAGGGAAATCCCGCAAGCACCGTTGAAGAGAGGGGCTCCTGATCACCGATCATATATACGTCAACCAGCGCACCTTCCGCAACCGCACCGACAAGCGTAACGGTTCTGCCGTTTTCTGAGATCACAGCACTAACCGTTGCCGAGGCACGCCTAAAGCGTTGCTTCAAATTAAAGTCGGCATCAAATACCAAGACCTCAGAGAGAGCGATATCAGAGCGCGTGATGATCGTAAAATATCCCGAGTTTGAAACATAAATGCCATAAATAGGCTGCTCGGTCACACCCTCATACAACATATCGTAGGAATTGCAAACGCAAAACGAGGTTGCACCAAAATCATACGCAATCAAGTAGTCACGCGAAACAGCAATGCGCGGGGCGGCATACGGTGTTTCAAAGGCAACAGACAGCAATCGCCCACTGTTAGCCGCGTAGATATCCACACCGCCGGCATGAGCCACTGCCATACCTCCGCGGTAGGAAACAGGCACGGCGTCTTCGCCCTTATAATCATAATACACCGTTGTATCACCCTGATCGGGCAAGGAGGTTAGCGTTGCAATATCCTTACCGAAATAAAAGAGGCTATCATAACTGAATGCGTGCGCAAAAAGCACAGAAAACATTACTAGAAACAATACAAGCACAAAAGCTACTATCATCCACGCAGTGTGATATTTCCTTGAAACGCGCACCCAATAGCTTGGCGGTCGCTCTTGCGTCTGTACAAGGGCAGTAGAAGTCGCTTGCACCAAAGCCGTGCTACGGTTTTCATTCTCCATAATAACCTCCTTTTTCATTTTTTATAATAATGTTATATTCTCATTCATAAAATACGCGATCAAGATAAAGACCGCAGGCAGGGGCAGTAGCACCGCACGCCTTTCTGTTTTTCTCCTTCAAAAAGACGGAAATATCAGAGGGGGTCAGTCTTCCCCTTCCAGCTTCAATTAACGTCCCCATCATCACGCGCACCATGTGATAAAGGAACCCATCGGCACGCACGCGAAAGGAAACAATATCTCCCTTTCGTTTCACAGATGCAGCAAACACATGGCGGACAGGGTCCTTTTCATCGGGATCGCCATCACGCAATGCCGTAAAATCATGCTTGCCCACAAATTGCTCCGCCGCTGCGTTCATAGCTGCAATGGCAGCATCATCAAAACGCTTAGGGATATGATAGGCGCGCCCCTCAAGAAAGGGATCTCGCTCGCCACCGTTATAAATAAGATACTCGTATTCCTTAGATATCACGCTGTAACGCGCATGAAACTCATCGTCAACAGCACACGCCTCCAGCACGGCAATATCAGGGGGCAACTGAACATTCATAGCACGCGGAATACGGTCAAGCGGCACTGTCGTTTCAAGCGCACCCGTTCCCTTTTTCGTAACTGTTGCGCAAAAACCGCGCGCGTGTACGCCGCTATCAGTACGGCTACATCCAACAATGTCGCAATCAAAGGAAAACACTGCCTTTGCGGCTTGATTCAGCTTTTCCTGCACAGTGATTCTGTTTGGCTGTACCTGATAACCGCAATATGCAGTACCGAGGTACGCAATTTTCAGTAAGATCTTCATCCTGCACCTCACATGGTATAGCCAATACCGCGATGATTGAGGTAGACAAGTGCTACACCAAAAGCGATCATGCAGGCAAGCGCCGCGAAATCAACGATGCGAAGGTGAGGCACCTTCATTTTTGTTCTCCCCTTGCCGCCCCGATAACAACGGCATTCCATTGCCATGGCAAGCTCATCAGCACGCCGAACCGAGGATACGATCAGCGGGATCAGGATCGGAACCAAAGCCTTGGCTCGCTTTACAAGTCCGCCGCTTGAAAAGTCCACGCCGCGCGCCTTTTGCGCGTTCATGATCTTGGAGGTTTCCTCCATTAAGGTGGGGATAAAGCGAAGCGCAATGCTCATCATCATTGCAAACTCATGCGCAGGAAATCCGACCAAGCGAAGGGGTGAGAGCAGGCTCTCAATGGCATCGGTCAGCGCGATTGGCGTTGTGGTATAGGTGAGAAAAATACTAGTGCCAAAGATCAGAACGATAATGCGCACCAGCATAAACACCGCGCTGTAAACGCCCTCCACGTAGATTGTAATGCGCCAAAAGGAAATAAGCACGCTTGTACCGGTGGCAAAAAAGAGATTGAGAACCGCGGTAAACAGCATGATAAAAAACAGTGGACGCAGGGAGCGCAGCACAATTCGCGCAGGGATACGGCTAAGGATCAGCAGCACCGCTGCAGATACCAATAATGCGCCGAACGCCAACACGTTTTTGCAAAGAAACGCGGCAACAATATAAAGCACGGAAAGTATCACCTTCATGCGCGCATCCATAGCGTGCAAGGGTGAGTGGGCAGGATAATACTGCCCAAATGCGATATTCTTCATCAAACAGTATGTCCTTTACCAAATAACTTACGAAGTGCGGCGCTTGCCGCCTCTACTGTATAAATGCCCTCGGGCACAGCAACGCCGCGCGCGCGAAGCTTCATCATCAAATGCGTGATCTGCGGCACGTCAAGCCCCACGTCGGCAAGCCTTGCCGCATTGGCAAACACCTCATCGCGCGTGCCCGAAAGGCAGACCTTGGCTTGCGCCATTACAACAATATCATCACAGTAAGCAGCCATATCCTCCATGCTGTGACTCACGATAATAACAGTAGAGCCCGTCTCTTTACCATAGGCGCGAATGCCCTCTAATATAGCATCTCTGCCACGCGGATCAAGCCCCGCCGCAGGCTCATCAAGCACCAAAATTTCAGGGCGCATTGCCATAATACCCGCGATTGCGGCACGGCGCTTTTGACCGCCCGAAAGATCAAAGGGAGAACGGTCAAGCAGCGCTTCCTCAAGCCCTACAAACGCTGCCGCCTCTTTTGTGCGGCGCTCTATCTCCTCTTGTGAAAGCCCCATATTGCGAGGGCCAAATGCGATATCCGCACGAATCGTTTCCTCAAAAAGCTGGTACTCGGGATACTGCATAACAAGCCCAACGCGAAAGCGGATATCACGCATCTTCTTCGGTTCTGCCCAAATATCCTTTCCGTCAAGCAACACTCTACCCGCCGTTGGCTTTTCAAGGCCGTTAAATAACTGTACCATGGTAGATTTACCGGAGCCCGTATGCCCGATAATACCTGTCACAGTACCCTCGCGAACCGAAAGACTCACATCATCAAGCGCTCTGATCTCAAAGGGTGTACCCTCGCCGTAGATGTATGATACATGCTCTAAGGTTAAAACAGCCATTATATCACCTCCAACGCGCGGCAGATAAGATCCACGCACTCCTCAACGGTAACGGGATCGCCTGCAAGCGCAACCCCTTCGGCACGAAGCGCGTGCACAAGTGATGTGCATTGCGGCACATCAAGCCCTGCTGCCAGCAGCCTTGCGGGATCGGCAAAGACCTCACGCGGTGTACCGTCCATGATCACCACGCCGTCATCGATCACGATCACACGGTCAGCGCGTGCCGCCTCGTTCATATAATGCGTGATTGAAAGCACGGTAATGCCCTTTTCGCGGTTGAGTGCCTCTACCGTTTCAATTACTTCCTTGCGCCCCAACGGGTCCAGCATGGCAGTTGCCTCATCCAAAATGATACAGTTCGGCTCCATGGCGAGAATGCCCGCAATGGCAACGCGCTGCTTTTGACCGCCAGAAAGGCGATGCGGCTCGTGCCTTGCATACGACGTCATGCCAACCGTGGCAAGCGCCGCATCAACACGCGCGCGTATCTCTGCTGACGGCACGCCAAGATTTTCAGGGCCAAACGCCACGTCATCCTCAACAATGGTCGCAACCAACTGATTATCCGGATTCTGAAAAACCATGCCGACCTGACGGCGCAGTGCATAAAAATCATCCTCGGTAAGCGTGGGAGAGGTCAGATCCTGCCCAGCCACCCAAAGCTCGCCGCTATCGGGCTCGAGAATCATATTAAGGAGCTTTGCCAAGGTAGATTTACCCGAGCCGTTATGCCCGAGGATCGCCACGTATTCCCCCTTGGCGATATCAATCGTAATGCCGCGCAGGACAGGCTGCTGTAAGCCGTTTTCATCGGAATACGAATAGCAAAGATCTTTTGTGTGAATAAAAGGTTCTTTCATCATTACACCTCAAGCTCCCAGCGTGCACTCGCACCGCACGGGAGATAAGAGCCTGTTTGTGTAACCTTTAGCCCAAGCTCCTCGGCGGAGGTCTTGCCGCCAAAGCGCGAGCGCACCTTGAGATCAAGAATATAACTCATAGCAAGGGGGGAAAGACCCGTGGTGTAGGAGTTGATCAGGAAAAACAAGGGCTCGCGCGACAACAGCTTAGCGGCAAGCTCTACCAATTCTCCAACGCAGTCCTCGATCTTCCAGACCTCACCCGAGGGTCCTCTGCCATAAGAGGGGGGGTCCATGATCACGGCATCGTAAAAATTGCCGCGCTTGATCTCTCGCTCCACAAACTTTTTGCAATCGTCAACGATATAGCGAATGGGGGCATCGGCAAGACCCGACAGACGCGCATTTTCTTTGGCTTGCGCAACCATCCCCTTTGCCGCATCCACATGTACGACCGAGGCACCCGCCTTTGCCGCCGCCACGGTGGCACCCCCTGTATAGGCAAACAGGTTTAACACCTTAATAGGGCGCCCTGCCTTTTTGATCTTTTCACCAAACCAATCCCAGTTTGCCGCCTGCTCGGGAAAAAGCCCCGTGTGCTTAAAGCCCATGGGCTTAATAAGAAAGGTAAGGTCGCGATATTTGATCTTCCATTCAGCAGGCACTCTGCTCTCTTTCCATGCGCCACCGCCCGCCGAGGAACGGCGATAAACAGCATCGGCACGCTTCCACGCGGGATGCGCGGCAGCCCCGCGCCAAATGATCTGCGGATCGGGGCGTACCAAAATATATTTTCCCCAACGCTCAAGACGCTCGCCGTCAGAGGTATCAAGTAATTCGTAATCCTTCCAATGCTCGGTATAAAACATGCTCTACTCCTGCTCAGTTATTGAAATATTTTGCAAGGCGCGATGCGCCGCTATGTGCGTGACACACGGCAATGGCAAGTGCATCGGCGGTATCGTCGGGCTTTGGCGTTTCCTTTAGCCCCAAAAGGCTTGTCACCATGGTCATGACCTGCTTTTTCTCGGCTCTGCCGTACCCCACCACCGCTTGCTTGACCTGCAAGGGTGTGTATTCCGAAATGCGAAGCCCCTTTTGCTCACCGCACAAAAGCACGATGCCGCGCGCCTCGGCTACGCGAATACCGGTGGTGATGTTGGTATTAAAAAACAGCTCCTCAACCGCCATTTCCTCGGGATGAAAGTGGTCGATGATGGTATTTAGATCACGGTAGATCCCCACAAGTCGCTCTTCTGTGCGCACACCCGCAGGCGTGCGTATAGCGCCGTAGCCCAGCGGTTTAAATTTACCCGCGCGGTATTCCACAACGCCCCACCCGACAATTGCAAGGCCGGGGTCTATACCGAGAATGATCATAGCGCCACTTTCCCTTTCAAAATAAAATATATAGTATTATATCATATTTTTGCGCGCGAGTCAAAGGGTTTCTGAAAGAAAATAAAAAATTTGTTTTCACTTTACTTATCGAAAAAAATGTGTTATACTGAAATGTAATAAACAAGAGAGCAAAAACAAGAAGGGCGGTGACTTGATGCAGATCATAAAGCTTTTTCCCAACATGATAATTGAATTAAAAAAGCCGCACCCCTGCGGCAGGAAGGATTTTAAGATTCTGCGCGTGGGAAGCGTGTGCCGCGTAGTGTGTCTGGGCTGCGGGCGTGACATGGATATTGACCGCCTAAAGCTTGAAAAAAGCATCAAAAAAACCAATCCGCCGCAGGAATAACCCCCTTGAAATAAAAACTTATTTTCGCTTTTAAAAGAACAATACTTGCTTTTCTATAAAAAACCAAGTAAAAAACGGAGGTTTTATGTTTCATTACATCAGTGGTCCCTTAGCTGCACTTATGCCAAGCATCGCCGTGGTAGACGCGGGCGGTGTTGGCTTCAAATTAACGATCAGCAGCAACACCTACGAAAAAATTTCGCCTGCCGCCGCGAAGGGAGAGTGCGTCAAGCTTTACACGCATCTTGCCGTGCGCGAGGATGACATGGAGCTTTTTGGCTTCTATGATGAGAGCGAGCTTGAAACCTTCCGCCTGCTCATTACGGTTTCGGGTGTGGGCCCCAAAGCCGCTATGGCTATCCTTTCCGCCTTCACTCCCGAAAAATTTGCATTTGCCGTTTGCACCGAGGATAAAAAGACCATTGCGCGCGCCAACGGCATTGGCCCCAAAACTGCCGCGCGTATCATTCTTGAGCTGCACGACAAAATGGCGGCTGGCACCCCTCTGCCCTCTGCCTTTGAGGGCGCCGTTGCGGCAATGCCCGCACCCGAGGTCAGCGGCACAAATAATAAGGTTGCCGAGGCGCAGGAGGCTCTGCTTGTCCTTGGCTACAGCCGCACCGAGGTGCTGAGTGCACTTTCCGGCATTGACACCGCTGTGCTTGATGTGGAAAATATTATTCGCGCCGCACTAAAAAAACTGATGTAAGGAGAGCGTAAATGGATTTTAATTTAGGTATGGACTTTACCACAGAAAATGACTTTGATTTTGAAAACCGCATCCTCTCCACCGGCGAAACCAAGGAAGACACAGGAGAGGTATCCCTGCGTCCGCAATCGCTTACCGATTATGTGGGACAGGAAAAGGTAAAGGAAAATTTAAAAATTTATATTGAGGCGGCAAAAAAGCGCGGTGACAGTCTTGATCACGTATTGCTCTACGGCCCTCCCGGACTTGGTAAAACCACGCTTTCCAACATTATTGCCAATGAAATGGGGGTAAACATCCGTGTCACCTCGGGCCCTGCCATTGAAAAGCAAGGTGATCTTGCGGCGCTTCTGACCAATCTTTCAGAGGGTGACGTGCTTTTTATCGATGAGATCCATCGCCTTTCCCGCACGGTAGAGGAAATTCTTTACCCTGCCATGGAGGATCATGCCCTTGATATTATCATTGGCAAAGGGCCTGCCGCGCGCAGCATCCGTATCGACCTTCCCCGCTTTACCCTCATTGGTGCCACCACGCGCGCAGGGCAATTAAGCACCCCACTTCGCGACCGCTTTGGCGTCATGCTAAAGCTTGAGCTGTACACCCCTGAGGAGCTTGCAAAGATCGTCACGCGCAGTGCCGATATTTTAGGGCTTCCCATTTCCGATGACGGCGCAATCGAAATCGCCTCTCGCTCGCGCGGCACGCCGCGTATTGCCAATCGCTTACTCAAGCGCGTACGCGACTTTGCACAGATCAAGGGCAACGGCGAGATCTCCTCAGATATTGCAAACTATGCACTGCAAAAATTAGAGATCGACGGGCTTGGGCTGGATAATATTGACCGTCGCATGCTCTCCACCATTATTAAGTTTTATGACGGAGGCCCTGTGGGGCTTGAAACGCTTGCCGCAACGATCGGCGAGGAAGCCATCACCCTTGAGGACGTATACGAGCCGTATCTCATGCAAATAGGCTTTCTTTCGCGCACACCCCGCGGCAGATGCGTCACACGCCTTGCCTATGAGCATCTAGGGCTTCCCTATCACAACGTTACACGCGGTGGCGAGCAGATCAATTTTTTTGATCCGCCAAGCAAGTAATACTTCAAAGCAGCAGAGCGTCAAAGACGCAATGCCGTTAACATTTGCGGCTATGTGTTTGACGTAGGCACGCCCGCACTGTAACTTATCTTGATGCGGTTCCGGCAATTTGCAATGAAAAGACCGACAGTTTATCTGTCGGTCTTTTCATTGTTTACAGCATAAACGGAAAAGTATACAGCGCGCGGCGCAGGGCTTCAAAAAGGCAGACACGCGCCTTTTCGGGTGTATATCTTGCGGCATCGCAATCCACACGATAAGCGGGGCGAGAGAGTTTTTCGATGCACCAATCGGCAAGCCCGCCCTCCGGTATTGCTTTTTCGGGACCGATGAGGCGATAGCCCGTGGCTCGCCCCAAAATACGGCCTGCCGCCATGGTTTTTGCCGAAAGGTTATCCTTGCAACTACACGTAATCTCCCCTTGCCCTAAGTGAAATTCAAGCAAGCCAAGCAGATCTTCCCCAAGAAAGCGCAAAAGCCCGCAAAGCGCCGCGGTTTCGGGCTCACTTTCGGGATATTCACCGCTATAACCCTGTGGCGCACCGTTTAAGATCCCTGCGGCATGCTCAAGATTTTTATGTGCGAGAAATCCCGCATCAAAATTGTGTGAAAGTTCTACACCGCGTGCGTTCGCTTGCCATGCCGAGAAATCCTCCGTTCCATTCATTTGCAGCACACGGGCGCATAGCGGATTATCCTCCCTTACGCCCTCGGTAGCATAGCCAACGCCGTCAGGATTGAGCATAGGTATCACCATAATGCGGCGCTCGCGCAAAAGGTATGAAACGGTAACATCGTATATCCTGCTCTCCTTTTCGGATTGCTTGATACAATCACGCAGAAAATCAAGCAAAAAAAACGAAGTAAGCGCCTCATTTCCTTTAATTCCACCAACATACACAACCGCTTTTTTGCCGTTTCCCAATGTAAAAACAGGGATCTGCTTACCAAGTATAGAACGTGCCGTCACATCGCATCCGATCCCGCTTGATCCACACAATTCCTTGGTGGCGGCGGCAAAATTTTCGAGATCATTAGATGTATTGTATCGCATAAAACCACCTCCCACTCCTTTTATCCTATGCCAAAAAAATCCAAATATGCAAATTTAAAAGAAAATGTTTGCAATTTTAGTGACTTTATGTTATGATAACAGTATATTGAGCTAAGAGGAGTATTTATGACAAAATCTTTTCTTAAAGCAGCATCTATTGTTGCTTTTTCCATTATGGCGCTATATGCCCTGGTGCTTGTGCCCATTTACGAGATCGTTGCATGCGATATTATGCTAATGGACACGCTTTTATTTGATGCCATAGATCTTTTCATGCAATGGACTGAGATTTTTGCACTGATCCTTGTATTAGCATTTCTACTCATCGGTGTAGAAAAGGCGGGAAATGCAAATGATTGTCGCTCACTTTTCCTGTTGCTTGGCGGTGCGTTGCTCTTTAAGTACGTTGGTGCCGTGCTGGCGCTCTCTGTTGTACACGGTTCGCTTGACGTCACGCTGAATTACAGCAGCTATATTGTTTCACTTCTCCTTGAGCTCATCCCCTGCGCACTCCTTGTTTTTCTCACACACAAGCATGTCGTGACCCAGGGAGAACTCAGAAAAGAACAAGAGCGTGCTGCTTTGATCCTCGGCAAGGAGCTGGAAAGCGCCCCTGCGCTTCTTCCCTTTACCAAGCTTTTCGACCGTGAAAATCCTTTGCAAAAGATCGTTTACATCACACTTGGCCTTGTTATAGGTATACGCGCCCTTTCCCATATTGCATCGGAAATTGCGTATTCTTTGCTCGGCTTTACCTATCACATATCCGATCTCCCCATAACACTTCTTTATTTGTTTTTACTTGTTTTGATTCCCTGCTTTATTGGGTATTTGATTCTTTTTGCAACTGTGAAATTTGCACTGCGCAAGCGACCTAAAAAAACAAATTAAAACGTAAAAAGGTGCCGAACAACCGCGTCGCGCGTTGTTCGGCACCTTTTTAGCATCTTCCCCACATTTACGGCAGGCAAAGACCCGTTTGCTTTACTGCCGTGGCAATTTCATCCACTGCACGCTGACAGATCTCCTCACTTATAGCCTCCACCATAATACGCACAACAGGCTCGGTACCGCTTTCGCGCAATAGCACACGCCCGTTATCCCCTAGCCGCTCACGCACCGCCTCAACCGCGGCTATTACTGCACCGCTTGTGCACACCGCGCTCTTATCGGTTACAGACAGATTTTTTGTGATCTGCGGCAACATATGAGCAGGGGCAACAAGTTCTGCTAACGTTTTTGCCTCGCAAGCCATCACCTCCATGATTTTGAGCGCTGTCAGAATTCCATCGCCCGTGGTGGCATACTGTGACAAAATAACATGCCCTGCCTGCTCACCGCCTAAGGAAAAGCCGTTTTGCTGCATACTTTCATACACAAAGCGATCTCCAACGGCAGTTTTTACATAGGAAATACCGCTTTCCTCAAGCGCTTTGTAAAGACCCAAATTAGACATTACAGTAGTGACAACAGTATTTTTTTCAAGCCTTTCGCGCCCTTGCAGATGCTTGGCAAGCAAATAGAGTATCCCATCTCCGTTTACCACCTCGCCCGTAGCATCAACAGCGATGCACCGATCACCGTCACCGTCAAACGCAAACCCTACATCAAGCCCATTTAAACGCACGTGCCGTACCAGACTTTCAATATGAAGGGCGCCCGCTTTGCTGTTGATGTTGGTGCCGTTTGGCTTTGTGTGAATGGGATACACCAAAGCACCCAATGCCGTAAATACCGCAGGGGCGATCGAGGATGCGGCACCGTTGGCACAGTCAAGCCCTATGCGAAAATCGTGAAACTCACAATCGACACAAGAAATAAGATGCTGAATATAGCGTATTCTTGCTGCCTCATGATCCACGATCCTACCAATATCTGTACCCGTGGCAAACGGTAGGTCATTATCCTGTACACCAAGCGCCGCAAGATCCCCTTCAAGATATCGCTCTATTTGATCGGTCAAGGCATCATCTGCCTTGGCACCGTTTTTGCCGATCAGTTTTATACCGTTATCGTGATATGGATTGTGGCTGGCAGAGATCATTACACCCATATCAAACTGCTCTAAAGCAACGGTAAAACAGATATTTGGCGTGGTTGTTACATGCAGCAAATACACGTCTGCCCCCGATGCCACAATCCCTGCCGAAACGGCATATTCGAGCATATAACAGGAAAGCCTGGTATCCTTGCCCACTGCCACGCGCATTTTTTTGCCGTTTTGTCTTCCCCACCAGCCAAGAAAACGCCCGATCTTATACGCGTGCGTTGCAGTAAGACCAATGCCTGCCTCACCGCGAAATCCGTCTGTGCCAAAGTATTTTCCCATTGTCGCCTCTCCTTTTTGAAAAGTCACATTTACATCATAGCAAAAAAGACGTCAAACGTGAAAAAGGGGCTGTCTCAAATGCTTTGCATTTGGTCGACAAGCCCCTATGGTTTTTGTTTGGCGGCTAAACGCCGCCATTTTCACCCGCCGGCGGGTAAAAAACACAAATTCCCGGCGTCAAAAAGCCTACCGTCGCCTTTTTGACGCGAAGGGGCTGTCTCAAATTTCCAATTTGAGACAGCCCCTTTTATGATAGCGTATTACAGATACTTCTTAATGATATCGGTAGCGTCTTCTACAGGGAAAGATGCAGTCATAAACACGTTAACATCATGCTTAGCAAGCAGAGCGTCAAGGCTCTCAAGCATTGCCTCAAGCTCAGCAATGTTACCGCCACAGATCTTGAAGGTGTTATCCACAAACAGATCAGTCACGTCGTAATTGCTGGCAAGAATGCCCGCAACAAAGCCGTAAAGTGCCTTTGCATCGCGAATGAGATACTCCTCCGTATCAATAAGACGAACCTTGGATTTAATATCAAAACGCAACTGCGTGCCCTTCTCCACACAAACAACATCACCGTGCGAAGTAGCAGCAGCGGCATTAACCTTTTCAATCAGAGTCTTGGTTTTACCCGTACCCTTTACGCCAATCATCAATTTCAGCATGACAATACCTCCATTTTGTAACATCACAGAATATTTATTCTGCTTATGTCTTTATTATACACGATACTTTTTTTGTTTGCAAGGGGGTTTTGGAAAAAAATACAAAGAAAAGCAGGTCAAAACATAATTTTGACCTGCTTTTTGGGACTTTAAGCTTTATTTCTCCAAGCGTGCATCAAGCACAGCCTTTTGCGCCTCGTATCCGGGCTTTCCAAGTAGTGCAAACATATTTTTCTTGTAAGCCTCAACACCCGGCTGATCAAAGGGATTTACGCCCAGCATATACCCCGAAATTGCACATGCCTTTTCAAAGAAATAGATCATATAACCAAGGGAGTAGGCACTGCGATCCTTCAGCTCCAGCACGATATTGGGCACACCACCGTCGATATGTGCAAAGAGCGTACCCTGCTGTGCCATGCTGTTTACATAGCCAAGGTCCTTGCCCGAGAGGAAATTCAGACCGTCGATATTGTCGGGGTCATGCGGGATTTCCAATGTCGCACCCGTGTCCTTCACGGAAATCACGGTTTCGAACAAATTGCGCATGCCGTCTTGAATATATTGACCAAGAGAGTGCAGATCTGTGGAGAAAACAACCGATGCGGGGAAAATTCCCTTTCCGTCCTTACCCTCACTCTCACCAAACAGCTGCTTCCACCATTCCGAAAGCATCCCTACAAACGGCTCATAACCAACCAAGATCTCGGTCGTCTTGCCTTTACGAAGCAAAATATTACGCAATGCTGCATACTTGTAGCAATCATTTTTTGAAAGATCGGGATCGACAAGCGCCACACGTGCCGCCTCAGCACCCACCATCAGCGCATCGGTATCTACACCCGAAACGGCAATGGGCAAAAGACCCACTGCAGTGAGCACAGAAAATCTGCCGCCAACATCATCAGGCACTGTAAAGGTTTCGTATCCAACCTGATCGGCAAAGCCCTTTAACGTGCCGCGCGCACGGTCTGTCGTTACAAAAATGCGCTCACGTGCGCCCTCCTTGCCGTACTTTTTCTCCAGCAGCTCGCGGAACACACGGAAGGCGACAGCAGGCTCGGTCGTTGTGCCCGATTTGGAAATTACGTTAATGCAAACATCTCGCCCCTCGCAAATAGACAAAAGCTCCTGCATGTGCGAAGCACTGATGTTACAGCCCGAAAAATAAATGTCGGGCGTATCTTTTTTGAGGTTATTATAAAGAGGCGATTTGAGGAACTCAATTACTGCACGTGCACCGAGGTAAGAGCCGCCGATGCCAATCACAATAAAGACATCACAGGTTTTTTTGATCTTTGCGGCAGCTGCCTTAATGCGAGCATATTCTGCCTTGTCGTAATCGCGAGGCAGATCAAGCCAGCCAAGGTAATCGTTACCAAGACCTGCTTTGGCGTGCAGCATTTCGTGCGCCGTTGCAACCATGGGCTGGATAGCCGCGTATTCATTCTCTGTTACAAAGGAAGAAGCGTATTTATCAACCAAACGTATTGCCATTTGAAACCTCTTTCTGTTTGAAATTTATTTGTCAACTTTATTGTACTATACTAACGCAAAAAATGCAAGATGCTTTTTCAATTCATTTGGAATTTTTTGCTAAATCTTTTTTACAACAGCAAAAATTGCTGCAAAACACGCCAAAATAACGCGCCAAAGCCGATCTTATCGATATTTTCGGTTGCAATTACGGGAACCGAGCCGATCTCCCTTCCGTCAAGCATATACACCACTCGCCCAATCTTATCACCTGCCGCAACGGGCGCCGTAAGGCTTTCCGGCAGCTCTGTGGTTGCGCTAACGTTTCCGCTTGCCCCCTTTTCAACGGTTGCCGCAAAGGCATCAAACGTGAGAGCGCAGGTGGGCTTCAAACCGCCCTGTACGGGAAGCGTAATGCTCCCCTCCTTTGCGCGATACGTGCTGTAGGTAGCAAAGCCATAGTCAAGGAGCTTGGCGGCGGTGTTGTTGCGCTCATCGCGGGTATCTGCCGCCATGATCACGCAAATCAGCGACAAGCCGTCACGCTCGGCAGTAGCGCTGATACAGAACTTTGCGCGCGCCGTAGACCCTGTTTTCAGCCCCGTACAACCGCGGTAAAAGCGCACCAAGCGGTTGGTATTCGTCAGGCCAAACGTGCCATCTCTGATGGTATCCATCCAAATGCCGCTGTATTCAAGAATTTTTTCGTGTGCGACCAGGGCGCGCGACATAATAGCGATATCCCGTGCCGATGTCACGTGATTGGTGGCGGTATCGTCAAGGCCGTTTGTATTTTCAAAATGCGTATTTTTCATCCCAAGCGCGACGGCACGTGCATTCATCGCGGCAACAAACGCCTCCTCGCTCCCTGCCACGTGCTCGGCAAGTGCCACGGCACAATCGTTGGCAGAAGCAATGATCACGCACTTGAGCATCTCCTCAACGCTCATGGTTTCCCCTTCCTTTAGGTAGACCTGTGAGCCGCCCATAGATGCCGCGTGTGCGCTCACACTGACCATATCACCAAGAGAAAGCTTACCGCTATCGATAGCCTCCATGACCAAAAGCAGCGTCATCACCTTTGTCACAGAGGCGGGTGGCAGTGCCTCGTCGGGATTTTGCTCAAAAAGCACCTGTCCCGTGGTAGCATCCATTAAAATGGCTGATTTGCAAGGAAGATCGCCGAGTGCAGTGCTTACAGTTATTTCTTGTGTATTACTCGAAATAGGCTCTACGGTCGTAGCCCCTGCCGTGATCATAGAGCAAAAGCAAAGCATTATCGCCAGCAGCATGGAAAATATTCTTGTTTTTTTCAAAAAAATCACCCCCGCTTTAACTTATGTAAGGCGGGGGGATAAAAGAACTTATTTCATTTTATACATTTACTTTCTCACACCAAACGCATAAACGGTTGTGTAGTCATAAATCTCACCGGGGCGCAGCACCACGTCGGTGAAATGGGGGTGATTGATGCTATCGGGCATTTTTTGCGTTTCAAGGCAGATAAAGCTCTCAGGGCTTTGCGGATAGCCACCCTTTAAGGGGTAGGCGGCATTTCGCACGCCCCCTGCCGAGTAAAGCTGTACTGAGGGCATGTTGGTAAGGGTCTTCATCTCAATGCCCGTTTTATCACAGTAAAGCGAAGCACGAAGAACAGGCTCTTTTGTTTCACCACCCGTGAAATTAAGGCAATGATCAAAGCCGCCACCGATACGAAGATCCTCGTTTGTCAGATCAAAATCGCGCCTCACCGTTTTTGGGGTGCGGAAATCAAAGGGTGTTCCCTCAACCGAGCGTAGCTCTCCTGTTGGCAGTTTTTCATCATCGGTTGGCAAATAGGTGTCGGCATCGATCCAAAGCTCGTGATCAAGCGCCGTGCCCGAAGCAAAGCCGCCAAGATTAAAATAGGCGTGGTTGGTCATATTTACAACGGTTGGCTTATCGGTGGTGGCAACGTAACGGATCGAAAGTGCATTATCGGCAGTCAAGGTATAAGTAACCGTTACGTCAAGTGTACCGGGATAGTTCTCCTCACCGTCGGGCGACACATAACGAAGGCGAAGTGCAGGCTCGGCACCGTCAACAGAGGTCGCTTCCCACAGCTTGCGCGAAAAGCCCGTGGGGCCACCATGAATGTGGTTGTTTCCGTTATTTTGTGCAAGGGTATAGGTCTTGCCATCAAGCGTAAAGCGCCCGTTTTTGATACGGTTGCCAAATCTCCCGATGAGTGACCCTTGATGACCGTTGCCGTAATAATAATCAAGTGCACTGTCAAAGCCACCGATTACGTCAACCAAGCGTCCTGTCCGATCAGGCACAAGCAGCTGCTGAACGGCACCCGCATAATCAAGAATGGCCGCTACCACGCCGTTTTCATTTTGCAAGACATAGCGCGACACGGTACGCCCGTCGGGCAAATTGCCAAAATGCTGCTTTTGAATACTCATCTCTGATACCCCATTCGTTCTGTTAAATATAGATTAAAGCCTTTTTTGTTGTTTTGTTACAATGCTTACAACGCGGCAAAGCGCAGGTGAGAGCGCCATATTGAGAATCATCTCAAAAACAAAGTTTAACCCTGCACAGCCGATAATAACAAAATAAAGAAAGCTTTGCCCGATTCCCCCGGCGATACCGGATACCGTATCCATCATTGTAATACAGCCGAGCACAAATACGCCCGTATTTACAACAGGTACAATGCCAGCCGCCAAAAATGTAGCCAAAAGAGGCTTTTTTTGACGCACAGCGCGATATGCCGCGCCCGACAAAAAGCCTGCAAGCGTAGATTTCACAAGACAAGTGAGGGCGGTAAGCACGGGGTGATCTGCAAACAGCATTGCCGTAAACGGATCGGTAGCCATAACGCCGCACACCACAAACACCACCATACCAAATACAAACCCGAGCCAAGCGCCTGCCATGGGCCCCAAAAGCATCGCGCCAAGTGCGATCGGCACCAGCACAAGGCTGATGGGTGTGCCGAGAAAGGGCAATTTAATTGCCACGCCCGCAAGCTGCAAAATCAGCACTGCCGCGGTGAGTAGAGCAAGCTCTACCATCGCTACAACATTTAATCTTTTTTTGCTTGTTATCATACAAGCCTCCTTACTGCCGTTCCCCCTTGGGATACGGCGAAAATTTATATAACACAGCACCTTGACAGGGTAAGATCCGGGAAAGGTATCTTCCTTGCACGAAGCGCAGCATTATTCTGTTATTTTTGATTTAGCCTATGAATCGCCATAAGACCGCGGAGTGTGAGCTCGGGCATATACTGCGTATTTGCCGGCAAATACGCACGCATTGCCTCGGCATAGCCGCCGCAAACCACCAAGGGCGTGCTCATAGGCAGCTTCAATATTCTTTTATAATGCTCTGCAAGCCCGCAAGCCGCTATAGCTCCGCCACGTACCACTCCCGCGCGCATGCAGTCGGGCGTGTTTTTTCCGAGTGCCTCTACCGACCCGCATGCGGGAACATCGGGCAGGAGTGCCGCACCGTCAAGCGCGTGGAGTGACATTCCTACGCCGGGCATGATTGCACCGCCCTGCAGTGCCGATCTTTCGTCAACTGCGATAACGGTGGTTGCCGTGCCAAAATCAACAATGATCACGGGCGCACCGACACAGGCAATTGCCCCTGCTGCATTGGCAGCAAGATCAGCTCCCAACTCCGCAGGATTATCAAGTCGAATGGAAAAACCGGTTTTCACACCGGGTCCGATCACAGTAACAGGCACATCAAAAAGAGCTTTAAGTGCGTTGAGAAAAATAGGCGTAACAGTTGGCACAACGGAGCCGAGAACCACACCTGTAATTTCCTCTAACACCACGTCTTTATCTGCAGCAATCGCTCGCAATAGCATAGCGTATTCATCGGCAGTGCGCCGCATATCAAGGCCAAGCGAAAAAGTGGCCCTTAATTGGTCATTTTCAAAAGCACCCGCATGAATGTTGGTATTTCCAATATCAACCGCAAAAAGCATAGCACCACTCCTTCAAAACTTATGATATATCAGTATAGCACAAATATCCTTAAAAATCAATGTTTTAAAGAAAAATGAACAATTCGTTCATGAAAAAAAGAGAAAGGATCGGCTCAAAGCTGAGCCGATCCCTCAATTTAGCAATAGACTTATTCGAGGCTACCGGATGCAACGAGTGCAACGCCCGTGCCAAGGAAGTTCTCAACGATCACGTCACCGGGTACGATCTTGCCGGAAACAGTGAGCTTTTTGATCTCCTCCATGCCCTGCATCTGCATTTCCTTCGGAATGGGAGCAGCGGTTCTCACTGCCACAAGCGGAACAGCAGCGCCTGCAGTCTTAACAGAAGAGGTAAGAATACGAAGGGGGTGTACAAACTCGTTTTCAGCATAAGCCTTGCCGCGCTTGCACTTAAAGCCCTCGCAGCTTACGATCTCACCCTTTTCGGGGTCGCCGCAAACCTTAATGATACAGCCCTGGGGGCAAGTAATACAAATAATATCCTTGGTTACCATAACACCTTACTCCTTTCTTAGACCACTTCGATCTTAATGGCAGAAACGCCCTTCATATCCTCGGGGCTAACCTCAACATGCTCCATCTCACCGGGATTGATCTTGATGAGCTTCTTAGAGAAGATCTCCTTGTCGTCGGCATAAACCTTCATGGTAACGCCAAGCTTGGGAGCAGCTGCACGGAAGAAGAGCTTTGCGGGAGCTTCGGGGCAGATTCTCTGCGGGCAGATGTAACGAACGTTATTACCGGTAAGGGAGGGGATCTCTGCAGCCTTGGGAAGTGTGCCTGCCGCGTACTGTGCAGCGTAGCTACCTGCACGCAGGGACTCGTCGGTTACGTTATCAACAAGGTCGTTTACGTGTACAACGTTACCGCAAGCGAACACATACTCAAAATTGGTCTGCATAAACTGGTTGACCTCGGGGCCGTTGGTGATCGGATTGATCTTAATGCCGGCCTCCTTGGTCAGCTCGTTCTCGGGGATAAGACCGCAGGAAAGAAGCAGAGTGTCGCACTCGTAGAGCACCTCGGTGCCTGCGATCGGCTTCTTGGTTGCAGGATCTACCTCGGCAATGACAACACCCTCAAGGCGCTTGTTGCCCTTGATCTCAACGATGGTGTGAGAAAGGAGAAGCGGAATGCCGAAGTCGTCAAGGCACTGTACGCGGTTACGGGTAAGGCCTGCAGTGTAATCCATAAGCTCTGCAACGGCAAGAACCTTTGCGCCCTCAAGGGTCATACGGCGTGCCATGATCATACCGATATCACCCGAGCCAAGGATCACTACCTTTTTACCAACCATCATATTCTGACGGTTAACAAGACGCTGTGCGGCACCTGCGGTGTAAACACCTGCAGGACGCGTGCCGGGGGTCATAATAGCGCCACGGGTACGCTCACGGCAACCCATAGCAAGCACGATAGACTTGCCCTTAGCAACAAACAGACCGTCCTTGGGGTTGATGCCAACCACCGAGTGGTCGCCAACCTCAAGCACCATAGTATCAAGCTTGACCTCGATATCGGTAGCCTTTACCTTCTCGATAAAGCGGTATGCATACTCAGGACCGGAGAGCTCTGCATTAAAATGCTTCAGACCAAAGCCGGGGTGAATGCACTGCTGCAAAATACCGCCAAGGCTTACGTCACGCTCAACAATAAGTACATCTTTAGCGCCTGCTTCTTTGGCGCCAACAGCAGCGGCAAGACCGGCAGGGCCGCCGCCTACAACGATTACGTCATAAATCTTTTCAGCCATTTTGATGCGCTCCTTTCTTATCTTACAAAGCCTGTGAGCATTTCAGAGCCCTCGTTGTTCTTGCAAACCTCGTCGGGAGAAATGCCAAGCTCACGGGCAATGATCTCGATCACGCGAGGACCGCAGAAGCCGCCCTGGCAACGACCCATGCCTGCACGTACACGACGCTTTACGCCGTCAACAGTGCGTGCACCGAGGGTACGGTTGATCGCATCACAGATCTGACCTTCGGTAATGGTTTCGCAACGGCAAATTACGTTACCGTAGCGAGCGTCCTTTGCGATAAGCTCTGCCTTCTCTTCAGCAGAAAGCTCTGCAAAGTGAGGCGTGCCCTTGCGAGTCTTGATAAAGTCGGTCTTGGGCTCTGCCTTCATGCCGGACTCGATAAGAAGATCTGCAACGTATTTTGCAACTGCCACAGAGTTGGTAAGACCCGTGGAGCGCACGCCGGAAATATTAACGTAGCCCTTAAGATCATCGTACATATCGATGTTAAGACCCTCAGGGTTACGCTGTGCACGAAGACCCGAGTACTGCGTGATAGAGTCGCGAAGATTGACACGCGGGATCATCTTGCGTACGTCTGCCGCGATGCTCTCAAGGCCCTCGGTATTGGTGCTCTTATCTTCCTTATCCAGCATATCCTCTGCGGTAGGACCAACCAGCATGTTGCCGTGCATGGTGGGGCACATCAGCTTGCCCTTGGTAACCTTGGTAGGAATGGGAAGTACGATGTAGTTTACCTTGCAGGAGGTCTTCTTGTCAAGGATGTAGAACTGACCCTTACGGGGCGTTACATAGTAATCATTCTTGCCAACGAAGGAAGCGATCTCATCGCAGTAAAGGCCTGCGGCGTTGATGATGTATTTGCACTCGATGTCGCCCTTGTCGGTCTTAACCGTAGTAACAGCACCGTCCTTTTGTTCAATGCCGATCACCTTGGTTGCAAGCTCGAAGTGTACGCCGTTGTCTGCTGCGTTCTCAGCCAAAGCGATGCAGAACAGGAACGGATCGATGATGCTCTCGCGAGGAATGTAAAGGCCGCCCTTTACCTCGGGATTGAGCTCGGGCTCCATCTCAAGCAGCTCAGCCGCGGTCTTGTACTCAACGTCGTAAACGCGGTTTTGCATTGCCTTGTGCTTGATGGCGGGAAGCTGCTCCATCTGCTCGTCGTTGAATGCGGGCAGGATCGCACCGATGCGCTTGAAAGGAATGTCAAGATCCTTGCAAATCTCATCGTACATGGGGTTTGCTGCAACCACCAGCTCGCTTTCGAGCGTACCGGGCTTTGCATCGTAGCCGGTGTGGATGATCGCACTGTTCGATTTCGAGCTGTCGCCGCCAACGTCCGCGTTCTTTTCAACAACGGTTACGTCGAGGCAGTACTTCGAAAGCTCACGGGCAAGCGCACTGCCTACGGCGCCTGCACCAATGATGACAACATCTGTCTTTTTCATAGTGTTCTCCTTATCTATTAAGCATTTTAAATTGCTTTCAAACTAAATTATTTGCCAAACACGCTAGCCACCGGCACAAAATCGCCGTCGCTAAACGGGTAAAAGCTACGGGGGAGCTTTTCAAAGGGCAAGGACAAGAGGTCTGCACTAGCAGCACCCTTGGTCACAACGGGATAAATGAGATCCGTAAGGGGCCCGTAGAATGCGCGGAAGGACGTGCATGCCTTTACCACCACCATTTGGAAGTCCATCGGGTCGTAGCCGTAGGCGCGGTAGAGCGCCGGATCACCGGGATAAAAATGCTGGGTGGTGACAACCACAAGCATATTGCGGATCTTTACCAAGGCGCAAGCGCCAAAGTTTGTAAAGTTACCGTGAATAAACATATCACCGTCGTAAAGCGCCTTGACCTGTGCCTCGACCAAAACAGGCGTATAAAGCTTTTTGCTGATCGTAGCGCCAAGCGGTGCTTTTACGGTATTGCCAACACCTGCGCGGCGGCACACCTCAACAAATTCGCTGTCGTTTAAGTACATCAAGCCCTTGACATTTGAGCCAAGCGCCAAAACACGCTCAATGACCTCGGCGCTATCCCCTGCCGACCCTGCATTGGCAGAATCTGCAAAATCGTTTAAGATCACGGGCTTGCCGCTGTTGTTTTTCTCAGCAATGCGGATAACCTCATCCACACTTGAAAGCTCGGTCTTAAACTCATGGCGCATCTCCCACAGCTCCTTAGCAAGCTCCTCGGCAATTCTTGCCGCCTCTTCCCCGTTCTCGCCAATGGCGATTACCGAACTGCCGCCCTTTGGCACATCAAGCCAGGGCTGCATCTGAGAAATGGAGAAATCAAGCAGTTTTCCGCTTGTGACATAGGCATGTGCCTTATTCATCAAGGAAAGGAAGGGCTCGGTTTCAGTGGTATAGGCACTGGCGGGCACGATCATCGGGATCGACACATACGCCATTTTAGGAGCGATTTCGCCCTTTACCATACCAAGGCACAGACGCGCGGCGCGCTCGCCCGTTTCCCAAATATCCACATGAGGATAATGCTGATAAAGCGAAATGGTATCGGCATTGGTTGCCATTTGCTCGGTCACGTTGGCATGAAGGTCAAGGGATACCGCGATCGGCACGTTCTCGCCCACAACCTCGCGCACCGCCGTGATGATGTCACCCTCGGGGTCATCACTCCCCTCGCTTTGTGCGGCGCCGTGCATCACAAGCACCACGCCGTCAAGGGGGAGATTGTTTCTCGCCGCCTCTTTGATGTACGCAATGTAACCGTCAAGCACAGATTGCTCAATGATACCGCCCGACTGTGCACCGGCAAAACCGCCGGAAACCACCTCAGCACCACCGTCAACAAGCACGTTGTAGGCACCGCCCATGGCATCAAACAGATCGGAGTAGGCACGCACGTGCCCTGCCGCAGCCCGAAGCATATCGTCGCCAAGGCAATACTGCTTTCTTCTATACTCCTCTATGGTTGTTTTACCGGGTGAAAAGGAGTTCACCTCTTGGTTTAAGCCACCAAGTAAAATCTTCATAAATTCAGTCCCTTTTTCAAATATTAGAAACCAGAAAATTTCCACCGAATATTATCTCATAAATCCACATCATTGTCAATACTTTCGGTCAAAATTCCTCACAAAATTTTGGGTATTTTCAAAACATTCTCAACAAAAGTCAACACTTTTGTGTGGAATTGTGTGGAAACATCAAAACACCAACCTTTGCTGATGTTTTTTTGGAATTTTGAGATATTTTCTTGTCCATAATGTTGACTTTTTTAGCATTTTGTGGTAAGATAAGACCAATCCGATCGGATGTTACCCTGTTTTGCAAAAAAGACCAAATTTAAAGGAGCGATCTATGTTAACCTCTGAACGTCAACGACAAATTAAGGAAGAAGCCTTGAAAACGGGCGAAGTTTCCATCTCAGAATTGGCTCGAAAATACGACGTATCGATAGAAACGATCCGCCGCGATATCAACCTTCTTTCCGAAAAAAACCTCTTAAAAAAGGTGCGCGGTGGCGCTGTGCCGATTCCCTTTGACGTCCGCGAGGACACCTACGACGTGCGCTACCAAAAAAATCACGACGCAAAGGTTTCGATCGGTAAATTTATTGCCGAAAATTTGATTGAGGACAACGACTCTATCGCCATTTCCAGCGGCAGTACCATGGAGATCCTTGCCGCCTCTATCGTAGCCCGAAACGTGCTTGTAGTAACCAATTCCATTAAGATCGCCGCCATCTTACAAAACCGCATGCGCCAAAATCTTTTCTCAGGCGAGGTCATTATGCTGGGTGGCATCATGCGTGCCGACGAGCACTACACAGGCGGATCGCTCGCGGTAGACATGCTCAAAAAATTTACCTTTAATAAGGCATTTCTCGGCATTTCCGCAATCAGCGGACGCGACGTGATGACCTCTAATATCGAGGAAGGTATTATCATGTCCACCATGATCGACCACGCGCGCTTTTGCTGTGTGGCAACCGACTCGAGCAAGTTTGACGTACGCTCGACCTACGCCTTTGCCGATCTTGCCGAGATCGATGCTATCGTAACCGAGGAAAACGCCGATATTGCCGAGGAGACCCAAGGGCTGTTTGAGATCAACAACGTCACCCTTTACCGCGCCCCCGCACAGGGAGTCTAATCAAGCACAAAAAAGGCGTGCCGCGGCACGCCTTTCTATATTTTATATAAATATTTAATTTTCCTCTTGATTTTTACAGATTTTGTGTTATAATATCATTTGTAGAAAACACAGTGAAAAAGGTTGCCCCCTTTCCTGCCCCGTCAAAGAGAGAGTTGCCACGGCTGAAAGCGACTTACGGACGTGAGGTGTGGCGTTTCCCTTTGGAGTGGATGCGGTGAACAACGTGCCTGCGGCACGCTAATAGCCGCATACGGCTGACCTCGTTACAGGTCTTTGAGTGGTTGGCATTTTGCCTTCAATTCGGGTGGTACCGCGAGCGATTTTTTCGCCTCGTCCTGATTTTATTTCAGGGCGAGGTTTTTTGTTTTTCGACTTGCCCGAGAACAAGAAAGGAAATGGATATGAAAGAAAAACTGCAACAGATCAAAGAGGCGGCGCTTTTAGAGCTGAAGGCCGCCGACTGTGACACCGAGGCACTGCGTGTCCGCTACCTTGGCAAAAAGGGTGAGCTCACCGCCGTTTTGCGCGGCATGGGTGCACTGACCCCTGAGGAGCGCCCCGTAATAGGTCAAATGGCAAACGAGGTACGCGCCGAGATCGAGGCGGCACTTACCGCAAGAGTTGCCGAGGAAAAGGAAAAGGCGCTCAACGACCGTCTTGCCCGCGAAAAGCTTGACGTAACAATGCCCGGCACCCCCTCTCGCATGGGTCATCAGCATCCCCTCACACGCGCACAGCGCGAAATGGAGGAGATCTTTATCGGCATGGGCTTTGAGATTGCCGAGGGTCCTGAGGTAGAGTATGATTACTATAACTTTAAGGCGCTCAATATTCCCGAAAATCACCCTGCAAGAGATACGCAGGATACCTTCTACATTACCGACAACATTTTGCTCCGCTCCCAGACCTCGCCCGTACAGGTGCGCGTAATGGAAAAGCAGAGCCCCCCTATCCGCGTCATTTCCCCCGGCCGCGTATACCGCTCCGACGCGCTTGATGCAACGCACTCCCCTCTTTTCCACCAAATGGAGGGTCTTGTGGTTGACAAAGGTATTACGATGAGTGACCTTAAGGGCACGCTTGAAACCTTTGCAAAGAAAATGTTTGGCGAGGAAACGAAGATCCGCTTCCGTCCCCACCACTTCCCCTTCACCGAGCCCTCTGCCGAGGTTGATGTATCCTGCTTTGTGTGCGGTGGTAAGGGCTGCCGTGTCTGCAAGGGCGAGGGCTGGATCGAGATCCTCGGTGCCGGCATGGTGCACCCCTTTGTGCTTGAAAACTGCGGCATTGACCCTGAGGTCTACAGCGGCTTTGCCTTTGGTATGGGTCTTGAGCGCGTAACCATGACGCGCTACGGCATTGACGACATTCGCTTGTTCTATGAAAACGATGAGCGTTTCCTGAAGCAGTTCTAAGAAAGGAGAGCGCAAAATGAATTTATCTATGAAATGGCTCCACGACTTTGTTGATGTGAGCGATATCAATATTAAGGATTATTGCGACAAGCTGACCCTCACGGGCTCTAAGGTTGAGGGCTATGAGGTGCTTGGCGCCGAGATTGAAAACGTGGTGGTAGCAAAGATCGAGAAGATCGAGCCCCACCCCGACAGCGACCATTTGCAAATTTGCCAGATGAACGTTGGCAAAGGCGACCTTGTACAGATCGTAACGGGCGCGCAAAACGTATTTGAGGGTGCGATCGTACCCGCGGCGCTCCCTGTTGCAAAGCTCCCCCACGGTGTGGTCATTAAGGACGGCAAGCTGCGCGGGGTCGAATCGCACGGCATGCTTTGCTCAATGGGTGAATTGAACCTTACCGTGCACGAGTGCCCCGGCAAGGAGGAAAACGGCATTCTCATTCTTGACGAGTGCTTTGCCGACAAGCTTGGCATGGATATCCGCGAGGCGCTACTGCTTGACGATACCGCCGTGGAATTTGAGATCACCTCTAACCGCCCCGATTGCCTTTCCGTAATCGGTCTTGCGCGCGAAACGGCGGCTTCCTTTGGGCGCGAGCTGAGAGTTCCCACTCCCGTGGTGAAGGGCTGTGGCGACAGCGATAGGGTAGAAAACTATCTTACTGTTGGCATCGAAGCACCCGATCTCTGCTACCGCTATGCCGCAAAGGTCGTAAAGAACGTGCGCATTGCGCCCTCGCCCATGTGGCTGCGCATGCGTCTTGCAGCTGCCGGTGTGCGCCCCATTAACAATATTGTGGATATTACCAACTACGTCATGCTTGAGTACGGTCAGCCGATGCATGCCTTTGATTACACCCAGCTTGACGGCTCTGCCATTCGTGTACGCCGCGCCGCTGACGGTGAGTGCTTCAAGTCGCTTGACGATATCGATCACGTGCTCGACAGCTCGATGCTGGTCATTGCCGATGAGAAAAAGGCTTGCGCCCTTGCGGGTGTAATGGGCGGTGCAAACAGCGAGATCGTTGATACCACCAAGACCGTGGTATTTGAATCGGCTTGCTTTAACGGCGGCTCTGTTCGCGTAACCGCCAAGAAAAACGGCATGCGTACCGAATCCTCGGCGCGCTTTGAAAAGGGTCTTGACGCTGAAAACTGCATGGCGGGGCTCCTTCGAGCCTGCGAGCTCGTTGAGATGCTTGACGCAGGCGATGTGGTTGGCGGCGTGATCGACGTATATCCCACAAAATCAGAGCAGACTGTTCTGCCCTTCACTCCCGCGCGCTACAATGCCTTCCTTGGCACTGATATCTCCGAGCGAGAGATGATTGAAATTCTCACCTCTCTTGACTGCCGCGTTGCAGACGGTAACATTTACGTGCCGAGCTTCCGCGCGGATCTTGCCTGCATGAACGACATTGCAGAGGAGATCATGCGTATTTACGGCTATGACAAGATCGTTTCTACCAAGATCGTTGCCGAAACCACAGAGGGTGGCAGAACACCCAAGCAGGCGTTTGGCATTCAGGTAGAAAATGCACTTTACGGCATGGGACTTGATGAGATCCAAACCTTCTCCTTCATTTCCCCCAAATATTACGACAAGATCCATTTGCCCGAGGATAGTGCGCTGCGACGCTCGGTGGTGATCTCCAATCCTCTTGGCGAGGATACGAGCGTCATGCGTACCACCGCTCTGCCCTCTATGCTGGAGGTTCTCGCGCGCAACCAAAACTTTAATAACGAGAACGTGCGCTTGTTTGAAATGGGCTCTATCTATCTGCCCGATGCTGATACGACCAAGCTTCCCTATGAGGGTAAGATGCTCACGCTCGGCATGTACGGCGATGCCGATTTCTATACCGTAAAGGGTGTGATCGAAAACCTTCTTACTTTGGCGGCTGCCAAGGCAAGCTATACAGCGGTAAGCAACAATCCCTCCTACCACCCCGGTCGCTGTGCCGAGGTCTGTGTTGGGGACAAGAGGATCGCCACATTTGGTCAGATCCATCCCACAGTAGCGGAAAATTACGGTATTTCCGTGCCGCTTTATGCCGCTGAGATCGACTTTGATGCCCTATTTGCCGCAAGCATGGCCGACAAGCATTACAAGCCCCTGCCCAAGTACCCCGCTATCACCCGTGATTTCTCCTTTGTTTGTGAGGAGGCACTTGAGGTTGGCTCTATCATTTCCGTTATGCAAAAGGCTGGCGGAAAGCAGTGTGAGGGCGTGAAGCTCTTTGACATCTTCCGTGGTGAAAAGATCGGCGAGGGCAAAAAGTCTGTATCGCTGCGTATGACCCTGCGTGCCGAGGATCACACCATGACGGTGGATGACGCCGAAAAGATTACAAAGAAAGTACTGTTCCTGCTGGAAAAAGAGCTGGGACTTACCCTGCGTGGCTGATATGGAAAAGATAAAAATTGACCGTATCAACGAGCTTGCCGCACTCGCCAAAACGCGAGAGCTGACCGAGAGTGAGGCGGCAGAGCGTCAGGCGCTTCGTGAGGAGTACCTCAAGGAATTCCGTGCCTATATGCGCGGTACACTTGATAATACCGTGATCGAGCGCCCTGACGGAACGCGCGAGAAGATCAGACCCAAAACCGACAAGGAGAGGAACTGACATGAAAACTGACATTCAAATTGCACAAGAAGCCAAAATGCTCCCCATTGCCGAAATTGCGGCAGAGCTTGGGGTTGCTGACGAGGAGCTTGAGCTTTACGGCAGATACAAGGCAAAGATCACCGATTCTTTCCTGAAGCGCACCGCAAGTAAGAAAAACGGAAAGCTAGTCCTTGTGACCGCTATCAACCCAACGCCTGCCGGCGAAGGTAAGACCACCACCACGGTAGGACTTGGCATGGCAATGAAAAAGATCGGCAAAAGCGCAGTGATCGCACTGCGCGAGCCTTCCTTAGGGCCTGTATTCGGCATCAAGGGCGGCGCTGCCGGCGGCGGCTATGCACAGGTCGTGCCGATGGAGGATATCAACCTGCACTTTACAGGCGATTTCCACGCGATCACGTCTGCTAACAATCTGCTTTGCGCCGTGCTTGACAATCATATCCAACAAGGCAATACCCTTGGCATTGACCCCCGTCGCGTACAGTTTGCGCGCGTGGTAGATATGAACGACAGAGCTCTTCGCAACATCTTAATAGGCCTTGGCGGCAAAATAAACGGTGTGCCGCGCGAGGATCACTTTACCATTACGGTAGCAAGCGAGGTTATGGCGATTCTCTGCCTTGCTGAGGATCTTGCAGACCTCAAGCGCCGCCTTGGTAACATCTTGGTGGCTTACACCTATGACGGCAAGCCCGTATTCTGCCGCGATCTGCAGGTAAACGGTGCTATGACAGCACTTCTCAAGGATGCGATCAAGCCCAATCTTGTACAAACGCTTGAAAACACTCCCGCCCTTATTCACGGCGGTCCCTTTGCCAACATTGCACACGGCTGCAACTCGATCCGTGCAACCAAGCTTGCCCAAAAGCTTGCTGACTACGCCATTACCGAAGCCGGCTTTGGCGCAGACCTCGGTGCTGAGAAGTTTCTCAACATCAAATGCCGCATGGCTGGACTCTCTCCCGATGCGGTGGTGCTTGTTGCCACGGTACGCGCTCTGAAATACAACGGCGGTGTCGCCAAGCCCGATCTCAAGGCTGAAAATGTAGATGCACTGAAGCGCGGTGCCGTAAACCTTGAGGCACACATCGACAATCTGCAAAAATTTGGCGTACCCGTAGTGGTTGCCATCAACCGCTTTGACACCGACACCGACGAGGAGCTTGCGGCTCTGCGTGCCATTTGTGAAAACAAGGGCGCTGATTTTGCGCTCTCCGAGGTCTTTGCTAAAGGTGGCGACGGCGGCATAGAGCTTGCCGAGAAGGTGATCGCCGCTTGCGAAAAGCCCAAAAATTTCAAGTTCATTTATAGCGACGAGCTTTCGATCACTGAAAAGATCGAAGCTGTTGCCAAGGAAATGTACGGCGCCGATGGTGTTGTGTTTGAAGCAGGCGCAAAAAAGGCACTTGCCGATATACTTGCGATTGATGAAGCCTATGCACGCTTCCCTGTTTGCATTGCAAAGACACAATACTCACTTTCCGATGACCCTGCAAAGCTTGGCAGACCCACCGGCCACACCATCACGGTGCGCGATGTAAAGCTTTCTGCGGGTGCCGGATTTATCGTAGTACTGACCGGCGCTATTATGACCATGCCGGGTCTTGGCAAAACACCCACTGCCTATTCGATCGATATCGATAACGACGGCAACATTTCGGGGTTGTTCTGATGCTGCCGCAAGAGATCAAGACCGCTTCGGTGCAAGAAACCGAGGCTTTGGGAGCACAGCTTGCCGACGCAATGCTAAAAGACCGGTCCCTGCCGCCCTTTGTGGCGCTTTACGGTGATCTTGGCGTTGGCAAAACCGCGTTTGTGCGTGGCTTTGCTTCGGTGATTGCCCCTGCGGCTCTCGTGCGCTCCCCCACCTTTGCGCTCGTAAACGAATACCGTGGCAAGAGCAAACCCTTGTTCCACTTTGATATGTATCGCATTACAGGCGAGGATGACCTTTATTCCATCGGATACGACGATTATCTTGCGCGTGACGGCATAGCACTCGTCGAATGGAGCGAAAATATCCCCTATGCCTTGCCCGAGCGCTACTTACGCGTGGAAATTATAAAGGACGATCAAGAAGATCCCGATAGCCGCATGATCACGATTGAAGAAAGGAAGAGCCTATGCTGATATTTGCACTTGACAGCACTGCTGTGGTTGGAAGTGTTGCGCTTTGCCGTGATAACACCCCCATTGCTTCCTTTACCGTTAAAAACGGCAACACGCACAGCGAAACACTTTTGCCCATGGCAAAGGCACTGTTTGATGTAACAGGCTACACCCCCGACGATGTGGATGTTTTTGCGTGCAGTGAGGGGCCCGGCTCCTTTACGGGAGTGCGGATCGGTGTGGCGACCGTAAAGGGTCTTGCCTTTGGCAAGAATAAGACTGTGATCGGTGTTTCTTCACTTGAAGCAATGGCAAGAAATCTTTTGCCCGCAAACGGTTTGATCTGCGCTGTGATGAACGCGCGCAGAGGTCAGGTCTACAACGCGCTCTTTCAAGCTAAGGGCAACGAGCTCACACGCCTTTGCCCCGACCGCGCGCTTGCCGCCACCGACCTTGAAGCCGAGCTTTTGGCACGCGGCGAGCCCTTCTATCTTGTAGGCGACGGGGTTGAGGTAACGACCTCGGCCTTTCGATCCTTAACTCCCCTGCCGGTGGCTTCCATTGCCGCCGAGCAAAATGCCCTTGGCGTTGCCGCTTGTGCCCTTCGCCTATATAAGGAAGGCATGCGCACCACCGACCAAGAGCTTTCCCCCACCTATCTGCGCCTGCCGCAAGCAGAGCGTGAGCGCCTTGAAAAAGAGCAAGCAAAGAAAGGATCAGAACAATGAAAAAGATCGTAATTGGCTGTGACCATGCAGCCGTTGATATGAAAAATACCGTGCGCGAGCATCTCCTTTCGCGCGGCTTTGAGGTTGCCGATGTTGGCACCTACACCTCGGATAGCTGCAACTATCCTGTTTTTGCGCATCGCGCGTGCGTAAAGGTACAAAACGGCGAGGCTGATATGGGCATCCTTATCTGCGGCACCGGTATCGGCATGTCGCTTGTTGCTAACAAGCACAAGGGCATTCGCGCCGCATGCTGCTCCGACACCTTCAGCGCACGCCTCACGCGTCAACACAACGATGCCAATTTCCTTTGCTTTGGTGCACGCGTAGTGGGCATCGGTCTTGCGCTTGACCTTGTTGATGCGTTTGTTGACGCTGAATTCGAGGGCGGAAAGCACGCCGCACGCGTTGATATGATCACCGCCGTTGAAAACGGCACGTTTGCCGAATAATGTCGGTTACGGGTAAAACCGCAGACCTCATACGGTTTGCGAGCGGAAAAAAGCGCCCCAAAACCTCCGCAATCATCGTTGCAGCCGGTAGTTCCACACGCATGGGCAGCACGGTTTCCAAGCAGTTTCTTGAGGTTGCGGGAGTGCCTGTGCTTGCACGCACACTGCTTGCCTTTGAAAATACCAAAGAGATCGATGAGATCATTGTAGTGGCACGTCAAAGCGAGCTTGCGCTGGTAGGCGAGATTGCCGCAAGGTGGCACATCTCCAAGCTTTCCGCCGTTGTAGCAGGTGGCGATACACGTGCAGCATCGGTAAAAAACGGTTTTTTGCACGTGCACCACGCCGCAAAATTTGTTGCGATCCATGACGGTGCGCGTTGTCTTGTCACACCCCAAATGATCGAAAAGGTGTGCCGTGTTGCCTATCGCCACAGGGCTGCTACCGCGGCATGCTCTGTATCCGACACAGTAAAAACGGCAACAAAGCGCGGCTTTATTGCCAAAACCGTTGATCGAAGCACGGTCTACCTTGCCACCACACCGCAGATCTTTTCAACCAATTTGTACCGTGCAGCCTTGGAAACGGTTAAGGGTGCGGAATTGCTGACCGATGACAACCAATTGATCGAGCGCTTGCCCTACCCCGTAAAGCTGGTGGATTGCGGCAAGGATAATATTAAGATCACCGAGCCGCGCGATATGCGACTCGCGGAATTTATTTTAAAGGAACGGGAGGGCGAGTGATGAGGATAGGACACGGGTATGACGTGCACCGTCTGGTGCCCGACCGCGATCTGATACTTGGCGGTGTAAGGATCCCGCATGAGGTGGGACTGCTTGGCCATTCCGATGCCGATGTGCTCACGCACGCCATTATGGATGCCCTACTTGGTGCCGCGGCGCTAGGAGATATTGGTAAGCTGTTTCCCGACAGCGATCCCGCATATCTTGGTGCCAACAGCCTCACGCTTGCCGCTGAGGTTGCGCGTTTCGTGCGCGAAGCGGGCTTTGAAATTGGCAATATTGATGCAACCGTGATCGCGCAAGCGCCACGCCTCGCGCCACACATCGAAGCGATGAAAAAAAACTTAGCTATGGCTCTTGGTATCAGCGAAGCTGACATCAATGTAAAAGCCACCACCGAAGAGGGACTTGGCTTTACAGGAGAGCGCCTTGGCGTTGCCGCACACGCGGTTTGTCTGTTACAATAACAAAAGCCGTTCGTGCCATGGCACGAACGGCAAGCAAGGACTGTGAGGCACTACATACAAACTTCCGCGCACTTTTACCTCCACCTCCCATTTCCTTGCGAATTTTCAAAAGGGCAAATACCTGCCCCTACTGTCATATTATGTCGAAAACACATTAAAGTGAGGTGCTTATGAAAATTTCTCCTTCCTTGCTCGCCGCTGATTTTGCAAATCTGCAATCCTCTGTCGCCAAGGTTGAGCACGCCGTTGATATGCTGCATCTTGACGTGATGGATGGGCTTTTCGTGCCGAACATTTCCTTTGGACCCGGTGTGATCGCAGCCCTTCGCCCCCACTCAAAGCTTTTTTTTGACGTGCACCTAATGATCGAGCGCCCCGAGCGCTACATTGAGGAATTCAGAAAAGCAGGTGCTGACGGCATTACCATTCACGCGGAGAGCACCGAAAATCCTGCCGAGGTGTTAAAGGCGATCCGCGCACTTGGCGCAAAACCGGCAATCTCTATCTCCCCCGACACCAAGGCAGAGGTCATCTTTCCCCTGCTCCCGCTTTGCGACATGGTGCTTGTAATGACCGTATACCCCGGTTTCGGCGGACAAAAGCTGATCCCTGCCTGCCTTGAAAAGGTAAAGGAATTAAAGGCGGAAATGGCACGTCAGGGGCTGAATATCCCCGTTGAGGCAGATGGTGGCATTGGTGCCGCAAACCTTGAAGGCGTGCTTGCTTCGGGCGTTGATGTAGTTGTAGCAGGCTCTGCCGTATTTGGCGCCGCAGACCCTATGGCAGCAGTTACCGCAATGCGCGAGATCGAGAAATCTTAAACGCTTAAATAGTATCTCTATCATAACAAAAACCGCTTTTTCTGTTGCTTTGACAACAGAAAAAGCGGTTTTTTACTATTTTGCAGCCTCATCCCCAAGATAAGTGAAGCGTTGCACGAGTCTACCCTCGCGCTCTATGGTTTCAAGAAACATAGAGGCTGAACGCACCCATAAGCCACCATCGCCGTAAAGTGCGCGGTAAACAACCATATCCTCAAGCGTTTCGGAGTGCTTTGCCACCCCTATCACCTCATATTCCATACCTTTAAAATGGCGGTAACGACCAAGCCTCAACTCCATTACACCTTTGCCCCTTGCTTTTTTGCGGCGGTAAAGGTGTTTTTCATCAGCATGGTAATCGTCATAGGTCCAACGCCACCGGGCACGGGCGTGATGGCAGAGGCGATCGGCTCAACCGATGCAAAATCCACATCACCGCAAAGCTTACCGTCAGCAGGGCGGCGGTTCATACCAACGTCAATGACTACGGCCCCCTCCTTTATATAGGAGCTGTCAAAAAACTCGGGTTTACCGATTGCGGCAACCAAAATATCAGCGCGGCGGCATACCTCACGCAGATTTTTGGTGCGGCTATGACAAACGGTCACAGTGCCGTTCTTCTCAAGCAAAAGCAATGCCTGCGGCTTGCCTACGATATTGGAGCGCCCCACCACAACACATTCCTTGCCCTCGATCGTAACACCGCTTCTCTCAAGCAGTGCCATAACACCCGCAGGTGTGCAGGGCAGAAAATCATAATTACCGATCATAATACGCCCCACGTTATAGGGGTGGAAGGCATCGACATCCTTTTTGGGGTCAATCGCAAGCAGGATCTTTTCCTCATCTAGGTGGCGCGGCAAGGGCAACTGCACCAAAATACCGTGTATGCTATCATCGCCGTTGAGCTCATCGATCAGCGCAAGAAGCGTTTTCTCATCGGTATCAGCAGGCAACTCATAGCCCCTTGAATAGAAGCCGACCTCCTCACAAGCGCGGTGCTTATTGCGCACATAGACCTGCGAGGCAGGATCCTCTCCTACAATAACCACGGCAAGCCCCGGTGCATAGCCGTTCTCTTTTTTAAACTTTTCGGTATCTGCTGCGATTTCGCGGCGGATCTCAGCCGCAATTGCCTTACCGTCAATCAGCTTTGCCATTTTCGTTGTTCTCCTTTTCCTCTTCTGCACGGGCAATAATCTCATCGATCGCTGCCTCTGTTTCCTTCACCGCCTGCTCCTTTTCGCTTGTACGAAAGAGCGTACGGCGGCATTTTTCATATACGGGGGCATATGCCTCCTTGTCAAGCTCCTCCCTGTTTTTGCGCACAAGCATATAGATCAGCACAGTGGTGCAAATAACAAAACAAAGGAAGCCCACGACCTGCGAAATGCGGAATTCACCGATATAAAGGCTATCGGTACGAAGCCCCTCGATAAACATTCTGCCAAAGCCGTACCACGCAAGATAAGAGAGCACGATCTGCCCATCAAATTTCTTCTTTTTATAAAATACGGTAATCAGCACAAAGCCCACGAGGTTCCAAAGGCTCTCGTAAAGAAATGTGGGATGATAATAGGTGACTTTGCTACCGTAGGAAAGCCCCATGCGCAGGAAAAAGTTATCCGATGTGGCAACGCCGTGTGCTTCACCGTTGACAAAGTTGCCCCATCTGCCAATAATTTGCCCCAGCATTACACCGGGTGCTACCATGTCAAATATCTTGATCATGCGCTTCTTGCCGATCTTTTTAAAGCGGCTTACGATCAAAAGTCCAAGTGCACCGCCAATGATAGAGCCGTACATTGCAATACCGCCCTCCCAAATGGCGATCACGTCGTAGAAGCTGTTGTATAGCCCCTTGCCAAGCGTGGTAAGCACATAATACGTGCGTGCACCGATGATGGCAAGCAAAACAGTAACAAGCGCATAATCAATGACGTCATCTGAGGTAAAGCCCTCAAATTTGGCGCGGTAAAGCGCGTAACAGAACCCTGCTATAATACCAAGGGTCAGCAAAATACCGTACCAACGCACCTCAAGACCACCAAGGATCGGTAGCTCAAATGCTACTTTATTGATCGTCACTTCCCCGATACCGATACCGGGAAAGGATACAACGGTCACATCATTCATTTATATTTCCTCCTTTTTGGGAACGATCACCGAAAGAGTATAATGCGTATCGTCAAACACCTCCAAAAGCAGCTGCTCAACAAAGGCAAGATCAATGCTCATGAGCACATCGGCATAGGAAAAGAGCTCCGCCCCCTCAAATATAAAGGATAACAGGGTGTTTGCAATCTCCTCGGTGCTATCAAAGCTTTTGATATATTCTGCATATTCAATGCGGCGACAGCGCTCAAAATCCTCAAACGAGAGCCCCTCGGCTTTCTTTTTTTCAAGATACGCCTTGATCCTGTCAAAAACCAGATCGGGATCGTTTGCCTCGCCTGAAAGCTGAAGGAAGGCAAAATCTCGCGTGAGCGCATAATCTGCCGAGAATTCGGGCGAGATCAGCCCCTCGTCAAACAGCGTGTTATATAACTCCCCGGACTCGGAAAACAGCATTTCAGAAAGAATTGCCATGCCTGCATCACGCTTTAAGCGCTCATAAGGCTCCTCGGGGATAGCGGTGTCCTTTACACCGATCGAAAAAATCGGCTTTGCCACCTGCCCGCAAGCCTCAATACGCGCACGGTTTGCCGCATGCCCCTCAAGCGTTTTACGGCGGGGCGGGATTCGATGCTCCGCGCACCTTGGCAAATGCTTATCGGCAATCTCAAAGACTGCATCGGGTGTCACATCACCGCACACCACAAGCGCCATGTTAGAGAGCTGATAATACGTTTGATACACCTCGTACAGTATCTCAGGCGTGATAGCGGCAATAGAGGAAACCGAGCCGCAAATATCGGTTTTTACAGGGTGCTCCCGATAAAGCCCCTCCAGCATATTGTAGTAGCAGCAATCATACGGATTGTCACGGCACATGCGGATCTCCTCCGCAATGATCCCCTGCTCCTTTTGAACCGTTTCGGCGGTGAAATAGGGGTGCGTGACAAAATCAACAAGCTCGCCAAGTGCATCGGCAAAATTCTCCGTACAAGAAAAAAGATACACCGTGCGCGTGTGCGAGGTGTAGGCGTTGGCATCGGCACCGCATGCCGAAAAATGCTCAAACGCATCACTTCCATCCTCGTTGGAAAAAAGCTTATGCTCAAGAAAATGCGCCACGCCGTCAGGCACAGGTATTTTTCCATCGCAAAGGGGGGCATTATCTACCGCACCGAAATCGGTTGCAAGCAATGCATAGGTAGAGGTCATTTTCTTTGGAAACACATAAATGCGAAGTCCGCTTGCATGTGTGAAAAGCGTATATTGCTCCCCTAAAAGCTCACTTTTAAAGACCTGCTTCATGCTTCCTCCTCCCCACTCGGCACTGTTCCCTTAAGAAAGAACTCCGCGCCAAGGCTGATGTGGTTTGCAGCCTCCACGATCTCCGCGCGCGTCACGCGCATCAAGCGCTCGCGCCAAGCATCCACTGTTTCAAAGGCATTGGCGGCAACACGCCCCGTATAGAAGCGAGAAAGCACCGCAGGATTATCAAACGCGCCGCGATAGGTATTGGCAAGCGCCTTTTTTGCGGCATCCAGCTCAACCTCACTGATATTACCCTGCTGAAGGTCATAAAATTCCGCAAGCATTGCTTCCTCGGCGGCAGCGCGGTTTGCCACCTGCATACCGCTGCTTGCAAAGAGCACGCCCTTATACAGGTCAAGCGATGAGCTGCAATGATAGCAAAGGCTTTTTTTCTCACGCACATTTAAAAACAGCTTAGAGGCAGGCGAGCCGCCATAGATCTCATTCACAAGCAAAAGTGCGGGCGCGAGCCTATGGTTTGCCGCAATATCGGTGCGAAAGCCAAGCGAAAGCTTACCCTGCTGCAACGGCATTTCTACCTCACCGCGCTTTACCTCGCCCTCATGCGCACGCACAAGCGACTGATACGCAGCACCCTTGCCGCCGAAATCGCCAAAGGCGTTTTCAAGAAGGGCAACTACCTCCGGGGCAGGCGTACTGCCAACATAAGCAAACAAGGGCGCAGCCTCCCCCTGCAACGCGCGGTGGCGTGCGGCAAGAGAAGCGGGCGTTAGCAGATCTACGCTATCTTCCTCACCAATGAGTGAAATACCGTAGGGCTCCCCCGCGCAAAGCAACTCTCGTGCCCTTGCAAGCGCAAAGCCGCGCGGGTTATTGATAGCAGCTCTGATCGCGTCGCGCAGCACCTGCTTTTCGCCCTCTACAAAGGCCCCGATATAATTGCCGTTTTCATCAAGCAACGGCGCACGTACAAGCTGGGATAAAACCGAGATCACCTCAGGCAAAAGCCCCTTGCCGCCCCCAACGTAGCGCGCACCAAGAAAATCAGCCGTAAAGGAAAGCGTCTGCATATCTCCTGTGCGACGGTTTGAGGTGGAAATGGCGGTAGAATACATCTCGTCAAGATGACGGTTTAGGTATGCCTGCGTGGGGTAAGTGACAGTACCGCGGCGCGAGAGTGCCGTAACCATAGCATTTTTTTGCGCGGTCGTACCTTCAAGCGGTACTGAATAGGAGAGCGACAACAGCTCACTTTTAAAGCGATCGGTTGCAATATAGATCAGCGTTCCATACTTGCCGACAGGTAAGATCAACGGCTCCATAGCAGGCTCTCCTTTCCAAAGTAAAATAATATATATTATTTTACACGAAACCGCGCGCAATTGCAAGTGTTTCGGTAAAATATTCAAATAAGAAACAAAAAGGGGCGCATGCTATCATAGCGTCCCTTTATTGACTTTATTTGCTCAATGCGCCAACTATCGTCTTTGCCGCCTCTACCATGGGATCCTCCCCGATCTGCTCGATCTTTCCTGCGTCAACAAGCGCGGCAATTGCGGGGTCTATGGGAAGCTTGGCAAGCACCGGGTAGCCGTACTCTGCCGCCACCGCATCAATGCGGCTTTCACCAAAGAGATAGATCTCCTTGCCGCAGTCGGGACAACGGACAAAGCTCATATTCTCTACCAAGCCAAGAACCGGCACATCCATCATGTTTGCCATGTTAGCCGCCTTTTTCACGATCATGGAAACAAGCTCCTGCGGGCTGCTGACGATCACAACGCCGTCAACCCTAAAGGACTGAAATACGGTGAGGGGCACATCGCCCGTGCCGGGAGGACAATCGACGATAAGATAATCGATATTATCCCAGATCACATCGGTGTAAAACTGCTTTACCGTACCTGCAATGACAGGCCCACGCCAAATAACGGGACTTGTTTCGTCCGGCAATAAAAGGTTGAGGGAAACCACGTCAATGCCGCCCGCGGTGCGTGCGGGATAAAGACCTGTTTCATCCCCCTCAACGGTGCCCGATTTGAGGCCAAACGCCTTGGGGATGGAGGGGCCCGTAATATCAGCATCCAAAATGCCAACACGGTATCCCGCGCGATTTAAAGCCACCGCAAGCAAGGAGCTTACCATAGATTTTCCAACGCCGCCCTTGCCGCTGATAACGCCGATCACCTTTCCGATCTTACTTTTTGCATGTATTTGTTCCTTTTGCGGTCCCTTGCGCGAGCTGCAATCAGCGCTCTTGCACGAGCTACAATCATGTGTGCATTCTTCTGCCATTTTTTGATCCTTTCCGAGATTTTCTCATTGCTTTCAATTATATATATTATACACCTTTTAGCGTAAATTTCAAGTTTTTTTAGAAAATACTTTTCTGCTTTTGTAAAGCTATTGAATAATGTAGATTTTTGTGCTATACTTATGAGAGAATTTTGCCGGGGTCTTCCTGCGGAAAGGAATAGAAATGCGAAGAATCATTCATTTTATCAAAAGCTACCGAAAAGAAGCGGTCATGGGCCCTCTTTTCAAAATGCTGGAGGCTTTATTTGAGCTTTTCATCCCGTTAGTGGTAGCTGATATTATTGATATTGGTATCAAAAACGGCGACAGCGCTTATATTTTGCGTCGGTGCGCCCTTATGGTGGGGCTTGGTGTCGTGGGGCTTATTTGCTCGATCACAGCACAATATTTTTCAGCCAAGGCAGCAGTGGGTCTTGCCACAGATCTTCGCTTCGCGCTCTTTGCCCATATCGGTGAGTTATCACACGAAAATACCGATCGCTTTGGCACAGCAACACTTCTCTCTCGCGTAACTGCCGACGTCAATCAAATACAAACCACCACCAATTTGGTGCTGCGCTTGTTTTTGCGCTCTCCCTTTATCGTATTTGGTGCCATGATCATGGCATTTACCGTTTCGCCCTCTGCGGCACTGACCTTTGTTGTAACCATCCCTGCGCTTTCGATCGTCATATTTGGCATTATGCTGATCAGCATCCCCATGTTTCGCCGTGTGCAGGCAAAGCTTGATGCGGTGCTTGGCCGCACGCGTGAAAATCTTTCGGGTGCACGCGTAGTACGCGCATTTGTGCGCGAGGGCGAAAGCATTGCCGATTTTACTGCCACAAATGCCGAGCTCACGCACCTGCAACGCTTTACAGGGCGCTTTTCTGCATTGCTCAATCCCCTTACCTACGTCATCATTAACGTATCTATTTTGGTTATCATTTGGCGCGGCGGCGTACAGGTAAAGCTTGGCGCACTTACACAGGGCGAGGTGGTTGCACTCTACAACTACATGTCTCAGATCCTCATTGAGCTCATTAAGCTGGCAAACTTTATCATTCTTATCACCAAGGCTTGCGCCTCGGGCTCGCGTATCAATACCGTTTTTGATACTCAAACGGGCTTGCCCACATATAAGGATACCGCAACTGCGCAAGACAGCACGCATGCTGTTGAGTTTAGATCGGTATCACTCTCCTACCACAAAAACGCAGATCATGCCCTCACCAATATCTCCTTTTATGCCAATGCAGGAGAAACGGTTGGTATCATTGGCGGCACAGGCTCTGGCAAAAGCTCGCTTGTTTCGCTTATCCCCCGTTTTTACGACGTGACTGAGGGCTCGGTTGCAGTAGACGGGCGCGACGTGCGTGCCTTTGCTGATCCGAAAGAGCTACGCGCCAAGATCGGTGTTGTACCGCAAAAGGCAGAGCTGTTTGCGGGCACGGTGCGCGATAATCTACGCTTTGGCAACGAAAATGCCACTGATGAGGACTGCCGCGAGGCGCTACGCGCCGCACAAGCGCTTTCCTTTGTGGAAAGCAAGGAGGGCGGACTTGATTTCATGCTTGAGCAGCAGGCACGCAATCTTTCGGGCGGACAAAAGCAGCGCCTCACGATTGCGCGTGCTTTGGTACGCAAGCCCAATATCCTTATTCTCGATGACAGCGCCTCGGCACTGGATTACGCAACCGACGCGGCACTGCGCGCCGCTATCGCCGCACTCCCCTACCACCCCACGGTATTTATCGTATCACAGCGCACCGCCTCGATCCGTCACGCTGACCGCATTGTGGTGCTTGACGACGGCGAAGTCGTAGGGCTTGGCACACACGAGGAATTGCTGAATTCCTGTGCCATTTACCGCGAAATTCACGAATCGCAATTTGGCGGAGAGGAGGTGCTGGCATGAGTAATAAGGTTAAAAACCGTGCCCCCAAGGGAACAATGCGCCGCGTGCTGACCTATCTTGCAGGCTACCGCATCTATCTTGCCCTTTCCCTACTACTCTCTCTTGCCACTGTAGCCCTCACGCTTTGGTTGCCCGTGCTTGTGGGCAATGCCATTGACCTGATCGTTGGCAAGGATGCCGTGGATTTTGACGGTATATTCAAAATTTTCAAAACTGCGGTCTTGGTTATTGCCGCAACCGCCATTTTTCAATGGCTGATGAACGTGTGCAACAACAAAATGACCTTTGGGATCGTTAGAAACATCAGAAACGATACCTTCCGCCACCTGCAAAAGGTACCCTTCTCCTATCTTGACACGAAAAAGACAGGCGATATCGTCAGCCGCGTGATTGCAGACGTCGATCAATTTTCAGATGGCTTGTTACTTGGCTTTACACAACTCTTTACAGGTGTGATGACAATTGTCGGCACGCTTGTATTTATGCTGCTGATCCACCCCGGCATTACCCTTGTGGTGGTGTTTGTAACCCCCCTGTCGCTGTTTGTCGCTGCATTCATCGCGAGGCGCACCTATCACATGTTCAAAAAGCAAAGTGAGATCCGCGGCAAGGAAACGGCACTGATGGAAGAGGCCATCGGCTCTCACAAGGTGGTATACGCCTTTTCACAGCAGGAGAAGATGCTCTCTCGCTTTGGGGAACTCAACGAGCAGCTGCGCGATGCTTCCCTGCAGGCAACCTTCTTTTCCTCTATTACCAACCCCTCCACACGCTTTGTTAACAGCCTTGTTTACGCGGGCGTGGCCCTCACAGGCGCCATGCTTGCTATGGGTGGCGGAGCAGCCGCCATTACAGTAGGCGAGCTTTCCTGCTTCCTGTCCTATGCAAACCAATACACCAAGCCCTTTAACGAAATCTCGGGTGTTGTTACCGAGCTGCAAAATGCACTTGCCTGCGCTGCGCGTGTTTTTGAGGTACTTGATTCACCCGTGGAGTCCCCTGACAAAGAAAATGCAGCTGTGCTGACCGCGCCCAAGGGGGCTGTGGAGTTTCGTGACGTATCCTTCTCCTATCTGCCCGAAAAGCCCTTGATCCAGCACATGAGCCTGCAGGTATCCCCCGGACAGCGCGTAGCTATTGTTGGACCTACGGGCTGCGGCAAAACCACGGTGATCAATCTTCTGATGCGCTTTTATGACGTTGGCGAGGGTGCCATTCTCATTGACGGCACCGACCTTCGCGACATAACGCGCGAAAGCTTGAGAAGATCGATCGGCATGGTGCTGCAGGATACCGTGCTCTTTTCCGGTACCGTGCGCGAAAACATCGCGTTTGCTAAACCCGATGCAACCGAGGATGAAATTATTGCTGCTGCCAAGGCGGCACATGCGCACAGCTTTATCAAGCGCCTGCCTAAGGGGTATGATACCCTGATCGGAGAGGGCGGCGGCGCGCTCTCGCAAGGCCAAAAGCAGCTGCTTTGTATCAGCCGTTTGATGCTCTCCCCTCCTCCCCTTCTCATCCTCGATGAGGCAACCTCCTCGATCGATACGCGCACCGAGATCCGCATCCAAAAGGCCTTTACCACCTTGATGCAGGGGCGCACCAGCTTTGTGGTAGCACACCGCCTTTCCACCATTCGCGAGAGTGATCTTATTCTCGTAATGCGCGACGGCAACATTGTGGAGCAAGGCACGCACGACACACTGCTCGAAAAGAACGGCTTTTACGCCACGCTTTATAACAGTCAATTTGCGGGGGTCTGATCCCACGCCGCGCTCCAAAAAGGTGTTACACATGAAAAAAACAATAATAGTATTGATACTATTACTCCTTTGTTTTATCTCACTTGTTGCCTGCGAGAAGGAAAAAGAAAACGAAACGGGTGACCTTATATTTACTTATAACAGTTACCGTGACGATTATACCGTAAGTATAAATCCCGACGTAAGATGGAGCATTAAAGCAATTACAATCCCTGCTACCTATGATGGAAAGCCCATAACCTTTATTTCCGATTTCAGTTACTGCACAAACCTCTTTCAAGTCACCTTACCTGACAGCATAACACATATTGGCACAAATGCCTTTCTTAATTGCACAAATTTGTCTGAGATCAAACTGCCAGAAAGCCTTGTTTCTATTGATTTTGATGCATTTTTGGGCTGTAACAACTTAATCAAAACCGAAGGCGGCCTTTCATATGTGGACAATTGGCTTGTAGACTGTGACCCCAAAATTACCGAAATACAAGTACGATCGGGAACGGTTGGCATTGCCATAAAGGCATTTGACGGATGTACTATAACAAGTTTATCGATCCCCGAGGAGCTCAAACACATCAGTACTCGAAGTATTGGCCTTGATACTTGCTCCAAACTAAATATCATTACGGTTGCCAAGGGAAACCCCATTTATCACAGCAACGGAAATTGTCTGATTGAAACCTCTACAAACACGCTGGTGCGCGGCTGTAACACCAGCGAAATTCCCTCATATGTTACAACCATTGGCGAAAATGCCTTCTGCAGCAGCAAAAATTTAAAACATATTGCCTTACCGCACGGCATGACTACCATTCAAGCCTATGCTTTTTATCTATGCTCTAATTTAAAAAGCATAACCTTACCCAACAGTCTAACTACAATTGAGCGTTGTGCATTTTACCATTGTACAAATTTAAAAAACATTATTATACCCGATGGTGTAACCTCTATTCCCCGTATGACCTTTGCGAACTGCACCAATCTTTCCACTGTTATTTTGCCAAATAGCGTAACTGTCATTGAAAATTCCACTTTTGACGGTTGCACAAGTCTTGAGGCAATTATTGTTCCCGCAGGCGTCAAATACTTACCACTTTCCGTGACGGATCATTACACAAGCCTGACCGTTTATTACTGTGGCACAAATGAACTTTATTTAGATCCTTTTCTGCAACCAACGCCAAAAATACTTTATTACAAAGAACAAAGGCCGACGGAAAACCACGGTGACTATTGGCGCTACGTTGAAGGTGTACCCACCGCGTGGTGTGCGAACGATTAAATACTAAAAAAAAGGGCTTCGGCTGTGCCGAAGCCCTTTTTGTTAATCTCAGTTCTCCCAGTTGTGATAAACATTCATGACATCATCGTCATCCTCAAGCATGTCGATGAGAAGCCCCATAAATTTGATGTCGTCGGGGTCAGTCAGTTCTACCGAGGTTGAGGCGATCTTATCCTTTTCTGCCGAAAGAATGGGATATTTTTGCGCTTCAAGCGCCTCCTTGATGGCATAAAGATCGTCTACAACGGTGTAGATCTCAAATACGCCATCACCTGCGGCAAAGTCCTCAGCACCTGCTTCGAGCGCGGTTTCCATCAGCTTATCCTCTTCAATGTCGCCATCCTCATTATTGACAATGATAACGCCCTTTTCCTCAAAGAGGAAGGATACACAGCCGGATGTGCCCATATTGCCGTGATATTTATTGAAGTAGGAGCGCACATTGCCCGCCGTGCGGTTGCGGTTATCGGTGGTCGTTTCCACAATAACGGCAACACCGCCGGGGCCGTAGCCCTCATAAGTGATCTCCTCATAATCCTCGCCCTGCGCGCCCATTGCCTTTTTGATAATACGGTCAATATTATCGTTGGGTACATTGTTGGATTTCGCCTTTTGAATGAGGTCACGCAGCTTGGAGTTAGAGTTAGGATCACCGCCGCCTGCCTTTACGGCAACAGCGATCTCCTTGCCGATCTTCGTAAAGACCTTTGCTTTTTGTGCATCGGTTTTTTCTTTTTTGTGCTTGATATTCGCCCATTTGCTATGTCCTGACATATTACGTATCTCCTATAGATTAAATTTTTTCCATTTTCTTCATACAGATCAGCGGGAACGCGTTGCCAAGCACCACGTTGGTGGCACGTGTGATCGCTACGCGCGTAGCACGCACGTTAGGATCCTGTGCCGAAAGGATCTGACAGTTATGATAAAAGCGGTTAAAGGCCGCTGCTACATCAAGAATATAGCGCGTGATGACCGAGGGCTCGTAATCTTCAATCGCAGCATTCACCTTTTCGGGGAATTTGGCAAGCACCTTTAAGAGCGCCGCCTCATCGGGCGAGGTGATCGAAAGCGAGGCAGGAGCCACTTCCCCTTCGGCGCGGCGAAGCACCGCACAGGTGCGCGCATAGGTGTATTGCGCGTAAGGGCCTGTGTTGCCGTCAAAATTAAGGGCATCCTCCATAACGAAATTGATATCCTTGATACGGCTGTTTGAGAGATAGTAGAACACGATCGCACCAACACCAACTGCCTCGGCGATCTCTTCCTTATTCTCGATATTGGGATTCTTTTCCGTCATAATGTTGCTGACCTCCTCAATGGCGGCACGGAAGAGATCCTTTAAGAGCACTACGTTACCCGTACGGGTAGCAAGCTTTGCACCGTTGATACTAACAGTGCCATAAGGCACGTGCACCAATTTGTCGTGCCAATCGTAGCCCATCAGCTCCACGACCTTAAACCACTGTGCAAAATGCAGGCTCTGCCCCGCGGAGGTCACGTAAATGGACTTATCGTAATCATAAGTATTTTTGCGATATACCGCAGCGGCGATATCACGCGTGGGATAAAGCGTTGAGCCGTCGCGTTTTAAAATAAGGCAGGGAGGCATACCGTACGGCTCAAGATCAACGATCGAAGCGCCGTCATCGATCTTAAGAAGCCCCTTATCACGCAGCTTCCCAACCTCAGCGGGCATTTTATCGGTATAAAAGCTCTCACCCTTGTAGCTGTCAAATGTAATGCCAAGCTGCTTGTATGTTTTTTCATATTCTGCAAGGCTGATGTCGATAAACCAACGCCAGAGCGCCAAGTTATCCTCATCACCCATTTCAAGCTTTTTAAACTCGGCACGTGCGGCATCCCCAAGCGCGGGATCGGCAACAATGCCCTGCTCGGCATTGCCCGAAATTGCATTGTTGATCTTAACGTAAAGCTCAACAAGCTTGTCAATACCGCCCTGCTCGATCATTTCCTTGTTGCCCCACTTTTTGTAAGCCACAATAAGCTTGCCAAATTGCGTGCCCCAGTCACCGAGATAATTGATGCCAACGCACTTATAGCCGTGGAACTCGTGTAGCTTTTTCAGGGAGTGACCGATAACAGTAGTGCCAAGGTGCCCAATGTGAAAGGGCTTGGCAACATTGGGAGAGGAGTAGTCAAGCACAACGGTTTTGCCCTTGCCAACCTCAGAAGAGCCGTATGCTTCGCCTGCTTCGATGATGCCGGAAAGCACGGTATTTAGAAGATAGTCCTTGGAAACGGTAATGTTAAGATACCCATTTACCGCCTCTGCCTTTTCAACCGAGGGCATATTGCCAAGGCACTCGGCAAGCGCCGCCGCAATCTGCACAGGCGCACGGCGCAGCGTGCGCGAAAGCTTAAAGCACGGAAGCGCAAGATCGCCCATGGTGTCATCAGGCGGATATTCAAGCATACCCGCAAGCTCGGGGGCCTCGGGCGCCTGGGGTGCGCCGAGGGCACATATGCCCTCGACAAGTTTATCTGCGATCAATTTTTTAATAGTTTGCATAACAATCCTCTGTATAATATTGACAGTTTATTTTACATCTGTTTCTTAAAAAAATCAAGTGCTTTTCTCAGCTTTCGCCGGCAACCGAAATATCTTTTACAAGCATGGCAGGTGCCGCGGTCATGGAAAATCCGCAAATACCTGTTTCCACCTCACTGCCCACGGCTTCGATGCTTTTGAGTAGCTCAAAGAAGTTGCCTGCCACGGTAAACGCCTTGACGGGATCCGCAAGCTTACCGTTTTTAACGGCAAAGCCCGCGCTCTCGATCGAAAAATCACCCGTTACGGCGTCACATCCTGCGTGCAAGCCCTTCAGCTCGGTAATATAAAGCCCCTCGCCCATTTCGGCAAACAGACCCTCTAGCGTAGCACTGCCGGGGGCGATCGCGTGGCAATAGGAGCGAATCGAAACGGGATCGGCATAAGAGCCGCGCCCTGCGTTACCGGTTGAGGTATTGCCCGTTTTTTTGGCTGTGGTAAGATCATAAAGCAAGGTTTTAAGAACACCATTCTCGACAAGCGCCTTTTTGTAGGTAGGCACGCCCTCGGCATCAAAGGGTATCTGCATGGTGTTGCCGGGGTAAAAGGGATCGTCATAAATGGTAAGTGCGGGAGATGCGATCTCGGTGTTCTCCTTTCCCTTAAGCAAGGAAAGCCCTAACATGGCTTTTTTTCCACTGAATATGCCCGAAAAGGCGGAAAAAAGTGCACGCACCTGCTTGGCAGAAAGCACCACCTTATATTTGCCCGTTTTCACGGGAGTGCCTCCAAGGCGCGCAAGCGCCTCAGACACTGCCTTTTGGGCAACCTCGGGAATATCCTTGTCTAACTCTCTTGTTACTGCCGTACCGTAGGAGGGCTCGTTGCCGTCGTTGATCACCGCCTCAGCATAGGCATAGCGCATAGCCGCGCTGTGCGAAAGCGAAAGCCCCTTTGCATTGGCAAGGCAAACCGTAACCTCGGTAGCGCCTGCCGCGGTTTCGGTACCGTCTGCAACAAGCTCTGACGCCGCATAGATGTGATCCTGCAGCTCGTTTGCCACGCGGCGCAGCTCGCCCGCGGTAGGGAGTGCGGGCTTATCAACGGTTACCTTGCGGTAAGCATCGCCAGACTGTGGCTGATAAAAGATCGGCTCCTCATCGGCATCTACAAGCGCCGCATTTGCCATGGCACGCGGCACAAGCGCTTCAAGCTCTGCCCTTTCGATCATTTCGGTAGAAGCCGCGCCTATCTTGCCGTCAACCGCACAGCGAAAGCTCACGCCCCCTGCCGTACCAAAGGATGAAGCATTCGGCTCGTGATTTAAGGCATCTGCTGAAAGCTCGGTCGACATACGGTAATAAACATCGTAATCGGCAAGCCCCGCTTTTTTTGCGGCATCAAATAAAACCCTTTTTATTTCTTCAAAGCTCATGAGCGACCTCCTACCGTGATTTTTTTCACACGAATGAGGGGCTGCCCCACATCGGTGGGCACACTGCCACTGCTTGAGCCGCACATGCCCTGCCCCGTTTTTAGATTTTGTCCTACCATGTCGATATTTTGCAGGATCTCAGCACCTGTGCCGATCAGCGCGGCACCGCGAACAGGCTCGCATATCTTACCGTTTCGCACGATATAGCCCTCCTTAACAGCAAAATTAAACTCGCCCGTTAAGGGATTGACAGATCCGCCGCCCATTTCCTTGGCATACAGGCCGTATTCGATCGAGGCAATGATATCCTCGTTTTTATCGGGGCCGTTATCAATAAAGGTATTTGTCATACGCGAGGTTGGCTCATATGCATAATTCTCTCGTCTGCCGCACCCCGTCATGGGTAGCCCCAAGCGACGCGAGCCAAGGCGGTCGATCATATAATTTTTCAAAACACCGTTTTCGATCAGCACATTGCGCGTGGCGGGCGTTCCCTCATCATCAATATGGTAAGAGCCCCAACCGCCAACGATTGTACCGTCATCAATGGCAGTCACCTTTGGATTGGCGATCTGCTGTCCCAATTTACCCGCCATTTGCGAAGCGCCGATGCCAACCGAGGTCGCCTCAAGAGAGTGACCGCAAGCCTCGTGGAAAATGACACCGCCAAATCCGTTTTCAATTGCCACCGTCATCGTGCCCGCAGGGGAGTAGCCGGCGGTAAGATTGGTCAACGCCTGCCTTGCCGCCCGCTCACCAACGCTTTTCGGGCAAACAGCATCAAAAAATTCAATGCCTACACCACCGCCGGGGCCATAAAAGCCCGATTGATTCTCAGTGCCATCGCTTGCAACCGCCGAAATGGCAAGGCGCGTGCGCACCTTGCGGTCCTCACGGCAAAGCCCCTCGGTATTGGCAATCAAAACGGCGCGGTCGGTATCAAGATAGGTACCGTCAACCTGCGAGATCCTTTCATCCACCATGGATGCCCCCATGCATGCCTCACGCAGGATATCTGTCTTTTGACGCGTTGGTACGTCATCGGGATACCGCTTCACAATGTGACGCTTTGCTATTGCATCGGGCGTAAGATCGATATGGCGCTTTCCCTGCACCTCTCCCACAGCCCCTGCCACCGCCGCGGCACAGGCAAGCAATCCCTCGCGGGTGGTATTTGAGGTGGAAGCATAATAGGTCTTTGTACCGCAAAACACGCGGATACCAACTCCTGCTATCACTTGGTCACGTATGGTTTCCACCTTGCCCGAAACGAAGTGAATACGGGTGGCGTGCTCACGCTCGGCAAACACCTCGGCAAAATCACCGCCCGTGGATACGGCGATCGACAAGAGATCGCCAAGTAATTCTTTCGCTATCATATATTCTCCCTTTTGAAAGATCTAAAGGATTTTGTTCACATTCAGTATGACCGAGATGCCGCGACTTTAGTCGGGGTGGCGCTCTCCGAGCGCCACGTGATACTTCTGATAAAAGCTTTCAAAATAGCCCCCATCGAGTGCATCACGTATCTTTTGCGTGAGGTCGTTGTAAAAGTACAGATTGTGCGTAACGGCAAGGCGCATACCGAGCGACTCCTTTGCCTTTAACAAATGGCGAATGTAGGAGCGCGAGTAGTTACGGCAGGTCGGGCACTGGCACCCCTCGGAAATGGGGCGGTCGTCACGCGCGTATTTCGCGTTCATCAGGGTAATTTTACCCTGCCAGGTAAAGAGTGTGCCGTGACGTGCGTTGCGCGAGGGCATCACACAGTCAAAGAAATCGACACCGCGGTGTACCGCTTCAAGAATATTACAGGGCGTGCCAACGCCCATGAGATAACGCGGCTTGTTTTCGGGCATGTGGGGCTCGACCACATCGATGATACGATACATATCCTCAGTGGATTCACCCACCGCAAGGCCTCCTATAGCATAGCCGTCAAGATCAAGCTCGGCGATCTGCTTCATATGCTCGATGCGCAGATCCTCATAAACACCGCCCTGATTGATGCCAAAAAGCATCTGGTGACGGTTGATGGTATCGGGCAGGCTATTGAGGCGCTCCATTTCCGCCTTACAGCGCACCAACCAGCGATAGGTGCGTGCAATAGACTGCTTTACATACTCGTAGGGTGCGGGATTTTCAATGCACTCATCAAACGCCATCGCAATGGTCGAGGCAAGATTGGATTGAATCTGCATGCTCTCCTCAGGACCCATAAAGATGCGCTTGCCGTCGATGTGAGAGGCAAAGTGCACGCCCTCCTCGGTAATCTTACGAAGTGGCGAGAGCGAAAAGACCTGAAATCCGCCACTATCGGTCAAGATCGGCTTCTTCCAATTCATAAATTTATGCAAGCCGCCCATATCACGAATGAGCCCATCACCCGGGCGCAAATGCAAATGGTAGGTGTTAGATAACTCCACGCGACAGTTGATCTGCTCAAGTTCAACGGTAGACACGCCACCTTTAATGGCGGCACAGGTACCAACGTTCATAAATACGGGGGTTTCGATATCCCCATGTACGGTGTGGAGCACACCGCGGCGGGCGCGCCCGTCGCGCGCCTTTACCTCGTAATTTGACATGTTATTTTCCTTTCGGAGCCAAGAATACAGCTTGACCCATTTTTTTGATTTGTAGCATAAAAAGTGCACCTGCGTTCAAGAGAGAAGCAAGCAAGACAAGGCGCACCGCAAAAAGCGGGCGACGGCGAGCTTGGTGCTCGGCGAGGTTGATTTTGAGGAGCAACGCAGTATTGCGCAGCTTATCTCTTGAACTGCCGATCGATCTGTGCGTGCGAAAGCACCATTGCAACAGGGCGCCCATGAGGGCACACGGTAATATCGGGCAGTGCCATCAATTTTTTGACAAGCTCCTCCACATATTCGGGCGGATAGGAGCGCCCTGCCTTGATCGCTGCCTTGCAGGCGCCTTGGTAAAGCGCCCTTTCAAAGAGAATATCACGGGCTAGCTTGGCATCTCCCGTACCCTCTGCAAGTGTCACGGGGAGCGACAAGAGCAGTTCTCCCGCTTCTGCGGGCTTTAGCCCCTCGGGGATCTCGCTGACCTCCACGGTATACGAGGAGAGCGTGAAGGCAAAGCCCACCGCCTCGATCTCGGTGCGGTATGCCTCAAAGAGAGCCGCATCCTCGGCACTAACCGAGAGTGAGAGGGGCAAAAGTAAAATTTGCGTAGTATCGGTGCGCTCCTTCATGCGCGCACGCAATTCCTCAAACAGCACACGCTCATGTGCGGCATGCTTGTCGATGAGCAAAAGCTTATCGTCACATTCCACGATCACATATGCCGAAAATGCCTCACCAATGATGCGCCAAACAGGTGCGGCGGTAAGGGAAACAGTAGGATCTTGGTTGTTTGCCGTCTGCTGCGATTCGGGAATTGTGGGCGATTCGTGAATCGCCTCAACAACAGGTTTTTCAGGGATTGCCTCTACGGTAGGCTTGCTTGTCGGCACGTGATAAAGCGGGCGCGCGTATGCCGCTGCCTCTTTGAGCATTGTGCCTGTAGAATCTGTTTCGCTACGGCGATACGGAAGCGGAGAAGCAAACTGTCCTGCATCAGCAGTCCTTGTATATTTCTTTGCGTATTCCGCCGCGCTCATGTGTGAAAAGGCAGGCGGTGCGGCGGGCTTTGTGGGTTTGTGATCAATGGTGATCTGACGTGCCGAAAGGCTCTCTTTTCTTCCCTCCTCGATCGGCACAAACGCATTGGCAGCAGAAGGCAGCGCTGTATTTTTGAGCTTCATCTCGGGTCGCGTATCATCGTTTTCAAGCGCGGTACGCACAGCGGAATAGACCGCCTCAAACACAGGCCGTTCATTTGAAAACTTGACCTCAAGCTTGGCGGGATGTACATTCACATCGACTGCCGCGGGATTGATCGTAATATTTAACACACAGCAAGGAAAACGCTCGGGCGGACAAAAGGATACATATGCCTGCTCAAGTGCCGCGGCTGCGGTGCGGCAGTTTACATATCTGCCGTTGATAAAAAAGTTTTCGTAATTGCGTTTGGGGCGCACGTGATCGGGACGGCTGATAAAGCCCTCCACCGAAACGCCCTCTCCCTTGCCCTTAACGGCAAGCATCTTTCCTACAAACTCTCTGCCAAACACGGCATACATGGCTGATTTCAATTCGCCGTCACCTGCGGTATCCAGCTTCATATTGCCGTCAATGATCAGACGAATGGCGATATCCGGGCGCGAGAGCGCGATTTTTTCAACATAAGTAGAAACCGCAATTGCCTCCGACACGTCCTTTTTCAGGAATTTGCGACGTGCGGGCACGTTACCAAACAGGTTTTCTACGATCACGGTAGTGCCAACAGGCGCGCCCTGCTCAGTCATTTCCACCACCTCGCCCGCCTTTGCCGAAAGACAAGTTCCAAATTCGGCATCGGCAGTGCGCGTGATAATGCGCAGATCAGAAACCGAGGCAATGGCGGCAAGCGCCTCGCCGCGAAATCCAAGGGTAGCAATACCGTCAAGATCCGCCGCATCCTTTATTTTGCTTGTGGCGTGGCGACAAATGGCAACGGGCAGATCCTCAGGTGACATGCCGCACCCATTATCCGCCACGCGCATAAAGGTGATTCCACCGCGCTGGATCTCAACCGTGACACGCGTTGCACCTGCGTCAATGGCATTTTCAAGTAATTCTTTAATAACCGAAGCAGGGCGGTCTACAACCTCGCCTGCGGCGATGAGATTGGCAACGGCAAAGGAAAGCACGTTGATTTTTCCCATGGGTTACCTCCTATCTTACTGTAAGCGTTTTTTTAGGTCAAACAAGAACGACATTGCCTCATATGGCGAGAGTGTATTGATATCGGTGTTGCGCAGCTCCTCTATGACCTGCTCGTTGATCTGATCCTCTATAGTAATGAGCGTGTCGTCTGCGGGCTTTGCGGGTGCGGTATCGGGCTTGGAAAGCGCCTTTGCCGTTTCCTCAACGGTGGCAAGCACCTCCTTGGCGCGCCGAATGACCTCATTCGGGAGCCCCGCAAGCTTGGCAACCTCAATACCGTAGCTATCATCGGTAGAGCCACGCACGATCTTTCTGAGAAACGTAATGCTATCGCCTCTCTTTTTAGCGGCAATATTATAGTTTACAACACCCGAAAGCTCAGCTTCAAGCGAAGTGAGCTCGTGATAGTGCGTAGCAAACAGAGTCTTAGCCCCAATCTTTTGGCTGTTGGTATATTCAACAATGGCACGCGCAATGCTCATGCCGTCAAAGGTGCTGGTGCCGCGCCCGACCTCATCATAAATGATCAGGCTCTTGCGTGTCGCATTTTTCAGGATATACGCTACCTCGTTCATTTCCAGCATAAAGGTAGATTGACCCGAGGCAAGGTCATCCGAGGCGCCGACACGGGTAAAGAGCTTATCCACAATGCCGATATGTGCCGATGCGGCAGGTACAAAGGAGCCGATCTGCGCCATCAAAACGATCAATGCCACCTGACGCATGTAGGTAGATTTACCTGCCATGTTGGGACCTGTGATCAGCATCACGCGGTTACTACCCGTATCAAGCAAGGCATCGTTGGGGACAAAATAGGTGTCCCTTACAAACTGCTCAACCACAGGGTGTCTGCCGTCCTTAATAGAGATCTCATCCCCGCTGTCAACCTCAGGGCAAATATATTTGTTTCGCGCCGCCACATCGGCAAGTGACAAATACACGTCAAGCTCGGAAAGCCGCGTGGCAACGCGCTGTATACGCTCGCCCGCGGCAGCAACCTTGGCGCGAACGTCCTGGAAAATTTCATATTCAAGTGAGCAGACCTTATCTGTGGCGCCCAAAATGGTGGCTTCCATATCCTTGAGCTCTTCGGTGATGTAGCGCTCACCGTTGGTCAAAGTCTGCTTTCTGATGTATGTATCGGGCACCTGATCGATAAAGGATTTTGACACCTCGATGTAATACCCAAATACCTTATTGTAGCCGATCTTAAGTGTGCGAATGCCTGTTTTCTCGCGCTCCTCATTTGCCACGCGCTCGATCCACGATTTGCCGTCCTTCATCACAGAGCGCAAATAATCCACATCAGCGCTATACCCCTCGCGGATCATTCCCCCCTCGCGAATCACAAAGGGCGGATTTTCATCAATGGCACTGTCTATGAGTGCGTGGATATCGGTAAGATCATCAAGCTCCTCCCGAATACGGCGGATCTCGGCATTTTGGCAATTTTCAAGCAGGCGGCGCACCTCGGGCAAAACCGCCACGGTCGTGGCAACAGCACGCAGATCCTTAGCATTTGCCGTGCCATAGACAATGCGTGTAATCAGTCGCTCAAGGTCAAGGACCGAGGACAACAGCGCGCCAAGATCCTCACGCAGCATATAATTGCCAAACAGCTCCGCAACCGCGCCTTGGCGCTTAGCGATCTCGGAAACCGAGAGAAGCGGATGCTCGATATAGGAGCGCAACAGGCGCGCTCCGGGCGCTGTTTTGGTGCGGTCGAGCACCCACAAAAGCGTTCCCCTTTTCTCCTTTGAGCGCATGGTTTCACAAAGCTCAAGATTGCGGCGCGTGTTGATATCCATATCCATATACTGCCCGTCGGTATACACGTGCAGCGTTTTGATGTAAGAGATATCACTGCGTTGCATATCTCTGATATAATCAAGCAGCGCGCCCGCAGCCGAAATTGCGGGGCGCGACTGTTCAAGCCCGCTTGGCAGAGCGCTGCCAAACTGCGCCTTTACATTTTGCAAGGCAGCCGCGAAATCAAAGCGATCGATCTCGCCTGCCGAAAGCATTGCACCTACGCGGCCCGTGATAAAATCCGCCAGCTCGGCACAATCCTCGCGGGGACTATCAATGATCACCTCGCTTGGCTGATAGGTGCCGATCTCGCTTTGCAGGCGTGCCGATCTGTTTGCTCCCGCGATCTCGGTCACAAAGACCTCCGCTGTGGAAACATCGGCAAAAGCAAGTCCATAGGAAAGGTCTCCTTGGCACACGGCACACAAATAGTTGTTTTTCTGCTCGGTAAGCATGCCGGGCTCAAGCAGGGTGCCGGGTGTGATGATACGCACGATATCGCGCTTAACAAGCCCCTTTGCCTTTGCGAGATCCTCCATTTGCTCACAAATAGCAACCTTGTAGCCCTTGGCTATCAGCTTTGCAATATACCCCTCCGCACTGTGAAAGGGTACGCCGCACATGGGTGCACGCTCTGCCTCGCCGCAATCTCTGCCCGTCAGCGTCAGCTCAAGCTCACGCGAGGCAAGCTTTGCATCCTCAAAAAACATTTCGTAAAAGTCACCCAGACGGTAAAATACGAGATAGTCCTTATATTGATTTTTGATTTCAAAATATTGCTCCATCATGGGTGTCATAGCGGATACTCCTTTTGATGATTTTTGGGGGCGGGCGATTCGTGAATCGCCCCTACAAGCAATGCGGCTTAGTGGCAGCCGCCGCAGGTGGCACAGTTATGTGTGCAGCCACTCTGCTCCTCGCCCATCATTTGTGCATTTATGGTGTTATTTACACTGCTCATCAGATCATTGACCTCATTTTGTGCGGCTTCAAGCTCGAGGTATGCCGGCAGGCTGACGATCTCGTTATAGATCTCCTCCACACGCGCATTGAGGCTCTCGATCAAGGACTCGTCCTTATCCTCCTTCACAGCCTCAGCCTGCAGTGCCTGCTGCTGTACAGCGTATTCCATAGAGAGATTTACGATCTTCTCATCTGCCTCGTATGCTTCACGTGCGGCATCAAGGCGCTTGATGCGCGCATCCTCCTTCAGCTTTTTGCCAAGCTCGGCGGCAAGCTCAAAAATTTCCATTGTTTGTTCTCCTGTTCTCTTTATGATTTCTCAACCTCGCCCCACAGCGCAAAGGCGGCGGCGCGGTCTATTTTTACAAGTGCCCACTCACCTTCCATGACGGGCTCTTTGAAAAATACAATTTTGTTTTGGTCGGTACGACCTGTATAAGTGGTAGCGTCGGTCTTGCTTACCCCCTCTGACAGCACACGCACGGTTTTGCCAACAAGCCTCTTATTTGCAGCCTCGGCAATTTCATTTTGCAGCGCGAGCAAACGGTTCATGCGTGCAGCGGATACCTCGTGCGGGATCTGCCCCTCCATGCTCGCCGCAGGTGTACCCTTTCGCGGCGAGTAAATGAAGGAATAGATCATATCAAAGCGCGCACGGCGCAGCATTTCAAGCGTTTCCTCAAACTCTGCCTCGGTTTCGGTGGGAAATCCCACGATAATATCCGAGGTGACCGAAATATCGGGGATTTTTTCGCGCATATAGTCAAGAATATCAAGATATTTTGCGCGGTCGTAGTGGCGGTTCATGAGCGTGAGGATACGATCGCTCCCCGCTTGCAAAGGCAAATGGAAGCTGTGTGCCACATGACGGCTTTCAGCCATAACATCAACAAGCGCACGCGTTGCGTCCTTGGGGTGGCTTGTCATAAAGTGGAGCGTATAATCCCCCTCGATCTTATCAAGATCGGCAAGCAGCTGGGGAAAGGCATAGCCGTCGGTGCGATCCTTGCCGTAGGAATTAACGTTTTGCCCAAGCAGTGTGATATCCTTATAGCCCTTGGCAACCAAGTCCTTTACCTCGGCAATGATTGCCGCAGGCTCGCGACTGCGCTCGCGCCCACGCACGTAAGGAACGATGCAATAGGAGCAAAAATTGTTGCACCCGTACATGATGCTCACGCTCGCGCGGTAGGTGCTCTCACGGCGAATGGGTGCGCCCTCGGCAACCGTGTGCTCCTCCTCACCGCGCAAAATGCGCTTGCCTTTTTCCATGACCTCAAAAAGGTACTGCGGTAAACGGTAGATGACCGACGTACAAAGCACAAAGCTGACGTAAGGATAACTTTTTTTGATCTCCTCGCGGCGGTGCTCCTGCGCCACCATACAGCCGCAAATACCGATGATAAGCGCGGGATTTTTCTCCTTTAGGTGCTTATACTGCCCCACCGCCGAGAGTGCCTTTTGCTCGGCGTGCTCACGTATGGCACATGTATTCACCAAAATGAGATCCGCACCCTCGGGGGCATCCACGATCTCGTAGCCCATATTCTCTGCCATACCCGCAAGCTTTTCGCTGTCTGCCACGTTTTGCTGACAGCCAAACGTAAGGACAAAGCAGCGTGGCTTGCACGTGCGCGCGTCCGAAAAGGCACGAACGGCATCTATATACGGTGTCATATCAAGGGCAGCACTAACGCTTGCCTTGCCTTTGCAATTCTCGGACATCGGGAACTCCTTTAAATATAATTTTACAGTTTAATATTATACTATTTTTATATAGGAATGTCAAGTGGTGAAGCAAGAAAAGCGCAAAAAAAGAAGGAACCGTACCGTTGGGCGCGGTTCCTTCTTGCAACACTTGATATCTTGGTTATTTTTTCGGAAATTTCGGCCTGAAATATTGATAAAGATCACACGGGATCATACCGTTATAAAGACGGCGTTTTTTGTCGGCACGACGGCCGAAAAAGCGCTCAAACTGCGGGTGCGAGGTCAGCACGTACATCTGCCACGGGTCAAAGGTAGCAAAGGTTTTACCAATATCACGGTAAAGCGCCTCAACCTCTTTTAATTCCATCATGCGCTCGCCATAAGGCGGATTACAAATGAGTGTGCCGCGGCGGTCGGGCTTTTCGATTTTTCTAGCATCCATGCGAAAAAATTTAATAGCATCCGCAACGCCTGCACGCGCCGCATTTTCCCTTGCATACTGCAAGACCTTTTCATCAATATCCGAGCCAAAAAGCTCTATTTTCTCATCACGTTTGACAAGATCCTCGGCTTCCTCACGGGCTTTTTGCCAAATGCGGTGGTCAAGGAAATCATAGTCCATTGCGGCAAAAACTCGCCCCGTATTGGGGGATATTCCCTTTTCAATCATCGCCGCCTCAATCACGATTGTACCGGAGCCGCAAAAGGGATCCCAGATAAGTGTGTCGGTGCGAGGGCGGGCGGTAAGCGCAATTGCCGCACCCAGCGTTTCGCGAAGGGGTGCTGCGCCTGCAGCGGGACGATAACCGCGCTTATGGAGTGCTACACCCGAGGTATCGATCATCAGCGTGGCAACATCCTTAAATATGAAAAATTCGATCTGATATTTTGCGCCGTCCTCGGGCAAAGCGGTTACGCCGTGCGCGGCGCGCAGGCGCTCAACGATCGCCTTTTTGACAATGCTTTGGCAATCGGGTACAGAAAAAAGCGTGCTTTTGATGGCGTGCCCCTTTACGGGAAAAGCATCGACCTCTCCAATATAGTCCTCAAACGGGAGTGCCCTCACACCGTCAAACAGCTCTGTAAAGCTGCGCGCGGGGAAAGCACCGACCTTGATGTAAATGCGCTCCGCACATCGCAGGCGCATATTGGCACGGGCAATGTCAAGCATCTCGCCCCGAAAGGTTATACGCCCGTCGATCGTTTCAAGGCGCGCAAGCCCCAAGGCATCGAGCTCCTCGCCAAGCTGCTTTTCAAGCCCAAACAGGCAGGTTGCTACAAATTCCATTGTCTATTACTTTCCCTTCTCAAGCCATTTTTTTAAATACTGCCCCGTATAGGAATGCGGAACGTTGGCGATCTCCTCGGGTGTGCCCGTGGCTAGCACCGTACCGCCACCCTCGCCACCCTCGGGACCGAGATCGATGATGTGATCAGCAGTTTTTATCACGTCAAGATTGTGCTCGATCACAAGCACGGTATTGCCCGCATCCACAAGGCGCTGCAGCATATAAATAAGCTTGGCAACGTCTGCGCTGTGAAGCCCTGTTGTGGGCTCATCAAGAATATAAATGGTTTTCCCCGTGCTGCGCTTGGCAAGCTCGGTGGCAAGCTTAATACGCTGGGCTTCTCCACCCGAAAGCGTGGTAGAGGACTGTCCGATCGCAATATAGCCAAGCCCCACATCAAACATAGCTTGAAGCTTTCTTTTGATTGCGGGAATATCGGAAAAGAAGGAAAGCCCCTCCTCTACCGTCATTTCAAGCACGTCAGCAATGCTCTTTCCCTTATAGAGCACCTCAAGCGTATCACGGTTATAGCGCTTACCGTGGCAGACATCACACTTTACATAAACGTCGGGCAAAAAGTGCATTTCGATCTTCTTTACACCGTCGCCCTCGCATGCCTCGCACCGCCCGCCTTTGACGTTAAAGGAGAAGCGTCCGCTTTTATAGCCGTGTGCACGTGCATCGGGTGTCTTGGCAAAAAGATCGCGAATTTCACTGAACAGCCCCGTATAGGTTGCGGGGTTAGAGCGTGGTGTGCGCCCGATCGGACTTTGATCAATGTCGATAACCTTATCAAGATACTCCGCACCCTCAATCTTATCGTGCGGCCCCGCATAGGTAGCAGAACGGTTTAATTTGTGCGCAAGATACGGATAAAGAATACCGTTGACAAGCGAGGATTTACCCGACCCCGACACGCCCGTAACACAAACCAGCGAGCCAAGAGGAATATCCACGTCAATGCCCTTGAGATTGTTTTGTCGCGCACCCTTGACCGACAGCACATGACCGTTGCCGCAGCGGCGTTCCTTGGGCACGGGGATCGACTTTTTGCCCGAAAGGTATGCACCGGTGATGGAGTTTTTGCACTGCATGACCTCAGCGGGAGTACCTGCTACCACTACCTCGCCTCCGTGAATACCGGCGCCGGGACCGATATCTACGATAAAATCTGCCTCCTCCATGGTTTCCTCATCGTGCTCTACCACAAGCACGCTATTGCCAAGATCGCGCAAGCGCTGCAGCGTACGAATGAGCTTGCCGTTATCTCTTTGATGAAGCCCAATGCTGGGCTCATCAAGGATATACAAAACTCCCATCAAGGAGGAGCCAATTTGGGTAGCAAGGCGAATACGCTGTGCCTCACCGCCCGAAAGCGTGCCTGCACGGCGGGCGAGCGTAAGGTAATCAAGCCCCACGCTAATGAGGAACCCAAGGCGTGCGCGCACCTCCTTGAGTATATCCCTTGCAATGGTTTGCTCTGTTTCACTAAGAGTAAGTCCGTTTATAAAATCAAGGGCATCCTTTACCGAAAGATTGCAAAGATCATCAATATTCTTGCCGCCAACGGTAACCGAAAGCACCGTTTTTGACAAGCGCTTGCCACCACATTCGGGACAGGGCGCATCCTCAATGAAATCATCGTAATATTCATTTCCGCCCATGTTCATGCGGTTCTCGATCATTCTGACGAGCCCCTCAAATTTTACCACCTGCTCATGCGCTTCCTTGCCGAAATAACGCACCACATGATATTTTTCCTCTCCGGAGCCGTAATAGAGCACATCGAGCTGCTCCTTTGTAAATTCACTGACCGGCGTATCCATAGAAAAGCCGTATTTTTCGCCAACTGCAGCAAACAGCGGGCCGTTCCACCCATCATCTGCCGTCAGGCTCTTAAAGCCGTTTACTGCAATTGCTCCTTCGGACAAGGAAAGGCGATCATCAGGAATCAACTTATACACGGCAAGGCGGCGCATTTGTCCAAGCCCCGCGCATTTGGGGCATGCACCCTGCGGACTGTTAAAGGAAAACATGCGCGGCTCAAGCTCGCCAAAGGAGATCCCATGCTCCTCACAGGCATAATTCTCGGAAAATGCAAGCTCAGCGAGGGCTTCCTCGCCCTCACGCGCCACGGGGGCAATCAGTAAATTTCCGCTTGCAAGCGAGAGCGCCGTTTCCACCGAGTCGCCAAGACGCGCCCTGATATCGTCGCGCAAAACAAGGCGGTCAACCACCACCTCGAGCGTGTGCTTTTTATTTTTATCAAGCTTGATCTCCTCGGAAAGCTCGTACATGCTGCCATCAACACGCACGCGCACGTAACCGCTTTTTCTTGCATCGGCAAGCACCTTCTCATGCATGCCCTTTTGACCGCGCACAACGGGCGCAAGCACCATAAAGCGTGTGCCTGCGGGAAGCGCCATAATGCGGTCAACGATCTGATCCTTTGACTGCTGACGGATCTCCTTGCCACACACAGGACAGTGCGGTACACCGATACGCGCATACAGCAAGCGCAAATAATCATAGATCTCGGTTACCGTGCCTACCGTGGAGCGCGGATTTTTTGAGGTGGTCTTTTGGTCGATGGAAATGGCAGGCGACAGACCCTCAATGCTATCGATATCGGGCTTGTCGAGCTGCCCCAAAAACATACGCGCATAAGACGAGAGCGATTCGACAAAGCGACGGTGCCCCTCGGCATAAATGGTATCAAATGCAAGCGAGGACTTGCCCGACCCCGAAAGACCCGTTAGCACCACCAGCTTATCACGCGGTATGGTCACATCTATATTTTTTAAATTGTGGACACGCACGCCCTTTAAAATAAGCTCGTTTGCCATATTACAATTCCTTGCTTTCCCGCAATTCCCTGATCTTGTCACGCAGGAACGCCGCCTGCTCAAATTCAAGACGCTTTGCGGCATCTCTCATTTCTGCAGAAAGTGTTTGGATCAGTTTCTCGCGTTCGTTCTTTGTAAGCTTCTTCTTGCCCTTTCCGCCCGCATCCTCGGTCGCCTTGCCAATATCGATAATATCATGCACGCCCTTGACAATGGTTTTGGGGGTAATGCCGTTTGCCTTATTATAGGCATCCTGTATCGCGCGGCGACGGCGTGTTTCATCGATTGCCACGCGCATCGACTTCGTGATGCTGTCAGCGTACATAATGACCTTGCCCTCGGCGTTGCGCGCGGCACGGCCAATGGTCTGAATGAGCGAGGTTTCGGTGCGCAAAAAGCCCTCCTTGTCTGCATCAAGGATCGCCACAAGCGACACCTCGGGCAGATCCAGCCCCTCACGCAAAAGATTGATGCCCACCAAAACGTCAAACTTGCCCACACGCAGATCGCGTATGATCTCCATGCGCTCAATTGTTTCTACGTTATGGTGAATGTAGCGCACACGGATGCCGTTCTCCTCAAAATACGAGGTAAGATCCTCTGCCATATGCGTTGTTAAGGTGGTGACAAGTACACGCTCGCCCTTGGCGGCACGTATGCGGATCTCACCCATGAGATCGTCGACCTGCCCTGCAATTGGGCGCACGTCGATTTCCGGGTCAAGCAGACCCGTGGGGCGAATGATCTGCTCCACCACTTGGGTGGAATTTTGCTTTTCATAATCAGCGGGGGTCGCGCTAACAAGAATGGCTTGTCCGACACGATCCTCAAATTCATGAAAATAAAGGGGACGGTTATCGTATGCCGAGGGCAAGCGGAATCCAAAATCCACCAGATTTTTCTTTCTTGCCGTGTCGCCCCCGCTCATGCCGCGCACCTGCGGCAGCATAACGTGCGACTCATCAACAATAAGCAGGTAATCCTTTGGAAAATAGTCAAGCAGCGTATAAGGAGTAGAGCCTGCAGGTCTGCCCGAAAGCACACGAGAGTAGTTCTCTACCCCCGAGCAGTAGCCTACCTCACGCAGCATTTCGATATCATATTTGGTGCGCTCGGCAATGCGTTGTGCCTCAAGAAGCTTGTTTTCACTCTCAAAAAAAGCAACGCGGTCAAGCATCTCAGCGCCGATCTCGGCAAGCGCCGCCTCTCGCTTATCTGCGGAAACCGCATAGTGGGTAGCTGGAAATACGCCAAAATATCTAAGGTCGCGAATGACCTCGCCCGTTACGGCACGGAATTCCGTTAAGCGCTCGATCTCATCTCCAAAAAATTCAACGCGCACCGCATTTTCCCCGTATCCCGCAGGATAAATATCCACGGTATCCCCGCGCACACGGAATTTGTTTCGCTGAAAATTCAGGTCACTGCGCTCGTACTGTATGGAAACAAGGCGCTTTAATAGCGTGTCACGGCTCATTTCCATGCCGGGCCGTAAGGAAATAACAAGACTGCGGTATTCCTCGGGGTCACCAAGCGAATAAATGCAGGAAACACTTGCCACAATGATCACATCACGGCGCTCAAGGAGCGCGGAGGTGGCGCTGTGCCGCAGGCGATCGATCTCATCATTGATCGAGGCATCCTTTTCGATATACATATCTCTGCCCGGGATATATGCCTCGGGCTGATAATAATCGTAATACGAAACAAAAAATTCAACCGCAGCATCAGGAAAAAACTCGCGCATTTCCGAGCAGATCTGTGCCGCAAGGGTTTTATTTGGCTCTAAAATCAGCGTGGGGCGATTGACCTTGGCAATGACGTTTGCCATAGTAAAGGTCTTACCCGACCCCGTAACGCCAAGCAGGGTCTGATAACGCATGCCGGCATCCAGCCCCTCAACCAAAGCCTTGATCGCTTGCGGCTGATCACCTGTTGGTTGAAAACTGCTTTTCAGTTGAAATTTACCGTCAGTCATCTCATTACCTCCCCTTGCATTGATAGTATTATTTAGTATAACACAGTTATATTTAAAAGTAAAGCAAAATTCCGCCCTTTTTAAAGCCTATATTTGGTTTTTGGCCAAAGAAAAAGCGCCTGAAATGCATTTCCGACATTTCAGGCACTCTATTAAAACGTTGGCATAAATAAAGGATACATCATGAGGGCAGACAGCAAGGAAGAAACTGCACCAAGAAGATATTCACGCACCGTATGGCGCTTTAAATAGACGGATGACCAAAAGGAGAGCGCAATGACTGCAGCGCCCGCAAGTATCGCCCCCCAGCCAAAAAAGCAGGCAAGCAAGGCAATAGGACCCACAATGCTGCACGCATGGCCGCTTGCGTGCCAGGGTGTGAACACGTTGAGTGCGGTAAGCACCAAAACCGAGCAAAGATACACCGCATCGATATAGGCAAGATTCGGTACTGCACCGCGTACAAGACTTACGGTAAATGCCGCAATATACCCCATAATGGAGAGAATAAACGCGAGCTTTCGTTTCATTTTCTGCCCACCGGGGCGAAAGGCGGGAACAATTGCCTGCAACGGGTAGGCAAGCACGGGTACCACTGCCAAGAAAAACAAAGAAAATGCGAGATCAAGGGGCTGCGGTATCACATCATCACGGAGAAAATACAGCAGCACAAAGAGTACGGTCACAATGGCAGGTGGCACTGTTATGCCACGAATTATTTTTGCAAGCTTTTTCATTTTGTTTCATTCCCCACATTTCGATTTACTTTTTATTTCATTATGTAGTTTTAAATACTACTTTCTGTAACAATCAAAATCTTAGCATGAGATATTGTATATTTTGTGAACAGAAAGTTAATAAATTGTAACAAGTGAGAGTTCAAAAAAAGCATATGCCAAAAAGACAAAGTATTATACAAAAAACCTCTTTTCCACCTGCCAAAAGCAGTTGGAAAAGAGGTTTTTATATAATTTAGCATTATATTTTAAAATATTTCTTATTGGGGACGTCCATTATTCTTGACATCTTTGTTTTTTGGTATTAAAATATTGGTAGCGTGCAAATTGTAGCTGCCAATGATATAGGCAAGACCGCTGACAAGGATTGCAGGCAGGGTGATAAGGAAATAAGACCATGCGTGCTCCGACAGAACGACTCCACCCACAGGGACTGACAAAATACCAAAATACATACCCTCAAGCATCAGCGCAGCCGAGGTTGCCGCTTGACCGAGTCCCCCCGCCACCTTAGCAAGGCTTGTTACCGTAATAGTAATCGCCAACAAAATGTTCAGCACATTGGCGCAGGCGCCGATTGCAAATCCGCGCCACAGCCCACGCGAGGTATCACGCGCCTGGGCTGAAATTCCGTCCTTTGCGCCAAGCTCCCACATATGGGCGTACAGCAAAAAGAGATAAAAGATAATTGCGCCAATGCTCGTGGCAACGCGCAACTTAAGGTTGCCCGCATAAGCACTGACAAATGCCATGCCAATACCAAAGAACGCAATGGCAAATTGATTGACAAAGAGTTTTATCATGGTATAGGAATATTTCTTAAAAAATTCTTTCACTATGTAGTTCCCCTTTTTGTAACAATATACCTTATTATACCGAAATATACGGGACTTTTCAAGACAAAAGCAAAATATTTTGTAATTTTTTCTCAACCGACACCGCAGCGTCACAAAGGAAAGGAGCAGCCATGAAAAATCAATATGCAGTACCCATGCGCGAGCTGCCGCCTTTGGTACAGGAATTTGCAGCATACAAATCGGGCATACAAAACTGCTCGCAAAAAACCGTTTCAGAATACCTGCTTGACCTGCGCACCTTTTTACGCTATGTGGTGGCAAGCCGTGATGGCATTGATCTTGACGGCGAGGATTTTTTGGCAATCGATATCAGCGACCTTGACCTCAAATTTATCGGCTCGATCCGCACCACCGAGATCTATTCATTTTTACAGTACACAGGGTCAGTTCGCAAAAACCTATGGGCGGCCAAGGCAAGAAAGCTGGTTTCCATACGCATGTTTTACCGCTATCTTGTCACAAAAACCAAGCAGCTTGATACCAATCCCGCCGCCGATATCGAATCGCCCAAGCGTAAGCAAACACTCCCCAAGTTTCTCTCTCTTGAGGAATCACTTTTACTGCTTGACACCGTAAAAAACGATAAAAATTCCCGTAATGTGGTGCGTGATTATACCATTATCACGCTCTTTCTCAACTGCGGCATGCGTGTGTCCGAATTATGCGGCATCGATTTGAATGACATCAACCGCGAAATAGAGTCTCTGCGCGTAACAGGCAAGGGCGCGAAGGAACGCATCATTTATTTAAACGAAGCCTGCAAAACGGCGCTTGCCGAATATCTGCCCATCCGACTTGCCGAGAAAAACGGCAGATCGGACAAAGAAAAGGCGTTGTTTTTAAGCGGGCAAAACAACCGCATCAGCGTTAAGACCGTGCAGTGGATGGTATACAAATACCTTGATATGGCAGGGCTTGGAGAGCGCCGCCTATCAGTGCACAAGCTGCGCCACACCGCCGCCACGCTGATGTACCAAACAGGTGCTGTGGATGTACGTGTGCTAAAGGATATCCTCGGGCACGAGCAGCTCAACACCACACAGATCTACACGCATGTCAGCAGCGCCAGCATGCAGGAAGCAATGTCACACAATCCCCTATCAGGGGTCAAGCGAAAAAGCAAAAATACCAAGGAGAACCAAGAAAATGATTAAAGCCGTAATTTTTGATTTTGACCATACCCTATACGACAGAGATGCAAGCTACGCCAAAATGTTTGCTCCCTTTAAAGCGGACATGGCTGAATTTATCAATGATGAACTGTCTGATGAGGAGCTGCTTGCACGCATGAAGCAAGCCGACAAGGACGGCGCGTATCCCCTTGGCTGGCCCGATGTATATAAGGAAAAGGTAGCAAAGGGCGTATTTAAGAAGATACCTACATACGAGGAATACATGAAGGTGATCAGAACCCACCAGCCACGCACCATTACGCTCTGGAAGGACACGCTCCAAACGCTCAAAACGCTGCGTGAGCAAGGGTATCTGATTGGCATGCTGACAAACGGCGGCGAAAAAAGCCAAAACGACAAGCTGAACAACACGCCCCTTGCACCCTATTTTGATAAAATTATCATTTGCGGCACGCTGCCCAAGGGCAAGCCGCATGCCTCGGCATATCATACGATCTGCCGCGAAATGGGCATCACACCCGCTGAGGCAATGTACGTGGGCGACCATCCCATAAACGACGTAGAAGGCTCCAAGCTGGCGGGGCTTACTGCTGTGTGGATCCCTTACGTAAAGCCCTTCCCCTCTGATCGCACGCAGCCCGATCACACGATCGAGGCGCTTGGCGAATTGCCTGCGCTCCTTGCGCGCTTAAACGGCAAGGCTTAAGGCATTAGCAAATATTTTTTAGGGATCGATCAAGGCACAACGGGTGCAACCGCCATTCTGTTTGACCGCAGCTTTGCGCCCGTTGCGCGCGGTTATTGCGAAATAAAGCAATCCTACCCAAAAGCAGGCTGGGTCGAGCATGATCCAACGGATATTTATAACGCCGTCTGTGCCGCAGTGACCGAGGCAATGGCGATAGCCAATGCCTCGCCTGCAGATATCCTTGCCATTGGTATCGATCACGAGGGTGAAAGCGTTGCCCTATGGGATGCCGAAACGGGAAAGCCTGTCTATCCCGCCATTGTTTGGCAGGATAGGCGCACTGCCGCGCGCGCTGAGGAGCTTAATGCGCAGTATGGCGATCAGTTTCGCGCAAGAACAGCTCTTACCCCGATAGCTATTATGCAATTTCAAGCCGACATCCTAAATTTACCGCTTGAGCTTCCCTCCTGTACCGAGGCGACCGCACTTGGCACCGCTTTTGCCGCGGCGATAGGTGTAGGCTATGCAAAATTAGAGGATGTGAAGCATCTCTTCTCACCCAAAACGCGCTACACACCCGAAATGAGCGCCGCTAAGCGCCAAGAGCTGCTTTGTGGGTGGCACAGAGCCCTTAATCGCGCCAAGGGCTGGTATGAAGAAAAATAATAAAAAAGCCGCCCTTATGGGTGGCTCGTTCTATCTCGGGGATTCGAACCCCGCAGGCGCGCTTTGCGCGGCTGCTTGAAGATTCGCCATAGAACTGCCAAGCTTTCCGCTTCAAACGGAATCTTCCACAGGGGTCGAGTGACCCCTATGCTCCACCAATAGACAAAAAACCGCCCTTTCAGGCGGTTTTTTGTCTATTGGTGGAGCATAGGGGATTCGAACCCCTGACCCCAACACTGCCAGTGTTGTGCGCTCCCAACTGCGCTAATGCCCCTTATTAACGTTGTTATTATAACAAAAGAAATAATTCTTGTCAATACCCCCTTCCGCGATTTTTGCAATTTTTCACCGAGGTCTGAAAAAAGCAGCCTTCCCTCTTGTTATTCTACGAAAAATATGTTAAAATAACATCACATTGAACATAGTGTGCTTTTCATTTCATTTTGAACAATTCTATTAAAATCTCCCACACACAGAACGGAGTTTATCATGACAAAACGCATTCTCTCTTTATTATTGTCTATTCTTCTGCTTTTCCCGCTCGTATCCTGCAAAAAAATTATACCTACCGCCCCTGATGACCTGCCAAACACAAGAAAGAGCACGGGCGCCACGTATGCTTACTTTACTGCTGACGACAGCAACACAGCACTGCGTGTGCGTGTACCGCTGGAATGGAGCTTTGACAAAGAGGACGGTCATTATACCATCAAAGAAGGCGATGCCACCGTTGGCACACTCATGCTTAGCGAAGCAACCCAAGATGCCGAAAGCATGTCAGAAGCCAAAAGCGAAACCTACAATGACGTACTCATTAAAACCTATATCGGGGTTGTGAAAAAAAACAAAGAAAAGGCCGCTTGGTATCGCATTTGCTACTCCTACAAGGATGATGCGGGTAACGACTGCGCCATCACCTTAGAAATTGCTGAAAGCACCATGGACAAAAATGCCTTTGAATGGTTTTCCGAGCCAACGCCTGTGCCTGTCAAAGACTACCGCAAGCCTCCCTCCCTTTCGCTTGGCGGAGGAAATGAAGCAAAATCCATTGCTATTCTTGGCAACAGCTTTGTTTATAATAGATATTCGGGTATCGGTATTATTTTAGAGGATATGATGTCCGAAGGAAATCGCAACTATGACATAACGGTTACAAGCATCGGCTACGCCACCATATCAAAATATGCTTCGGGTGAAAGCGACAGCCATATAGAAGCCGTCAACGAAATTAAAAACGGTGCCTACGACATGGTCTTCATGTGCGGGCTTTACAATAATAGCGACGTAGAAGCCTTGCAGACTATATATGATATCTGTCAAAGGTCAGGCACAAGACTGGTACTTTTCCCCGCCCACAACGAGCGCGCGGCGCAAATCAATCAGGCTCGTGAGCAGTATCCCGACATTGTAATATTGAATTGGCGAGGTGAGCTTGAAGCACTGATCGAAGCCGGCGTTAAAAAAAGCGATCTATGTAAAAATGACGCATATGACCACAGCACCGCACTGGCGGGCTACGTGGGGGCTAAAATGATCTACAAAAGCCTGTTTGGTGTAGAACCGCCTTCCCTTTCCCAAAACTGCGACGTGATAAGCCAAGCCAAGGTAGATCAAAAGCTTAGCGGTATTACCGTTAAGCCCACCGTTCTGATTGCAGAAAAAGACATCTACAGATTAAAATAAGCCTTGGCAGACTTTTTAAATTACAAACAACCGCCCCCTGCTGCAATGCAACAGGGGGCGGTTGTTGATTATGTTTGTTCTGTCAAAACAGTATTAAACCTGCTTGTTGGTGGACTTCAGCAGTACATCGTGTGCGCCACCCTCTACGATACTAACAGCAGATACCAAGGTAAGCTTAGCCTTTTGCTGCAGCTCGGGAATAGAAAGCGCGCCGCAGTTGCACATGGTGGAGCGCACCTTAGCAAGGCTTACGCCCACGTTATCCGAAAGCTTGCCTGCATAGGGTACGTAAGAGTCAACACCCTCCTCAAAGGAAAGCTTTTTGTTTCCGCCAAGGTCATAACGCTGCCAATTGCGCGCGCGGTTGCTGCCCTCACCCCAATACTCCTTCATCAGAGTTCCGTTAACATTTACCTTTGCCGTGGGGCTCTCATCAAAGCGTGCAAAGTAACGACCGAGCATAATGAAATCAGCGCCCATAGCAAGTGCCAAGGTCATGTGATGGTCATGTACGATACCGCCGTCAGAGCAAACAGGAACATAAATGCCTGTTTCCTTGAAATATTCATCACGGGCGCGGCACACATCAATCAGAGCCGTTGCCTGACCGCGGCCAATGCCCTTGGTTTCACGCGTGATGCAAATAGAACCGCCGCCGATGCCAACCTTGATAAAGTCTGCACCGCAATCGGCAAGGAAGCGGAAGCCCTCACCGTCTACTACATTTCCGGCACCGATCTTTACGCTGTCGCCGTACTTCTCGCGAACCCACTCAATGGTGCGCTTCTGCCACTCGGAATACCCCTCCGAGGAGTCGATACATACTACGTCAACGCCTGCCTCAACCAGTGCGGGTACACGCTCAGCATAGTCGCGCGTATTGATGCCTGCACCAACGATATAGCGCTTTTGGCTATCAAGCAGCTCCATGGGGTTTTTCTTGTGCTGATCATAATCCTTGCGGAATACGAAATAGCACAGATTGCCTTCCTTAGATACGATGGGCAAGGAATTGAGCTTGTTATCCCAAATAATATCGTTTGCTTCCTTAAGCGTGGTGCCCTCGGGAGCGGTGATCAGCTTTTCAAGAGGCGTCATGAAGGTGGAGATCTTTTCTTCCGGGTCCATGCGGCTCACACGGTAATCTCTGCCCGTAACAATGCCAAGCAGCTTGCCGTTGGGGGTGCCGTCTGCGGTGATGGCTACGGTAGAGTGACCGTTTTCCTCTTTCAGTGCCAAAACATCGGCAAGTGTTTGATCGGGGCGCAGGTTAGAATCGCTGCGCACAAATCCCGCCTTAAAGCCCTTTACCTTAGCAACCATGGCTGCCTCATCCTCGATCGACTGAGAGCCGTAAATAAAGGATACGCCACCCTCCTGTGCGAGTGCAACAGCAAGGCGATCACCCGAAACAGACTGCATAATTGCAGAAACAAGCGGAATATTCATGGAGATTGCCGGCTCCTCACCAGCTTTATAACGAACAAGCGGCGTTTTTAAAGAAACGTTAGCGGGGATACATTCCGCAGACGAGTACCCGGGTACAAGCAGATATTCGTTAAAGGTATGGGAAGGTTCTTCATAAAAGAATGCCATGGCTTTATTCTCCTTTATGTTACTTACACTGTGTTTGCAGTATTTTATTTTTATTATTATACTACATGAATCCTTATTTTTCAAGAGGATTTCTTGATTTTTATCAATTTTTGTATTTTTTACAATCTTGATGTCGGGCTATACTGTTTTTTTGAGCAGAGTTTGTAAAAACAGATCATAACCACAAAGGGACAGATCAAAAATCTGTCCCTTTGTTAGCCTTTAGCCGTCGCAAATGTTACCTACCACTGCATCGGCAAAATAATATTCCTTATATGCTTGCTCCCAAAAACGATGCATGGATTCGATCAGATAACCCTTTCCTTCGTATCCAAGACCGTTTATGATAAGATAGTCGCCCGAAAACCCGATGTCAATTGTTTTGTTATTGGCAAGCTCAACACGGTACCGTGTGATGAGCTGTGCCCCCGAAACAAATGGATATCTTGCCGTACCAAAGGTATCAAGCTCTGCCAAATCGAGCATGAGCAAAAGTTCATCTCTGTTTTCATCGCTAAGATAGGTAATGATCTCTCTGCCCTCCCTGTCATAGACACCGACCCGACAGCCCTCAAGATCGGCATAAGCTAAGGGACACAACCTGCGCCACATAAAAGTGCCCACAAGCCCCAACACCAGCACACCTACAAGCAATAAACAGACAATTTTTTTGCGTTTCATAACAGCACCTCCTTTACTTATACAGTCAGTTTTTTATCTAAGATGTTACAAAAAGGGGCTGTCTCAAATGCTTTGCATTTGGTCGACAAGCCCCTATGGTTTTTGTTTGGCGGCTAAACGCCGCCATTTTCACCCGCCGGCGGGTAAAAAACACAAATTCCCGGCGTCAAAAAGCCTACCGTCGCCTTTTTGACGCGAAGGGGCTGTCTCAAATTGAAAATTTGAGACAGCCCCTTTTTTAGTCGGGAATGCAGGGTAATAAAACGTATTTTCCATTTACAGGTGCGCGCGAGGTGCATTCAAAATAGGCAGTGCCGTCACTACAAATATAAATTTTTCCTGCCTCACTTGCCTCAAGCTCTGTATCGATTGCTCCGTCCGTTAGGATTGCATTGCCTTGATAATGATATGCGGCAGGCAGATCATATATCGGTGCTTTGCTTGTATCTCTTACATATAATGTGCCATTACAATAAAAGGAAACCTGACTTGTGCCGGTACCGCCCGTTGTGGCGCCGTCGCCGCTGTCTGTTACAGGTGGATCAGGGCGCAAAAGCAAGAGAGCGACAGAGCACATCAGCAACAGACACGCTGCGATAGCCGCCACACGCCCCCATAGGCGAGATGGGTTTTTAGACTTTATATTGTTAGCTTCTAAAATATATGCATCATCAATATCGTGCATTGCATCAAGCATTCTTTTGGCACTCATAGCTTCACACCCCTTTCCTCGAGATATTTCCGCAATTTTTCGCGCATGCGAGAAAGACGCACGCGAATAGTTCCCTCGCGCATACCCGTGCGTGCGGCAAGCTGATCAAAGGCATCAAAATACCAATAACGGCGCACAAACAATATGCGATCCCTGCTGCTGAGGGTATCTAAAAATTGCTCTATGTAAGTGGTGATAAGTCTTGCCTCCACTTCCTGTTCAACTGATGTGTCGGCTTGGAGAAAATATGCCATTTCATCTAAGCACATAGTATAATTTGAATTTCTTTTACTTGCCGTATTATATTCGTAGCGATTGATACAAATATTTTTAACGATCCGCAAAAGAAATGCCAATAAGGATCGCGGTCTTTGGGGCGGTATGGCTTGCCAAAGCGCGAGATATGCATCATTTACACATTCCTCGGCATCTGCATGATTGCCAAGAATATTGGTTGCTACGTGCAAGCAAAGCTTACCGTATTTGCGGGAAACTTCAGTCAGCGCCTTTTCGGAGCGCGCAAAAAGAAGCTCTATGATCTTATTATCATCCACTTTTTCGCTCCCATTTACTTTGTATTATTTTTCGCTCACGTATGCTGCGCCCAGCACCAGCACAGCACCGATGCCGCAAAGAATGGTCATTGGCTCTTTTAATAAAAGCGCGGAAAGAAGCACCGCCAAAACGGGGTCGATGTAGCTAAAGAGCGCTACGGTACTCGCCTTCAGCTTGCCGACAGCGCCAAAATACATAAGATACGCAAGCCCCGTGTGTAAAACGCACACCACGAGCAGCAGAAGTGCCGACAGGGGTGTGAGGACAGCCAAGGAGACCTCCTCGGCAAGCAAAACGTATGGAAGCAGCACCAGCGCTGAAACTGCAAACTGTACCACAGTTTTATCGATTGCATCAATTTCCTGCATTTTTTTATTGAGCAGAATGATCCCGGCGTAAAGCACGGCTGCAAGAAGCCCCATGAAAATGCCGCGCAGCTCGGCAGCGTTCTTCACGCCCGCCTCAAGCACACCGGAAACAAGCACCATGCCAAACAGTGCCACCGCGGCGCATATTCCCTTTTTTACCGTGAGGCGCTCGCCCAAAAGCAAGGGGGCGGCGAGGATCAGTAGGATCGGTGCCATATAGTAGGAGAGCGTAGCAACCGCCACAGAGGTATATTTGTACGCCTCAAAAAGCAACACCCAGTTAAAGCCAAGGCACACCCCTGACAAAAGCAAGGACACAAGATTTCGGCGAATGGCGAGGATGTTTAATTTTTGCCGTTTGGAAAGCAAAAAAATGAGCAAAAGCAGTGCACCCATCAGAGAGCGAATAAACGCGACCGCGCCCGACGGCAGCGGAATATAACGGCGAAAGATACCGATCGTGCCAAAGATCGTCATCGCGCCGATCAAGGCAAGGCGGTGCTTGTGTACATTCATAAAGCAACTTCCCTTTCAAAATATAAATATATGATAGCACGCACAGGTAGAAAAGTCAACGGCAAGTTGCAATCCGGCGCGTCTTGTGGTATACTATAATTGTAGATTTAAGCCCAAAGCCCTACGGGGCGCACGCGAAAGGGGGATCTTAATGAAAATACAATTTATCGGCGCGGCTCAGGAGGTAACGGGCAGCTGCACGCTGCTTGAGGTCAGTGGCAGATACTATCTCGTTGACTGCGGTATGGAGCAAGGGATCGACGTGTTTCAAAACGTGGCGCTCCCCGTGCCCGCCAGAGAAATACAGGCGGTGTTTTTGACGCACGCCCACATTGATCACTCGGGCATGCTTCCCCGCCTTTACAAGGAGGGCTTTCGTGGCATTATTTTCGCAACCGAGGCAACCGCAAGGCTTTCTGACATCATGCTGCGTGACAGTGCACACATTCAAATGCTTGAGGCAGAATGGAAAAACCGCAAGGCGCAGCGTGCAGGTGAGGATAACTTTACGCCTACCTATACCATAGAAGACGCCATGGGCGCTATTTCCCTGCTTGAGGGTGTTCCGTATGACAAGAGGATCACGGCAGCCGCGGGTATAGAGCTGCGCTTTACCGATATTGGGCATTTGCTTGGCTCTGCTGCGATAGAGCTTTGGCTGCGCGAGGGCGATACCACCAAAAAAATCGTATTCAGCGGAGATGTGGGAAACACCGATCAACCGATCATTAAGGATCCGACGCCCGTTACCGATGCCGATTATTTGGTATTGGAATCCACTTACGGCAACCGCTTACACGCTCCTGCCGCCGACACGGTGGAAATGCTTGCAGGACTTATTGACGAAACGATAGACCGCGGTGGTAACGTGGTCATTCCCTCCTTCGCGGTTGGTCGTACACAGGAGCTGCTGTATGCCATACGCGAGATCAAGGCGCGTGGGCTCACACGCCACCCCAAATTCCCCGTTTATGTGGATAGCCCGCTTGCAATTGAAGCAACCGAGATCTTCTCCAAATGCGATCCCACTTGCTTTGATGAGGAAACGCAGGCGCTGATCCGTGCCGGTGTTGATCCCATTCGCTTCGATGATTTGCGGCTTGCGGTCACAGCAGACGACTCAAAACGCATCAACACCGATCCGCACCCCAAGGTCATCATTTCGGCAAGCGGCATGTGCGAGGCGGGGCGTGTGCGTCATCATTTAAAGCATAATTTGTGGCAGGAAAAGAATTTGATCCTGTTTGTAGGCTATCAAGCGGTGGGCACGCTTGGACGCGCGCTCACAGAGGGTGCGAAGCGCGTGAAGCTTTTTGGAGAGGAGATCGTTGTACAGGCACGCATCAGATCGCTGCGCGGCACAAGCGGCCATGCTGACAAGGATGGCTTGATCTCTTGGCTTGCGGCGTTTGAAAGAAAGCCTAAAACGGTGTTCCTCAATCACGGAGATGAGGAGGCGATCGCGGCACTGGGCGACACCCTACGGGACCGTGGCTATGCCGTAGAAGCGCCTAACAGCGGCACGGAATATGATCTTAGCAGCGGTGCCATGACCGCCTACACCGAGCGCCGCCGCATCCCCGCCGTTGATGCGACAAGGGCGAGATCGCGCAAATCGAGCGTGCACGCGAATTTGGTTGCCAATGCCGAGGCGTTGCTTGCACTTGCCAAGCGTGCAGACGGACGTCCCAATAAGGACAATGCAAGGCTTGCGGATCAAATCAAGGCGTTGATCGAAAAATGGGATAAATAAAAAATAGGGACAAAGAGCTGCGCTCTTTGTCCCTTTTGCTTTATTAAAGATTGTAATAACGGTCAAATTCTGCGGGATGCGGGATCTTGGAGAGCTCGGAGCACTCAGCGCGCTTCATCGAAATAAATTTCTCGATAAGGTGCTCGGGGAATACGCCGCCTGCGGTGAGGTAGTCGTGATCCGCTTCAAGCGCATCGAGTGCCTCGGGCAAGCTGGTGGGCAGACCCTTGAGCTTCTTCTTCTCCTCATCGGAGAGGTGATAAAGGTTGAAATCGTAGGGGCCCCAGCCCTCGGCATGGGGATCGATCTGATTCTTGATACCGTCAAGACCTGCCATAAGAATTGCTGCGTAGCAGAAGTAGGGGTTGCAGGTTGCATCGGGGTTACGAAGCTCGAAGCGACGCTTGTCGGGGCTCTTAGCATAGGCAGGAATACGGATAACTGCCGAACGGTTAGAGGTCGCGTAGCCAACGGTTACAGGTGCCTCAAAGCCGGGGACAAGACGCTTAAAGGAGTTGGTGCTGGGGTTGGTAATGGCACAAAGCGAAGCGATGTGCTTAAGAAGACCGCCCATAAACCAGTGCGCTTCCTTCGAGAGGTTGGAGTAACCGTTATCATCGGAGAACACGGGCTGACCGTCCTTCATCAGGAGCATATGCACGTGCATACCGCTGCCTGCCTCGCCGTAAATGGGCTTAGGCATAAAGGTAGCGCTCTTGCCGTACTTGAGTGCCGTATTGTGAATGATATATTTGATCATCATCGTGGCATCTGCCATATGCACGACCTCGCCGAGCTGGGGCTCGATCTCAAACTGACCCGACGCCGCAACCTCGGGGTGATGATAGTTGATGTCAATGCCCATTTCCTTCATCAGCATGCACATCTCGGAACGGCACTCGTAGGAAATATCAAAGGGCTTGGCGATGTGGTAATTCTTTTGCTTGGGAACAACAACACCAAGACCCTCGGTTGCGCTGTTCCAATAGGACTGCTGTGCATCAACGGTTGCGCTGATCTCGCGGCCGCTGACCTCCCAGCCAACGTTATCGAAGAGATAGAACTCAAACTCGGGCAGGATCTTCATCTCATCGGCAACACCCAGATCCTTCATATACTGCACTGCGGCACGCACGATGTTACGCGGGTACTGCGGCAAGGGACGGTTTTCGGGTGTATCGATGATCATCGCATTACCCGTCATGGAAAGCGTGGGGATAGAGCAGAAGGGATCGACCACAGCAGTTGCGGGATCGGGGATAAAGACCATGTCGCTCTTCTCTACCACGGCATAGCCGTAGTTCGAGGCGTCAAAGCCGATACCGCTTTTCATCGTATCCTCAGAGAAATTCTCTGCGGGGATCGTCACGTGACGGTACTGACCGTTGATATCGACCATTTTAAAGTCGATCATTTTAATGTCGTGCTCCTTGATGAGCTGCATGACCTTTTCTACCTGTTTGTTCATAAAAACTCTCCGTTTCATGTAAAATTGAAAATTTGCCTTGCAATAGGATTGCCCTACTTATATAGTATACCACATTTTTCCTCTATTTCAACAAAAATCGAAAAAATATTGTCAAAGATATAAAAAAATCGGCAGAGAGTTTTCCTCTGCCGATTTTTTTATTAACTAAGGATTAGTGCGTCAGGAAGAACATTGCGGCAAAGAGCACAGCCACAACCCAAGTGCCGAGCTTCACTTCCTTGATCTTGCCGGTAAATGCCTTCACAGCGATATGAGAAATCAGACCGAAGGCGATACCGTAAGAAATGTTGTAGGTGAAGGGCATCATTACGATGGTAAGGAACGAGGGCAAGGAAACAGAGGGGTCAGCCCAGTCGATATCCTTTACACAACCGATCATCAAAATGCCAACGTAAATGAGAGCTGCTGCGTATGCGCAAGCAGGAATAAGAGAAGCAACGGGAGCAAGGAAGAGCGCGATAAAGAACATTGCAGCCGTAAACATGGAGGAAAGACCCGTACGACCGCCGGCACCCACGCCTGCAGAGGACTCTACAAAGGTAGTAACGGTAGAGGTACCGCAGATTGCACCGGTGGTGGTAGCAACTGCATCGGCAAGCATTGCCTTATCCATATTGGGAACCTCAAGCTCGCCAGCCTCGTTTTTCACCAGCAGGTTACCGCCGCGGCAAGCGCCGTAGAGCGTACCCATGGTATCAAACATATCAACCATGCAGAATGCAAGAGAGGTGGTAACGAAGGCAATGATAAGACCGCCAACAGAACGACCCTCGCCGGCAAGATATGCGTCAAAGTTAAAGCCCTCGGTAAACACCTTACCTACTGCCTGCGTACCGAAATCCTTGAACGCATCAAAGGGGTTCAGGGTAATGCTTGCCCAGAAGCCGTCATAGAAGCCGGGAACGGTAAAGCCAAGTGCGTAGTAAAGAACTGCGGCACCGAGAATGCTCCACAAAATAGCGCCCTTTACGCCCTTCTTGGACATAACAGCAATGGCAATAACAGCCGCAATGGTGATGAGCATAGGCATAATGCTGCCCCAGGTAGCATCACCAAGGAGGTTAAAGGTGTTCATGGTAACACCGGTTGAGGTGCTGGGAATAACGATTTTTGCGTTTTGCAGGCCAAGGAACGCAATAAACAGACCGATACCTGCAGGGATCGCTGCCTTAACGGCGGCGGGCACTGCCTCGAAGATCAGGCGGCGCAGACCCGTAATGGTAAGCGCGATGAAGATAAGACCGTCGATCAGACAGAACACGAGAGCATTCGCATAGCTAAAGCCGAGCCCTACACAAACGGTATAAACGAAGAATGCGTTAAGACCCATGCCGGATGCCTGGGCAAGCGGGAGATTGGAAAGAAGACCGATGAGGACTGTGCCGACCACGGCGGAGAGTGCGGTGGCAATGTAAATTGCGCCAAAGCTAACACCGAGCACGTTGGTGCCGTCGCCAAACGGATCCGCAAACATTCCGGGGTTAACCATGAGGATGTACGCCATCGCCATAAAGGTGGTTAAGCCCGCAATGAGCTCGATGCGCACGGTGGTGCCTTTTTCTTCAAGCTTGAAGAACTTGTTGAGAAACTTTTGCATGTCAATTCCCTTCCTTTTCTTGATATTCTGCTATATACGGCAGATTGCGGAAATGCTCGCCGCAATCGAGCCCATAACCGATCACAAAATGATCGGGAATGGTAAAGAGTGAGATATCCGCCTTAAAATCCACAAGGCGGCGCGAGGGCTTATCAAGCAGCGTAATAACGTGCAGCGACAAGGGATTGCGCGTCTGCAACAGCTTTACAATGTCGGAAAGTGTTCTGCCCGTATCAATGATATCCTCCACGATCACCACGTGGTATTTGCTGATATCCTGATCAAGATCCATTGTGATGTTTACAACACCTGTTGAAACCGTGCCCTCATAATAGCTTTTTGCGCACATAAAACCGATCTCGCACGGCACGCTTACGGCGCGGCAAAGATCAGCCATAAACACAAACGCGCCCTTAAGGATGCTGACAAGCAAAATAGGGCGACCGTCATATATCTTATCGATCTCTTTTCCCGCCTTTGAAATGGCGGCATCGATCTCCTCTTTGGTCACAAGCACGCGCTTGATGCGTGCATTAAAATCTTGAACGGAACAAATTGGTTTCATACATTAAATTCCTTTGTTTTTACATCTTGTAAAAATTATATCATACAATAATCACATTTTCAACACTTTTTTACAAAAAAATACAGGTTTTGTGAATGAAAAAACGCGAGATGCAAGGCATCCCGCGTTTTTTTGTATTACCATCTACCCTTTTCGTAGATCTTACAAATCAATTTTTGAATTTTCAGCGCTTCCCTACCGCTGATAAACGGTTCTCGGTCATTTTCTACGGCATCATAGAAATCGGCGATCTGGCGGATATGTTGGAAGCCCCAATAGTCCTTTCCATCCTCATAATGGATATCGCCTGCATCCTGTGTTGTAGAAAGAATCGTACCGTCGTTAAACTCAATTCTTGCGTCGTCATAGTTCATATAGACCTTGCCGTTTTCACAGCAAAGGCAAATTTCTAGTAATGTGTTACACCTTTTAGGTGTACTGTCGGGTGATAAAATAATACAAATTTAAAATACTTGAGGAACGAACAGCTTGAACGCAGCTTCAGACATAACATAAATATCAGATTGTTTTTTTCGAACGCCTCTGCTCGAAATAAAACCGTTCTCATCAAGCCCAACAATAACGCCCGGTTTTCCCTTGATCAACACAATCGAGATCTCGTCGTTTCTTAGACAAGGCTTGATCAAGAGTTTCTTTTCGGATGTGGTGGCAACGGTTCCAATGGCGAAAATTTGTTCCCAGTATATCGCCCCATCCTCGTTACAGCAAATATGGGTTGCCTTGGTTGCAATCTGTTTTGATTGATAAACCGTGTATTTTTGACTGTCTATTGTAAATTGAACCGTCTTAAATAACTTATTTTCCGCCACGCATTTTCCATATCTTTTGTAGGCAGAATATACGGATAGCCGCTCCTCGCTGGCACATTCCATAATGTCACTCACATCACAGTTCAGTGCGGAGCAAATTCTGGCGATTGTATCGGTGGTAACCGTATCATTCTTTGATAATTTTGCCAATACTCTTGAACTGATTCCGGTAATATCCTTCAAATCGGTTTTGCTCATGCCTTTGTCGATCAACAATTTCCATAATTTGCTATAATCGATATACATACCTTCACCGCCTTTCTGATAATATAATATCACAAAAGAACCAATATGTCAATATATATTTACGAAAGTAAAGATATTTTTTATCACATGTCAATCGTACTGCCCTCGCGGGGGGAAGTTTAGCGGAACTTTCCGCCGGTGGATCCGAGGAGATATCGATTTATTTGCCGCCCTGCGGCAAATGGCAAGGTGCACCTTTCAACTTCAAATTTTATAGTTTTCCTGCACCTTGCAGAGTTCAACTCTGAGCCTCGGATCCACCAATAAAAAAAGCCGCACAAGGCGGCTTTTTTTATTGTGAGTAACTAACTATATGATACAAGTTTCACTTTTACGAAAAGGTTTCATTTTCGGTAAAAGGGTTCAATTTTAACAATAAGTCTAACCCAAGTAATTTATTGTTATTGAAGAAGAAACTTGTGCGTGTTGGCTAAAACCGAGCTGCTCTTCCGTTCCATAAAAATTTATTGTGGTAAGCTGGGTGCAACCCGAAAAAGCTACGTTGCCGATATTAAATGCGACACCAAAGTTTTTAATATTTAATGTGGTCAAATAATGACTATCGAATGCACCATCAAAAATCTTTGAAACGCCATCCAACGTATAAGTCGTGCCAAGTTTTGCGGGAGGATATGCGTAAATGGTTTTCATATCTTTTGAGTACAAAACACCATCAACAGACTTAAAGTTTGTAGCATTATCGGAAACATTTATACTACTCAAAGAGGAACACCCATCAAACGGATACAACCCGATGTCAGTTAAGTGGTCAGGCAGCGTAATGGACGAAAGCGAAGTGCAGTTTTGGAATATCTGTACTCCTAATGTCAATGCCGTTCCACCATTTTCAAATGTAATGTTTTGTAATGAGCTACAACCGCTAAAAGCATTATGCGCCGTTTCGGTAACGGTTTTAGGAATAACAATCTCTCTCAAATTATAGCAGTATTGAAACCTTGGCAAATATTCCAAGTTCTTCGGTAGCGTAATTTTAGTGAATTCGCAGAACATAGGAGAAGACATTTTTACTACAGGCATTCCATTATATGTGTCTGGAATGATTACCTCACTTGCCTCTGTCGCTTTTGTGCCAAAACCAACACTGTATGCATCTCGGCCATCAATTTTGCTAAAAGTCAACCCCTCTGTGCCTATAAATTCCCACTCTGCAACAAGAGTAATATCCTCGGCATATTTCCATTTCGTGTTGCTTTCTACCTTGGTGCCGTTATAATACCACCCTAAAAATCTATGGTTCGCCCGCGAGGGAGTCCCCAAGTATGTAATCGCATCATAAAAAACTGTTTTAGTATCATCAGGGATGTCATAATTATAATCAAGGGTACAAGTATAGCTATTGACCTGACACATAATACCAATAGTGGTATCATCGGTTATACCTTTTGTAAAATCAAAGTTCCACCCTTTGAAGGTGTATCCAACAGGATTAGGTACTCTGGCAGGAGGATTAACAGTGTCACCATATAACACCGAAACAGTTTCATTTTCTGTTCCATCACCAAAATCAAATGTAACCGTTAGATATTTTTCTCTAACAACACACAGAGTGTACTGCTTGGTATCAGCACCTTTTGTGGCTTTTATATAATAATAGTTTTTACCATAGTCCAAGCCATCATAATTGCTATCAATTACCGATGCTTCTGCACAATCAGCACTCAAATATATACGATATGAGTAGCCGTTGTTTGCGGTTATATTATCGGCAAAGGAAAAAATCTCCGTTTGCCCTGAAACAGTGAGGCTTGCGGAATTGTTTTTATCAAATCCCGTGTTCTTTAATGTAATAGGCGCATTGCTATTTGTGTTATCTCCCGCACCTTCGGAAGTGCCTCCGCTCGGCGTTTGAGTAGTTCCGCCGCCGTTACCGCTTCCACCTATATTGTCGGGCGTTTCATCGCAACCGACAAATAAGCATACGGAGCATAAAAGGACAAGTATTAATGTTAATAAAAGTGTGATTTTCTTTTTCATAATATTTGCCTCAAATTATAGAAACTCGTACATTCCCATTTCAATCAAAAAATCTTCCTTGGACATTGACGCTTTCCGTCTAATTAAATTATAGCTTTTTGATAATTTACCATCACTAACTGCTGCGCTAATAGCAACCGAGTTCATTCCAATATTACGGAGATAGGCCTCAACCCAAAGTTTCATCTCTTGTGAAGAGATGCTTTGCGCTGGCGTAGAGGTCGTTACAGGAGTCTCATCTTCCTCTTGTCCGCCGTACTTATAGAGGATTCCGAAGAAAACACCCGCCAGCAAAATGAACGCAGTAATAACAACAAGTGCGTTGTTTTTAATAGCTGAGGTGGCAATAATAGCCCAAGCAATGCCTGCAATACTAAACGAAAGCCCTGCGAAAGCACCTTTCCACTTTGCTTTTGTTATCTCTTCATCGTAATATTTTACAGAAATACAACCTATGAGGCCTATGAAATTAAAGATAAGGCACGCAAAAAAGTAGCTTCTGAAATAACTTGATATTGGACCTTTTTTGCCCTCTCTATATACCCATCTTCCCATTGATTCTATCTCCTTTTTTATCTCATGGTACAAGATATTCCGTCATAAAGTACCCCGACACTTGACCGCTGACCGCAACTGAATATGTCAGTGTCGAAGGATAGAATATATATCCACTCAAGCCAATTGACGAAACATTAGTTGTTTTTTGCCCGAACCCACTCACGATGGTTTCTGTTTTGCTATATCCCATTCCGCCTGCACCATTGTTTGCAGTTCCTGTCATACGTACAGTAAATGTAACAGTAACATCGGTATAGGTTAAGTTTTCGTATTTTTTAGACACCGATGTGCTTACAAGGTATGAGGTGTTACTACAGCCTACACCAAGATAATCCTTGTAGTTGGAATTATGAAGTGTGACACTCTGCCATTCGTACTTTATATAACGAGTATCGGTATATGTGTAACCATTAAAAACAACAGTTGCAGTAAAGGCATAAACAATTTCTGTTTCAGTTGCATTTTTGGTAACAACATAATCCGTGTTGGAAACATAAGTCGTAGCGGTATCGGAATAAGTACCACAACCACAAACGAAGGTTGACGTCACATTAAATCCGTTCTCGTCTTCTACCCACGTGAAGGTTGGAGTCTGATAATAGTGATTCTCTCCATCACAATCCTGTGCAGGAGCATATCCGTCATAGAAGATAAAACCTAAATCAGCAAGGCCATAATTCAAGTCTGCGCCATCAAAATATGCACCCATCCAATTCAAAAGGTCTTGTATACATGCGGAGTATATCTCAAGCAAATCGTCTTCATACTCAGGAAGCCCCTCATAACTGAAATAGCCCAATTTTGCCTTGGTAGTAAATGTGCCAGCCTCGATATAGCCTTTTACATCGTTTTGGTCTATAAAACTGCCATTAGAATAAATACTATATGAGCAACCATAGTAGTAACCGAGTGCCGTTGGATTCAAACTCAAATATGTGTAATAATATGTTCCGTCATCACCGAACCAACTCATCGATGCAAAAGCGCTATTATTGTTAGCGTCATATACCATCGACAATTTTACGTCATAATTAGAGCCTTCGTATTCTTCATCAATTCTGTACCAAGAATTCGCAGTGTCTACTTCGCCTTCTGTGCGAATATGGTTTTTCAATAGAGTTAGCGCATCTGTGTTGTAATCAAACGCAAGAGCCTCAAACCCGAAATCTTCGGTGTCGATTTCCTCAACATAATTATCAAGGCAATAATCGAACCATTCCATCACACAGGCAACGGCACTTGAGTAAAACTCCATGATACTTTCTTCTTCCCAATACTCACCTTCATACGAATAATGCGTAAGTATAGTCGTAACCATATATGTTTCGGGATTTATATATCCACGGGTGTAATTTTCATTGTCACCAAGGGTATAATGCGCATAATACGTGTACAACCCATCGTTTGTTAGGGTTAAATCGATGCTCAAATACAAATCAGAGCCGTCAGCAAATTCCCAAATACACTCAAGGAAGTTAATACCCGCCGTGGCATCATAACCGACAGCATAAATAAAGCCTTCACCTTCAATTTGGTAATACGTTAAATCATCGGTAACGAAATTATAATTACCAAGCAACCACTCTCGAAGAATATCATTCGGGGTGTTTTGGGAATCATAAAGTTCCGCCAGCGTTATCGGTGTACCATACACCAAATTATCGAGTTCACCTGTAAAAATAGCAACATTAATCTCGCCATAGAAAGCACCCGCATTGATTCCAATAACTTCACCGTGCTTGTTTATGAGCGGACTTCCAGAACTGCCATGCGTTATTGCTGCCGTATGTTGGACATATGTAACACCATCAATAACCCTTTGAGCATAAGAAACATTGCCAACGGATATAGAAGCAGTAAATCCTTCGGGTGAACCTATAGCATAAACTTCCGCAGCTATGACAGGTTCTTTCTTACAGATATTTGCGGGAATGAGTCCCGTGGCATCTATTTTCAAGACAGCCAAATCAATATCGGCATCAAAAGCCAATATGGATTGAATCATATATGTATCTTCGCCAATCGTAATCGTGGCTGTATATGCGCCATCGATAACGTGGTAGTTTGTAATAATATTTCCGTCTGCACTGCTAACGAATCCTGTGCCTTGTGCAAGTGGAATTCCTTTTTTATCATAGGTTATTATTTCGCCCACATATTTAAGCGCTTGATTATATATCTCCGTTGAGGTATACTCCTGTAACGGATATGCCTCATCATAATAAAAACCGCAATTCTCACGGATGCAAGTAAATCTCTTTGTGCCGTTTTTAAGGCAAGTCGCTTCTTCAATAATAGTTACATCATCACATGCGTGTTGCAACGGCTCAATCACAATAGCGTTTTGCAGTACTTCATTGCATACGCCACAGTGCTTTCCTTCGCCTCTACCGCTTTCAGTACAAGTAGCAGGAATAGCCTCATCTACTACTTCGGTATGTGGCAATTGTTCTATATATTTGTATTCAGTATACCCACAAGTGCATACACGTTTTTGAGTACCCACAGAAGAACAAGTTGCTTCTTCAGTAGTTGTCCATTCGGAAAAACTATGCGTATGGGGTTCATTGTCGTTATCAGAAGAGTCGCAAGCAGTAAAACAAGCAACCATCGTCAACGTCAGTATGAGTATTAAAATCGGTAACAAGGCCCGTTTTAATTTCATTTCTTTGCCACTCCCTTAAATTGTTTATTAAAATAGTATATCATAAAATAATGAATTTTTCAATCCGTTTCATAGGATGCGAACGTATTTATTACAATTTTATCGTTTTTCTTACTTTTTTGAACCGCATACTCATACGCAATGCGAGTCCCGCTTTTCGGCTGATAGGAAGTTAAATCCCTATTAGCCCTTTTTCTTTGCGGAGGCTGATACGCCTCGTTATAATAGAAAATACAATAATCACTGGCATCTATCATCTCTTGATTGCGCTCGACATATGATGCCTTTCCCGCCGAGTAAACCCTATCGGATTGCACCTCGGCATCGTAGTCCTTGAGTTTAACATCCGTTTTCAGGAGCGAACTCCACGACTTTTCCATTCTCTCTTTCTCGTCTTTTTTTACGGCATATTCGCTACGCCGAGTGTATGCAGCACGCACGATATGGGGATACTCTTTTTGATAGTCGGTTACGATTCGGTGGCAAAGGTCATCAAACTCACTACGGCTGCCAAATAGAAAATACTTCACACCCTCATCCACAATGAGCCTGCAAATAATATTTTTTATGTTCGTTACCAGTTCATCGGTCAGCGTAATGGTACGATGTCCAATAAAACAGCACCTTTTTTCTGCCACACTACCACCCCAATCGAAATAAGAGATATATCAATTATAGCATATAATTATGACTTTTTCAACCAATTTTTATAGTCCGTGGACGATATTTATTTCAGATACTTATTATCTCGTAAAGCCTTCTTGATGCTCCTCGCATTATCGAGGATTACCCGCCGTTCATAATTGGTGCAATCTTTCAAAATTATCTCAAACTCCGTCACGCAGGCTGATAACTGTTGGTCGAGAGAATCGCATAGGATTGTGTCTGTAGAAACGCCCAGTGCATTGGCAAGAGCAATCAGCGTTTCCACGCTCATAAATTTCATTCCGTTCTCAAGATGACTTATGTATGTAGCCGAAACATCCACCATTTCGGCAAGGGTGGCTTGGGATAGTTTTTTGCGCCTACGCAATCTTCGTATCCTTTGCCCCACGGTATAAAAATCAAGTTTCATTAAGAACCTCCTTTAAGTTAAAAATTTCTCTAATTTATTATAAACTGCGGACGATATAATCGTCAGCCGAAGATTTCAATAATCGTCTGGAAATGATAAACTATAAGTGATAAATTCGTCTGTGGTTTATGGAGGTGCGCCAAAATGGATGAGAATAGCATAGAATATAAAGTTGGACAGCGAATAAGGGCTGCACGTCAAGCGAAGAAAATGAGCCAAGCGGACTTGGCATTTGATGCCCATGTGTCCTTGCCACACATCAGTGATATCGAACTCGGAAAGAAGGAAATGCTCCTTACAACCTTCTGCAAAATCATTGAAGCGTTGCAAGTGTCAGCGGACGAAATCCTACGCCCCGATGTCCCTCATGTGAACCAAATATACCAGAAGGAATTTGCCGATTTGCTTGGTGATTGTACACCAACGGAAGTCGAGGCAATTCTTAAAATTGTGCGTGAGTTGAAGACAACGATGCGTACCAATAAAACTGAATACGATGACTAATTGAGTGGGTTTGCGCCCACTCTTTTTTTATTGCCTTCAATATTTTTTTGCGTTTCAATAACCCACGGTTAAAAACCTGACCGACAGTTATTCGCAATTTGTCGAAAAAGCGGTTATAATGTTGGCAACTATAACTATGGAGGCTTATATCTATGAGTACAGAAGTTGAGGTATATGAACGCTTGATGCAAATCGGTGAGGCGCAGAAATTTTCCGCTTTCTTTGGAGCAAATACCGAGCAGGCGCAGAAGATTGCCGAGCATAAAGCGTGGCTACAAAATATCCGCCACGAAAGGCCTAACACGGCTCACCATTTCAGGGTCGGCATTTATATCCGATACTTCAATCAAACAAGGCATACGGACTATTTGGATTACCACATCAAGGAGTTCAAAGACACGATGGCGCTTTGCCCCAATTGGGAACTTGTGGATTTCTATATTGACGAGGGCGCAACCGCACCGAATATGGAAAACGCAAAAGAATGGAGTCGGCTCTTACAGGATTGTATGGACAGAAAAGTTGACCTCATCATCACCCAAAAAGTATCCAACGTATCGAAAAAGCCATATGAGATAGCCTTTTTAGCACGGGCGTTTGCAGCCCAAAAGCCTCCTGTCGGTATGTACTTTATTTCCGAGGATATCTTCACCCTCGCTCATTATTATCAAGACGATTTGAAGGACACCTTCTTCCTGCCGTCCCCGGATTGGAAGTTGCTCCCCGATGAAACAGATGGAGGCAATGATGATTGACGAAGAAAAGCGTAATACAAAGTGGCAGCAAAAGGAAAAAGTCCGCCGCCGTATGCGTGTGGAAATAGACCCCGATAATTACGAATATATCCCCGAAAAGAAGAAAACCGATTATTACGATACCGAAACGCCACAATTGGTCGGTATTTACGTCCGTGTTTCCACCGATGACGTAAGGCAAACAACCTCTTTCGAGCTACAGAAAAAATACTATGAGGAGTTCGTTTCCCGCCACCCAAACTGGACACTTGTGAAAATCTACGCAGACGAAGGTATCAGTGGCACATCTCTTAAAAATCGTGATGAGTTCAAGCAGATGATTGCTGATGCAAAGGCAGGCAAATTAACGCTTATTATCACCAAAAGCGTATCCCGTTTTGCGCGTAATCAGTATGACTTTATAGGCATCGTGCGTGAGCTTGCCGAAAGGAAGCCCGCAGTTGGTGTTTTCTTTGAGTCGGAGGCTATTTTCTCTCTCAACGAGGACTCCTCTATGGCACTGTCCTTCCAAGCCACTATGGCGGAAGAAGAATCACATACCCGTAGCCGTAGTATGGAAACCTCGCTGCGTATGCGCCTTGACCACGGCTTGCCCCTTACGCCGAAATTGCTCGGTTATAGCCACGATGCAGATGGTAACCTTATCATCAATCCCGACGAAGCTCCCACTGTAAAATTGGCGTTTTATATGTACCTATTCGGCTACTCTTCGGGGCAAATCGCAAAAGCCTTTATAGCCCTTGAGCGTAAGTCCTACCTTGGCAACACCACCAAATGGACATCAGGCAGTATTATTCAAATTCTGCGAAATGAGCGCCACTGCGGTGACGTTATAACCCGTAAGACCTATACTGAAAACTACCGCACACACCGCACGTTGATAAACAAAGGAGATAGACCGCAGAGCCATTACTCCAACCACCACGAAGCTATCGTTTCCAAGGCGGACTATATTGCCGTTCAGCATATGATTGAAAACGCAAGATACGGCAACCGCGCCTTCCTTCCTGAACTGCGGGTTATTGATAGCGGTATTCTGAAAGGTTTTGTGGGCATCCACCCTCGATGGGCAAATTTCAAGGAGGGCGATTATTTCCAAGCAGCGGTCAGCGTTTACGATAATATCGAAGAGGCTACCGAAACGGCTATACCACCTACTGAAATACAAATCGAAGTTGCCGCCGGGGATTTCGACCTTCGTGGCTTTGAGGTTGCCCGTGCAGAGTTTTTCGACACGCCCCACCGCCCGTATGTTACCTTTGTGGATAAGAAAATAAAATTCAACACCGATTGCATACGCAAACTTGGCGCAAAAAATTATGTAGAGTTGCTTGTAAACCCTATCACCAAGAAACTCGCACTCCGCCCGACGGATAAGGATAATCGTCAAGGGGTCTACTGCTCAACTCTGTCGTATAAGGTTTACTATCCGAAAGATATCCCAGCCTCGGCATTTTTTGAAACCTTGTATCGTCTGTTCGGTTGGAACACCGAATACAAATATAAAATTAACGGCTCTATCTACGAAAAGGACGGAGAGATTGTATTTATTTTCGATACCGCCGATTGCGAAACCTACTTCAAGTCCTATATGATTCCACGGCAGGAAGATTCGGCATCCTTAAAGCCATTGTCCGCCGTTGGCAATTACATCAAAGGATATCCCGAAGAATGGATGTTTTCTTTCGGCAAGCCGTATTATTTTCACGAACGCTCGGTTGAGGAACTTGAAAACCAAAGCGAGATAGATTGGCAATTGCGGATACAAGGCCAACTCTTTGAAACGGGCAAGCGCATCAACGTTACGCCCTTTGAGGAACTCCGCAGATACATAAGGCAAGAATTGAGTGGCATCTCACTCGAGGAGGTTACTGATGAATCAATCTGATACTATAACGGAACTATTAAAAGTCGTGGACGAGGCTGCTCCCTCTGCCACAAACGCACCTGTCCTTTCAGATGGGGATGAGGTTATTGAAGCCGCCGATTTTAATTTTGACGATTTCCAAGTGGTAAGACGTGAGTTCTTTGCACATATGCGAGAGCCGTCCGTCACTTTCTGCGATTTTAAGTTCCAAGTCAACATGGCGTGTATTTCTAAATTCCCGCAATTCGATTTTGCACAGGTGCTTGTAAACCAAACGGACAAGATTATAGCTTTACGCCCCTGTGAGGAAGGCGCAAAGGATGCCTACCTTTGGTGCAACAACTCCAAGGGTAAGCGCAAACCTCGTCCTATCACTTGCAAGCCGTTCTTTGCAAAGATTGTGTCTATGATGGAATGGAATCCGAAATATCGATATAAGGTGCTTGGGCGCTTGATGCATTCCAACGGCGAATATTTAATCGTTTTCGACCTTAACGCTCCCGAAATGTATGAGCGCACTTTTGTCGAAGGACAGAAAAAGCCAAAAACATCGAGAACGCCCGTGTTCCCCTCGGAATGGCAGACACAGTTCGGATTGCCGTATAGCGTTCATAAGCAATCGATGCAGATAAATATTTTTGATGGCTACGCTGTTTACGCAATTAAAGACACCACGGCGGTGGCAGATGAAAATGCTGCTCTGCCTGCACCCGTAAATGCGGAAGGAGATAATCAATGAGTGATAATTTACAAACGGGAACGATACTATCTATCGACCCAAAGAAACATAGAATACGAATACATAAATCCACCCTCCACGCCCTTGGTGACCCAAGGTATATACAACTGCTTGTTAGCACAAATAGGCGAATCGTAGCCGTTAAGTGCGTGGACAAGGTTACATCGGGTGACCAGTCGCACAAGGTAAATGCTGAAATGCTTGGCCCCGATAACTCTTGCGAAATTTATAGCGGTTCTTTTATAAAGGAGCTTTGCAGCGTTGTGGGCGGTCTTGAAGAAAACGGCACATATCGTCTTTTAGGTACCATTCTTACGTCAGAGAAAATGGCGGTTTTTGCAATGGACACCATAGCGAAAGTAGAAAGTTGAGGACACGTATATGAACATACGCTTGCAAATAAATCAAGATTTTACAAACCTTATAAGCCCATACTCCAAAAAGGAATACCTACTGCTTGAAGAAAAACTCCTTGCAGAAGGTTGCACCGAGCCTATCGTTACTTGGAAGGGTTATATCATTGATGGTATTACTCGCTATGAAATCTGCCTGCGCCACGATATCCCATATGAGGTCGAAGAAATGCGCTTTTCGTGCAAAGAGGCGGCTATGGCGTTTGTCTGCAAAAAGCAACTCCAACGCCGGGACTTGACCTTTGAAACACGCAAATTCCTAATTGGTATGCAGTATGAAGCGGAAAAATATCTCAATAGCACTCGCTCCCGTACTTATACGCCTTGGCGTGGCACAGATGCCGCCTTATCCCTTGATAGCGTGAATTATACTGAATCACCTACAAGGCATACAACGGCGCAACGATTAGCCGATGAAAACAACGTCACTCACGCCACCATTCAAAAGTACGCTATTTATACAAAGGCGCTTTTGAGCATAGGCGCAAAATATCCCGAGGTCTTACCTAAAATCCTCGCAGGTCGGCTAAAGCTCCCACACCAACGTGTCGTGGAACTTTCTAAACTTTCCGCATCAGAACTTCGGAGGGCGGATTTCGGTGAGGAGCAAAAAACTTATAGCATCCAAATGAACCAACCTCACCGAGGCAGACCGCCAAGAAAAAACACTGTAGTTGCTCCACCGCCCGTTAGACCATCCGTCAAGGATATGCCAGCGTTTGACCCCGACGCCCCCGCCGTTGAGCTATCTCTTACTGTTCCTTCGTGGACAAGCTCTATAAAACGCGCTCATAAAAATATCAATGCCGCTATCGTTTCAGATCGTGCAAAGGAAAAATTAAAAGATGTATTGTGCGACCTGCAAGATACCATAGCAGAATTACTCGCACTCATAGAGGAGGAGTAAAATGGACGATTACAGTATGTTCGTGCCGAATGTGCATTTCGAGCAGATACCTATAAAGAACTTGGTGTCAAACCAAGACTATCAGCGTAGCCTTTCGCATACGCATATTGCCCGTGCTGCAGAAAACTTTGACCTGTATCAAATCAACCCCGTCAAGGTTAGCCGAAGGGACGGCATCAATTATGTTTTTAATGGTCAGCACACCATAGAAATCGTAGCTCTTGTTTCAGGCTCAAGAGAAACCCCTGTCTGGTGTATGATTTACGATGACCTCTGCTACGAACACGAAGCGGATATTTTCGCAAATCAGATGAAATTCGTAAAGAACCTACAGCCCCTTGAGGTGTTTATGGCAAACATCGAGGCGGGCAATGATGAGCAGATTATCATTCGGGATTTGGTGGAATCCTTCGGCCTTACCATCGGCTCACAGAAAACCCACGGCGTTATTTGCGCTATAGCCACTGTTGAGTCTATTTACAAGGATTACGGCTATCATGTTTTGAGCCGTGTCCTCCGCCTTATCATTGGTGCTTGGGAGGGTGATTGCAACTCCTTCTCTGGTAGCATTATGAAAGCGGTGGCAAAACTTGTAGTGGTATATAAAAATGTGCTTGATGATGAAATTTTCAAAGAAAAGCTCGGTGCGGTTTCACTCAAAACACTTGCAAGAACCGCAAAGGAACGCCGTCCCGGTATGATGGGATATGCAGAGGCTATGGTTATCGAGTACAATGGCAAAAAGAAAAATAATGTGCATCGTTTACGCATCGGAAAGCTCTATGAAAAAGAAGGCATCGATGATGAGTACGAAGAGCCGATAACTTTCGACCTTCCTACAGATGATGACAAATAGCAATATGCTCCTGCGAAAAAGCATCGTAGGAGCATTTTTGACTATAATTATTTACTTTTTTGGTGTTTTATCTCCATTCCATTCTTGAAACGGAACACCATCTCACCCGTTTTATATACAGTTACGCTTTCCACGCAAACGCTCCAAAGCCTCTCATCAAAGGTTTCAATCACGCCCTCGCGCTCGTGGATTTCAAACATAAATGCGCCTATGATTTCCGCCTCTTGCAAACGTTGTATGCGGATAACTTTCAGTTCGTCAAGCTCGGCTGCGAGGTCATTTGCACGTTTTTCATATTCATCGTAGCGTTTCCAAAAAGCCTCTTGGTCTTGGGAAACTCGCATATTGTCCTCGACGTGCTTTTTCAGAAGAACTACCGCATCCTCTTGGGATTCTTGCAACCTTGCAATCTTGAAATCAATCTCGGTGGTGTCCGCCAGCGTGTCCTGCATCACACGGCAGGCATCAAGCACCGCATCCTTATCCGCCATAAGCGTATTAAATACCGCAATAAAAGCATCTTTGATTTCTTGCTCTGTAAGGTGGGGTGTTTCACATCGGCGGTTTTTATCTGCGTATTTATGATTGCACCTGTATATGACCTTGCGGTATTTATCTGTAGAGTGCCATACCTTTGAGCCGAAAAACTCACCGCAATCCCCGCAAATAATACGGGAGGCAAAAATGGTGTTTCCGCTATAATTGCCTTTGACACCTTTGCGCCTTGCCATTTCCGCTTGCACTACCTCGAACTCTCTCGGCAGAATAATCGGTTCGTGGCTATCCTCGATATAGTATTGAGGCACTTCGCCCTCGTTGGTTTTCATCTTTTTCGTAAGGAAATCCACTGTAAAGGTTTTCTGCAAAAGGGCTGCGCCTTTATACTTTTCGTTTGTAAGAATACTCTCGATGGTGCTTGCTTTCCACACCGCCTTTTGCCTTGGCGTGGGAATACCGCTTTCGGTAAGAATGCTTGCTATCGCATACGGCGTTTTGCCGTCAAGGAACATTGAATAAATAAGGCGGATAATGTTTGCCTCTTCGGGGACTATCTTGGGAAGCCCATCCTCGCCCTTTTCGTAGCCAAGGAAGGATTTATAAGGCAGGTACACTTTGCCGTCTGCGAAGAATTTACGCTTGCCCCACGTTATGTTTTCCGAAATGCTACGGCTCTCTTCCTGTGCCAAGGAACTCATAATCGTGATAAGCAACTCGCCCTTGCTATCGAGGGTATAAATATTTTCCTTTTCAAAGTAGACCTCGATGCCTTTTTCCTTGAGCTTACGCACTGTGATAAGGCTATCAACAGTATTGCGGGCAAAACGGCTGACCGACTTTGTGATGATAAGGTCAATCTTGCCTGCGAGGGCATCCTCAATCATCTCATTAAAGCCGTCTCTGTGCTTGGTGTTCGTTCCAGTTATACCTTCATCAGTATAAACCTTGACAAACTCCCAATCGGGTCGACTTTGGATGTATTTCGTGTAGTAATCCACCTGTGCCTCATAAGAGGTAACTTGCTCTTCGCTATTGGTGGAAACACGTGCATAAGCCGCCACTCTGCGTTTGCGCCTACTTGTCTTTGAAACACCTGTGTGAAAATCCCTTGTGGCGGGAATAACTGTAACCTTTGCCATTTTAACCTCCGTTTTGTCTTAACGCCCTCTGCCTTGCAATCTCCCGCATTTCGGGAGTCCACGATGCCGAGCGTGATTTGTACTGCCATTTCTTTTCAATCGTTCTGCCGTCCGTCATTAAAAACACCAAATTTCTATCAAAAACAGTGATTTGCGCCACGTTTTTATAAATAAAATCGGCGTTGAAACTGTCCCAACCGAAAATCTCACAACAAAGTGCCTCAAGCGTATCGTTGCGAATTTGCTTTGCCTTTTCGCACCCGGCACGTCCACGCTCAAGGTAATGGTGGCAATGCCAAATGGTGCGGGCATTGTTTTTTGCCCTTTTAACATACCCACCGCAGTAACCGCAAACCATCTTTTTTGAAAAGGGTGATTCGCTTGCTTCTGTAGTAGATGTGTAATACTCCGTGGCGGCATCGAGCTTTTGGTTGGCTATCTGAAAGGTAGTCAAATCCACGATTGCAGGGTGCGTGTCCTCGACGTAATACATCGGCAACTCTCCTCGGTTGATTTTCTTCTTCTTTTCGAGGTGGTTATTACTGAATGTTTTTTGCAATAGTGCGTTGCCCGTGTATTTTTCGTTGCGGAGCATAGCACGGAGTTTTTTGCTCGTCCACTCACCGCTTTCAATCGGCGGCACTCCGCTTTCGTTAAGCCAATGCGCTATTTCCGCCAAGGTCGAGCCGTCTACGAACCTTGAAAACACCTCACGCACTATTGTTGCATTGGCTTCGTGAACGCTGACTTTGCCTTTAACGATGATGTAACCGAAAAGGTATCGGAAGTTCATAAGCTCTCCCGCCTCAAAGCCTTTGCGGATACGCCACTTTGCATTTTCGCTTGCGGAAAGGCTCTCTTCCTGTGCGTAGGATGCAAGGATTGTAAGCATAAGCTCTCCGTCTGCGGAAAGGGTATGGATGTTCTGTTCTTCAAAGAAAATATCCACGCCAAGCGCCTTGAACTCGCGCACTGTTTGCAAAAGCGTAATCGTGTTGCGGGCGAAACGGCTGATTGACTTTGTAACAATCAAATCGATATTGCCTTTTCGGCATTCTTCAAGCATAGCTTGAAACTGCACTCGGTTTTCCTTCGTTCCCGTAAAAGCCTCATCTGCGTATATGCCACAAAACTTCCAATCCACGTGGGAGGCTATCATTTTTTGATAATAACTGACCTGTGCTGAAAGCGAGTGTAGCATTGCATCCTTACCACTTGAAACACGTGCGTAGGCGCATACTCGAAGGCGTTTGATTTCGGTTGCCCTTACGGGCGTAACGTCCTTTATTTCTCGCATATTTACCTCCTTTTTGGTATGTGTATATTACCTCTAAAAGAGTTATATATCAAGTCATATTTCGATAAATTGAGGAACTATTTATAGAGAATTTTTCGCACATTTTTTGTTCAATAAGCCCGTATTCTTCGGGGGTGATAATTCCTCGTTTTAGCATATCGTCCGCCATACTCATAGCGAGCTTATACATTAAAATGTTCTGGTAATTTTCCATTCTTCCTCCTTGCCTCCGCATAGCAATCACGGGAACAATAAACCCTGTGGTCGTTACCATAAGCCGTGAATTTCTTTCCGCACCACGGGCAAATAAAATCATAAAAGGCTTTACGCTTTACCAAGTGCAGGTGCGAGTTCCACCACTTTTGTCGGCAAGTCCCGGAGCAAAATCGCCTCGGCTTTATATGCGGTACAGTGGGCAACTCTGCACCACATTCAAGGCACACGCCCTCGGTGCTTTCCTTACGCTTTATTTCCGTTCTGCGTAAAAATGTTTTTATCGTTCCTGCGGGAATACCTATGGCTTCCGCTATTTTACCTACGCTCATCCCTTGATTTTTAAGGGCTATGATTCGTTCTTTTTCTGTATTGGTCATCTATACCACCTCCACCTAAAAGCCACGGCAGAGCGAAAAAGTGAAGGTTTAACGCAAAAAAATAAAGCCTACCTCGGAAAAATCCAAGATAGGCTTCATATTGCTTATTCAGTTTTTACTTCTCATCGTTCTTGGTGAGTTGCTTGATAATCTGATTCGTACCCGTTGCCGTAAGACCGCTTGCGCCACCAATGACGATAGCCACAAGCACGTTGTCCGCAGGGACGATGGTCGGAATCAAGAAGAAGCAAACGACACCGCAAACAATACCGAGAGCCGTTGCGATAAGCGGAATAAAACGCTTGAATGTTTCGTTATCGCCAACAGTATATTTGATGAGGTTAATAACCCAATAAACCACTGCTGCAATAGCGGGTACGCTGATAAGTTCAAGATACTGTTCCATAAATGTTTACCTCCGTTATTTTTTGGAATTCTGTTCAAGTAAGAACTCATAGAGTTCTTGGTCTGCTTTTTTATAAGCCTCGATAGCCTCTTTCATCTCGCCGTTGGTCTTGCCGTCACGGATTGCAATGGCATCCGCATAGGTCAGTTTACCAACCGCATCAATGGTTTTGAGGATGAGGATATTTTCCTTTGCAAATACCGCATCACGTTCCTTTTCCTCTTTTTCACGCCTATCAAAATAGCGTTTCAAAAAGAAAAGCACCATACCGCTGATGATGCTTGCGCAAATACTTATAATTGTTGCTGCCATAATACCTCCTTACGCCGTGCGTTTCCAGAAATAGCAAGTAATGTACGGAGGCATATTGTTATGTGCCATACCGCCACCCGTTTCTGTGGTTTCAACATCCATCGTTCCGACAGAGAGTACGTTTGTTTGATTGCCTTGGATACGCGCCCGTAAGCCCTCTCCGTCTGTCGGAATAGTAGCCGTATGCGTATGCGCAGGGATTTCCTCTGTTGTAAGCGTGTGTTCTTTCTCACCGCCTATCTGCTCGGCCACCGCAATATCCGTATCGTTTTCATCAACACCGATAAGCATTCTGCCGTTGCCCCATCTCTCCCAAGTCCCACCGATGGTAGTACTGGGATTTTCTGCCGTGGTCGTAATTTTAATCGAACCTACAGGATAGGCAAAGTTCAAAATGTCCGCCTGCGTAATGCCAACGCCAAGATATGGCAAGGTAGCCCAGTTAGAACTACCATTGCCAATCTTCATTTTACCCGTGTCAAGTTCGATGCCGAGTTCACCACGGAGCAGAACGGGATTCACAAGTAGCCAATTTGCAGCGGTATCGTTCCTCTGTTGCACTTTGGAATTAATCGTTCTCTCCGCCATAACTTACCTCCCTTAAGCGTTGCCGCCGTTGATAATAAAGCTATCGGTTTCGTGCAGAACAGTTGCGCCGTCAGAGAGTTCCTTCGAGGTTTTCTTTACGAAATTTGCCTCAAAGTTTGCGGTATCTCTCGCCTCGGTGTAGTAAAGGTTTTCACCCTCACTAACGTCCGTAGTGGAAAGCACCACATCACCGACCTTGCCGTTTACCGAATGAACCTTACAATCCGGGGATTTGAGTTCAAGCCAGTTGGTGCGGTCAGTTGCGGGAGTCTGCTTGAGGATGTAGGACTTGTTCTCGTCCGCACGGATGGCAATATCACCACGCTGTGCATCGAGAGCAAGCATTTCAGCCTCATCCGCTACGGCGTGAGTGTCGGTAATTGCAAGAGGCGGAAGAACGGCATCGGAAATTTTACCATTTGCGCCGACCTCTACAAGGTTACCAACCTCCTCACCGACATTTCTTGCTGCCGCCGTGCCTGCATCGGTAATCTTTGCAAGCGTGAGTGCGGGGATGTCATCGGGAGTAAGAAGTTCGGTCTTTGTGATAAGGCCCTTTTCGTTTACGGTCACCTTGGTATAAGTACCTGCGGTTGCGCCTGTATTTACCAAAATAGCGGTAATAGTCGCATCGGCAGAACCATCAAAGGTCGTAACACCCGTTACATCTCCTGCAAGGGAAATGGCTCTTGCGGTCTTGAGCTTCTGCGCCACGATAGACTCTGCCACTACCACAATTTCCTCTGCGGTGACAAGTCTTTTCCATACCGCCGAAGTATCCGAGGTGGCAATAAGTACGTGTGCGGTCTTCTCACTCTGGTTAATCCAAAGCTCACCGACGTCGTAGTTGGTGTCGGCATCGGTAGGACTGGTGTTGCCCACAACGATGTCCTCGCTCACGTACTTGAGCGCGGTGTATGCGCTGATGCCGTCACCGATTTTCATCTTTCTGGTATCAATCTCGATACCAAGCTCGCCCTTAAGAAGGACGGGGTTGGCAGCCTTCCAGTTAGCCGCCGTGTCGTTTCGGATTTGGATTCTACTATCCAAGATTCTTTCAGTTGTCATTTTGCTGACCCTCCATTAATGATTTTTATTTG
>SVSS01000005.1 GCA_015064185.1 Oscillospiraceae bacterium | reverse complement strand
AAATGTTCGAAAATCCTTATAATACAAGGGTTTTCGACGTTTTCAGGCTGGCATCTTTTTTGTCAAAGCGTGCCAGAGAACGAAGCACCCCATTCGGGGTGCTTTTTTCGTTCTCTGGAGGTGCCACCCCTCTTCGCGCTCGGCTCTGCCGCCATTGGCGGCAGAATCCAGTTGGGAGAATTTGCAAAGCAAATTCTCTGGCAATGACTTTGTCATTGCAACGCATCTCGCCGCGCAGAGCGCGTCGAGCTTGCTCGTAAGCGGCAAGTGTGCGAATCTTCGCGCTCCGCGCGAAATTCTGGAAACACGGCTACGGGATGTCGAAGGCGCCATCCCCTACGGGTTTGCTTGAATTTCTTGACTCCCGACCCCTTTTATGCTATACTAAAGCCAACACCCACGAAGGAAGGGTTAAGCAAAAAATATCAATGCAATAAATCAAAAACCTATTGACTTTCACCTTGCGTAAAAATGTAAAATCTTACTGATCGAGAAAGGCGGTGATGTAATGAAAAAGAAAAAATTAATTATTACCTGGGTTTTTGTTGCGCTGATCATACTCACCGTAATCGGCATCATTTTGTTAGCGGTAGAAAATTCCCGATATGACCCGGGGCCCGGGGCCAGCGGCGTAGACTATTTGCCAAAACTCCTTGGGTGGTTTTATATATTAATATACGGAACGTTGGCTATTTTATATGATTTGGATCTGTTTTACACCGTTTATTATTTTTTAATAAAGCCCAAAACAAAAGTAAAATCCGTATTAAACATTCTTTGTAATTTGAGCTTGTTTTTATGCTTGTTACTTATGTTTGTCGAAGCTTCGCTGGTATTTTTGGCGATATATATTGAGCTCAGATTTGCTTATTTTCTTGTTTCGGTTTTCACGCGGGCTTTAAGCCCAAAGCAACAATAAATCACCCCTTTATCATTTAACGCTCTCGCAAAATTGTGTTATACTGTCACCATACCCCTTTGAGAAAGAAGGCTCTGCATGGAAAAGCAACCATTAACGCTACAAAATATCTTGCACGATCTGCGCATCATATCAAAGCAAAACAAAAACCGTCGCATACCGGGGCTTTTGTGCACCGCTATTATGTTTGCAATATTCGCAGTTCTCACGCTCATTTTTCTACCGATTCCGTTACTGATTATTGCATTTTTAGCGCTTACCACATATTATACGGTGCGCTATCTAAGAGAGCGAAAGGATTACGCTGACGAAGCACAGGTGCTTCGTGCTGCGCTTGATCGCGCCAATATCTCTATCAGTATTGAAAAGTTTAGTCACGTAGGGCAAGAATACCATTATGAGCCACACGCTATTCACCAACAAGAGGGTACCAAAGCCGCTGCAAGATTCTTCTATTTTTCCTCGGGCAATAGCTGGCGCGTGCCACTAATATATCGTTTTTATACATGGAGCAAAACCCACCACCTCACGTTTGAAGGGCTGCAAAACATTTCTCTTGCAGGAGATGAATTTTTCTACATTTCCTTGCAGGGATCTCCTGACATTTCCTTTATTTACCCCTGCAAGCTATTCACGCTTACAAAAGAATTAGAGCAAGCTCCCGCTGAAGCAATAAGCGAATGATCTTATCGCCTTTGCCTTGAGCCTCACCCCCAAGTATCAACGCAAACACCAAGAAAGGACTACCATATCATGAAAAAAATTCTTACCATCATTCTTTGTGCCGCATTACTCTTTGTAATGTGCGCTTCCCTTAGCTCCTGCGCATCAAAAACTACCAACCCGATCGATTTTGGCAAAAAGTATATTCATGAGGACGAGAATGGTTATTATTATACATTCAACTCCGACGGCACCGGCATCTATGAAGTCAAGTACGTACACGAAAGCACTGTTGATCCAAAATACAACTTTACAATGTCGGGACGCGTAGAATTTGTATGGAGAGAAGCATCGGACGGTGCCGTGTATCTGTTTGAGGTTAAGACCCACTATAACGAGGATCACACGGAAGGACACGCGCTTGATTTGACAACCAATCCCATTTATTTCTCCGATGATTTTCTTGTGATCTCAGAAGCGCGCTATATAAAGGAAGGCTCGGATCTAGATAAGATCTTAAAAGACAAATAAAAAAGCTTATTGCCTTTCGGCAAGACAACCTCATTTTCTAACAAAGAAGCCGCGGCAGATGCCGTGGCTTTTTCTTGACTTGTTCGTTGTTTTGGGGTATACTATAAAAAAGGGGGTGACGTGATGAAGCCGCAATTAAAGGATCAAAAGCTGCAAAGCCTATACCGTTTTTGCCTGTATTTGTTTTGGGGAATCCTTATCCTATATGTCCTATCCATTTTGGTCATCACCGTCATTTCTGCCACAACCGGCTCCATGCTTTCCTCACCCATCTGGGGGCTGTTTGCACTGCTTGGCACCCTGCCCGTTGTGTTTCCCCTTGTTGCCACCTTCCTGTTTTTACGCCAGCTGCTGGCAATCAAAACTAATGATCTCTCGCCCCGCCGTCGCCGTTTTGAGATGACGTTTGCCGTTCTCGGTTACATGCTCGCTTGGCTCACGGCAATTTTCACATTACTATGGCTACTTGGCGCATATCCTATGATGTATGCGGCGATCGGCACGGCTTTACTGTTGATGCTATTCCCCTTGACAAAGCGACTACTGCAAAAGCGCTATATAAGATAAGAGCAGTTACCAAGTGGCAACTGCTCTTATTATTTTTATTCTATCTGTGCCGCCTCGGCAGCGATCTCATCATTGATATCGCGCATAGCGGCGGTCGGCACCTTTTGCACAACACGGTCATAGGTAACAAATCCGTTGATCTCCTCCTCAACGTCTGAAACCTGGGTATAAATGGCTCCGCAAAGGCCCTTTGCAATAAGGGGCTTGAGTTTTTTGAGATACAGCACCCGAAGCGCTGCTACCAGCTCCGCCTCGGTTTTAAATTTCTTATACCCAAACTCCTTTTCGGGGTCAAAAACGTGTCCCTCTACCTTCATCGAATAGCCGCCAAACTCCGAGAGCACCACAGGGCGCGGATCGCGCGGCACGCGCAAGGGGGTGTAGTAGGTGTGCAGACTACAAAGATCTGTCTTCCCCACACCCTGATCGTGCCAACCACTTACCGAATCGATGATACGTGTGGGATCTTTTTCATGCACGTAGGCGGTATATTTGGCAGAATCAAATTGCCCCCAGCCCTCGTTAAAGGGCACCCAAACGGAAATGGAAACAGTATTATAAAGTTGATCAAGGATCTCATCAACCATCACGTCAAACTCGGCACGTGCCTCGGCGTTTTCTCTTGCAAAATACTTATAGTCGCTATCCTTATGCTTAAAGCCGAGAAAAGGGAGCGCGGCAACGTGTGAAAACTTATATTCTCCGCCACCGTTTATAAAATCCTGCCAGACAGTCAGCCCCAAGCGGTCGCAATGGTAGTACCAACGCATGGGCTCGATCTTAATGTGCTTGCGCACCGTGTTAAAGCCCATATCCCTTAGCATGGTGAGCTCATCGATCACCGCCTCATCACAAGGATAGGTCAGCATGCCGTCAGACCAATAGCCCTGATCAAGTACACCGTTGAAAAAGTAGGGCTTGCCGTTAAGGGACAGGCGCACCTTACCGTTTTTATCGATCACTCTGCCAAACGAGCGCACGCCAAAATAGGATCGCACGGTATCCCCTGCCGCATTTGTCAGCACAAAATCATAGAGCTTTGGATGCTCGGGCGACCACAGCTCAAAATCATAAGAAAGCGTGATCTCATCGGTGAATTTTCCTTGCAGGATCTCCTCGCCGTTATCAAACACGCGGATCTCAATTTTGCCACCCATGCTATCCGCCGCTATTTTTACGGTCTTTTTCATAGCATCAGGGGTTATTTTTAAATTTCGAATATGCTTTTTGGGCATGCTTTCCAGCCACACCGTTTGCCAAATGCCGCTTTGCGGTGTGTACCAAATGCCGCCGCGCGTGTCGCTCTGCTTCCCGCGTGCTCCGCCGTTTCGCGTTGCCTCATCAAAAACGATCACCTCAAGCGTATTTTCTCCCTTGCGGCACACATCGGTCACATCAAAGGAAAAGGCGGTAAAGCCACCACGGTGCGCACCTACACGCGTACCGTTAAAAAACACCTCACAGCTGCTGTCAACCGCACCGAAATGTAGCACAGTTGTGCCCTGTAGCATAGATTTATCCAGCATAACAGTGCGAGAATAACAAAGACTCGAGCCGCGCTCAAGCACAAAGCCCTCATCAACTCCGCTGTTAAGCGTTTCGGGAGAAAAGGGCACCAATATCTCGCCCTCAAAGGACTTGTTTCCTGCCGCATCTATCTTACAAAATTCCCATTTTCCGTTCAAGTTTAACCAATGCTCGCGCGCAGCCTGCGGCATAGGATGCTCACTGTGTGGCACCTCATCTATGGGATACGATGTTTTCAGATTCATTCTTCGCTTCCTTTCGCATTTTTAAGAGATCTACACAATGGCGGCACCAAGGCAAAGATCAGCAGTGCTACAAGCGCGCCTACCAAAAAGATTCCGGGCGCGGGGATGTATGCCGTGGTCATGGTATCTGCACTGCCAAGATCAGGGAGCGTAACACCCGCACTTTTGTTGATGGCATTTCCGATCATAGGGCCGATCAGCATTGGGATCAGCACGCCAAATACCATGCGTACGCCCTGCAGCTTTCCAACATCGCCCTGCGGTGTGTGATCGCGCGACAAAGCGCCGCACAGCGCCGATACATAAATATAACCCGTGATCATCACAAAGCCCGCCACACCAAAGGTAAGAAGCACTGTTAATTTACTGTCAAAGCGAGCAAAATACATGGCGGCAAGCCCCACAGCAAGCAGGCCTGCTGCGATATACAAAAGCTTTGCTTTGTTCAAACGGTCGGAAAGCGCACCAAGCTTTAAATTGATCAACGCACCTACAATGATCGCAAAGCCAAACAGAACGCTATATTCAAGCGTACTAAAGCCAAGGTAGGTCTTCATGTAAATAATGAGATAAGGCATAAACACCTGACAGGCAATGCCGTACACGCACATGATAGAAAAAGTGAGATACAGTGCAGGGTTTTCGCGCACTACACGAGGCTTAAAGCCATAAAGGATATCTGAAAGTGACCCGCTTTTGGCAAGATTTTTGCTATCCGTCACAGAAAACAAACCAAAGATTCCGCACACCGAAATCACGGCGCCAAGCGCCAAAAACAGCCCACGGTAGCCAATAAGCTCTACCAGCATACCAAATCCACCGGCTACCACAAGCATGGCGGCAAGCGGCAAAATCGCAAGCACGCCCTCAACCTTGCCGCGATAGCTCTCAGCGGTGTTGTCGGTGACCCATGCGTTAAAGGCGGCATCGTTGGCAGTCGACCCAAACACCGTCATCACGCAATCACACACCACGGCAAGCGCAAGCGTCACACCAAGCGCCCTTGCGGCATCCCATCCAAAAGCCGTAGCCACCCCTTCGGTGCTCAGCATGCCAAAGAGCGCCACCGTCACACCCCAGATGATATAGCCCCAGGAAATAAAGGCGCGGCGGTTGCCCACCTTATCCGAAACGGTGCCCGCCACGAGCGTTGTAAGCGTTGCCGCAACGCCCGAAAGCTGTACCATAAGCGTAACAGTATTCAGATCGGGCGCAATGGTTTCAAATACAAAAAGATTGAAGTACATATTCTCCACTGCCCACGCGATCTGTCCGATCAATCCAAATACAAGCAAAATGCGCCAATTCCGTTTGCCAAACACCTTGTTATCCATAGCGTTTCCCCCCACAGATATTTTATCTCTTACATCTATGATATCACATTTTTTCTCACTTGTGTAGTGCTTTTTACTTTTTCTTTTATGAGCGCAACAATACCATTTCAAACATTTTTTTCCAAAGCCTTGCAAAGGGGAAAAAAGTATGCTACAATATAATATCTATATCATGCAATAAACGAGGTAATCCTTATGCAATACACCTTTTCAGACAAGCTGGCTGCCTTGAAGCCCTCTGCCATTCGTGAGATCTTCAAAAGCCTGACCGACCCCACCATCATTTCCTTTGCCGCAGGCAATCCCGCGGCAGAATCCTTCCCCGTAGAGGAGCTATCCCGCCTTTCTGCCGATATTTTTGCAAACAGCGCCATAACTGCCCTGCAATACGGCATGACCGACGGCTACACGCCCTTGCGCGAGGCAATTGCAAAGCGCCAGTACGACGTGTTTGGCATTGGAAAATCGCGCGAAAGAGGCGATGCTTATACCGATAACACCATCGTTGTTTCGGGCGGTCAACAGGGTATTGAGCTTGCCTGCAAGGCGCTTTGCAACGAGGGGGATGCTGTAATTTGCGAGAACCCCAGCTTTATCGGTGCCCTGAACGCCTTTCGCTCCTGCGGAGCTACCACGGTTGGCGTTGAAATGGGAGAGGACGGTATTGACCCCGACGATCTTGAGCGTGTAATTAAGGCAACCCCGAACGCCAAAATGATCTACCTCATCCCCACCTTCCAAAACCCCACCGGCATCACCACGAGCGCCGAGAAGCGCCGCCGTATTTACGAGGTAGCAAAGAAGTATTCCCTGCCCATTTTGGAGGACAATCCCTACGGCGAGCTCCGCTTTGCGGGTGAGGAGATCCCCACGATCAAGCAGATGGATACCGAGGGACTTGTCATTTACTGCTCCTCCTTCTCCAAAATTCTTTCTGCGGGCATGCGCGTGGGCTTTGTGGTAGCCCCCGAGGAGATCGCAACCAAAATGGTAGTAGCAAAGCAAAGCGAGGATGTACATACCAACCTGTTTTTCCAGATGCTCTGTCACCGCTTTATGACCGAGTGCGATCTTGACGGACATATTGCAAGCATCCGTGCACTCTACCGCCGCAAATGCGATCTGATGCTTGGCGAGCTTGAAAAAAATCTCCCCTCCGCAATCACCTTTACGCGTCCCGAGGGCGGTCTGTTTATTTGGTGCACGCTACCCGAGGGCGTTGACATGAACGCCTTTGTCAAGAGCGCCATCCGGAAAAAGGTTGCGGTAGTACCGGGTACGACCTTCAACTGCGATACCGAAGCTCCCTCTCGCTCCTTCCGCCTCAATTACTCCACCCCCTCCGACGAGCAGATCGTTGAGGGCGTCAAGCGTCTTGGCGAAGCAGCACGCGAATTTTTAAAGTAAGGAATTAAAATTATGTTAGGCGAACAAAAGATCTGTTTTTCGGGCGTGCAGCCCAGCGGCAATCTCACCATTGGCAACTACCTTGGCGCGATCCGCAATTTCGCAACCTTCAGCGAGGCTTATAAGTGCTTTTACTGCGTGGTAGACCAGCACGCCATTACCGTGCGTCAAACACCCGCCGACTTGCGCCGTCGCACCTATGAAACGCTCGCACTCTATATGGCATGCGGACTTGACCCTGAGAAAAACACGCTCTACGTGCAATCTCACGTACCCGCGCACGCAGAGCTTAGCTGGATCCTCAACTGCTATACCATGTTTGGCGAGCTTTCACGCATGACGCAATTCAAGGATAAAAGCAGCAAGCATGCAGATAATGTGAATGCGGGGCTTTTCACCTATCCTGTGCTGATGGCATCGGACATTCTCCTTTATCAAACCGACGTTGTGCCCGTTGGCATCGACCAAAAGCAGCATGTTGAGCTCTGCCGAAACATTGCAGAGCGCTTCAATCAGGTATTCCCCGATACCTTTACAGTTCCGGAGCCCATCATTCCCCAAAACGGCAAAAAGATCATGTCTTTAGCCGACCCCACAAAAAAGATGAGCAAGTCCGACGAAAATCAAAACGCCATCGTTTATATCCTTGATGACCGTGATACCATTATCCGCAAGTTCCGCCGCGCGGTAACCGATAGCGATACCGTGGTGCGCTTTGCCGAGGGCAAGGACGGCATCAATAACCTCATGACCATTTATTCCTGCTTTACGGGCAAGAATATGGATGAGATCGAGCATGAATTTGCGGGCAAGGGCTACGGCGATTTTAAGCTTGCCGTTGGCGAGGTCACAGCCGATGCGCTCGCACCCGTACAGGCACGCTACAAGGAATTGCTTGCCGACAAGGCAGGGCTTGAGGCACAAATGAAGCGCGGTGCCGAGGAAGCGGCGTACTATGCGCGCAAGACCCTTTCCAAGGTGCAGAAAAAGCTTGGCTTTGTACAGGTCAGATAACTTTGACAACATAGAATGACGGCGAGGGGAAGGCTCTCGCCGTTTTCTTGAAAAGAGGGAAAATTATGCAAATTTCTGTCATTTTTACAGGTGGTACTATCGGTAGTGCCCTGCACGAAAACAGCATTGGCACCGACAGGGCGGCCAAGCGCGAGCTGCTTTCACGCTACCGCGCCGCAAGCGGCGACGAAACGGTATTTAAAACGGTGGAGCCCTATACCATTTTAAGTGAAAATTTGACCCTGTCACACATCACCGTATTGGCGCAAGCAATCCGCAAGGAGCTAAAAGAGGCTGATGGCTTAATTGTCACACACGGCACAGACACGCTCCCCTACACCGCCGCTGCCCTTTCCTATATCCTGGGGCTTAGTAAAAAGCCGGCGGTGCTGGTATCCAGCAACTATGTGCTAAGCGACCCGCGCGCCAACGGAGTAGACAATTTCCGCGCCGCTGTGGATTTCCTTCGCAGCGTGCCCACTGCCCGTGGCGTGTATGTAGCCTATCGCAACGGAGAGGGCGCCACGCAGATCCTGCGTGCGGCAAGACTGCTCCCCCATCTTGCCCCCACCGATACCGTTTATACCCTCAATGGCATAGTTGCCACGTGGGAAAACGGAACCATACAGATCTCAAACGCCTACACCGAGCAAGCCGATAAGATCGCGCCTCTTTCTGCCGACGCTCTCACAAAATCCCCAAAACGTGTTCTGCTTTTACGTGCACACCCCGACATACTCCTCCCCTGTGTTACCGAGGAAACGCACGCTGTGTTGATCGAAACCTACCACAGCGGAACGTTGCCCACCGACAGTGCCGCCTTGATGGCATTTACCGCACAGGCAAAGCAAAAGGGCATCCCCGTTTTTGCCGTTGGCATCACGGGTGAGAAGATCTACGAAAGTGCCACCCATTACCCCGCGCTTGGCATCATCCCCCTGCCACCTCTCTCGCCCATAGCGGCGTATCTCAAGCTTCATCTTGCCCTCTCAAACGGACTTGACCCAAAGGAAATCCTTCCCCGCCCCTTGGGCGGTGATATGTAAAAAACGCTTCACAGCCGACTATCCGTAAAGGATTGGCTGTGAAGCGTTTTTTGTATGATATTTATGGCAATAAGATCACCAATCGGTAGAGATGGATCCCCAAGCACCCTTGATGTAATCAAAGCCCGAGAGAAGCGTAAATACCAGCATCACGGCAATGAGTGCCCAGGAAAGCGGATACACGCCTGCGGCAAACCAATCGCCTGCCAAATGGGTGATCAGCTTATCAAGGAGCGGCTCGATCATCAGCGCGCAAATGCAAAAGATCTGCGAAACGGTCTTGATCTTGCCAAGCATCTTGGCTGCAACCACCGTACCTGTGCTGTTCACAAGAACCAAGCGCAGCGAGGTAATGGCAAGCTCACGGAAGATAATGGCAACCACAGCCACAAAAAATACCAAGGTAAAGACGTTATTGTAGGAAAGACCGTAAAGGTCGGGGCGCAGCATGCGAAACAGCATTGCCATAAGCGTACCGATCACCATAAACTTATCGGCAACGGGGTCCATAAACTTACCAAAGTTGGTAATGAGATTATGCTTACGGGCAATCTTTCCGTCAAGCATATCGGTCAGCGCCGTAACGGCAAAGATCACCACGCCAACGCCGTATGCGATCTCCCAGCGAAGGAGCGAGCACGGCAACAGCAGCAGCACCATAATAACAGGTACAAGACAAAGACGAAGCAGTGTCAGCTTATTGGGCAAATTCATTTTACTCATCATACTCTCCTTTACTCTTTTGGCATTACGGCACGGCCGTAAAGATCATAATCCAAAACCTCACGCACCTTTACGTCGATCATGCTGCCGGGCACAATGCGGCTCGGTGCCATAAAGTATACCTTTCCGTCAATATCGGGGGCATCCGCCTCGGATCTGCCAAAATGCGCCTCGCTAACGGGGTCAAAATCCTCAACCAACACACGCACCGTGCTGCCAACCTTTTTCTCGTTTAGGGCTTCACTGATATGCATTTGCTGCTTCATGAGGATATCCATACGGTCCTGCTTTACCTGCTCGTCTATCTGGTCGGGCATTTTTGCCGCGGGCGTCCCCTCTTCGGCAGAGTAGGTAAACACACCCATGCGGTCAAATTTTGCCTCCTCCACAAAGGCAGAAAGCTCAGCAAAATCCGCCTCGCTCTCACCGGGAAAGCCGACGATAAAGGTGGTGCGAAGCGTCAGCGAAGGAATCTCACGGCGCAGCTTTTGTACCACCTCGCGTATCATTTTTCCGTCACCGTGACGGTTCATACGGCGAAGCACCGGATCGGCAATGTGCTGAAGCGGCATATCTACGTATTTTACAATTCTTGGATTATCGCGGATCTCGGCAATCAGCTCATCTGTCATTTTATCGGGATAGCAATAAAGCAAGCGGATCCACGGAATGGTCGTTTCCTTAGTAATGCGACGCAAGAGCTCAGCAAGCTTATAATCACCGTAAAGGTCCTTGCCGTAGCGCGTCACATCCTGCGCGATAATATTCAGCTCTTTTACGCCAAGAGCTTCAAGCTGCTTTGCCTCAGCCACAAGCTCCTCCATGGGGCGTGAGCGAAAACGCCCGCGAATGAGGGGAATCGCGCAATAGGTGCAGCAGTTATCGCACCCCTCGGAGATCTTAAGATAGGAGTAATACTCGGGGGTGGTAAGCACACGGTCACCGCCAAGCTTTACGGTATTTTTATCCTCAAAGGAGGTGTATTTTTCCAGCTTTTTGTTTTTGGCGCGCGAGAGAACATTCTCCACGGCATCCACAATATTGTGGATGCTGCCAACGCCAAGCAGCGCGTCAACCTCGGGCAGCTCCTCCAAGATCTCCTCGCGGTATCGCTCCGACAGGCACCCCGTAACAACAATGCCCGTGAGTTTGCGGTGCTTTTTCAGCCATGCAATATCAAGAATATTCTCAATGGCTTCCTTTTTTGCGCTTTCAATAAACGCGCAGGTGTTGATGATCACAACATCCGCTTCGGTTTCCTCAGGCGTGATCTCATATCCCGCCTCGAGGAGTTCATGCAGCATAACCTCGGTATCCAACTGATTTTTGGAGCAGCCGAGCGAAACAAATCCTATTTTCATAGCATCAGCCTTTCTTTTATCTCCTTTAATGATAGCACAAACAACGACCGTTGTCAACAAAAAAAGCGGGCTTTCCAAACAAAACCCGCTTTCATATTTTTGTATGAATTACGCCCCTCAGCTTGACTTGGTCAGCAGTCGACGGCGCACTGCAAACATTGTAGCTACCGCAACTGCCGCCACGCCCGTAACGATCACAACTGCCATCCAAAAGCTGCCTGCAAAGCGCTCCACCTGCAACAAAGAAATGTTAAATTCACCCGTTTCTGCATCCTGCATGCGCGAAAAGATCATAACGGTATCAAATACAAGCGCCGCGCACCCCACAAGCCCAGCCGCCACAGCAAGGATATTCGCACCACGCGAAGCGGTCTTAACGGCAGGCAAGCGCGTGATCTCCTCTTTTCCGAAATCCAGCATGCTGCCAAGATAATAGGCAGCGATACAAAGCACGATCGCTTCGGGCACCATGTAGGTCGCGTTGTAGACAAGCGAATAAAGAAGCGCCGCCTCGGTAGGGATCGAGAGCCCCGCCCACACGGTAGCACCTGAGATCACGTGACATAAATACCGCAGCACGGAAGCCAAAAAAGCCCCCAAAAGCAACGCATCACGCTGCGAGAGCGAGGACCGACGGAAGATGCCACCAAGCCCCACCACCGAAAATGCGATCAGGTAATCAAGAAGCACGATCGCCACGATCGATTGCCACGTAGTAAAATACGAAAGATTGGATAGCCCCAAGAGCTGCTGAATGACGCCGAACACAAAGCCCGCGCCCACCCCCCATCGGATCCCGTGCCGATAGGAGACCAAGATGATGGGAAGCATAGAGGCGACCGTGACCGATCCGCCGTACGGCAGCTGTGCGAGGGGCAGGATCCCCAGCACGGTGGCAAAGGCGACCATCAGCGCCCCCTCTGCCATTTTTTTCGTTTGTTGACGAGATTTCATAAAATCCCTCCTTTAAAAAATTTACCGCACGGAAATCTCCGTGCGGCAAATATACGGGAGGGTCCTCCCTTATCTATCTCCCTACGCCGGCATTATCCGTATCAGGTTAAAGGGTTTAAACCAAGTTTATCTCAGCCGTCGTTTCGACAGCACCCCCGATTTCTATGCGGTTGTAAATACAGTATAGCAAAAGACAGTACGTTTGTCAATAGCGAATGTTAGAGGAAACAGTAGTAATATTCACGGTTTTAAACAGCTCCTCATCCACGCTCACCCGATCAAGGTAGGCAGTGGTCTTTTGCTGCAGCATATATTCAAGCGTAAGTCCGCGCAAGGTGGTGAACCAGCGGGAATTGGCATCCTTTTGCCAAGCACCCGTGTCAAGCTCTGCACGCATGAGAACATAATAGCCCGAATCCGAGGCAAGCACACTTGTTGCGCCGATCTCAAGCTTTGCAAGCTCTGCCGAAAAGGTACCAAACACGGTATCCGTCGTATATGTTCCAACGTTAAAATACATGCCGTTTGGTGCATAGGTGCTGTTAAAATCGCTGTTGTCCGAAACCTCGGTGGCATACTGCAAAAATTTTGCCTCGTTGCCCACACACTCGGCGGCAATTTGCTGAGCACGCTCATATCTTGCCTGCATCTCTACCTCGGTATATTGCTTTACAATGTACTCGCCCTTGCTGTCAAGGCTATAACGGATCATGCCGTTTTCCTTGTCATAGGCAACCACCTCGGTGCTGCCATCACGGTACAAAAGGATCTTGTCACCGTATTTTACACCGTATTTTTCAAAATACTCTCCCGTATTCTCCACCGTTACATATTTTGCCTTTTCAGCCTCGTCAAGCGCGTCGATCACGGTTTGGCTCAGATAAGCCACCTTTTTGTATGTATCGTCTGTATAACGCACCGCCACACCGTTTGCATCCTTTTCATGATCGTAGTAATAATTGGCGATCTGCATCTGGTATCCACGGTAATAGGTGGACTTATAATATTCCTCAATCGCAGTATCGGCAATGAGATTGCCGCTCTTGCCGTAAAGGTATTCCTTTAGCTGTGAAAGCTTTGCCTCAAGAATGGCGGCGTCACGCAAAACCGTCACGTTAGCACCGTATGCCGCAAGAATGGAGTTCAGGGTTGCCTTTGAGCCGCCTCCATCACTCTCGATCAGCTTTTCGATCCACATGTCGATTTCATCCTCAACCGTGTCAGATAGTGAAAGACCGTATTCCTCATACATGATCATCGCTGCGGCAATGTGCTTTAAGCCCTCCAGCACCTGTGAGGTATAAAAATCAGCGGTGGTGGTGTGATCTGTTGAAATATAGGTATTCCAATAATTAGGATCGGTCACGGCGTTGCCAGCCTGTGCAAGTGAGCCCTTCATGCGCGACAAATAAAGTTGAAATACGTTAACGGAAATTTCTTCCTTGCCCGCCTTTATCAGCGTTTTGCCGTGTGAGGCGCAAGCACTCAGCAGCAACACGCAAGCAAGACATGCCGCAAGTATGGCGATCTGTTTTTTCTTCATATCATCAATTCCTTTTATCATTCGATTAAACAAGATGACTGTATAGCCGAAGGGAGTCGAGCTCGACAGCCTCACGGCAATACTTTTTTGTATCTTTTGCCGTGCCAAGACTTACAAAGTAACACTTTGTTGCGTCTTTGCGCAACAAAATCTGCTAAAAAATTATTTGCCGAGAGGTGCGAAGCAGTATTTGCAAAACAAAAATTTGCTCCGGCAAGAGAAAAGCGCGCAGGCATATGTGGATATGGCAAGAGCTTTTCCCGCCGTCGGGGTGAATTTTTGTTTGTAAAGACCTGTCGGGTTCGGCTCCCTTCGGCTATACCGTACCATTATACAATAAAAATTACGGTTTGTCTACCTTTTTCTTGTCGGTGAGTTCTACAAGCTTAAAAAACAGTTCGCACATCTCGGTAAGCGCCACTGCAGCTTTGCCGGGGCGGTAGCGAATATAGGGTGTAGCGGATACCATCATACGGAGCTTACCCGCAAAAATGGCGGAAAGCTCCATCCAAGCCTCTACGTCAAGCTTTTCGGCATAAATGGCGATATCGCCCCCGTCCTGGCGGATCTGCGTGATGCCGCACTTCGCGGCAAGCGAGCGGATCAGCGCAATATACAGCAGATTGGTTGCCGCACGGGGCAGATCTCCGTAACGGTCAAGCAGCTCGTCGGTCATGTCCTCCATATCCGCCTTGCTTGCGATCAGCGAGATGCGTTTGTACAACGCCATACGCTGTGAAGCGGAGCGCACGTAGTTATCGGGCAAGCACGCGTCATAGGAAAGCGTTACGATACATTCCACGCTTTCCTCCGGCTTCTCTCCCTGCTCCTCCAAAACCGCTTCGTTGAGGAGCTTGACGTAAAGCTCGTAACCGACGGCATCCAAATGCCCGTGCTGCTCGGCGCCCAGCAGATTTCCCGCACCGCGCAATTCAAGATCGCGCAGCGCGATACGAAAGCCTGCGCCAAACTCGGCATACTCTCGAATTGCCTCCAAGCGCTTGCGCTGTATATCATCGAGCGCACGCCCCACGGGATAGGTGAAATACGCATACGCACGGCGTGGCGAGCGTCCTACGCGTCCGCGTAGCTGATGCAGCTGTGAAAGCCCCATACGGTGCGCATTATCCACGATAAGTGTATTGGCGTTGGGCACGTCAATGCCTGTTTCAATGATCGTGGTGCTGACTAATATATCGATCTTGCCTGCGATCATGTCGCCCCAAATACGTTCGAGCGCATCCTTATCCATTTTGCCGTGCGCCACGGTGATGCGCGCCTCGGGGATCTCGGTGGAAAGCCTTGCCGCCACCTCGTGTATATGCTCCACGGTATTATGCAGATAAAAGACCTGTCCGCCGCGGCGAAGCTCGCGTCGAATAGCTTCCTCTATGATCAGCTCATCGTGCTCAAGCACGTAGGATTGCACAGGCAAGCGGTCGCCGGGTGCCTCGTCAAGAATAGAGATATCGCGAATGCCGCTCATTGCCATATTGAGCGTGCGCGGAATGGGGGTGGCCGTCAATGTGAGCACGTCAACGTTACCCGCAAGCTGCTTTAGCTTTTCCTTTTGCGCCACGCCAAAGCGCTGCTCCTCATCCACAATAAGCAAGCCAAGATCCTTAAATTTTACGTCCTTTGAAATCAGGCGATGCGTGCCCACGATGATATCAAGATCACCGCGCGCTAAGCGCCTTAGGGTCTGCTCCTGCTCCTTTGGTGTGCGGAAGCGAGAAAGCATATCCACGCTCACCGCAAAGGCACGCATGCGCGAGCCGATCGTTTGATAATGCTGCAGGGCAAGAATGGTGGTTGGCACCAATATGGCCACCTGCTTGCCCGCCAAAACGGCTTTATAGGCGGCACGTACTGCCACCTCGGTCTTGCCAAAGCCTACGTCACCGCACAAAAGGCGATCCATGGGCGCGGCGCGCATCATATCCTCTTTTATCTCATCCGCCGCGGCGATCTGACCGTCTGTTTCCTCGTACTGAAATGCCATTTCAAATTCTCTTTGATAGGCATCATCGGGCGGAAAAGCAAAGCCCGTGCGACGTTTTCGCTCAGCGTAAAGGCGAATGAGATCCTTTGCCATGTCCTTTACCGCCGCCTTAGCACGCGCCTTTGCCTTTTTCCACTCCCCACCGCCAAAGCGCGAGAGCTTGACCATGCCGTCATCACCGTGCGCGCCGATATATTTCGATACGGCATCCAGGCGGTCACAGGGCAAAAACAGCTTATCGCTGCCCGCGTATTGAATGCTGACGTAATCGCGCGTTACGCCGTCAATGGTAAGCGTTTCCAGCCCCACGTAGCGCCCGATACCGTGCGCCTCGTGTACCACAAGATCTCCCGGCGCGAGATCGGCATAGGAGAGAATGGCACCGCGTGCATCTTTCTTTTTCTTGGCACGCTTGATGCGCCCCGCAGGAGAAAGACCGCCGCGGCGATTTTCCTCCGAGAGGGAAAGCACCGCAAAGCCCGAAACGCCAAGCTCAAACCCAACGCTCATCTCCTGCCATGTCAGCAAGATCTCACCCATAGCGGGCAGTGTGGCACCCTCGCTCCACACCTTCACCGCAAAGCCGCTGTTTTCCAGCCTTTGTGCCATCTGCCTTGCCGCCGTTTCATGCTCGGCAAGCAGCAGCACCGCGCGGCGCGTTTCCATATAGCTTTGCAGATCCTCAAGGAGCAGCTCAAAATTATCTCCGTAAGCCACCGTGTGCTTGCTTTTGAAGGTGTAAAGACCGCCAAGACGCTTGCCTGAAAGTCCCTCTGCAATAGAATTGACATGTACTGTAACCGCGCCATCCAAAAAGCGCTCAAGCGTGCTGGCAGGCAAGCCGTATTCAACGTAACGCGCGGCAACTGTACCGCCCTCCAGCAGCTCCTTTATCGTTTCCTCCGCGTGCCACATGGCAGCCCTTAAGCGATCGTTTATGGCATTTGTTCCACGCAAAACGACAAGCGTGTGCGGATCCAAATAGGAAAGCAGGCATTCACGCGCCGGGTCGCAAAGCGTTAAATACTTATCCGCAAAGCGCACTTCCCCGCCGCCGATGAGCTCAGCAAGCTCCTTTTCAAGCTCCTCGCGCCCGCGCTCATCCTTGCATTTTTTTAATTGCGCCTCTACCGCCTCGCGGATTTCATTACGCACCCCATCGGTAACCAAAACCTCTCTTGCGGGCGGAAGCTCACAATCGGCAAGCATGGTGTGGATGCGTTGTGTTTCTACATCAAATATGCCAATACGGTCGATCTCATCGCCAAAAAACTCTACACGTATGGGTGCAGATCTCAAAATTACGGTGCTGTCTGTAGCTAACGCGCGTAAATTGGGCGGATAGATATCAAAGATGCCGCCGCGCACGGCAAACTGCCCTGCGCCCTCCACCAGATCAACGCGGATATAGCCCGCCGCTATCAGTTGTGCGGCAAGCACAGCGGGATCGATCACACTTTGGGTGTTCAGTGCGATCATTGCCTCTTTTAGCTTCTCTCGGGAAACCGTAAGCCCCAGCGCCGCGTCGGGCGTGGTAAGCACCACGTCAAGCTCGCCCCCAAGCAAGCGCCAAAGCACAGAAAGCCTCTCATGCTCATACTCATGCGAGGCTGTAATGTTATAAAAAGTAAGATCGCGTGCTGTAAAAAATGCTGCACGGATACCATATTGCGAGAAATACTGCTGCAAGCGCACGCATTCCTTTTCCTCGGGCAGGATCATGAGTGCAGCGCCCGAATACCGCCCCTTCATATCGGCAAAAAGTGCCGCCAGCATAGCATCCGAAGCACCCTCACAAAGCCCGCAAACGGCAAACGGTAATGAGCGCGTGCGAAGAGCGCGCGCAAGATCATCGGTAAGTGCCCGGTACTCTGCCTCGGCGCGGATCGCCTGTGGGATCAGCATGGCACAGCTCCGTTACAAACCTGCATAGCGGTGGCGAGATCTCCCTTGATCAGCAGCTCAACGCCCCTCTCGACAGTGTCAAACATTTTAGAAAGTACCGCAAGCTCCTCAGCGGAAAAGGCGGAAAGCACCCAATTTGCAAGATCGTATGCGGGGTGTGGCTTTTTGCCAACGCCAACGCGCACGCGTGCAAACGCATCGGAATTCAGCTGATAAATAATGCTTTTCATCCCGTTATGCCCACCGTCACTGCCCTTGCCGCGCACGCGAAGTCTGCCAACGTCAAGCGTAACGTCATCATAGATCACAATAATATTGGCGGGCTCAATGTGGTAAAAGGCAGCCGCCTCGCGCACAGACTCGCCCGAAAGATTCATATAGGTCTGCGGCTTTAAAAAGAGCACACGTGTGCCGCAAAGCGTGCCCTCGCCCGTCAGCCCCTTAAAGCGCACACGGTCTATCTTGGCGCCTGCGTGCGCGGCAATATGATCTATGGCAAGAAAGCCCGCATTGTGCCGCGTGCTTGCATATTCCTTGCCGGGGTTGCCAAGCCCCACCACCAAATATGCGGGCGCCCCCGTCAGTGCTGCTTCACTCTTTTCTATTTTTCTAAACAGATCAAAAATGTTTGCCATATACGCTCCTTTTTTACAAAAGCACACAAACGCCGCCGCGAGAGCCTCGCGCCGACGGATATTCTTAATTTTTTTATTATACATATTATACACAAAGCAAGCCGCAAAAGCAACCGCAAAAGCACATTTTTTGAAATTATTGATAAAAAATCACTGTTGTTCAAAAAAAATTAACTTTTTTTGTTTTGAAAAATAACTAAATCTGTTGCTATATTTTAAATAATATGATATAATAATTGCCGCTATGCGGAGAGCCGCATATTTTTGTGTTCAAGATAAATATAAATATTTGGAGGTATTTCAAATGGCAAAGAAGTATTGTTACCTTTTCACCGAGGGCAATGCAAGCATGCGTGAGCTGCTCGGCGGCAAAGGTGCAAACCTTGCGGAAATGACCAACATCGGTCTTCCCGTTCCCCAGGGCTTCACCATCAGCACTGAGGCTTGCACGCAGTACTACGAGGATGGCCGTCAGATCAACGACGGTATTCAAAAAGAGATCAACGAGTACGTTGAAAAAATGGAAGCGATCACCGGCAAAAAGTTCGGTGACAAGGAAAATCCCCTTCTTGTTTCGGTTCGTTCGGGCGCTCGCGCATCCATGCCCGGCATGATGGATACGATCCTCAACCTCGGTCTTAACGAGGAGGTCGTTGAGGTTATGGCAGAAAAGTCCGGCAACGCACGTTGGGCTTACGACTGCTACCGCCGCTTTATCCAGATGTACTCCGACGTCGTTATGGAGGTTGGCAAGAAGTACTTTGAGGAGCTCATCGACAAGATGAAGGAGGAGAAGGGTGTAACGCTTGACGTTGACCTGACTGCTGAGGATCTCAAGGAGCTGGCTAACCAGTTCAAGGCAGAGTACAAGGCAAAGATCGGCTCTGACTTCCCCTCTGACCCCAAGGAGCAATTGATGGGTGCTGTTAAGGCAGTATTCCGTTCTTGGGACAACCCCCGTGCAAACGTATACCGCCGTGACAACGATATTCCCTACAGCTGGGGTACCGCTGTAAACGTACAGGCTATGGCATTCGGTAACATGGGTGACGATTGCGGCACCGGTGTTGCCTTTACCCGCGACCCCGCAACGGGCGAAAAGAAGATGATGGGTGAGTTCCTCACCAACGCACAGGGCGAGGACGTAGTTGCGGGTGTTCGTACCCCCATGCCCATCGCACAAATGGCTGAGAAGTTCCCCGAGGCATACGAGCAGTTCGTAAAGGTTTGCGGTATCCTCGAGAACCACTATCACGATATGCAGGATATGGAGTTCACCGTTGAGCACGGTAAGCTCTTCATGCTCCAGACCCGTAACGGCAAGCGTACCGCACAGGCTGCGCTTCAGATCGCCGTTGACCTTGTTGCTGAGGGTCACAAGACCGAGCAAGAGGCTGTTCTTATGATCGACCCCCGCAACCTTGACACCCTGCTCCACCCGCAGTTCGATGCAAAGGCACTGAAGGCTGCCAACCCCATCGGCAAGGGCCTTGGTGCATCCCCCGGTGCCGCTTGCGGTCAAGTAGTATTCTCCGCTGACGACGCAGACAAGTGGAACCAGGCAGGCAAGAAGGTTATTCTCGTTCGCCTTGAGACCTCTCCCGAGGATATCACGGGCATGAAGGCTGCACAGGGTATCCTTACCGTGCGCGGCGGCATGACCTCTCACGCAGCAGTTGTAGCGCGCGGCATGGGCAAGTGCTGTGTTTCGGGCTGCGGCGAGATCGCGATGGACGAGGAAAATAAGAAGTTTACCTTGGCTGGTAAGACCTACACCGAGGGCGACTATATTTCCATTGACGGCTCTACCGGTAAGATCTACGACGGCATCATCAAGACCGTTGACGCAGAGATCTCCGGCAACTTTGGCACCATCATGAGCTGGGCTGATAAGTACCGCAAGCTGCAGGTACGCACCAATGCAGATACCCCCACCGATGCAAAGAAGGCTCGCGAGCTTGGCGCTGAGGGCATTGGTCTTTGCCGTACCGAGCACATGTTCTTTGAGGCTGACCGTATCGCCGCGATCCGCGAGATGATCTGCTCCGACACCGTTGAGGGTCGCGAGAAGGCACTTGACAAGATCCTGCCCATGCAGCAGGGCGACTTTGAAAAGATCTACGAGGCAATGGAGGGCTTCCCCGTAACCATTCGCTTCCTTGACCCGCCCCTTCACGAGTTTGTTCCCACTGAGGAAGCTGACATTGCGCTCCTTGCAAAGAACACCGGCAAGACCGTTGCCGAGGTTAAGAACATCATTTCGGGTCTTCACGAGTTCAACCCCATGATGGGTCACCGTGGCTGCCGTCTTGCAGTTACCTACCCCGAGATCGCCGTCATGCAGACCAAGGCAGTGATCCGCGCAGCCCTCAACGTACAGAAGGCTCACCCCGAATGGACCATTGTGCCCGAGATCATGATCCCGCTGGTTGGCGAGATTAAGGAGCTTGCATTCGTGAAGCGCCACGTTGTTGCTACCGCCGATGCTGAGATCGCAGCCGCAGGCTCCGACCTCAAGTACAAGGTTGGTACGATGATCGAGATCCCCCGTGCAGCACTTACCGCTGACGATATCGCCAAGGAGGCAGAGTTCTTCTCCTTCGGTACCAACGACCTTACGCAGATGACCTTCGGCTTCTCCCGTGACGATGCAGGTAAGTTCCTTGACGCTTACTACGACACCAAGATCTACGAGAACGATCCCTTCGCTAAGCTCGACCAGACCGGCGTTGGTAAGCTTGTTGAAATGGCAGCGACCCTTGGCCGCGCGACCCGCCCCGACATCAAGCTCGGTATCTGCGGTGAGCACGGTGGCGACCCCTCCTCCGTTGAGTTCTGCCACAAGGTAGGCCTTACCTACGTTTCCTGCTCTCCCTTCCGTGTGCCGATCGCTCGCCTTGCAGCAGCGCAGGCAGCCCTGAAGGACTAAGCAAAATCATAACCACCCGTCAAACGGGTGGTATGCACTAAGTCTAAAAGCCCAACACTACCGGCCAGCGGCTCAAGCCGCTGGCTTTTGCTTTGCAAAAGTTGTCTGCAAAAATGCCTTCTCCTTGAGGAGAAGGTGGCAGCTGAAGGCTGACGGATGAGGTGTAGCGCGAAGCGCGTTTGTGCGGCTCATTGCAAAACTCGAACACGCCGCTATGGCGGCTACACCTCACCACCCGCTACGCGGGAGCCTCTCCTCAAGGAGAAGCCTTATGTAACGACACACTCTATACGAAAGAGGTGTAACCCATTGTTCCCCACCCGCATAGCGGGTGGTTATCCATTTCGCACTTCGTGCGGGGGTGCCTGAAGGCGCTAATATAAAAAAGAACACCGCCGCGGCGGTGTTCTTTTTTGCGTCAAACTTTTACCCTTACCACTTCTTGATAAATTCAACCAAAAGTTTGCCAAGGATATTGTCCCCATTTTCATCAAACGTTTTATCGTGCTCGCAATGCTTGCCGTGCATCAGCGTAAAGCCTATTTTTTCGGGATCATATTTGAAATGCTTGAGTGTAGAAAGCAGCAGCATCGTCTGCTCATAGCGGCAGGCTCTGTCGTTATCCGAAACGACAAAATGCATCGGCGGATATTCCTCGGCGGTGCCAATGTGGTACATAGGCGCGCGCTCATCTATGATCAAGCGCTTCTCCGACACACCGTCTTCCATGTTCACTACCTTGAAGTGACTGGTTGGCTGTCCCGCATTATGAAAATATCCCGTCACAGGAATCTTCCAGGCTTCATACGCGGATAACCAACGGGGGTCAAAGCAAAGCATCATAGAAAGGTATCCGCCTGCCGAGCTTCCGCCCACAAACATCTTTTCACACTTGCCGTAGTTGTTCATGTTTTCCGATGCCCAGTGCACGGCCTCGGCCGCATCCACGATAAAATCGGGATATTTCGCATTCGGATACATACGGTAATTGGCAGATACCACGGCAATTCCTCTGTCTGTCAAATATTGTGCAAAAAACTTTGCCCCCCGCTTACTTCCCTTTTCTAACCCACCGCCGTGGAAAAAGACAAACACGGGGAATTCTGTGGCTTCAGGCAAATATATATCAAGCAGCAGCTCCTCATCCTCACGCTTTGCGTAACAAATATTTTCTAAATATTTCATGACTATTCTCCTTTACAGTAAATAGGAAAGTATCCAATACAATACGGGGATCGTAAGGATCGAAAGGACGGTCGTGCCGAGCGTCATCGATACGGCATTTTCGGTATCGCCGCCAAAGCCATCAGCAAAGGTAGAGGCAAGGCCTGCCGTTGGCATTGCAAACGCAATGAAAAAGCCAAGTGTCACATTGGCGTCAAACATACTCGCGCCGAATCGTTTGGCAACAAGAAGCAGCGCCACGATAACACAGGGAAAGAGTATCAGCTTCAAAGCGCAAACGTAATACATGCGCCAAGACTTAAACAGCGACACGAACTTGATCTCTGCCATTTTCATGCCAAGAATGGTCATGGACAGGGGCGTGACAAGACCGCTGAAATGCGATGAAAAGGTGGATATTTCAGGAACGTACGTGTTCACCTTCAGCAAATTCAAAATAATGCCTATAACAAACGCAATCAAAACGGGATTTAAGAAGGCTTTTTTCAGGCTTATCTTGCTTTTGTCACCCGAAACAAGATATACCCCTAAGGTATACATCAAAATATTTGTGATGATGTTCAGAATGACAAGAACCGTCATAACGGGAGAGTTGGCACCAAATACGGCGACCGCAAGCGGTATACCAAGAAACCCATTATTGGAAAAGGTCATACAAAAGCGCATCATGCCGTTTGTTTTTTCGTTCTTTTCCATAGCCGACACGGGCTTTGATACAAAAAACATGGCAAAGGTAAACGCGATGCCGATCGCCGCAACAAGGGCAACCGTTATGATCAGCTCTTTGCCAAAGGAAATGTTATTCACCGTTCCCGAAAGGATCAAAAACGGCATTCCCACATACATCAAAAGCTTTGATAACACACCCGAATGCGCAGAATTCAGCATTTTTGTTTTGACGAGCAAATACCCGGGTACCGCCAAAGCCACAAATAAAACAACGTTTTTAAACATACTAAGTAATGCTTCCATCTATGATATCCTCCTTTAGCACGTACATTTTATCACGGATCTACTGAAATGTAAATAATAAGATAAATTATCGTACTATCACTTGAAAGTTATAGTACATTGTGATAGAATATACGAAAGGAAGGTGACGTTATGGAGCTTTTACAGCTAAAATATTTTATGGATGCGGCCGCCACGCAAAATTTTTCCGAAACGGCAAAAAAATTTTACGTACCGCCCTCCGCCGTATCGCAGAGCATCAAGCGGCTTGAAAAGGAGCTTGGCGTAGCTCTTTTCACAAGACATGCCAATAAAATAAAACTGAATGAAAGCGGCATTCTTTTTGAGGAAAGGATAAAAGCCGCGCTCTCACTTATCGACGAGGCGCAAAAAAGCATTGGCGAGCGCAGCGCAGCGAAAAAAATAAATTTGTCCATATACATAAACCGCCGTATCATCATGCAAACGGTAGAAAAGTTCAGCAAGCTCTATCCCGACACAGAGATCGTTACGAAATATCTCCTCTCACCGGATGCCGAGCAAGTGGACCTTGTTATATCCGACACACCTATGTGGAAGCTCGATATGCCCCGCGAGGAGCTGCTGAGTGAAGACATACTGCTCGCCATACACAAAGACGATCCTCTGTCAAAAAAAGATGTTATCGATCCGACAGACCTTGTGGGCAAGCCCTTTATTTGCACAAATAAAAACAGTAGCCTTTATTCTATTACGCAAAAAATATGTGATGATATGGGATTTTCTCCCCGTATCGTGATACACAGTGATGATCCGTATTATATCCGTAAATGCATCGAGCTCGGGCTTGGCATATCCCTTGTTCCGTCTGTATCTTGGCGCGGTCAATTTTCAGATCAAGTCGTGTTAAAAAAGATCGACAATTACAAACGAACGACATACGTATATAAAAATTCCAACGTATATGCTTTGGAGCACATTAAAAGCTTTTTGACACTATTGCACCATGAATGCGATCATGAGCTTTCGCTTACAAACACATAAAAAGAACACCGCCGCGGCGGTGTTCTTTTTTATCTTCAAATATAGGCTTATTTCGCCCCTGCTTTGGTGATAACCGCGACAACGGTGCGAAAAAGGATCTTAAGGTCAAGCCCAAATGAACGGTTTTTGACATAGTAAAGCTCCATTTGCTGACGCTCGCCATTCTCATAGCAGGCGGCGTTTCGCGCATACGCCTGCCAGTATCCGGTAAGTCCCGGCTTTACCGAAAGCAGTGCTTTTTGTTCTTCACTTGTATAATGCTGCTCTAATTCTTCTTTTAGGATGGGACGCGGACCCACCAGCGACATATTGCCGCGCAGCAACACGTTCCACCAAAGCTGAGGCAGCTCATCAAGAGAGGTACGACGCAAGATCGCACCAAAGCAACGACTGCCATCGCCCTCTTTGCGATAACCGATCAGGCGCGGATCATCCATCAATTTATATTCGCGCCGATAGATCGCAAGCGCCTCTGGCGAGAGCACACGCTCCACCTCATCGGAATGTCGCTTCATGGTGCGAAATTTGAGTATGGTAAGCACCTTGCCGTCGCGCCCCACACGGCGCTGACAGTAAAAGGGATTGCCGGGATCACGCAACAGGATCAGCAGCCCCAAAAGTACGCCAACGGGAAGGGATAAAAGTGTCAGCGGCAGCGCCACCGCAATATCAGCCAATCGCTTAAAAAAGCCATTTTGGCGGCGCACGCTTATTTCTTGAAGGTTACTGCTTTTCATCGGTTACCGTAACAGCCGCCACGGGCTCTTTTTCTGCCACAACAGGCTTGGGCTCCTCGAGTGCCGCCACGGGCTTGCTATCCTCGCTCCCCTTCTTCGCCTTCTTTTTCTTTTTCTTGCCGCCGTACGCAGCCTTGCGGTTTTGCGCCGTTGCATAGCCAAAGATCACTGCCATCACAAGCGAAACACCGCCGATTACAAAGAGGAAGTGCTTATCCTCAATGGTGGGATTGGCCATCTGCCACACACCAAAGGCGGAAAGCAATATGTAAAGGCAGAGTGCCCAAAGCGGCGTCTTCTTTTTGCCCTGCGTGCCCTGCAGCGTATAGGCATGTATGGTCTCTACCGCACCGCGCAGCCAAATGGCAAGGCCGACCACCGAGCACACCTGCAAGGAGGAAAAGAACGGCACGTTGACCTGCGCAAACACAAGCGCCACCATAGCAATGATCAAAAGCACGATCTCCACACCCACAAAAAGCTGCGGCACGCCCCGATAATGCACGATCATAGGGAAAAGCGTAAAAATAATATAGATACCAAGCACCACTGCCACCAGCAAATGTAAAATATCCTGTGCAAGCGTAAAGCCCTTTACCTCAAAGGCACCAAGCAGCATGATAACCGTCAGCACAGACAGCAAAATGCAGGTGATCATGGTAAACACCCAATTTTTCATTAATTTTTGCATATAGACCTCCTTTTAATTATTGATATCGGTCATCGCCGTAATCATCATCGTCATCATCTTCTGTATCGGATCGTTGATCCACGTACACAGGCAGCTGTGCCTTCCCTTCTCCAAAGAAGGTCCGATACAAAAATACCAAAAAACCGAAAAACAGTGCCGCAAGCGCAAAAATAAGCACCACGGTATAAAGGGCGGTCACGCCTGTGGAAAAGGTGCGCAGCCAGGTGAGGATCAAGCGGCGGGAGCGCGCATCAAAAAGCGCCGTGACACCCGCAAACACCATGGCAAGCACCGCGTAAAGAAGCATGCCCGAAAAAGCGCTGTAAAGATCATCAAGAGAAACATAAACACCAAGGCTGATCAACAACAGCAAGAGGCATCCTACGATCTTGGCAAAGATACCGCTTGTGGCATCACGAAACATCGCGGGAAAGAAATCAAGCGCAACCCTTGCGTATTCGCCAAAGCCTGCCTCGGCATCCACAAGTGCTGCCACCTCACGCGAAAGATCTCCAAACACACCGCGAAAGCAAACCATTACCACTACCATGGAAAGAAAGAGCCCCAGCACCGCGGGCAGCATGGCAAAAAGATAATTACCAAACACCGCAACGGGATTTTTTCGATTATAGGAATGCTCTACAAATCCGATCTCTCCCTCGGGGTCGTAAGGGTTCAGCAAGCAAAAATCACTCACCCGATGAAAAGAAACGATACACGCCACCAAATGCGCAAACTCACGAACGGGTGTGAGGATCACGTGCAAAAAAAACAGGATCGGCTTGCCTCGACCGCACCCGACAAGCGCGCAAAAGGCGCGGTAGCAAAAATACACGGCAAGCCCAAAGCCAAGCGGCAGGGCGGCGGTGAATATCAGAATTTGCAAATAATATTCGAGAAAAGTCATATTTCTCCTTTAAGGCCCCTCACTTGACAAAAAGGGGCGTGCGTGATATAATATTTCGGAACTTCATCAAACGGCCGCGCGGTATGGTGCCGAAAGGTATTACCGTGAGGAAAGTCCGGGCTTCATAGGGCAGGATAGCTGATAACGTCAGCCGCAGGTGACTGCCGGGAAAGTGCAACAGAAATAAACCGCCTCGCTCACGCGAGGTAAGGATGGAAAGGCGAGGTAAGAGCTCACCCACTCCTATGGTAACATAGGTTTGCTGTAAACCCTATCCGAAGCAACACCGCATGGGGGATGTTTGCCCGACATATTCCCCCGGGTGGCACGGGAGCGATCCCGAAGGTCTGCGGCGACGCAGATCGCAGATAGATGGCCGTTCACGACAGAACCCGGCTTATCGGTGAAGTTCTCATAAGCACCCGCAAGGCAACGCCTTGCGGGTGCTTTTTGTTACATTACCGATAATCGTTAAACTCGTCACTGCCGCCCTCCTCCTCAGCCGCCATATGGTTGAGATACCCTTGCGCGGCAGGCAGGATCTGGCGGGGCTTGTTGCCGTCAGGGGCACTGACAAGGCCAAGCTCCTCCATACGGTCAATGATCTTAGCGGCACGGCCGTAGCCAACGCCAAGGCGGCGCTGTAAGAGCGAGGTCGCCACCTTTTGGGTTTCGATCGCAAGCTTAACAGCCTCCACAAATTTGGGATCCTCGTTGCCGTCACCCTCATCGGCAAAATCATCAAGATCGTTCTTTTTGCCATTGCTTTGCGATTTCGCCATTTCAATTTCGATCTGATCCATAAACGCTTGGTTGTACTGCACGGGATCGTTATTCTTACGCACATAAGAGATCACACGCTCAAGCTCACCGTCCGAAACAAATGCACCCTGCACACGGTTGGGCGCCTTGTCAGAGGAGTTGCTGGGCATATACAGCATATCGCCGCGACCCGTCAGCGATTCCGCGCCGTTGGCATCGAGAATGGTACGCGAGTCTACCTGCTGCTTTACCATAAAGGCGATACGGGAAGGAATATTGGTCTTCAGCTTACCCGTAATTACATCAACAGAGGGGCGCTGTGTACCGATGATCAGATGAATGCCCGCAGCACGCGCCTTTTGCGCAATACGGCAGGTAAAGTTTTCGGGGTCATTGTTCGAGCAGCTCATCTTAAGGTCGGCAAACTCGTCGATCACAATGACCATATACGGCAAATGCTCGCGGTCGGGGTCATTTTTCACCGCCTCGTTATATGCCTCAATGTTACGCACGCCAACATCTCTGATCAGGCTAAAGCGGCGCTCCATCTCCTGTACCGCACAGGCTAGCGCACCTGCGGCGCGCTGCATATCGGTAACAATGGGCATATAAAGATGCGGCACGTGCTCGTAAGGCGCAAATTCGATCTGCTTGGGGTCGATGAGAATGAGCCTGAGATCCTCGGGCGAGGTCTTATAAATAAGGCTCACAAGGATCGAGTTGATGCAGACCGATTTACCCGAGCCCGTTGTACCCGCAATCAAAAGGTGCGGCATTTTGGCAAGATTGCACATTTTCACCGCACCGCCAACGTCAAGCCCTAAGGGCACCTCAAGCGGCTCGGTCGAGCTTTTAAATTCGGGGGATTCCAGCATGGTGCGCATATAAACGGTTTCGCGCACCTTGTTGGGCACCTCAATACCGATGGCGGGCTTGCCGGGGATAGGCGCCTCAATACGCACCAAGGAAGCAAGGTTGAGCGAAATATCCTCAATGCGGTTGGTCACCGATCGCACGCTCGTGCCCGCAACGGGGCGCAGCTCATAGCGCGTAACAGAAGGTCCGTGCGAATACGCGACCTCATCCTGAATATGAATGTTAAAGCTCTCAAGCGTATCTCGCAGGATCTGCTTGGTTTCCTCTATTTCCTCATAAAAGTCATCGTTGCGCAGATTTTTGTCCTCGTTAAGAAGCGTGAGGGGCGGCTTTACATATTCCTTCCTCACCGCCACAGGTGCTTGGGGCTTCTCATCACGCACAGGCTCCGCCTTGACAACAGGCACAGCTCGCTGAGGCGCCTCATAACGTGCGGGCGTGGGTGCTGTAAAGGAGGCAGGCGCAAAGGACGGTGCCGACATCGGCTCTACGCGCTCACGCACGGCAGAAACACCGGGCATGGGCATAGCAATATCATCCTCAGCCTCATCATCCTCAATAAAGGAGGCAGGCTCATCAAAAACGATCGAGGGGCGCGCGCTGACAGGCTCGCTTACCGTGGCAGGCTCTTCCTGCTCATCCTCATCCGCCTCAAACAGGCTGTCAATTATACTGCTTAAAGAAGGTGCAGGTGCCGCATCCCTTTCGTTTTGCCAATCGCTTACAGTGTCAACTGCTTCACGCTTGGGTGTGGCAGGCTCTACCGCTTCCGCAGGAGCCTCTTCCTCTTTCAGCAAAGAAAAGGCATCAGAAGCCGTCACACGTGCCTCATATGCAGGGGCTGCCGAAGCACACGCAGCTGCAGCGGTAAGGGGCTGCACAGGGCGATAGGGTGTTGCTTGCATGTTGCCAAGGCACTCCTCATCCTCTATGCTTTCAGTAACATCGGACACTATCTCATCCGGCACCGCAGTTGCCTGCGACATGGTGTCATCCTTGGCATGAGGAGCGATCACAATATGAGAGCGATCCTGCTCCCCCGCACGCTCACGGCGCGGCTCTGGGCGAACGGGAAGCGCAAAGGGCGCATAGTATTGCCCCTGCTCACTCTCTTCGACACGGGCGCTTGCCTGAGCAGTAGAGCTTACAGGTGCAGACAGGGGCTTTTCCTCTTCTGCTGCACGCTCCATGTCACGAAGGAGCTCCTCAACCTGTCGCTTGGTATCGTCGACGTGCCCTGCTTGCGAAAGAATGGCGCGCGCCTCAGGGCCGGGCTCTATGATCTCAGGCTCATCCTCGGGAATATCGAGGATCTCATTCGCACCACCAAAGCGGCGCGCACGGGCAGAGTCCCCCGCATTGCGCTCAAAGGCGGAAGCAACACGTGCCTCATCCTCGACCTTGCCACTTGCGGCAGGAGTTTCATCGTTTATAAGGTCTATGGCAACCTCCGGCTCATCCTCATGAAAATCGTACATCACAGCACCTGATCTTGAAAGCGGGCGAGGCTCCTTCCAAGCAGGTCCTTGACCGTCGGTGCCCTTCCCCAGCGCCTTGCGTTCAGCCGGCGCTGCAATTTTGGCACCGTTGGCCCCCCGCGCCTCACGGCGGCGCTGCCGTATCATTTTAGATTTAGCTTCGATGCGCTGCCACAGCCCGCTGGGCGTAAGACCCACAAGATAAATACCAATGATCAGCAACAGCGGTATGGCAAGCAGACAGGTACCGGGCAGGCGCAGACAAAAGCCAAGCCACTCACCTACAAAGCCACCGAAAAAGCCGCCGCCACTGCGTGCGGTGCCCTCGGCAAACAGGATCGCCGGTGCGGTAATTCTGCGGGCGCGGTCAATATCCTGAAACACGTGAATAATACCGGAAAGCAGCAGGAGAAAGCCGGTTGACAAAAACAGCTTTTTGCCAAGCAGCCCTTGGCGCACAAATCGCTTCCAACGAAGGGAGAGCACCACAAAAAACAAAGGCAGCAAATACGCGCCAATGCCAAGCAAGCCGCAAAGGAAATCTGCAAGCCAGTTGCCAAAGGCACCGGCAGAGGCGCTCAGCCCCGCAAGATCGCGCAGCACAAAGCTAACGGCGGCAAACAGCGCCACCCAAAACATCACATAGGGCACGACCTGATGCGCAAACAGATCTGTGTTTGCCGCAGGCATCTGCTTTTTATTTTTCTCGGCATTGGGCTTGTCCGCGTTGCGCGGGCGGCGCGACTCGGTGCGCCCTCCCTCATCACCCGAGCGGCGACCTTGGCGGCTGTCATCCTCGCGGTAACGACGCTCCTCACGGTACGCGCGGTCATCGTCACGGTAGCGACGCTCCTCACGGTAGCGGCGCTCCTCGCGGTACGCGCGATCATCCTCATCGCGATAGCGGCGGCTGTCGCGGTACGCGCGATCATCCTCATCGCGGTAGCGGCGCTCCTCACGGTACGCACGGTCATCATCGTCACGGTAGCGACGGCTGTCGCGGTATGCGCGGTCATCATCGTCACGGTAGCGGCGCTCCTCACGGTACGCGCGGCCATCGTCGCGATACGCTTGCTCACGACGCGAATCGTAGCTTCCTTGACCGCCACGCGGTGCATCCTGTCTATCCTCATCAAAGACGTGAATACGCTCCGCACTTTTGGGTGCCGCAGAATTACCAAACATTTTTGTGCCGCCCCTGCGCGTTACACGATCACGGTCCTTTTGCTGTTCCTCCCGCATGGTTGCTTCCTTTCCAAAAAATGCATTTCCGCACGCTGTATCGTACCGCCCCAACAACGGTTATACTATCGGTGGTATACATGGCGGATAAAATTCCAATATATAGTATAACATTTTTTATTTTATTATACAAGGACTAATTTTAATTTAATTTTAACGACTGCATTATTTTTTCGGAGTTGCTGTATGAAAAACCTTCAAAAAACCGCATTGCCCCTGCTTGGCATAGGGTTGCTCGCGGGATTTTTAAACGGGCTTTTGGGTGCGGGCGGCGGCATTACGGTGGTCATAGGTCTACGCGCGCTTTTTCGAAAAACACCCGTAAACGGTCATAGTTTTTATGCCACAGCCATTGCCATTATGCTTCCCTTATCCGTGCTTTCTGTATGGCAATACAGCAGGGGCGGTCACCTGCCAACAGCCTCGCTGTGTGAGCTTATCCTGCCCGCTGTGCTGGGGGGTGCGACGGGTGCTATTTTTCTGCGACGCATCACCCCGCATATTCTTGCTCGGATCTTTGCCACGGCGGTGCTGATCTCGGGCATTGTTTTGGTGATATGATATGTGGATCACTGTTATTATAACCTTTTTGGTGGCAATTCTCTCGGGGCTTGGTGTGGGAAGCGCGGGATTGCTTGTCACGTGGCTGACTATAGCGGAGCACGTCCCCCAAATGACCGCGCAAGGCATCAACCTGATCTTTTTCATTTTTTCTTCGGGCGCGGCACTTGCCGTTCACGTATTTCGCACACCGTTATTGTGGCAATCACTTCCCTTTTTGCTGATTACCGGTATCGGGGGCAGCCTTCTCGGTGTGGCGCTTGCCTCGGTTTTGCCACAGGTGCTTTTGCGCCGCATGTTTGGGATCATGCTGATCCTGACAGGTGGCATGGGGCTTTTTTCAACGCACAAATCTCCAAAAAAATAAATATTATATTATTTTTAAAAGTTTTTTCAAAAAACTCTTTACAAAAAAGTAAGACTATGGTATAATACTTTCCGCATGACGCTTTCTCGGTCGCAGGACACAGCCGCAAACGCGGCATTCACCAACCTGCCCCTGGGCTGGCGCTGTAATAAAAAGAAAGGTGAAAATACCATGTTGAAGCAAGACGAAAAGCAGGCCATTATCGCACAATACGCCACGCACGAGGGTGATACCGGTTCTCCCGAGGTTCAGATCGCGATCCTTACGCATCGCATCAACGCTCTTACCGAGCACCTCAAGGCTAACCACAAGGACCACCACAGCCGCCGCGGCATGTTGAAAATGATCGGTCACAGAAGAAACCTTCTCGGTTACCTTCAGAAGAACGATATCGAGCGTTACCGCGCGATCATCGAGAAGCTGAACCTGAGAAAGTAATCTTTGCGGGAGTGAGGAGTGGGGTTATGCCTCACTCCGCGCTCCCGTTTGCGCTTTTCTAAAAAAGGAATTCCCCTGCGGAGCGTTTTAACAGTTAGCTATGCGCCCGAACGCTCGGACGTGTAGCTAATTGTTAAACCCCTGCAGGCGAAAATATAATAACGGAGGAATAAAACATGTCCGAAAATGCAGTGAGCACCCCTATGGTGTTCAAAAATTACAAGACCTTCCGCTACACGCTGGCAGGTCGCCCGCTGGTGGTAGAAACCGGCAAGCTGGCAGGCCTTGCAAACGGCTCGTGCCTGGTTCGTTACGGTGAAACCGCAATTCTTTGCTGTGCTACCGCATCGGTTCGTCCCCGTGACGGTATCGATTTTCTGCCCCTCTCTGTTGACTACGAGGAGAGAATGTACGCAGCAGGTAAGATCCCCGGCGGCTACCTCAAGCGTGAGGGCAAGCCTTCCGAAAAGGCGGTTCTGACGGCCCGTGTGATCGACCGTCCCATTCGTCCCCTGTTCCCCAAGGATCTTCGCAACGACGTTGCGCTGACCCTGACCGTTATGTCTGTTGATCCCGAGTGCGCACCCGAGGTAACCGCTATGATCGGTGCTTCTATCGCACTTTCCATTTCCGATATTCCGTGGAACGGTCCGATCGGCGGCGTTCACGTAGGTCTGATCGACGGCAAGCTTGTGATCAACCCCACCGAGGAGCAGCAGAAGGTAAGCGACCTTCAGCTCACCGTTGCGGCATCCATGAAAAAGGTGGTTATGATCGAGGCCGGTGCAAACCAGGTTGACGATGACACCATGTACGATGCGATCATGCTTGCACACCGCGAGATCAAGGATCTGCTCGTATTTATCAATGCCATTATCGATGAGATCGGTAAGCCCAAGTTTGAGTACCCCTCCTGCGAGCTTGATCACAACATGTTCGATGAGATCTTTGCCTTCTGTGAAAAGGACCTTATGGTTGCGCTTGACACCGACGACAAGAATGTACGTGATGCACGCATTGCTCCCATTTACGATGCCATTGTAGAAAAGTTCTCCGAGAAATACGAGGGGCTTTCCGGCATGATGGAGGAGCTGCTCTATAAGATGCAGAAAAAGATCGTGCGCCGCTGGCTGCTTGTTGACAAAAAGCGTGTTGACGGCCGCCGCATGGACGAGATCCGTCCTCTTGGCGCCGAGGTAGGACTCCTGCCCCGTGTACACGGCTCGGGCCTCTTTACCCGCGGTCAGACGCAGGTTATGACCGCCGCAACGCTTGGCACGCTTGGCGAAGCTCAGATGCTTGACGGTATCGACAGCGAAACCAGCAAGCGCTATATGCACCACTACAACATGCCCGGCTTCTCTACGGGTGAAGCAAAATCCTCCCGTAGCCCCGGCCGTCGCGAGATCGGTCACGGCGCGCTTGCAGAAAGATCTCTTGTTCCCGTTCTCCCCTCTGAGGAGGAGTTCCCCTACGCCATTCGCCTTGTTTCCGACGTGGTTTCCTCCAACGGCTCCACCTCGCAGGGCTCTGTGTGCGGCTCCACCCTTGCTCTGATGGATGCAGGTGTGCCGATCAAGGCTCCTGTTGCAGGTATCTCCTGCGGCCTGATTACCGCTGAGGATGGCTCTTGGGACGTTATGATGGACATTCAGGGTCTTGAGGACTTCTACGGCGATATGGACTTTAAGGTAGCAGGCACGCACAAGGGTATCACTTCCATTCAGATGGACCTCAAGGTTGACGGCCTTACGCCCGAGATCATTAAGGCAGCACTTGCTATGACGCACAAGGGTCGCGATTATATCATTGATGAGGTAATTCTTAAGGCAATTCCCGGTCCTCGCACCGAGGTTTCCAAGTACGCACCCAAGATGACCACCATGAAGATCGACCCCGACAAGATCCGCGAGGTTATTGGCAAGGGTGGGTCTGTGATTCAGAAGATCACCGCTGAATCCGGTGCTAAGATCGACATCGACGACGACGGCACGATCCGCATCGCAGCCATCAACGGCGAAAGCGCTGATAAGGCTCGCGCTGCCATTGCCGCTATCGCATACGACCCCGAGGTTGGTGCAGTATTTACCGGCAAGGTAACCGGCATCAAGGAGTTTGGTTGCTTTGTAGAATATCTGCCCGGCAAGGAGTGCATGGTGCACATTTCCAAGATCGCCAAGACCCGCATTGATAAGGTTGAGGACGTACTGAAGATGGGTGACACCGTTAAGGTAAAATACATGGGCTTCGATCAAAAGAAGAACCGCATGGAATTCTCCATCAAGGACGCTCTTGACTGATTGGAATTCAATGATCTATAAAAAAGGAGAACCCCTTTGCAAAGGGGTTCTCCTTTTTCTTGTTTTTCACAGTTGTGAAAAACAATTCATTTTCCTCTCCCGAAAACCTTTAAAACAATTTAAAGAAAAATACATTGTGCGCATTGGCTTAATTTTTCACTCATATAACGCACCTGCAAGCAAAAAATAAAGAAAAAGGCGGTGATGGGTATGAAAAAATCAACTAAAAAAGATACGGTGCTACTGCTTTTCGCGGGCACGCTTCTTTTTTGCGGCGGCTTATCGCTGCTGTTTTTTCCTACAGCGCGCTTCTCAGAAGCGGAAAACCGCCTGCTTGCCGAAAAACCCCAATTTTCAATGGTGGCACTGCGGGATGGCTCTTACACCGCCGCGTGGGAGCACTATGCCGCGGAGCGCATGGTAGGACGGCGCTTGATGCGTGGGGTACACGCCGCGACCGAGGTGGCGCTCGGCAAGTGCGAGGTAAGCAACGTATTGCTCTGCCGCGACGGGAGCCTTACAAAGCGTCTTACAGTAAACGAGCGCATCTATCAAAAAAATCTAAATGCGATCGCCGCATTAAACGCCAAAGCAAAGGAAGCGGGAACCGATCTCACGATTGCCATAGCCCCCCGCCGTATCGATGCACGCAACGATGTACTCCCCTACCTCTATCGGCAAAGCGAAAGCAATGTGCCTTACAGAAAGCTAAGCGAAAAGCTGCCGCAAGCACTGCTGCTCGATCACATTACCGAGGATGCGCAATGGTACCGCACCGACCACCACTGGAGCACCGCAGGCGCCTTTGCCGCATACAGGGCGATTGCCACACGGTTGGGGCTAACGCCTTACCGGGAAACGGATTTTTCAAGGGAAGCCGTAAGCGGCTCCTTTTGGGGTACAACAGATGCCGCGGCAGGTCTGCTCAATGTCGCCCCCGATAAAATAGAGCTTTGGCGCTATACGGGCGATGAGGCACTCCTTGTTACAAAAGACGGAAATCCTGCTACGTTTACAGGATTATACGATTTTTCAAGGCTATCGACAAGGGATGGCTATGCTGTTTTCCTTGGCGGTAACAACGGCATTACAGAGATCACAGCGGGCGAAAACGATACCCGCCCCACACTGCTTATCATAAAGGATAGCTTTGCAAATGCCGTGATCCCGTTTCTCGCCCGTCACTATCGCATCATTGCCATTGACCCACGCTATACCACCGTAAACGTTTCCGATTATATAAAGGAGGCAGACCGCACCCTGCTGCTATGCGGCATGCAAACGCTCACAGAGGTGGCAATGCTTGAAAATATATAAAAAGGGCGCTGCGTGTACCTTATCGTAAGCGGTAACACGCAACACCTTTTGATTTATTTTATATCCTCGTATCCAATCATAAGACCGCCCTCTTCGGCATAAAAGCTGCAAAGGGCAGTTGTGGGAATGATCTTAATTTCTGCCGCGGGATATATGGCTCTTATCTTGGCGGCAAGCTTAGTAGCGGAAACCTCGTTGTTGCAATGCGCCAAGCGCACAGCGCCCCCACGGTAGCCGTATCGCTTCATCACATCAAGAATGCAAGAGAGCGCCTTTTCCCCGCCACGCGGCTTATGAAGCAGCTCAAGCGTACCCTGCTCTGAAGCAACACCCACCACACGGATGCCAAGCACCCCTGCAACCTTTGCCACCACAGGATTCACACGCCCGTTTCTAGCAAGATTAGTAAGCGATTCCAGGCAAAAGATCAAATGGGTATGCGTCATATACTCACGGATCTCACATTCGATCGCCTCAAAGCTTTTACCCGAGGAAATGAGCGCCGCCAATTTTTCGATTACCAACTGCATCTCAGGCCCTGTTGAAAGGCTATCAAGCACACAGATCTTCTTTTCGGGGCATTCAGCAAGAAGCTCTGCCTTTGCCTGCAATGCGGCGGCATGCGTGCCCGACAAATTGCTTGTCATGGTAATGGCAAAAACAGCGTCAGCATCCGCCATGGCGGTTTTCCATTCATAAATATTGGGGCAAGAGGTACCTGTGCGCCCCTTTACCGTTCGCAGATCCTTTACCATGCCTGCCACATCAAGCGTGGCATCGTCAACATATTCCCTCTCGTTTGTAATAATCTTAAGGGGAACGGCAGTATATGGAACACCTGCAAAAGACAGTATGTTGGATGAACTATCCGATACGATTTTAAAGTTCATGCTATCCTCCGTTTATATTTTCCATTACTTATATTATACCTCAAACCCTTCCTTTAGTCAAGGGTGCGTCATACCATTACATACACCGTGTGACAAAACACCCGCAGGTGCAAAGCACCTGCGGGTGTTTTAAACTGAATATATTTTATTCAAAAGCATATTCGCCAACAGTTACACCCTCGCCAAGTGTAGGCTGGGTAAGTGCCGTGCAGCCGGAGAAAGCATAATCGCCGATCTCAGTCAGCACAGCGGAAAGCGAAACCGAGGCGAGCTCAGCGCATCCGCGGAAAGCATAATTGCCGATCGTTTCAACACCCTCACCGCCGGTAACGGTAGTCAGGCTCTCACAGCCCATAAATGCCATATCGGAAATAGTTACAACGCCGCTTTGTACATTACCGCCTGCATCGCGTACCACTGCGGGAATATCGATCGAAGGCAATGCCTTGCACTGGAAGAATGCACCCTCACCAAGCACGGTCAGCGTATCGGGGAGCGTGATGCTCGAAAGGCTTTCACAGTATGCAAAGGCATACTCATCAATAGTCCTAATGCTGCTTGCCGTATTGTCAACATACTTTACAGCAGTGAGCTGTACACAGCCCGCAAATGCCATCTTACCGATCTTAGTAACGGTGATGGGAACGGTAATCGTTTTAAGCTGGCTGCAGTGGTAGAAGGCTGCATCCGAGATCTCTACTACAGGGCAGTTCTCAATCGTGGCGGGAATAACCACATCGTGAGGCGTATAATCAGACTCAAAGCCAACGATGGCAACCTGATTGCCGTTGATGATCTCGTATACAAAGCGATCGTTATATGTACCGCCCGCGTTGTAATGATGTTCTGTATCGGTAACGGTAAGGTTTGTTCCATCTTCTTTTTCAACTTCCTCATCCGAGCATGCCACAAAAGAGCACACCAACAAAAGCGCAAGAAGGATTGCAAAAATTTTTTTCATGTTTCGATTCTCCTCTTTGACACGGAGCACTGCCGTATTTTATATGTTATTATTATAGCGTATTTTTTATCGTATGTCAAGTATTAACAAGGCAAAGCACTGATTTTTTCCGATTTTCTTGACAAGCTTTTGCTCGTTTTGCTATAATAATGCCAATGACACACAAAGGAGGTATCGTGATGGCCGCACATTTTACGGATAAGCTCGGCACACTGCACGGGGTGGGCCCCGCCAAAATTGCCGCTTATGAAAAGCTTGGACTGCGCACGCTTGGCGATCTCCTGTATCATTTTCCGCGCTCTTACGAAAATCGCGGCGATGTGCATTTGCTTGCCGATGCCCCCGAGGATTGTCGCACCGCAGTGGTTTTGACCGTTGGCACAGAGCCAAAATCCGCACGCATCCGCGGCAGAATGTCGCTTCTGAAGTTCCGCGCCTTTGATGAAAGCGGCGTTTGTGAGATCACCTTCTTTAATCAAGATTATTTAAAGAACCGCTTTGTGCTCGGCTCCACCTTCCGTTTTTGGGGCAAGGTGCAAAAAAAGCGAAAAAATTATGTCATGACCTCGCCTGAAAGCGAGCCCTACAGTGAGGATACGCCCCTACCGGATCTCTTGCCCGTATACCGTCTTTCGCAAGGGTTAACACCAAAGCTTGTAGCAGGAAACGTGGCAACGGTGCTGGGGGCTGCTGCCCTGCTTGAGGATCCTCTGCCCGATGAGATCCGCATCGGGCAAAAGCTCTCCACCCTTGGCTTTGCGCTTCGCAACATCCATAATCCCACCGATTATGTTTCACTTGCTAAGGCAAAGCGCCGTTTGATCTTTGATGAATTCTTTGTTTTCGCGCTCGGGCTTTCTCTCACGCGAAAAAGCACCAAAAAAGCAGGAGCGCCCCTATGTGACAGGGCAGATCTGTCAAGGCTGCTTTCCGCACTCCCCTACCGTCTAACAAACGCGCAAGCGCGCGTCATAGATGAAATACGCGCCGACATGGCAAAGGATATTCCCATGAGCCGCATTGTGGTGGGTGACGTTGGATGCGGTAAAACGATCTGTGCCGCCGCCGCGATGCTGATCGCCGTGCAAAGCGGCAGGCAGGCAGCGCTGATGGCGCCTACCGAGATCCTTGCCCGTCAGCATTATGAGGATCTGTCCGCGCTCTTTGAGGCAATGGGCATTAAAACAGCACTTCTCATTGGTGCTACAACGGCAGCGGAAAAGAAAAAAATTCGTGCAGCACTCGCCGCCGAGGATCCCACCAAGCGGCTTGATGTTGTAATCGGCACCCAAGCACTGCTGTGTGAGGGCGTTGCATTTGCCGCACCGGGGCTTATCGTTACCGATGAGCAGCACCGCTTTGGTGTGAAGCAGCGCGCCATACTCTCCGAGAAAAATGAGCATGCACATATGCTGGTCATGAGTGCCACGCCCATCCCCCGCTCGCTTGCCCTTGCACTTTGGGGCGACCTTGATCTTTCACGCATCGATGAAATGCCCCCCGGCAGGCAACGCGTGGATACCTTTGTGGTAGATGAAAGCTACCGCGAGCGCCTTATGGGCTTTATCCGCAAGACCTGCGGCGAGGGCGGACAGGTATATATCGTTTGCCCCGCGGTTGAGGAGCGCGATGCGGAAATCGACGAGGTCATGCTATCGGAGATCGGCGAATATGCACCGCTTACCGACACAAGACCGCCAATGAAGGCGGCAAAGCAGTATGCCGAGGAATTGCGACAGGCCCTGCCCGAGCTGTCGGTTGGCTTTGTACACGGCTCTATGAAAAGCAAGGATAAAGAGCACGTGATGCAGGAGTTTGCAGCAGGCAACATCCGGATTTTGGTTTCCACCACCGTCATTGAGGTAGGTGTAAACGTACCCAATGCCTCGCTCATGGTCGTGGAAAATGCAGAACGGTTTGGCCTTTCACAGCTGCACCAGCTGCGTGGGCGCGTTGGACGTGGCATGCGAAAATCCTATTGCATCTTAGTTTCCGATGCCATAAGCGATCCTACCACAACTGCCGCAAGCCGCCTTGCCACCATGCGCACCACCTACGACGGATTTGCCATTGCCGAGCGCGATCTTGCTCTGCGCGGCCCCGGTGACTTTCTGTCAGGTGCCGGTAACGATACCATCCGTCAAAGCGGCGGTGTCAAATTCCGCCTTGCCGCACTTTGCGACGACACGGGCCTGATGCAAGCAGCATTTGCCGAGGCAAAGGCACTTGCCGAGCGCGACCCTGACCTTTTGGCACACCCCGCACTCCGTGCAACCGTTGATAAAATGTTCACGCTTGACGGAGATACCATCAGTTAAATCACAACCACCCGTCAAACGGGTGGTTTGCACTAGAGCTAAAAGCCCAATAGTACCAGCCAGCGGCTCAAGCCGCTGGCTTTTGCTTTCAAAAGCTGTCTGCAAAAATGCCTTCTCCTTGAGGAGAAGGTGGCAGCCGAAGGCTGACGAATGAGGTGTAGCGCGAAGCGCGTTTGTGCGGCTCGTTGCAAAACTCGAACACGCCGCTATGGCGGCTACACCTCACCACCCGCTACGCGGGAGCCTCTCCTCAAGGAGAAGCCTTATGTAACGATACACTCTATACAAAAGGGGTATAACCCATTGTTCCCCACCCGCATAGCGGGTGGTTGTCTGTTTCGCACTTCGTGCGGGGGTGCCTGAAGGCACTAACACAAAAAAGCACCCCGAACGGGGTGCTTTTTTCTTGTTTTCTTATTTGTCGTGTGCAAGAAACGCCTTAGTCTTTTCGCTTTGGGGATTGCCAAACACCTCTTCGGGCGTGCCCTCCTCCTCAATAATGCCATCCGCCATAAAGATCACATGGTCAGCAACGTTACGCGCAAACTCCATCTCGTGCGTTACAATGATCATGGTGCGCTGCTCTTGATCCTTCAGAGATTTGATAACACGCAGCACCTCTCCCGTCAGCTCTGGGTCAAGTGCCGAGGTAGGCTCATCAAAGCAAAGCACCTCGGGATCAAGCATCAGGGCACGGCCGATCGCCACACGCTGACACTGTCCACCCGACAGCTGGCAAGGATAAAAATCTGTCTTTTCAGCAAGCCCCATACGCGCCAATATGGCATCAGCCTTGTCCGAAATTTTCTGCATTTCCTCAGCAACAGCCTGGCGGTTTTTATGAAGCCCCCCTGCCTTTAAACGCTCCTTGGCTTGCAAGGTCGCAGCTAAGGTAAGGTTCCCCTTTGCTGTATACTGCGGAAACAGATTAAAGGATTGAAACACAAGTCCGAAATGCAGGCGTCTGCGGCGCAGCTCCTCATCGGACAAGCGCCCCTCTCGCGAGGCGGCATCCAGCACAGGATCGCCCCCTACCAAGATCTCACCCTCATCGGGCGTTTCAAGAAAGTTGATGCAACGAAGAAGCGTGGTTTTACCGCTACCCGACGAGCCGATAATGACAAGAACCTTTCCCTTTTCTACCTCAAAGTCAATACCCTTGAGCACCTTGGCACTTCCAAAGGATTTTTTGATATTCTTAATTTCCAAAAAAGCCATACTTACACCTTAAAATACTCAAGTTTTTTCTCCAGCTTGCCAAGAAGCACTGTGAGAAGTCCGTTGAAAATAAGATAAAACAGACCCGCATAGAAGAGCGGCCAAAGAATAACCTCAACGTTGACGATCTGCTTGGCGATCGTGAAAAGATCAACGTGTACAACAACGCTCGCCAAAGCAGTATCCTTGACAAGGGTGATGATTTCATTTGACATCGGCGGAATAATACGCTTAACGACCTGCAAAAGCACGACCTTAAAAAAGATCTGCCGCTTGGTCATACCCAGCACCTGCCCCGCCTCGTACTGCCCTTGAGAAATACTCTCAATACCACCGCGGAAGATCTCCGAGAAATAGCAAGCATAGTTAATAGCAAACGCAATGCACACCATCAACAGCTGCTGCGGGATGGTGCGGATGGGAATGCCGAGCCAAAGCCCGGGGCCATACGCAAACACAATGATCTGAAGCATCAAGGGCGTACCCCTTATAACCCAGACAAAGCCTCTGCACAAAACGTTCAGAGGCTTAAATTGGGACATTGAGCCGAGCGCGACCAAAAGCCCTAAGGGTATGGCCGCGATCAGCGTAATGCCGAATATGGCAAGTGTGTAGACAAAGCCGCCGAGCAGCTCGGTTGTGATCTGCCAAAAGGTCATTCAGCCTTCTCCTCAACAACAGCACAGCTCATGCCTGCGGAACCGTCCTCGGCACCGATAATAGCCTTAGCCATATCATCGGTGGTCTTATACTTTTCAGCGTCCGCCTTGCGGATAACAGCAACCTGCTTGTTATTCATGTAGGGAATGGTAACCGCCATGTTAGCCTGACGCTCGGGAGTAATGGTCATGCCGTTCCAGATGCAGTCGATAGAACCGCTCGAAAGCTCTGCCTCCTTGGTGTTCCAGTTGATCACCTTAAACTCAACCTCAAGATCCATCCATTCAGCAACTGCCTTTGCAAGTTCAATATCAAAGCCAATCAGCTCGCCGTCCTTCTCATATGCAATGGGCGCAAAGATGGTGTAACCCACAATAAACTTACCGCGCTCCATAATGGCATTAAAGTCTGCCATCTCCTCGGCAGAGGGCTCATCACAGGTATATGTCGTGTCGATGCAGATCTCATTTTGAAGACCGTACTTGGTTGCGATCTCTGCAACGGTGCCGTCCTTGGCAAGATCAACAAGCGCAAGGCTAATTGCCTTAGCAAACGCGCTGCCCTTGCGTGCGGCAATGCCGTACTGCTCGGTAGCAAGCACAAGATCGGGTACGATCATCAAGTTGCTTGCATAATTCGAATCCTGGCTCATGTAGTAGCCGGCCATAACGCTATCCATTACGCCAACGTCGATCATCTTAGAATTCAGCTGAAGCAATACGTTGACCTGGCTGTCAATGGGGGAAAAGCTCTTGCCAAATTTCATTTCATACTTGCTGCAGGAAGCAAAAGAAACAACGCAAGTTGCCACCATCAAAACTGCGAGCACAAGTGCCAAAATCTTTTTCATGATATAAATTCTCCTATTTCTCTTTTATCGCTTTATCACTTTACCATGCTAAAGCCCATTTATCATATCACTTTTTCGGCGGTTTGTCAATACCTTTTTTAAAATTTATTTTTCCTTAAATTAATTTTATGGCAAATACTTTTTAAGCGTCAAGCTTGCCCGCAGCTCCATTGCTTCAAGCTCGGGCATGCAAATAGGAAGGCGCACATGCCAAAGTCCCTTTTGCACAGCATCCTCAAACAAAGAAAGCTTCGCGCCGCTAAGGCTTGCCGGTCGCCGAGAGCAATTAAGCTCGGGCGGCTGCACCTCTTGATCAAGATAAAAGCGCGCATAGATCATAGGGTCACGCTCTCCCTCGCGCTCGATCGAAAGATATACCGTTTGCTCCCGTGCCGCACATCTTACACTCATCATAACGGCAACCAGATCGGCAATAAGTAACGGATAATTTACCCTTTGCACGGTGACATATCCTATACCGCTGTAATAGTAAAGCGCACGCACGCCGCACAGCTTTGCAATGCTTACGGTACGGAGTGTCAAAAACTGCCGTAAGCCCAGCGTCCCGACAGTGTACTCCTCATTCGCCGCGCGCATACACCGATAAGAACCGATCCACTCCTGTGCCTCGCGGAACACCCGCTCATCAGCGGGCATTATTTTAGATGCGGAAAATGGCGAAAAGGCAAGCTCCCGCGGGAAAAGAATTTCCGCATACGCACCGGGCGTGCGAAGAGGCTGTGCCAATTCCTTTCGCGGAATAACGGCAAGCAGCGTTCTGTTTCCGCGCCACAAGTAGCGTATCATCAGCACCGGCAAGGGACCGCACTGCATGAGATACATGGTATCCTCACCTGCCTCTAACGTGCGAATCAGCGCGTTCAATTCAGCCGCATCCGTGCCCAATTGGCCAAAAAAATCGTCGCCCATTTTTAAAAGCGGCCGCGCCTCACGGCAAGAAATAATAATGCCCTTGGCATCCAGCAGATAAAGATTATCCTGCAAGCGCTCGTCGGGCAGCACCTCGCCGTCAACGGACAGTGCGCCCTCTCCAATGATAAAATCCTTGATCATACTCTACTTGTCATCCTTTTGTGTCTTTGGTACCTCAACATCCTCGGTCAAGGCACCCTCGCCCTTAAACACGGGAATAAACTGATTGGCAATATGCCCCTTTCCGCGGTGCTTCACGTAGAAGAATCCGATCACACTAAAAACGATCGCGCCGATCAAATTCACAAACAGATCCTTTACGGTATCGGCAAGACCGATATCCAGATATCCCTGCACGGTGATCATCTCACCGCCCTGCGTTACAATGGTGGTAGTGGCAATGTCCTTTATATGCGTGACCTTCTCGCCAAGGTCGTTGGGCAGCGACACACTGTTGATCACGGTCTGAAAGGTATCCTTTTGCATATCGGTATGCAGTAGCATATCGGCACCGAACTCAAAAAACTCCCATAAAACGCCAATCGTCATGGAAAAGCAAAAGGCGACAAGGGTAAGAAAGATGGGGGATAACTCAAACCGAAAGCGCTTTGTTTTATTGAAAATATCCACCAAGCAAAAGCCAAATGCCGCAAACATAAAGCCGTTAAAGGTGTGCAGCATGGTATCCCAAAACGGAAAATGCACGTAAAAATTACCGATCTCGCCGAGGATCTCCGCACAAAACACAAATACGTAGGTAAGGATCTCGAGCGTAGTGGGCAATTCCACATGAAAGCTGCGCTCTATAACGGGTGGGATCAGCAAAAGCACAGAGGCCAGCACGCCCGTGAACACATTCTCCCATCTGCCAAGAAATGCGCTTCTCACAATTACCGATAAAATTGCGATCGACAGCAGCACATATACCGTATATGCCCTTTTATCCTGCTTGATCTGCATCCAGATCGGCTGCCAACGGGAAGCCCTCTTTTTCCTTTTATTCATATAAATTCTCCTTACACTGTACGCATAAAATTTCTCCTTACGGCAACAATATGTATACCACAAAATAAGGAGATCAAAACATGGCTCAAATTACCGAAAAAGAACTCTCCGCCATCGGGGATCTGATGACAATGGAAGAGACCCTCCACAAAAAATGCGCGTATATGGCATCTAACACCACCGATAAGGCACTTTCAGACTGCTACCTGCAAATGGCACAGCACCACCAAAGACACCTTGATGAGCTGTACGGCAATTTAAAATAAAGGAGAACAAGCATGAACGGCACACAAAACAACACCTTCCCCGAGAAGGAACAGATCACCGACCTTTTATCTGCAGAAAAATTCCTTGCAGGAAATTACAATTCCTTTCTCCTTGAAAGCGCTACACCCGAAATGGTGCGTTGCTTCTCATCACTTTTAACGGATACCCACAGCATGCAGCAAACCATTTTCAACGAGATGCAGTCGCGCGGCTGGTATCCCGTGACAAAGGCAGAGGATACCAAGGTGAATCAAACTAAGCAGAAGTTCACCGCCGCAGTTACGAAATAAAAAAGCAAAAAGCCGCGCCAAGGCGCGGCTTTTACAGCTCTTCGATCACTCCGCGTCGACTTCGGGCTCCGCGCAGTCACATTCCTCAGCAGTCACGTTTTCCTCGCTTACTTCCTCTTGGGGCTCCTTTTCGCCCTTCAAAACAGCAAGCTCATCATAAAGTGCATCAATGGCAGCAATGATCTCAAGCTTTTCATCCTCAAGATCCTCATCAACGTGAAGATCTCGGTAGATAAGACGCCCAAGGCTCTCATATTGCTCATCGATCCTGATCTCAAGCGACTTGATCTTCATCGATCTCGAAGCGCTCTCAACCAAATTCTCTGCCTTGTCTGTAACCTTTTGAGCAACGCCGCGCGCCTTTGCGCAAAAACGGTTAAATACGGACATATCAATACCTGCCTTTCGGATTATTCTCTTTATACAGTATAGCGCATTCCTGCAAAAATGTAAAGCATTTTTTGAGAAATTCATGGCAGGCGAAGGATAAAATGACAGGTATTAGGAAAAACTAAAAGAAAAACGGGAGATGATGCTATGAACATGGATAAAAAAAGTTACGCAAGATACGTGGAGGCTCGCGCGCCTCGCTCGCCTATCCTAAAAAACTGCCTGTGGGCGTTTTTGGTGGGCGGCGGCATCTGCTTGTTTGCCGAGGGACTTAATCAAATTTTTACACGTCTTTGTGGTATGACCGTGGAAAACGCTGGCACCACCACTGCCATCATTTTGGTGCTGATCGCCGTTGTACTCACGGGGCTTGGACTGTTTGACCGTATCGCCAAGCGGGCGGGCGGCGGCACGCTTGTGCCGATCACAGGCTTTGCCAATGCCGTTGCCTCCCCCGCCATCGACGCTCGCTCAGAGGGGTTTGTGCTTGGCGTTGGCGCCAAGATCTTTACCGTAGCGGGCCCCGTGCTGCTTTACGGTACAGCCGCGGGCACGCTTTACGGCATCATTTATTGGATCTGTACCCTTTTTGCCGCGTGAAACCCCAAAAATTACTCCAAATTCTGTAAATTTGCTCTTGACAGCCTTATCTGCAAATGGTATAATGTATGGCGTATTCAAAACAATGGGATGTCGCCAAGCGGTAAGGCACCAGACTTTGACTCTGGTATTCGTAGGTTCGAATCCTGCCATCCCAGCCAACAATCAAGCCACCCATTCGGGTGGCTTTTTTGATTGTCGGCTGGGATGGCGCGGATCCGAATCTCCGCCGCCACGCATGTTGCAAAAATCAAACAAGCTATGGTGCGGCGGGAAAGAATGCCGATTTTCGCCCTGCGAAATGATGCCGTTTAGGCATCAAGGCATTCTTTAAGCGTCTGCGGCAACGCCGCAGAAAGCGGGGCGAATCCTGCCAAGACAATTCATTCAACCAACAGTTCAATCAAATCTCCTTTACAGTTACCTAATTTATGGTATAATAATACTAAGTAAACTTGGGGAGGCTTTTATGAAACGAACGTTATGGAATATCACGCTTGCATCGGTCATTACATTAGTAGCATACATAGCGCTATATGCCATATGGGGAGCAATTTTAAGCGAACTTGAAAATCCCACATTAAAATTGTTTTTGATTGCATTCATGACAACAGTTGCTTTTGGTTTTTTCCTACTGTACACATCAAAAATCAGAAAATCCGTTGGTGAAGATGAGGTGATGTCCGATTATAAGGACAAAAAATACACTTCACTTGTAGATGATCTCAAGCTGATAATAAAACGTGAAGCTAAGGCGCTTATTTGTGTTGCTGCGATCGTTTTGATCTGTTTTGTACTGAACACATTTGATCGTTTGGTGTTTGAAAAGAAAACCATTGTTTCGTTTCCCGCCTTCTTCTTTGCTCCGATGTGCTTGTTCGCTAATTTCATCAAGATCCCTTTTGTGGGTTACCTGTTAAGTGCCGTGAGTGATTGCCTTGTGTACATTATTTTTCTCTTGATCTACCGCAAGAAAAAGTACAATTATTGGATGCATAACAAAGGCTAAGAAGTGCATTCTTGCAAAGACAAAGCCCCCCGTGCGGCAAATGCCGCACGGGGGGCTTCTCTTTATGCTACTGTTTACGCTACGTTATCCTTTTCTGCCATAGCAAGGCGCTCCACTTTTGCTCTTTCCTTAAGAAGGATGACAAGCGGCAGCAGCACACCGCCCACGATGTTGCCAAGCACACTCATCACGATATACCCAACAACGCGCCAGGAAACCTCACCTAAGAAATAGAAATACAGCATATTGGCAACCGAGTGATCAAAGCCGCAAAACGCGAACACGACCACAGGGAAAATGACCTCAATAGAAGCGCTTAAATTCTTCTTGGGTGCATATTTCGATGCCCAAACAGAAAGGGTAATGAGCCAGCCGCAAAGGATTGCGGAGCAAAAGGATTTTAATGCCCAGCTCTCCTGCGCCAGCTTTGCCGCAACGGTTGCACTGCCCTTTGCCACCACGGGCGTGGCAAGGGGAGAGTTATACACCAGCACCGCAACGATCGCCACGCCGATGATATTGCCGAAAAAGCAAAGAGGCAAGCGCCACATGCTCTTCATACCCATTTTGGGAATATCTGCTACCATACCCGTAAACAGCTTCATGCCATAGGTTACGATAGCATAAATACCAAGCGAAAAAAGGATCGCGCCGATCAGACGCCCCCAATTGCCAAGCAGACTGTTTGCAAGTAACGATGCCGTGCCGCCAATGCCGATCATAAAGCCCGACAGCACCGCCATAAGGAAGAAAACCGCCAGTTCTTTTCTTGTCATATCAATTGTTTCTCTCATCTGTCTAAATACTCCTTAAAAAACAACTGCCTTTGATTATAGCGCAAACACACCAAAAAAGCAATAGATATTTTAGAATATTTGTATTTTGATCTTTTATGTCAAAGAAAAGGAGCCTTTGCTTCCGCATCGGCTCCTTTTGTGATCATTCATCCGTATTTTTGCCGTCAAGGATCTTAGCAAAGAATTTTGCAGCATCGCCCCGCGTCAGTTCTCCCATAGGTGAGAGTGTTCCGTCTGCCATGGTGCTGATATATCCGCCCTCATAAATGGCGTACAACGCATCCGCCATATCAACGGGAATGGCATCAAAATCCTGTACCGTTTCATGGTATCCGGGTGCTGAGAGCGACAAAACCTTTGCCGCGATCTCGGCAGCCTCAGCGCGGGTAATGGCATCGTTTGGGCGGAAATTCTCCGCTTCGCCAAGCCAACCTTGGTCTTTTGCATATTTGATCGCACCCTTCATGGGTGCGGGGATATCCGCATCATCTGCATATCCCGTGGCGGTGGCTTCGGGTACTTTTATTTCAGCGGCATCAAGCAGTATCGTCACAAACGCAGCACGGGTAAGTGCTTTATGCGGATGAAAATAATGCTTTCCGCCGATCTCCTCTCCGCCAAGCAGCCCTTTTTCACTCACACGCAAAGCGTGCGTGTGATTGGCGTTGCCTTGCATATCGGTAAAGGTGTGATCCGTTACAAGCTCACGCACCGTAATGTTTACCACCGCCTCGGGTGCAAACGCACCGTTTTGATCCTGCACGCGCCAGGTAAACGCATCGCTACCGTAATAACCGTCCTGCGGTGTATAGGTAAACGCGCCTGTGGCACTATCGAGTGTAATTGTACCGTTTTTGGGGTAATCACAAATTTCAAAGGTCAAGGCATCCCCCTCGGGGTCCTTTGCCGTCAGCACACCCGAAAGCGCGAGCGTTTCGTGCGTGGAAACCGCCGTGGCGCTTTTCGTGCCGCCGGGACAGCAATTCACGGTATCGGTTACCGTCATATGGCAGGTTAGCGCATAGCCCGCGGCACCGTCCACACTCTCCGGCACAAAGGAAAAGCTGCTGCTTTTCACCCCGTCATTGGGGGTAAAGCACAAATAAGACAGCGTTTCGCGCGGAATGCTCTGCCCTACCGACACCTCACCGTAGCCAAGCTTAAGCACCCCCTCGGTAACAGGGGGGAGCGTCGTGATCGTCACGCGCTCCACCGTGCCGCCACCAAGCGTGCCGTCAAACCACTCGGCCGTAAAGGTTACGGGCTGCCCCGATACCGCAGAGGCTGCAAGATACGCATCATCCGCAAAATGCTGCAGTCCCGCACTTACCACAAGGCTTTCGGGCTCCCGTTTCCCCCACAGTGCCCATGCACCGACCAATGCGCCTGCGCAAAGCACACCGCAAAGCGAAAACGCCAACACTCTTCTTTTTTTGCTCAAATTTAAAAATTTCATTATCGCACCCTCCATGCTTTTTTACCGCTATATCCTATGTGCCGCGCGACCGTATTATAACGCTCTATTTAAATTGCGGCAAAAAAGCAAGATTGTGCCCTGTGCCGCATAGCATATTTTGCAAGTTTTCTCCCTTCATCTTGCGTCTACCACTTGACAAAGTAATTTTATCTATGATAAAATAGCAATGATATCTTGTTTTCGACAAGAAATTTCATATTTTCTTAATTTTGGAGGAAAAAATCAATGGCAAACATGACCCGTGCCGAAGTAAAGGCCTACATCGAAGGCGTTGTAGAGCAGGTAAAGAAGCGCAACCCCGGTGAGGTTGAATTCCACCAGACTGTAAGCGAAGTGCTGGAGTCTCTTGAGCCCGTTTTGGCAAAGAGCCCAGAATTTATCGAAAAAGGCATCATCGACCTTATCGTAGAGCCCGAGCGTGTGATCAAATTCCGTGTTCCGTGGGTTGACGATCAGGGCGTTACCCGCGTAAACCGCGGCTACCGCGTACAGTTCAACAGTGCGATCGGTCCCTACAAGGGCGGTCTGCGCTTCCACCCAACTGTAAACGAGAGCATCATGAAGTTCCTTGGCTTCGAGCAGACCTTTAAGAATTCCCTCACCTCCCTGCCCATGGGCGGCGGTAAGGGCGGCTCTGACTTTGACCCGCAGGGCAAGTCCGACGCAGAGGTTATGCGCTTCTGCCAGAGCTTTATGACTGAGCTTCAAAAATACATCGGCGCAAACACCGACGTGCCCGCAGGCGACATCGGCGTTGGTGCACGTGAGATCGGCTACCTCTTCGGTCAGTACAAGCGTCTGCGTGACGAGTTCACCGGCGTGCTTACCGGCAAGGGCATGCCCTACGGCGGCTCTATCCTGCGTCCTGAAGCAACCGGCTTCGGTGCGGTTTACTACGCAGTAGATATGCTCAACTACTTCGGCGACGATATCAAGGGCAAGACCTTTGCTATCTCGGGCTTCGGCAACGTTGCTTGGGGCGCTGTCAAGAAGATCAACGAGCTTGGCGGTAAGGTTCTCACCATCTCCGGTCCCGACGGCTACATTTACGATCCCGACGGTGTATCCACCGACGAAAAGATCGACTTTATGCTTGAGATGCGCGCTTCCTGCCGCAACCGCGTTGAGGATTACGCAGACAAGTTTGGCGTAGCGTTCTTCCCCAAAGAAAAGCCCTGGGGCGTTAAGGCAGACATCATGATGCCCTGTGCTACCCAGAACGAGGTTGGCATGGCTGAGGCTGAGAAGATGGTTGCAAACGGCCTGAAGTACTACGTTGAGGTTGCCAACATGCCCACCACCAACGAGGCAATTGCTTACCTCAAGGCAAACGGCGTTATCGTTGCTCCCTCCAAGGCAGTAAATGCGGGCGGTGTTTCTGTTTCCGGTCTTGAAATGTCCCAGAACTCCATGCGCTACAGCTGGACTGCTGAAGAGGTTGATGAGAAGCTCCACATGATCATGCACAACATCTTCAAGGCTTCCATTGATGCCGCACACGAGTACGACCTTGGCGATGACCTTGTAGCAGGTGCAAATATCGCAGGCTTCCTTAAGGTTGCACGCGCAATGCTTGCATTCGGTGTTTGCTAATTTTTAAAGCATAATTTTTTCTCGTATAAGTTTCGGCATACACAAAAATTCTCTGTTGTGAAAAGGAGAGCGTTATGTATCGTATCGTAAAGAGAAAGTCACTCAATCCCACTGTTACGCTGCTTGAGATCGAGGCGCCCCTTGTTGCCAAAAAGGCAAGGCCCGGGCAATTCATCATCCTGCGCGTCGATGAAAAAGGAGAGCGTATTCCTCTTACTATTGCTGACAGCAATAAAGAAACCGGCACCGTAAGCATTATCTTTCAGGTCGTTGGCGGCACTACCGAAAAGCTGAACCACGTAGAAGAAGGCGGTTACATCGCCGACTTTGTGGGCCCGCTTGGCCGTGCCACCGAGATCGAGGGACTGAAAAAGGTTGCTGTTGTTGGCGGTGGCGTTGGCTCTGCCATTGCATACCCCGTTGCCAAGGCTCTGCACGAGGCAGGCGCCGAGGTACACGCTATTGTTGGCTTCAGAACAAAGGATCTTGTTATTCTTGAGGATGAGTTCCGCGAGAACAGCTCGCGCTTTGTGCTGATGAGCGATGACGGTTCGACAGGCGAAAAGGGTCTTGTAACCGATGCCCTCAAAAAACTGATCGACAGCGGTGAGCAATACGATGAGGTCATCACGATCGGCCCTCTTGTTATGATGAAGTTTGTCAGCCTTCTTACCAAGCAATACGGTATTAAGACCGTTGCCAGCATGAACCCCGTCATGATCGACGGCACGGGCATGTGCGGCGGCTGCCGCCTCAGCGTAGGCGGCAAAACCAAGTTTGCTTGTGTTGACGGTCCCGAATTTGACGCGCATGAGATCGACTTTGACGAGGCAATCGAGCGTTCATCGATGTATCACGCATTCGAGCGTCACCGTCATGAGGATGCCTGCAATCTTTTCCGGGGGGAGGACAAATAAATGCCAAACATGTCGTTAAAGAAAAATGAGATGCCCACGCAGGACCCTAAGGTTCGTGCGCACAATTTTGAAGAGGTGGCGCTTGGCTATACTGCCGAGCAAGCAATGGATGAGGCTGCAAGATGCCTTAACTGCAAAAAGCCGCTTTGCGTAACGGGTTGCCCCGTTTCGATCAACATTCCCGCTTTTCTTACCAAGGCTGCAACGGGAGATTTTGAGGGCGCTTATGAAACCATTTCGCTCCAAAGCTCCCTGCCCGCAGTTTGCGGACGCGTATGCCCGCAGGAAAATCAGTGTGAGGGCAAGTGCGTGCGCGGCATTAAGGGCGAGCCTGTCGGCATTGGCCGTGTGGAACGCTTTGTTGCGGACTATCATAATGCCAAAAAGGATAAGGAGATCGTAAAGCCTACCCAGAACGGCCATCGCGTAGCGGTGGTAGGCTCCGGTCCCTCCGGCCTTACCTGTGCAGGCGACCTTGCTAAAAAAGGCTACGCCGTTACGATTTTTGAGGCGTTCCACATCGCGGGCGGCGTTTTGGTTTACGGCATTCCCGAATTCCGTTTGCCCAAGGCGATCGTTGCCAACGAGATCGAGGGCTTAAAGGCGCTTGGCGTTGAGATCGCCACCAACGTGGTGATCGGCAAGACCGTATCGGTCGAGGAGCTGATGGAAGAAGGCTACGAGGCCGTCTTTATCGGCTCGGGCGCGGGACTTCCCCGCTTTATGAACATCCCCGGCGAAAATCTGAAGGGTGTGTATTCCGCAAACGAATATCTGACTCGTGTAAATCTGATGAAGGCTTACATGGATGACGGCGAAACACCCGTAATGAAGGGCGGCAAGGTTGCCGTTGTCGGCGGCGGTAACGTTGCAATGGATGCCGCGCGCACCGCACTGCGTCTTGGCGCAGAAAAGGTCTACATCGTATACCGCCGTTCCATGGAGGAGCTCCCCGCACGCCGCGAGGAGGTTGAGCACGCCATGGAGGAAGGCATTGAATTCCTGCTGCTGAACAATCCCGTTGAGATCGTTGGCTACCGCAACGAGGCGGACAGACGCGATCCGAAAAACGGATTTGTTACAGGCATGCGCTGCATCAAAATGGAGCTTGGCGAGCCCGACGAAAAAGGACGCCGCCGTCCTGTAGAGATCCCCGGCAGCGAGTACCTGCTTGACGTAGATACCGTTGTCATGTCGATCGGCACCTCCCCCAACCCTCTCATTAAGGATACCACAAGCGGACTTGAGATCAACCGTTGGGGCGGTATTGTAGTTAACGAGGCAACGGGCAAGACCAGCCTTGAGGGCGTATATGCGGGCGGTGATGCCGTAACGGGCGCTGCCACCGTTATTCTCGCCATGGGCGCAGGCAAGACCGCTGCCACAGCAATTGACGAGTATCTGTCAAGCAAATCATAAATGCACAAAAAAACTCGCAAGCGCTGCTTGCGAGTTTTTTTAATCATGCAGATTTTTTACAAAATATAAGCGGCGGCAGGTCACCCCGCCGCCGCTTATATTGATTTTAGCCGCTGATCATAGAAACGATCACGTACATTGCAACTACCAAAATAGCAAAGAGAATAGCTGCTACCGTTGTAGCACGCACAAGAATCTTATCTCTGCTTTTGCCCTTGCCCTTACCGTAGTAAGTATCAGCGCCACCGGTAATCGTACCGGAAAGCTTTTTGTCCTTGTCCTGTTGCATCAAAACAGCAACGATCAAAAACAGTGCAAGAACCATCAACACAATACCCAGAACGAGTTCAATAGGATTCATTTTCAAACCTCCGAAAATATTCAAAATCAAGCGCCAAACAGGGCGCAAACATACATAGCCTTACTATTGTATCACAACTTTTTTAAAAAAGCAAGAGTTATTTGTAATTTTTTCTCATTTTATAGTCATTTTGTAATTTTACGTATTTTTATCTGTAAAATCAGTAAAATACATTGTTCCCACTTTACAAAGCTATATATTTGTGTTATTATAATTATGTAGTGCATTTGGACTATGATATCTATATTCCATTTGCACAAAATCAATATTTTTCAACCTTTTAAAGGAGGAGATATCCATGAAAAGAAAGTTTAAAACCATGGACGGCAACACTGCGGCAGCGCATGTATCCTATGCGTTTACCGAGGTTGCAAGCATCTATCCTATCACTCCGTCCAGCCCCATGGCGGATTACGTCGATCAGTGCTCAGCTGCAGGACAAAAAAACATTTTCGGCACCACTGTTAAGGTGTCTGAGATGGAATCCGAAGCAGGCGCTGCCGGCACCGTACACGGCTCGCTGAACGCAGGTGCGTTAACGACCACATACACTGCTTCGCAGGGTCTGTTGCTGATGATCCCCAACATGTATAAGATCGCAGGCGAATTGCTGCCCTGCGTATTTCACGTGTCGGCTCGCTGCGTAGCATCGCACGCTCTCAACATCTTCGGTGATCACTCCGACGTATATGCGTGCCGTCAAACCGGCTTTGCAATGCTGGCAGAAACCAATCCCCAAGAGGTTATGGATCTGAGTGCCGTAGCACATTTGGCTGCGATCAAGGGTCGCGTTCCGTTTATCAACTTCTTTGATGGCTTCCGCACCTCTCACGAGCTGCAAAAGATCCAGGTTTGGGATTATGCAGATCTTAAGGAAATGTGCGACATGGATGCCGTTGAGGCATTCCGTAAGCGCGCGCTTAACCCCGAGCGCCCTGTGATGCGCGGCTCGCACGAGAACGGCGATATCTTCTTCCAGCACCGTGAGGCATGCAATACATATTACGATGCTGTTCCCGCTATCGTGGAAGGCTATATGCAAAAGGTCAACGAAAAGCTTGGTACCGATTATCAGATCTTCAACTACTACGGCGCGCCCGACGCAGAGCGCGTGATCGTTGCTATGGGCTCTATTTGTGACGTAGCAGAGGAGGTCATTGACTACCTCACCGCAAAGGGCGAAAAGGTCGGCCTTGTAAAATGCCGCCTGTACCGTCCCTTCTGCGCAGACAAATTGGCTGCAGCGATCCCTGCCACCGTTAAAAAGCTTGCTGTGCTTGACCGCACCAAGGAGCCCGGCGCTCTCGGCGAGCCTCTTTATATGGATGTGGTCACCGCCCTTGCAACGCAGGGACGCGGCGATATCCGCGTGATCGGCGGCCGTTACGGTCTTGGCTCTAAGGATACCCCTCCCTCCAGCGTGTTTGCTGTATTTGACGAGCTGGCAAAGGATGCGCCCAAGCACCGCTTTACCATCGGCATCGTAGACGACGTGACCTGCCTGTCACTGCCTGAAACGGTAGCGCCCAACACCGCAGCAGAGGGTACAATCGAGTGCAAGTTCTGGGGTCTTGGCGGCGACGGTACCGTTGGCGCAAACAAGAACTCCATCAAGATCATCGGCGACCATACCGATAAATACGTACAAGCATACTTCCAGTACGACTCGAAGAAGACCGGCGGTATCACCATCAGCCATCTTCGTTTTGGCGACAAGCCCATCAAGAGCCCTTATTACATCAACAAGGCTGATTTCGTTGCTTGCCACAACCCCTCTTACGTACTGAAGGGCTACAAAATGGTCAACGACGTAAAGCCCGGTGGTATCTTTATGATCAACTGCCAATGGACTGCCGAGGAGCTTGACAAGCACATGCCCGCTGAGGCAAAGCGCTATATCGCAAATAACAACATTCAAGTTTATACCATTAACGCCATTGATCTGGCTATGCAAATTGGCATGGGCAAGCGTACCAATACCATTTTGCAATCCGCATTCTTTACGCTGGCAAAGGTCATGCCCCAAGAGGATGCCATTCAGTACATGAAGGATGCCGCTACCAAGTCCTACGCCAAGAAGGGTATGGACATTGTGGAAATGAACCACAAGGCGATCGACGCAGGCGCTACCGCGTTTGTAAAGATCGATGTGCCCGCCCATTGGGCTGATGCCACGGATGCCGTTCAGGCTTCTAAGGGCGAGGGCGCCGCAAAGCTGGTAAAGATGGTAGAGGGCATCATGAAGCCCGTTGGAAAGATGGACGGTGACAGCCTGCCTGTTTCTGCCTTCATCGACCACGCAGACGGCACCTTTGAGCAGGGCGCATCGGCTTACGAAAAGCGCGGTGTTGCCGTCATGGTTCCCGAATGGAATGCTGACACGTGTGCGAAATGTAACAAGTGCTCCTTCGTCTGCCCGCACGCCACCATCCGTCCCTTCGCCATGAACGAGGAGGAGCTGGCAGCAGCACCCGAGGCACTCAAAAAGCATCCCAAGCCTATTGTTAAGACCAACTATACCTTCACGCTTGCCATTTCTCCCCTGGACTGCATGGGCTGTGGCGTATGTGTTGGCGTGTGCCCCACTAAGTCCCTGAAGATGGTACCGCAGGAAAGCCAGGCTGCACAGCAGGAGGCGTTTGATTACTGCGTTGCCAAGGTAAGCGAAAAGCCCGAAACGGTTGGCAAAACTGTGATCAGCAGCCAGTTCAAAAAGCCGCTGCTCGAGTTCTCCGGCTCTTGTGCAGGATGTGCAGAAACATCGTATGCACGCCTCATTACCCAGCTGTTTGGCGATCGCATGTATATTTCCAATGCGACCGGTTGCTCCTCTATTTGGGGCGGTCCTGCCGCAACCTCTCCCTACACCACAAACAGCAAGGGGCACGGCCCCGCATGGGCGAACTCCCTGTTTGAGGACAACGCAGAGCACGGCTTTGGCATGTATATGGGTCAAAAGGCAGTACGCGCTCGCTTGATCGAGGACGTTAAGGAAATTCTTAACTGCGAGAAATCCACCGACACCGTTAAGGCTGCTTGTGAGGCTTACCTGAACACCGTAAATGACGGTGAGGCAAACACCGCCGCAGTAAAGACCTTGGTGGCTGAGCTGGAGGCGCTGAACTGCGACTGTGATGCATGCAAGGATGTGCTTGCAAACCGCGAATTCCTTTCCAAGAAGTCGGTATGGATCTTTGGCGGCGACGGCTGGGCTTACGATATTGGCTTTGGCGGTCTTGACCACGTGCTGGCATCCGGTGAGGATGTGAATGTAATGGTATTTGACACCGAAGTATACTCCAACACCGGCGGTCAGGCTTCTAAGGCATCCAATATCGGTCAGGTAGCACAGTTTGCCGCTGCAGGTAAGGCAATTGCCAAGAAGAGCCTGGCAGAGATCGCTATGAGCTACGGCTATATCTACGTAGCACAGATTGCTATGGGTGCTGATATGAATCAGACGATCAAGGCGATCGCTGAGGCAGAGGCATACCCGGGTCCCTCCCTCATCATTGGCTATTCTCCCTGCGAGATGCACTCTATCAAGGGCGGCATGATGAACTGCCAGCTTGAAATGAAGAAGGCTGTGGAATGCGGCTATTGGAACCTGTTCCGCTTCAACCCCGCCGCCAAGGCAGAGGGCAAGAATCCCTTCACCATGGACAGCAAGGCACCTGCCGCTAGCTACCGTGACTTCATCATGAACGAGGCACGCTATGCGTCCCTCACGCGCTCCTTCCCCGAGCGCGCAGAGACACTGTTCAGCAAGGCTGAGGAAACCGCGCAGGCACGCTATGAGCACCTGCTTCGTTTGGGCGAGCTTTATTCGCAGAACACATAATACTACGTGTAACAATAAAATCCCCCCGATTGCACAATGTGTAATCGGGGGGGATTTTTCCCAAGCATTCACATTTTACAATTCTGATAAAAACCACCGCCAAAACCTTGACAACTGCTACCAAATATGATACAATACCCTTGTTGTCGCGCTGGAAGGCATATTTAAAGGGTTGACCTTGCTTTTAGTTACGCGTTAACAGAATATGGAGAGATGTCCGAGCGGTTTAAGGAGCTAGTCTTGAAAACTAGTGATCCCGCAAGGGACCGTGGGTTCGAATCCCACTCTCTCCGCCAAGCAAAAAAGCCCCCGAAATGGGGGCTTTTTTGCTTGGCGGAGAGAGTGGGTAAAAACTCGCGCCGCGCCTGCGCGGCGTGGGGAGGTACGAGCGCGGTTTTCCAAAGGAAACGGAGCCGTTCAGGCGACGAGCGCTCTTTCCTGGCAAATCCACAGGGATTTGCCAAACGAATAGGCACATCGTGCCGTCCCACTCTCTCTTCAACTCAAAAAGGAAGGCAAATGAACTTCGTTTGCCTTCCCTTTTTTATAAATACTTACTGCCAATAATCCACCTCATGCGGCAGATCAATATCGGCTGCATGGAATACGGGATCCTCTCCTGCCTTGCGCTGCTTCTCATAGTCCTTGAGTGCGCGGAAGGCATATTTACCAAGGATCACAATGACGGGCAGATTGATAAGCGTCATCACGCCCATGGTAAGATCCGAGATGTTCCACAAAAGATCTGCCGAGAGACCTGCGCCAAGCAATACGATCAAGGCTGCCGCAATGTGATATGCATGCTGCACCTTCTTGGAGGGAACCTTGCCAAGAATATAAAACACACATTGATCAACATAGTAAAGATTTCCAAGCAACGTGGTAAAGGCAAAGAGTACCATTGCCACTGTAATAAAGATCGGTCCAAAGGTACCGAGCGAAGCAGAGAGTGCAGCCTGCACGTACGGCGCGCCGGAAAGCTCTGCAGTTGCCTCAACGCCCGAGGTCATGCACATAAAGCCCGTGGCTGAGCACACGAGAATGGTATCAATGAATACCGAAAGCACCTGCACAAGCCCTTGCTTTATGGGGTGCTGCACATCGGCAGAGGCAGAGGCATTCGGAGCTGAGCCAACACCCGCCTCGTTGCTGTAAAGCCCGCGCTTGATGCCGTACATCACGCAAGAGCCGCTAAAGCCGCCAAAGATCGCCTTGAAATCAAATGCGTTTGTGAAGATCTCTGCAAACACGGTGGGGATACTCTTGATATTGATACACACGATCACAACTGCAATCAAAATATACGCAATGCCCATGATCGGCACTAAAATACCGGTTGCCTTCATCATACGCTTTCCGCCGCCAAGCAAGCAATAGCCAACCAGCACTGCCAATACCGCACCGATGATCCAAGGCGTTTGCTGCGCGTTGTAAAACGAATACGCCGAGAACGTGGATTGCAGATTGTACGAGGCAAGCATATTAAAGCCGATACCGTACGTGATGATCAGCACCACAGAAAAAAGTATGGCAAGCGGCTTTGAACCGATTCCCTTTTCTATATAGTAGGCAGGTCCGCCGTAAGCACCGTCAGGGCCACGTCTTTTATAGATCTGCGCAAGCGTGCTTTCAATGAGTGCCGTAGCACCGCCAATGGCTGCGATCACCCACATCCAAAACATAGCGCCAAAGCCGCCAAGACAAAGTGCGGTGGATACACCAATGATATTGCCCGTACCCACACGCGATGCAGTGGAAACCATCAACGCCTGAAAGGAGGAAACACCCTTTCCGTCCTTGGGCTTTTCTGTGACGGCATGCAGCTGTGCGCCTAGCAAGCGGAACTGCGCTCCCTTGGTGCGAACGGTAAAATAAAGCCCGCCCGCAACAAGAATGATGATCAAAATGTACCCATACAGCGCATCGTTAACGGCCGCAATGATCTTGTCAAACATATCTTTTCCCCTTACATTGTCATATTATTAATAATTATACCAAAACGCAGTCATTTTGTAAACCCCACAAAACTGATTTTAAATTTCGACCTTATAAAGCAACAAGTGGCATTATACGTCAAAAAAGTGCGGTACAAGCCACCAAAAAATGAACAAATTCCGAAAATTGTCTAACAAAAAAGTGTCAAACTTTGTTGAAAACCTAGCCTCTTTATGATAAAATGATGATGTAATATTGCAAAAAGGAGATCGCATTATGAGTAAAATCTACATTTTATACAATCCTCATGCAGGTCACAACACCGGTAAGCAAAAGGCTGAGGAATTGCAATCACAATACACTTCTCCGCTTACATATGTGGATATGACCACAATTACAGATTACCACAATTTTGCAAATGACCTTGCACCCGAAGATAAGATCATCGTATGTGGCGGCGACGGTACACTCAATCGCTTTATCAACGAGATCTACGATCTCGGTATTGAAAATGATATCCTTTACTATGCCACGGGTAGCGGAAACGATTTCTTGCGCGATTTCGGCAAGGACTCCGGCTCAGCGCCCATGCGCATCAACGAGGAGATCAAAAATCTGCCCATTGTGACGGTAAACGGCAATAGCTATCGCTTTATCAACGGCATCGGATACGGCCTTGACGGCTACTGCTGTGAAATTGGCGACGAACTGCGCAAAACCTCAGAAAAGCCCGTCAGCTACTCCGCCATTGCCATTAAGGGTCTGCTTGGCAAATACAAGCCCACCAACGCGAAAGTGACGGTAGACGGCAAGACCTATGAGTATAAAAAGGTATGGATCGCGCCCACCATGGTAGGCAGATACTACGGTGGCGGACTGATGCCCACCCCCCACCAGCACCGCCGCGACCGCGCCGATCACGTATCGGTTGGTGTCATGTTCCATGCGGGCAGAATTCACACGCTGCTTGTATTCCCCTCGGTATCGAAGGGCGGACACATCAAGCACAAGAGCCTTGCGGCTGAGCATCAGGGTAAGCACATCTGTGTCGAGTTTGACAGACCCGTGGCTTTACAGATCGACGGTGAAACGGTGCTTGGCGTTACCAAATACGAGGTATCCGTTGACTCTGCCTGCCTTGCAGAAAAGGAAGCCGTGGCAAGTACGGTCGAAGCGTAAAAATAAAAAAAGCCCTTTCGGGCTTTTTTTATTTTTACATTAAATTTTAATCACGCCAAATGCGCTCAGCACAGAGGAAACCAGAATGGCAAGAATGCAAATCGGTGCTATATAACGGATCATCACCGAAAACAGCTTCTTCTGCTTAAATTCGCCCGAAATCTCTACCTCCTCGATCACGGCGCGGGGCTTAAGGAAAAAGCCCACAAAGATAGCGGTTGCAAGTGCCACGATCGGCATAATAATGCTGTTGCTGATAAAATCAAAGAAATCAAGGATCTGCATGCCGATCAGCGTAAACTCGCTCCAAGCACTGTAACCAAGTGAGGAGAGCGAACCGATGATCAAGCAAAAAACAAGCACCAAGCCGCTGCACAGCTTGCGGTTGATCTTAACCTTGTCAAGCAGCGTCGATACCACGGTTTCCATCAAGGAGATCGATGAGGTGAGTGCGGCGAAAAAGACCATGATAAAGAAGATCGCACCAATCACAGCGCCGCCCGGCATCGTATCAAAGATTTTGGGGAGCGTCACAAACATCAGGCTAGGACCGCTTTGTCCAAGAGCCGCTTCCCCACCAAACGCAAATACGGCGGGAATGATCATAAGACCTGCAAGAAAAGCCACACCCGTATCAAAAATTTCAATTTGATGCACCGACTTTTCGATGCTGATATCCTTTTTCATGTAAGAGCCAAAGGTGATCATAATACCCATAGCAAGCGACATCGAGTAAAAGAGCTGACCCATGGCGGCAACAACGGTCATGATAGAGAATTTAGAAAAATCGGGCTTGATGTAATACAGCACACCCTCCCAAGCACCGTCAACCGCTATCATACTGTAGATCGCAATAAAGAGCACCAATACAATGAGTGCGGGCATCATGATCTTACTTACCTTCTCAACGCCCTTGTCAACACCCAGCAGCACCACCAAAGCGGTAATACCGATAAATGTCGCAAACCACACAAGCGGCTCTGTAACAGAACCGATATAATTGCCAAAATACGCGTCATTTGCCATAGCAGACCCCTGCCCCCCGACAAAGCCGACGATATATTTCATCACCCAACCGCCAATGACCGAGTAGTAAGGCAAAATAATAGCGGGCACCACGGCAGCAAGCACGCCAACAAAGGAAAAACGCTTGTCAAGCGCACGAAATGCGCCAATGGGGCTTAATTTGGTCTTGCGACCGATCGCGATCTCTGCGATCATCAAGGAAAAGCCAAAGGTGACCGACAGTAAAATATACACAAGCAAAAAAATACCGCCGCCATACTTAGCAGCAAGATACGGAAAACGCCAGATATTGCCAAGACCCACAGCAGAACCTGCCGCCGCCAAAACAAATCCAATCTTTCCCGTAAATGAGCTTCTCTTTTGTTCCATAATAGACTCCCGTCGTTTTGTTCAAATACCATAAGCTTATATAGTATAACATATTATAACATTTTTTGCAAGTTAAAATAACAACTTGCTCAATTTTCAATAGTAAAAGGAGAGAACGGCAAGAACGAAAAAACGGCAAACCAATGCTTGCCGTTTTTTGGCCTACCCACGCGGACGTCGGCATTGCCGCCTATTCCTTCACAAAACGCTTCGCATTTTGTAGGAAGAAGCGCCTTGGCGGCCATGTGCCGCCATCACCAAGCGAACGGCGTTCTTCCCCACCGCAATATGTGCTGTGTTAATTCCATTGTTCCTGCGGCGGTGGGGTTCAAATCCGATGCAGGGACCAAACAAAAAAGACCCACGAGGGGTCTTTTTTGTTTGGCCTACCCACGCGGACGTCGGCATTGCCGCCTATTCGTTCACAAAACGCTTCGCATTTTGTAGGAAGAAGCGCCTTGGCGGCCATGTGCCGCCATCACCAAGCGAACGGCGTTCTTCCCCACCGCAATATGTACTGTGTTAATTCCATTGTTCCTGCGGCGGTGGGGTTCAAATCCGATGCAGGGACCAAACAAAAAAGACCCACGAGGGGTCTTTTTTGTTTGGCCTACCCACGCGGATTCGAACCGCGGACCTTCAGAGTCGGAGTCTGACGCGCTATCCAGCTGTGCCATGGGTAGTAAGGCGACATGTGTGATGTCTGCGTTTCATTATAGCATATCATATGTGGCTTTTCAAGAACTTTTTTTAAATTATATTGTCGAAAACGCCACTATTCATAATATGTTGTAAGTATCATCTGCCGTGCCACTGCAAGAGAAAGCGCAACGCGCATCCCACCAAGATCAATTAACACAAGCCCCTCGCTTGCCGTGATCAGGCGCACACGCTCACCCAAGCAAGGCAAAACCCGAGTTAGAGTGACAGGGGCGGTAAGGATCACACCCATATCTCCCGTGCGCATGTCAGCAAGTGTCATATCACCATCACACTCCTTTTTGTTTGTTTATTTTATCGTATGCACATATTCTGCCTTTTGTGCGTGTATAAAAGCAACCGCCAAAGCGCACACTACCTGATAAGCAGCACAACTTTTTGGATTTTTTTGTAAAAAGCTCTTGACAACCAAAACCCATTCTGTTATAATTACGTTTGTTCTGTAAGACATCTATATTTTGGGGCATCGCCAAGCGGTAAGGCAACGGACTCTGACTCCGTCATTCCCTAGGTTCGAATCCTAGTGCCCCAGCCAACGCAAAGGACACCTTCGGGTGTCCTTTTTGCGTTGGCTGGGGCACTAACGCTTCGAAAGGTTGCTACGCAACGCGAAGCGTTGTGGAGCTAGGTTCGCATTTTGCGAGCAAGGCGATGGGAGCTCGCTCACGAGAGCCGCGAGCAAAAATCTTCACGCGAAGCGTGAATACCCTAGTGCATAGCGAAGCGACGCAGAATTAGGTTCGCATACCCCCGCGCAGAGCGCGTCGAGCTCGCTCGTAAGCGGCAAGCGGTGGGTATCTTCGCGCAACGCGCGAATACCCTAGTGCCCGCGAAGCGACGCAGAATTAGGTTCGCATTCGAGCCGAAAGTCATATTTTGAAATCCTCCAACGTATAGTGTAACGGATAGGAATATACGGCAAGGAGGCTTTGATATATGTTTATCTATTCGATGCGCGCGGGCACCATACGCTTTTTTGGCGTGGTTTGCCTTTCACTGGCAACGCTTATTGCTCTCATTGCGTTTGTGCCGGAGCTACAACCTGTTTCGGCACAAGCAGACAGTGAAGCACAAACGATCTGCTATGATAAGATCAAAACCAACGAGGATCGCATGGCGTTTCTTGGGCAATTCGGCTGGGAGGTGGATGCCACTCCTGTTGAGAGCACCACGGTAACCATTCCCGCCGAGTTTGATAAGGTTTTTGCATCCTACAATGAGTTGCAAAGAAGACAGGGGCTGGATCTCTCAGGCTATGCTTCTCGCACGGTAGAGCGATACACCTATACCGTTACCAATTATGACGGCTTTGACGGTACTGTTCTTGCCAACCTATTGGTTTACCGTGGGCGCGTGATCGGCGGTGACATCTGCTCGGCAGATACAAACGGCTTTATTCACGGCTTCTCTAAATAATGCATATCCCCCGCACGTTGCAATTCAGCAGCGTTGCGGGGGATTTTTGCGCTCAAACACATCAAAAATAGCAAAAAGCAACTACCGTTGGCGGTGTATTTGAACATTTTGAATTCCAACAATAAAAATATGCATTTCATGCAAGAAAAATGAGCTTTTTTTCATGATAAACAGGGATTTTCTTCATATTTTTCACAAAACCCTCTTCCAATTTTTTAAAAACTATGCTATAATAAATTAACTAATAATGAAAAAAGCTGAAAACGGTATGCGATATTGATGCAAACGAAGCAGTTTTTTACATTTAAACAGTTAATTTACATTTAGGAGGATCACCAAATGAAAAAGCTTCTTGTATGTTTCCTAACACTGTGTATGGTTTTCACCATGCTTACCTTGCTTGGCGTTTCGGCTTCAGCCGCAACCGAAGTAGCAGAGGTTACTGTAGGTGAAGAAACAAACACGTTTGAAACCTTTGCAGATGCAGTAACCAAGGCACAGCAAAACGAGGGCGCAACGCTGAAATTACTCTGCAACGTCACCGTTGAAGAAGGCTTGGAAATGGGTGGAACCTATACACTTGATACCAACGGTTACTATATTTATGTAAAAGCTCCGCTTACATTTTCCACCGGTGTTATCACGATCACCAGCACAGCCACCGCGACTGATACGGGAATCGTAACAGCAGAGGGCATAGCACAGAAATCCCCCATTGTTATGCAGGGTGGCAACTTAAAGGTCAACAGCGGCCGCATCGTTTCAGGTGACACCTATGCCATTCAGAATCTTGGCACCGGCAAGCTTTACCTTTCGGGAACACCCGAAATTGCAGGTGGCGTTTATGCCGCATATGCAGGCACTGTATACGGCAATGACGGTGCTGCCGAAAATGCTGTGGCTTATACAGGCAACGTTATTGGCGTTTCTTGCGGTTGGACCGTGACCGAGGAAACACCTGTTGTGGTAAACGCTACCGAGGGCAAATTCGTTATCTCCAATCTCGATAGCAGCAAATATGTTTCAAATTTCAACAACGGCACGCTTGGCATTGTAAAAATTGCTTATTACAGCTGGATCGTTACAGGTGCCTTGTTTGCCATTGCTGCATTGCTTTTGATCGTCACGATCGTTAAGACCGCAAAGCACAAGGCAAGAATGAAGCACTACGCGATCCTCCCTGTTCTCCCCTATATCGGCTATGTTACCGACATGCAATTTATCTTCCTGTGCGCTGCTGCAGGCACGTTGTTGCTCTCCATTATTGTATGCATCTCCACTCTCTCTAGGCAAAAGAAAAAGGAAGCTGCTGCAAAGGCTGCAAAAGCAAATGCGAAAAAGAAGCCCGCAGTAGCAGCGCCCGTTGTTAAGGAAGCACCCGTTGTTGAAGAGGCTCCTGTTGCTCTGGAAGCTCCTGTTGTTGAAGAGGCACCCGTTGTTGAAGAAGCTCCTGTTGCTCTGGAAGCTCCTGTTGCTGAGGAAGCTCCCGTTGTTGAGGAAGCCCCTGTTGCTGAGGAAGCTCCTGTTGCTGAGGAATCTCCTGTTGCTGAGGAAGCTCCTGTTGCTGAGGAGGCCCCTGTTGCTGAGGAAGCTCCTGTTGTTGAAGAGGCTCCCGTTGTTGAAGAGGCTCCCGTTGTTGAGGAAGCTCCCGTTGTTGAGGAAGCTCCCGTTGTTGAGGAAGCTCCCGGCACTATTGTAAATACCATGGTAGAGGATAGCTCCGGCGCTGAAAAGCTGGTGATCGCCGAAACCGATGCTACCGGCAACATCGTATACTCCACCTACAAAAAGTCCTTCACCGCACGTATGATCCAAGCACCTGCTGACGTACAGGAGCGCTATGAGATCTTGAAGAACGCGCTGCTTTCCTACAAAAAGGTCAATGCTCGTATCAGCTGGAGCTATGAGTCCTTCAAATCCGGCCGTACACAGCTTGCTAAGTTTGCCATTCGCGGTAAAACGCTTTGCCTGTTCCTGGCGATCAACCCGGCAGAACTTGAGGAATCCAAGTATAACATTACCGATGTTGGCTCGGCAAAGAAATACGAAACCGTTCCCTGCCGTCTGCGTCTGACCTCTAAGCGCAGCGTAAAGTGGGGTCTTGAGCTGATCGAAATGCTCGCCGGGAAGACCGAGCTTGTAAAGAACCCCAAATTCACCGCACAAAAGTACCTTGCCGACTATCAGTCCACCGAGGATCTGATCGCGCAAAATCTGATCAAAAAAATTTAAAAAAACATAAAAAATGCTCTGCTTCGGCAGAGCATTTTTTCTTTTAAAGATAGCGCTTGAGGATCTCAATGTTGTGCTGCTCAAACGCAATGATCTCGCGCGCAAGGCGTACTGCCTCGCTGTCGGTTGTCTTATAATTGTTGACAAGCTTGGTCATATCGGTAATACCCATATTCGAGCCACCGATCATAATTTCCGCGATATGCCCTGTATCAGAGGAGATCATGGTATTGATCGCCATACCAACCTTGGCTGACATGCGTACCATAACATTATCCTCCTTAGGCGCTACATCGCGGCACTCAAGCGCCTTGGCGGCGCGTGCGGCATATTTCTCATAGCCGTCAAGCTGCATGGTCATCGCACTGCGCAATGCGTCATCCTTTACCTTAGGTAAGAGGTTAATGATCGAATCGGCGCCCATTTTGGCACCCTTATAGATCGCACCGAGAAAGCTCTCCTCGGTGATCGTATCCTTGGTTGCTTGCATAAATCCTTCCGCCTTTCAAAAAAATCACGGGATACGCTTATTTTGGGCGTATCCCGTGTTTTTTATGCAGTATAGATCACAATAATTATTTCGCCATTAGCTTGCGTCGACGCACATCAACACCAACAAACTGCAAGGGCTTAAATTCACCAAAAAGGCGGCTGGCAATACGATCGGCATATTTTGCCTGCAATTCTTTGCCTGTTAAATTTGTATTGATGATTGTGGGCCGTTTTAAATTGATGCGATTATTTAAAATCATGTAAAGGCATGAGGTGGTAAATTGATTGATCACCTCTGTGCCAAGGTCATCGAGAATCAAAAGATCGCAATCAATATAACGCGTGGGCTCTGCAGCGGCGCGCTCTGCGCCGCTGCCAAAGCGCGCATGCTCAAAATCCGAAAACATGCCGATCGCACTCGTGTAATACACGTCATATCCGCGCTCGATCACACGGCGCGCAATAGAGGTGGAAAGATGCGTTTTCCCAAGTCCCGTAGCCCCGAAGAACAGCAGATTATCCGCTTGCATATCAAACTCATCTGCGTATCTTTTCAAAAAATCAAGATTATATTGCATTCTGGAACGATCGCCGTTTTCCGCGCTGTAAAAGGAAAGATCAAAGGAGGCAAAGGATTGCGTACGCATCAGCTCGCCAAGCCCTGAGGATTCATACGCAGCCATCACCAGCTCGCGGCGCATGCAATCGCACATTTTGGTATCTACAAAGCCAAAATCCTTGCATTTGGGACACTCATAGGGGGGCAAGGTGTAGTTGGCGGGATATCCCAGCTTTTGCAGCAACACGCCGCGTTTTTCCTGCAAGGCAAGGTTCTTTTGCTCTGCCGCGGCAAGCTTTTCCTTATACCCCTCTCCCGTTCCGATCACGGCAAGCGCGATCTCAGCACCCGCCATAGAAAGCTCACGGTCAATGGCGGCAATTTCAGGAGATTTTGCATGCACCTCTGCCATGCGCCGATTGGCTTCCTCATACGCGCGCAAATACTTCGTGCGGTATTCCTCACGTATACGCTTGTAGTTTTCCTGATTATATCCCATTCTTATACTTCTCCGTATGTATTTTTAAGAGCGGCACTAAAGAAATCATCTACATCAAAGCTGCTGCCACCAAGCTTTTGTCGGCGATATTCTTCCATGGCGCGGTTCACGTCCTCTACGGTCTTATAGCCTGCAGCATGCCAGCGCTCAAGAATGGTATTGGCATAAGAGAACGAGGGCTTTTGGATAGCATCTACCGTGGCGTCGTACGCAAGGCGTATCACCTCAATATCGTATTTCATCACGCACACCCACTGCTCGATCATTTTCTTTTCCTTGGCTGTCAGTGCACGTGACGAGGCACCAAATACCGTGCGGATCTTACCCGTTGCGCTTGCCATCATCTCAATGCGCTGCAAGCGCTCCTCAAGAGCAGAGGCATCGGTAATACCGTCATCATACAGCGACAGGGCTGTTTTTTCTGCATAACGTAACGATTTTTTCTCCATACGCACGCAGTGCAAAAGCAAAAGCAGGATATAATCGCCCTCAAGCCCCAAATAATCGGTCAGACCCGCAATAATATTTACCTCTGCGGTGTTGAATATCTTACCAAAGGTCTGCTGGCAAGCGGCGATCAGTGCGCCAAAGTCCTTGTTTCCCTCAACGATATCGGCAAGCTCCTCGGTGCTGTACGTGGGCAATCCACGATCCGGCACGGGCTTTGCCGCCTTAGTGGGCTTCATCGCCTTTTCGGCGCCCTGCTTTCTGTTCTCTTTTCCCTGTTCTGCCGCCGTTTGCGTGATCACACCCGCGCCGCGCCAAAAGGCAAGCGAGGCTTCCACCGCCGCCGCGGTAAGAGAAAGCTCCTTTGCAACCGCCTCAACGCCAAAAGAAAGATCGTGGCACAGCGCTTGATCCTTAGCAAAGGCACAAAGCACGCGAAAATCATTGGCACTTGCGTTGGCGGCAACGTCCGTGACGATTGCGGGCAAAACCAAGGCCTTATTGCCGTAAACAAATTCAAGCTTCATGGCTACTGTTATCCTCCTCAGGGGAAAGCTCCCTGCGGCGCAATTCATAGCAAAGCGTCATCAGTGAATCGCCGATATGCACGTTTTCGATCACAGCCTGCGAGCCGAATGCATCGGATTCGCTACCCGTAAAGTTCCAGATGCCGGGAATACCGATACCGCAAAGACGCTCGGCAACATCCGCAACGTGATTTTTGGGCAGTGTCAAAACCGCAATATCTACCGCGTGATGTGCGCAAAAGGCTTCCAGCTCAGACATATCATAGACCTTTACATCACCTACAACATTGCCAATGACCGTAGGATCCACATCAAAAAGCCCCAAAATATTGACACCGCGCTTCTCAAACATCGGACTACGCACCAGCGCCTTTCCAAGATTACCCGCGCCGATCACAATGGCATTGAAGCCCTCTCCAACACCCAAAATTTCGCAAATTTTTGCATACAGATAGTTCACGTTATACCCGTAGCCCTGCTGACCAAAGCCGCCAAAGCAATTGAGATCCTGGCGAATTTGAGATGCCGTTACGTGCATAAGCGAAGCAAGCTCGCTTGAACTCACGCGCATTTTTCCGTTGCGAATAAGCTCGCGCAAATAGCGGAAATAGCGCGGCAATCTTTTAATTACCGCAGGGCTGACCTCGCCCACGCCAATCTCACGCATTTTGGATTTTTTTTGCTTTTCCATAATCATCCTCACAGTATCAAATTTCAAGCTTTGCAGGCGCCTGTGCCTTCATAAAGCGATTGTTCCGCGCCCAAATTTTCCTATTTTTGGGGTTTTCCACAGGTTGTCCTAGGAAAAAGTTATCCACATTTCCCACATACTTTTCCACAGAAAATCCCATTTTTCCATATAGCACAAGGCTTTGAAGGGGATTTTTTTACACAATTCGCCTGCATTCGACTGCATAAAATCTCAAATCAAACAGTTCTCCACAGCCTTGTGGAAAACTCTTGTGGAAAACCGCCGCAAGCGCTCACACACGATAAAAGGTACAGCCGTTCACGCCTCAATATGATCAAGCGCCGAGGCATTGAGTGATACGTCGGCAAAATTCCCCTTGCGGTATTCAAAATAGCCCGCCGCCGCAACCATAGCGCCGTTGTCACCGCAAAGCGACACAGGCGGCACGGTAAAGGTTACGCCGCGCTTTTTGCAAAGCGCCTCAAGGCGCGCACGCAAATGTGAATTTGCGGCAACACCGCCTGCCATAACCAAGGTGCTATGCCCCGTTTGGTCAAGCGCCTGCTCGGTTTTGCGGGCAATGCCCTCAACCACAGCATCGGTAAAGGAAGCGGCAAGATCGGCACGCGGCACCTCTATGCCCTGCTGCCGACAGTTATTGATATAGTTGAGTGCCGCCGTTTTAAGGCCGCTAAAGGAAAGATCCAGCGTTTCTCCACCCAGCGCGGGAGAGGGCAGCTTAATTGCTGCGGCATTGCCCTCGCGCGCAAGGCGGTCAAGCGCCGCGCCGCCGGGATAGGGCAGCCCTATCACACGCCCGATCTTATCAAATGCCTCACCTGCGGCATCGTCGCGCGTGGCACCGATCTCACGGAAATCGGTATAATCGGTCACATCAAACAGCGAGGTGTGTCCACCCGACACCACAAGCGCGAGAAACGGAGGCTTGGGGGGCTTTTCGCCAAGGTAAGAGGCCGCCACATGCGCCTTAATATGATTGACAGCCACAAGGGGCAAATTGTTTGCATACGCAAAGGATTTTGCAAAATTTACGCCTACCAGAAGTGCACCGATAAGCCCGGGGAATGCGGTCACTGCAACCGCGCCGATATCCTTAAGCGTTATCCCCGCCGCACCAAGCGCCTCAGTGGTAATATTTGTGATCGCCTCGATATGTGCACGGCTGGCGATCTCGGGCACAACTCCACCGTAAAGGCGGTGTGTTTCTATTTGCGACGCCACAATATTGGCTTGTATTTGAAGCGACTCTCCCTCGGCACGCACTACGGCAACAGAGGTTTCGTCGCAAGAGGTTTCCATTCCCAAAATATACATTACATTCACCTATATTTACAAGTTACAAAGCATGATAAGCGCATGCTCGCGCGGATCCTTATAAAAATGATTGCGCTTGCCAACCACCGCAAAGCCGTGCTTTTCGTAAAGTGAAATGGCAGAGTGATTGCTCTCGCGCACCTCAAGAGAAACGGTAGCAAGCGCGCGCCGGCGCGCCTCAGCAAGCAGGGCAGCCAGCACCGTGTCAGCAAGCCCTTGACGGCGGAAAGCCGGGTCGGTTGCAACATTGGTAACCTGCCCCTCATCAAGAACGGTGAGCATACCCGCATAAGCCACGGGAGTGCCCTCATCATCAAGGCAAGCAAAGCCAAACGCATCCTCACGCAACAAAAGCGCCAGCGCACCCTCGCTCCAAGGCTCTTTAAAGCATTGCGCCTCAAGCGCCGCAATGCCCGCAAGATGCTCCTTTTCCACTCTCACAGCTCTCATTCTTTTTCCTCACACGAAAAGTAGCGCACCGTAATGGCGTAAGAAAGCATATCAAGACACGCTTGGTAAGCATCCTTATCGCCGCCGTACGGGTCGGGAATATCCATCGGGAGTGTCATAATTTTGACGGCATGCTGGGGATAGCGCATCATCAGCTCCATCGCATGTCCGCCCGTGATCCCGATCACCTCATCTGCCTCACTTATCATATCCTCGGTTACGGTACGGGCGCAATGCGCCGCATACTGTGCGCGTTCCACGCCGGCATCCTCAAGCACCTCAGCGGCGTGCGGCGAGATCGGTGCACCCTGGGGGGCATAAAGCCCGGCAGAGTCAGCCACGATCTGCGGCTTGTCCGCATTGTACAAGCTTGACATATGATTGAGCAAGGCGGCAGCCATGGGAGAACGGCAGGTGTTTCCCGTACATACAAACAGCACGCGCCGCGCACGGGGCGCTTCGGTCTTATCCTTTGCTTGCAGTACAAATTCCGCTACGTTCGGCATAAGCCTCTCCCTTCATTTCTCTACAAATCTCTCGGCAAGCGCGTCGGGCACAGCCACGGTGCGCCCCGAAAAGATCTCATAAAAATATGCGCTTTCGCCCCACATGCAATAATCAAAGCAATAATAGATATTTGGCAGCTCGGCAGATTGCAGCTTGATGCGGCGCGTAAAGCTGCGCGCGCCCTCGGGCTTTTCTGTCGCCTCGCCCTCGAACCAAAGCGTCAAGATCTCAGCGATCGCAGCATCGTCGGTGCCTGCGGAAAAGCGGTAGATCTCTACACTGACAGCCTGCTCCTCACAAACAAGAAGTGCCGTGGGGGTAAGCGCCTCAGGGGTGGGCAGCGTTTGTGTCGCACACCAAACACCGCGCTCACTGTCACCAAGATAGAGCAAAGGATCAAGCGTTGGGATTTCGTAATAGGTCAGCGTGTACTCGGACCCCTTCTCGGTGTACACCCCGCGGATCCCTCCAACCTTGGCAGGCTCAAAGTAGAGCGGCAGAGCCGTATAATGGACCCCTGTTTCGGTATCGGTGCAGCCGTAGCCATCCGCATCCTGCAAAAAAGCAGTATGCTCGTTAGCTTTGCACGCGGTACAGGTAAGAAGAAGTGCAAGCAACAAAAGTATCAGGCGTTTCATCTATCAGTACCCAAATTTCCCGGAAAGCGAATCGTCATCCTCCACCCAATCTGCCACGCGAATGGTACGGTACTCGGTAGGAGTGTCGCGCACCACAACGGTTTCGATGCCCGCGTTTAGGATCACGCGCTTGCACATCATGCAGCTGTTACAGCCCGCAAACAGCGACCCATCCTCAGGCGAAATGCAAGCCATATACAAAGTAGCGCCCAGCATCTGCTCACGGGGTGCTGCGATAATGGCATTTTGCTCGGCATGCACAGAGCGGCACAGCTCGTAGCGCTCACCGCGCGGGATACCCAGCTTTTCGCGCTGGCAGTAGGCAAGATCACTGCAGTTTTTTCTACCGCGCGGTGCGCCGTTGTAGCCCGTGGAAACGATGACATCATTTTTTACGATAATAGCGCCGAATTTGCGGCGCAGGCAGGTTGCACGCTCTGCAACCGTCTGGGCAATATCAAGATAATAATTTGTTTTAGAAACGCGTTCCATAATTGTTCTCCTTAACAAACGTAAAGATAATTATACATAGTATAGTATAACATATAAAAAAAAGAAAATCAAGCGCCCCTTTTGCACTTTAAAGAAAAAGTTGCGCACGGCAAATAAAAAGGCGCCGCCCCAAAATTAATTTGGGGCGGCGCCGATCGTTAGGCAAGAGGGGATAATCCGAACCCGCCCTCAAGCCTTGCTTTTTCGCGCCTTCGGAGCTTGTCACTCTTGCAAAGTCCACACTTGGCGGCGAGCGCCAAGCACCAAAATCATCAAAAAATCAAGGCTTGAGGGTCTTTGAGTTTTGAAAGAGCAAATATTTTAGGATAGGCGAGATAAATTTTTGTAGCAATATGCGGATATTGCAAGAAAATTTACCGAAGCATATACAAATATTTGCCTTCCAAAACCGAGTTCGGATTATTCCCTCTTGCCTAGGCTTTTTTCTTTTTATCGCGATATTTCTTCATGGTCTCCTCGGTTGCCACACGCTTATCGGCAATCGTTACATACCACGCCTCGCGGCAGCGCGGCACACACCAAAAGGTAAGCGGAAACATGTGCGTGTAGATGATCTGCTTCTCCTTTTTGCTCAGCACATAATCCCGCTCGGCATTGGCAAGCGCAAAGCGATGATGCTTAAAGCCATGCCAGCGAAAGCCCTTGTTCGGGTCGTGCCAATCGTAAAGATAGTAATCATGCAGCAGGGCGCCGCGCACAAGCGCACGCAGATCGCACCTTGTTTTCCTTTTGCTTGCCGCCATGGTATAGGCAAGGCGCGCCACCTTTAGGCAATGCTGGTATACGGTGATATCAGAATGAGATATGTAACGCTTCATCTCCTCGTATCTGCCCGCCGTGATCACCTCACGGCAGACCTCATCAAAAAGCGTATAATCCACAGCTTTATTTTTCATGCTTACTACCCCACTTACGATTGATCTGTTCACGGTAGCCATGCACATCGGCCATATAGAAATTGATCATGCGGTAGAAATTAAACGGTCGCTTTTTGCCAAGCTCGCGGCGAAAATGCTCCTTTGCGTTTGCCTTGAGCTGATCGAGATTGATGCTTGTACGCATTTGCGATGCGTACTTACGCAAGCGCTGCATAATGCGCAAGGAGTGCCCAAGATCGACAGCAAAAATGCCAACGTAAGCGCCAACAGCGAGAATCAGCAACGGCAGCTCGATCACACGCACTGCTATACTATGCATAAAGGGATAGATGAGGAAATAGTAAATGGCGCACACCAGCCCCCAGATCACTGAAAACTTAGGACAAATGACACCCTGAAAATTCATCCACTCACCCGAGTAATCCCAAAGACGCACACGGAAATATTTTACCGCAATGAGTCCGCCCACAAGCTCAATGAGCGTCATGATCACCATAGCGATCAGCAGTATCACGGCAACGCGCACATATTCATTTGGAAGCGCACGGAATTTCATCTCCGAAAGAAAGTAAAGTATTGTACCGCCCATGCCGTAGATCGGCAGGCAGCAGCCCGTCAAAAAGCCGGGGTTGACCACCTTATGGTGCCGAAACGCGCGATACACGACCTCAAGGCACCACCCTGCCGTGGCACAGGTGCAAAACAGAAACAAATATTCAAGCAAGATTTCCATAAAGGAGAACTCCTTTCAAACAAATAGCCCAAAACGCTACTTGCTTTTGATATTACTTGCGTTTTTTACGAGCTCTGAGGAACAGCATGACGGAAACGCCGGCAAGCACCGCACCTGCTGCAACAGAAACGATAACAATAGCTTGATTTCCCCCGTCGGGATCGATAGGTGCGAGGTTGGTAAGATCGAGCTTTTCACCGAAATTGGTTTTGGAAAGCGTCATCGTGGCAAGCTTTTCATCAACCTTTTGGTTCAGCGTAACAAAGTAAGATTTGTCTCGCAACGTTTCAAAATGCTCGTTAATATATGCGGTATCCTTGGGCAGGCGCATGATGATATAATACCCATCATCCGTTTCCACAACGTCACTCACGCCATAGTCTGCAAGTGCAAACGCCGCACCTTCGTACGCCTCGTCCATCTCACCGTGGGTGAAATAATACCCGTTTCCGAGCGGATCACCAAAGTCGTTGTTATATTTGCCGCCAATGGCATCGCACATCGCTTCATAGCGCGCATCGTTATCGGTACAAGCCGCAATGGCGGCTTGTATTTCGGCTGCGTGCGCACGGTGCTCGGCATCGGAATAGACCCTGTTTGATTTGTTGATAAAGACATGAACGGTACGAATAAACTTATCACTGTTCAGCGTTTCGAGAACGGCAGCATCGTCAGTTACAAGCTCGCCGCGCTTTGCCATTTCCACAACGATATCGGTGGCAAGATAATCTTCTACGCCAAAGCACTTGCGGACATAGTGATCGGTCATGTGCATTTTTGCAAGCTCTTCCACATAGGCTTTCCGATCGCCGTCAAAATTATCCGCAAGAAAGCCATCCATAAGCTCCTGCACGCTATCGGCAACGTCACCCTTGTACACGTCAATGCCGTACTCGTAGCCAAGAGAGATGAGTGCCGTATCACGTGAAACAAAGCTCTCCCACACAAAGCGCTCAAGCTCTTGACGGTTTGCCTCATCATCAAGAGCGTTTTCACCGTGCGCAAGCTTAAGCTCGGCAATATAGCGCATGGTAATGAAATACAGCTCCTCATAAAGGATCTCCACGTCACCCACCGTTGCAACCGCCCTTGTGGCGCGTGGGGAAGCATGAATGGGGCGTGCCGCCGCGCAGGAGGTCAAGCTCACAAGCAACAGCATTGCTGTCAGCAAAAATGCCAGAATGCGGGTCATGCGTTTCATAATCCACTCCTTTTCCGATCATCGGATCAATAACAAAATTATAAGAACATTATAAATTATAGTTGTGAAGATTTTGTGAATTTACCGCACCTTCATAAAGCCTTTTTGGAAAAAACAAAAAAATCCTCTATGCAATCACAAAAAACTGTGTTATAATGATAGTAACTGTGAATACATTGCGCGAAAAGCCGCCAAGGTATATGCACCGTTTTGGGGCGGCACTTGACTTTTGCAAAGGAGAATTATCATGCAGGAAATTTACAGCATCTCGCTTGCATCACTCATAAAGGAGCTCTCCCTTGATCCTATCTTCGTGCCGGGCGATGCCGAAGACGTTATCATTTCCAACACTCAGGTAGACCGCCCCGGCCTTGCTCTGACGGGGTTTTTAGATGAATTTGAGCACACCCGTATTCAAATCGTGGGCGTAGCAGAATATCGCTACCTTGCAAAATGTGAGGAGACGGCGCGAAACAAAAAGATAGAATCGTTTTTTGCACAGAAGCCCGTAGCAGTGGTTATCACCTCTTCGCTCGCGCCCTTTGATGCAATGAAGCAGGCAGCGGAGCGCTACGGTGTGCCATTTTTGACGACCAAGGAAAAGACAAGCCCCTTTATGGCGGCACTGATCGCCTACCTCAACGTGCAGCTTGCCCCCCGCATTACGCGGCACGGCGTGCTGGTAGAGGTATACGGCGAGGGCCTTTTGCTGCTGGGTGATTCCGGCGTTGGCAAGAGTGAAACCGCCATTGAACTTGTCAAGCGCGGGCACCGTCTGATCGCTGACGATGCCGTCGAGATCAAGCGCGTTTCCGCTAAAACGCTGGTTGGCACAGCACCGCCCATCATCCGCCATTACGTAGAGCTGCGTGGCATCGGCATCATTGACGTACGCCGCATCTTCGGCATGGGTGCCGTTAAGGATTCTCAGGGCATTGACCTTGTGATCAATCTTGAGCAATGGATACAGGGCAAGATGTACGACCGCTTGGGGCTTGACACGCACACCATGGATATCCTCGGAAACGAGGTGCCCTCTATCACCATTCCCGTAAAGCCGGGACGTAACCTTGCCATTATTCTTGAGATCGCGGCAATGAACAACCGCCAAAAGAAGATGGGCTATAATACAGCAGAGGAATTTAATCGCAAGCTCCTCGGACAAATGGGGCTTGAATGAAAGGTAAAAACGATGAATACCTCCAAACTAATAGATCTTTTGCAAGGCGGCGGCATGGACGTGCGCCTTGCTGCGCTTTACGGCGAAAAAGCACTGCCCCACCAGCGTGAGCGCTATCAAAAAGCCCTTACCGCATTTGAGAATCTTTACGGAAAAGCGCGTGACGTACGCGTGTTTTCGGTGTCGGGGCGCAGTGAGCTTTTGGGCAACCACACCGACCACAATCACGGCTGTGTGATAGCCGCATCGATCGACCTTGACATCATTGCGGTGGCTGCCGCCACAAACGACACCGTTGTGCATGTCACCTCCGAGGGTTACCCCGAGGACGTGGTGGATATTTCCGACTTTACTGCCCCACGCGAGGCACACTTTTCAAAGTCGGATGCCCTGATCGCGGGCATGTGTCGGGGCTTCCGAAATAACGGACACCGTGTAGGGGGATTTGTGGCATATACCACCTCAAGCGTGCTAAAGGGCTCTGGGCTTTCCTCGTCTGCGGCGTTTGAGGTCATGATCGGCAATATTCAAAATCATCTCTACAATAACGGCAGTGTCGATAACAGGGAGATCGCCACGATCGCGCAATATGCCGAGAACGTGTTTTTCGGTAAGCCCTGTGGCTTAATGGATCAAATGGCATGCGCTGTGGGTGGCATCATTGCCATTGATTTTGCCAATGCAGAGCACCCTGTGATAGAAAAGATCACCTTTGATCTTGCAAAAAACGGCTATGCGCTCGCCATTGTCAACACAGGCGGCAACCATGCCGATCTCACCCCCGATTATGCAGCAGTCCCTGCCGAAATGAAGGCGGTAGCCACGGCTATGGGCAAATCTGCTTTAAGTGAGGTAAGCGAGCAAGCGGTAATTGCCGCTATCCCCAAGCTCCGCGAGATGGTAGGCGACCGCGCCATTCTGCGCGCACTGCACTTTTTTGGAGAGAACCGCCGCGTCGCGACAGGCAAAAAGGCACTTGCCCAAAAGGATATTGATCTGTTTTTTGAAACCGTGCGTGACTCGGGCAGATCCTCGTTTTGCTATTTGCAAAACGTGTATACCACCAAAAACGTATCGGAGCAAGGGCTTTCTCTTGCCCTATGCCTTGCCGAGCGCTTTTTGCAGGATAAAAAAGGCGCATGGCGCGTGCACGGCGGCGGCTTTGCCGGCACCGTGCAGGCATTTGTGCCCGAAAACCATACCGAAGGCTTTGCCACAATCATGGATAACCTCTTTGGCAAGGGCGCCTGCATGACGCTTACCATTCGCCCCGAGGGCGCCATAGCCGTCATATAAACGCTTCCCCACCGCATTTCCCAAAGCGCGACTTGTTCGCACATTGTTCTCCGTAGGGGAGGGGTTCCCCCTCCCTTTTTATACATCGCGGATTGCGGACCGTCGAGGACGCCGGTCCCTACGAGATATCGTAACATTTCGCGCCTTATCCGCCCACACCCGTAGGGGAGGGGTTCCCCCTCCCGAAAATTCCCTAAAAAAAGGAGCTCTTATGGCAACATCACCCCAGCCGCAAAAAAACGGCAAAAACAAACGGCATCTACTCATTTTATGTATCAATACCCTGCTCTTTTTTATTGTATACCGTGTACTGATCTCCTATGGCGAGCAATCGCAGCAGACCTTCTATTCCTTTGTTTGCATGGTATTATACCTGGCACTGCTTCTTGGCTTTACGCTTGCCTACCTTATTTATAACCGCTTTTTCTATCGAAACGGCATTACGCACGAGCAGCTGCCGGAGGATTGGAGCGCCGAAAAAAAGATTGCCTTTCTTGAGGATGCCAAAAATAGACAAAATCGCTCAAAATGGATGCTCACCATTATTTTCCCGCTTGTGGTGACATTTTTGATAGATGCCGTTGATCTCTTTATCATAGATACCTTCTTACGCATGTAAAATTCCACAAAGGAGCACCGCTATGCTACATATTCGCTTGATCGCGCTTGGCAATTTAAAGGAAAGCTATTGGCGCGCCGCACTTGCCGAATACGAAAAGCGCCTTGCCACCATGGCAAAGCTTGAGATTATAGAACTAAAGGAATACCGCTTGCCCGAAAACCCCTCGCCCGCCGAGATCAAAACAGCGCTGGATAAGGAGGCACAGGCGATACTTGCCGCAATTCCCTCGCGCAGCTATGTGGCGGCGCTTTGCGTAGAGGGTGGTCAGCTCTCCTCAGAGGAGCTTTCCGACAAGCTTTCCACTATCATGCAGCAAAGCGGGCATCTCACGCTGATCATCGGCAGCTCGCATGGTCTCTCTGACAGCGTAAAAAAGGCAGCTGCATTGCGTCTTTCGGTATCAAAGCTTACCTTCCCACATCAAATGATGCGCGTGCTGCTGCTTGAAACGGTCTATCGTAGCCTATCCATCCTGCAGGGCATAAAATATCACAAATAACAAAAAACAAACCAATAGCCCAATACCCCTCGCATAGCGGGGGGGTATTTCAGTTTCGGGCATATGCCCTATCCCAAGAATGCAAATTGCGTTCTTGTTGTTTTTTGTAGGGTATCATATCATAGTACATCTTGTTTGCACCTATACGCAATATTAAAACATCCCGCATTTTGTTGACTCACCCAATAAATTCCCCCAAAAATGAAAGCCCCCGTGGAACGATCATGTTCCACGGGGGTTCATTACCTCATTTTAAAAAGCTAGTTTTGCAATTAGCCAATTACGATATCGGTAATCTCAGCGCCAAAGTCATCAGCAATAGCGTCGATCTGAGATGTAGTAATGATATCAGCAGATGCAATATAAATCAGCTCAGAGGTAGGTGCTTCATAAATCTTTTTCATATTCATTTTCCTCCTTTATTGAGCCAAAGCTGCAACCTGAGTTGCGCTACGTACGTTATCAAGAGTGCAGAAATCGCCGTAAAGAGTAGTGGTGGTCCCGCCAACCGTAAACTCGATCATAGCAACAGCCGCGTAACCGCGAGTCTGGCTCTTCAGCTGGCTAAGAACGCCGCTGTAAGCTACTGCGGTAGCATCCTGATCCCATGCGCCGTCGGTAATGCCGAGCAAGCTGTTCTGAGCCTGGATTGCAACGTACTTGGTGCCTGCGATATCGGTTGCATCAAGTGCAGCCTTAGTGAATACGCCGTTTGCCTTTGCAACGTAATCCATGGGAGCGATCAAGGTGTAGAAGCGAAGATCTGCAAGAGTTACGCTGTTAGCAGCAAGAATTGCCTCAACGTCTTCCTTAGCGATCTCGGTTGCAAACATCAAGCCGTTCATATCCTCACGGATAGAAGCGCCTGCAGCAGCAGCGTTTTCAAAGTCGCCTGCATCAGCAACGTACATCTTGTAGCTGTTACCGCCATAGGTTACAGCCTGTACGTAGGTGTCGTTAGCCTGATCTGCAGCCATCTTAACGCCTACAGGAGCAAGAACAACAGTGCCAGCGAAGACCTTGTAATCAATTACAGCTACATTGTTTACAACAAGAGCAGTGGGAACAACAAGGATGTTGGCTGCAGGGAACATAGTAGCAATATCAAACTCAGCAATATTTGCGCCGGTAGCGCCGTTAACAGTGCTGTTTGCAACGGTAATCTTACCTATAGCAGTCTTGAAGAGAGAGCCGTTAACGGTAGCATTTGCAACATTCACTACAGTAGCAGTGCCGCCATTGTTTACAACAAAGGCAGGAGCCGTAAAGGTACCGCTGTAAACATTAAGTGTATAAGCGTATGAAGAGGCTCTATTAAAGTTGACAATAGCCTCAGTGCACTCGATTTGAATATTATCGTTGCTGCCATTTGTACCGATGGTAACGTTTGCGGCTGCCTTAGGCTTAAAATTGGCAAGATAGTCAGCCTTGATAACAGTATCGGCGCCGGTAACAATAAGATTGACAGCCGTCGAATCAGAATAATGAACAGCCCCATTGGTGTCAATCTCGCAATCGTTGAAGGTAATGGTGGTCGTTTCGGCCTTAAACACAGCCGTATCTACGGTCATTGCGGTGATATCGCAATCGTCAAATGTAATGGACGCAGGACCAAGCGCTTTACCGTAGCGCACTACCTGGTAATTGCCGATGTAAGTAAGGGTGCAGCCCTTGAAGTCAACCGTTGCTCCGGCAACAGCGGGAGTAAACAGAAAGCACTTAAATTCGGAAATGACGTTTTCAGCCATGAATTCAACTTCACCGCTCAACTTAAACAAATAAGCAACGGAAGCTGATCCGGTGTTGACGAGGCCGTCAGCATCCACAGTAACGTTTTGGATGGTAAATGCCTCTGCGCTAATGTCGAAGATCTGACCAGTGGTAACAGACTCAGCAAGCGTGATGGTGTTGCCTTGACCGTCAATGGTGATCGACTTGTTGATGGCAAGAGGTGCATCCAGCGTAACGTCTGCGGTTAGCTTGATGATGTCTTCATCTGTGGCGTTGGCAACTGCATCAACCAAAGCAGGGCCGGTACCTACTTCTGTTTCAGTAGCAGAACCAACGATCATTGCCATTGCAAACAATGCAAGAACGGTTGCCACCAAGAGAAGCACTTTAAGTTGTTTTCTCATGATAAATTTTCTCCTTTTTGTTTTTGGTTTTTTGGGAAGCATCCTACTGCAACAAATAGGCAATTTTGTACAGTAAGGACGAATTCACATGATAATTTTATGATAAATTTGGCAAATTGTCAATAGGATTTTTAATTTTTTCTGCGTTCTCCCCTTCGCGTGCGTGTATTATAAATAGGTAAAGGCGCTTGGCGCGGCGCGCCTCGTTTTCCCTCAAATCCTTGTGCCGCAAGGGTTCGGGGGTTCAAAGTCCTCTCTTTTGTTTATCACACAAAAAACACATTCTCCGCAACGAGTACACAAATTGTTTACATTTTGGCGCGATTTTTCGGGCGTTTTTGATCGCGCACTTGTCTGCTCACGCCGAACGTTTGCGGAAATTTATATGTTCTTATCTAAACTTTTGACAAAAGCAAAAAAATATGCTATACTATATAAATTGTAAAGGTCTGCATGATATGCGCAAAAAGAAAAGGGAGGATGTGTCATGGTACAAATATGTGACGTTGAGCCGCACTCGCGCGCGGCGGCGGCAGGTCTGCTTGCGGGCGATATGCTCATCGCTATCAACGGCAATGAAATTGCCGATGTGCTTGACTATCGCTTTTATTTGGCGGAAAGCAAAATAGAGCTATCCCTCACACGAAACGGCGCCCCCTTTACCGTTACCGTGAAAAAGGGCACCTACGATGATATCGGTCTTGTGTTTGAAACACCCCTCATGGATAAAAAGCAGTGCTGCGCCAACCGCTGCATCTTTTGCTTTATCGATCAGCTCCCAAAGGGCTTGCGCCCCTCGCTTTACTTTAAGGATGATGATGCGCGCCTTTCCTTTTTACACGGAAATTACATCACGCTTACCAATTTGCGCGATAAGGATATCGACCGCATTATTAAAATGCGCATTTCTCCCGTCAACGTGTCAGTGCACACCACCAATCCGCAGTTGCGCTGTGATATGATGAAAAACCGCCGCGCGGGCAAGGTGCTCTCCTATCTCGACCGCCTTGCCGAAGCAGGCATTCGCCTGTGCGGGCAGGTCGTGCTTTGCCGCGGCATCAACGATGGCGCAGAGCTTGACCGCACCATGCAGGATCTCAAAAGGCTTGCGCCCCACATGTCAAGCGTTTCGATCGTTCCGGCAGGCCTTACGCGCTACCGCGAGGGGCTTTACCCTCTTACCCCCTTTACAAAGGAAGAGTGCCGCGCCGTTATTGAGCAGGTCAACCGCTTTGGCGATGCTTGCCTGCAGGAACTTGGCTACCGCATGTTTTGCGTAGCGGATGAATTTTATTTAAAGGCAGAGCTCCCCTTGCCCGAGGAGTCCTATTACGGCGACTATGAGCAAATAGAAAACGGCGTTGGCATGCTGCGCTCGCTTATGGCGGAATTCGCCTTAGAGCTTGATTATCTTTATGATCTTGTGGGCGATGCCGATACCCTTACCCCCCGACATGTTTCGCTTGCCACAGGCAAGGCGGCAGCACCCACCATGCGTTACCTCGCCTCATTGCTTGAAAAGCGACTAAATGGCATCAAAATATCAGTATACGAGATTGAAAACCGATTTTTTGGCAAAGAAATTACCGTAGCAGGTCTTTTGACAGGCAAGGATATGGCAGAGCAGCTAAAGGGTAAGCCCTTAGGCGACGAGCTGCTGATCCCCGCCTCCACCCTGCGCGCGGAGGGTGATCTTTTCCTTTGCGGCATGACCCCGCAAGAGCTTTCCCTCACCCTTGGCGTGCCCGTAACCCCCATTAAGGGCGACGGTGCCGCGCTCCTCGCGGCACTGGTGGGCAAAACATACAATGATTGAAAACAAGCTCCCCAAACGCAAGCCCACAAGGTGGAGTGAAATAGATTACAGCACCGAAGGGCTGTATTTTATCACAATTTGCACACATCAGCGCAAGCAAACGCTTGCAACGATCGTAAGGGAGGGGCTTGCTCCTCCCGTGATCAAATTAACGCCCTGCGGCGAAATTGCCAAACAACAATTATCACTTTTACAAGCAAGGTTTCCCAACGCACATGTTGACACACATGTTATCATGCCAAACCATATCCACCTTATCTTGCATTTAACGAAAGCGGGAGGAGCAAGCCCCTCCCCTACGGTTTCCGATATTATTTGTGCGTTTAAATCGTTAACCACTCGATCATGCAATCAAAGCTATCATGCGGGCAAATTATTCCAACGCTCCTTTTTTGATCACGTGATACGAAATGGGCAGGAATACGTGGAAATTTCTAAATACGTAGCAAAAAATCCGCAGACATGGCGCGAGGACAGCCTGTACTGCGAAGACAACAAATAATTCACACCTTACATCTTGTTTATACATATTTTCCATCAGGAGGTACAAAAATGGCAAAACCGATTGTGGCTATCGTTGGCAGACCCAACGTTGGCAAAAGCACATTTTTTAATAAACTGATCGGCGAGCGCCGCTCTATTGTAGAGGACACCCCCGGTGTTACACGTGACCGCATTTACGGCGAGACCGAGTGGTGCGGCAAAAAGCTGACCCTCATTGACACGGGCGGTATCGAGCCCAAAACCGATGATGCGATCCTTTCTCAAATGAAATTTCAAGCCGAGCTTGCCATTGAGAGCGCTGACGTTATCGTGCTTCTTTGCGACGTGCGCACGGGTGTAACGGCTGCCGACCGCGATATTGCGGTACTGCTGAAAAAAAGCGGAAAACCCGTAATACCCGCCATCAATAAATGCGACCGCGTGGGCGCCTTACCCTTCGAGTTTTACGAATTTTACGAGCTTGGCTTTGAGGCAGAGCCCGTACCCGTATCCTCGATCCACGGCAGCGGCACGGGTGACGTGCTTGATGCCGTGCTTGCCGCACTCCCCGAAAAACAGAGTGAGGAGGAGGAAGACGACAGCATTAAGGTTGCCGTTATCGGTAAGCCAAATGCGGGCAAATCCTCTATCATCAACCGCTTTGTGGGCAGCGAGCGCATGATCGTTTCAAACATTGCGGGCACCACGCGCGATGCGGTAGACACCACGGTGGAAAACGAATACGGCAAATTTACCTTTATCGACACTGCAGGCATTCGCAGGCAGTCAAAGATCAATGACAATATCGAAAAATACAGCGTATTGCGCGCGCACATGGCTGTGGAGCGTGCCGACGTTTGCCTTATTATGGTAGATGCAAACGAGGGCGTGACCGAGCAGGACGAGCGCATTGCGGGCATTGCGCATGAGGCAGGCAAGGCGTGCATTATCCTTGTCAACAAATGGGATACCATTGAAAAGGATAACAGCACGGTATCCAATTTTACCAAGCAGGTATACGAGGCACTCGGCTACATGCAATACGCGCCGCTGCTTTTTGTATCCGCCAAAACAGGTCAACGCATACCCAACATCTTTGAGCATATACTGTATGTATTCAACCAGTCAAATCTCCGCATTTCCACGGGTATGCTTAACGACGTGCTAAACGACGCCACCACGCGCGTACAGCCCCCCTCGGACAAGGGTAGACGCTTAAAGATCTATTACATGACGCAGATCCGCGTAGCGCCCCCCACATTTGTTATCTTCTGCAACAATGCAGAGCTGTTCCATTTTTCCTATCAACGCTTTATCGAAAACTGCCTGCGTGAGACCTTTGGCTTCCGCGGCACACCGATCAAGCTGATCATTCGCCAAAAGGGCGAGGAGGTACCCGATGCGTGATGCCGAAAGAATTATTGACAAAACAAAAATTTATGTAAAGGCGGGCGACGGCGGCAACGGTGCCGTTTCCTTCCACCGCGAAAAATACGTTGCCAAGGGCGGACCCGACGGCGGCGACGGCGGACACGGCGGCAATATTGTCTTTCAGGTAGACAAGGGCGCCACCACACTGCTGTTCTTCCGCGATCACCGCAAATTTGTAGCCAAAAACGGCGGCAACGGCACGGGTGAAAAATTTCACGGCGCAACCGCACCCGACGTTAAGATCCTAGTGCCCGCAGGCACGCTTATCCGCGATGCCGCAACAGGCAAGATCATCAAGGATATGTCCGACGACGAGCCGTTTATTTGCTGCCGCGGCGGCAGAGGCGGCTGGGGCAACCGCCACTTCGCCACGCCAACCCGTCAGGTGCCGATGTTTGCCAAAAACGGCACCAAGGGTGAGGAAAAGGAGCTGATCCTTGAGCTCAAGATGCTTGCCGACGTGGGGCTGATCGGCATGCCGAGTGTGGGAAAATCCTCTATCCTTTCCCGCATCAGCGCGGCACGCCCCAAAATTGCCGCATACCACTTCACCACCCTCTCCCCCAATCTCGGTGTGGTATCCACGGGCGGCGAGAGTGGATTTGTTGCCGCTGACATTCCCGGTCTTATCGAGGGTGCTGCTGACGGCGCGGGGCTTGGGCACGCATTTTTACGTCACGTAGAGCGCTGCCGCCTGTTGTTGCACGTAGTAGACGTTGCACGCACCGAGGGACGCGACCCCATTGAGGATATCAAGGCGATCAATCACGAGCTTGCACGCTATAGCGAGCAGCTTGCCACACGTCCGCAGATCATTGTGGCAAACAAGAGCGACGCACTTGACGAGGAGCTGACCGACGTTGCCGCGTTTGAGGCATTCGTAAAGGAAAACGGCTGGGAGCTGATCTATGTTTCCGCCGCCACAGGTAAAAACCTTGACCTGCTTGTCACCACCGTTGCCGCACGCTTGCGTGAATTGCCGCCCTTAACGGTATTTGAAAGCGAGATCACCGAGGCGGATATTGCCGCAGAGGATCCGATGCAGACCACCGTGCGCCGCGAAAACGACACCTTTTATGTGGAGGGCAAGTGGCTGATTGACCTCATGGGCAGAACCAACCTTAACAGTTACGAATCTCTTTCCTATTTCCAGCGCTCGCTCCAGAAAAACGGCGTGATCGCGCTGCTTGAGGAAAAGGGCTGCACCGACGGTCATACCGTTAACATTTACGATTTTGAATTTGAATTCATCAAATAAAGGAGAACCGTGATGAATATTTGGCACGATATGGATCCCGCCGAGATCACCCCAACCGACTTCACCGCCGTTATTGAGATCTCCAAGGACAGCCAATGCAAATACGAGCTTGATAAGAATACAGGCCTTTTGCGCCTTGACCGCGTGCTCTACACCGCAACACACTACCCTGCCAACTATGGCTTTATCCCGCGCACCTTTGCCGATGACGGCGACCCGCTTGACGTTTTGGTGCTCTGCGCAAGACCCATTCAGCCCTTAACGCTGGTGCGCGTGTATCCCATTGGTGTCATGCGCATGCTTGACGACGGCAGAATGGATGACAAGATCATTGCCATCCCCTTCTCCGATCCTACCTACAACAAGATCCGTTCGATCGATGAAATGCCCCCGCACATTTTTGACGAGATCATGCACTTCTTTTCGGTATACAAGCAGCTTGAGAACAAGCAGACCGCCGTTAAGACCCTGTTTGATCGCGAAAAGGCAGAACAGATCATCGCCGAGGCGCTTGAGTGCTATGAAAGAACCTTTGTGGATAAGGTACAATAAGGCTTCTTTTAAAAAAATACCGCTTTTCTGTTGCAAAGCAGCAGAAAAGCGGTATTTTTTTATTGGGCAATGTACTCTGCAAAGTCGCTGCCGTCATCGAGGCGACGGATCGTAAACACGCCGCTGTCGGTATCGTAGATCATGTAACAGGCAGGCGTGCCCCCCTTTGGCATAGAGGCAGAGCCCGGGTTCAGACACACGTTCCCCCCTGCGGTTTGGTGTACACCCGCTATGTGGGTATGCCCCTCAATCAAAATGTCATGCGCGCCAAGCGGATTTGGCCCCTCGCCGCCAAACAAATGCCCGTGTGTGAGATACGCCACGCCCGATTTTAACGGCAACACATGATAGTCTGCCATAATGGGAAAGGGCAATACCATTTGATCGACCTCAGCATCACAGTTGCCGCGCACGGCAGTGATAGAGTCCTTTAGGTCCGAAAGCAGTGCGATCACACCCTTAGGGTCATACCCCTCGGGCAGATGATTGCGCGGACCGTGATAGAGAAGATCGCCAAGCAGATAAAGCCTCTCAGCGCCCTCTCTTGCAAGGGCATCCCTTACTTTTGTCACGGCGCAAAGGTCGCCGTGAATATCCGATGCAAATAAAACCTTCATAAAGTCCTCCTATGAACTGTGTGTTAATTTCTGTTTTTTGATACCCTTCCCGCGTTTTCTATTTCCTCGGCGGTCATGGCATGCTTATGCTCCATTGGCTTCCACTCCACGCGGCGCGAGAAAAAGGCGGCAAGCGAAATCGGAATATAGGTCAGCATAAACAGCGGAAAGGTGAAAAGCAATGCCACCGCACGCACCTTGCCGCAGTGGATCCTGCGCCACTCACAAACGAGCGCCGCCAAGCCAAGCGCAAAGAAGATGCCGTAGCCAAAGATCAAAAATTCAGCAAGACAATTAAACAGCGTTGGCGACAGTGTGCCGTATATCACAAAATTCAAAAGCAGAAGCACGGTATTGGCGACCAGCTGCACGCTGGAAAGTACAAATGCGGGGGTTATATTCATCAACATATCAAAGCAGGACCACCGCAGGTGCACGGCGCCTGTCAAAAGCCCCCTGCCATAGTGGCGGATCACTTGAAACATCCCCTTTGCCCAGCGCTTGCGTTGCCGCCAGGATTGCCCAAAGGTTTCGGGCTGCTCATCAAAAAACTCAGCCGCGTGGCAGTAGCCAATACGGTCGCCGTGTAAAATACAATCCGCGGTAAATTCAATATCCTCGGTAAGGAGAAAATGCTTCCACCCACCGTTTCTCTCAATGATACCACCATCCACCAAAAAGCCCGTGCCCGAGATCGCCGCACTGCACCCAAGAATGGCGCGCGGATTTTGCAAATGGCGCGATTCTCGCAAAAACCACAGCGCATAGCCTGCGCTGATCCAATTTTTGCCGTAATTTTTAGAGTTGCGATACGAGGTGATAACGCGATATCCCGCACCGTATGCCTTGTTTATCTGCTCGATGAAGTCCTCTCGCAGGACGTTATCCGCATCAAAAAACAAATACGCGTCGTAGGCAGAAAGCCCCACACCCTCACGAATACGGTCAAACAAAAATGCCAGCGCATAGCCCTTGCCCACCGTTTGCTTATTATGGCGCTCAAACACGTGTGCACCCACCTCACGCGCCACGGCGGCGGTGCGGTCGGTACAATTATCGGCAACCACGTAAATGTCAATGTGTGATTGAGGATAGGTCTGCCCCTTAATGCTTGCAAGCAGCAGCGGCAGCACACGCTCCTCGTTCCGCGCGGCAATGACCACCGCATAGCGCTTGTCCATTGGAGCGCTTTTGTATCTTTTCGGCTTTATCACGCACGCGGCAAACAGATAAAAAAACTGATACGCATAGCAAAGTGTAAACAGCGTGCCAATACAGAGCGTGATATAAAATCCTACGGTTTCTACTGTGTTAAGCGAGGGGTCTGCTTCCCACGAGGGCAACAGTATCCTCTCAAAAAAGCCTACGATCGATTCAAAAACCCTCATTTTCCCCGATTTTTCACCATGCACCTTTCAGAACTTTTGGCGGTCCTACAAAGGTGCTGACGCACTCTGTTAACAAGCAATATCCCCCCATACGTAACAAAAAAAGGGAGAAACGCTTGCCCGAGGCACATCACGGGGGTGAAAAATCGACCGCACAAACGGTAGATGACCGATACGGGCGTTCCCGCAAAATCCCTTGAGATAAACATAAGATTTGCTATGGGATCACCCGAAATACGGTTGTAAACGGTATTAAATAACCAAGCCAAGGCGCAGATCGCGCCTGTTAGCGAAGCAACGTAACGGATATCGCGCAACCGCGGACGGTATACGCGGCGCACGAGTAGCAGTAGCCCCAGATAAACCATGATGCCATGCAACAAAAAGCTGTGCCACGTGATAAAATGAAATGCGGGATATTGCGGCAGCGAGGTGGTGGGCATCAGCAAAAAAACCGCACCGCCCACGATCCCGCCCATGGCGATAAACGCATCACCAACACGCATAAGAAGCGGGCTGCCAAGGCTGCTGAGCAGGCCTGCGTATAAAATGATGCTGCAATAATACAGCGGCACAAACTCATTGGGATTTTGGGAGCCCCTGACAAGCAGCACAAACAGGATCTTGGCAAGCTCAAGCCCCCAAAGGCAGGCCGTTGAAACGCACACTGCTTGGCGCACCGCCAAAGGCGTCATATTGCGCGACAGCAGGAGTCCTGCGGCGATCAAGCAAGCCGTTACCAGCAGCAATAGCAGATGCCAACGCGAAAAAAGTCCTGCCGGGGGATACTCACCGGGCAACGAAAAAAACATTTTTATCATTGCCCTCACGCCTCGCGCTCATCAAAATTGATACGCTTCTCCTCAATGACAAGTGGACGGCGCATGAGCTTGGCGCGCAGCGTAAGGAGATATTCCCCAAGGATGCCGAGAAAGATCATGATCATTGCCGTGCAAAAAAGCAAAACGGGAAAGAGCCATAGCCAACCGACAAACGCCTTGCCAAGCCACAGGCGAATGAGCAACGCACCGCCAAAGAGAACCGAGGCGGTAAAAAGGAGCCAGCCCATTGCCGCAAGCAAACGGATCGGTGCTTTGGTGTAGGTAGTAAAGCTCAGCATTGCCGCATCATAGAGTGTCAAAAAGCTGTTATGCGTTTTGCCCGCCCGCCGTTTGGCTTGCGTATAGGGGATCTCGGCGCGTCGAAAGCCAAGCTCGGCAACGATCCCACGCAAAAAGGGAGTGGGGTCGTCAAGCGCGCGAAGCACGTCAACAAAGCTGCGGTCATATAGCCCAAAGCCCGTAAAATGCTCGATCTGCTCAACCGCTGACATTCTGCGAATAAGCTTATAGTAGCAGGTGCGTGCAAAACGCAAAAGCTTATTTTCCCTGCTTTTGGTCTTTACCGCACAAACAATACGGTACCCTTCCTCCCACTTTGCAACCAAGCGCGGAATCATTTCCACTGGATCCTGAAAATCGGCGCACATCGAGATCGTGCAATCCCCCGTTGTGGCGCAAATTCCGTGATACGGGGAGTTAAATTGCCCAAAATTTCGCGCGTTGAAGATCGCGCGCACGCGCCTATTTTTGCGGCAGAGCTGCAGCAGCTTTTCGCGCGTGCCGTCGCGGGAAGCATTGTCAATGAATAAAATATCGTAATCATACTGAGGCAGCGACCTCTCGAACTCCGCCGCAATCGCCTCATAAAGCGGCTCAACGTTTTCCACCTCGTTATAGGTGGGGATCATGACGCTGATACGCTTTCGCACATTTTCCATACCGTTCCTCCGGTTATGCCGTGATCATACCGTCGGGGTCATTTTCTTTTTTTCGCACCCATCTAAAGCCAAGACCTATTGCCGCCGCAAAGCGAAGCAGGCACGCGGCAACCATTGCGAGGGAAAATCCCCACAAGCCGAAAAGGCAGGTAGCGGGAATGCCAAGACCGAAAAAGCTGATGCCAAATATGGCATTGATGAAGATCTGGTAACTCTTTTTCGCAAAGCGAATGAGCACCACCATTAAAATACCTGTGATAAAATATACCACCTGGGCTAGGCTCCCCACAAGCAAAAAGTCCTTTACCGCATCAAATTCAGCGGGATACAGCAAAAATACTGCCACGTATCCCCCTCCCCAGCACACAAGCGTAAATACAAGAATTGCCGCAAGGCTCCCCAGTGTGAGAAGCCGCATGGTGCGGCGCGTCAGTTTACCCTCGTAACGGGCAAGGTATCCAATCAGCACGCCATTGAGTGGCCCTGTCAGCACCGAAATGGTTTTGCCCACCAAGGTAGCCAGATAATAGACCGTTACCGCCGATGCACCCAGCAAAAGCTTCAAAAGGATGCGGTCGACATTCAAAATAAGGTTTGCCACAGCCTCGGCGAGGAAAAAGGTAAGTATCACGCGAAATGCCTTGCGCCACGCAGGAGAAAGGCGAAATGCGCGGCGGCGCAGCACTGCACTGCCACCGTACGCGTAAAGCACACCCATAGCCTCGCCCACCAGCAAGCCAAGCGGCCAAATGCCCGTTTTCCATACCAATACCGCACCAATGGCGTATCCGATACCAATAAACAGATAATACAAAAAGAAGCGGCGATACTGCAACGTGATCTTATAGGAAACATCGGCATAGTACCGAAATGCCATGGCAACAAACAAGAGGCAGTAGCAAATATAGGTGGCATTGTCCATGGGCGCGCCGCCAAACAGACGCACAAGATAGGTAAACGGCACACCCACAAGGCTGACAAGCAGCAAAAAAACATTGTAATCACCGCTGTTTTTCACGCGCTCCTCGGCGGGCGCAACCATACGGGCATAATTGGCGGCACTGCCTACCGATACCGTGAGCACATTGATATACGCCATAAGATACTGCAAATTGCCGTATCCAACCTCACCAAACCTGCGTGCGCAAAGCGGAAAGACCACAATTTGCGCCACCGCGTTCATGATAACAAGACCCGCAAGGCTAAAGATCGAATCCCCGATCTGGTTCTTGTATCTTTTCAGTACCCCCGCGATCATTGCACGGCCTCAATGATGGCGTTTGCCATATAATCGATCATATCATCGGTCATGCCGGGATAAACACCCACCCAAAAGGTGCTTGCCATGACCGTATCGGTAAGTGCAAGATCGCCAACCACGCGGTAGCCGCTGCCCGCACGGCGCATACCGTCAAAGCACGGATGCTTGATAAGATTACCCGAAAAGAGCATACGTGTTTGAATACCCTTTGCTTCAAGATGCGCAAGCACCGCCTCGCGCGACACCCCCTCGCGGCAGGTAAGCAAAAAGCCAAACCAGGAGGGTGTGGCATTGGGGCAAGCCTCGGGCAGGATCAGCTTGTCCGCCACAGGCAAAAGCGCCGCGCGCAAGCGCGCAAAATTTTCTTGGCGGCGCGCAACAAACGAGGGCAGCTTTTCGAGCTGTGCGCAGCCCACCGCCGCCTGCATATCGGTCGCCTTTAAATTGTATCCAAAATGAGAATATACATATTTATGGTCATAGCCGCGCGGCAAATCCCCGTATTGACGGTCAAAGCGATGACCGCAAGCGTTATCAACACCCGACGGACAGATGCAATCTCTCCCCCAATCGCGCAGGGACCGCATGATCTTGTTTAAATATTTATCGCGCGTATATACGGCGCCGCCCTCGCCCATCGTCATGTGGTGCGGCGGATAAAAGCTGCTGGTGCCAATATCTCCAACCGTTCCCGTCTTATAGACAGTGCCGTCAAAATTGTATTCGGCGCCAAGCGCGTCGCAGTTATCCTCAATCAGCCACAGCTCGTATTCGTTGCAAAAATTGCGTACCGTTTTGAGATCAAACGGATTTCCAAGCGTATGTGCAACCATGATCGCCTTTGTTTTGGGAGAGAGCGCCGCCTCAAGCTGGCGCACGTCAATATTGTATTGTGGCAAGGTGATGTCTACAAACACGGGCACGGCACCGTACTGAACGATCGGTGCTACGGTCGTGGGGAACGCCGCCGCCACGGTAATGACCTCATCCCCGGGACGAATGGCTCGCTCGCCAAGCAAGGGCGAGGTCAGCGTCATAAATGCAAGAAGATTTGCCGAGGAGCCGGAATTGACAAGTGTACAGTAGTCAATGCCAAGATATTTTGCAAGCTCACGCTCAAACTGCTGGGTATAGCGCCCTGCAGTCAGCCAAAAATCCAGAGAGCTATCCACCAAATTTACCATTTCAGCGCTATCATACACGCGCCCGGCATAGGGGAGCCTGTCGCCCGCCTGCCACTTTTCTTTGTTGTGATAGGTGTTGCAATATTCCTCTGTCAATGCAAGGATCTCACGCCTTGCTTCCTGCTCGGTCTTTCCCGTAAAATGCATACTCTCACTCCATTTTTTCTTTCAGTGCCTTACTGTATTCCTCGATCTCGGCATCGGTAATCGCCGCTACATCAATTCCCTTTGCCCACGCCTTGCTCCATTCCACCGTTTTTGTCACCGCCTCGGTAATATGCCACACAGGCTTCCACACAAAAACCTTTTTTAGCTTGGAGCAATCAAGCCTTAATAGGGTCGCCTCATGCGGCCCGTTTTGCTCGCATGCACGCCACACAAGTCCCTCTCCCCACTGACGGACAAACAGCTCGGTGAGCTCCCCTGTCGTCAAGCAGTCACATTCATCCGGACCTACATTATAATAGCCCGCGTATTTGCCGTCTTCCAGCTGCCGTGCCGCGATCATCAAATAAACAAACAGGGGCTCCAGCACGTGCTGATAGGGCCGTATGGCATCAGGGCTTCGCACCAAGATCGGCTCATGCGCCATTGCCGCACGCACACAGTCGGGTATAATGCGGTTTGGTGCAAAATCTCCGCCGCCGATCACGTTCCCCGCGCGCGCCGTGGATATGGCAACGCGACCGTCAGCAAAATAGGAATTTTTATAGCTGTGCGTCACAAGCTCCGCGCAGGATTTGCTGTTGGAATAAGGGTCATATCCGTCAAGCGGCTCGTATTCACGGTAGCCCCATTCCCATTCCCTGTTTAAATATACTTTATCGGTGGTAACATTTAAAAAAGAGCGTACGGTATCTGTTTTTCTGATACATTCCAGCACATTTACCGTGCCCATTACATTGGTTTGGTAGGTCGCTCTTGGGTTGCGGTAGCCCTCACGCACAATGGGCTGTGCCGCAAGATGCAGCACGATTTCGGGCTTTACTTCCCGAAAGACAGAGAGCAAATGCTCAAGATCACAAATATCCCCCGTTACGGATCGCATTCCGTCGGCGGCATTCAAAAGCGAAAACAGGGCAGGCGTTGTGGGCGGCTCTAGTGCATATCCCGTCACAATAGCGCCCATACGCTGCAAAACACGGCACAGCCAAGCCCCCTTAAAGCCCGTGTGCCCCGTTACAAGCACACGCTTGCCGCGGTAAAGACTTTGCCATTGCATCAATCTGCCCACCGTTTCCAAGGGGCCTTGTTGCTTTCCCAAAGCCGCTCCAGCTTTTCCCTGTCGCGCATGGTATCCATGCATTGCCAAAAGCCACGGTGGCGAAATGCCATCAGCTCTCCATTGGCGCAAAGTCGCTCAAGCGGTGTGCGCTCAAATACGGTGGCATCGTCATCAATATAGTCGATCACTTTCGGGTCAAGCACCATAAAGCCGCCGTTGATCCAGTCCACGTCAGCCTCGCTCTTTTCACGAAACGCCTGCACCTGATCGGTCTTTGCATCTAACACGCCAAAGCGCGAGTCGGGATGCACGGCAGTAATGGTGGCATATTTACCGTGCGCGCGATGAAACGCAAGCTGCTGTGCAATATCCACGTTTGAAACCCCGTCACCGTAGGTGAGAAAAAAGGGCTCATTTTCAAGATACGCACGTATTTTTTTGATGCGCCCACCGGTCATGGTATCAAGACCCGTGTCCACCACCGTAACACGCCACGGCTCAGAGCAGGTATTGTGAACCGTGATCTTTTCCTTTGTGCTGAAATCAAAGGTCACGTCACTGTGATTGATATAATAATCAGCAAACCATTCCTTGATCACACTCTGCTTATACCCTGCACAAATGATAAAATCGTAATACCCATATGACGAATAATACTTCATAATATGCCAAAGGATCGGCATGCCGCCGATCTCGACCATGGGCTTTGGGCGCAAATGCGATTCCTCACTGATGCGTGTGCCAAACCCACCCGCCAATATCACAACCTTCATAGGGGCAAACTCCTCGCTCGCTTTCGCGTGTGTTGATCATCGATCGTTGATCGCTTATCAGTAACAAGATTACCCCAAATTGGCAGTATTATGCATTGTGCGGCATGTTTTCCATTTAGAGGCCTGTCCTGTGCCACTAAAAAGTTCGCGCGCACGCGTGACAATATAGGTTTCTTCAAAATTATACCATACACCCTCTCATGTGTCAAGAAAAACAACCCCACGCCAATGGTTGTCTACGAAGGCCGCAAATTCCCGCTAATTCTTTTAAAAAAGCATTGACAAACCCTAAAAAATATGCTAAACTGTTTGGGTGATATTTCAGAACATATCGAGGTGTGGCTCCTGAAACACTCCGTGTTTCGCAAAAGAACGCCTTGCCCCACTAAACGTGTGGCATTTGCACGCAAAACCGCCGTTCTTGCCGCCACTTTTCCCCCATAAGTTAAAGCGGTTCCAACATTTTCATATTCCCTCCTTTACAAAATCAAATATCGAGGTGTGGCTCAGCTTGGGGACGTGCGCGACCGCTGCCTGCGGCAGATAAAGGGAGCGCTAAGAAGTGGCAGCCGTCGCAGAACGCGAGCAAAATTCCTTTGCGAAGCGCGATGCGGTAACGGCAACAGGAAGAGCGCGTAGCGCCTCGCTATCATCCATTGTTTAGCTTTTTATAATTTGCAACTAAATATCGAGGTGTGGCTCAGTTTGGTAGAGCGCTACGTTCGGGACTCAATCACCACGCTCGGCGTAGAATTTTCGAGAAGAGCCGAAAACCCTTGAAAACACTGACTTTTTCGGCTCTCCCGAATGTCGAA
>SVSS01000014.1 GCA_015064185.1 Oscillospiraceae bacterium | reverse complement strand
CTCGACCATAAAGAAAGCACCGCCCTTGCGGCGGTGCTTTCTTTATGCTTGGGGTGGCGCGGCGGCGAACATGATTTGCGAAGCAAATGCAGGTTCGCATTTGCCGCTCGAAGATCGGCAAGCTCGCTTGTCAGGCGCAGAGCGTGCAAATCTTCGCGCAATGCGCGAATACCCTGTCACCTCGACCACAAAAAGCCTTGGAAACACTACCGTTTCCAAGGCTTTTTGCTTTGCCCCTTACGCAGCTTTTTTGGGGGGGTTACGCAACTTGCTACGCAAATACACGGAACACCTAGGCTTTTGTACTTTCTTTTGAATATTTGTTTCTTATTTCTATAGCTTCTGCAATTCAATCTTCGATATAAAAACAATAGCTCACAAGCTTTTTTATATGCCAAATGCCACAATAAAAACTCCTGCAGCAGATATTCTCTACCGCAGGAGTTGTATTATTTTATTTTTAACGCGCCAACCATTCTTCAACGGTGTAAGTCACACCCTTGTAAGTGATCTGTCCAATTTCAGCCCCGTCCTCAATGATTAAACTCGGTTGGTAGGTTCCGGACGGCATTAAGTTGATCGTGCCGATCTTAGCACCCGCACCAACTGTAAGGCTGCCCAAATTTTTGAAGGCAATAGCGGTGCAATCTATTGTATCGACCTCAGCACCCGTGATCGTTACGTGCGCTTGGTTCGCCATGAAGATCCTTCCGTATTTACCGCCGTTGATAACCGTTCTCGTACCGTTCACAAAGCCGGCATCATACCCCTTATGGGTATCTCTCTTAGAAGTGGCGCCTGTCAGCACACAGTCAGTCATCACGGCTTTTCCGTAGTGCGTAAAGGCTGCGGCAATATTGTGCCCGCAGTTGTTGATCGCCAAGGTCGCAACAAGATCCTCAATAATGAGATTGGTGACCGTATAGTTTCCTCCACCAATTGCCTGCTTACCGTCATGGTGACCAATCTCTACAAAGCCCGAGCCGACCACTTTAAGATTTTTAACAACGGCATCCTCGCCCTTCGCGGGGATAAAGCCGACGTAGCCATAGTCATTCGAGCCCGGCGCAGTACCAACGCCGCTTGTGGTAATGGTATAGCCGTTTCCGTCAACGTATATCGGAGTTCCGGCAGGTGAGTACATCAATGTTTCGTTATTGTGATCGGTAACGAGGTCGTTCTGCACAATACCGGCATTACCGCTACCAATCGCTTCTGCAAGCTTGGACATATCAAAAACATACTGCTCCAATCCCTTGTCATACTCGTTGCCGTAGCTATCATATTCAAAGTCCTTCTGAATAGCAAGCAGATTGATGCCGAGATTAATGATCGGAATATTGGCACCCTCGGCGTAGTTTACCACATTGCCGACAGTAGCGGGCAAATATACCACCATGGTAACGATCTTCTCGTTATCCTCGCCGTTGGCGTTGTTTTTAGGTAGAAGCGAGATCATATCGGAAACATAGCGATCATTCAACCGCGTTGTTCCGCTTGCCTCTACGGCCTCAATTGCCTGCTCACGCGTATAATTCTGCGCCCCGTCGATGATACCGAATCTTATGTAATTAGACAGTTTAAAGCCGTCGCCAAGCACATTGATAGATGCTACCTCGGTTACGACCTTGACGCCAAGCTGATACTTAAGCGCAAGTGAACCGGTGTTTTCGATCTTAAGCCTTACAACTTCAGCGTGGCCGGGCTCCCAAAGCGTATTCTCTTGAAATACGTTTGTGGTCTGCTTTACCTCAGCCCAACCGGTTTGCCCCTCGGTTTGATAATATAAGTTCACGTCGAGATCGCCGGATTTGACAATACTGTTTGCCCGAGCGCTGTCGATGAACCAAGCAAATGTGGTTCCTATTAACGCCGACAGACATAGCAATAGCGAGATGACGCACAGGATCAGCGTGCGTTTCTCATATTTTGCCGTTGTCATATCCTCACCTCTTTTTAATATTAAGGTCTGTATCTTTATCTCGGGGTCTTAAAATATGCAAAATCATTGTTGGTATACTATTGGGGTTATAATTATACACCTTTATGCGTCATTTGTCAACAGTTTTCGTGCTTTTTAGTGTTTCTGGAAATTATGATATATTTTGTTGAATTTCACCTTAATTTACATTTGCACTTTTAAACGGTGCAAGCATTCTTTTGCTTTAAAAACTTCGTATTATACACAGTTTTTCGGGTTTTTCTTGCAATTTTGACAAAAATGGTATATACTGTTTTTGGACTTATCGAAATTCCAAACCAGGAGAAGAACATATCACCAGATGAATTATAAAATTGAGAAAGGCTCACGCCCCGCTTATTTGCAGATATACGGATATATAAGAGATGATATTATTAACGGCGTTTACCCGTACCAAACAAAGCTGCCGTCAAAGCGCTTGCTTGCCGACGAGCTTGGCGTCAGTACGGTAACGGTTGAGCACGCGTATGCGTTGCTCTGCGACGAGGGGTACGTTGAATCACGCGAGCGAAGCGGTTTTTTTGTCATTTTTCGACAAGCCGACGGATTTGCAGCATCCGCCGAGGCGCACACGCCCTATATCAGAGAAACACACGGCACGCATACCTACCCCGATTTTCCCTTTTCAGTCTTAAGCAAAGCCATGCGCCGCATTTTGACCGAGCGCGGCGAAGCCGTGCTTGAAAAATCACCTGCCGCAGGATGTGCTGAGCTGCGAGAAGCGATCAAGCGTTATCTCATCCGCAACCGCGGCATGCATTTGGAAAGCAGCCAGATCGTGATCGGCTCGGGCGCGGAGCACCTATACGGCCTGATCATCGCCATGCTTGGCAGAGGTCGCCTGTACGGCATCGAATCACCGTCATACAAAAAGATCGAACAGGTCTACCGTGCCGCCGAGGTAGCATACGAGCTGCTGCCCTTATCCAATGACGGTATTGACAGTGCGGCACTTTCTAAAACGCAAGCAAGCGTTCTGCACACCACACCCTACAGGAGCTTTCCCACAGGCATCACCGCGAGCGCCAGCAAACGGCATGAATACATCCGTTGGTCAAGCCAAGCGGATCGCGTTATCATTGAGGATGATTTTGAATCGGAATTCTCGATTTCCTCAAAGCCCGAGGATACGCTGTTTTCACTCTCGCAAAACGAGAACGTCATCTATCTAAACACCTTTTCCAAAACCATTTCACCCGCACTTCGCGTGGGGTACATGGTGCTGCCAAAGGCATTTGTGAAGGAATTTGAGAAAAAGCTTGGCTTTTACTCCTGCACCGTTCCCACCTTTCAGCAATTTTTGCTTGCCGAACTGATCGAAAACGGTGACTTTGAGCGCCACATCAACCGTGTTAGAAGAAACAAGCGAAGAGCGCTGTTATCAAAAGAATAACCAAGAAAAACCCCTCTGCCGCAGTCGCGGCAGAGGGGTTTTTACTGAAATACTTTTATTTTTTGGGAGCAGAAAATTTGGCAATTGCATAGGTAGCACCGATAATGATACCGATGATCACAAACACGCCAACCAAGCCGATACCCATATACTTAAGATTGTTTACAAAATTGATCGCATTAAATACCATGACATTTCCCCTTTCTTATAAGAAGAAGCCAAGCACGAGCGCGCCCGCAATAACCGAGGCGATCTGACCCGAAACGTTGACACCGATAGAATGCATCAAAAGGAAGTTTTGGTTATCCTCCTCAAGCGCCATTTTGTGAACGATACGCCCCGACATCGGGAAAGCGGAAATACCCGCGGCACCGATCATCGGGTTGATAAGAGGCTTCTTCAAAAGCTTCATGATCACGTTGTAAAGCTTTGCAAAGAGAACGCCGCCTGCGGTATCAAAGATAAACGCCACAAGGCCAAGACCCATAATAAGAAGCGTTTCAAAGGCAAGGAACTGGGTAAAGTGCATGTTGAAGGCAATGGTAATGCCAAGGAAGATGGTAACGAGGTTAGCAAGCACCTTTTGTGCCGTTTCGGAAATAGAATCGAGCACGCCGCACTCGCGAATGAGGTTACCAAACATGAGGAAGCCAATCAGAGAGCCTGCAGAGGGAGCAAAAATGCACGCAACGATAGAAATGACAATGGGGAACAGGATCTTGGTGAGCTTGGAAACCGACTTTTGCTCATAGGGCATGCGGATCCTTCTCTCCTCCTTAGTAGTAAGCAGCTTAATGACAGGCGGCTGTATAATGGGCACAAGCGCCATGTACGAATATGCCGCAACGGTAATGGCACCAATGTAGTTAGAGCCAAGCGCGTTTGCCACAACGATAGAGGTGGGGCCGTCAGCCGCACCGATGATCGAGATCGACGCAGCATCCTTGATATCGGGGAAGAACATCGATGCAGCGCACAGCGTAAAGAAGATGCCGAACTGCGCCGCCGCGCCAAAGATCATCAGCTTGGGGTTATTGAGAAGAGGACCGAAGTCGATCATCGCGCCGATGCCGATAAAGAGCAGCAAGGGAAAGAGCTCGTTGGCAATGCCTGCATGATAGAGCTCATTCAAGGGCTCTGCAATGCCGCCGAAATGCTTCACACCGTCCACATAGGTCACAACACCGGGGAAGTTCATCAAAATGGCGCCAAAGCCAATGGGAAGGAGAAGCGTGGGCTCCATTTCCTTTTTGATCGCAAGGTATATCAGCACGCCGCCAATGATCCACATGACAACCATCTTAAAGTTAAGCTCGGTTATCGATGAAAACAAGTTTAACAGTTCCTGCATGGGTAAACTCCTTTACTTTTTAATCACACGCTTTTTATAATAATATGTACAAATGAAATTGTCAATAGTATTTGCAAAATTTGTCATTTGTTTATTTTTTGTCATACTTTGCGTTATTTTTTCACAAAATGTAAAGAAAGATTTACACATCACGGTGCCATTACAGATTTAATTTTTTTGTAATATCACCCGCAAAGATTGGCAATACTGCTTATACGGCGAGAGGGCACATTCCCCGCCGTCAAAATGACAAAGAGAGGGTTAAAAATGAAATACGTATGTGATGTTTGCGGATGGGAATATGACGAGGCGCTGGGCGATGAGAGCCAAGGGATCAAGCCCGGCACCAAATTTGAGGCATTGCCCGAGGATTTTGAGTGTCCGCTTTGCGGCGTCGGAAAGGATATGTTCTCAAAATGTGAGTAAACGCATCAATAAGGGGGCTTGCATGCATTTTGCATGCAAGCCCCTTGTTTGTTTGCGTTTCAGCCTGCACTTTTAAAGCTTTGGATGTGCAGCCTCGATCTTTAGCCTTTCAAAGCGGCGATCCACCTCGCCCTGCAGCGCCTGCCTCACGTTTTCGTACCGTTCCTCACACAAATGGCGGGTACGCCCCATCATTTTCAGCCACTCCTCAACAGGTATGCGCTTGCCCTTTTGCTCGGGGTCGTAAGTGAGGGTCGTAATTCCCTGTTCCACCTCATATAGTGGAAAATAGCAGCTGTCCACCGCCGCGGCAATCACGCGGCGCTCGGTGTTCGGGCTATCCCCCCAGTTTAAGGGGCAGGCAGACAGGCATTTTATATATGCCGTTCCATGGCTTTTTGCATAATACTGCGCCTTTGCCGCCTTGCGGATGAAATCGTTGGGGTCGGATTCCGCAGCGGTTGCGACGTATGGCATGCCCGTTGCCGCCATGATACGCGGCATATCCTTGTGGAAAAAGCCTTTGCCAACACTCACCTCACCCAAATGCGAGGTGGCACTTTTCGCACCAAGCGGGGTGGAATAGGAGAGCTGATAGCCCGTGTTCATATATCCGCCGTTATCATATTCAAACAGCATCACGGGGTCACCGCGTAGCGCCGTGCCGATCGCGGACCCCATGCCAATATCAAGCCCGCCGTCACCGCTGACCATCACAAAGGTGATGTCGCCCGCTGGCAGCTCCCCGCGCGCCTGTCGCTGATGATACATTTTAGAAAGACCCGCAAGCGTGGCGGCACCGTTTTGAAATAAATTGTGCACGTAGGGCACTTTAAATGCCGTTTTAGGGTATCCCGTTGTCACCACCATGCCGCATCCTGTTTGAAATAGTAGCACCACATTCCCCTCTATACCGCGCAAAAGCAGGTTGACGTTCACAGGGATCCCACACCCCGGGCACGCACCGTGGCCGGGCGCCAAGCGCTTGGGTCTTGCAAGCGTTTCACGTACCGTTGCGCCCTTCACTAAGACCTTGCCGTTTTCCTCGGCGCAAGTGATAAGACCGCTTGCCTTTTCCTCGGTAATGGGCGCAAAATATGGCTTGGGAGTAAAATGAGCATCCCCCTCGTTCTTGCCAATATAGTCAAAATCGGGCGTATTCTCGTCGTAGCCTAAGGAAAATAGTTCGAGTGCGTCCTTCTCGTAAAAATCCCTTCCGCCAAGACCGTATATTCTACTGATAACGCGCACCGTTGCCCCACTTTTTTGCAGTGCTGCACGTATTTCAAGCGACATGTTGCCGCCCCTCGCGCCGTAGCTATCTTGCCTGTCCGCCACCAAAACGGTTTTGGCATTGCGGCACACCTGTGCCACCTCGTCAGCAGGGAACGGGCGCAACACCCCTAAGGTAAACACCCCCACGCGCTTGCCCTCCCCGCGCAGGCGATCCACGGTAGCTCTTGCGGTAAGATACGCCGAGCCCAGCACAAACAGCAGCACCTCGGCATCCTCACAGCAGTAGGCTTTCAGCGTACGCAAGCGCCGCCCCGACAGCTGCTCGTATGCGGCAAACACAGCGGGGATCGCCGTACGTGCCTCCTCCATTGCCAAATGCAGCTGATATTTGTTATTGATAATATCCGGCTCGTTCATATAGGAGCCGACCGTCACGGGGTGCGCGGGATCAAGAACACCAAATTGCTCCTTGCACGGACCCAAAAAATCCCGCACTGTCTGATCATCCTTAAACACGTAGCAATTCCGTTTTTGGTGGCTGGTAAAAAATCCGTCAAACGCCACAATAATGGGCAGCCTTACCTGCTCGGCGATCCGTAACGCGCAAATATTACAGTCGTACACCTCCTGCGGTGATTCCGCAAACAAAATGATCCACCCCGTATTGAGGGTATACATCACGTCGCTGTGATCTCCCTTGATCGAAAGTGGGCCCGACACGGTGCGGCAGGCGATATTGAGCACCATGGGCATCCTTGTGCCCGACTGCACGGGCAGCTGCTCGAGTGCATACAGCAAGCCGTTGGCAGAGGTTGCATTGAAGACTCTCCCCCCGCCCGCCGCCGCGCCATAGCAAATACCCGCCGCGCTATGCTCACCCTCAGCAGGCATTAGCGCAATGGTGTGCGCGCCGTCAACGCCCATTTGATCTAAATATTCCGCGATCTGCGTGGAGGGCGTAATGGGATAGTAGCCCATTACATGATAATTGATCTGCTTGGCAGCATATGCGGCAAGCTCGTTACCGCTTTCAAACAACAGCCTTTGCTCGGCGTTTTTCATATCACATCAACCCTCCGTCAACACGCTTTTCATCAAGATACGCTTCGCCCGTCACAGATGCATCGGCACCCGCAGGCTCAAAGTCAATATTTTCAACAATAAGATCCTTGTTTCTGACAAACCATTTTTTATCGCGGTGCTCCGCCTCCTTGCCTGCAACCAACGCTTCCGTCGGGCAAACGTCAACACAACGCAAGCACCCCTTGCAATGATGATAATCAAGCCCGCGGTTCATCATCGCAGATCTGCCGCGGTACTCACCCCTTGTAAACTGAAACACCATATCGGGGCAGGTGCTGTCACAAAGACCGCAATGGATGCATTTTTCGGGCAAGAATAAGGGTATAAATCCTTCCCTTGAGGGGGAAAGATCATTGGATACCGTACTGCCATAATGCGGATTGGCGCCGCCAAGGGGCGCGGTTGCATATCCCCATTTGCTGCGCACCTCACGGTAGGGCACATAGGCATATTTTTCGTCGGGCGAAAATTCCTTGCTCTCTACCGCCTCATACCCAAGGGTGAGCCCCTTTAAATTATTTTCCAGCATAGCGGGATACTTTTTGCCAAGCGTATCGGTGATAAGACTCTTTACCGCTTCAAGCGGAATAAAGCCCGCAGCCCTCACAATAGCGCCGAGCATGACCATATTGACACGGCTCTTGCTTTCAAGTGCAAGCTGCAGTGCGTTTACGCAGTATATTTGCCCTGCGTGCAGACGCAGCTCGTGGCGCATTTGATCGGGTGTAGCGCTTGTATTGATCACCAAGGCACAGTTCTCTCCAACCCCTGCCGTCACGGGAAGCACACCCGCCAGCGCCCTATGAAACAGTGCCAAAAGATGCGGACGCTCCACGGGGCTGTTATGAAGGATCTCACTCCCACGCGCACTGTAACGCACAAAGGATTTTACGGGCGAGCCGCGCTTTTCCGAGCCGTAGCTTGAAAACGCCGCCGCATTGAGCCCAAGATACGTAGCACCCAGCTCACCCAATAGCTTCCCGCACAAATTGGCGCCAAGACCGCCAATGCTCTCAAGCCGCATCTCATAGCAGCCGTTCTCATTCACACACGGTAGCGTAACGGCAGCACCGTTGTGCATTTTTTCATCCGAGTAACGATCGTTCATTCAAAAATCCCCCCCTCGCCTTTTTGTTATCATGTGCAAAAAACGGGATATTATGTAGCCGCATTCAAAAGGGGCTGATCCATTAGATGCAGAAGGCGTGATCTCGGTGCTGTAGGCGTATACCATACGGTAGGCACCGAGAGCGCGACTAAAAAACACACATAAAAATTGAAATTCGTTAGAATTTCTACCTAAAAAACCGCTTTCTCCACCATTTAGCGATGGAAAAAGCGGTTTGCTTTTTTATTTTTGTGTGTTTTTGGTCGGCGCTAATGAATCAGCTCCATTTTTATTTTTCACACAGCTCGTCAGCAAGTGCCAACAGTGCTGCCTCGCTTTCCTCATTTAAAGCAGAAAGAATTTTTACACTTGTGTTGGTAAAGGTAAGGTTTTTGCACTTTTCAAGCATTGCGCGCATCACCTTAGCGGCGGTCGGTGCCCAGCTGCCGTTTTCAATCAGCGCCACCGTGCGGTTTTGGAAATTACGCTCGGTCAGATGACTGATAAACTCACGCATAAAGGGGAATATCTCGGCATTGTATGTCGTGGTAGCAAGCACAAGCTTTCCGTAACGGAAGGCATCCTCCACCGCCTCTGCCATATCGGTGCGCGCAAGATCATGCACCGCACAGGGCACACCCTTTTGCTCAAGGATCTCAGCAAGCAAAAGAGCCGCTTTTTTGGTGTTACCGTACACAGAGGTGTATGCAATTACCACGCCCTCGCTTTCCACCCCGTAACCTGACCAAGTTTGATAAAGCCCCAGATAATATTCAAGATCCTCACTTAAAACAGGACCGTGCAGGGGGCAGATCTTGGCGATATCCAGCGTTGCCGCCTTTTTCAGTAATGCCGCGGTCTGCGCGCCATATTTGCCCACAATACCAAAGTAGTAGCGCCGCGCCTCACAAGCCCACTCCTCTTCTACGTCAAGCGCACCGAATTTGCCAAAGCCGTCTGCCGAGAAAAGCACCTTGTCCGCGGCATCGTAAGTAACAATAACCTCGGGCCAATGCACCATAGGGGCGGTAAAAAAGGTGAGCGTGTGCGCGCCAAGCGAAAGCACACTTCCCTCTCCCACCGTTTCACTTGCGGCAGGCACAACACCGTAGAAATTTTTCATCATGGTAAACGCCTGCTTGGATGCCACTACAGCAGCCTTGGGATACTGTGCAAGAAACGCCCCAATGCTTGCCGAATGGTCAGGCTCCATATGCTGTATCACAAGATAATCGGGGGATCCTTCACCCAGCTCACGTGCGATATTTTCAAGCCACGCATCCGAAAAACGGGCATCAACGGTATCCATAACGGCAATTTTTTCGTCAATGATAACGTAAGAATTATATGCCATGCCGTTGGGCACGGTATACTGACCCTCAAACAGGTCAATATCGTGGTCGTTGACACCAACATAGCGAATATCCTTGGTTATATACATCTCACTTCTCCTTGCCTTATATTTTATCCTCATTGACATGCACAAAAACAAGATCCTCACGCGCATCGGGTCGGTAGGTTTCAACCGTCACGTTGTCGAGCACGAGATTGTCGATATATCTGAAAAAAATACCCTTGGCAGGCAAAATTTTACCGTATACATAAACCTCGGGATAAGCAGGCGCCACATCGGGCACTTCTCTGTTATATTCCTGCACACCGCCGTCAAGCTTGAAATGCACATTGCGAAGCGTGATGTTTTCAAGGTGCCTTTCCTTTAAGCCGCAGCAGTTTGAGGTCATCTGCCAATCGGTAAATCTGCCCGTCAGGCGCAGATCCTCACCCTCGGGCGCGGGAGCCGCCTTAAAGAGCCACGGATACTGATAAAAATCGTTCTCCTTGAACTGCGTATAGTTGCAAGCGATCACAGGATAGGGCTCGTACGGTCCGTCTGCCGTGATATTTTCAAGCGTAACATTGCGGATCGCACCGAGTTCTCTGCCCGCAGGGCCGCGCATGCGCGCGCCAATGTGAATAAACAAGGGCGCGTTCACATTGGTCATCCTGATATTTTTCATCACAAGCCCGTCAATGATCGCGCCGTCAACGCTCTCAATGGCAATACCCGAAATACGAACATCACGTATGTCAATATCCTCGATAACGGTATCGTAAAATCCGCCGTTGGTTTCCGTGCCAAGCTTCACCGCATTACAGCGGCTCTTGACGCGGCAATTCCACACCCTGATATTTTTGCAGTAATCAAGGCGGTTGAGATTATACGAGGACTTAAATACAATGCCGTCATCACCCGTTTCAATGTCACAGTCGTAAATTTTAACATTCTTGCTGTTGTCGGGCGAAATGCCGTCAATATAAACGTACATTTTAATGCCGTGGATATCGACATTCTCGCAGCCCGCAAAATAAATGGCAAGGTCGGTTACGTTGTTGATATCAAGATCGGAAATAAGAATATTGTTACATTCCTTCAAGGAGATGCACTTCGGCCCGCGGTTGCGGATCGCCTTTCCGCGCACACCGTCCTCATCCCAAACCGAGCGCATGTCGATATACGCCTTACCCGTCATCGAGATATTGTCGCAGCCAAGTCCAACGAACATAGACAGATTAAAATAGCTGTGTGAGGCATCCTGATACAGCGGGAAATCAATTTCCTCCTGCTGGGCATACGCGTAAAAATCAAGCGCGCCGAGAATGACCGTGCCATCCTCGAAGCAAATATGTACGTTATCCTTCAAAAAAACAGTTGCAAGCACGTATTTCCCCTTCGGGAAATATACCTTGCCGCCGCCTGCCGCGCTGCAAGCATCCACCGCCGCCTGTACCGCCGCGGTATCAAGGGTCACAGCATCGGCTTTTGCGCCAAAATCCAATACGTTAAAAATCTTTTCGCTCATTGTTATACTCTTACCTTTACCACGATCTTTTTTACAGGCTCAGCAACGTCCCCGTACGCGAGGCCGGGCTTATGCACGTCGTGCGGGAAGAAAATGCAGAATTCCCCATCCTCTACAACACAGTAGCCTGCCTTGTCGTTGTCATGGTAAAACTCCACATCCTTTTCAGGATTGTAATCGGATTTGGATGCCGCCTTTGCAATATCCATATCCCCCATCATTTCAACACCCGAAATGATGTACTGAATATCAATGTAATTTTTGTGCGCCTCAAACTTGCCCTGCTCGGGTGCTTTGGGCGTGTATTCCTGCACAGAGGCGTACAGCTCCTTGCCCTCGATCTCATATTTGCCAACGGCAAGGTCCTTCGCGCATGCTTGCTTGATAAACGCAAACGCCGCCTCAAATTTTTCGTGCAGGCTATAATACTGCGCGCAGTTTTTCAAAGTGTCAAATACCATAATACAAATCCCCTTTTCGGTTTTAAAATTCAACACCTTCATTTTACCACGCGCCACGCTGTTTGTCAATCGTTTTCAGGCATCGAGGCGGCATTATACAAATGGAAGATATAGCATATCCTCACTGTCCTGCATCGAAAATGAAAGCAGTTCCGATGCTTCCTGCTGCACATCATTTGGGCAAACGGCTCTCATGCGGCGATTGTGGTAGGTCGTAAAATAATAGGTGAAGGTGCCCGTATTCGCACAAGAGGTATATACCGTGAGAACGCTTTTGTCCTCCTCTGTTTTCACGCACCCACAGGGCACGGATACGGTATCCATCATGTGAAAAAAGCGGCTCACCGCATCCTGCTCCGTGCTTGCCGGCGCGGTGTGATTCTTTGCAAAAACCGCACGCACAAAGCGCGAAGGCGATGAATGATCCCCCGGCAGCCCCATTGCCCCCATGCCCCTTGAGTAGGGCGCCAGGTCAAGCGAGGGGCATAAATTGTTTTGCGCAGCGCGGGAATCAAGATGCATAAAATTGGCAATGTTTGTTTGGTGATAGGGAAAAGGGGGATTATTTGTCAGCACACCAAAGGGATTTTCGTAAATTTTAAGCCCCTCCGCTACCGATTCTACCGTAACAGAACCGCTTTTATCGGCTATAAGCCAGTGAAGGGGCGTCGCGGGCATCTCGGGGGAAAAGCAATCGCTTGTGATATTGGTGCTTTGCAGCAATTTGATTGCCGCCTCAAGCGTTTCGCATTGACTTAGCACCCATGGAATCAGCTCAAAGGATGCCACATTGTGCGCCCCTTCCTCGGGGGCACGGTATACGGCATTCGAGGGGAAATTGAGGCCCGCAATGGCAAGCCCCGCCTCGTTGATCGCATCATAATAAAGCGGTACATTATGCCGTATGCATGCAATACCCATTATGGCAAGATGCCTTTCCACTGCCCCTTCGTGCAAAAAATCAAACCGAAAATTTCTTGGCGTTACCGCCACTACCTCTCCATAGGAGCATTCGATATCAAGCGTGCGCCCAAATAAATGGCAGTATCCGTTATCACTGATTGCCGTACACATATACCCTCCAATTATGACTCGCGCAGTGCCTGCGCTTGTGTCATTTGTCCTTTGGGTGTATAGTATCTCCAACGCTTGAAAACTCATACAGGTTTTTGGAAAAGAGGAACCTTACAGTAAAAAACAAAGGCACTCCCACACGGGGAGTGCGCGCTTTTTCGCCGGCGAGTCCCAAAATATCACATTTTGTGATAAAAGTCAACATTTCAAAATGTGATATGCTATAATATCTTCAAATAATGAAAGGAGCCTCTTTATGAGAAAAATTCTTGAAGAACTGTGGTATGGCAATATTTGCCCAAGTGATGAATACTACAAAGCAACAAAAAAGGTAAAAGAATTGATGGGCTATATTGCCGATCATCACGACAACCTACATAAAACACTCACGGACACGCAAAAAGAACTGCTTGAAAGGTTTGATGATTGCCATGCCGAGCTTACGGATATCAATGAACGAGAGATATTCGTATATGCATTTCGGCTCGGAGCAAGAATTGCTATCGAGATTATGAATTTTGGCACAGACAGGGAGATTTGAACTATACTCCATTGCGGTGCAAGTCGCGCGCCTTGGTACTGCGTACTATGCTCGGCGATGCCGAGCCACCGCGGAGCAACCGTCGCCGCCTCGCTGACAAGCAAGCTTGCCGACTCGGCTTACTTGGTTATCTGCGCCGTCGTTTGCCGTGGCAAACGACGGCACAGGTTCAAAGCTCGACTTCGACGATAAAAAACAAAGGCACTCCCACGAGGGAAGTGCCTTTGTTTTTTGGCGGAGAAGGAGAGATTTGAACTCTCGCGCCGGTTTAAATCCGACCTACACCCTTAGCAGGGGCGCCTCTTCGGCCAACTTGAGTACTTCTCCAAATGCAGAATTCTTTTCACTCTTCTGCGTACCCTGCGAGCGCCGTTTGCAAAACTCGCCTTATTATTATAGCCCACACTTACTTATTTGTCAAGGGCTTTTTAAAAAATTATTGGCGGTAGATCCTGACGCTTTTTCCGCCTTATTTCCACCTCGGCAAAGCCTTAAAAAATTTAAAAGCATATTGACAATATGTGCCCGCGGTGCTATACTATTGTTGTATACGTTTGAACAACCGTTCAATTATGATGCAAAGGAGGATAAAGGCTTGTCACACGAAACAAAATCGCCGCATGATGTGCCCTGCTGCACCTTTTTGCACGCGCACAAAAGCGTGATCGAGGAGGTAAAGACCACAATGCCGCAAGAGGATGCTTTGCTGGAGCTTGCAGAGCTTTTTCACATTTTTGGGGATAGCACGCGCATCAAAATTCTCTACGTGCTCCTCGAGCATGAGCTTTGCGTTTGTGATATTGCAAATCTGCTTGGCATGACGGTTTCTGCCATCTCGCATCAGCTCCGCATTCTGAAAACCGCCAAGCTGGTGCGTTGGCGCAAAAGCGGAAAAACAGTATTTTACGCACTTGCCGACGACCACGTACGCACCATACTTGCTCAAGGAATGGAGCATATTACCGAGCCCAATGAAAGGAGGCCATATCATGAAAAAAGTATTTGAGCTGATCGATCTTGACTGCGCACACTGTGCCGCGCGCATGGAGGAGGGCATCCGTAAGCTTGCGGGGGTAAATGACGTATCCGTCAATTTTCTCACGCAAAAGCTGATGTTGGAGGCAGACGACGCGGTGTTTGATAAGGTCTTAAAACAAGCCGTTAAGATCTGCCGCAAGATCGAGCCCGACTGCACCGTGGTGATCAAATGACACGCAAGCAAAAAAGGCTGCTTTCCCGCATCGTATCGGCGGCAATTTTGCTGAGCACCGCCCTTGTGTGTGATCGATACCTTGGCGAAAAGCTGAACACGGTACAGCTTCTTTGCATATATCTGCCGGCTTACCTTGCCGCGGGCATTGATGTATTGAAGCGCGCTTTTAAAAATATTATTGGCGGTCAGATCTTTGATGAAAATTTTTTAATGGCGCTTGCCACGCTTGGCGCGCTTGCCATTGGCTTCTTGCCCGAGGGCGAGCCCGAGCTTGCTGAGGCGGTGCTTGTGATGATCTTTTATCAGATCGGCGAGCTTTTTCAAAGCATTGCCGTGGGCAAAAGCCGCCGTTCGATCGCAGCGCTCATGGATATCCGCCCCGACACCGCACGCGTGCTGCGGGGCGACGCGGAGCTTGAGGCTTCACCCGATACGGTTGCCGTGGGCGAGCTGATCTCGGTACGCCCCGGTGAGCGCATCCCGCTTGATGGCACGGTCGTCGAAGGCTGCTCGGATCTTAATACCGTGGCGCTAACGGGTGAGGCACTCCCCCGTGCGGTCAAGGTGGGAGATGCGGCGATCAGCGGTGCGACTAACCTTTGGGGGGCGCTTGTGATCCGTGTAGAAAAGCGTTACAGCGACTCCACCGTGGCACGCATTCTCTCCTTGGTAGAAAACGCCGCGGCAAAAAAGGCAAAAGCAGAGAAATTCATCACTCGTTTTGCAAAATATTACACCCCGTTTGTGGTGATATCCGCCCTACTTGTAGCATTTCTGCCACCTCTTTTCTCTGGCGCATTTCTGACCTCCTTCCCCTCGTGGCTCGCGCGAGCTTTGACCTTTCTCGTCATCTCCTGCCCCTGCGCTCTTGTGATCTCGGTTCCCCTCTCCTTCTTCGGCGGAATTGGCGGTGCCTCACGCCACGGCATTCTCATCAAGGGTGCCATGCATTTAGAGCAGCTTGCCAAAGCCAAGACCGTGGTATTTGATAAAACCGGCACACTCACCAAGGGGACGTTTGCCGTAACAAGCATCTGCCCCAAAAGCGGCACAGCCAAGGAGCTGCTACTGCTTGCCGCTGCCGCCGAGCAACACTCCAATCACCCCATTGCCAAAGCGCTTCTTGCCGCCACAAGCAGCCCGCTGCCCCAAGCAAAGGAAATACGGGAGGTGGCAGGGCGCGGTGTGATCGCACAGGTGATCGGGCAAGAGATCGCGGTCGGCAACGAGGCGCTCATGCATGACATGGGTGCGGCATATACGGTAGTACAAGAGCATGATACCTTAGTACACGTGGCGAAAAACGGCATCTATCTTGGATATATCGCCATATCGGATACGCTAAAGCTCACGGCAAAGGATGCGATCCTTGCGCTGTGCGATGCAGGCATCACGCATACCGTGATGCTGACGGGCGACCGTGCGCCCGCCGCACGTGCTGTGGCGAGAGAATTGGGTATCAGCTCATGGCACGCCGAGCTGCTCCCCACCGACAAGGTAACACAAATAGAGCACCTGCTTGCGGCGCCACACCGTGGCACCGTTGCCTTTGTGGGTGACGGCATCAACGATGCGCCCGTGCTTTCCCGTGCAGATGTTGGCATTGCCATGGGCGCACTTGGCTCGGATGCCGCCATTGAAGCCGCCGACGTGGTTTTAATGGATGACGACCCGCGAAAGATCGCATCGGCGATCAAGGCGGCGCGCCGCACGTTGCGTATCGTTCGCCAAAATATCGTGCTCACCCTTGGTGTAAAGACGGGCGTGCTGCTCTGCAGTGCACTTGGCTTGCTTGGCACGTGGCAAATGCCGATTGCCATTTTTGCAGACGTGGGTGTTTTGGTTCTGGCGATCTTAAATGCCATGAGAACCTTAAAAACGGCAAACGCATCTAAAAATCAAACAAATTAAACCTTATGAGAGGTCTATCTAAAAAACCGCTTTCCTGTTGCAAGTGCAACGGGAAAGCGGTTTTTGCTTTTCGGTTTTTATTTGATGCAAGGCAATGCGCACCTTACGCTATCATAAGGCTTATATATCAAGCTTGTTGCCCGTATTCAGCAGCAGGCTTGTCCCCTCACTCTCAAAAGAAAAGGGGGCTTCTTTTAGCTCTTTCAGTGCGGCGCGCACTGCCGCTTGCCTCTCCACGGGTACGTAAAACAGCAAAAATCCGCCGCCGCCCGCGCCGAGCAACTTACCGCCAAGCGCACCTGCAGCAAGGGCGCGCCCATACAGCTCATCGATATAGCCGTTTGTAATGCGGTCGGTAATACCGCGCTTCAGGCACCACCCCTCATGCAAAAAAGCACCAAAATCGTCAAGGGGTGCTTGCCCCGCAAGAAGCGCAGTCGCCTCTCTTGCCATATCGCGCATACGGCAAAGCTCTGCCGTGCGATCCTCGAGTGCCGCTTGATGCGCCGTTTGCAGCTCCGCAGAAACCCGCGAAACGCCTGTAAAAAAGAGCATCAGACTTTCATTCAGCGCGGCTTTGCGTGCGGGGCAGATCCGAACAGGCGTAACGGTAAAATCCTCGCCCTCAAAGTCAATGCGGTGAAAGCCGCCGTATGCCGTAGCGATCTGATCCTGCACACCGCCGCTTTCACGGCAGAGCATGCGCTCAAGATAGATCGCCTCACGCGCGAGCATATCCTTTGTAACCTGCTCTCCCCTTGCCGCATGTATGGCATGCAGCAAGCCAACGGCAAATGCACTGCTGGTGCCAAGCCCGGACCTTGCGGGCAGATCGGCATCGTAGGTAAGGCGCACGTGCTGCACGTTTTGCCACAGCATTGCCTCGCGAATGAGGGGATGCTCGATCTCGCGGTTGTCATTTACGCGCTCGGTCTTGCTGTAAACAAACTCACTATCGTATGCATAAAGCCTTGGCAACGCGCGTAGCGTGACATAGCAATACTTATCAAAGGTTGTGGAAAGGACGGTGCCACCATGCTTGCGGTAAAAATCGGGAAAATCGGTTCCGCCGCCAAAAAACGACATACGGAACGGTGTTTTCGTAGTGATCATATCAAACCGTCACCGCCTCGGGCTGCTCGCTCTCTGCCTCGCAGGCGCATTTAGGCACGGCAAAGCGCACGGCACCGGGACAGATGTCGATGGTAAAATCGTTAGCCAGCACGATCTCGCCGTCAAGCGTGTAGCCAAAGCCCTCGGGCGCCACCACGCGCACGCTTTTTCCGCGGCGATAGGTGATGAGGTTTTTAAAGCGGGGATCGTCCAAATGCTTGCCCTTCTTATACACACCGATCAGCTTGACCAGCGTCAAGCGCGACAAGGGCTTTACCAGGCAAACATCAAGCAGGCCGTCATCGTTTCGTGAGTGCGGAGCGCAGCAGTAAGCGCCGCCAACGTACCTTCCGTTTGAAACGGTGCAAAGCAGCATCTTGCCGTCGTTTAGCTTTTCGCCGTCTACCCAAACGGTGCAATCGTTTTTCATTGAGGTGAGCAGCGCCTTTACAATACCCGTGGTATAGGCATTTTTGCCACCAATGATTTTTTTGCGTCTTACCTCGTGCATGGTTTTTGCCACCGTGGTATCAAAGCCAAAGTTGGTAACGTTGATCGAATACCGATCGCCCACGCGCATCGCATCCACGACCTTTTCCTCAGCGGCAATGAGTGCATCGATATCAAGAAAGCGCGCAGCGCCGCCGTAATACTTGACATAATCGTTTCCGCTACCGCAGGGATAGCAGGTCATAGAGGCGTTGGGAAAGCCGATAATGCCATGCAGTACCTCATTTGCCGTGCCATCGCCCCCACACGCATAAAAGCGCATCTTTGTGTTTGGCTCTGCCTCAAGGCGCGCACGCACAAAGGCGGTAGCATCCTTTTCTGCCTTGGTGGGATAAAACTCATAGGAGAGGTCGGCGTAATCGGTCTTCATCTTCTCCTGCAATGCGGCAATTCTCTCGCTGTTATCGCGACCCGCAGAGGGATTGTATATAAAAATATGCTTCATCTCAAAAAGCTCTCCTTACCCGAAAATCGTTATCACCGGTCATACATTTCTACAATTATCTACATTATAGCATAATTATTTAAGCATTGCAAGTAGCAATTATCCTACGGAAAATTTATACAACAAAGACACAAAATGCGACAAAATTTAAAAAATGACCAATTCTCGCCTTGCGTAAGACCTTGATTAAAAACGATTTATATGCTATACTGTTATTATATTTAGTGAAAGGAGAAGCGGCATGCCCTCGTTTACAAAGAAGGCGATCATCGAAGCCTTTATGCATCTGGCATCCAAAAAGCCACTCGAGAAGATCACCGTACGCGACGTTGTTGACGATTGCGGCATCAATCGCAACACCTTTTATTATCATTTTCAGGATATTTATGCAGTGCTTGAGGAGATCTGCTTGTCGGGCACCGCAAAGATGAAGCCGGCGCTACCGCTTGGTGAGATGCTCTCGGACCTGTTTTTGGTTCTGATCAGCTATGCCGGAAGGTATCCAAGAGCCATGGCGCATATCGCAGCCTCTATTGGGCAAAGCGGTGCGGAGCGCTACTTTGCTAAGGGATTTGACAACACCGTGTTTGAGGTTCTCGAGCGTGAAACAGGCTCTGACGATGTATCTGAACTGCGCACGGCAACGGTGTTTTTACGGCATGGCTTTGTTGGTCTTTTTGTAGACTGGATCAATGCCGCAGGCAAGATAAACGGTGAAAAGCTAGCCGCGCGCATCTCCCTGATGTCACAGGGTATATGCAATGCTATAAAGGCAAGCAGCACCGCGCAGTCGCTTAGCGGCGGCAAAATTTAGGCATTTTAGATAAATTGTCCAAAATTTGCACAAAAATCCCTCCCGTGCCCGAAATTCGGGCACGGTGCTTTTTTTGACAGATGACAATCCTGTTTGTCTTTATTATAATATGCGTATATAAAACAGACGCAAACCAATGAAATGAGGCTTGCAATGAAGTACATACTGAAAAAAATTGCGTGCTTTCTGCGATTTTGCTGGATACAGCTTGCGCGGCGCGTGCTGATCATTTTAACCTATCTCCTGTACTGCCCCAAGGTGATCTATACCGATAAGGCAGCACTCAAATTCAGGCGTGTGGCTGAGCCTACGGTACTGACCTGCAATCATCTGCGCGGTTGTGACGGGGCGGTAATTTCTGTGATCTTTTATCGCAGCCGCATTCACTCGCTTGCCGCGAGAAAATGGTATCGCAAATGGTACTTAAAGCCCTTGCTTGTTTGCGGCTACAGCATTCCCATTGCCCCCAGCTCTACCTCATGGCTCAAGGAAGCAGTTCGCGCCATGCGCGGGGGTGACAGCGTGCTCATCTTTCCCGAGGGCATGGCGGTTTCAGGTGGGGAGGCAATGCGCCCCTTTAAGCCGGGCTTTTTAAAGCTTGCCGAGCTTGGCAACGCCCCCGTGCTTCCCATTTACATGGAGGGGTGCTACAACAGACCCTTTTTAAAGCATTTACGCTTAGTGGTAGGCTCCCCCTACCGCCCCGACCCCATTGGTGAAAACGAGCACCCGCATGACTATCAAAAACGGCAAAGTGCCCTGCTTTATGCCAAAACAAAGGAATTACAAGAGATCTTGCATCAGCGCAAGAAAAGAAAGGATAAGCAATGAAACGCGCAAATATTGTAAAAGAGGTTAGAGTTATTCACGTCATCGTTTCCGCACTTCTGTTTTTCTCGGGTGTATTTCTTATCATACGCCCCGACATTGGCGGTGTTGCCGCACGTTGGCTGGTTGGTGCCAATCTCATCCTTACGGGCACAGTACGCATGCTCGGCTATTTTTCAAATGACCTCTATCGCTTAGCATTTCAATATGACCTTGCCATTGGCGGACTTTCCGCCATTCTCGGCATACTCATTTTTATATACCCCGACAACGTGCCCGAACTGCTGCCCTATGTGCTTGGCGCCTATATCATACTTGACGGTCTGTTTAAGCTGCAGACCGCGTTTGATGCCAAGCAGTTCGGCATGAAAAAGTGGATCGGACTTCTTATTTGCGCCGCCACCGTTTCCGTGTGCGGCATCGCCGTTCTTGTCGGCGCTACGGCATGGGATCGCGTGATCCTGTCGGGTGTAGCACTCGCTATTGATGCCGCGGAAAACATTTGGAACACCATGGCTACCGTTCGTGTACGTGCCAAGGGCAAGGACCGCTTTGAGGACCTACTTGAGGAAAACAAATAAAAAAGGAGATTATCATGCAAAAAATCAAAATTTTGACAGATTCCTGCGCCGACCTCGGCGCTGATGTTCGTGCCAAATACGACATTGATTTTTTAAAAATGCGCACAGTCGATGACGGTAAGGAAACACCTGCCGATCTCAATGATGTGGCATATATCACGGGGCTCTATCAAAAAATTCGAGAAACAGGCAAGCGCATTCTTACAACCCAAGTACCGATGAGCGAATTTGAGCGCGGCTTTACCGAGGCAATCGAGGCAGGCTATGCCGTGATCTACATCGGCTGTGCCGTTCCCATGTCGAGCTCGGTAAACACGGGCAGCATGGTTGCAAAGCAGCTTCTCGAAAAATATCCCGATGCGATCGTGCGCTGTATCGACTCCACCAACTGCTCTATGGGCGAGGGCATGCTTGCCGTATATGCGGCAACGCTGCGCGATGAGGGCAAGAGCGTAGATGAGATCGTTGGTGCCGTAGAGGAGAAAAAGCACTACGTCAATCAGTTTGTAACGGTTGGCTCACTTGACATGCTGAAAAAAGCGGGGCGCGTGAAGGGATCTGCCGCGTTTTTTGGCAACCTTTTAGGCGTAAAGCCTATTATCATTTCCGATTATAACGGTCAAAACGTGCCGATCGTAAAGGTAAAGGGACGCAAGGCTTCGCTTGATAAATTGGTTTCCCTCATGGCGGAATCCGTGATCGATCCCTCCTCACAAACGGTATATGTCGCTCACGCCGACTGCGCCGAGGATGCGGAATATCTGCGCCGCGAGCTGATCGAAAAGGTAGGCTTTAAAGATGCTTACGTATATTTTATTGGCCCCATTGTTGGCGTTTGCATTGGTCCTGATGCCATTGGCGCTTGGTGCTTTGGCAAAAAAGTGGAGCTTGCGATTTAATTTTCAAGGAGAACATAATGGCAACTTATGAACTGAGCGGTGCGCTGTTCGCCGATATGGTTCGCGGTGGGGCGGGTAACCTCCGCGCCAACGCACAGGTGGTCAATGACCTAAACGTATTCCCCATACCCGACGGTGACACGGGTGATAACATGTCCCTGACAATGGAGGGGGGCGACGCGGTACTGCGTGACATCGCTTCGGATTCGATCTCCTACATTGCCGAAAAGCTTGCGGGCGGCATGCTTCTTGGCGCACGCGGCAACTCAGGCGTGATCCTCTCACAGCTCTTTGCAGGCATTGCCAAGGGGCTTTCGGGCGTGGAGCGTGCTGATGCGGCTGCCCTTGGCAAGGCCTTTAAAACGGGTGTAAAGCAAGCGTACGCCGCCGTGATGACACCCACGGAGGGCACGATCTTAACCGTTGCGCGAGAGGCGACCGATTACGCCGTTGCGCGCATTACAGATGAAACCACACTGGAAGATTTCTTTTCCGACTTCATTCGGGAAATGCGCGCTTCTCTAAAGCGCACGCCCGAGCTTTTGCCGATTTTAAAGGAATCCGGTGTCATTGACAGCGGCGGCGCGGGTCTTGTATACGTCATTGAGGGCATGAGCAAGATCCTGCACGGCGAAGCGGTGGCTGCTATGCCCGAGGCACCTGCCTCGAAGCCGAGCACACCCGATCTTAGTGCCTTTACTGCCGACAGTGAAATGTCCTTTGGCTACTGTACCGAGTTTCTGTTGCAGCTGCAAAACAGCAAGGTCGACGCCGACCGATTCCCCGCACAAGCGGTTGCAGATGAGCTTGCCGCCATGGGGGGCGAATCGATCGTTTGCTTTAAAACAGGCACGATCATCAAGGTCCACGTGCACACCATGACCCCCGGCAGCGTGCTTGCACACTGCCAAAAATACGGCGAGTTTTTAACGCTGAAGGTAGAAAACATGGCACTGCAGCACAGTGAAGCATCGGTGGAAAACCGATTTGAAGAAAAAAAGCCTGCAAAGCAGGAGCATAAGGCATTTGGTGTGGTAGCGGTTGCCGCAGGAAAGGGCATCAAGGAAACCTTCCTCTCGCTTGGCGCTGACGTCATCGTAGAGGGCGGTCAGACCATGAACCCCTCCTCCGAGGATTTTCTTGCCGCGTTTGAGGAGGTCAATGCCGATACCATTTTTGTGCTTCCCAACAACAGCAATATCGTTTTAACTGCACGGCAGGCAGCAGGGCTTTATCAAAATGCCGACGTGCGCGTGCTAAACAGCAAGACCGTGGGCGACGGCTATGCGGCGCTCACCATGCTTGATTTTGAAAGCGGTGATGCCGATGCGATCGAGCAAGCACTCACCGATGCCATGTCGGGCGTCATCACGGGCATGGTCACAAGATCGGTGCGTGATTCACACCTTGGCGGACTTGATATTGCCAAAAACGACTATATCGGCTTTGCAGGCAAAGAGATGCTTGCCGACGCCAAAACGGCAAGCGCTGCCGCATGCGATCTGCTTGGCGCGATCGACATGACAGACCGCGAGGTGATCATTGCCATTTGCGGTAAGGATACCACAGCCTCGGATATGGATGCCGTACGCGCCTTTGTGAAAAGCACCTACCCTGCCGTTGAGCTTTTTGAGATCAATGGCGAGCAGGATATCTACAATTTCATTTTCGTGATCGAATAAAATCAAAAAAACAGCCCTTTTTGCCGCATGGCAACAAAAAGGGCTGTTTTTATACTTTTGTGTTGTAGATCGTAACCCCCGACCACAGGAAAATAATGATCTGCGCAGGAATGCCAAGCAGGTAAATGAGCCAAACGTTAACACCCACCACCAAAAGTGTGATATGCGCAGCAGCCAGCACCGTCCACATCAGCACAGACACAATAAGATAGTTGCGGCGGCGGTTAAACCATACCGAGTTCATGATCAGCCACACCACAGCCGAAACGGGTATTGCCCACACAAAGGTCAGCCACGCGCTCATTTTTACAGGAGCGATCAGCTGCAGCGTTACAAACGCAATGGTTGCCACCATCCAAACAAGCAGCACGCCAAGCCAGGTGATAACGCCGCGGCGGCGCTTTCTTGCCGTCGTTCTTGCCGATGGCGGCGCGATTTTTTTATGCGTTTCTTCAAGCAGATAATCCACACTCACCAAAAAAATATCGGCAATATTTTTCAAAACCGCCACGTCAGGCAAGGATTCTCCGCGCTCCCATTTTGAAATTGCCTTGTCGCTGTAATTCAGCTTTTCGGCAAGCTCAAGCTGTGTCATATTGTTATCACGGCGTAATTGTGCTATATTTTGGGCAATAATGTTCTTTAGCATACGCTCACACCTCGCTTTATCCTATATAACATCATCATACCACACCGCCACAAAAAAAGCAAGTGATCCTTCTCTTTTTAGCACCGTTTACCCATTTCTACTGTCAGTAGAGCCGTTTTTTTGCCATTCTACTGTTACAAAATCGAGAGTATAGTCATTTTTGTGCGACTTTAGATTGACTTTGGCAGCATTTTACAGTATAATGTAATTGTTAAATTGTATACATATGGCTTTTTGTGTGCCTACACATTTACAGGAGGTTGCAGTAAATGCAAAATTATCCTTTTCAAATCATTACAGACTCAGGCTGTGATATCTCCCCCTCGCTTCTCGCGGAGTGGGATGTAGCCTGTGAGTCGCTTACCTTCCGCTTCAACGATTCAGACCGGGAATACGGCAACGGCGATATGCCCACCAAGGAATTTTACGAAAGAATGCGTGACGGCGGTATTGCCAAAACCGCCGCGATCAATACCGAAACATTTTCCGGTGCATTTGAGAAAACCCTTGCGGCTGACAAGGATGTGCTTTACCTCGGCTTTTCCTCAGGCATCAGCAACACCTACAATGCCGCAAGACTTGCTGCAGAGCAGCTGCGCGAGAAGTACCCCGCACGTAAGATCTTTGCGGTAGACACGCTTTGCGCTTCTGCCGGTGAAGGCCTGCTCGTTTACCTTGCCACGCTAAAAAGAAACGAGGGCGCAGGCATTGAGGAGGTCGCACAATATGTAGAAGCGATCCGCCCCAATCTTTGCCATTGGTTCACGGTAGACAATCTTGTGTATCTGAAGCGCGGCGGCAGAGTCAGCCCCACCACGGCGATCATCGGCAATGCCCTGCACATCAAGCCCGTGATGCATGTGGATCCCGCAGGCAAGCTCACAAAGGTTACCACGGCACACGGCCGTAAAAAATCGATTGCCGCAATGGCGGCAAAATACAAGGAGACCGCAAAGGATCCTGCAAGCGGCCATGTGTTCATTTCGCATGGCGACTGCGAGGATGACGCTAAGTTCCTTGCTAAGCTGCTCTATGAGCAAAACGGCGTTGAGGTCGAGCTGATCACCGATGTAGGCCCTGTGATCGGCGCACATTCCGGTCCCGGCACGCTTGCGCTCTTCTTTGTCGGAAGCGAGCGCTGATCAACATTTAAATACGAGGTGCATCATGGATAACAATACCGAAAAAAATAACGGTCAATTTCTTGACGGCACGCTGCTTGCGCAAATGGCGCAGGGCGGCGCTGCTCTCCTTCGCTCCAATGCAGAGGAGGTAAACAAATTAAACGTTTTCCCCGTTCCCGACGGTGACACAGGCGACAACATGCGCATGACGATCGAAAGCGGCATCGCGGCACTTGAAAAGGTCAAATCCAACGACCTTGCAGAAGTCATGAAAAGCCTTTCTCACGGCATGCTGCTTGGCGCACGCGGCAACTCGGGCGTTATTCTCTCCCAGCTGTTTGCAGGCATGGCAAAGGGCTTTGACAGCTGCGAGCGGGCAGATGCCAACACCATTGGCCACGCGCTCACGCTCGGCGTAAAGCAGGCATATAACTCTGTTATGACTCCCACGGAGGGCACGATCCTTACCGTTGCGCGCGAATCGGTGGAATACGCGGTTTCTCGCGTTACCCCCGACAGCACGATCCGCAGCTTCTTTGGCGACCTTGTTAAGGAAATGAACGCGTCGCTGAACCGCACGCCCGAGCTGCTTGCCACCTTAAAGGAGGCAGGTGTGGTAGACAGCGGCGGCGCGGGGCTTCTTTACATCATGGACGGCTTTAACAAGATCCTCAACGGTGAGGAGATCAAGGCAGAGCCGATGCCCTTGACCGAAAAGAAGCAGCTTGTGGACCTCTCGGGCTTTACCGCCGATAGCGAAATGACCTACGGCTACTGCACCGAGCTTCTTTTGCAGCTGCAAAACAGCAAGGTCGACGCTGAAAATTTTGATAACAATATCATTACTGAGTTCCTTTGCGGCATCGGTAATTCGGTGGTTTCCTTTAAAACAGGAACCATTGTTAAGATCCACGTACACACCCTCACCCCCGACAAGGTGCTTGGCTTCTGCCGTCAATTCGGCGAATTTCTCACGGTAAAGATCGAAAATATGTCGGTTCAACACAGTGAGACCACAGTTGAAGAAAAGCCCGCGGCAAGCAACGTGCCTGCCGAGAAAAAGAAATACGGCATGGTAGCAGTTGCCAGCGGCGCAGGCATTGCGGCAACCTTCCTTGAGCTTGGTGTTGATACCATCGTTGAGGGCGGTCAAACGCAAAACCCCTCCACCAACGACTTTTTAGATGCCTTTGCTAAAGTAAATGCCGAGCATATCTTTGTGTTCCCCAACAACGGCAATATCTTAATGGCGGCAAAGCAGGCGGCTGAGATCTATACCGATGCCGCGATCCACGTGATCGAAAGCAAAAACCTGGGTGATGGGTATGTCGCGATCTGCGCAGCAGATTTTGAAAACGATGATGCCGAAGCAATTGCCGAGGCCTTTAAGGAAGCCATGGCAAACGTTGTTACAGGCAATGTTTCCCCCTCTATTCGCGACGCGGAGCTAAACGGCGTACAGATCAAAAACGGTGACTTTATCGGCTTTGTGGGCAAGCAAATGCTGACCTCAAACGAGAAAATGACCGACACCGCACAGATCTTGGTTGACAAAATGCTTGAGGACGGTGAGAAGTTTATGCTGACCGTGTTCTGCGGCAAGGAATGTACCGCCGAGGCAAAGGCAGATCTTGAGGCATATCTTGCAGAGGCATATGCAGACATCGAAGCCTACTTTATCGACGGCGATCAAGATGTTTATCCCTTTATCTTCGTAGCGGAATAATAACGAAAAATCACAACCACCCGTCAAACGGGTGGTTTGCACTAGGGCTAAAAGCCCAATAGTACCAGCCAGCGGCTCAAGCCGCTGGCTTTTGCTTTCAAAAGCTGTCTGCAAAAATGCCTTCTCCTTGAGGAGAAGGTGGCAGCCGAAGGCTGACGGATGAGGTGTAGCGCGAAGCGCGTTTGTGCGGCTCGTTGCAAAACTCGAACACGCCGCTATGGCGGCTACACCTC
>SVSS01000013.1 GCA_015064185.1 Oscillospiraceae bacterium | reverse complement strand
TCCTCAAGGAGAAGGCATTTTTGCAGACAGCTTTTGAAAGCAAAAGCCAGCGGCTTGAGCCGCTGGCTGGTACTATTGGGCTTTTAGCCCTAGTGCAAACCACCCGTTTGACGGGTGGTTGTGATTTGTCGTAAGATCATTTTGTCATCTTTTCCTGCTTTACCTTGTGGTCGATCACGTGGCGAGAGGCAAGCTCGCGGTGGATATCCTCAAGGCTGATACCCTGCTCGATCATCAAGACCATCACGTGATAGACAAGGTCGGAAATTTCATAGATCGTTTCGGCGCGATCCTCTGCCTTAGCGGCAATGATGACCTCGGTGCACTCCTCACCGATCTTTTTAAGGATCTTGTCAAGTCCCTTTTCAAAGAGATACGTGGTGTAGGAGCCCTCTTTTTTGTCGGTCTTTCTGCCGCGGATCAGCTCCATTAAGCCACCAAAGGAAAACTCATGACGCTCCTCGCTCTCTCCAAGGCACGCGGTAAAGCAGCTTTCTGTGCCAAGGTGGCAGGCGGGGCCCTCGGGTTCTACCATTACAACAAGCGCATCCTTGTCGCAGTCTGCTGTGATCGAAACGATGTGCTGTACGTTGCCGCTTGTTTCTCCCTTGAGCCAAAGTTGCTGGCGGCTGCGGCTAAAGAAGCAGGTCAACTCCTTTTCAAGCGATATGCCAAGGCTTTCGCGGTTCATGTAAGCCAGCGTAAGCACCTTTTTGGTAACGGCATCCACTACAATTGCGGGGATAAGTCCTTTTTCGTCAAATTTAAGTTCATCAATACTAAAATTGGGTGTGATCATGTGTTTGGCTCCCTTCGGTTATACCAATCTTGCGGGGATGCCCGCTTTTTTCATTTCTTCTTTCAGATCGCTGATCTTTACCTCGCCAAAATGGAAGATCGAGGCGGCAAGCCCGGCATCGACCCCGGGCAGGGTGTGAAACAGCGTAATGAAATCTTCAATTTTGCCGGCACCGCCCGAGGCGATGACAGGCACCTTTACGGCATTGCAAACGGCGGCAAGCATTTCAAGGTCAAAGCCGCGCTTTACGCCGTCAGTGTCAATGGAGTTAAGAACGACCTCGCCCGCGCCCATGTCTACGCAGTGTCGGATCCAGGAGATCGCCTCAAGCCCCGTGTTTTCTCTGCCGCCCTTGGCGAACACGCGAAATACGCCGTCAACACGCTTTACGTCAGCAGAAATAACAACGCATTGGTCGCCGTAGCGCTTTGCCGCCTCACCGATGAGCGAGGGGTTGCGAATGGCACCCGAATTGACGCTCACCTTATCCGCGCCGCATTTGAGCACGCGGTCAAAATCGGCAAGGGTGTTGATGCCACCGCCAACTGTAAGGGGGATAAAGATCTTGCTTGCGACCTCGGTTAAAATATCGGTAAAGAGCTCGCGCCCCTCAGCCGAGGCTGTAATATCGTAAAAAACCAACTCGTCAGCGCCGTTTTCGCTGTAATAACGCGCAAGCTCTACGGGCGAGGAAACATCGGAGAGTCCCTCAAAATTTACGCCCTTGACTACGCGTCCGTTCTTTACGTCAAGGCAGGGAATAATACGCTTTGTAATCATGCCTTTGCCACCTCTATTGCTTCTTTGAGGGAAATTGCGCCTGTGTAATATGCTTTGCCCACAATGGCGCCGTACAGCCCCATAGCGGTAAGTCCCTCAACATCCTCCATCGAGGAAACGCCGCCCGAGGCAACGATCTGCATGCCAAAGCGCTCTGAGAGCTCGCGGTAGAGCGCGTGGTTGGCACCCTTCATGGCGCCGTCGCGTGAAATGTCAGTACAAATGAGGGTCTTTACGCCCCATTCCTGCAGCTTTTCACAAAAATCAAAGGCGTTTAGCTGAGATTTTTCAGTCCAGCCCTTTACAGCCACAAAGCCGTCCTTGATATCTACGCCAACGGCGATCTTGTCGCCGTATTTGGCAATTGCCGCGCTGAGAAAGTCGGGGTCGGATACCGCCGCCGTGCCAAGGATCACGCGGTCAAGGCCTGCCGCAATATAGCGGTCAACCACCGCCATGCTGCGCACGCCGCCGCCGATCTCGCAAAAAAGACCGCATTCCTCTTTGATACGGCAAACGGTAGCAAGATTGGGTGTGTCGCCGTTGCGCGCACCCTCAAGATCAACAAGGTGTACGTGTGTAGCACCCGCGGCGCGAAAATCCATTGCCACCGCAACGGGGTCGGTGTGATATACCGTCATTTGGTTATAGTCGCCCTTGTAAAGGCGAACTGCCTTGCCCTCGTAAAGATCGATTGCAGGAAAAATCAGCATACAGTACCCTCCATTTCACAAAATGCGCGCAGAATAGAAAGTCCTGCATTGCCGCTTTTTTCGGGGTGGAACTGACACCCCATCACGTTATCCTTGGCTACCGCCGCGGTAAGCGGAGCGCCGTATTCTGCCGTGGCGATCACGGCATCCTCGCAATTTGCTCCGTAATAGGAATGGACAAAGTACACGCAATCACCCTCGTTTAAATATTTAAAAAGGGGGTGCTTTTTGCCGTGAAATTGCAGTGCGTTCCAGCCAATGTGCGGAACCTTAAGATCTGCCGGAATAACGTCGGTGATCGGGCGGATCTCGCCCTTGATGAGGCCAAGCCCCTCATGCTCGCCGTACTCAAAGCTTTTTTCAAGCAAAAGCTGCATGCCAAGGCAGATGCCCATAATGGGCTTGCCGCTTTTTGCTACCTCACAGACTACCTCGGCAAGTCCGCTTTGGCGCAGCTTTTCGGCTGCATCGCCAAAGGCACCTACGCCGGGTAATATGACGCGGTCGGCGGCTCTGATGACGTCACGGTCGGCGGTGACGGTAGCCGTGGCGCCGAGTGCTGCAAGAGAGCTTTTGAGGGAAAACAGATTTCCCACACCGTAGTCGATAATTGCAACCATTAAAGAACCTCTTTCGTGGAAAGAACGGTGCCGCCAAGCGCCTCGTTTTTGGTAAGTGCCGCCTTCAGGCTGTGCGCCACGGACTTAAAGATCCCCTCAATAATGTGGTGGGAATTGCTGCCTGCAAGCTGCTTGATGTGCAGCGTTACACGTGCCTCACGGACAAATGCAAGCCAAAATTCCTCTACCAGCTCGGTGTCAAATGTACCGACCGTAGAAGCAGGGATGCTTGCCTCAAAGCAAAGGGTGGCGCGCCCCGAAAGGTCAATGGCGGAAAGGATCAGTGCCTCGTCCATGGGTAAGATCATATAACCGTAGCGGGAAAGCCCCTTTTTGTCGCCCGCAAGCTCGGCTACGGCAAGCCCTAAGCAAATGCCCACATCCTCGGTGGTGTGGTGTGCATCTACCGCGATATCTCCCTTACAGGTAACGGTAAGGTCAAGCCCGCTGTGACGGGCAAGAAGTGTTAACATGTGATCAAGAAAGCCGCAACCCGTGTCGATTTTTGCGACACCTGTGCCGCGCGAGAGGGAGAGGGAAATATCGGTTTCCGCTGTTTTTCTGTTGATCGTTACTGTGCTCATTTTTTACTCCTTTACAATGTCGGCAAGTGCATCTGTCAATGCCTGCATTTCTGCCATCGTGCCAACGGTGATACGGTTGTATTCCGAAATGAGAATGCTGTTAAAGTGGCGCACGAGAATGCCGCGCTCGCGCAGCTCCTTGTAGATCCTTTGCCCCTTTATCTTGGGGTGACGCACAAAGAGGAAGTTGCCCATGGAGTCGGTCATTTCAAACCCAAGTGCCTTTAGCGCAGACTTGGCATATTCTCTTGCCTCGATAATGGCTGCGCAATTGTTTGCGGTGTAAGCGTCGTCTGCCATCACGCCAAGCCCTGCCGCTGCCGACATGCTGTTCACGTTGTAGGGATTGGTGGAGTATTTGATCGTATTGAGGTCGTCTATCAGCGCCTTACAGCCAATGCCGTATCCAAGGCGCGCGCCCGCCATGGAGCGCGATTTGGAAAAGGTGCGCGTGACAAGCAGGTTGTCGTATTTACGCACAAGCGGTGCTACGGTTTCACCGCCGAAATCGATGTACGCTTCATCGATTACCACTACACGGTCGGGGTTGCTGGTAAGGATCTCTTCAATTTCGCTGACCGTGAGCGCAAGGCCTGTTGGGGCGTTGGGATTGGCAAGAAAAAGGGTGTCAGCAGTGCCCTTGTAGTCTGCGGTGTTTACCGTAAAATCGGAATTTAGCGGTATTTCGGTATAGGGCACGTGATTCAGCGTGGCAAACACGCTGTAAAAGCCGTAGGTGATGTTTGGGAATGCGGCAGGGTGATCCTTATCGCAAAATGCCATAAACGCAAAGTTCAGGATCTCGTCCGAGCCGTTTGTTACAAGCACCTCCTCGGGGGTAAGGCCGTGGTAGGCGGCAATCGCCTCGTGCAGTGCCTTATAGGTAGGGTCGGGATAAAGCTGAAGGCTCTTTGCCGCCTCGCTTGCCGCCTCCATCGCGCGGGGCGAGGGGGGAAAGGGGGATTCGTTGGTGTTTAGCTTGATGTATTTTTTGTCGCGCGGCTGCTCACCCGGTGTGTAGGGTGTGAGAGCGCCGTGCTTGCTTGTGAAAAATCTACTCATGAAAGCTCCTCAAGGCGAATGGTAGCGCTTCTTGCGTGTGCGCTAAGCCCTTCCTTTTCTGCAAAGTAGGCAACGTCGCGCGCCACGCGGGAAAATGCTTCCTTGGTGTAATAGGTGTATTGCGTTTTCTTTACGAAATCATCGACCGACAGGGGGTTGGAAAAGCGCGCCGTGCCGCTTGTCGGAAGGGTGTGGTTGGGTCCTGCAAAATAGTCGCCCAACGCCTCGGGGCAATATTTGCCCATAAAGATCGAGCCTGCGTGACGGATGCCGTCAAGGTAATCAAAGGGATTGTCAACTGCCAGCTCAAGGTGCTCGGGTGCAAGCTCGTTTGCCACCTCAATGGCAACCGCAAGATCCTCTACCACAATGATCTTGCCGTTTTTATCGATCGAGGTACGCGCGATCTCGGCACGGGGGAGCTGAGGGATCTGGCGCTCAAGCTCCGCGCTTACAGCCGTGGCAAGCTCTTGGCTGTCGGTGATCAGAACAGCAGAGGCAAGCTTGTCGTGCTCTGCCTGCGAGAGCAGGTCTGCGGCGACAAATGCGGGGTTGGCGGTCTTGTCCGCTACGATCAGGATCTCACTCGGACCCGCGATCATATCAATGGAAACGGCACCGAAAACCTGCTTTTTTGCTTCGGCAACAAAGGCGTTGCCGGGGCCCACGATCTTATCTACGCGCGGCACGCTTTCTGTGCCGTAGGCAAGTGCGGCAATCGCCTGTGCGCCGCCCACCTTAAAGATGCGATCGATGCCTGCCACCTCTGCGGCGGCGAGAATAACGGGGTTGACCTTTCCGTCGGGGCCGGGGGGCGTAACCATCACGACCTCACGGCAGCCCGCGATCTTTGCGGGGATAGAATCCATCAAAACCGTTGAGGGGTATGCTGCTGTGCCACCCGGCACGTAAAGGCCTGCACGGTCAATGGGAATGACCTTTTGCCCCACCACAATGCCGTTTTCCTCGTTTAAAATAAAGCTGTTTCTGACCTGACGCTCGTGAAAGCGGCGAATGTTTGCCGCCGCACGGCGCAGCACATCAAGGAAGGCGGGGTCTACCTTGGCAAGCGCCTCAGCGCGCTCCTCGGGGGTTACGGCAAGCGTGTCAAGGCGAGCCTTGTCAAATTTTTCGGTATAAGCAAGAAGTGCCTTGTCGCCGTTTTGGCGCACGTTGGCGATAATATCGCTCACGATATCCGCCACGTTTACCTCGGGCACAACACGCGAAAAGATCTCGCTGCTTGGCACCTCACGGTATTTCATAATTTTAATCATTTTCTCATCTCCACCTGCGCGGCAATTCCGCGCACGATCTTTTCAATGGTTTCGTTTTTAAATTTAAATCCCGCTTTGTTGGCGATCAGACGCGCGCTGATCGGCACCACGGTGGCAAAGACCTCAAGATCGTTTTCCTTTAGGGTCGTGCCGGTTTCCACAATATCCACGATCACGTCAGAAAGCCCGATGATGGGGGCGATCTCAATGCTGCCGTTCAAATGGATGATATCGATGTCGCGCCCTTGCGCATCATAATAATTTTTTGCAATACGTGAAAATTTGGTGGCAACGCGCAGTGTGTGGCGCGGGTCATCACGAAAATCCTTCGGTGCCGCCACAGCCATGCGGCATTTGCCAAGGTTAAGGTCAAGCAGCTCATAAACATCGGGGAGGTATTCGAGCAGGATATCCTTGCCCGCAACGCCGATATCCGCCACGCCGCGCTCTACATAGATCGGCACGTCAGAGGGCTTTGCCCAGAAAAAGCGGAGCCCGAGCTCCTCGTTTTCGAAGATCAGACGCCTGTTATCCTCCTTGATCGAGGGGCAGGGAAAGCCTGCCTTTTCAAACATATCATAAACCTTTTCGCCAAGTCTGCCCTTAGGCAGTGCGACATTAAGCATTTGCTTCAAGCACCTTTCCCTCCTTGCTGTCAAATTTTAAAAGCCTTTGGTAGCGCAGCTTTTCGGGCACGGCACGGCGCGCCATAACCGTTTGTCCCGCTGCTGTAAGTGACTCTATTGCCGCGCTCAGTAAGGAAAGATCTGCCGCGCTGTCGTAAATCACAACGGTATCCACATCATATTCGCCGCCGTTATCAAGCAGGCGCTCAAGTGCATCGAGATACACCGCAAAGCCAATGGCGTTCTGACTTTTGCCCATCTTGCGCATCAAGCCGTTGTACTCGCCGCCCGACAGAAGCCCCTCGGGCACACCTGCAACAAAGCCCTTAAACACAAGCCCGTTGTAGTAGCCGATGTCGCCTACAACAGAAAAATCAAGACGCACGATATCCCCGGCTGGCGATTTCTCAAGGGCGGTGAGCAGTGTAGAGAAGCTTGTCAGCATCTTTTCCGGAACAAAGTCCTTGATAAGAGGCACGAGCACGGAGAGCACCTCGCAGGGCTTGCCGTAGGAGGTGACAAGCGCCGTCAGAGCCGCAAGCCCCTCGGGTGTGACACCGTTCGCGGTGGCAATGGCAGTTAATTCGTGCAGGTTTTTCTCGCCGATGCGGCCAAGAAGCTCGCCGCGCGCAGTATCGCCAATTCCAAGTCCGTCAAGCACGGCGGAAACGATGCCGAGATGCGATACATCAAGCACCGCGTCCTTGGAAATTGCGGCAAGGCTTTTGGCGGCCAATGTCAGCACCTCAAGCAGGCAGTAATCATCGATGTCTCCGATGCATTCAAGCCCTACCTGCATGATCTCGCGAAAGGCGTGCGTTCTGCCCGAAACGCGATAAACATTTTCTTGATAATATACCTTTTCCACACCGCTCTCGCACCCGCTGTTTTTCACGATAGAGAGGGTAACGTCGGGCTTGAGCGCCAGCAGCTTGCCGCTGGTGTCGGTAAAGGTAATCACGTTATCGGAAATGAGGAAGTCCTTGTTTCTCACATAGAGGTCGTATTCCTCAAATTTATTCATTTTATACTGTGTATAGCCGTGGTCGCGATAAAGCGCACGCAGGGCAAGCGCGGCACGCTCGTCCCCCTGTAAAATATTTTGTGCGGTGCTCATTTTACATCACGCTCCCCGTTTAGCTTTTTCAGCATTTCGCTATATCCGCCGCTGCCGTAATTGAGGCACTTGTTTACGCGGCTGATGGTTGCCGTGCTTGCGCCTGTTTTGGCAGAGATCTCCTGATAGTTTTTGCCTTGCGAAAGGTAGAGCGCCACGTCAAGGCGCTGCGCGATCTCACGGATCTCCTTTACAGTGCAAACATCCTCAAAAAACCTATAGCATTCCTCTGTGGTTTCAAGCCGAAGAATAGCGTCAAACAAGCGGTCAAGGGATTCGTTTTTTAGATTCATCATGTTAAAATTCTCCCATTTCATGAATACCTACACATTTTAGCACTTTATCACGCTAAAGTCAATACCTTTTTGCAATTTTTTTGGATATTTTTTCGCAGAGCGGATCTCCTGCACGCACGGCATTGCCGTTTCCTTTTTTCTACATATTAAAAGACGCACGCGCGTGCTAAGTAAATTCGTATAAAAAGTGTATTTTTATGCGATTTTTTTGCGCTTTGAAACCGAAAAAATGTCATTTTTATGTTTATTTTGCACAAAACAATGGTTTTTAAATTTTTTTTGTTGTTGCATGTAACGAAAAGCGTTTTGGGGGTATTGACATCATTCATGCACCATGCTATAATAGCAACATATTATTTTATTTGTAACGTGAGGTGCAATATGGCTTCTATCGCTTCTATGATCAGTGTAGCCATTATATGCACTATTCTACGCCTATCCGTCCTTGTCAAGGCGGATCGCTGGAATAGTGCTGAAAGTTGCGCCATGCTTTGCAAAACCGAGGCATTTTCTTAAACCGGGGGCAGTTCTCAAGGGAACATAGACCATACCGACCGAGGAGAGAAAGTGTTAAGATTTAAGAAATGCAAGCCTTACGGTCTGAACTTTCAGAGCGTAGGGCTTTTATTTTCCCAAAGGAGGGCAAGATGATGAAAATGACGGGTGCGCAAATTCTGATGGAGTGCTTGCTTGAGCAAGAGGTAGATACCGTATTCGGGTATCCGGGCGGCACGATCCTAAACGTTTATGATGCACTGTATCGCTACAAGGATAAGATCAACCATGTGCTGACTGCACACGAGCAGGGCGCGGCGCACGCAGCTGACGGCTATGCGCGCAGCACGGGCAAGGTGGGTGTTTGCTTTGCAACCTCGGGCCCCGGCGCCACCAACCTTACCACGGGTATTGCCACTGCGTATATGGATAGCTCCCCTGTGGTGTTTATTTCCTGTAACGTAGCACGTAATCTCATCGGTAAGGATTCCTTCCAAGAGGTGGACATCACGGGTATTACCATGCCTATTACCAAGTGCAATTATATCGTGAGCAACGTAACCGAGCTTGCGGATACCGTACGCGCTGCCTTTGCCATTGCGAAAAGCGGCAGACCCGGGCCTGTGTTTATTGATATTCTCAAAAACGCCACGGGCGAGAAAACCGAGTTTTCCTCATTGCCCGTTGAGCAGCACTATACCGAGGGTAGGCTCGGTACTATGATGCGCCGCTCCTCGCAGGATTTTAAAGCCCCTGAGGTAGACGTAAAGGATCTTGAGATCTTGGCGGAGATGATCAAAAACTCCAAAAAACCCTTGCTGATCTGCGGCGGCGGTGTTGTGCGCGGCAGAGCAGACAAAGAATTTCTTGCCTTTGCTGAGAAGATTGATTCGCCCGTAGCCATTACCCTGATGGGTGCAGGCGGCATTTGCGGCAGAAATCCGCTTGCTACCGGTATGATCGGCATGCACGGCACGCAGGCGTCCAACATGGCGTGTGACGCGTGCGATCTTCTGATCTCGGTTGGCTGTCGCTTCTCTGACCGTGTGGCGTTAGCCCCCAAGACCTTTGCAAAGCAGGCAAAGATCGTGCATATCGATATTGACCGCGCTGAGATCAATAAAAACGTGCGCACCGATCATCATATCGTGGGCGACGCGAAGCGCGTTTTGGCAAGGCTTTTGGAAATGGTTGAGCCTGCCGATCACAGCGATTGGAAAAAGTACGTATTTTCCTTTAAGACCGAAACCGAGTATGACGATACCGATGATACGCTGACACCCAAGCAGATCCTGTCGTCCATCGCAAAAATGCTGCCGCAAAACACCGTGGTATCCACCGATGTAGGTCAGCATCAGATGTGGTCGATCCAGCACTTCCGCTTTGATTATCCCGGTCAGCTGCTCACCTCGGGCGGCTTTGGCACCATGGGCTTTGGTCTTGGCGCTGCGATCGGTGCCAAGGTCGGCAATCCCGATAAGGCAGTCATTCACATCACGGGTGACGGCAGCTTCCGCATGAACTGCAACGAGCTGGCAACCGTGCAGAATTACGGCGTGCCGATCATCACCTTTGTCTTTAACAACAAAACGCTCGGCATGGTGCGTCAGTGGCAAACGCTCATTTATGATAAGCGCTATTCCGAAACGAATCTTGCACAGCGCGGCCCCGACTTTGTGGCACTTGCCAAAGCATATGGGCTTGGCGGCGCACATGTTACCAATGTAGAGGAGCTTGAAGCGGCGATCAAGGAAGCAATGCAGTGCGGCCACGGCTATGTGATCGACTGTGCCATTGATATGGATGAGAAGGTACGTCCCATGGTTGGCGGCGGCTCTCACATTACCGACTTTTTGCTGAGCTGAGAGGGGGAAGAGAAATGACAACAGAAATCAAAAGACAAACGCTTGCCATTCTCGTGGATAACGAGTCAGGCGTGCTCTCGCAGGTCTCCCGCCTTTTCTCCCGAAAGGGCTATAATATCGAATCTCTTGCCGTGGGTGCCACCGAGCATGTAGAAACCTCGCGTATTACCATTGAGGTCATGGCGGATGATGACCAGGTAAATCTTCTTGCCAATCAGCTGCGCAAGCTTGTGCCCGTGCATTCGGTAAAGCTCCTCACGCAGGACACTTCCATTCGCCGCGAGCTGGTGCTTTACAAGGTGCGCACACCCGACAGTGCGGTGAGAAACGAAATTATCGGCATTGCAAATATCTTCCGCGCCAACATCATTGATGTGGCGATCAATTCTATTACTCTTTCCGTTATCGGTGCAGAATCCAAGACCGATGCTATGGAAAAGCTGCTGCGCGAGTATGAGATACTCGAGCTTGTAAGAACCGGCGTTATTGCCCTTGAGAGAGGACAAGAAACAATAAAAGACGAAACCAAAGAAAAAGGAGAATTTGATTATGGCAAAAATGTATTATGAAAAGGATTGTGACCTTAATAAACTGAACGGTAAGACCATTGCGATCGTAGGCTACGGCTCGCAGGGTCACGCACACGCTCTGAACCTTCGCGACTCCGGTTGCAATGTCATTATCGGTTTGCGCCAAGGCGGCAAATCCTGGCCTGTTGCAGAAAAGGACGGCTTTGAGGTCTACACCGTAGCTGAGGCTACCAAAAAGGCTGACATCATCATGATCCTCATCAACGATGAGGCACAGGGCGATATGTACAAAAAGGACATCGCTCCCAACCTTACCGCAGGCAAGGCGCTTGCCTTTGCACACGGCTTTAACATCCGCTACAAGCAGATCGTTCCCCCTGCTGACGTTGACGTGTTCATGGCAGCACCCAAGGGCCCCGGTCACACCGTGCGCGGCCAGTACATGGCAGGCAAGGGCGTGCCCTGCCTCGTAGCTGTTGAGCAGAATGCAACCGGCAAGGCTTACGATATCGCACTTGCATACATCGCAGGCATCGGCGGCGCTCGCGCAGGTATCCTTGAAACTACCATGAACGAGGAGACCGAGACCGACCTCTTTGGCGAGCAGGCAGTGCTTTGCGGCGGTGTAGTAGACCTTATGCGTTGCGGCTTTGAGACCCTCGTTGAGGCAGGCTACAAGCCCGAGAATGCTTACTTTGAGTGCATCCATGAGATGAAGCTGATCATCGACCTGATCAACAAGGGTGGCGTTGCTGCAATGAACTACTCGATCTCCGATACCGCAGAGTACGGCGAGTATGTGTCCGGTCCTCGCGTACTGCCCTACGAGCAGACCAAGGCTAACATGAAGGCCGTGCTTTCTGACATTCAGGACGGCACGTTTGCAGGCAAGTGGATCGCTGAGAACAAGAACGGCAGATGCTTCTTTAACTCCAAGCGCGCTCAGCTTGCTAAGCACCAGATGGAGATCGTAGGCAAGGAGCTGCGCGAGCAGATGCTGTGGAAGAATGACAGCGACCTTGATACTGCCTCCAACTAAGGCTTGCATCTTTTGCGCCTAAGTCTCCCCCTCGCGACTCCGCGTAGTTACTACGCGTGACGTCGCGAGGTGAAGCCTTATGCATCAAAATCTGCGGCGCCTTGGCTTGCATTTTTTGCACAGAACGTTTCTGCACCGTGCTCGGGGGAGGCTTTTACACCGTCGCCCTGCCCGGCGGCGTTATGCATCAAAATCTGCGGCGCCTTGGGTAGCCTTGCACAATGATTTGCTGTACAGGTTTTTTGTTTCAATATCGCTTGCAAAAGCGGTATTGCAAGAGAAAATCTGATTTTCACTAAATAAAATTTCACCTTTACGGAGGTATATGATATGTATTCCGATCAGATCAAAAAAGGCGTTGAACGCACCCCCAACCGCAGCCTTTTGTATGCGCTTGGTTATACCGATGAAGAGCTTTCTCGCCCGCTTGTTGGCGTAGTTTGCTCGCACAATGAGATCGTACCGGGTCACATGCATCTTGATAAGATCGCCGAGGCGGTCAAGGCAGGTGTACGCGCCGCAGGCGGCACGCCCATCATGTTTCCTGCCATTGCCGTTTGTGACGGTATTGCCATGGGACACGTTGGCATGAAATATTCGCTTGTTACGCGCGACCTGATTGCCGATTCTACCGAGGCAATGGTTATGGCGCATCAGTTTGACGGACTTGTGATGATCCCCAACTGTGATAAGAACGTGCCCGGCCTTTTGATGGCTGCGGCGCGCCTGAATATCCCCACCATTTTCTGCTCGGGCGGTCCCATGCTTGCAGGGCGCTTGCAGGATGGCAGACGCACCTGTCTTAGCCACATGTTTGAGGCGGTGGGCGCGTACAAGGCAGGCACGCTTGATGAGGCGGGTGTTGCCGATTATACCGAGAACGCTTGCCCCAGCTGCGGCTCCTGCTCGGGTATGTACACCGCAAACTCCATGAATTGCCTCACCGAGGCAATCGGCATGGCACTCTCGGGCAACGGCACTGTGCCCGCGCCCCTTTCGGCGCGCATTCGCCTGGCAAAGCACGCAGGCATGAAGATCATGGAGCTGATCGAGAAGAACATCCGTCCTCGCGACATTATGACCGAGGCGGCATTCCACAATGCCGAAACGGTGGATATGGCACTTGGCTGCTCCACCAACACGATGCTGCATCTGCCCGCAATCGCGCACGAGGCAGGTGTGGAGATCAGCCTTGATATGTCCAATGCCATCAGTCAAAGAACCCCCAACCTCTGCCACCTTGCACCTGCAGGTGACACCTATATGGAGGATCTTGACCGTGCGGGCGGCGTTTGGGCAGTGATGAAGGAGCTTACCAAAAAGGATCTGCTCGACACCTCTGTGATGACGGTAACGGGTAAAACGCTGGGCGAAAACCTTGCGGGCGTTGTAAACCGTGATCCCGAGATCATTCGTCCCATCGAAAACCCCTATTCCAACAACGGCGGCATTGCTGTGCTCAAGGGCAACCTTGCGCCCGACGGATGTGTGGTAAAGCAGTCGGCAGTTGCACCCGAAATGATGGTGCACGAGGGCCCTGCACGCGTATTTGACTCGGAGGACGAGGCAATTAAAGCGATTTATTCCGGCAAGATCGTTGCAGGTGACGTAGTTGTGATTCGTTACGAGGGGCCCAAGGGTGGCCCCGGCATGCGTGAGATGCTCAACCCGACCTCCGCTATTTGTGGCATGGGTCTTGGCGAGAGCGTGGCGCTCATTACCGACGGACGCTTCTCAGGCGCTACCCGCGGCGCTGCGATCGGGCACGTTAGCCCCGAGGCGGCTGCAGGCGGCAACATCGCACTCGTGAAGGAGGGCGATATCATTTCAATCAACATTAAGGAGTGCAGTGTGACGCTGCAGGTGTCCGATGAGGAGCTTGCCGCACGCCGTGCCGCTTGGCAGGCACCCGCCCCCAAGGTAAAAACGGGATATCTTGCACGCTATGCAAAGCTCGTTTCCTCTGCTGATAAGGGCGCTGTACTCACGATCTGACGAGAGGGAAAAATTATGGATCGCGTAAAAATATTTGACACCACCCTGCGTGACGGCGAGCAATCGCCCGGCTGCAGCATGAACCTTCAAGAAAAAATTGAGGTTGCAAAGCAGCTGGAGCTCATGCGCGTTGATGTGATCGAGGCTGGCTTCGCCATCTCCTCGCCGGGTGATTTTGAGTCTGTTAATACCATTGCCAAGACCGTTAAGGATTGCAGCGTAGCATCGCTTGCACGCGCTACGGTCAAGGATATTGATACTGCGTGGGAGGCGGTAAAGGTTGCCGCTGACCCCCGCATCCATCTGTTTATCGCCACCTCGCCGCTGCATATGGAGTACAAGCTCCGCATGACACCTGAGCAGGTTTTGGCGCGCACCGCCGAGATGGTTGCGCATGCGCGCAAATATTGCTCGAACATTGAGTTTTCGGCAGAGGATGCAACGCGCAGTGATTGGGAGTTCCTTGCAAAGGTTGTAAACACTGCCATTGCAAACGGTGCAACTGTGATCAACCTGCCCGATACCGTGGGCTACACTACGCCCGGCGAGATGCGTGCGCTGATCGAATATATGGTGAAGCATACCGATCACGCAGGTCGTGCCGAGTTTTCGGTGCACTGCCACAATGACCTTGGTATGGCAGTTGCCAATTCTCTTGCCGGTGTGCTGGGTGGCGCAAGACAGATCGAGTGCACGGTAAACGGACTTGGCGAGCGTGCGGGCAACACCGCGCTTGAGGAGGTCGTAATGGCGATGCATACCCGCCCCGATCTTTATCATGTCAATACCCGTCTTGATACCACGCGTATCTCGCGTGCCAGCAAGACCGTTTATAACATCATCGGTCAAAACGCCCCCCTCAACAAGCCTATCGTCGGCAAGAACGCATTTTTGCACGAGTCGGGCATTCACCAGCACGGTGTGCTTGCAAACAAAGAGACCTATGAGATCTTAACCCCTCAATCGGTTGGCATTGTGGCAAACAATCTCGTGCTTGGCAAGCATTCGGGCAAGCATGCGTTTGAAAGCCGCCTGCAGGAATTGGGATATCATCTTTCTGCCGAGGAGCTGCTCTCCTGCTTTGAGGAGTTTAAGGTGCTTTGTGACAAGAAAAAGACCATAAATGACGAGGATATCGAGGCGATCGTGCTGCACAAGACCACGACCTACGATATGCCCGAGGATGCAGGCTTTAAGCTTGACCGCTTTGTGGTACATACCAGCAACTTTACCACCTCAACAAGCACCGTTGTTCTCACGCGTGACGGCGAGAAGTTTGAGGAGGTCAGCCTTGGTGACGGCCCGATCGACGCTTCCTTTAAGGCGATCGATAAGATCGTAAATCCCGAGGCACATACCTTTAAGACCTATACCATTCATTCGATCTCCGAGGGTAAGGATACCCTTGGTGACGTAACCGTTCGCCTTGCTGCAGGCAATCGCACCTATACAGGTAAGGGACTTTCTACCGACATTATCGAAGCAAGTATTCTTGCCTATATCAATGCGATCAATAAGATGCAATACGCTGCTGAGCAGGCAAAGATAAGGGAGGCTAACTGACATGGGAATGACCATGACGCAAAAAATTCTCGCCGCGCACGCGGGGCTTGATGCCGTTAAGGCAGGCGACCTCATTGAGGCAAAGCTTGATATCGTGCTCGGTAACGACGTTACCACGCCCGTCGCGGTTGACGTATTTGACAAGGCGGGCTTTACCCGTGTATTTGATAAGGATAAGATCGCCATTGTGCTCGATCACTACACGCCCTGCAAGGATATCAAGTCCGCGGAGCTGTGTAAAACGGCAAGGGAGTTTGCAAAGCGCTTTGATATTACGCACTTTTATGATGTAGGTGCAGTTGGTATCGAGCACGCGCTCCTGCCCGAAAAGGGCATTGTTGGCCCCGGTGACTGCATCATTGGTGCCGATTCTCACACCTGCACCTACGGCGCGCTTGGCGCATTTTCCACGGGTGTTGGCTCTACCGATATGGCGGCAGGCATGGCTATGGGCGAGAACTGGTTTAAGGTTCCCTCTGCCATTAAGGTCGTGCTGAAGGGCAAGCTGCAGCCCTATGTTAGCGGCAAGGACGTGATCCTGCACCTCATTGGCATGATCGGCGTTGACGGCGCACTTTACAAATCTCTTGAATTTGTGGGAGAGGGTGTTTCGGCACTCACCATGGATGACCGCTTCTCGATTGCAAACATGGCGATCGAGGCGGGTGCGAAAAACGGCATTTTCCCCGTAGACGAGCAGACCTTGGCTTACGTGAAGGATCGCTTTACGCGTCCCGTGCGTGTATTTGAGGCAGATGCCGACGCAGAATACGAGCGCGAGGTCGTGATCGACCTTAACACCTTAAAGCCTACGGTAGCACTTCCGCACCTGCCCTCCAACACCAAAACGGTGGATGAGGTAAAGGGCATGCCCATTGATCAGGTCGTGATCGGCTCCTGCACCAACGGTCGCATTGGCGACCTGCGCGCCGCCGCTGAGATCCTGAAGGGCAAAAAGGTTGCAAAGGGTGTGCGTTGCATCGTGATTCCCGCAACCGAGGAGGTATACCTGCAGTCGATCAAGGAGGGCCTGACGCAGATCTTTATCGAGGCAGGCTGTGCGGTTTCTACGCCCACCTGCGGACCCTGCCTTGGCGGTCATATGGGCTGTATGGCAGCAGGCGAGCGCGCCGTTGCCACCACAAACCGTAACTTCGTTGGCAGAATGGGACACGTAAAGAGCGAGGTCATCCTTGCTTCTCCTGCGGTTGCTGCCGCTTCTGCCGTGGCAGGTGCCGTGGCATCGCCCTATGATATGGAGGTGTAAGCATGTATCAAGGAACAGCTTTTCAATACGGAGATAACGTAGATACCGACGTTATCATTCCTGCCCGTTACTTAAATGCCCCCTCTGCAGAGGAGCTTGCAAAGCACTGCATGGAGGATATTGACGTTAATTTTGTCAAAGAGGTAAAGAAGGGCGATATTATGATCGGCGGAGAGAACTTTGGCTGCGGCTCCTCCCGTGAGCACGCACCCATTGCGATCCGTGCCAGCGGTATTTCCTGTGTGATCGCCGCCAGCTTTGCGCGTATCTTCTACCGCAATGCGATCAATATCGGCTTTCCGATCCTTGAATGCCCCGAGGCAGCGGCAAAAATCAAAAAGGGCGATGCCGTAACGGTGGATGCCGATCAAGGCATCATTAAAAACGAAACAACGGGTGAGGTATTTCATGCTACGCCCTTTCCCGCCTTTATCAACCGTATCATTGAAAACGGCGGCTTGCTGCCCTATCTTGTAAACAAGGAGGCAGGCAAATGACCTACAATATTGCACTTGTAAAGGGTGACGGCATCGGTCCTGAGATCGTGGATAGCGCGGTGCGCGTGCTCGAGAAGATCGGCGAGAAATACGGTCACACCTTCAACTTTACCTCTTATCTTGCAGGCGGATGCGCAATTGATGCCTGCGGCATGCCCCTCCCCCCCGAAACGGTTGAGGGTTGTCAGAAGAGTGATAGCGTTTTGCTTGGTGCTGTGGGCGGCCCTAAGTGGGATACGCTCCCCGGCAACATTCGCCCCGAAAAGGCATTGCTTGGGCTTCGCGCGGCACTCGGGCTTTACACCAATCTGCGCCCCGCGCGCATTTTCCCTGCGCTGAAAAGTGCCTGTGCACTGCGCCCCGACATCATTGACCGTGGCTTTGATCTTGTGATCGTGCGTGAGCTGACGGGCGGTATCTATTTTGGTGAGCGCGGCCGCCGTGAGGGCAAATACGGCCCTGAGGCGTACGACACTGAGGCTTATAGCGTTATGGAGGTCGAGCGTATTGCACGCGTGGCGTTTGAAACGGCACGTAAGCGCCGCTGTAACGTGGTAAGCATTGATAAGGCAAATGTGCTGGAAACCTCAAGACTCTGGCGCGAAACGGTGCACCGTGTTGCCGCTGAGTACCCCGACGTAACGGTTTCCGATATGCTGGTGGATAACGCCGCTATGCAGCTGATTCGCGACCCCTCGCGCTTTGATGTGGTCGTGACCTCGAATATGTTCGGTGATATTCTCTCCGACGAGGCATCGCAGATCACAGGCTCTATCGGTCTGCTTGCTTCTGCTTCTCTTGGTGCTACGAAATGCGGGCTTTACGAGCCGATCCACGGCTCCGCCCCCGATATCGCAGGACAAAATAAAGCAAACCCCATTGCCACCATTCTTTCCGCTGCTATGATGCTGCGCTACTCCTTTGATCTTGCCGCTGAGGCAGATGATATCGAGGCAGCCGTAAACAGCGTGATTGAAGATGGTTACCGTACGGCGGATATTCTGACCGATCCCGCAATGGAACCGCTCACCTGTACCGCCATGACAGAAAAGATCATGGAAAGGATTTAAATAAAATGCTTGATATCAAAGTAACAAGAACTGCCACCCCCAAGGCAAAGCCGGAGGGGAAGCTTGGCTTCGGCAAGATCTTTACCGACCATATGTTCGTGATGAATTATACCGAGGGTATGGGCTGGCATGATGCGCGCATCGTGCCGTTCTCCGATATTTCTCTCTCGCCTGCATGCGTGGTCTTCCACTACGGGCAGGAGATGTTTGAGGGTATGAAGGCTTATAAGGGTGCTGACGGCAAAACTTACCTGTTCCGCCCTGAGATGAATGCGAAGCGTGCCAATGAATCGAACAAGCGCCTTTGCATCCCTGAGATCCCCGAGGATATCTTTGTTGAGGCTGTCAAGGCTGTGGTAAAGGTCGATGAGGATTGGATCCCCACCGAGGAGGGCACGTCGCTTTACGTTCGCCCCTTTGTGATCGCAACCGACGCATTCCTTGGCGTTGCGCCCTCTAAGACCTACCTCTTTATGGTCATCCTCTCTCCGAGCGGTGCTTATTACAGCGACGGTCTTGCTCCCGTTGGCATCTGGATCGAGGACGATTACGTGCGTGCTGTTAAGGGTGGTATCGGTTATGCAAAAACCGGTGGCAACTATTGCGCAAGCCTTGCGGCACAGGTTAAGGCACACGATGCGGGCTTCTCGCAGGTGCTTTGGCTTGACGGTGTGGAGCGCCGCTATATCGAAGAGGTTGGCGCGATGAACATCTTCTTTAAGGTCGATGGCAAGGTGCTCACTCCGATGCTGAACGGCAGCATTTTGCCCGGCATTACGAGAAACTCCGTTATCAACCTCTTGAAGGAGTGGGGTGTGCCTGTTGAGGAGCGCCGCATTTCGGTTGATGAGCTTTTGGAAGCACAACAAAACGGCAAGCTTGAGGAAGTCTTTGGCACAGGCACGGCGGCTGTAATTTCCCCCGTTGGCAAGCTGCGCTATAAGGATGATGTGATGACCATCGGCGACGGTGGAATTGGTCCTGTCAGCCAAAAGCTTTACGATACCATTACGGGCATTCAGACCGGTAAGCTGGCAGATCCCCTTGGTTGGCGCGTGACGCTCTAAGAGGTGCGCAATGCTGACACTTGATAAGGTTTATCAGGCGGCCTTTGTGCTGCGTGACGTGGCACGCAAGACCGACCTCATTCAGGCGCGTAATATGTGCACCGATTGTGAACTTTACCTTAAAACTGAGAATTTGCAGGTAACGGGTAGCTTTAAGGTGCGTGGCGCGTACTATAAGATCAGCCAACTTTCCGAAGCAGACCGCAAAAAGGGCATCGTTGCTTGCAGCGCAGGCAACCATGCGCAGGGTGTTGCGCTTGCGGCGCAAAAAATGGGCATCAAGAGCGTGATCTGCATGCCCGATGGCGCACCCATCAGTAAGGTGGAGGCGACCAAGGCATTTGGTGCTGAGGCTTGTCTTGTGCCGGGCGCTTATGACGATGCTTATCAAAAGGCACTTAGCCTTTGCGAAGAAACCGGTGCTACGCTCATTCACCCCTTCGATGACGAGGAGGTGATTGCAGGTCAGGGCACGATCGGTCTTGAGATCTTAGAGCAGATCGGGGATGCCGATGCCGTGGTAGTGCCTGTTGGCGGCGGCGGACTTGTGGCGGGCGTTGCCTATGCTATCAAGCACTTGCGCCCTGATATTAAGGTTTACGGTGTGCAAGCAGAGCGTGCAGCCAGCATGGCACAAAGCCTTAAGCTTGGCAAGCAGATCACGCTTGACAGTGTTTCTACCTTTGCCGACGGTATTGCTGTAAAGCATCCCGGCGATAACACCTTTAAGCTCATTGGCGAATATGTTGATGATGTAGTAACTGTTACAGAGGATGAGATCGCAACGGCGATCCTTACTCTGATGGAAAAGCAAAAGCTGGTTGCTGAGGGTGCGGGCGCGGTAAGTGTTGCGGCAGTCATGTTCGATAAGGTGCCTGTAAAGGGCAAAAAGGTCGTGTGCGTGGTTTCGGGCGGCAATATTGATGTAAACATTCTCTCTCGCGTGGTTACGCGCGGACTTGTTACTACGGGCAGAAATGCGACCCTGCAGATCGCACTTGAGGATAAGCCGGGTCAGCTGCTGGGCGTGAGTAGCATCATTTCCCGTTGCGGCGGTAATGTGGTGAGCGTTCACCACGAGAGATCGGATGCCAATATGGCAGTAGCAAGCTGCTTCCTTAAAATTGGCATGGAAACGCGCGACTTTGAGCAGATAGAACAGATCCGCCAAGAGCTTACCAAGGCGGGCTTTAAGATCGTATCATAAGGAGAATATATATGATTAAGCAAATTTCTACCGATAAGGCACCCGCCGCGATCGGCCCTTACTCTCAGGCGCTTGACCTTGGCAACATGGTGTTTGTTTCGGGTCAGATCCCTGTCGATCCTAAAACGGGCATAATGCCCGAGGATGTGGAGGCACAGGCAGTGCAGGCGCTCACCAACCTCAAAAATGTGCTTGCCGCGGCAGGGCTTGGTATGGAGAGCGTGGTAAAGACTGTTGTGTTCCTGCAGGACCTTGCTGATTTTGCCGTAGTGAACGGCATTTATGAAAGCTTTTTCAAGGCACCTTTCCCCGCGCGCAGCTGTGTTGCGGTTGCGGCAATTCCGAAGGGCGCAAAGCTTGAGATCGAGTGCATTGCAGTAAAGGCTTGAGACTAAGACATACATTTCTGTACAAAGTATAAAAACAAAATATCGGCGATCCTTTTATGAAGGGTCGCCGATATTTTTGTCAAAAATCGATATCCGAATTCTCCAAATTGGAAAAACAAAAGAAAACTAATTTTAAAATTGGAAAATTTCGAAATAAAAATGGAAAAACAAACGGCTAAAAATATGCGAAAAGAGGGACTTTGTATAAAATATCACGACGTATAAATAAAAATGCATATTTGCAGGGCGACTTTTGACGCTCTGCTCTATGCATTTTGCGAGAATTAAATTATTTTCTTATTAAATGCTTGACAATATAAGGTAAACTGTGTATAATATTACCGTATGTTTGATTAGTGTGAATAAATATTCACATTTAATGAGTAATTTCCCAATTGTGCGAAAGGATCTGCATCGTGAAAACAGTATTTATTGACGGTAGCGCAGGTACCACGGGTCTTCGTATCCGCGAGCGGCTTGCCGCCAGGACCGATCTTTCTCTTATCGTTTTGCCCGAGGAGAGGCGTAAGGATACCGCCGCCCGTCGCGAGGCACTGAACAGCGCCGACGTGGCTTTTCTTTGCTTGCCCGATGATGCCGCCCGTGAGGCGGTGGCAATGATAGACAATCCCAATACGGCGGTGATCGATACCTCTACCGCACACCGCACCGCAAGCGGCTGGACTTATGGCTTTCCCGAGCTTTGGGGGCAGCGTACCGCTATCGCGGCTTCAAGGCGCATCGCCAATCCCGGCTGTCACGCAAGTGGATTTGTCGCGTTGGTAGCACCTTTGGTGCGCGCGGGGCTTCTTTCCCCTGATGCAATGCTTTCCGCCTTTTCTCTCACCGGCTACTCGGGTGGCGGCAAAAAAATGATTGCTGACTATGAGGCGACCGACCGCGCTGCCTGCTTTGGCGCGCCGCGTCAATATGCGCTGACCCAGGCGCATAAGCACCTGCCCGAAATGCGTGCGGTGTGCGGCCTTACGCGCGCCCCCATCTTTTCTCCCATCGTGGCGGACTACTATGCGGGCATGGAGGTGACTGTGCCGCTGTTTGCCGATATGGTAAAGGGCACAAAGGCAGATATCATTGCCGCATACCGTGAGGCATATCAGGGCGGCTTGGTGCGTTACAACGAAAAAATGGCGGAAGCCGGGCTTTTGTGCGGCTCTGCCTTTGCAGGGCGTGACGATATGGAGATCGGCGTGCTTGGCAATGAGGAGCGCATATTGCTCGTTTCTCGCTTTGATAATCTTGGTAAGGGCGCTTCGGGCGCAGCCATACAAAATATGAATATCCTGCTCGGTGTTGACGAATGTGCGGGACTTGTGATAGGAGATGTAGAAAAATGATGAAGTTGATTGGTGGCGGCGTTTGCGCTGCAAAAGGATTTCGTGCCAACGGTGTACATTGCGGCATTCGCAAAAATAAAATTAAAAAGGACCTCGCGCTTATCGTCAGTGACGTGCCTGCAACCGCGGCGGCAGTTTATACCACAAATCTTGTAAAGGGTGCGCCCTTGCTTGTGACAAAAAAGCATCTTGCAAACGGTGTGGCACAGGCGATCATCTGCAATAGCGGCAATGCAAACACCTGCAATGCAAACGGTGTGGAGATCGCGGAGCACATGAGTGAGCTTGTCGGTGCGATCGCGGGTATTGACCCGAATGATGTTGTGGTGGCATCTACGGGTGTTATCGGACAGCCTCTTGACATTACGCCCATCAAGGCGGGGTTGCCCGCGCTTGTATCGGGCCTTAGTGCCGATCATCTTGGCGCACATGCCGCAGCAGAAGCCATTATGACCACCGATACCGTTGCCAAGGAGGTTGCGGTGGAATTCGAGGTCGGCGGCAAGACCTGCCGTCTTGGCGGTATTGCCAAGGGCAGCGGCATGATACACCCGAACATGGCAACCATGCTCGTATTTATTACAACGGATGCGAAAATTTCGACAAAGATGCTGCAAAAGGCGCTTTCCACCGATATCCAAAAAACCTTTAACATGGTAAGCATTGACGGCGACACCTCTACCAACGATATGGTGACCGTGCTTGCCAACGGCATGGCAGAAAACGATGAGATCGTATCGGACGGCGAGGATTTCAGCACCTTTATGACGGCGCTGAATACGGTAACAGTTCAGCTTTGCCGCATGCTTGCGGGCGACGGTGAGGGTGCCACAAAGCTGCTTGAGTGCAGGGTTACGGGTGCAAAATGTCCCCAATGCGCGAAGACGGTTGCCAAAAGCGTGATCTGCTCCAGCCTCTTAAAATCCGCTATGTTTGGCGCGGATGCCAACTGGGGTCGTGTGCTTTGCGCGATCGGTTACAGCGGTGCTGCGGTCGATGTTGATAAGATCGGCGTTGCCTTCCGCTCGGCAAAGGGAACCATCACGGTGTGCGAAAACGGCGCAGGTGTAGAGTTCTCTGAGGAGATCGCAAAGGAGATCCTGCTTGAAAAGGAAATTGAAATTTTGGTTTCGCTCGGCGAGGGCGAGCATGAGGCTACCGCTTGGGGCTGTGACCTTACATACGATTACGTAAAGATCAACGGCGATTACCGCACTTGATCGGCAAAGAGGGTAAAATGAAAAACGAGTTTTCTAATAGCGAGCGCGCGCAGGTTTTGGCGCAGGCGCTCCCGTACATCAGACGCTATAACGGCAAGGTCATTGTAGTAAAATACGGCGGCAACGCTATGATCAATGAGGACCTCAAGCAGCAGGTCATGGAGGACATTGTGTTGCTCCATCTCATTGGCGTGCGTGTTGTTTTGGTGCACGGCGGTGGCCCCGAGATCAACGAGCTGATGCAAAAGCTTGGCAAGAAGGCGGAGTTTGTAGACGGTCTTCGCGTAACCGATAAGGAAACGGTGGATATCGTGCAGATGGTGCTGGCAGGCAAGGTCAATAAGACGCTTGTTAATTTGCTTGAGATGAAGGGCGGCAACGCCATGGGTATTTCGGGCATGGACGGGCGCCTCATTGAGGCTGAGCCCAAAAACGAAAAGCTTGGATTTGTAGGTAAGATCAAAAGGGTAAATATTGCCCCCGTTACCGACCTTCTTGAAAAGGATTACATTCCCGTGATCTCCACTGTCGGATGCGATAAAAAGGGAAATACGTATAACATAAACGGCGACACTGCCGCCGCCTGCATCGCAGGTGCGCTTGGGGCAGAGCGTCTTATTATGATGACCGATATTGCGGGTGTGCTGACCGATAAAAACGATCCCAGCACCCTCATTCCCAATCTTACGGTTTCCGAGGCGAAAAAGCTTTACGAGAACGGTGTTATTTCGGGCGGCATGATCCCGAAGGTGGATTGCTGCATCGAGGCGATCGAGCGCGGCGTGGAAAAGGTAATTATTATGGATGGGTGCGTGCCCCACTCTATCCTCATGGAGCTGCTCACCAACGAGGGCGCAGGCACGATGGTAACAAGGGACTGAGAACATGAAAAGCTTTAAGCAATTGGATGAAAATTATGTAGCACATACCTACAAGCGCTTTCCTGTGGAGATCGTGCGTGGGCAGGGCTCGCTTTTGTATGACGTTGACGGCAAGGAATACATCGATATGGGGTCGGGTATTGCCGTATCCTCACTTGGTGTGTCTGATGCAGGTTGGGTTGCGGCAGTGACCGCACAGTTGGGGCAGCTGCAGCACACCTCAAATCTGTATTACACAAGCCCGTGTGCCGAGCTTGCGGCAGAATTATGTAAGAGAACGGGGTTAAAAAAGGTATTTTTCGGCAATTCGGGTGCGGAGGCAAACGAGTGTGCCATTAAGGTTGCGCGCAAATATGCCGCTGATAAAAAGGGCGAGGACTGCTATAAGATCCTTACGCTTGAAAACAGCTTTCACGGAAGAACCTTGGCAACGCTTTCGGCAACGGGGCAGACGCATTACCATGAGCTTTTTCAGCCCCTTGTTGACGGATTTTTGCACACGCCCGCAAATGATTTTGAGGCGTTTGTAAAGCTTGCCGAGGAAAACAAGATCGCCGCCATCATGATGGAGGCGGTGCAGGGCGAGGGCGGCGTGTATGCGCTTGACAGGGATTTTGTAACACGTGTAGCCGCTTTTGCTAAGGAAAACGATATTCTTGTCATCTTTGACGAGGTGCAAACGGGCAATGGGCGCACGGGCGAGCTCTATGCGTACATGCATTACGGCGTTACCCCCGACGTGGTAACTACCGCAAAGGGGCTTGGCGGCGGCTTGCCGATCGGTGCTTGCATGCTTGGCGAAAAGGTGGAGGGTGTGCTCGGCTACGGCGACCACGGCTCAACCTTTGGCGGCAATCCCGTTTGTGCGGCTGGGGCGCTGTATGTGCTCTCACAGCTTGATGATAATATGCTTGCTGACGTGCGCAAAAAAAGCGCTTACGTGTTTGAAAGTCTTTGCGGCGCAAAGGGTGTAAAATCTGTTAGCGGTATGGGTCTGATGATCGGCATTGAAACCGAAAAGCCTGCGGCAGATATCGTTGCCGCGTGCCGTGAGCAGGGTGTTTTGTGCCTGACGGCAAAGCACAAGGTGCGCTTGCTGCCCGCTCTGAATATCCCGCAAACCGTGCTTGAAAAAGCCATCGAAATTATCAAATCCGCTTGCGCGGAGTAAGGAGTAGATATGTTCCTTCAAAATAAACATTTTTTAAAGCTGCTTGATTTCACGCCTGCTGAGATCGAGGCACTGCTTGATCTTGCGGCGGATCTCAAGGCAAAGAAAAAGGCGGGCATCCCGCACCGCATGCATGAGGGCAAGAGCATTGCGCTGATCTTTGAAAAGACCAGCACCCGTACACGCTGCGCCTTTGAGGTAGCGGCAACCGATCTTGGTATGCATGCTGTATATCTTGATCCCTCGGGCTCGCAGATCGGTAAAAAGGAGAGCATTGCCGACACGGCTCGCGTGCTGGGCCGTATGTTTGACGGTATTGAGTACCGTGGCTTTGGTCAAGAGATCGTAGAGGAGCTGGCGGCATATGCAGGCGTTCCTGTGTGGAACGGCCTTACCAACGAGTATCATCCCACGCAAATTCTTGCCGATTTTCTCACCGTTCGCGAGCATTTTGGTATGCTTGCAGGCAAAAAGCTGGTTTATATGGGTGATGCACGCTACAACATGGGCAATTCCTTAATGGTTGGCTGTGCCAAAATGGGCATGCACTTTGTTGCGTGTGCCCCCAAGGCATATTTCCCCAGTGAGGAGCTTGTTGCTACCTGCCGCGCGATCGCTGCCGAAACGGGTGCAACGCTTGAATTTATCGAGGATCCTGCACTTGCAGTGAAGGGTGCCGACGTGATCTATACCGACGTTTGGGTTTCGATGGGTGAGCCCGATAGCGTTTGGAAAGAGCGTATTGAGGCGCTCACACCTTATCGCGTGACCGAGGAGCTGATGGATCTCGCCGGCCCGCGGTGCCGCTTTATGCATTGCTTGCCCGCATTCCATGACCTTAAGACCACGGTAGGCAAGCAGATCTTTGATAAGTTTGGCATCGATTGCATGGAAGTAACCGACGGTGTGTTTGAGGGCGAGCGCTCGATCGTGTTTGACGAGGCGGAGAACCGTATGCATACCATCAAGGCGGTCATGGCGGCTACGCTCTGATCCGGTGGAGAGTATTATGGCGAAAAATATTGAAAAAAGTGCCAAACGGTACGTAAAAAAGGGCTTTAAGCGCCTGCATGCCGCAACAAAGCTTGCTATGGCGGTGGCTCTGATCATTGGCGTTGCGGCAGGTGCACTTGCTTGCATTCATTTTTCAAAGGATGACCGTTTTGTGCTCAAGGGTCAAACGAGATTCTCCTTTGACATGGTAGAGGGCAGCACTACCCCGTATCTTTACACCGAGGAGGGTGTTGAGGCATATTGCTTTGGCAGGGACGTTTCGGGTAAGCTGAGTGTTGAAACCAATCTTGAAAAGGATGCTGAGGGGCGGTATATCATCCCCACCGACAAGGAGGGTGTGTATACCATTACCTATACGGTGGATGCCCTCAAATTCGGCGAGCATGCACCCAACGGACAGATCAAGCGCATCCGTGTATTCACGGTAACGGCGGCAGAGGAGGATGGGCGCAATGGCTAAGAGAAAAAAGAAGTTTTCTGCCCCGTTAACCGCCTTTTTGTGCGTGGTATGTCTGGTTGCGGGCTTGGTGCTCGGTGCTCTGGGTGCGGCTCTTTACAGTGCCGCAACTTTTAAAAGCGACGAGGTGCCGCCTGTTTTGGTGCAGGGCGAGCTGCAGATCCATTTCCTTGAGCTTGGCAATCAGTATACGGGCGATTGCACCTATATCAAGGCGGGCGACGTGGATATTTTGATCGATGCAGGTTCACGCTCCTCAAGTGTACCCGTGATTGCGGAGTATATCAATCAGTATGTCACGGACGGTAAGCTTGAGTATGTGATCGTTACGCACGCGCATCAGGACCATTACGCGGGCTTTTCGGTGACCGAGGGCAGTATTTTTGACCTTTATGAGTGTGAGGTCATCATTGACTTCGCTATGACAAACCAAGAGGATAAGGGCACGAATATGTATAGCCGCTACCTTGCGGAGCGTGATGCCGAGATCGCGGCGGGTGCTACGCACTATACCGCGGCAGAATGCGTCGATCTTTATGACGGTATATTTGCGTTTGACAGCGGTATTACCATGACGGTGCTTGATAGCTATTACTATTATAACGAGGCAGAAACCGAAAACGACTATTCGGTCTGCACGCTCTTTACATACGGTAGCTACAATTACCTCTTTACGGGCGACCTTGAGGAGGATGGTGAGGAGCATCTTGTATCTATGAATACGCTCCCCGAGGTTACGCTTTATAAGGCGGGGCACCATGGCTCAAAAACGTCATCGTCGGATGCGCTTTTAGAGGTGATCAAGCCCGAGGTCGTTTGTGTTTGCTGCTGCTGCGGTAGCGCGGAATATACCGATACCGATGCCAATCAGTTCCCGACACAAGCCTTTATCGATCGCATTGCGCCGTATACCGACAAGGTGTATGTGACCAGCATGTGCATAGATTATGATGCGGGCACCTTTGCATCCATGAACGGCAATATTGCCGTTGTGACCGATAAAACAGGGGTGCGCGTGGTGTGCGGCAGTGGTGATGACCGTGTGTTAAAGGAATGGGAATGGTTTCTCGAACACCGCACCTGCCCCGATGATTGGAAATAGCTTGAATACTAAAAAAGAACTCCTGCTTAGAGCGTTACTCTAAAGGACAGTTTTCAGAAATACGGTATATCTCGAAAGAGGTATGCCGTATTTTTGCATTTGTGGACACAAATGCAGTGCTTGTAAGGAAAATTGACGAGGCATAGGTGAACTAAAAAAGGCTCCCTTGTGTAAAGGGAGCTGTCAGCGAAGCTGACTGAGGGATTGTTCTACGAGCCGTTTAATATATTCACAGACGCCACGAAAGTTTTTATGTATTTCCGTATTTGGTATTCTGATAACTGTCAATCCGTATTCTTCAAGAAAAGCTGTTCTTTCTTCATCGTACTGCTTTCCTTCCTCGGTATAATGTCCCGAACCGTCAAGCTCTATAACGAGCTTTGCCTCTGCACAGTAAAAATCCGCAATATACCTTCCGAGAACCTTCTGACGAGAAAAACGAATAGGATAAGTACGCAGAAAATCATACCAAAGGTGCTTTTCTTCCTTGGTCATATTCTTCGCAACATTTTGGCAGTTGGAACAATATCTTTATTATGTTTTCTCTGCATTACAATCCCTCCGTCACGCTTCGCGTGCCACCTCCCTTTACACAAGGGAGGCTTTTTTGCGATTCGCGTTTCCACATTTCTCGATAAATTGGAATTTACATATAGACTTTGACATCTCCAAGCAATTTAATATCCCCGTTGTCCACAAGAATTGCACCGGTATGAATAGTGGTTGCATATACGGTTTTACCACGTTCTGCAAGCACGCGTTGTATTGCTTCATTTTGTATGGATGTTCCCTCATAATGAACCTCCATATAAAAGTTCTGTAAATAAGGAAGTCCCTCATAATAATTAAATTCCGGGTAATCATCATCGGGAGACAAATGATATTCAGCTAACTGAATAACTGCTCCGGCACTATAGCCCATAACTATCCCTTTATGCTGCATC
>SVSS01000004.1 GCA_015064185.1 Oscillospiraceae bacterium | reverse complement strand
CACCGAGAGTACGAAGGAAGTCCTCGTTTGTGCTGTCACCGATCTGTGCGCTCGTTACGAGTGGCATCACATCATTGATACGTTCCTCATCCTGATCGATCGCCATCACATCGTGTCCAAGCTCATTGAATTTTCTTGCGATATGCTTTCCGAAATTACCAACTCCTACGAGCAGAATTGATTTATGTTTCATAGTATTATCTCCTTATCCTACCGTTACCTTATCAATCGGTAGCTTCGATATATTTTTCTTTGTGCCGCCAAAGGTGGCGTATATCAAGGTAAGTCCTCCGACACGTCCGAAGAACATCAGAGCAATTAAAATAATTTGTGATACAGTACCGAGCGAGGGGGTTATTCCGAGTGAAAGACCGACCGTACCGATTGCCGAAGCTGTTTCGTAAAGGCAGGTCATAAGAGGTATTCCTTCAACTGTACTTATGACTGCACCGCCGAGCAAGAACAGAACGATATACAGAAGACAGATTGCCGAGGCGTGCTTGACGGTATCATCTGCAATTCGGCGTTTAAACATCTGTGCGTTCTCTTTTTTACGGAACACCGAGGTCGCGGAAGCAAACAGAACGGCAAGAGTTGTGGTTTTCATACCGCCTGCGGTCGAGCCGGGTGAGCCGCCCACAAGCATCAAGAAGATCATAAGCAAGAGTCCGACCTCACTGATAAGTCCGAGGTTTGCCGTATTAAAGCCCGCCGTTCTCGGTGTTACCGCTTGAAACAGTGATAGCAGTATTCGCTCACCAATAGCATATTCTTCAAACTCACAGAAGAAGAAATACAGCGTGGGAATGAATATCAGTGCCCCCGTCATCGCAAGTATGATCTTGCTTTGCGTGCGGTATTTTTTGATGTGCCATTTGTGTCTGTATATATCCTCCCAAGTCAAGAAGCCGATGCCGCCTATTATGATGAGCAGCATTATAACAATACTGATAATGGGATTTGCAGCATAAGCCGTTAGTGACGAATACTGTCCGCTGACATCTCCCATCACGTCGAAGCCGGCGTTGCAGAACGCCGATATGGAGTGGAACACCGCCATCCATATTCCTTTTACTCCGTGATCGACACAAAACACGGGAAGCATAGCGAGCATTCCAACGGCTTCGACGATCAGCACACCTTTGAGAATAAACCAAGTCAGACGAACGATACCGCCAACGCTTGGGGCTGACATTGCCTCCTGCATCGTGCTTCGCTGTCCAAGCCCGATCTTTCTGCCTGCGAGAATAGATACCGAAGCGGCAACCGTAACGACACCCAAACCGCCTATCTGAATGAGTATGAGAATAATCGCTTGCCCAAAGTACGACCAATAGGTTGCCGTATCCTGCACGATTAGTCCCGTTACGCAAACAGCCGAGGTTGATGTGAACAAGGCATCCGAAAACGGTGTCACAACACCGTCTTTGCTTGATATAGGGAGCATTAACAGAAACGCTCCGATTAGTATTACCGCCGCAAAGCCAAGTAAAATGACTTGGAATGACGATAGTTTTAATCTATGTAAAGGTCTCATTTACACCTCTCCTTATACTCTTTCTACTATATACATTTTACCAAAAAACAGATAAAGAAGACGTTAGCACTCTACCGCGCGGTATTAAGATTGTATAAAGATAGCCCTCACTCCATTTCGGAACGAGGGGAGGATTCATTCATTCGTATCCGTCTGCACCTCCATTGTGAGCCTTGCTCCGAGGCGGAAGGCGTATTCAAAGATGCCTGCTTCGGCAAGGCTTACGTACTCGTCCCAGCAATCGTGGAACTTTTCGAAGATTTCCTTCTGCTCGTCGGTGAAGGTCTTTTCCAAGTCCTCGTGATGCCTTGCCATGTATCCGAGTAGCTCCTTCATCTCCTTGGAGTTGTTTCTGCTGTCCTCCCCGGGAATGATGTTTCCGTGCCATAGCTCTTTTAACAAAACTACAGAACACAAGCCGAAACGGCTTGTGAAAAGGCACAGCCTTTTCTGTCGCATCGCGATGCGACCTGTGTTTTGTCAGCGTCCTTGCGAAGAAATCTTTGATTTCTTAAGGCGTAGCCACCAGTTCGCTCCTTAAAAGAGCGAACGCGCAAGGTAAGCTATCATACTTTTCATGTGTTATACTTCCTGTTAGCTGGGCAACATACCACACAAGAGAGAGGAAGTCCAGCACTTTTTCGAAAATAAATCCAACTTTTTTCGTCGAGCTTATTCTTTGTTTATTGCGGCGCAAATTTTGGGGAGTGGAAGGATAAAGAAAAATGCAACACAGACTTTTCGTCTATGTTGCATTTTTCTTACTTAGCCACTCTCAATCGGCATTTTCTCTTGGATCTAACTTAATATCCTTATGAGAACCACCCTTTTGAGAGCCTTTTTTGTTATACACGGCTGCTTTCGCTTCAATTTTTTGCTTTTCTTGCAAACATAGGACCAAAAGTAGTTATCATTCTTTCTTTTTAAAAGTTTTCGGCAGGGATGATTGAATTGTTTTTGGCGGATGCCAAAAACAAGAAAGAAGGGCAGCCCCTTTTTCAAAAGGGGTGCCCTTCTTTTTTATATTCGGCCTTTTCAGGCTTAATACATACCGCCGCCCATGCCGCCTGCCATTGCTGCGTTTGCAGCTGCTTCAGCAGCAGGGTCCTTCTTGTCGGCAACAACGCTTTCGGTGGTAAGCACTACGGAAGCAATGGAAGCCGCATTCTGGAGCGCGGAGCGCGTTACCTTGGTGGGGTCAACGATACCGGTTGCGATCATGTCGCAATATACCTCGTTGTAAGCATCAAAGCCCCAGCCCAGCTTGCCCGAGGACATGATCTTATCTACGATTACAGCGCCGTCAAAGCCTGCGTTAGCGGCGATCTGACGAACGGGCTCCTCAAGAGCCTTAAGCACGATGCGCACACCGGTCTTTTCATCACCCTCAACGGTGTCAACCAGCTTTGCAACCTCGGAAATAACATTAAGATAAGCGGTACCGCCACCGGCAACAATGCCTTCCTCAACAGCGGCTTTGGTGGCGTTGAGAGCATCCTCAATGCGGAGCTTCTTCTCCTTCATTTCAGCCTCTGTTGCGGCACCAACCTTGATAACGGCAACGCCGCCTGCAAGCTTGGCAAGGCGCTCCTGCAGCTTTTCACGGTCAAAGTCGGAGGTGGTGGTTTCAATGGCATTCTTGATCTGCGTTACGCGGCTCTTGATGGCATTGCTGTCACCCGCACCGCCTACGATAATGGTGTTTTCCTTGTTGATCTTTACCTGACGGGCGCGGCCGAGCTGCATAATGGAGGTATCCTTCAGCTCAAGACCAAGCTCGGAGGAGATCACCTCGCCACCTGTGAGGATCGCGATGTCCTGCAGCATCTCCTTGCGGCGGTCGCCAAAGCCGGGGGCTTTTACGGCAACGCATACAAAGGTGCCGCGCAGCTTGTTGAGCACAAGGGTCGTGAGTGCTTCGCCCTCTACGTCCTCAGCAATGATAACAAGCTTTCTGCCTGCCTGTACCATTTGCTCAAGGAGGGGAAGGACCTCTTGAATGTTGGAGATCTTTTTATCGGTGATAAGGATCATCGCATCGTCGATGACAGCCTCCATTTTATCCATGTCGGTTGCCATGTAGGGGGAGAGGTAGCCACGGTCAAACTGCATGCCCTCAACCACCTCAGAGTAGGTGTCGGCGGACTTGGACTCCTCAACGGTAATAACGCCGTCAGCGGTTACCTTTTCCATAGCATCGGCAATCAGTGTACCGATCACCTCGTCGCCTGCGGAAATGGTGCCTACGCGTGCGATATCCTCAGAGCCGTTCACCTTCTTGGAGTTGGCAACAAGGCATTCAACAGCGCGGTCAATCGCCTTTTTCATGCCCTTGCGGAGCACCATGGGGTTGGCACCCGCGGTTACGTTTTTCATACCCTCGCGCACAAATGCCTGTGCAAGAAGGGTAGCGGTGGTGGTACCGTCACCGGCTGCGTCGTTTGTTTTGGTTGCAACCTCACGCACAAGACGTGCGCCCATGTCCTCAGCTTGGTTTTCAAGCTCGATCTCCTTGGCAATCGTTACACCGTCGTTGGTGATGAGGGGCGCACCGTATTTCTTGTCAAGCACCACGTTTCTGCCCTTGGGGCCAAGCGTGATCTTAACGGTGTTAGCCAATTTGTCAATGCCACGGCAGAGCGCATCGCGCGCCTCAATGCCGTAAAGAATTTCCTTTGCCATTGTACTGTTCTCCTTACTCTACAATTGCCAGGATGTCGCTCTGGCGCACGATGTTGTATTCCACACCGTCACATTTTACCTCGGTGCCCGAATACTTGCTGGTGATCACACGGTCACCCACTTTAACGATCATTTTAACTTCTTTTCCGTCAACAAGTCCGCCGGGACCAACTGCTACGACCTCGGCTACCTGCGGTTTTTCCTGCGATGCTGCGGTGAGAATGAGACCCGATTTTGTTTTTTCTTCTGCCTCAACGAGCTTTACAACCACGCGATCGGCTAAAGGTTTCAGTGTCATGTTTTTTGCCTCCTTTAACATGTTTATTGCAAAAGCTTGTAGAATTTTGGCACTCATATCGTGGGAGTGCTAACTCATAAGATTATTTTACACCAAATGCTGGAAAAATCAAGTGTATTTTGTATTGTTCACACATTGTTAACAAAAAGGAGATGCTGTTTTGATCGTTCAAGTTTTATCGGGTGTACTGCTGCCGTTTTGCTTGTTTTTGGCGGGAGGATACTTCACTTTTAAAATAGGCACGTGCTTTTTGAGATACCCTAAAAAAACCGTGCTTGGCATGCTTCACTCACAGGGGCAGGGGGGCACTTCGCCCGTGCGGGCGCTGACGGTAGCACTTGCCGGTACGCTGGGGGTAGGGAATATTGCAGGCGTTGCAACTGCCATTATGCTTGGTGGCGCGGGCGCTGTGTTTTGGATGTGGGTAGCGGCGCTCCTTGTTATGGCGCTAAAATATGCGGAGATCGTGCTGGCACAGCTCACGCGCCAATGTGAGGGGGGCTCATGTGTCACAGCGCACGGCGGCGCTATGTATTATATAAAAGAAGCCTTTCGCGGGCGGCTCGGGCGCGTGCTTGCCTCTGTGTTTGCCGTTCTTTGCGTGCTCTGCACCCTAACGCTTGGCACCATGATACAGGCGAATGCCGCCGCCGAAGCCCTTTCGGGGGTGTTTGGGGTTCCGCCTCTCGTCACGGGTGTCGTGATGGGGGGGATAGCCGTCATTATTCTTTGGCGGGGCGCGGCGCGTGTTGAGGGTGTGTGTGCCGTATTGGTGCCCTTTGTGTGCTTGCTGTTTTGCGTGCTTTCCTTTGCTGTTCTTTTTTTACAGCGCGCTGCATTGCCCGCGGCCTTTGGCGCGATCTTTAAGGGGGCGTTTACCTTGCAGGGTGGCATGGGCGGTATTGTGGGTGTTTTGACAAATAAAGCGGTACGGTATGGCGTTTCCCGTGGACTTGTTTCCAACGAGGCAGGCTGCGGTACAGCGCCCATTGCCCACGCCGCCGCCAATGCCAAAAGCCCCGCGCAGCAGGGATTTTGGGGCATATTTGAGGTGTTTGTGGATACGGTACTGCTCTGCACCCTTACGGCGCTTGTGATCCTTGTGAGCGGCGTAGAGCAGTCGGGCGGCGGTGTGTTTACCGCAATCAGCGCTTTTGGCGCAGTACTTGGCGACGTTGCACCGCCGCTTGTCGCCATATCGGTTGCATTTTTTGCGTTTGCCACGGTGCTTTGCTGGTCGCATTACGGTAGCGAGGCAGTGCATTATCTCACCAAACACCGCCACGCGCCGCGCTTTTTGCTTGGTGGCGCGTTTGCGGCAACGGTGCTCGGCAGCATCGCAGCCCCAAGCCTCGTGTGGGAGCTGACAGACATTGTGCTTGCCGTAATGACGCTTTTAAACCTTGCGGCGCTGGTTTTCTCCCACTGCCGCATTGAGGCAGAAACCAAGGCGTTTTTTGAAGGGAACATTGTAGGGGACGGCGCCTCGACGTCCCGCAATAAGCGTACCAAAATAAGATCTGATGCTTCGTGAAACGCTCTGCAAAATGATAGCAAAGCTTTCAGGTGGGTGAATTTGTTTTGCAGAGCAAAACAAAAAGGGAGAGAGGTCCTTTTGCAAAAGGACCTCTCTCCCTTTCCTGCTTTCCGTATCTTACCCAAGCACGCGAATGCGTGAGCACAGGGTGAGATCTGTTTTTGCGATCAAGTCGGTGAGGGTCTTCTCGGTCATTTCGTCCGAGATAAAGGCGATACGGTCACCCTCGGTTACAGTCTTAACCTCACCAAACACAGCGGTGATCTTTTCTGCTGCGCCCGCGGTATTCTCAAACGCTACGCAGGTGCGGCAAGCATAAGCGGAGAAATCCGCATAATCCGCATCGGTTGCCACGGTGAACTTGGGGGCGCGCACGTTGTCGCTTTCCATATGTGCCACAATGTCAATAATATCGGCAACCACAGCGCTTGCGGTGGGGAGCTTGCCCGCACCCGCGCCGTAAAACATGACCTTGCCGACCATGTTGGCATCAACCAGAATACCGTTAAATACATCTGTAATGCCCGAAAGGGGATTGTCAAGCGGGACGAGGCGAGGGCTGACCATGGCAAGAACCTTGCCGTTTGAGCGCTCGGTGTGACCGATCAGCTTAATGGAGCAGCCAAGTGCCTTTGCCACTGCTACGTCGGCAAGCGTCAGCTTGGTGATGCCTTCGCAGTGGATCTTGTCAGGCGAGAGCAGGGTACCAAAGGAAAGTGCTGCCAGAATCACGATCTTGCGTGCGGCATCAAGCCCTTCTACATCAGCGGCAGGGTTTGCTTCGGCATAGCCCTTTGCCTGTGCTTCCTTTAATGCATTTTCAAAGGTGGCGCCTGCGATCATTTGCGTAAGAATATAGTTGGTGGTGCCGTTGAGGATGCCGTCAACGCGCTCGATCTCATTGGAGGCAAGATCATTTACCATAGGGCGAATGACGGGAATACCGCCGCCAACGCTGGCCTCAAAAAGATAGCGAACGCCGTGTGCGGCCGCAATCTCCAAAAGCTCCGCGCCAAAGCGTGCAACCACCTCTTTGTTTGAGGTTACAACGTGCTTGCCTGCCTCAAGACATGCCTTGGTAAAATCGTATGCAGGGTGAGAGCCACCCATCATTTCGGCAACAACGGAGATCTCGGGGTCATTTAAAATATCGTTAAAATCATGTGTGACAAGGTGCCCAAAGGGGCTATCGGGAAACTCGCGCAGGTCAAGAATGCGCTTGACTGCAACTGCCTTGCCAAGATTTTTTTCAATTACAGCGTGATTGCTTGCAATCACCTCTGCGGCACCGCTGCCAACCACACCAAAGCCAAGAATGGCAACATAGATCATTTTACGGTCCTTTCTGCGCACGCGCGCACAAAAATCTTATAATGTATTATTATAGCACACTTTTCCAAATAATGCAAATAAAAGTGTTGAAAAAAACAAAAAAATATGTTAAAATATAAAAAGAAAATCAGTAAAGGGAGTGAGCATCATGGCTTCTGCTGTCGGCGGAATGAAAAATGTAAAAATATTTGTGCTGTATTTGATGCAAAATCTCGGTCGTGCGCTTGATTTTATCACGCTTAACGATATCGTTATGCAGACCGATTATATCATGTATCTTGATTTTGCTGAGGCGTTTGGGCAAATGCTCGACGGCGATCTCATCCGTGAGGCGGGGGAAATTGACGGCGATAAAATGTACGAGATCACCGAAAAGGGCATATGCGTGGCGGAAAATCTATCCAGCGACGTGCTTTCCTCCATTCTTGACAAAAGCCTTGCGGCGGCGCTTCGCTATCTTGATTTTAAAAAACGCGGTATCGAAGCAAAATGCACCACCACCAAACAGAATGAGGGCGCTTTTGAGGTCAACTGCCAGCTTATCGAGCGTGGCAAGGTCATCTTTTCTAATACGCTTACGGTAGACAGCGCAGATCGTGCGCGACGCATGGCAGAGAACTTCCGTGATCGCCCTGAGGTGATCTATCGCGGCGTGCACGCGCTGCTTGCCGGCAACATGAATTTTTTGTTTGATTGAGTCAAATCGGGGGGCATTTTTGCCTCCCGATTTCGCTTTCGCGCACTAAAGTAAACCAAATTTTGGTGATTTTGTAGAAAAATATGGAAAAAAATAAAAAAATCGGCAAATTTAACGAAATTTTCTTTGTTTTTTCAAAAAAAATTAAAAAAATCTCCAAAAATCCATTGACAAACCATATTTTTATGTTATAATTGTAATGTGATGTAAAAAGATAAGTGCATCTTTTTATGGTCAAGAGGTATCATGAAAACTGAAAAAATGCATCAAACAACAGAAGAAATTATCCACCTTATCCGTACAGGCGAGCAGGCTGCGTTTGCACAGTTGGCAAAGGCATATGAGCCCCTTTTGCAAGCAGAGGTGTCGCGCCATTCAGCAGACCTCAGTCGTGAGGATGCAGAGGATCTGCACCAGATCGCGCTTGTTGCACTTTACCGTGCTGCTTTGGGGTTTGATCTTACGCAAAGCGATGTTGAATTTGGCTTGTATGCTAAAATTTGCATTTCCAATGCGCTTGTTTCGCAGCTGCGTGTGTTGCGTCGCCGCAAGATGGAGTTTCCCTTGTCTGAGCAGCTTGAGGGCTCTGTTGTTGACGATCCCGCAACTCGCGTGATGGAGGAGGAGGCATTGGCAATCCTTCGCGGGCGTATTCGTGCCGTGCTTTCACCGTATGAACTTCGTGTATGGACGCTTTATACCGCAGGGTATCGCTCCGGAGAGATCGCGCATCAGTTAGCAAAGGATCCTCATTCCGTTGAAAATGCCGTTTATCGCATTCGTCAAAAGCTAAGACGTGCTTTGCATGATTGCAGATAACGCATCTATATGCCCCGGTAGCTTAACAAGAGCGTTGAATTTATTTCTCAAAGGTGTCGGTGGAAATCCGTCTAAGGGCAAAATCATTCTCAATTTAAAAAGTGAGGTAACAACAATGAACGAAGAAATCACCCTGGTTGGCGCAACCGACGAAATCTTTGAGGATGAAACTCTTGTTTGCAAAGAGTGCGGCAATGAATTTGTTTTCACCGCCGGCGAGCAAAAGTTTTATAAGGAAAAAGGATTTCTGAACAAGCCCAAGAGCTGCAAAGCTTGCCGCGATGCAAAGAAGAACGCCGGCAAGGCACAAAGAGAGTACTTCATTACCACCTGCGCAGAGTGCGGCGGCGAGGCAAAGGTTACTTTCCAGCCCTCTAGCGACAGACCCGTTTACTGCAGCGCTTGCTTCGAAGCAAGAAAAAACGCACAATAATTGTGCTTCAAAATTCCCCCAATGCTTAGGGCGTTGGGGGTTTTTTGATGCTTAAATCTTGACTTTACAACAAAAAAGGTGTATAATAATATCCCCACTACAAGGTATTTCTATGAAAGCTATGCGAGGGAAATATTATGAAAAAAGACCGTTTTGAAATTTTTTCGACTTCGGTTATGCGGCTGGTAAGGTCGGTGCAGGCATTAAAGGCGCGTAAAATGGCTGAGTATGGTTTGAAGGGTACCAATGCCATCTGCCTTTGCCGCGTGTTGGAAAGCGAGTGCGGGCTTACCGCTACCGAGCTTGCAACGGTTTGTGAGATCGATAAGGCGCAGATTTCGCGGTGCATGGCAGAGTTAGCTGAAAAGGGCTTTGTTTTGCGAGAGGCAGAACAGGCGCGGCGCTATAAGCAAAAGTACCTTCTAACGCCCGAGGGCAGAGAGGCTGCGCTTGATATCAGTTATACATTTGATGAGATCGAGGAAACTGTGAGTCAAAATATACCCGGTGCCGCGCTCGATCATTTTTATCATATTCTATATAAGCTGTGTGATAATTTTGATGCATTGCTTCAAAAATACCAAATTGAGAAATAAAAGGAGATCTTTATGAAGACTTGTGTAATTCAGCCCCCTTACTGTATGGATTTTGGCAAATCAGATATGTATTTTACATGGGAGCTTGATGCGCTTGACCGTTGCACACCTGATATGGATCTTATTGTTTTGCCCGAATACTCCAATGTACCTTGCCTTGCCAAAACCAAGGCAGAAATGGAGCAGAGCTTTGAAAAGTATGGGGAGGTATTGCTGCAAAAGGCATCTGAAACCGCCAAGCGTTGCTCTGCCACACTTTTTGTAAACTGTATCGTGGAAACCCCCACGGGCAAGCGCAACACTACTGTTGCGTTTAATAAGGCGGGTGAAATGGTAGGGCAGTATTATAAGCGGCATTTGGTGAACTCCGAAATGCATGAGTACGAGCTTGACCGTGACTATACCTATGAGCATGCAGCCCCCACGATCCTTGAGATCGATGGCGTGCGTTACGGTTTCCTTATCTGTTACGATTTTTATTTCTATGAGGCATTTGCAAATATCGCACGTTATAATCCCGATGTGATCATTGCCTGTGCTTATCAGCGCAGTGATACACACCGTGCACTTGAGATCATGGCACAGTTCTGTGCCTATAACTGTAACGCTTACGTGGTGCGCTCCTCGGTCAGCCTTGGTGAAAACTCTCCCGTGGGTGGATGTAGCATGGTGGTAGCCCCCGATGGGCAGGTGCTTCTGAACCTTAAAAATGAGGCAAGCATGGGTGTGGTGGAATTTGATCCCCACGCGCGCTACCTCAAGGCGGCAGGCTTTGGCAATGAGCCCGCCACGCATCACGCGTATATCGAGGCAGGGCGCAGACCCTGGCAGTATCGCCCGGGCGGCAGTGCAATTGTGCCGCACAATGATGTGATGACTTATCCCCGTGTTTGTGCACACCGCGGCTTTAGCGCAATTGCACCCGAAAACAGCCTGCCCGCCTTTGGCGCGGCAGTCGCGATGGGTGCCGAGGAGATCGAATTTGATCTCTGGCAGACTGCTGACGGCAAGTTTGTTTCCTTCCACGATAGAAGATTGGCGCACGATATTGCGGGTGAGGGAAATATCTGGGAGCTCACGTTTGATGAAATTATGCAATACGATTTCGGGGCAAAATACGGCGTGCAGTTTGAGGGTATGCGGATCCCTACTCTTGAGGAGATCTTAAAGAAATTTGCTTGCCACACGGTTATGAATATGCACATCAAAACGCCAAATGCTACAGATCCATTGCCGCAGAATTATCTCACTGAGCTCATTCGTCTGATTGATCTGTACGATTGCCGTAAGTACGTGTATTTCATGTGCGGAAACAAAACGGTTTTGAAGCAGCTTCGCGTGCTGGCTCCTGATATCGCTCGCTGCGCAGGCGCTTCGGCAGATCCGTTTGAGGATCTTGTTGAAAAGGCAATTGAAACGGGCGCGCGCAAAATTCAGTTGTTTAAGCCTCATTTCGAGCATAACGCACCCGATTATGTGGAAAAAACCATTCAGCGCGCACACGAAAACGGCATTACTTGTAATGTTTTCTTTGCCGATGACCCCGAGGAAGCAAAGCACTACTTTGATCTTGGCGCAGATACTGTTCTTACCAACGATTATTATCGCATTGCTACTGTAGCCAAGTGCTATAAGCGCTATTATCGCGATCCGCTGTCTAAACAGTAATTTTAGTTTAAGCAGCAATCTTGTTTTCAATAAAAACCGCATATCAGCATGCTTTATAGCAACGCCAAAGAGCCCCTGTATAATGATCAGGAAGCTCTTTGGCGTTTTGCTTTCAATTTATCCGCCCCTTTTTATGACTGCCTTCTTCAATCAGCCTGCCTGTATCAAACATATATATTTTGTCGGCAATGCGCGTTGTTGAAAGTCTGTGTGAGATAAAAATGACGGTTTTGTTATCTGTGTTGTGCAATATTGATTGGTTAAGATTGTACTCAGCCATAGGATCAAGCGCACTGGAGGGCTCGTCCATTATCACAATGGTGTGGTCCTTGGCAAACACACGTGCAATCGCTACCTTTTGCGCTTCCCCACCCGAAAGATTGGTGCCTTTGTCATTGAATTCGCGTGTGAGATGCGTGTGTATTCCATCGGCAAGATCTGAGAGCTTTTCGGTGAAATCTGCTGCTTTGAGTGCATTTAGCACGGTTGTTTCGTCTTGTGTTGCATGATAACTGCCGTTCATAACATTTTCTGCTACAGTGGTAGCAAATATTTTGAAATCCTGAAAAACAGTGCCTATCATTTTGCGGTATTCGTCGGTGTCAAATTCCTTTATATTAATACCGTTGTAAAGGATCTCCCCCTCGGTTGGGTCGTAAAGACGCATGATAAGCTTGATCAGCGTGGTTTTTCCTGCACCGTTATATCCCACAATCGCTATTTTTTCTCCCGCACGTATCGTGAGATTGACATTTTTCAGCGCATCCTTGTTTTCGTTTTCTTTTTTTTGCGCAACATGATCTTCATCGTGAAAAAGATATTTGGGGTGGGCGGAAAACTCGTAGGAAAAGCTTACGTTTCTCAGTTCAAGTGTTTCAAATATCGGCAATGGTAGCGCGCCCTTTTTCATGTGGGGGGTAAATCTTAAAAACTCGCGGTATTTTTCTACATACAAGGAATGCTTTGCATATTTGGTCAGCCTTTCCGTAAGGTCTGTTAGCATCCAGCGTATCTTTCCAACTACGGTAGCACTTGCTGCAAATCCACCGATCAAAAGAGAACCGTTGCCAAGCATGATGATCATGTATATAAGGATCAGAGAATAGGTAAGATTGAATGCGGCATTCCAGCCAATACCGTACAGAAGAAAATATTTTTTGCCGTATTTGACATCAACCTCGATGATTTTTCCTGCGTTTTTTTCGTATTCCTTCATGATGAGATCATTGGCACGGCTGATGCGAAGTTCCTTGGCATAATCGGGAAGGCGATATATGCGGTTTATATAGGAATTCTTTCGCCAAAGCGGATTTGATTCCTTGCTGTACCGAAAGCTTACTTTATTTCCGATCAGATTGCAGATGACAGTGATGGCAGAGGATATAAGCAGGATCAAAGCAATAACGGGATCTATGCTGATCAGCAGACTGATCAGCGTTGTGGAAGCCACAATTCGGTTTATCAGCTTTCCTGTATCCTCAAGCACCTCTATGGCACGTGTGTGTGATTCATTCATTGCCCATACGTAATCGTCGTAGAATTCGGGATCGTCAAAGCAAGCGAGATCAAGGGAGCGCGATTTTACAAAAAGCTCCTCGTGCAGCTTCAGATACAGCTTTTGACGCAATATGGGATTGTGTACGCTCCAATACCACCGATCAAACATGTAAGCAAGGATATAGAATAAAGCCATGAGAGCAATTATTTTGACAGCGTATGCAAAATCCCTACCTTTGCTTACGGTGTTCAAAAGATGAAACGTGTAATATGCCGAAACAGAATTGATAAATCCCCAGATAACACCCTCAAGGATCATAAACAAAAAGTAGTCGGGTGTGTATCTGGCAATCTTTTTTATCATAAAAAGATTGTTTTTGAGTATGGATGATATCTTTTGTTTCTTTTTGGGGGCTTTATTGCGCATCTGAACTCACCTCGCTTCCAAGATAATTTTGCGCCTGTCGTCTAAACATCTCGGCGTATTTTCCGTTTTGATCGATAAGCTCCCGGTGAGTTCCCGACTCTGTGATGCTGCCGTTTTCCATAAGAAGGATTCTGTCGGCAAGCACGGCGGATGAAAGTCTGTGAGAGATGAATATAACGCTTCTGCCCTCGGTGGCGCGCATCATATTTTCAAACATTTTGTATTCGGCGATCGGGTCAAGCGCACTGGAAGGCTCATCGAGAATAACATAAGGTGTGCTGTCCCCAAATATCCTTGCAAGTGACAGCTTTTGCTGTTCGCCCACCGAGAGATTTTCTCCTTTTTTGTCAAATTCGCGTGTGAGCACCGTGTCAATGCCGTTTTCCATGCGTTCTATGCGTTGCATGGCGCCGCTTTCCCTGAGCGCGTTTTCTACAAGCTCTCGATCTCCCCCTTTTTCGGGGCGGAGCAGGACGTTATCCTTAACACTCATGGAAAACATTTTAAAATCTTGAAAAACCGTGCTAAAGGAATTGCGATATGATGAGAGCGAAAAATCCTTTATGTTTTTATCGCCGAGCATGATCTCTCCCTCTTTGGGGTCATACAGACGCAGCATCAATTTGATCAGAGTGGTTTTGCCAGCCCCGTTGCTTCCCACAAGTGCGATACGTTCACCCTTTCGCAGGGTAAAGCTGATGTTTTTCAATGTGTCGTGCGCCGCGCCGTCATATTGAAAGGAAACGTTTTTTACCGTGATATCCTCGCCGCTGCCGGGTGCGACAAGCGCACCGTCAACAATGGTAGGCTCATAATCGAGAAAGAAGCGCATATCCTCAAGGAAAAGCGCGTGCTCGCCAAATTCGGCAAAGTTTTGAATAAGGTTGTTCAGGCAATAAGATATTGTGCCGATAGAACCGATCACAACGATACAGTCGCCGACGTTCATGCCTCCGTTTTGCGGACCTATCACCATGTTGCTCCATACTGCATAAAGCGTAGCGCCCAGTACCGTAACCACCTCAAGACCTACTTTTCGGATATACCCGAAGATTGCCTTGCGTGTGCCGTATTTTTTTGTAATCGTGCAAAAATCGTGTATACTTTCTCTGAAATCACGCAGCATATTTTCATGCATACTGCCAATACGCATCTCCTTGGCGTATTCGCTAAGATAAAAGGTTCTCAGCACATATTCCTTGCGGCGGTTGAGGGGCTTTTTTTCGGTTTTGTATTTATGCGCGGTGATATTTTCAAGTCGTCTGAAAAAGCCCAGCAACAAAGGGAACAGACCAAACAGAATAAGTACGGGGTCAATGATAAAAAGCAAAAGAGAGTTTGCAAAAAGCGCGGTGAATTTTTGTATCAAACCGTCAAGAGTACGCATAACTTTTATAATGCGTTCTTGCGCTTCATCCATCGCTTTTACATATTTGTCGTAAAAGGAAGGGGTTTCATAGCATGCAAGCTCTACCGTTGCGGCTTTTTTAAACACCATCTTCTGGATATGTATCGAAATTTTTCTGTGCATTTTTTGAGAAGTTACATTCCAAAACCATTGCAGAGATGTGTATGTAATCAACGTAACGGTGCCAAGTATTGCCGTAAACATCAAAATATTGGCTATGGGGTCGCCGTTTGAGATGCCGTTGACGATTTTCCTCAAAAGATAAGTACCTGAAAGGAAATCAAGGGCACCGTATAAGACCGAGGAAGACAGATAGACAAATAAATATAAAGGTGATGCGATCCATATTGTTTTCAGCGCAAAAAGGTTGTTTGAGATATTTCGCTTAAAAGAAAGCTTTTTCTTCTTTTCTTTGGGATTCTTTGACATTTTTTACCTCGCTGACAAAATGTTTAATTTTCTTCAAACAGATCCTTGATCTCAACACCGAGTGCCGAGGCAAGGTCATCCAGCATCAGAAGATCCGGGCAGCTTTGCCCACGTTCCCATTTGGAAACGGCTTGAATCGAAACGAAGCATCTTTGCGCCACGTCCTGTTGCCGCAAGTGTGCTGTGTGACGAAGGTGGAAAAGCCTTTTTCCGAAATTTTTTATATCGAGCACCGTTATGTCTCCTTTGCGAAATTGGTATGAGCTATCATAATTGCAGTTCTTTTGTATTGTATCACAAATATCGGATATCGTCAATAGAATTGCGCGTATATTTTAACAATTGTTAAGAGATAATAATTATTATTTTCAACATGTGTTGGAAATTCAAAAAACTTTTCATGAATTATTAAAAATATAAATGGAAGTAAAAACTTGACAAGTCAGCTGCTTCATGTTAAAATGTATGGGAAGGATCTTGGGAAAGGAGTAAAGCAATGCCAGATTTAAAGCTTATCAAAAATCCCGGATATATTTACGACCTTATTTTTTTGTTTTTCTACAAATATAATGTCGATCTGTTTCCCGAATTGTTTGAAGCCAACGAAGAGGATATGAAATATTTTTCCGAGAATTTCAAGCTCTTTGAACCGATCTCGGATGATCTGTATATTTTTTTCAGAGTCGCATCGGATAAACATTGCTTCTTTACCTTAAACTTTTTTCACAACCATGCACAGGTATTGACCACCGAGTATGATCTTGCTTTTTTGCAAAGGGAAGTGTCTGATTACGATTCGTTTACAAAAAACGTTATCAAATACTATTTTGAGGATTTGAACGATAATGAAGTAAATGAGTGTATACTATCCAAAAAGCGTTTATTTGAGATTGTAAAAAAATCGGATTATGATGATAAATTAAAGGCTAAGCTGTATGAATTTTTCATGGACCCCGAGTTTTATATTCGTTTGCTGCAGTATGAGCTTATGGCTAAGGATATTCAGCTTTCATCGTACTACGAAAGAAATTATGCCAAGATACTTGATGTGTATAATGAGCTGAATTATGAATTGCTGCAAGAGAGATTTGGCTTTCTTGAGCATCCGAAAACCGAAAATAATATATATCTTTCATTTTGCCTTTTGAATAAAAATCTTTTGCAGCTTAGGTGCCATTCACAAATGCTCTATCTTATCGGGATCGACTATCGTACTACTCTTGAGCGGTTGAAGAAAAAACATATTGATCTTATTCCCGAGCAATTCGGCGCGGCACTGTCTGATGTCAACCGTGTAAAAATGCTTGAGGTGATAAGGCAAAAGGGAGAGTGCACCTGTAAGGACCTTGAGGCAATGCTTGGCTTGCCTGCGTCAACCGCATATCATCATGTAAACACGCTTGAAAAATGCGGTGTTGTGAGAGCAAGGACTGTAAAAAAGTCGATGCTTTACAGCATTAACCGAAAATACTTCGCCACGCTAATAGAGTATTTTCAAAAATTTTTGAAATCCGCTGAAAAGCAGTAATAATTGCGACAAAAAAGATCGCACGGGTTAGATCCCGTGCGATCTTTTTTACTTTACTCTTATATACCGTACGTGCCCGTAATCGGATCCTTGAAAATGCCTATTTCGGGTGTTTTAAAGGTGAACACAACAAACAAAGCGGCAACCCCAAAAAGTACACCAATCGCAAGCTTTTGGTTTTTGCAAGGGCACGTGCCTTTTTGAAATCGTTTGGTTTCATAGATATAAACAATGGCAGCGGAAATAAAGAAGATGGCAATGTTGATCCAATCGGGAGATTTGCCGATCACACCGTTATAGGTATAAAAAATGACGGGAATCAAGGCAAGCCCCAGCAATATTCCCTTAAGCTTTACGCACCAAAAATCGGAGCGATCCTCGAAGAAAAAGCTCTGTACGGTAGCGTAGAGGAGCATAGGCCAAAAGAGCAGCTTCATGTGCTCCCACGTGGATTCATTGACACCCGAAAAGGGCGCGATCCATTTGGCCTTGTTAAGCCAATCGTATAGAAAGTGTAAAAGTGTACCTGCAAGCGAGGTCACGGCAAAGCCCATGAACTGCCAAAGTCCAATCGATCGTTTCATAATATCACCTTTAAAAAACATTCTCAAACAAAGTATATTCGGCAAGGGGGAATTCTATACCGACGCATGTATGTTTGAGGAAGTAAAAAAGAAACGGTATAGCATCGAAATGCTATACCGTTTCCAAGCGAGCTGCGCTTGGCGCAGCCCTTTTTTAACCAAGCTTAGCCAAGGCGGCAAGCACGCCGTCAAGGTTTGCGCGGTATTTTTGCAGCTTTTCGCGCTCGGCATCTACCACAGCGGCAGGTGCTTTTGCAACAAAGCTTTCATTTTGCAGCTTCTTCTCCACGCGCTCGATCTCGCCAAGCAGCTTTTGCTGCTCTGCGGTAAGGCGCGCTCTTTCCTTTTCGGTGTCAATGATATCCGACAAGGGCAGGAAGATTGTTGCCGAATCGGTTACGATCTGCACGGCGGTGTCACCCGAGATCACGCCCTCAAAGCTTTCGGCTACTTCAAGCTCGGAGGCGGAGGCAAGACGGGCAAAGAAGGGTGCTGTAGCCTCACCAAAGCTGTCAAGGTGCTTGGTTGCAATATACACCTTGGCGCGGCGAGAGGGAGGCACGTTCATCTCGTTGCGGCGCTGGCGGATGGCGCGAATGGCAGCGATCACGCGCTCCATTTGGGCAGCATCTGCAGCAAAATCAAAGGCAGCGCTTGCCTCGGGATAGGTGTCGATCATAATGCTCTCGCAATCGTGCGGCAGCGAGCCGTAGATCTCCTCGGTAATAAAGGGCATAAAGGGATGCAGAAGCTTAAGCGTACCTACAAGCACGTATGCCAGCACGTTTTGTGCAATCAGGTTTGCTTCGGTATCCTTGTCTGCCAAGCGAGCCTTAGAGAGCTCGATATACCAATCGCAGAAAATATCCCAAAGGAAATCGTAAAGGGTGGAAAGCGCCACACCAAGCTCAAAGTTATCCAGCGCGTTGCGCACTGTTTTGATGGTGTTGTTGTAGGCGTTGAGAATCCACTTGTCCTCAGCGGCAAGCTTTTCGGCTTGCGGCAGAGCGATTTTGTCAATGGTAAGATTCATGCGTACAAAGCGAGAGGCGTTCCAAAGCTTGTTTGCAAAGTTACGCGCCGCCTCAATCTTCTCATCAGAGAAGCGCATATCGTTTCCGGGCGAGTTGCCTGTGGCAAGTGCAAAGCGCAGTGCATCGGCACCGTATTGATCGATGATCTGCAGGGGATCGATGCCGTTGCCAAGGGATTTTGACATTTTGCGACCCTGTGCATCACGCACCAAGCCGTGGATGAGCACGGTATCAAAGGGCTCCTTGTCGGTGTATTCAAGGCCCGAAAAGATCATGCGCGATACCCAGAAGGTAATGATATCGTAGCCCGTTACCAGCGTGTTGGTGGGATAGAAGAAGTCGAGATCCTCTGTTTTTCTCGGCCAGCCGAGGGTAGAGAAGGGCCAGAGCGCCGAGGAGAACCAGGTGTCAAGCGTGTCGGGATCCTGACGCATCTCGCAGCCGCACTTGGGGCATTTAGCCGTTGCTTCCTTGGTGACGGTGATCTCATCGCAAGCGTCACAGTAGAAGGCGGGGATGCGATGACCCCACCAAAGCTGACGGGAGATACACCAATCGCGGATGTTTTCCATCCAGTGGAAATAGTTTTTCTCAAAGCGCTCGGGCACAAATTTGGTTCTGCCCTCGCGTACTGCCGCAATAGCAGGCTTTGCAAGCGGCTCCATTTTTACAAACCATTGCTTGGATACCATGGGCTCGATCACCTGGTGGCAACGGTAGCAGGTGCCCACGTTGTGGGCAAGGGGCTCTACACTCTTCAAAAGCCCTGCCGCCTCAAGGTCGGCAAGGATCGCCTTGCGTGCTTCGGCGGTGGTAAGCCCCGCGTATTTGCCGCAATCCAGCACCTCGGGCTCGCCCACGGCAGCGGTGCCGCTTTGACGAAGCTTATCAGCGGCTGCCTTATCCGCAGCGCCTGTCATTTTGCCGTCATAGGTGAATACACGCACCAACGGCAGATCATGGCGTGCACCAACCTCGTAGTCGTTGGGGTCGTGTGCGGGTGTGATCTTTACAACGCCCGTACCCTTGGTCATATCTGCATGCTCGTCGCATACGATCGGGATTTCGCGATTGATCAAAGGCAGGATCACATGGCAGCCGTGCAGGTGCTGATAGCGCGGATCCTCCGCGTTAATGGCAACGGCGGTATCGCCCAGCATAGTTTCGGGGCGCGTGGTTGCAAGCTCCAGCATTTCACCGGTTTCCTTTACGGGGTAGAGCAGGTGATAGAAGTTACCGGGCTTGTCCTCGTATTCAACCTCGGCATCGGAAATGGAGGTCACACAGGTAGGGCACCAGTTTACCATGCGGTTGCCGCGGTAGATCAGCCCCTTGTCAAACAGGCGCACAAATACTTCCTTTACCGCCTCAGAGCAGCCCTCGTCCATGGTAAAGCGCTCGCGCGACCAGTCGCAGGAGGATCCAAGACGCTTCAGCTGCGAAACGATGCGTCCACCGTATTGCTCCTTCCATGCCCAAGCGCGCTTGAGAAATCCTTCGCGCCCGATCTGCTCCTTGGTTACACCCTCTGCACGCATAGCTTCTACGATCTTTGCCTCGGTGGCAATGGACGCATGGTCGGTGCCGGGGAGCCAAAGCGTGGCAAATCCACTCATGCGCTTGTAGCGAATGAGGATATCCTGCAGGGTGTTGTCAAGCGCGTGGCCCATGTGGAGCTGACCCGTGATGTTTGGGGGCGGAATCACAATGGTGTAGGGCTTTTTCTTTTTATCGATCTTGGCGGTAAAATAGCCCTTGTCGCACCAATTTTTATAAATGCGCTCCTCAAAGTCGCCGGGGGCGTATGTTTTGGGGAGCTCGTGATTTTCGGTCATAATAAAACCTCCGATAGCATGTAATACAAAAATATTATTAATTAGTATAACATATCCTGTGGGAACTGTCAACGAAAATAAGAGGAATTTTTGGGAAACTTAAATATCAACGTAAATTTTAAACATCGGGTTGAATCTTTCACATCGCTCCTCGTCCCGAGGAACGACACCATGCAAAAAAACCCGCCGATTGGCGGGTTTTTTTGTATGGAGCTGCTAATCGGATTCGGACCGATGACCTCGTCATTACCAATGACGTGCTCTACCGACTGAGCTATAGCAGCATCGAGCGCACAGAGTGCGGCGACGTTTGATATTATAGCAAAAAGGTGTTGGCTTGTCAATAGTTTTTTGAAATATTTTTGCAAAATGTTTTTTGCCGTCGATTTTTGTTTCACCTCGCGCTTGCTATTCATAAACAGATGCGGATTTTGCTTGACAAAACAGACAATATAAATTAAAATATAAAGTGTGAAACATTAGTGGAAAGGAGATAGGAAATGATCTGTAAATCCTGTGGTACCGAGTGCCGTGGCACGCATTGTTCACATTGCGGTGCGCCTCTTGTAAACGAAGCATTTTCTGCTCCGCCCGCGCCCGTCCCCTTGACGGATAATGCATCAAGCTCTACATTGACGGCAGCTGCTTCAACAGCACCTGTATCGGTTGAAAAAGCACCGAGTAGTGTTGGTAAAACGCGCGCCAAGCGTAAGAAAAAGCAGAATAAATCATACCCTAAAATTAGAATGCGGCAGATATTTTTCCCGTCGCTGATGCTGTTTTTGCCGCTTTTTTATCTTTTTTTAGATGTTTTTGTTTGTTATTCGGATGCACTTTATGTGCAGCAGGACGGTGTCAGCGCGCTCTCCCACTTTATTGTGCGGCTTGCAAGTGCGGAGTTTGCGGCAAATCCTGTTTCCGATCTCATCATAGCGAATTTTGGTGGTAACGCAGCCTTGCTTGACACCCTCACTGTCAAAGAGATTTTGAGTGCTACGGATACTTACCGTCCCTTTGTGCTTCCTGCGGCGTTGCTTGCTGTTCTTTCGGTTCTCAGTGCAATCTGCGGTATTGTTACACTCTTTAGCGGGGGCAAGGTATTGCGTGTGCGTGCCGTTGCCGACACTGTGGTAATGGGCGGCTTGCTTGGTGCGCTTGCTCCGTTATTTGCGGGTATTTTGTTCCGCGTTCCTTATGTGCTTTCGGGCGGTTTGGCGGGTGCTGATGCCGCCATGTGCCTGTTTGGATATTCGATTGAAGTCATTTTGCTGTGTGGCATATCCCTAACGTTAATGCTGCCTGCTGTGCGGTCGCTGCGTCGTGCCGTCGCGGGGGAGGGGATCTATCTTACCGCGCCCTACCGCTTGCTTGGTAAAAAAATCGGCTTAACACGCTTCCTTGGTGTGTTGTCAGCGCTTTTGGCGATCGGTCTTTCTCTTTTTGCGCTGACCGCACAGATCACGGAGGAAATTGGCATTTATATTGAGGGCGTTGACACTAATATTACCGCCTTGCTTGGCATTTTTGACGGTGGTGATATTACAAAGCTTTGTCAAGGCTTGTATGGCTTGATGATTTTACTGTTATTGCTGTTCGCGGTATTCTCCACGTTGCGCGCGGTTATGGCAACGCTTCGGCTCCTATTGGCAAAGCCCTCTAAAATAGCAGTGAAAAAGCGCCGCCGCCAAGCGCTGATGCGCACGGGCAAGGTGTTGCGCGGCAACGCTATCCGGCTGCTGACATTATATGTGGTGTTCTGCGTGCTGGCAGTGCTGCTTTTGCTAGCCGTGGGCGCCAAATCGCACGTTGAGATTGCATCGGTTTCGGATACCCTTGCGGTTGTTTATCTGTTGATCGCATGGGTCAAGTTTTGTGCGCCTCTTTACACAGGATGCGTGCTGTTTTCCGCCCTTTCTATCTTGTTTGCTACCGTAGCAGAAAATTGTGCAAAAGCCTTTGTTGCCGGGTCAGCACAGGATTAAAAAAGCCGACAGGGATGTCGGCTTTTTTGATTTGGGAAAATTATTCTGTATACGACAATTGACAAATATATAGATATGCATTATAATAAAAGCAATAATAAAGCAACAAAAAGGAGTTTTCCGTGAAATATACAATTCGCATTTTATCGTTTGTGCTGGCGCTTTGCCTGCTGGTGGTGCCTCTTGGTGGATGCGCCTATCATAAGCGCCCGTTGGCTTATTTGAAGTCCTCTGCCGAGCGCACTTTTAAGCAGTCACTTTTAGGTGAGGTGGCATCTCTTTTTTTGGATGCATTGGGGGAGGGCTCGCTTGATCTTTCTCTGTCAAGCGATAGTGATCTTGGCGGCGCCAAGGCCCTTGATCTTTCGTTATATTTTGATACCGACGGAAAGCAGATCGTAGCCGATACGGCACTTTTGGTGGGGGAAAAGAGCTATGATGCAAAGCTTTGGTTCTCCTCGCGTGAGGCGGTGCTTAGCTCCACTGCGTTTCTTGGCTCTACCACGCTTGGTGCAAGCTTTGATACATTAAAGCAGGATATTACACATTCTATATTCCGCAATAACAGCGGTACGGCTTATGCCGTGCCCGAGATCAATGAGAGCAGTGCCGCTGCCGTTTTAACGTGGGTCGAGGGCTTTTATGAGCTCTTTGGCTCTTTTGAGGATATGCCCGAGCTGCTCGATGAGTACCTTGATGTTTTTCTCAAATATCTCACTCAATATGCAAGCTACACACGCTATACCGAAAACGGAAGGGTAAAGATCTATCTTTCGGTGGATAACAGCATGCTCTCCCGCGCTTTGCGTGATACTTGGGCAAGGGCGGCAAAGGATAAGGCGCTTGCGCGCCGTGTGCGTGAGGTTGCCAAAACGCGTGATGCCATGCAATCTGCCATAGACGGTGTGGTTTCAACCGAATGGACCAACAAGGTAGAGGCTTGGCTTCTCAATAATGCAGAAATTGAGGCGCTGTGCGCAAGGATCGATGCGGCAGAGCCCTTTACCGTTCAAATGAATGCTACCGTCAAAAGACTGACGGGTAAGCTGCTTTATTTTGATCTCACTCACACCGCAGGTGATGCTGTCACTGCGTTTTCGCTTGACATTTCCGAGAAGGATGCCTTTGATATCAGCCTGCTTTTGGACGGAGTTAAGCGCAGTCTTACCGTTCATGTGGTGGATAGTGCTTGGCGCACCGTGGCTGCGGATTATACCTACAAGGTAGAACAGGGAGAAAGCTCTCCCGATGTTTGGCAGGGTGAATTTTTCCTTAATGAGAAAACCGATATCTTTACCTTAACGATCGGCAAAAACGGCGCTTTGAAAACCGTTAGCGGCATGTTTTACTGTGATAGCGACGCGTGCGCACTCCAAATTGATAAAGTAAAGACGGGGGAAGTCGAAACCAATTTCCGTCTTGCGCTGACTGTCAAGGCAGAGGCAAGCGCGCCCGAGGCGCCGCAATACGTCAATCTTCCCACAGTGACCGAGCAGCGCATTGACCCTGTTGCCAAGCGCGCGAGGGAAGCGTACGCCGCCTTTCTTGAGGAGCTTGACCGCAGTGCCATTACAAGTGAAGCGGTCATTGCATACCTGCTTGCGCCGTTTGCGTTTGAAGAATAAAAAATAAAGGGCTCTTTCATTTGTGCCAAATAAAACACAAAACAAACAACAAACCGCTTTTTCTCATAAAACAGAGAAAGCGGTTTTTGGGTAATTTTGTGTTTGATCCGAATGAAGCAGCCTTGAAAGAGGATATAAAATGAAATTTTTACATATTGCCGATCTGCATCTTGGCAAGCGTGTTTGCGAATATTCCATGCTTGAGGAGCAAAAAGCCGTTCTTGCCACCATAGTGGAGCAGGCGGTGACCGAGGGTGCTCGCGCTGTGCTGATTGCGGGCGATATTTATGACCGTCCCGTACCGCCCGCAGAAGCGGTTGCGCTGTTTTCTGATTTTTTGGAGCAACTGCATAGGGCAGGTATTGCGGCTTTGATGATAGCAGGAAATCACGATAGCGCAGATCGCCTTTGTTTTGCCTCGCCGCTGCTTGCAAAGCAGGGCGTGCATGTGGCAGGCGAGTGCCGCGGTAAGCCCGAGGTGGTGATGCTTGAAGAAGAAGGATGCCGAGTTGCGGTGCATCTACTCTCGCACTTTCGCCCTGCTGCGCTGTTGCCGTATTTTAACGGCACGCGCTTTGAGAGCTCGGAGCAAGCACTGCGTGCCATGCTTTCGGGCATTGATTTCGGCATTGCCGACCGTCACGTGCTGCTTGCCCATCTGTTTGTCAGCGGTAGCGTGACCTCGGATAGCGAGCTTCCCGTGATCGGCACGGTGGATGCTGTGCCGAGTGAGATGTTTTCCTGTTTTGATTATGTGGCGCTTGGGCATTTGCACCGTCCGCAGTCTTTTGGAAGCGTGGTGTATGCAGGCTCGCCGCTTTGCTACTCCTTTTCCGAGGTGGGACAGCAAAAAAGCGCAGTGTTACTTGAGGTTACAAGCAAGGGCGTTACCACATGCCGTCTGCCTCTGGTGCCGATACATGCCATGCGAGAGGTGAAGGGCAGCATGGAGGAGCTGATGTCAGCCCCTTACAGTGAGGATTATATTCGCGCCGTTGTCACCGATGAGGAGGTTGCGCCCGATGCACGCATGACCTTGCGTGCCGTTTACCCCAATCTCATGCGCTTTGCTGTAGAAAATTCACACACCGTAACACAAGAGGAGATCTCTTGCACAGAAGGGGTTGAGGGGCGCGATCCGCTTGCGCTCTTTGCTGAGTTTTTTGAGGCGCAAAACGGCACACCGCCAACCGAAAAGCAGCTCTCACTGATGCGGGATATTTTAAAGGAAGCGGAGGTGGAGCAATGAAGCCGATCTTACTTGAAATATCCGCGTTTGGCCCCTTTGCCGCGCAAACTGTTATTGATTTCGAACCCTTTTTGGGGAGCTTGTTTTTGCTTACAGGTGAAACGGGCGCGGGTAAAACTAGTATATTTGATGCCATTTCCTTTGCGCTTTACGGCGAAGCCAGCGGCGGCAAGGATCGCAGAAGCGGCAAGTCCTTTCGCTCGGATTTTGCCAAAGCGGACACAAAGACCTTTGTCAGATTTACCTTTTCGCAGGGTGGGCGGCGCTATACCGTGGAACGAAGCCCCGAATTTGAGCGTCCCAAGCTAAGAGGTGAGGGCACTACGCTCTCGCCTGCAACAGCGCTTCTCATTGAGGAGGGGGCGGACCGTGTGCTCTCTCGCATGGAGGATGTGGATGCGCGTATATGCGAGATCGTGGGGCTTGACCGCCAACAGTTTTCAAGAACGGTAATGATCGCGCAGGGCGATTTTTTGCGTATTCTCAATGCCACAAGCGCTGAGCGTAAGGCAATGTTTGGGCATTTGTTTCATACCGAGCTGTATGCGCGTGCTGAGCAACTATTAAAGGAGCGTGCGGCAACCTGCAGTAAAAAGCGCGAGGAGCTTGCCGCACGCGCGCAGATCGCGGCAAATTCTGCTCAAATGCAGGAGAGTGATGCGCGCCTTGAAACCTTTTTGCGCGCCAAAAAGAATGCCGCAGAGGACCCTGCAGCCCTTGCCGAAATGCTTGCGCTTTACTGTGTCGAGCTTACAAGCGCGATCGAGGAAAAGCGCACACAGGCAAAGCGCGTAAGAGCGGCGTGCGGCAAGGCGGAGCTTGACTTAAAAGAAGGAAAAAGCTTAAACGACACCATAGCGGCACTGCAATCGCTTCGCGGTGCAAACGAGCTTTCGCCCGAGGCTGTAATGGGGCGTGAGAGGGAGCGCGCGTATCTTGCGCTTGCACAAAAGGCGTTGCACATTCGCGCGCAGGAAAAGGTGTTTGAGGCAACAAAGAGAGCAGCCGACGTGGCACTTTCTGCTAAAGCTGCCGCTATGGAAGCGTTGCTGCTGAAGCAGAGCGCGGAGCGCGATGCCAAAAAGAAGCTATCTGACGCAACCTTGCAGGGAGAAGGTCTCCCTTTGCTGGAATCCGAGATCCGCGCGCTTGAGGGCGCACAGGTGGCATTTGAAAGGCTTGTTGGCGCCAAAGAACGCTTGCTTGCGGCAAACGAGGCACTTTCGCACGCCGTACATGCGGCAAAGACCGCCGAGGAGCATTGCGCAGAGCTGCGCGCGCACTATTTTCTCGGTCAAGCGGGCTTGCTTGCGGCAGGACTTTGTGAGGGTGAGCCTTGTCCTGTTTGCGGCTCTCTTGCTCACCCGACACCTGCCGTGCAGGCTGAAAGCACTCCCGACCAAAAAACACTGGAAGGAGCAGAGCAAAAGCGGAGCGTATGTGAGCGTGCGCGTGCCGTGGCGGTGGCAGAGCAGCAGGCTGCAAGTGAGGCAGTTGGTGCCGCCGAGGCACTGCTTTTTGAGCAGGGTGTTTTGGAAATCACGCCCGAAACGGAAAAAGACATTGAAAAGAGCTTGGCTGAAAAGCTGCGCTTGTGCGAGAATTTGAAAAACGAGCTCGCCAATGCCACCGCTGTGCATAAGCAATCTGCTGAGGAGCTTGCAGCTGCCACGGCAGCACTTGCGGCAGCCAACACCCGCGTGAGTGATGCACAGCATGCCATGGAAGCGGCAAGATCTGACTTTGACGCGCGGCTTTTGGCGGCGGAGTTTGTTTCTTATGAGGCATACCGTGCGGCTCTGCTGGATGAGGCAGAGCTTGAGGTGCGGCGCTTGGCGCTGCAGCAAGCCGATGCGCAAGCGGCACATATGGGTGGCAAGATAGCAGAGCTTGAGCATACCGTTGCGGGGCGCGCACCTGTCGATATTGCCCAAATGCAGCTGCGCCAAGAGGAGCTTGCGCAGGCTGAGGAGGTGCTTGCTCGAGAATTGTCTTCTATTGAACGCTTGCTTGCACTCAACGAAAGAGCAAGTGCAGCACTGTGTGAGGTCGCGCGCGATACGAAGAAGTTAAATGCTGAGTGGAGTGTTATCGATACACTCAGCCGCACAGTTGGCGGCAGGGGTGCCAATGGGCGCGAAAAGCTCTCACTTGAAAGTTATGTGCAGCGCTACTATTTTAAAGAAGTGATCGTTGCGGCAAATCGCCGCTTACAGCTGCTTACCGACGGAAATTTTGTATTGCGCTGTCGCGAAAGCGCGCGTGATCTAAGGCGGGCAACAGGGCTTGACCTTGAGGTTCTGGATCGCAGCACGGGCAGGTGGCGTGACGTGAGCACCCTGTCGGGCGGTGAGAGCTTTATGGCATCGCTTGCGCTTGCCGTAGGGCTTTCCGACGTGGTGCAAAACAACAGCGGAAACGTGCGTCTTGATATGCTGTTTATTGATGAAGGGTTTGGGTCGCTTGATGAGAATACGCTCACGCGAGCGATGCAGCTGCTTTGCCGACTTTCTGACGGAAAGCGCACGGTCGGCGTGATCTCACACGTAGCCGAGCTGCGCGAGCGTATTACAAATAAGCTGGTCATTACCCGTACCCAAACGGGTAGCACCGTGCGTGCAGAATATGATGCATAATTTGTGCAAGCAAAAAGGAGTTACATCCAATGGGTGATGTTCTTATCGGAGAAATCATAAAATACTTGCCTAACACATGGTAGGGGCGAACTGCGTTCACCCGCGGGCGTTCACAGAACGTCCCTACGGACAAGCAAAATTTGATCCGCAGAAAACAAATAGATACCCCGACAGTTAAATTTTTAGGTCTGTCGGGGTTTGTTTTATTCTGTTAGACAAGTTGGAATTTGTTTATTTATTTTTCAGTTTATCGACATTTTCCAAATATATGGAAACCTCTCCGCATTGAGGACAAATAGCCACTTTCGGTTGATCCATTCTTCCACTCCACCACTTGTTTTCGTCATCGGTTAAGACTAAACCATAGGCTGCGCCTTTTACTTTGATACCGCAATTTTCAATCATTGCTATATTGCATCTAACACACTTACGCATAATAATCTCCAAATTCAAGTTTTGCTTTGCTTTGAAACAATCAATAGTAAGACCAATTCAGCAATTAGAGATGCCGTAATCACTGCACCCAAAACGGAGAAGAATTTAATGCCATAGAGCAACGGACATAATGACACTGCTGCACCTATGCAAAGAAAAACTTTTGTGAGAGACAGTATACGAGGTTTGTCTGTAAACAAATAAACCAATAATAATATGAAAATAACACAAGTTGCTAATGCGGTAAGAAATGGAGCAAAATTCGCATAACCGAAAGGTGTTAAATTGAAGTATGAGTATGTTTTTCTCCAAGGTTCACCTTCGGGGCGTGCAAAATTACATACTGCCCCATAAGGTAAGATTTCCAAAATCAATGTAGTAATTGGAAGAATTAAGTATAAAAATCTCTTTTTCATAAAATCACACTCCTTTGTCAAATTCTTATTTATCGCCAGTTTCGCCGTTGTATTACAAATGCTTCGGGCAAAGCCCATACCCCTATAGTTGCGCGTGTCCTAAGGCTCCCTCCGGGAGGGAGCTGGCGCCGTAGGCGACTGAGGGAGAGCGCGATACAATAAGTTTTATCCAAAACTAAAGTTACGCAGGCTCCTTCCACCGCTAACGCGGTCCCCCTCCCTCTCGGAGGGAGACTTTTACGGTGGCATCGATATACTCGCAGACACCCCGAAAGTTTGTGTTGATTTGTCGGTTTGTAAACCTTATGACTTTGAGATCATACCCTTCAAGTATTTCCGTGCGGAATTCATCCTTTTGTCTGCCTTCTTCGGTATAATGCTGTGACCCATCAATTTCTATGATCAGTTTGGCTTTGTGGCAGTAAAAATCCGCAATAAAATTGTCTATGGCTTTTTGTCTTTGAAATCTGATTTCATGTTTTGATAAAAAATCGTACCACAAATGATTTTCCTGAGGTGTTGCATTTTTACGAAGATTTTTTGCAAGAGTAATATTCTTTTCGTTGTAATCAAGCGACATACTTACTCCTCCAAAGTTTTTATCGTTTCCATTATAATACAAATCGGCAGAGAAAACAATATCTCTGCCGATATTTTGTGCACGCAAATTCTCCGTTAAGGACAACAGAGAAAGTGATGTAACTCCTTTTTGTTACAGTGTTTCTTCCAGTGCCTCACCAAGGGGCAGAGAATAGATCACGGTCTTGTCGGGTGTTCTTCCGCAGATTGCTTTTAAAGCCTGCTTATAGTAAGAAAGCTGTTGCTTGTGACGCGCAAACAGAAAGCTTGCGGCAAGCGCGGGGTCTTTCATTGCTTCTTTTGGCAAGCGGTCGGTTTTGTAATCGCAAAGCACCAAATTGCCGTTTTCATCGGTGAAAAACAGGTCAATGACACCTTGTACAAGCAGCTTTTCATCCTTAAGCTGTGCTTTCAATTCCTCGTTCTCGGTGAAATCGGCGGCGGGCAAAAACACGTTAAAGCGTGTTTCTCGGCGGATGTCACGCGCGTTTTCAAGAGCTTTGTAAAAATCACTTACAAAAAAGCGTTTCAGCTCCTCGTGGCGAATGGCATCGCGCGCCTCGGGGGGGAGGAAGCGTGCCTCGATCAAGCGCTCCATTTCGTTATCAAGATCGTTTTTCGCGCGCGCAAAATCGCAAAACTGCAAAAATTCATGCGTTGCCGTGCCGCGCTCGGCGGCGCTTAGTTGGGTAGCTTGCGTGTCTTTTTCAAATTGCGGCGTGCGCTCAAAGGTGTGCAGCAGCGTTTCAACGTCAGGGTCCCTTAAAGCCGCTTCGCCAATCGATTCCTTGTCGTAAACATCAAGGATCTCGGGTGTTAAGCGGGAAACCGAAAGCTTTGCGGGCAGGCGGGTGAGATGCGCGGCGGGATAGGTGAAATCAAAGCGCTTTGCAAATTGCTCCCTTGTTGCTTGATATGCGGCTTCCTCAACGGCCTTATCGCCGTCATCAGTGGCGGGGGAGGACGGGGCATCCTGCTCCAGCAGGTCCTCGGGGTGCACGGTAATTACCTCGCAGAACGCGCTGTGCTCGGCTTTTTCAAGCGCAAACAGGATCCACTCGAGGTAGGAGTTGCCAAGCAGCTCGAAATGAGTGGTTGCGGGGCAGGTGGCAAGCGCAATGTGCTTTTGCACGTTTTTCATGCCGTAGCGTGGCTTTCCCGTAATGTAAAGGCGCTCTCTTGCGCGTGTCATGGCAACGTAAAGCACGCGCATCTCCTCTTCCAGCGAGAGCTGCTTTAAGCGCTCCTTTATCGCCTCGCGCGCAAAGGTGTTGGCGCGGGAAAATGCACCAACATTCGGCACGCGTGTGCCACATCCAAGCACACCGTCAAGAAGCAAAGGCTCCTTGAAGTCATCGGCGTTAAAGGTCTTGCCCGTGGTTGCTACAAAACAAACGGGATATTCAAGCCCCTTGGAGTGATGAATGGTAATAAGAGATACAGCATCGCGCGGGCCCTCGGGCGTTGGCATTTCGGTATCGTTTTGCATGATATCCTCAACATAACGCACAAAGCGATAAAGCCCCTTAAAGCCGCCTGCTTCAAAGCAGCGCGCATATTCGTAAAGGCGCAAAAGATTTTGTCGCTTGTTTTTGTATGCATGATCCTCGCCCGTGCCATTACCTGCAAAGGAGAGCACTGCCGTATCACGGTACAGAAAGCGAAGCAGCTTATCAACGGGTAAAAGCTCTGCCTTGGCACGGTACTGCGCAAGCTTTGCAAGAAAGGTGTTAATGCGGCGGCACAATGCCTTTTCGGGCAGAATGTCGGCGGCAGCCTTTGTGGCCTCCCAAAGGGAAAGAGAGGAGTCGGTGGCGGTGCGAATGCTTACCAGCTCCTCAAGGGTAAAGCCAAAAAAGGGAGAGCGCATCACAGCCGCGAGGTAAACGTCACGGAAAGGGTTGTCGATCACAGCGAGGAGTGAATACATGCAAAGCACCTCAGGGTTCTCAAAAAAGTTTTCACGAGAGGTGTCGTTTACGGGGATCCCCGCCTGCCTTAAAAGCTTTGCAAGGGGAGCGGCAAAGGCAGAGCCGCGCGCAAGCACGGCGATATCACCCGGGGTGATGCGTGTGCCGTCCGCTTTTCTTTCGCTTAAGAGCAGGTGCTTGATCTCCTTTACGATCATTTTTGCCTCGGCATCATCGATCACGGTGCTTGTTTCATTCTCATCCTGTTTGGCGTCAGAGGCGCCTTCCTGTGCTTTGTCATCATAGATCAGCACGCGGCATTTGGGAGAGGTGTAATCGGGGCGGGGCAGAGCCTTGCTAAAGCAAAGATCATCCTCACTTTTGTAGCCGATGCTTTGTGCCGATCTTGCAAAAAGATATCCCGAAACGGTGTTTGAAAATTTGATGATGTTTTCATCACAGCGAAAGCAGTTTGACATAAAGACCGTGGCGGCAGTGTCTTCTGCCTTGGCCTCCTGCAGGTCGGGAAATGCGCCGCGGTAGCCTGCAAAAACAGCCGGGTCAGCGCCGCGAAATCGGTAAATGCTTTGCTTGATATCGCCTACCATAAAGCGATTGCGCGGTGTTGAAATGGCGCGGAAGGTGGCATCCTGCATCGCATCCACGTCCTGATATTCATCGATATAAACGGCATCAAAGGAAGAGGCAAGAGCGCTTGCAAGCGAGGTGGGCTTGCCGTCCTTGTCTATTAGCAGATGATAGGCAGCACGGGAAATATCTCCAAACTCGGCAACCTCTCTTTCGCGCTTTGCGGCGCGGTAGCTTTTGTCAAAATCAGCGAGCACAAGATAGGTCAGGCGCAGAAGCTCTGCCGCCTCGGTGCCACCCGCGCGGATCTCCTCGGTGTGAAATACACCAAGCGTTGCGGCGGTGGCGCGCCATTTCTCGCGAAATGCCTTGCAAGCCTCGGCGCTCAGGGCAAAATCCTCACTGCAGGGCGGCAGCTTTGCCGAGGACACACGCTCGGTCAAGGGCGCGATGAGAAGGTGGGAGAGGTCATCGGTGCTTTGGGCATCAAGCGCATGCTTTATGCTTTGCAGTCTTTCCAGCATTTCACTGTAAGCCTTGCCGAATTTGCTTTGCAGCTTGTCGGTATACTCCTCGGCGGTCATCATGGAAAGAGCGGTATCGTAAAGCTCAATTCCGTCTGATACCGTTTTGTCAAGCGCACCGAAAAGTACCTTTCCGAAATCACTTGAAAAGGGCGCTTGATAGGCTTCCTCGTTTTCTTTGGCAGAGCGAAGGAGAAGCTCAAGGCCCTCGGGCAGCTTTTGCAGCTTTTCTTCAAGCTTTAAGAGCGTGTCGGTTAAGGATCGCTCGTTGCGCACGTCGGAAAACAGGTCGGCAACCGCAACAAATTCGGGGTGTGCGGCATACATGCGGTCAATGGCGGCATTCATGGTGTCCTGCCGCAGGGAAAGAAGCTCGCCCTCATCTGCTAAGCGAAAGGAGGGGGAAAAGCCTGCTTCTTGAAAATTAGCGCGCACCAGATCGAGATAAAAGGAGTCGATGGTGCATATTTTTGCGCTGCCCAGCAGCATCAGCTGGCGGCGCAGCCCCGTATGATTGGGGTAAAGTGCTATGGCATCTCCCAAGGCACGCGCAATGCGCGCGCGCATTTCTTGGGCGGCGGCGCGGGTAAAGGTCACCACCAAAAGGCGTGAGATGTCAGTTGGATTTTCGGGGTCTGTGAGTGAGCTGATAATGCGCTCGGTCAGTACCGCTGTTTTGCCTGAGCCTGCGGCGGCGGATACCAAAAGGGTACGGCTTCTTTCATCGATCGCAGATCTTTGCGCGGGGGTCCAATTGCGTGCCATTTGATATCCTCCTTTACTTTTTCTTGTCGGCTGCGCGGCAAACGGCGGCGTATGCGCAGAATTTGCAGGCGGTCTGCCCGTTGTGCTCGGTAGGCGCAATGCTTGCACTGCCGCTCTTCATGTCTGTTGCAATGCTTGAAACAGTCGTGGCAAGCTCCTCAAAAAGCGCGGTAAATCCCTCGCTTGAAACAAGCTTGCTCTTACGTGTTGTGGGCGCACCGAGAATGGCGGTGCTGCCCGATCTTGAAATGGCATGCAGCAGCTCGGCGCTGTCGGGTAAAAGTCCCTCGCGCTTCAGTCGCCCCGCCGCGCTCTCGAGCGCTGCGGATTTTTCCACGCGCGCGGGCGTGTTTTCGTTGCCAACGGCGGTGGAAAGATAGGTCACGCCAGCAGGCTCGAATTGCGTGTTTTCGGGCAAGCCCAGCTTTTTTGCAAGCTGTGGGTGCGTGCCGTTGCACAGCGCCAAAAGATAAAGCGGCATTTGCAGGCAGTAGCCCTTTTTTATATCCTCGCGCTTAAAGGTCTTGCGCCCTGTTTTATAGTCGGCAACGCGTAAATATACCTTGTTGTCTTCGCCGCGGTACCAATCAACACGGTCAACCTTACCGGAAAGCGGAATTTTGGTGCCGTCAGGCAAAGCAATGGGGGCACCCGTGCCCTCGCGGCTAAGGTCAAGCTCAAAAAATGCAGGAGCAAAATCACTGTCAGCAAATTCGGCAATCAATGCGCCCACTACAATGCGTGCAAGCGAGGAAAGCCGTGTGATCAGCCCCTCTGCACGCGGTGTGATGCCGCCGCCCGCCTCTACCAAATATGCGCGGTAGGCGGTAAGGCTTTCCTTTACGATCGCATCGATCTCGGCTTCGGTATAGTCGGCAAAGGGCTTTTGTGCCCTTGTGATTGCCGCCAGCGTGTTTTCCAGCACGTAGTGAATAAAGGTGCCGACCGCCGCCGCATCCAGTGTATCGGTGGGCTCTTCACGCAGTCGCAGGATCTTGCTGCAATAATAGGCAAATCTGCAGGAAACAAATTTCTCAAGACCTGTGGGGTTAAAGGAGTTGGGAGTAAATAACCCTGCCGCGCGCTTAGCGGAAACGCTTGCCGCAGTGTCCTGTACGGACAAAAGGAGATTTTCTATTTTGCTTGCTTGCTCCACATCCTCTTTTAGTAGGGAAAAGAGCGCTTGCGCTTCTGTTGGCGAAAGCTCGCGCAGGTGCTCGAGCGCCGCCTCGCGTGTAAAGATCTTTTCCGACGCGGGCATTGCCTCAAAATCCGTTTCATGAAGCTGTGGAAACAGCGCCTTTATGCGCGTAATGGCAATGGAGGGCTCGGCGGCTCTGCCGTCGCTGGCCGCTTTTGAGTAAGAAAGATATAGCTTTTCTTGGGGTAAGGTCAGGGCGCGATGCACGTAAAAGAGCTCATCGGAGGCAACTGTGGCAAGATCGGCAGAAAGCTCGATGCCAAGTGCCGCAAGGCGGCGCTTTTCGGCATCGGAAAGTAGCCCCGTATCCGATGCGATCTTGGGGAAGATGCCGTCATTTAACCCCATAACGATGGCATAGCGCGGGGGGGCTGTACGCAGTGTTGCGGCAGAACCGATCATAACCTCGTCAGCAGAGGTGGGAATAGAGCCGATGTCGGTGCTGTTAAAGAGCAGCATCAGGGCATCCGCAAACGAAGCGATGTCAAGGGGCTCACCTGCAAGCGTGGAGGCAAGCACCTCCAGCGCATCAATAACAACGCCCCAAAGGCGGGTGTCCTCCTCCGCCTCCCGTCGCTCGCCTGCAACGAGATGCGCCGCCGCGCGGGCCTTCATGGCTTCGGGCACTCCAATTGAAGCAAGAAAATGATAGGTTGCCGCGGCAAGATCCTTGGCGGTCGTGGCGCTGTCAAGCGCCTCAAAATAAGCGGCGAGCGGGGGGACAAGTGCGGCTCTTGCACGGTTTGCACCCTCAAGAATACGCGCTGCGCGTGCCGAGGTGCGCTCGGTGTAGCCGTCGGGATTCATGGTAAAGGGCTTTTCAAGCGTTGCCCTGCCGCTGATGTGCCAGACCTCGGCGTATTCCTCAAAAAAGTTGATATCATCGGCATCAATGCCCGTAAGGCCTGTTTTGAGATAGCCGACCACATCCTCCTTTTGCCAATTGTAGCGTACGATACGTAGCGCAAACAGAAGTAATTTGATGAGGGGGCGCACGGTGATATCGGTTTTTTCGGCAAGATAAAAGGGAATGCCCTCCTTTTCAAGTGCCGCATCAATAATGCCAATGTAGTTTGAGGCATCACGTACCACTACAACAAAATCGCGGTATCGCGCGCCCTCGCGCACGGCCTTGGCGATCACGGTGGCGGCATGCTCCGCCTCCTCGTAGGGGTTGGCCGCAACCGTGAGCGTGATCTCGTCGCCCTCAGCAAGCCCCACGGGGGCAGGCTCCGCATTCATGTCAAATAAGTCACGGTGGATATAGTCAAGTGCGGTTTTGGGCTTTTCGGCAGGCAAAACCTCTTCAAAAATGCGCTTGTCAAGAGCTTTGGCAATGCGGATCAAGCGCTTTGCCGTGGCGGTCGCTGAGGCAAGATGGATGCCCTCGTGCGCTCTTGAGGCAAGAGGAAGCGCAACAGTGAGGCTGGGGGAGATCTCCATGAGCACCTTGATAAGAGCCAACTCCTGCGCGGTAAAATCGGTAAAGGAGGAGATGTAGATGTGCGTGTCGGAAAAGAGGTGCTTGTTTGCGGCGATCAATGCCGTTGCGCGCGAAATGTCGTCAGCCGCATCAGCAAAGCTGGTGTGCAGCTCTGCCTCATAGGTGGCAAGCACCAATGCAAGATCTTGAAGCTTCGCCTTTAGAGGGTCGCCCTCTGGCAGCGCTTCTGCCGTTTCGGTCAGCACCTCGGGGGTGATGCAATATGCCTTAAACTGCGCAATGGCAGAGAGCATGCGATCCGTTAAGCGCAGATCGCTTGCGGCATGAGCCGCATATTGCGTTAACTGCGGTGCAATGGCACGCAGTGTTTTCCACATGATAAGCGCAGAAGCCGCAGGTGTGGCATAGCGATAGGAAAGACCGCCTACCGCGCGGAAGGTGCGGTTTGCAAGACGGGTAAAATTGGATACCTCAAAGGTGAGCTGTGCGGCAGGGGGCAGAGCTTCTACCATGAGTCGCTCGGCGGTAACGGTTTCCTGCTCGGGAACAAGAAGGATCGCCTTTTCTCCTGCTTTTATGTTTTCGTTTATGTGGCGGAGCAGCGCGGCTTCCCGCCCCGCAGTATTGCCGCCATAAAGGAACCGTATCATAGCATCTCGCCCCCTTCCAGCAAGGCGAGGTTGCGCAAAATGACCTCGCGCCCGCGCCAGCTGTAGGCGCGCGCGGCAAATTCCTCATCGCTCATTGCCTTTATCATTTCGGTTGTAAGCTGTGGTATGGCGTTCTCTGCAAAAAAGGGAATTGTGGAATAAAGTGTTCCTGCTTTCTTTGCTGCCTTGGTTACGGGGCAGTGCTCCTGGCAGATGTCACACCCCCAGGCAATACCGTGCGCAAGAAGCGCCTTTTGCGCATCACTGTCAAGCGTGCCCTTTTGTTGTGTCAATGCAGAAAGGCAGCGCGTCACATCAAGCCCTACGGGGCAGGCACGCTTGCACGCGCCGCAGGCGGTGCAAACCGAGATCTCCTTCACATCGCAGTCAAGCACGGCATCGGTGATGATCTCACCGAGAAAAACAAAGGAGCTGTGTTCCTTTGTCAAAAATAAATGGTTGCATCCAAACATACCAAGTCCTGCCTTTACAGCAGCCTCGCCCTCGGCAATGGGGGAATGGTCGGTAAAGCCCGCAAAGCGGTTTTGGGGAAATTTATCTCTTAAAATTGGCAAAATTTCATCAAAAAGCATCGAAAAAAAGCGATGATAATCACGGGAAACCGCATAAATTGAAATATTTCTTGCAGGATCATCACAAGCTGTGGTATAATAAGGTACGGCAAACATAAAAGCTGTTCCGCCCTCAATGCCGTGCCGCGCCAAGAGATAGGGGCGCGTGAGCGTGAGCGCAGAAAGCGGCACGGGTGAAACGAGTGTGATGCCACGTGCGCTAAGCAGATTTTTTACTGTGCCTTTCATGGGGGTTGCCACCTTTCGTGAGTTATGTTATAATTATATCAAAACATAATTAAAATTGCAATGGATAAAATACACGTCGTGTGCTTTTCAGCACATTTTTGCCTCGATATCATCAAATCATCACATAAAAGAGCTATACTGTAACCATAAATGTGGAAAATGAAAAGGAGCAATATATGAGTGAGTTTGACCGTTTTGATCTTGAGAGCGATCAGGACCGTGAGCATGATGCAAGCGTGCATGCAGACGGCAATGCGGTAACCGAAGGGGCTGCCGATCGCACCGAGGAGCAAAGCACTCCCCAAACACAGTGGTATAGCATTTCCTATCAAAATAACAATCAGCCCCCTGTGGTCGTGCCAATGGTTGGTGCGGGGCATGCCCAATTGCGCAAAAAGCGCGGCAGCAAGCTTGCGCTTGTTTCACTGATCGTGGCTGTTTGCGTGCTGTTTTGCGCGGTTGCGGGTCTTGGTGGCTATCTTATTGCAGATCTTGTAAACGACCGCCTTGATGTGGACGATTTAAATGGCAACGCACCGGTAACGCCAAGCGGCTCTTCCGGCGGCGGTACCTCTGATACGGTATTTGAGGTGGGCGATGCGGAGAATTACGATTATGCAAGCGTGGTCATCAACAAAAACGATGGCACGGGGCTTGCCGGTTCTCCTAACGGTTCTGCAGGTGATAACGCCACCACGCGCATTGCCGCAGTTGCTGCGGTGCGTAATTCCGTTGTGGAGATCTCTACCACGACCATATCAAACCGCGGACAGCTGAGCGCGGGTGCGGGTAGCGGTGTGATCATACATGCCGACGGTATTATCGTGACGAACAATCACGTGATCGACGGTGTGAATAACATCTATGTGCGCCTGACCAACGGCAACACCTACGAGGCTTATCTGCGCGGAACCGATGAGGAAAACGATATTGCAATTCTGAAGATCACGCCAAGAGAAACCTTGACTGTTGCTAAGCTTGGCTGCAGTGCGGCACTTGCGTGGGGCGAGGATGTGTTTGCCATCGGCAATCCCTTGGGAGAGCTTGGCGGAACCGTGACTGAGGGCATCATCAGTGCGCTTGAGCGCGAGGTGGAAATGAGCGACGGTACGGTGATGACGCTGCTCCAAACGAGTGCGGCGATCAATTCGGGTAACTCTGGCGGCGGACTTTTTAACATGGCGGGCGAGTTGATCGGCGTGGTTAATGCCAAGTATTCGGCATCGGGTGTTGAGGGGCTTGGCTTTGCCATTCCCGTGGATACAGCCATTCTTTCCATCAATGATTTGCTTGATCACGGCTATATCCCCGGCGTACCTGCCATTGGCGCTACGATTGTGGATAATTCGATGCAGGTGGGCTATTGGCAATTTGTGAACATGCCTTATGTATATGCCGTGGATAACGGTTCACCCTTGGAGGTAGGCGATTTCATTTATCAGGTCGACGGTACTGTTGTTTCCACCGTTAGTGCCTTGAAGCGTTTGATCCGCACAAAAAATGTTGGCGATACCGTTACTCTTACCATTTATCGCAACAACCAACAGCAAACGGTAGAGGTAACACTCATTGAATATATCCCCCAAAATAGCACCGTAAACTTTAATTAATACGACTTTTGAAAGGAAATACGAAATGTATAACATTCTGGTTGTAGATGATGAGATTCGTATTAGATCGATCATTCGCAAGTATGCTGAATTTGAAGGGCACACCGTTTCTGAGGCAGGCGACGGCATGGAGGCCGTGCGCATGGCGCGCGCGGAGCAGTTCGATATCATTATTCTCGATATCATGATGCCCGAGCTTGACGGATTTTCCGCTTGCCGCGAGATCCGCAAGTCACAGCAAACGCCTATTATCATGCTTTCTGCCCGTGGCGAGGAGTATGATAAGATCAACGGCTTTGAGCTTGGTGTTGACGATTATGTGATCAAGCCCTTCTCGCCTCGCGAGCTTATGCTGCGCGTGGAGGCAGTGATGAAGCGTGTAAAGCCCAAAGCAGAGCAAGAGCGCACCGAAAATCAGATTGTTGAATTTGATAACGGGGGGCTTCGCGCCGATCTTACCGCGCGCATTGTGTATGTTGATGACAAGCGCGTGGAAATGTCCCCCAAGGAATACGATCTCTTTTTCTACTTGCTTCGCAACCGCAATGTGGCGCTTACCAGAGAGCGCCTGATCAGTGAGGTGTGGGGGTATGATTTCTTTGGCGATGCCCGCACGCTTGACACGCACATCAAGCTGCTTCGTAAGAGCCTTGGACGTTACAGCTCTTATGTAGTTACGTTGCGCGGTGTCGGTTACCGCTTCGAGGAGCAAAAATGAGCACGAAAAATACCGCAACACAAGTTAAAAAACGGAGTGCCGGTATTCGTGTAAAGCTCGTCATTGCGCTTGTGGCATTTACCGTTTTGGTGTTGCTTGCGATCTGGATCCTGCAGATCAGGCTTCTCAGTTATTTTTACGAGCGTGAAAAGTTTTCCGAGCTTGAAGAGACATATCTTGATATTTGCACGTATATCGGCGACAAAAATTTTACCGATCAATTGCAAAAGACCGCTGAGGAAAATGGAATATGCATCCGCGTGTTTACCATTATAGACGGTATGGCAAAGGCGGTGGGAGATGGCAATGCGGGTGTGAACTGTATGGTCCATCATTTGTCCTCGAGCCTGCTGGAGGATCTTTATGTCAACGCGAAGATGAATAACGGTGTCTATGATAAGCGCATGGAGTTTAACACCGATTTCGTAACAGGAGATGCCGAGAATTTTTATTTGCCGGGCTTGCTTCAGCCTGCCGATACTGTCAACGCCATTTGTGCGCGCTTGATAGAGAAGGATGGCGCGGAGTACTTTATTTTGCTTGACTGTGAGCTTACGCCTGTCAGTGCAACGGTAAAAACCCTGCAGGTGCAATTTTTGTGGACTGCATTTTTCCTGCTTTGCGGTGCAATTCTGTTTGCTTTCATTCTTTCGCGTATCATTGCAACGCCCCTTTCTGCCATTACGGAAAAGGCGAGAAGGCTTGCGGTGGGGAACTATACGGCGGATTTTGAAGGGCGTGGCTACCGTGAGATAGCCGAGCTCGCCGAAACGCTGAATTTTGCCGCGCGCGAGATCGGCGCTACCGATAATTTGCAAAAGGAGCTTATTGCCAATATTTCTCACGATCTGCGCACACCGCTTACCATGATTAAGGGGTATAGCGAGATCATGCGCGATCTACCCGGTGAAAACAATGCCGAAAACGCGCAGATCATCATAGATGAAACCACGCGCCTGTCGGAGCTGGTAAGTGATCTGCTTGATCTTTCCAAGCTGCAGGCGGGCACCAAAAAGCCCGAGCCCGAGGTGTTTGATCTGAGTGCCTTGACACAGGATACTATGCGGCGCTATGATACCCTTATTCGACACAACGGATACCGCATTCTTTTTGAAACACAGGGCGAAGCACAGGTGCAGGCAGATCGCGGCATGATTTTGCAGGTGATCTATAATCTTATCAATAACGCCGTGAATTACACAGGTGAAAGTCTGCGTGTTCGTGTGTCGATTGTACTGGGGGAGGATAGCGTGCGACTTTCCGTGGCAGATGACGGAGAGGGCATTTCACCCGATAAGATCGATCATATTTGGGATCGCTATTACCGCGTGGATAAGGTGCATAACCGTGCCGTGATCGGTACAGGCCTTGGCTTATCTATTGTAAAAGGGATCTTGGAGGCACACGGTGCGCTTTACGGCGTGGAAAGTGCCGTTGGCGTTGGCAGTGTATTTTGGTTTGAGTTACCCCTTGTAAAATAAAGATAAAACAAAAAATAAGAGTTGTTTTTTGGAAAATTGTATGCTATAATAAAATAAAGTTTTGCCCCTCGCGCAAAGCGCGAGGGGCTTTTGAAATTTTGTTGAGGTTTTTATGTGGTGGAGCAGTGGCTTGCGTTGCCCGATATGTGGTGCTGCAACTTCAAAACAGAGCAATAGTCTTTTTTGTCACGGTACACGTCGGCACTGCTTTGATTTTTCGGCAGATGGATATGTGAATCTTGCCGCATCAAAGGCAACGGGCGGCGGTGATGACGCCACCCTTATTGCGGCACGCACGGCATTTCTCAGTGGCGGTCATTATGAACCCTTTGCCGCGCGCATTTCGGAGCTTTTGCGTACATATAGCAAGGGAAGCACGGTGGTAGATGCAGGGTGCGGAGAGGGCTATTATACCTGTCGCTTGGCGGGTGCGGGCTTTCAGTGCTATGGCTTTGATCTTTCTAAGCGTGGTGTTCGTGCTGCGGCAAAGCGCGCCACAAGAGAAGGTGTAGATGCATTTTTTGCAGTAGCGGGCATTTATACGCTCCCCTTGCAGGATGCCTCGGTTGATGCCGTGATCAGCCTGTTTGCTCCTGTTGCCGAGCAGGAATTTTTGCGTGTGCTAAAGCCGGGGGGCATTTTGCTTGTGGCAGGGGCAGGGAGAAATCACCTGCTTTCGCTAAAGCGCGTGCTTTATGATCAGCCTCACGAAAATGAGCCTCGTGCCGATCTTCCTGTTTCCATGACAGAGCTGACCCACGAAACGCTTTCCTTTTCAATGGAGTTGAAGGGCAAGGAAATTGGCAGCCTGTTTGCGATGACCCCTTATTATTACCGCACCTCAAGACAGGGCCAGGAACGGCTTGCCACATGTGAGCGTCTTACCTGTGAGGCGGAAATGGATATTTTTATCTATCAAAAACCGTAATTTGAAGGAGATTTCGTATGAGTAGTTTGCGTTTGATGAGTCAAAACCAATGGTATTGGAGCGATAATCGTCCCGAATGGCAGGAGATGGGTCTTGATTCCTCTGCAGCCACTCGCATGCATGGACATATCCGCGTGTTTCAGGATCTGATGCCCGACGTGGTTGGTGGACAGGAGATCACACCTGAAATGCAGCAGTATTTTAAATTTTACGCGGCGGATGCGGGACTTTCCAACTACGCACTGATCTGGGGCAATTACACGCCTATCATCTATCGCTCCGATAAGCTTGAGCTGGTGGATACCGAGTATCTGTGCTTTCCGAGCTTGATCGAGGGCCTGCCCAAAAAATACAACGATACCGGAAGCAAGGGCGCAACGCTTGCAGTGTTCCGCACCAAGGAGGACGGGAAAATGTTTATTTTCCTTACCACTCATCTTTGGTTTAAGCGCGGCAATCCCGAGCATCCAAAATATTGCCCCGGCTCGAATGAAGCACGCGCCTTCCAGCTTCGCATGGCTAAACAAATGATCGAGAAATATCGTCGTATCCACGGAGATATTCCCACGGTTTTGGTGGGTGACCTCAATGGAGGCTCGGACTCCGAGGCGCTTATTCCTGTATTGTGGGAGGGTGGATATCTTCATGCCCACGATCTTGCCACCGACTATGCCATTGAGGATGGCGGCTTTAATACGCTTTCAACACGTGGCCCCGGCAAGTGGTACGAGGGGTTAGATTACCTGCATACCTTTGACCATATTATCGTAAAGGATTTCCCCGAAGGGGCAATCAAGCGCTTTGATCGCCATATGCCCGATTATTATCTTTATCTTTCCGATCATGCACCTGTATATATCGACGTTGAGCTTTGATATTTTTTAGAAAAAGGAAGCCGCTTCCGCCACGGAAACGGCTTCCTTTTTATTTGGTGCGCCGACGCGATGCTTTCTTCTCTCTTGCTCCAAGCAGTGCACCTGCAATTGCTGTGGGAAGGAGCAATGCATGCAGCCCAATCTGTAAGGTGCTTTTGTAGGTGTGCTCGCTGCCCGGTAAAATAAGAGATAGTACAAGCAGGAGCAAAAGCATTGCGCTCCCCATGCCAACTCCACAAAAAAGCGGTGTGCGCCGTGCGTGAAGGCGCGTGGCGATCGCGCCGCCAATGAGTGTGATGAGGTAAAGGAGTACAAGCCCTGCCGCGGTGTGATAAGCGTTGGGATCCTTTGTGGCAAGCAAGAGCGCGGTGGTGCACAGAAGCAGCACCAAGCCAATGGTCATAATGATGGGCAGTGTAAGCAACACGCTTTTGCAAACAGAGGTCAAGGAAACCTCCTGTGATGGGGTTGCATGCCTTTTTGTGGCTCTTTTTTTCTTTTGCATAGAAAAATCCCTCCCTAAAGATGACTTGATTCATCTTATGAGGGAGGGAGAAGATTTAGTCCTGCTTTGCATCCTCAGCGCGCACATCAACGGTGCGTACTGCGGTCTTCAGCAGGCGGATGCGCGTGTGATCGCGACCGGTTTCGATGATCATCGTTTCTTCCTTGATGCTTACGATCTTTCCGATGATGCCGCCGATCGTGGTGATCTCATCACCAACCTGCAGGCTGTCACGCATTTGTGCCATTGCCTGTTCTTGCTTTTTCTGAGGGCGAACGCCAAAGAAATAGAACACAACGACCACAACGGCGATCATGCCTATTGTAACCCAAAGATCCATTACGGTTCCTCCAATAAAATATTTTTAATTATTATAGCACTTTTTTGATTTTATTACAAGGCTTTGGGGAAAAATTTTCAAAAAAATACCAAGGCGAAAAGAAAATCAGCGTTTGAGTGTTGAAAAATGGAAATGCTTATGATATAATTATTATAATTATGTTTAAAGTTTGAGGTGGACACGTTATGGCGTATATCGAATATCCCGAGTGTGGAAAAATTATTAATACCCACGGCTGTCGCGGCGGTGTGAAGATCGAGCCGTGGTGCGATAGCCCTCATGTTTTTGCCGCACTGCCCACTGTATATTTTAAAAAGGGAACCGAAATGACCGCCGTGCGCGTTTGCCGTGCCTCGGTGCTTGGCAACCGTTTTGTCTGTGCCGAGCTTGAGGGGGTAGATACGATGGAGGCCGCAGATGCACTGCGTGGCCGTGTGCTTTATGCCAAGCGTAGCGATCTTAAGATCCCTAAGGGCACGTTGCTGGTGGCAGAGCTGATCGGGCTTCCCGTATGGCACGCTGAGAGCGGCAAGCAGCTCGGTACCCTGTCTGATGTGATCCATCCGGGTGCCACTGATATTTATGTGATAGCCACCGATAAGGGCGAGGCAATGGTGCCGGTTGTAAAAGAGTTTGTGCGCGAGGTGGATATAGAAAAGGGAATTGTGATCGCACCGATAGAAGGGATGTTTTCGTAATGCGTTTTGATATTATGACACTGTTTCCCGAATTTGTGGAGCGTGTGCTTGGAGAAAGCATCATTGGCAGAGCACAAAAAAGCGGCTCTATTGAGGTAAACACCTATAATATTCGAGATTACAGTAAGGACAAGCATCGACGCGTGGATGACACACCGTACGGAGGCGGAAAGGGCATGCTGATGATGGCACCCCCCATTTATGATTGCTATGCCGATATTTTGGCAAAAAGCAAGGAGGATGCTCACCGTCGCGTTGTTTATATGTCGCCCCGCGGAAAGGTGTTTAATCAGGATAAGGCAAAGGAACTTGCAACGCTTGATCAGCTTATTATCCTTTGCGGTCATTACGAGGGTGTTGATGCTCGCGTGATAGAGGAGATCGTGGATGAGGAAATATCGATCGGCGATTTTGTGCTGACAGGTGGAGAGCTTCCTGCCTGCATTGTAACCGATGCTGTGGCGCGCCTTGTTGACGGTGTGCTCTCAGCCCCTGAATGCTATGAAAATGAAAGCATCTCATCGGGCTTGGTGGAATATCCGCAGTACACGCGCCCCTTTGAGTTTCACGGAAAATCTGTGCCCGAGGTACTCATTTCGGGTCATCATGCCAACATAGAAAAGTGGCGTGCCGAGGCGGCACTCTCGGAAACAGCACGCCTGCGCCCCGATCTGCTCGAGCAATAACAGCCATCATAGAATTTATCGAAAGGAGGAGAGTAAGGAATGAAAAAGGAAAAAAACGCGGCAGGACGCTTTGTTTTTCGTATCAGCCGTTTGATCTACCATATTATTGCCATAAGCGTTATTGGCAAGCTCTTTACCTCCTATAAGGCCTGCAATGAGGCAGTGATCGGTTCTCGTGATAAGCATATCAAAGGGGCAGAGCGCGGTCGTGTGATCCGTCGCCATAAGGTGCGCCGTGCGCTTGCCTGCGCCATGGAGCAAAATATTTTTTCTCGCGCGCGAAGAAAGGTCGTGTCTGCCTTGGTGTTCTGCAGCTTGCGCACAATTGGATTTTTCTTTGCTATGCTTGGCGGTATGTGGGTGGCGCTTTACGGTGCTTCACTATTCGTATCACTCGGGATAGCCGTGTCTTGGAATCACCTTGTATCGGGCGCAATTTCGCTGAGCATTGGTATTTTGCTTTTGTTCTCGGAGCGCTCGCTTGGCGCAGCACTTGGCAGAAATTCCTTGCTTGGCTTTTTGCTTTTTGGTGTGCTCGGCCTACATGACGAGTTGATCAAGGAGGCAAGGGGGAAGGGTGAGCAGCATTATCTTTTTGCAAGTGTGCTTGCGCTTCTCACAGCGGCAATCGGACTGCTGATCGCACCTGTATCTATTCTAGCCATCCTTGCCGCCGTGGTCTTGGCGCTTGTGATCTTGTCGGTGCCGGAGGCGGGATTTTTGCTTGCCATTCTTGTATTGCCGTTTTCCAAGCTTTTGGTTGGCAGCGATCTGCTTACCGTTGCTTTTCTTGCCTTTATGGTGTTTGGCTATCTTGGTAAGCTTTTGCGGGGCAACCGATCCTTTAGGCTCGAATTACAGGATATCCCCGTGCTTATCATCGTGCTGCTGTTTGGCTTGTCCTTGCGCACGCCTGCAACAGGGCATGTTTGGGAAACGGTTATCGTACAAATTCTGATCGCCGTTACCTATTTGATCGCAGTCAATATACTTTCCACTCCTCATTGGATCTTTATTTCTCGCATTGTGTTTTCTGCATCGGGTGTTTTGGCAGCCTTGGTGGGAATCGGTCAACTTGTGCTTGCAATGCTGCATACCGACGGGGCTACGTTCTTTGATTTTACCAAGTATGGTGGCGCTGTAACAGCGGGCTTTGCCGATAACACGGCTCTTGCGTATTATTTGGTGATCGTGTTTGCCTTTGTTTTGCCTACAGTTGCGTTTTTTGGCAAGCGTTTGCGCGCGATTTCGGTCATTTGCGCACTTGTATTGGCTCTGTGTGTGTTCCTTACCTTTGTGTCAACAGCATGGCTTGCTTTGGCGCTGATCCTCATTTTGTTCCTGCTCATATACGAATATCGTAGCCTTCCGTTTGTTGTTGCAGGGGGTGGCGCGCTTTCGGTTACACTTGCACTTTTGCCCGGCAAGGTGCGCGGCAATGTTTTTGGTGTGTTTCGCGATCTTACCGATCCTGTCCTGGCAGCACTTCGCAAGCAGGGCAGCGAGGCGGTAAGGCGTATGCTTTTCGGCAACGGCGAGGGGATGTTCTCCCGTTCTAACAGTCTTCTGCGCTTTTTCTTTGGGGCGGGATACCGTGGGCTTTACACGCTTCATCCTTACTTTGCCGATCTTAGCGTCCCCTTTGGCTACCATATGTACAATTTTTGGCAATTCATATTAGTGGATTACGGCATTGTGGGAATTGTGATCTTCGCGCTGTTTTTGCTGCTTTTGTGGCAAAACTGTTTTTCTGTATTGTCTATATCAAACGGACACGACAAGCCGCTTTTTGCTTACATTGGTATTGTCTTGGTAGCGGCAATGGTCTTTTTTGGATTTTTCCATTATGTTTGGTATGATCCTGCAACGGTAACTGCGTTTTTTGCTGCAACGGCTTTGGTTGCCACGGCTATGCGCTATCATTGCTCTCGCGCAGTGAAGTTTACCGCGCATGAGGATTTTGGCAAGCCCTGTGCTGAAATCGATTATCGCGCGCGCTCGCCGCGTGCGAAAAGATCTTAAAGGAGGGCGAAATATGGCGCATTATCATGATCAAAAACCCTCCTTCTCTCGCCAAAGGCCCTCTAAAAGCGGTCAGGGTGTAAGAGGGAATGTCGCATATCGCAATCTTTCTGACAGCTATGCCGGCGACAAAAATTACTCGCGCGGTCTTTATATCGGTGTCAATGCAGCACTTGCAATTTTTGCTTTGGCAGTTCTTCTTTTACTTTTGCTGATCTTTACACCCCTTGGTGATAGGTGGCAGGCTCTCCAGGATGAAGCGGAGATCCTATATACCCTTGAGTTTTATGATGTGAACGGTGATCTGAGTGCAGCACCTGCACAAGGAACATTGCTGATCGATCCCAAAACAGGAAATACTATGGGAGAGATCGTGGCTATTACATCAAGGCCTTATACGCTCCCTTCTTCGTTTTTGCGCGGAGGGGAAACGCAGGCAGGGGAGAGTGAGCACGCATCTGCAAAAATCGTTTCGGTAACGGTGGCGATTTGCGCGGAATATGAAGAGGGCATCGGTTACAGTGTAAGTGGTACCCGTATTGCCAAGGGCGGCTCCTATACGGTCAGTTTTGCTGGCTCGCTTGCTACGGGCACTTGTGTTTCAATTGAAAAAAGGTGGTAACGGTATGAATAACGATGAAAAAAGCAGAACCGTAAGGCATGCCAAAATAAACATTTTGGATGTGGCGATCATTCTGCTCGTCCTTCTCACCGTACTTGCGATCTGGCAAAAGGATAATTTGGCAGATATATTTGAAAACGACCGCACAAAAAGCTCCTTTGCGGTGGCATTTGAGGTGAGTGCGGTGCGATATGATCTGGTGGAGGATCTTGCGGCAGGTACTGTTTTTTACGTTGAAACTGAGGAAGGGTTTGTTGAGCTTGGCATGCTGCTTGATGAGCCCGTGATCACTTGGCGCCAGGGAGAAGGCGGCAGCAGATATGCTTATGTCGACCTTGTCGGCACACTGTCCTGTCACGGTATTTTGCGTGAGGGGGCATTGGTTGTAGACAGTGAACTCATAGTGGAGAGCGGGAAGCCGCTTTTCGTTATGACACAAACAAGCAACCTTGATATTCAAGTGATTTCTATCACCGAAATTCGTTGATTTTGTGTCAAAATGCACATATTTTTTGCATGAACGACGCCAAAATACCCAAAAAATGCCCATTGATTTTTAAAAAACCTTTTGATATACTAATTATAAAGAGACGAAAGTCCCATTTGTTTTTGTGCAAATAGTAAGAAAGAATGGAGTGTTGACCGATATGATTTCTCGCGAGGTTACTATTACAAATTCCATCGGCCTGCACGCGCGGCCGGCAACCTTTTTTATTCAAAAGGCGAACGGCTATAGAAGTTCTGTTTGGGTTGAAAAGGATGACCGCAAGGTAAATGCAAAAAGCTTGCTTGGTGTTCTTTCTCTTGGCATTGCGCAGGGCATGACGATCAAGCTGATCGCAGACGGCGCTGACGAGGTAGACGCACTTGACGGGCTGCAGGAGCTCATTCATAACGATTTTGAATAATAAGACAAGCCGTGGCGGGATATAACCGCACTGATGACGAGGGGCGCGCCGTGGTGCGCCCCTTTCTTGTTTAATTTTGAGGAGGTATATGCACAGATGAAAGCTGAAGAATGTCGTGCGCGATTGCTCGATAAGGCGAACAGTCTGCCGTTATCTCCCGGTGTTTACCTCATGCGCGATGCAAGAGGGAAGGTTATTTATGTTGGCAAATCGCGTAAGCTAAAAAACCGTGTGTCACAATATTTTCACAACGGCGAAAAGAATTATAAAACGGCACGCATGGTCGCTTTGGTGGCGGATTTTGACTATTTTCTGTGCGATACAGAAATTGAGGCGCTGGCGCTTGAGAATACACTTATTAAGCAGTATGCGCCAAAATATAATATTCGCTTAAAGGATGCAAAATCCTATCCGTATATCAAAATTACAGACGAGCTGTATCCAAGATTGGTTTTTACTCGCGCAAGAGAAGCCGATAAGGGGCGCTATTTTGGACCCTATTCGGGCGCTTCGGTGGCAGGAACAGTGCTGCGCACCTTGAATAAAACTCTGGGTTTGCCCACCTGCAAACGGCAGTTTCCGCGCGATATCAAAAAGGAGCGTCCCTGCCTTTACTATCAGCTTGGGCAGTGCTGCGGTGTGTGTGCAGGTCATGTTACCCCTGATGCTTATGCCGAGCGTATTCGCTGTGCCGCAGATATTTTGCGTGGTAATTCGACGGCAACGCGCCGCCGTATACGCGAAGAAATGAGTGTTGCGGCTGAAAATGAGGAGTTTGAAAAGGCGGCATCGCTGCGCGATACGCTGTTTGCACTTGAAAATCTTTCGCAAAAGCAAAAGGTTGTGGCATCGCCCGATACGGCGGAGGATGTTTTTGGCTTCTACCGTGATGATTTCAGTGCCGTTATGTCGGTGTTTTATGTGCGCGAGGGTGCTTTGGTGGATAAGACCGAAACGGTATTTTCCCCTGATGAGATGCTTGATGAGAATGAGGCGATTTTGTCGTTTCTTTATGAGCATTATCGCCATCGCTCCGATATTCCGCCGCGTGTGCTCCTTTCTTTTTCGCAAAATGAGGAGGACCGTGCCTTGCTCGGGGACTTTTTGTCACAGGCAGCAGGACGTAAGGTTCAAGTGCATACGCCCGAGCGTGGAGAATTAAAAACACTTTGCGAGCTTGCCGTGAGCAATGCGCGCGAGCGTGCGGCAAGTGCCCGCCGTGAGGCTGAGCAAAACGATGGGACAATGGTGCGCCTTGCTGCGATTCTGGCGCTTGAGGTGGTGCCTTCTCGCATTGAAAGCTATGATATTTCCAATCTTGGTACGGAGCATAAGACCTGCGGCATGATCGTGTGGGAAAACGGAAAATTCAAGCCGAGTGATTACCGTACCTTCCGCATTCAGTCGGTTGCCGGAACGGATGATTATGCCTCTATGCGCGAAGCGCTTTCGCGCCGTTTCTCGCATTTGTCCGATGATAAGGGCTCGTTTTCAAGTCTGCCAGATCTGATTTTGCTTGACGGTGGTCGCACGCACGTGGGCATTGCCCGTCGTGTTGCTGAGGAGCATGGGGTTACTGTGCCGATTTTTGGCATGGTCAAGGATGAATATCATAAGACCCGTGCGCTTTGCACCGAGCATGAGGAGATCTCTATTGCACTTGATCAGGCGGTATATACCGTCATTTATCGCATTCAAGAGGAGGTGCACCGTTTTTCGATCCGCCGTATGAGTGAGGCGAAGCGAAAGACCGTAAGAGTATCGGAGCTTGAAAAAATAGCCGGTGTCGGCAAGCAAAAGGCAAGAGTGATATTAAAGCACTTTGGCGGACTTGCCGCAATCAAACGCGCAAGCGAGCAGGAGCTTGCCGCAGCCCCCGGCGTGGGGCCTGTGCTGGCACTTGCCATATATCGTTATTTTCACGGAAAGGGGGAATAAATTTATGATGCGTATTATTACGGGGAGCGCAAGAGGCACCAAGCTGATAGCACCCACGGGCGAATTGACGCGCCCCACGGCAGAGCGCACCAAGGAGGCAGTATTCTCTATGCTGCAAAATGAGCTTGCGGATCGCCGTGTGCTTGATCTCTTTGGCGGATCGGGTCAAATGGGGCTTGAGGCGCTCAGTCGCGGTGCGGCGCATGCTGTTTTTGTGGATCATGAAAGGTCTGCGATCGATGTGATCACCAAAAACGCCGCGCATACAAGACTTTCCCACAAGGCAGAGATCTTGCGTGCCGATTCGGTTGGCTTTTTAAGATCTTACCGCGGCGCACCCTTTCATTTGATCTTTCTTGACCCCCCTTATGCCGCAGGCATCGTGCCGCAATGCCTTGCCTTGATTGCTGAAAAAAAGCTGCTGTCGACGGGTGGCATTGTTGTTTGTGAAACGGGAGATCCGGATGCGGTGTTTGCGGATAACACGGCACTTCAAGTGCAATATACGGTTCTTCGCCGCAGTCGCTATGGCGCGGCACACGTTTGCCTGCTTACCCCTTGTGAGGTGGCGGATCGGGAGGGCACGCTATGAGTCTTGCATTGCTGCCCGGCAGTTATGACCCCATTACCTTAGGGCATCTTGATATTGTGAAGCGTGCCTTAGCGCTTTATGACGAGGTTGTGGTTGCTGTGATGAATAACGCGGCGAAATCCTATATGTTTACGATCAGTGAACGTGCAGAAATGGCACGCCTTGCCACTGCCGATATGCCAAAGGTGCGTGTTGTAGCAGATGAGGGTATGCTGGTAGATCTGTTTGATCGTTTGGGTGCTGATGTGATCGTCAAGGGCGTGCGCAATGAAGCGGATCTTGCGTATGAGCAGGAAATGGCCGCCTATAATCTTTCGCGCAATCCCCGCGCTAGAACTGTTTTTCTGGAGGCTGAAGCGCCATATGCCGATCTTTCGTCTACACGCGTGCGCGATATGCTAAAGGAAGGAGAGGCACCGAACGGGTTGCTCTCGGCTGCGGTCATTTCCTATCTTGATTTGAAGGGAATTCTCAAGCCTTCGGGCAAGTAAAGCGCTTACTCTTTGCTTGGTATAAAGCATTGGCTGTGTGTTTTATCATATTTAAGGAGATCTTTATGAATCGATATAAAAAATATTACATCATGCGCCTTATTCTCTCAACCTTGTTCGGCGTGGGTATTGGCGTATTGCTTATATTGCTGGCACCCTATGCAAGAGAGGTTTTTGATATCCTTGTCATTGCCATGGGATTGCTGACGGCGGTGCTGAATTTGCCAGCGCTGTTTTTTGCGGTGAAAAGTATTAGATGCCGTGGCGATGGGCTTAATCTCTTTATGACGCTTGCCTCTATTTTATTGGGCATCGCACTGATGCTGCTGCAGACCGAGTTTCTGTTGCTCTTGCTTGGTGTTTATTCTGTGGTGCTGCCGCTTCTTCGCATCATTTTGGTTGAAAATCACATGATGCGTGCCAAAAGAGAGATCCCACGCTTTCTTGTGGGCTTGATCATGGTCGTTATCTATCTCTTGGATGCCGAAACACACGTTCTGTGGTTTGGCGCGTTCGTTTCCTTTGCTGTTTCTCTGATCTATTTGATATACGGATTGATCTCGGCACATTTTATTTTTTCCAAGGAATAAAACATCGCCCGCAGTGTGAAGGCTTTAAAGATTCACAATGCGGGCGATATTATTTTCATTATCTTCTTGATTGTCGATAAATGGAAAACAAAAGAGGATAATGTTAGTAAATATAGAAAAATATTTTTTGAAAATTGGAAAAAACACAAAATAAATTGGAATATTGGCGATTTAAGGTAAGACGTAGGAAAGCGCTTCCACAATGTCACTTGCCAACAAGCCGTGATTGCCGTGGCGTTCCTTTGCAATATCACCTGCTAAGGCGTGAGCCAAAACACCGCAGGTCGCTGCAGTTTGGAGTGTAGAGCCCTGTGCCGCCAAGGAGGCAATGATGCCGGCAAGCACGTCACCGCTGCCGCCGGTTGCCATACCGCTGTTGCCATAGGTGTTAAAGAATAAGCGTTCCTCATGCGCAATGATAGTGTGCGCATCCTTTAATACCACGGTCTTTCCACTATCCTTTGCAAGTGATAGCGCCGCGCGCGGCAGATCCCCCATAACCTCGGAGAGCGGCAATAAGGAAAGGCGTGACATTTCCATGGGGTGCGGCGTGAGCACAGCGCCCTCACGCAGGTAAAGCCGTGTGCGCAGTGCCATGTCCGTAGCGATCAGATTGAGGGCATCGGCATCGATCACAAGCGGAATGCCTTGCGTGTTGAGTGTGTGCTCCACAAGCATTTTTGCCGTGTCACCTTGCGAAAGCCCCATGCCAAGGGCTATGGCATCGGCACGCGCCAAGGCATCCTTCAACTGCTGGGGAGCGTTTTGGTCATTGTAACAGGTAACGATCGCCTCGGGAAGCGCGATCTGGTATACCAAGCGATTTTCCTCGGGTGCAAAGATTTCAACGAGTCCCGCGCCTGCACGATAAGCAGCCTTGGCGGCAAGAAGTGCAGCGCCGCTCATATTGGGGCTGCCGCCTACCACAAGCACGCGCCCAAAGGTGCCCTTATGTGCACGTCGAGGCCGTGGGGGAAGTGCTGCGAGATCAGCTTGCTCTAAAACGCGTCCTCGCACCTCGTCTATCTCAATGCCGATATCGGCGATGATTACTTCTCCGCAAAGCTGTGTGCCGGGGAAAAGCAGATGTCCGTATTTTTTGGCGGCAATCGCTACGGTCTTGGTGGCTGCCACGGCGCCCCCCAAAACCGCACCGCTATCGGCGTTGATGCCGGTGGGAATATCGATTGCCAAAACGGGTAGCCTTGCAGCATTGATTGTTTGCACGGCTTCAAGGATCCTTCCGGAAAGCGGGCGTGAGATGCCAATGCCAAGAATTGCGTCAACCACAACGCTAACGCCTTGAAAATCGGGTGCTGGAAGCACGGGAATTTCAGGGGGAAGCTGGGTATATTGCGTAGCACATTCCTCGCTCATGGCAGCGGTGTCTGGCGTACCGTTTTTGTTAAATGCGCCGAGATAGCAAACGGTAACAGGTATGCCGTGTGCGGCAAGCAGGCGTGCCATGGCAAGCCCGTCGCCGCCGTTGTTGCCATTGCCACAGCAAACCAGCACCCGTCTGCAGGGGAAGTCATTGATCAAAATTTCAAAAGCAGCTCGTGCGGCACGCTCCATCAATACAAGTGAGGGGGTGCCGTTCTTGATCGTTGCCATATCATATTGCTTCATTTCTGATGCAGTGAGTATCTTTTCCATGATCTTCTCCTACATTTATATTCTTTTAACCATATTATAACACAAGAATTTGAGTTTGTGCAAAAAATGGCGAATTTTCAAGGAAAAATCTCTTGACAATCTGTTTTTCTCACATTATAATAGTAACGGCTTATTAGCTGTTTGACGAAAAAAGGAGGGGAATACCGTGATTTTAAATATGGGGCCGCTTTTGCGCGGCGAGATTGCCCGCATGGAGATCGAATACGATCTTGCGCCGGAGCCTGTTTTTGATGTTACCTTTCCTGAAAATGCGCATGTCAAGGGGTATATTACCGATGATGCCGGTTATATGCGCTTGTATCTGAGAGCAACACTTCCTTACCGCGGAAGCTGCGCACGCTGCCTTGAGGCGGTAACGGGTGAATTTGTGCTGGATTTTGAGCGCACCGTGGCACCTGAGGGCTCGATTACCGAGGAAAAGCTGGCTGAAATGGATGATTCCTACGTGATGATACGTGACGGCAAGCTCGATGTGGATGAGCCACTCAGAGAAGAGCTTTTGATGTGCTTTCCCATGCGATTGCTGTGTAGCGAGGATTGTGAGGGGCTTTGCGACAGGTGCGGTAAGCCCAAGCGTTTGGGTGATTGCGGATGCGCAAAAAAAGAAATTGATCCAAGATTGGCAATTTTGCAAAAATGGGTTGACAAACAAGAAAAAGAGTGATATAATAACTTGTAATTATGTATAAGTATCCCAAGGAGGTGTAGATAAAATGGCAGTTCCGAAGAAAAAAGTTTCCAAAGCGCGCAGAGATAAGAGACGTTCCAACAACTCCAAGCTCGAAATGCCCGGTATGGTAAAATGCGCAAAATGCGGCGAGTACGTACTTGCTCACCATGTTTGCAAGGCATGCGGTTCTTACGACGGCAAAGAAGTTATCAAGCAAGAGGCTTAATAATTGCGCAATGATGAAAAAAGAGAGCAGAAATGCTCTCTTTTTTTCATTTATTTACCCGATAGAAGGTTACAAGTCTTAGCTTACGCATGCCGTTATATACATAGATAAATAAGATCAGTAAAAATACCGAGCCGAGCGTAATAACGGGCGGCAGCCTTAAAGCCGCATCGCCAAAATCGGCAAAGCCCTCGGTAGCGGTTTTGAGCTGTGGCTTTCTTACAGCAAGATACAGGGCGGCAAGTAACGCGCACAGTGCGCCCTGCATCATTTTAGAAAAAAGATAGGGAAGGAGTCTTGGCTCGGCCTCTTGTGCAATCGAAAATAATTGCAGACAGATCGAAAGCCCCGAAAATCCTGCAAAAAAAGCGCAAAGAACAAATGCGGGATAGGGCTGCAAGCACAATACCGCTTCGCTGACGCCTGCCGTCAGCTCAAGCAGACCCGCGCAAACGGTTGCGGCAAGTGGGGGTAGGGAAAGGGCCTTTGCAAGTGATTTTACGCATTCGGTTATTGCCGAGAAAAAAAGCACAAAGCCGCATACCTGCAACAGGGTAAAAAAACCCCGTTGTACGGCGCTTGTAAATTGGGTTGCCGATATGCCGCTCTTTAAGCCTTCTGTGTGGCTGCTTACTATCGGTGTGAGATTGCCGCTCAAGCATTTCAAAAGCACCCCCGTGATAAACGAAACAAACAGCGTGATAAAAAACAACACAATGCCTGCTTCCTTGCTTGCGAATAGCGAAGCGCCGACAGCACCGATCAAAAACCCCGTGCTTGGGGTGTTGGAAAACAGGAGCAGCCGTTCAAATTCCTGCTTTGATATTTGCCCGTTTTTCAGCATCGTTATGGCACTAACCGTGCCAACGGGCACACCGCACAGCCACCCGAGCATTAAAACTGCCGTACCCTTTGCCGTTAAGCCGAATAGGGCATGGGAAGGGCGCGCGAAAAGCCTTGTTGCAAGATCTCCCACACCGGCGGCGAGTGCGAGGTCGGATATGACTAAAAAGGGAAACAGGCTTGGGATGAGCATGTTTGTGGCAAGATGAATGCCTTTTTTGATACCGTTTGCCGCTATTTCTGTGTTTTTTAGAGCCAGCAGGAACAAAAAAATGCCAAGGGTCGCCACAAATGCTGCGCGGTAAGGGTATTGCCTTGCTTTCAACGCATAATCCTCCCATTCTTGCCATAGGTTTGAAGTAACAGTAAATTTTATGGCACGGGAGGTTGCGGTATGCCCAAAAAGGTAGGCTTTTTAACCCGCTTCGGGGCGAAGCTGGATATTCCGCGTGAGGCGCTGCCGGGCAGCTTTGGTATGACGCTGTCGGGGCAGCATGAGCTTGTGGTGCGCGGCTGCAAAAAAATACTTTCTTATGACAAGGAATGTATTGCGTTGGCGCTTGGCAAGACGGTGCTTGAGATCCACGGTGAGAAGCTTTTTTGCACCGCGTTTGGCGCGCGGTGCGTAACAGTTACGGGTAGGATCGTGTCGCTTACCTTTGAGGAGGCGAAGAAATGAACGCATTCCTTTTTTTCATTGGCTATACCGATCTTTGTATTCCCGTGGCGGCAATGACTGATTTTTTTGAGATCTGCCGCGTGCTTGGTGTCACCCCAAGGGGCACAAGGCGCGCAGGAAAAAGCAAGGATGTTATTTGCCGCTTTAGCCGTTTTTCTGCGGTGCGCGTTATGGCGCTTGCCGCACAAAGGGAGATTGCTCTTACGGTTTGTAAAACAGGTGGCGTTCCTTCGTTGTGGCTACGCTTTATCCACCGTCCGGGTATCGCCTTTGGAACGATTACGGCGCTTGTGCTTTTGGTGGCGGCAAATCTTTTTGTGTGGGATGTGGATGTTACGGGGTGTGAGATGCTCACTGAGCGTGAGGTGAAGGAGGAGCTTGCCGAAGTCGGCCTTTCCTGTGGGAGCTTTTTGCCTCGCCTTGACGGTGATGCCATAACGCTTGCCTTGCGCCAAAGCGACAGTCGCATTGCATATGCCACTATGAATCTCATGGGAACGGTCGCACATGTGCAGATCAGAGAAGCCGAGCCGGAAGTGACAAAGGCACCCAATTCTCCTGCAAATCTTGTTGCAAAAAAGGACGGTGCCGTTGTGTTGCCCTTGATCTTTGAAGGGGAGTGCTTGGTACAGGCAGGGGAGTATGTGCGCGCGGGGCAGGTGCTGGCATCGGGGATCATTGATACCGAGGCGGGTGGCTTTCGTGTGACGCGTGCTTCGGGGCAGGTGCTGGCACGCACCGAGGAAACAATTACCGTAAGCGTACCCTTTGGTTATCATGAAAAGCTCTTGACGGGGCGCGTTTTTTGTGAAATCGAGGCCTCTTTTTTCGGTTTTGACGGAAAAGTTTTTAAAAACACTAGAAATATAACAAACAGTTGTGATATAATACAGTATGAGAAAAAATTTTACGCAGGCGCGCATACGTTGCCCTTTGGTTTTTCGGTTTTACAGTATTACGAATATACTGAGCAAGCCGCAAGGCGCACTGCAACCGAGGCACTCTCACTTGCCCATCGCGAGCTTGCCGCTCGCCTTGCCACCGCAAGCGAAGCGCGTACCTTGCTTGCCACAACGGTTGAGGTAGTAGTGGATGAGGATGGCGTTACGCTTTTGTGTACCGCTGCCTTTGAGGAGGATATTGCCACCGTGTCGGAGTTTTCCGTATCCCCTTGAAGCTGTGTCACACTCGCTCGGCGTATTTTCGAGGTTTAAATAAGGCCCTTACGGTCAGGAGGTTTTATGCATAAAGAGATCATTCACACTGCCAGCAGCGAGGTTACCGCGCGTATTTTTGGTGTTTGCGATGCCTATGCCAAGGAAATTGAGAGTGCCTTTGGCGTTGATATTAAAAATCGCGCAACTGCTGACGGCGACGCTATTACCATAACGGGCGCCGATGCCGAAAATGTGCGCCTTGCCGCCGAGGTGTTGCGCTGCCTGCGTGAGGAGGCAGCCGAGAGCGAAATACCCGAGCAGCGTGTTTCCTATGTCGTGGGTATGATTCGCGACGGGCAGAGCACGCATTTGGCGGCGCTGGATGACAGCACCGTGTGCCTGACGAGCCGAGGCAAGCCCATCAAAGCAAAAACCGTGGGGCAAAAGCAGTATATCGATGCGATCAAAAATAACACCGTGGTTTTCGGTGTTGGACCTGCCGGCACGGGCAAGACCTTTCTTGCCGTTGCCATGGCTGTAAAGGCACTGCGTGCCAAGGAGGTCAGCCGCATTATTCTTACCAGACCCGCCATTGAGGCAGGTGAGAAGCTAGGCTTTTTACCGGGTGACCTTCAAAGTAAGATCGATCCCTATCTGCGCCCGCTTTACGATGCGCTTTATGAGATGATGGGTGCGGAAAACTACGGAAAGCTGCTTGAAAAGCAGGTGATCGAGATAGCCCCTCTTGCTTATATGCGCGGCAGGACCCTTGATGACAGCTTTATCATTTTGGACGAAGCGCAAAACTGCACGCCCGAGCAAATGAAAATGTTTTTAACGCGCCTTGGCTTTCAGTCAAAGGCGATCGTGACCGGTGACCTCACGCAAACCGACCTACCTACAGGCACCAAAAGCGGGCTTGCCGCTGCGGTAAAGATCGTTGCGGGCATTCCCGATATCAAGATACACTATTTTACCGATCGGGATGTAGTGCGCCACAAGCTGGTGCAAAAGATCATTCTTGCCTACGAGCGATACGAGCGCGAGCAGTCACGCACGAGAGAGCAGACAAGATCCGCCAAGGGTGGGGGAAGGAAGCCAAGAGAAAAATGAGATTAAAGATCTATTTTGAAAATGTGCAGGACAAGCATAAAACGGGGTTTGCCTTGCGCCGCCTTGTGCGCCGTGCCGTGCGTGCCACGCTTGCATTTGAGAATTTAGAAAAAAGCGCTGAGGTTTCGGTCACCTTTACCGACAACGAAGGTATCCGCGCGATCAACCGTGCGCATCGGGATATCGATGCGCCGACTGACGTGCTTTCCTTTCCGCTCTTTGAGGAAAGCGTAGACGGTGTGGTAATGCTTGGCGATATTGTGCTTTCACTTGAAAGGTGTGCTGCACAGGCACAGGAGTTTGGGCACAGTTTTGCGCGCGAATGTGCCTTTTTAACGGTGCATTCCACACTGCACCTGCTTGGGTACGATCATGTAACGAGCGAGGAGGATGAGCGTGACATGCGCGCGCGGCAAACGAAGATCGTTGCCAAAATGGGATTAGGGATAAAGGAGAAGGACAAATGAAAAAATCGGGATACATCGCGATCGTAGGTCGCCCCAACGTTGGAAAATCAACATTGCTCAACGCCCTGCTTGGCGAGAAAATTGCCATTGTTTCAAACAAGCCGCAAACCACCAGAAACCGTATTCTCGGAATTTTAACGCGTGGTGAGGCGCAGTTTGTGTTTATTGATACACCCGGCATCCATAAGCCGCAAAACAGCCTTGGCGATTTTATGGTGGAAACCGCCAATGCCTCTATGAAAGAAGCAGACGCAGTGGTTTTAATGGTCGATGCAGGCAGAGAAATTACCGCAGTTGAGGAAAATGTAATACGCTATTTGAAGCAGTCCGGTATCCCTGCGGTGCTTGCGCTCAACAAGACCGACCTTTATACGGCTGTTGAAATTGCCGAGTCGATCAAGCGTTACGCGGCAGCGCACGATTTTGCCGCTGTGGTGCCTCTTTGTGCCAAAAACGGCAAGCAGGTCTTTGATGTGCTTGATGAATGTGAAAAATTGCTTGCCGAGAGCGAGTGGTTTTTCCCCGACGATATGATCACCGATCAGCCCGAGCGCCAGATCGCTGCTGAGATCATTCGCGAAAAGCTCCTGCGCACCCTCAACAAAGAAGTGCCTCACGGTGTAGCCGTGGTCATCGAGGAGTTTAAGGATGAGGGCAATTTGGTGCGCATTCGTGCCGAGATCTTTTGCGAGAAGGCATCGCATAAGGGAATCATTGTCGGCAAGAACGGCGCTGAGCTTAAAATGGTTGGCACTTATGCCCGTCAGGACCTTGAAAAATTGTTTGGTACTAAGGTCTATCTCAACCTGTGGGTAAAGGTAAAGGAAAATTGGCGTGATAGCCGTGTCGCAGTGGGTAATTTCGGCTATCGGGAGGAGAAATAAGCCTTGCAAAATCTTTCGACCGATGCGTTTGTGCTGCGCGTTACGTTGCGCGGCACAAGCGACAAGCTTCTTACGCTCATCTCCCCTCAGGAAGGGCGCTTTTATGCCATTTTAAAGGGTGGGCACTCCATGAAAAACCGAGAGGTGGCGGCAACCGAGCCCTATACCTGGAGCAGCTTTGAGTTTTACGAAAAAAACGGCTTTAAGTGGGTAAAGAGTGCGACGGCTGTGCAGACCTTTCCCGGGGTGAGATACGATAGCGAAAAGCTGTTTTTGGCGGCGTATTTTGCCGATGTAGTGTATGAGCTTTCCGATGAAAAGTCGCCTGCGGGCGATATTTTGCCGCTTTGCCTGAATGCCATGCACGTGCTTTCGATTACAAAGAATGACGATGCCCGCATCAAGGCAGCCTTTGAGCTGCGTGCGGCGGTGATCGGCGGCTTTGCGCCCGCACTTGATGCTTGCGCGCACTGTGGCTGTGGCGTGGGTGAGGATATGTATCTTGATGTGATGAACGGTGCGCTTATTTGCCCCGCATGTCTCTCGCGTGAAACGGCCTTGGTACCTGTACCGGAGATCGATGAAACAGGGGCGCGACACATCCTTTTGCCACTTTGCGATTCAGCTGTCGCGGCACTGCGCTTTGTCGCAACGACAAGCCCTAAGCGCGTATTTTCCTTTCGCCTGACAAGCGCGCGTGCAGAGGAGTTGTTTGCGCGTGCGGCAGAGGGATATCTTTTACATCATTTGGAGCGTGGATTTCCCACGCTTGAAAACTATAAACGCTTACTTGCCATTCGCAAGCAAATGATAAAATCGTGAGGAAGTATGCAGATCGATCAAAAAACATTACGAACACTGGAATACGATAAAATACTGTCAATGCTTGCCACTCTTGCACCAACTGCAGGTGCAAAGGAGATGGCGCTGGCGCTTTTGCCCGATGACGATAAAACGGTTGTGTTGCGCCGCCTTGTGCGTACGCAGGATGCACGCCGTTTGCTTGATGATAAGGGCATGCCGTCCTTTGGCATGGTAATCGATACCGCCGATGCGCTTGATCGCGCCGCTAAGGGCGCTACGCTCTCGCCGCGCGAGCTTTTGGATATCGGTAACGTGCTGCGCACGGCACGCGGACTTCTTGATTACAGCCGCACCAATCGCCATTTCGAAACGGTGCTTGATGAGATCTTTGAGCGCTTGCTCACAGACAAGCGGCTGGAGGAAAAGATCTACCGTGCCATTATTGCCGAGGATATGATCGCCGATGAGGCAAGCCCCGCGCTAGGAGACATTCGGCGCAAGATCCGTATTGCAAATAACCGTATTAAGGAAACGCTGCAGCATTATATCACCGCGGGCTCCTATGCCAAGCACCTGCAGGAGAGCATCGTGACCATGCGTAACGGCAGATACGTGATCCCTGTGCGTGTGGAAAGCAAAAATGAGATCAAGGGTCTGATCCACGACACATCCTCGTCAGGGGCAACGATCTTTGTCGAGCCTATGGCTGTTGTAGATGCAAACAACGAGCTGCGCATGCTTGAGGTGAAGGAGCAGCGCGAGATCGAGCGTGTGCTGGCTGAGCTCTCAGCAGCGGTTGCTGCCATGTCGGGGGCAATCAACTTGAATTATCGCAATATCACCGAGCTGGCGTTTGTGTTTGCCTGTGGCAAGCTTGCCGAAAAAATGCAAGCGACACAGCCGATCATCACCGATACCAGATGCGTGCGGTTGCTGCGTGCCCGCCACCCGCTGATCGCCCCCGATCGCGTAGTTCCCGTTGGCGTTTCGCTTGGTGGGGAGTGGGATACGCTCGTGATTACCGGCCCCAATACGGGCGGTAAGACCGTTACGCTTAAAACCATGGGGCTGTTTGCGCTAATGGCACAATCGGGGCTTCATATCCCCGCCGATGAAGGGTCGGAGCTTTGTCTGTTTGACCGTATTTTGGTCGACCTTGGCGATGAGCAGAGTATTGAGCAATCGCTCTCTACCTTCTCCTCACACATGGTGCATATCGTGTCTATTGTCAAAAGCGTAACCTCAAATTCCTTGGTGCTCTTTGATGAATTGGGTGCCGGCACAGACCCTATCGAGGGTGCGGCATTGGCGGTTTCTATTATTTCACATGTGCGGCGAGTGGGTGCATTGACGGTTGCCACCACGCACTATGCCGAGCTTAAGGCGTTTGCGCTTGAAACCAAGGGCGTGCAGAATGCTTCCTGTGAATTTGACGTATCAACGCTTCGCCCCACCTACCGCTTGATCATCGGTGCACCCGGCAAATCCAATGCGTTTGCCATTTCCGAAAAGCTGGGGCTGCCCGCCGATGTGGTGGCGGATGCAAAGTCCCGCATCAGTGAAGAAAACAGACGCTTTGAGCGCGTGATCGAAGCGCTGGAGAGCACGCGTCTTGCCGCCGATCGCGACAGAGAAGAGGTAGCGCGCTTGCGTGCCGAGCTTGAGGCAACAAGAGAGGGCGCTAAGCGTGAAGCAGAGCTTCTTCAGAAACGCGCTGCGACAGCCCTTGAGGCAGCACAGGCAAAGGCAGTAGGGCTGGTAGAAAGTGCACGTGCCTCAAGTGAGTATATTTTTGCACAGCTTGAGGAGGTGCGCCGTGCAAGAGAGAGGGAAGACCTTGGCGAGCAGCTTGATAAAACGCGCCGTGCAGTACGTGCGCATTTGAGAGAGAACGAGGCACGCTTTAACCCTGTGGAGGAGCGCAGCAATAAGGAATACAAGCTGCCGCGCCCCCTCAAGAAGGGCGATGAGGTATACCTTGTGGATATTGATAAAAAGGGTGTTCTGCTTTGTGATCCCGATAAAAGCGGTAACGTGCAGGTGCAAGCAGGCATCATTCGCACGCGCTCTAAGGTGGAAAATTTGCGTCTTATTGAAAACGAGCCCGGCATCGGCGCTCCCGGTGAGAAAAAGACCCCCGCACGTGACTTTAAACTCAGCATTTCACGTGATTTTCGCGATGAGATCGATCTGCGCGGCCATACGGGTGATGAGGCTTGGTTTATGGTCGATAAATATTTTGATACCGCCATCATTGCCGGCTTTAAAAACGTACGGCTGGTGCACGGTAAGGGTACCGGCGCCTTGCGCGCGGCGCTTTGGAATTACCTGAAAAAGGATCGGCGCGTGAAATCCTTCCGCATCGGCAGATACGGTGAGGGCGATGGTGGTGTAACCGTTGTAGAACTTAAATGATTTTTTGTGAAAAAACGCGAATTTCAAGCATCGGTAAATGTGGAAAAATAATAAAAAATACCGAATTCTATTTTTTTTACAAAAACTCTTTTCAAAGTAAAAAACTTATGTTATAATACTGTTATATTAGGCAAACATTTGCCGTACAATTTCATTTTGGCGCGGAGGATTTACAATGAAGGAAGCACTTTACGGAGAATTAAGCGTTATCGGAATGCGCGGCTGCGAGCCGTTCGTGACCCAAGTAGACAATTACCTCAAGGAATGGAGACGGCACGGTGGCGACGAGTCCTTCGTTGTAAATGTAGAATGCCCCCGATTCGGCACGGGTGAGGGAAAAGCTCTTTTGCACGATTCTTTGCGCGGGCATGATGTGTATATCATTTGTGATCCCTTCAATTACGGTGTAACCTACAAGATGTACGGTCGCGAGGTTCCGATGAGTCCCGATGATCACTATGCGGATGTAAAGCGTGTAATTGCTGCAATTGCGGGCAAGGCACGCCGCGTATCGGTTATCATGCCCATGCTTTATGAGGGACGTCAGCATAAGCGTTCGGCACGCGAATCTCTTGACTGTGCACTGATGCTGCAGGAGCTTGTGGGCATGGGTGTTAAGAATATTATTACCTTTGATGCACACGATCCTCGCGTACAAAATGCTATCCCCCTCAGCGGATTTGACGACGTGCGTCCTACCTACCAAATGATTAAGGCGTTGGTTCGTCAGTATCCTGATATTTCGCTTAATAAAGAAGATCTGATGATCATTTCTCCCGATGAGGGCGCAATGGGTCGTTGCATGTACTTCTCCTCGGTATTGGGGCTTGATATCGGTATGTTCTACAAGCGCCGTGATTACTCTCGTATCGTAAACGGCAGAAATCCCATTGAAGCGCACGAGTATCTCGGCAAGGATCTCACGGGCAAGGATGTGATCATTGTTGACGATATGATTTCTTCCGGTGAGTCGCTTCTTGACGTTGCCAAGCAGCTCAAGGCAAAGGGCGCAAAGCGTATCTTTAACTTTGCAACGTTTGGCTTGTTTACCGATGCGTTTGATAAGTTTGATCAGGCATTTAAGGAAGGACTTATCGACCGCATCTTTACCACCAACCTTGTGTACCGTACACCCGAGCTTTTGTCTAAGGAATGGTACGTTGAGGTAAATATGTGCAAGTATGTTGCATATATTATTGATACCCTCAATCATGACGATACCATTAGCAACCTGCTCGATCCCGCTAAGCGTATACATAAGCTGGTTGAGAAGCATAAAAAAGCACAGGGCGGTCAGATGCAGATCGACTTTAACAAGAAAAAATAAATTTTAAGGTCACGCGCCGTCGATAAGACGGCGCGTGCTTTTGAAAGGTAGTAATATGAAGGAAAAAGCAACCTGTAAAAAGGATACTTGCCGTAAGACCTCTATCGGCGGTCAAGCGCTGATGGAGGGCATTATGATGCGCGGCACCGAAAAGAGCGCCATGGCGGTGCGCCGCCCCAACGGCAAGATCTTTTTTGAGGAAGAGCAGAATGAAAAAAAAGCACGCCCGCGCATTTGTCGGCTTCCGTTTGTTCGCGGTGTGTTTGGATTTGTGGATTCCATGCGCATTGGGTATAAGTATTTAATGCGCTCTGCTGAGATCTTTTGCGAGGAGGACGGTACGCAAGTTCAATGCGATGCCGAATCTGAACAGGAAGCAGCTGTGCAGGAAACCGAGCAGAATGTGGCAGTGACGGCAACCACGCAGGAGGCCGAGGAGCCGAAAAGCGCATTTGGCAAAGCCACCATGACCGCTATCATGGTCATAGCCACCGTGCTTGGAGTGGCAATGGCGCTGGGGCTTTTCTTTTGGCTGCCTACCTTTGTGTATCAATTGCTTGCTGATCATGTGCTGCCCGAGAGCTTTGCCACAAGCCGTCTGACGCGCTCGGTATTTGAGGGTCTTTTTAAGATTTTTATTTTGGTGCTTTATATGGCGCTGGTGTCGCTCATGAAGGATATCCGACGCACGTTTATGTATCACGGTGCAGAGCATAAAACCATCTTTTGCTACGAGAACGGCTTGCCTCTCACTGTCCAAAATGTGAAAAAACAGCGGCGTTTTCACCCCCGTTGCGGCACTTCCTTCCTGATTTTGATGCTGCTTGTCAGTATCGTGATCGGGTTGTTCGTACCCGCCCAATTCGGCAGCCTTACGGGTGTGCTGAACACTGTGGTGCGTGCCGCCGTTAAGATCCTGCTGATCCCGGTGATGATGGGCATTGGCTATGAGTTGTTAAAGCTTGCAGGGCGCTATGATAATCTCTTTACCCGTATCATTTCCGCTCCCGGTATGTGGCTGCAGCGCATTACGGTGCGCGAGCCGGATGAGGATATGATCGAATGTGCCATCATGGCATTTGTTGCCGTTATGCCCGAGGAGGATAAGGAGTTTTATCTCGCTTCTTGTGAGAGTGAAGAACAAAAATAAGGGCAGTGTCCCGTATTAAGATCCGCTTTCTTTGTTGTGATAGCAGGGAAGAAGGCGGATCTTTTCTGCTTTTTGCCTATCGGCAAACGAATCAACCTCTTTTCTATTGCATTTGCGGATAAGTTGTAGTATAATGTTTATACAGAAAGGGGTGAGATGCGTGCGCATATTTCATGTGATATCGGGCTTTGAGAACGGTGGTGTGGAAACATTGATCTACCGTTGGATCTCTCATATGCCGCAGGATATTGAATTCCATATCGTGGCGCAGGAGATCGTTGTTCCCGCATGTGCGGAGCGCTTTCGTGCAAAAGGCGTAACGATCCATCTTATTCCATCGCGCAAGCATCTCCTAAAGCATTGCAAGGCATTGCGTTCACTCTTTCGCAACTATTGCCCCGATGTAGTGCACGTGCACACCACAGAATGGGGAGCCATTCCGCTTTCGGTTGCCAAAAAAGCAGGCGTACCCTGCCGTATTCAGCACTCGCATGCCGCACGAAAGGAAAAAAATCTGTTTTTGCGTCTTGCACACAGCTTGTCGTTTGCGTGGGCAAGGCGGGCTGCTACCGATTATTTTGCTTGCGGCACGGCTGCGGCACAGACAGCCTTTGGTAATAGGGCTGTTGCCGCAGGGCAGGTCAAAATTATAAAAAACGGAATTGACGTTGCAGGCTTTGCTTACAGTGAGGCAATGCGTCGCCACACACGCGCGGAGCTTGGCATTGGTGAGGATCAAACGGTTATCGGTATGGTGGCGCGCTTTAGCCCCCAAAAAAATCATATCACAGCGCTTGCTATTTTTAAGGCGTTTTTTGAAAAGCATCCGAACGCTGTTCTTTTGTTGGTGGGCGACGGGCATCTGCGCGCTTCCATCGAAACACTTGCCCAAAAAATTTTACCGCTGCATGCGGTGCGTTTTCTTGGCGTGCGTACCGATATGCAGGCACTGTACAGCACCATGGATCGCTTTATTTTGCCCTCGCGCTTTGAGGGCTTGCCGATTACGCTCATTGAGGCACAGGCAAGCGGACTGCCTGCCGTTGTTGCGGATACGGTTACCCGCGAGGGTGACGTTTGCGGCATTACCACATTTTTGAGCACTGATAAAACCGCAGATTGGGTGCAGGCGCTTGCGGCACCTGTAAGCCAAACGCGTGATGCCTATGCCGCAAGGGTTGCGGAGGCAGGCTACTTCCTTGATAAGATTGTAGAAGAGCTTTATCAATTCTACCGTTCTAAAGCATAAAGGGGAAGGAGAGCGCGCACCTATGATATATGTAACTGTTTTAATCGTAATGGCACTGATGCGGTTCCTTTTGCCGCGGGATACCTTGCGTTCCCGCCGCATTTTTGCTTGCGTTTCCTTTCTTTTGCTGACCTTTATTGCAGCTTGCCGCGCGCCCGAGGTGGGGCGCGACACCTCGCTTTTTCTTGATGTGTTTCAAAAGCTTCACGGGCGCGGATTTCTTGATACCTTGGCGTTTTCCTCTTGGGTCGAGCCGGGCTTTCGTGTGCTTTGCTTTGTGATCTCACGCTTTACCGCAAACGGTCAGTGGCTGATCGTTATAACCGCGCTTTTGATCAACGGCTCGGTATCGCTCTTTATTTATCGACATGCCAAAAACATATATCTCGCGTTTTACCTGTATCTTGCCATGATGCTGTATCCCTTTTATCTCAACATCATGCGTCAGGCTCTTGCCATTGCGATACTGCTTTTTGCATGGGAGTTTTTAAAAAGGCGCTGCTATTGGCGTTATATATTGATCGTTTTGCTTGCGGCAAGCTTTCACGTTAGCGCGCTTTTGTTTTTGCTTTGCCCAATACTTACCTTTATTCCTGTCCACAAAAAAAGCTTAAAGGTGCTTTTGCCTGTTACGGGTGTGCTTGCCTTGCTTGGCATGGCTTTTGTGCGTCCTATCCTCAAGCTTGTCACCCGGCTTGTCCCTCGTTATGCCGAGTACGAGCCCACGAGCTTTGGTGCGCTTTATTGCTTCTTTGCGGTATTTCTTATCGTAACGGCGTACGGCATTTATCGGTTTTATTTTGCGAAAGGTGTGAGTGACGTAGCGGCTCTGAAAGGGGAGCTTGATGAGCGCGCGTTTTTAACGCTGATGATGCTTGCAGGTGTTGTGGTTGCCGCCATGATGACGGGCTTCGGTCAGCTACAGCGCATATTTAATTATTTTGAGGTGCTGTATCTGCTGTGGCTGCCTGCCGCAGTTCCTGCCGCATATTTCCATGAGGAAAAGCGACATATTGCCTTTCCCGTGCAGGAGATCGCCGTGCTGCTTGCCGCACTTGCGTATTTCTTGATCATTTTGTTTTTGCGCAGCGCCCTGTGGTACGATGCGTTGCCCTACCGTTTCTTTTGGCAATAAAAATATGTATAAAAAGGGAGGTTTACCGATATGCAAAACGTTGCTGCACCGCAACATTTTTGGCGAGCCTCTCTTGTTTATTTTCTTGGTAATTTTTTGTCTAAGCTGGCACTTTTTTTCATGCTTCCGCTTTATACCGCATGCATCCCCGTGGCAGATATGGGTGTGTATGATGCCACAACTGCCATAGCGGTGCTGGTGTCCTCCCTCATTTTCCTTGATGTGGGTGTAGGGGTCATGCGCTTTTATTTGGAGCGCGGGAGCAGTGAAGAGCGGCTTGCGGTGCTGCGCTGCGGGCTCTTTATGCTTCTTGTCCTCTCGGCGCTTTATTTGCTTTTGGGCGGTATTCTTTGTGTTGCTTTTGCGCCTGCATACGCACCGCTTGTGGTGCTTTACGGCTTGCTTAACGCCCTTTTTCTTGCGTGTGGCATGATCGTTCGTGCAAGGGGATACGCCACTTGGTATGCCGCGACGGGCGTGATCTCCACGCTCCTACAGATTGTTTGTAATTTGGTGCTGATCCTGTGCTTTGCGCGTGGATTTGAAGCGCTTTATATTTCCTATGCAGTGGGGGCAGGTGTTGGGGTGATCCTATTGCTTGCGCGCTGTCGGATAAACGAGCTACTGCATCTTAGATCGCTTGATCCTGCCGTGCTGCGGCGCTTACTGCGCTTTTGCTTGCCTTTAGGAATAGGGTCTGTTGCCTATTGGATGCTGACTTCTCTTGGACGAGTGCTTGTCACGGTGCTTGTTGGCGAGGCGGCAGGCGGCGTGTTTGCTGTGTCGCTTAAATTCGCACAGATCATTGTCTTTGCTTCGCTTTGCTTTCGGCTGGCATGGCAGGAGATCGCTTTTACAAAGGGGTATCAATCGCATGCCGTCGTGGGAGAGCAGGGGAGCTATTACAGTGAAAAGACAGATCTTTTCGTGCGCGTTACGCTTGCTGTGTGCTTGCTGTCCGTGCCTGCTGCTCGTGTGGGCCTTTGGCTTTTCCCCGGCTTTATAGACGCCTCTTACGGAGAAGCAAGACTGCTTATTCCGGCGGCTCTTGTGGGCGCGGCGCTCACCGTCCTTTGCGATTTTCTTGAGCCGATGTTCGGTGCGGCAAAAAAGACGGGCATGCTGTTGCTGTCTACCGCGCTTGGCGCTATGTTAAATGTAGCGCTTGCGCTGTTATTTATTCAATGCGGCGGCGGTGCGCTTGGCGCACACGTTGCCTTTTGCATTGCGGCTTTTGGTACGGTGCTGCTGCGTGTACTGCTTTTGCGGCGCATTGTGGGTCTTTGCTTGCGTCCTTTTCACATCGTAGCATTTCCTCTTGTTGCGGCAACCGTTTTTGCATATCACTACCTTTCGGCTGCATGGAATATCGGCGTTTTGTTGGCAGCAGTTGTTTTGGTGTTTTTGATGCTTCCCGAGGTACGGTTGCTTATAAAAAAGATGCTGCCCAATAAAAGCACAAAATAAAAGAACCGCTTTTTCTGCTGCCACGGTAGCGGAAAAGGCGGTTTTTTGGATGTGGGATTTTTATACGATCTGCGCTCTGTATTTTCCGGGCGGTACGCCAACAGCCCGCTTGAAGGTGCGAATGAAATTGGCGTAGTCATTAAAGCCGCAGGAAAGGGCAGTGTCGGTAACGCTTCTGCCCTCGGCAAGCATTTTTTTGGCTTCGGTAATGCGCTTGCCTGCGATATATTTGGTTACCGTTGTGCCGCAATATCGGCCGAATAGGCGCGAGAGCTGCACGGGGGAAACAAAGGCATTTTTTGCCACCTCTTCAAGTGAAAGTGTACTTGCATAATTGCGGTTGATATGATCGATGGCAAGCTGAACGGCTTTGTGTCGAAAGGCATTGGATTCGGCGGCACCGTGGGTGGCAAACACACGGTTGATCTCAAGCAGGATCTCGGTTGCGCGCAATCTTTTGTAAATTTCATCGCCGTATTCGCGCTCACAGCGCATATCCTCAAACAAGGCAACCAGCCGTGCCAAGTCTGCTGCGCTTGGGGATAGTTTTGTGATTTTGTTGGTTGAGTAAAAGCAGGGGGCAAGGCTTACGTCGCCCTGTGAGTTGGCGTAAATAAAAGCAGGATGCACGTGAAGGATATATCGTGTAAATTTGCCGTTTTTGCTTGCTACTACCTTGTGCGCCTCAAATTGGTTGATGATAAAAAGATCTCCGTTTTGGATGTCATAAACCTTGTCGTCCACAAGAAAGGTGCTTCCTCCTTCAAGTGCGAGAAATATTTCACAGCAGTCGTGCACGTGCACGTGTTGGGTGGGGTTGCTTTCCTCTGAGAAAAAGATACCAAAGCTTTTGGTTTGTGTGGTGGCTGCAACCGCCTCGTGACAGGTTTCAAAAAAGCATTTCATCTACAATCACCTCTCTTGTGGGTATTCTAACATAAAATGATTGAAATTGCAATAAAAATGTGAAAAGAAGCAATGAATTTGCAAAAATCATTTGGTATAATGAAATTGTAAAGAAAAATTTAGGAGGCTTTTATCATGGAAGTACGTCAACCCGCAAACGCAAAGGACGCAAAGCATTATACAACCGAAAGACTTCGTGAGGAGTTCCACATCTGTGGTCTTTTTACCAACGACAACGTTAAAATGGTGTATAGCCACATTGACAGAATCATCACAGCAGGTGTAATGCCTGTAACTAAGGCATTGGCACTTGAGGCAGGCAAGGAGCTTGCAGCCGAATATTTCCTGCAGCGCCGCGAAATGGGCTGCATCAATGTGGGCGGCAAGGGTACCGTCACAGTTGACGGTGTTGCTTATGAAATGAACCCCCGTGACGGCATGTATATCGGTATGGGGAATAAGGAGATCACGTTTGAGAGTGCAGATCCTGCCGATCCCGCAAAGTTTTACGTTAGCTCTTGCCCGGCACATGCCTCTTATCCGATCGTAAAGATCGATATCAGTAAAGCGAAAAAGGTGCCCTGCGGCTCGGCTGAGGAGTGCAACAAGCGTGTCATCAATCAGTACATTCACCCTGAGGTGATCAAGAGCTGTCAGCTTACTATGGGTCTTACACAGCTTGAGCCCGGTTCCAACTGGAACACCATGCCCTGTCATACGCACGACAGACGCATGGAGGTCTATTTCTACCTCGATATGGGCGAGAATGATGTGGTATTCCATATGATGGGTGAGCCCACCGAAACAAGACATATCATCATGCACAACGAGGAGGCTGTGATCTCTCCCTCGTGGTCGATCCACTCGGGTGTTGGCACACGCGCTTACTCCTTTATCTGGTCGATGTGCGGCGAGAACCAAGAGTTCACCGACATGGATCATATCGCAACCAAGGATCTGCTCTAATAAAAGGAGAATAGAAAAAATGGCAAATATGTTTGATCTCACAGGCAAGGTCGCGCTTGTCACGGGTGCCTCCTACGGCATCGGCTTTGCAATTGCAAAGGGTCTTGCAAATGCAGGCGCAACTGTTGTGTTTAACGATATTAACAAGGAGCTTGTTGAAAAGGGAATCGCGGCTTATAAGGCAGAGGGTATTGATGCTCACGGCTATGTGTGCGACGTTACCGATGAGGATGCTGTAAACGCTCTCGTTGCCACTGTTGAAAAAGAGGTCGGTGTAATCGATATCCTTGTCAACAACGCAGGTATCATTAAGAGAATTCCCATGTGCGAGATGTCCGCAGCCGACTTCAGAAAGGTAATTGACGTTGACCTCAACGCCCCCTTTATTGTATCGAAGGCGGTGATTCCCGCTATGATCAAAAAGGGACATGGCAAGATCATCAACATCTGCTCAATGATGAGTGAGCTTGGCCGTGAAACCGTATCCGCGTACGCCGCCGCAAAGGGCGGTCTTAAGATGCTCACTCGCAATATTGCATCGGAATACGGCGAGTTTAATATTCAGTGTAACGGCATTGGCCCCGGCTATATCGCTACACCCCAGACTGCACCTCTGCGCGAGCTGCAGCCCGATGGCAGCCGTCATCCGTTTGACTCCTTCATCATTGCAAAAACGCCCGCCGCACGCTGGGGCGAAACCGAGGATCTTGTAGGGCCTGCGGTGTTCCTTGCATCCGATGCTTCTAATTTTGTAAACGGCCACGTGCTGTATGTTGACGGCGGTATTCTTGCTTATATCGGCAAACAGCCCAAGTAAACGCTTATGAAAGAACGCTATATCGATTTAATGGAGCGTACCCTTGCCGCTTATGCTGACGAACAAATCGTGGCATATTTTGAGCGCGTGAAAAGGGATGGGCTTACCGAGCACGGCTTCCCGCGTATGGCGGCGAACATCGGCATTCTCATTTCCCACGGCCGACGTACCGACCTTATGCCGCTTTTTCTTAAGATGATGGATTTTTGCTGTCTGGAGATCCCGCGCGTGAAAGCAGCAAATGATTTTTCGGTGCGAGAGATCGTTTGTGCACTCATGGAGATCGAGGCGGCGGGGGTAGTGCCCCAAAAGCGACTTGAAGGCTGGAAGCGTTCGATCGCCTCCATCGATCCCTACACCTGTTACGATAAATATGCCAAGTCAAAAACAGACAAGGTCTTTAATTGGGCACTCTTTACAACGGTCAGTGAGTACGCGCGGCACCATTACGGGCTTTGTAATGCCGATGATTTTGTGGATGTTCAGATCCCCACACAGCTTCAGTGGCTTGATGAAAACGGTATGTACCGCGACGCTCTTTATCACCCACCCATCATTTACGATCTGGTTCCGAGAGGTCTGTTTTCCTTGTTGCTTCATTTCGGTTACGACGGACCTTACCGAGCCGAGATCGACGAAATGCTTCGCAAAACCGAGCTTTTGACGCTTAAGATGCAATCGGTAACGGGTGAGGTGCCCTTTGGCGGTCGCAGCAATCAGTTTTTGCACAACGAGGCAATGCAGCTGATCGTGCTTGAATATGCTGCTGACCGTTATCAAAGAGAGGGTAATTTTAAGCTGGCAGGCAAATTTAAAGCCGCAGCAGAGCGAGCGCTTGATTGCATTGAGCGGTGGCTTGACCGCACTCCCGTTCACCATGTCAAGAACCGCTTCCCGCTTGAAAGCCGATTTGGCTGTGAGGTCTATGCATATTTTGATAAGTATATGATCACACTGGCATCTAATTTGTATAACGCCTACATTCTTTGCAACGACGATGTTGTTCCGGGCGAGATAGACCTTTCCCCTATGGTATATCAAACCTCCGAATATTTCAACAAGGTCTTTTTGCGTGCAGGAGGCTATTCACTTGAGTTTGATACCGATGCAGACCCGCACTACGATGCATCGGGCCTTGGGCGCGTGCATAAGGCAGATGTGCCCTCGGCACTTTGCATGTCCTTGCCCTGTCCCGCAATGCCCAAGTTCGTTGTGGGAGAGCATCCTGTGGCAATGTCGCTTTCTCCCGGCATCTTTTCGGATAACTATTGGCAGTTTGCCACGGATGCTTATATCGGCAGATACGAGCTGCTTGACATGGGTGAAGGGGAGAGCTCCGCTCACGTTTCGCTCCTTTGCCGCTTCTTTAACGGCAAGGAGGTCAAGACCGACTATACTGTTGATGAAAACGGCGTAACCATTAAGGCAACAAGCAGCGATAAGTTGGCGCATATGCTGCCTGCCTTCGCGTTTGACGGTGAGGTATATACCGATATCAAGGCGAGTGAGCAGCAGCTTGAAATTCGCTATCAGGGCTTTGTTTGCCGTTATACCACAAGCGGTAAGATCATAGATCTTGAGGAGGTTGGCTACAACCGCAACGGTCATTACCGTGGCTTTGCCGCCATTGGCAATAAAGAAATTGAGATCAAGATCGAGCTTGAAAAAGAATAACAAAAAAGGGGCTGCCGCGCGGTAGCCCCTCTTTTGCGTTAACAGTATTCTCGCAGCGTGTCGAGTGCGCTTTTTTCGATGCGGCTCACGTATGAGCGTGAGATGCCGAGTAGCTCAGCCACCTCTCGCTGTGTAAGTGGCTGCTCACCGGATAAGCCATAGCGCAAATATATGATCTCGCGCTCGCGCGTATCAAGCACGGTTTCAACCAAGCGCCGCACGCGCGTTGATTTGATGTGCTTGTCAACCTCCTCTTCAATGTTATCCTCCGTGGCGATTACATCGATGTAGGTCAGGGGATTGCCGTCGCGGTCCACATCGATCGTTTCGTTGATAGAAACCTCGCAAGAAAGCTTTTTTTGCGCACGAAAGTGCATCAGGATCTCGTTTTGAATACACTTTGCGGCATAAGTGGCAAAGCGTGTGCCGTTTGTGGGATTAAAGGTATCCACCGCCTTCACCAATCCTATGGTGCCGATCGATACAAGATCCTCGCTGTTTTTTGCCGTTCCGTAATATTTTCTTACAATGTGTGCAACCAAACGCAGGTTGTGCAAAATCAGTTTTTCACGAGCCTCCATATCGCCCTGTGATTTTGCCACAAAAGCGGCACGTTCCTCGGCGGCACTTAACGGCGGCGGAAACTTTTGGGGCGTGCCAATTCCAAGCAGTAAATGCACGGCTCCCAAGATAAGTGAGATCAAAGCTGAAAACAAAAAATCACCTCCAACAAATTCTATGTGGTGCCGCCTGTCCAAAATAACGCAAGGAGATGCTTTTGGGCTTGACACAAGGCGCTATATTTGGTAGAATTTGTATAGAAGAAGGGGTGCTTTCTCGGTATATTTCAACATGGATGCTCCTGCGGTTATTGCAACTGAAAGTTGCATATCGTTCCGTGTAAGGTTGCTTGATTTTATGTTATATTTCTGATATAATGTATCATAGGTTATATCAAAGAATATTTCCAAATATTAGGAGGTCTATTTTAAATGGAAAAGCTGATCGGAAATGCAGTAGTAGGTCAATCGGGTGGTCCTACCGCAGCCATCAATGCCACACTTGCGGGCGTTATTCGCGGTGTGCTTGAGAATGTAGGTGACGGTGCTGTTCAAACGCTTTACGGTATGCGTAACGGTGTTGAGGGATTGCTTGAAGAGCGACTTGTGAATTTAAATGAGTTGTTTGCAGATCCTCGCAATATCGATATGCTTGAGCACACGCCCGCCGCGGCGCTTGGCTCCTGCCGCAAAAAGCTGCCCAAAATTGGTGAGGATGATGCGGTTTACGAAAAGCTGCTTTCCATTTTCAAAAAATATAATATTCGTTATTTCTTTTATATCGGCGGCAATGATTCTATGGATACCGTGGCAAAGCTCTCTGCTTACACAAAGGAGCAGGATTATGAGATGCGTATTGTTGGCGTGCCGAAAACCATTGATAACGATCTTGTTGTAACTGACCACACACCCGGCTTTGGCTCTGCTGCCAAATATATTGCCGTTTCTATGCAGGAGGTCATTCGCGACTGTGCGGTGTATAGCACGCCTGCTGTTACCATTGTTGAAATTATGGGGCGTGATGCAGGGTGGCTTACTGCCGCCGCAGGTATGGGGCTTGCCACCAATGGCATCGTACCCGATCTTATTTATCTGCCCGAGCGTGCCTTCAATAAAGAAGAATTTTTTGAGGATGTGCGCAAGGCACTTTCCAAGCACCCTAATGTTGTCATTGCAGTATCCGAGGGCATTCGCTTTGCTGACGGCACGTATGTTTGTGAGAGCGTTGGTGTTGGCACCACCGATGTGTTTGGGCATAAGCAGCTTTCGGGCACCGGCAAAGCACTTGAGCTTGCGGTAAGAGCAGAGCTTGGCTGTAAGGTGCGCTCAATCGAATTTAACATTTCTCAGCGCTGTGCGGCGCATATTGCTTCTGCTACCGATATTGCGGAATCTGTTTGTGTTGGCAGGGAAGCAGTGCGTGCGGCGGCAAGCGGTGTAACACGTGAAATGATGACGATCATACGTGACAACACTTCTCCTTACGTATATCATATCGATCATAGCGATGTATCAAAGATTGCCAATCAGGTAAAAAGAGTGCCCGATCATTTCATCAATAAGCGTTCTAACCACGTCACGCGCGCTTGTGCAGATTATTTGCTGCCGCTTATTGCAGGGGAAGCAACCCCCTCTTATGAAAAGGGATTGCCCCAGTTTTTTGTGATCGATTGATCTAAAACATTTTATCAGCATAAGCCAAAAAAGACGGGGTCAACCCCGTCTTTTTTATGTTTGTTGTTTGGTAAAAATAGAGAAATCTATTGTGAATGATTGACAGAATATGTGAAAAATATTATAATATAATTGACAGATTATCTGTATTTCTAAATCCTGCCTAAAGGAGAATGAATATGAAAAAACAAACACGCTTTATCTTGTTTGCGTTTTTGGTGGTTTTATTGCTTGCAGTAACCGCCATTGCGGCATCTGCCACAACGTATCAGGTAGATACGAAGGCAGAACTTGAAAGCGCATTGTCTGCCGTTAAAAACGGTGATGAAATTGTGGTAACCGCAAGTATGTCGGTTTCGGGCGATATCATGTTTAGTAAAAGCGCAACCTACACGGTGCGCGGCAGTTCTTCAGATGTTACCGTTACACTGACATCGGGCAGCTTTTTGATCAATGCGGGCAAGGTAACCTTTAGCGGTGGCACCTTTATCGCTAAGGGCGATGTTTTGTTTGATATTGCATTAAGCAAGGACAAGGGAGATGGATTTGCGATTACCGGCGGCACGTATACGCTTGAGGATAACGGTAGAAAGGGCGGCGCGATTCTGCGCACGCGTGTAGGTGCTGACACCTCTGAGATCGATCAGAAATGGAATGAGCCTGCCGAGAATTGGTATGCCGACCCTACCAAAATAATCTACCTTAACGACGTGGATATTGTGCTTTCGGGGGGCGTGTTTATCGACCGGCGCGCAACCTCCTCCCAGATGATTGATGCTACCGTCAGCAACTCCAAGGTGGTGATTGGTAATGCAGTTTTTCTTTCCCGCTATGTCAAGAATTATATAGTGGATATCAACAATGAAAACAGCAAGTCAGGTGAAGATATCCCGTTTGCAAAAAATACCGTGGTCGTTCAATATAACGGCTCTAATTATTATTGCTACAAGCCCTATCAAGGGAATGGCAATACTACCTATTCTCCTGTTATGGTTGAGGGCGCGTCAGTCGCGCTTGTGGATGATAGACCCGGTCTTCTGTTTTTCTCTACCATTCCGAGCTCGGTCGTAACTGCATTGGCGCAAAAGAGCTATACCTTCGGTACGCTGATTGCGCCTGCCGACTATGTTGCGGCTGCAGGTAGCTTTACACACTCTAAGCTTAAGACTTGGGGTGAGGCGGCAGGCGTTTCGCCGTATTATATGGATATTCCCGCGCAAAACAGTATAGTGCCTCAACAGGATGGCAGCATCGATTTTAACGGAGGCTTGATCCACCTCAACAGTTGCGAGCGTGCGTATGCCGCAGTAGCTTACGTGTGTGTAGACGGTACGTATTATTACAGCACCTATAAGGTAACAGAAAATGCGCGTACCATGGCAGAGATTTCCAAAACGTCTTATACAGATTCTTCGCTTGTACGAAACGAGGAGTATATATTTGAATCCAAGTATCATATTGGCGCGTACAGTAAATACAGCGGGGCGAAGCAGGAGCTTTTGCGCCAATACAGCAGTTATACCAATACGCTGACCACTGCTTCAGGTATTAGGCCTGCTACAAGCGTTTCCTTTGACGGTGCCGGCACCAACCTGCAAGATAAGGCAACCGTTCTTACACAAGCGCTTGAAACTTACGGCTATGATAACTCCGGCACGCCCCTTTTGGTGGGAACTACAGGTGCAACTGCCAAGCAAGCACTTGCCGAGGTAGAGGGCTTTGGCTACTACATCGGCATGATGGATGGAAAGATCGTCATTGCAGGCAGTAACGATGCGCTTACCATGCAGGCACTGAGCGTATTTGAGGCGATCTGCAAAGCGGCAAACGGCGCCGCGTTTGACCTCACAGAGATCGTTGCTTCTAACGTGCAGATGACCGTTCTCAATACGGAAACCCCCATTGTTTACTCTCACACGCGTGATCTATGTGCATATAGATTGCAGCCCCAGTATGTTTTGGGAACTAAGCTGACAGATGCTTATTCCGGTATTGAGTTTAGGTATTCGGGCAAGCATCTGTACAATACTGAGAAAAATGAAATGATGTGGGTTGAGTACCCACTTTATGCGGCAACGGAGATTGGTACTGCGATTATGGGCGCCTACTACAACTGCATCTACGTGCCCGATAGCTATGCCATGAGTGGCGGCGCCATTCACGTCGGTCTTACCGATCTCGCGCGTGAGCTTTTGCTTGAGGGCGAGAAGGACGTAGGGTACTACGGCTATTTCGTAAAGGACGGTAACGTTGTTGTTACCTCGTATGACGATGCGACCCTGCGCTTGGCAAAGAAATTATTCCTTGAAGATCTTGGCGATTATGCCCTGGATGTAAACGGTGACGGTGCGGCAGACGTTTATGCCGTTCCCGCGGGTTACCAGTTTGAAAGAGGCGAAAACAATGGCTTTACAGGCGCCTTCGATAGCGTTACAAATGCTACCGGAACGGGCAATGTTGCCAGTGAAGTAAAGCAGCTTGTTACAAATTATCCTCGCCCTGATACGATTGCACTCTCGGGTGCGGTAAACGTATCCAACGGCGAGCTTGAGCTTTATTATCTTAATGCCACGCTTGACGATTACACTCGCTATTTCAATAAGCTGAAGCAAAGCTGGTATACCGTATATATGGCAGAGCGCGTTGTTGAGGATAGCCACTTTGTGACGCTTGTAAACAATCGTGCAGGTATTATGCTTCACGTTATGTATAACACGTATAAGCATGCCTCTGAGCAGGTGCTCAGTGAGGGTACCACGCTGGATGCCATGTTTACACCCACGCTGCGCGTCATTTCCTCTAAGATAACGGACAGCAATTCTTACGTTCATCATATCCTGCCCCAAAAATTCCTTACTAAGCAGTCCTACCAAAAGGTTACCGATTCTAAGCTTACCGTGGTACAGCGCCCATACGATGGAAAGGGCTGCTACGTTTACACGCTGGAGGATGGCTCCTTTGTTATCATAGACGGCGCAAGAAACAAAAATGTTACAGAATTCTATAACGTGTTAAAGGCGCTTTATAAGGAAGTATATGGCAGCGATCCCACGTCAAGCAACCCCATTCGTATTGCTGCATGGTATCTCACACACGGACACAGTGATCATGTGGGCTTGTTAAACGGTTTTTCCTCGTATTTAAGCAGCAGCTCTTACCCTGTTGTGCTTGACGGTATTATCTCCAATTTCCCCTCAAACGATGAGATCTACAATGCACACTCCATCGATCAGACCACACTTAACAAGATAGGCACTTCAAGCTGGTTCAAGGGTACCTCGGAAGGTGCAAAGTACGTGCCCTTTTATAACGTACACACGGGTCAGAATTTCTTTATAGGAAATCTTGAATTTGAGGTCATGTTCACTCCCGAGGATATCCATCCTTGGGCAACCGCAACCTTTAACGATGCTTCTACTGTGATACGCTTGACCGTGCACGCACACAACGTAGCAAAGGGTGGAACTGTATCTGTCGGTGCTGTTGCGTCCTCCAAGGTGAGCACCATGTCACTCGGTGATATTTACCCGCGCACCGCAAGGTCTATGCGCGCCACCTACGGCAGTTACCTTGAATCTGATATCGTGATGAATTCGCATCACGGTTCGAACGGTGATGGCGAGCTTTATCAGCTCATCAATCCGCAGATCATTCTGTGGCAAAATAAAGCTTCCTCCGTGCAAGGTCAAATCGCAGTCACCAGTGATGCTAAGAGATATAAGCAAGAAAACCGGGCGATGATTGAAAACACGCGTTGGCGCTACATCATATCAGGCTACAGGCTAAGCAGCGGAACGTATAATCCCACTATTACTTTTAGCGCAAACGGCGTTGCAGGTCTTGGTAAGGCAAGCACACCTGATGATGTGTTAAAAGAAGCAAATGCATTTGTAGCAGGCCTTCAAAATGTAAACAGCAGTTCCACTATCTCCTACGGAACAGGCTATTATGTTGGTTATGATTTCTCTACCAATGAGTCAGCAACTGTATCATACAGTGGCCAAGGATATCTTTTGTGGCGCGGCAATTTCTTCTCTGATACCACACTTGAGCCCGAGCAACCAGACGCAGAGAAACCTGAGCCCGAGCAGCCCGAGCAGCCCGAGCAGCCCGAACTGCCCGAACTGCCGGTGATTGACGGATTAGATTACACTGTCGATATTTTTGGCGATGAGATCCTGTTGCCGGAATTGAAGTGATCTCGCAGAATTTAACCGGTGACGGAAATTTAACAAAACAAAATCCATATAAAAAAGTACCCGCAAGGGTGCTTTTTTATATATACAGGTTGGATATTGTATATAAAACGGTGAAATTAAACTTGAATCATTGACAGGAATTGTAAAAACTGTTATAATAAAATAACATGGATATCTGTATTTTAATCCTGTAGCAAAGGAGAATGAACATGAAAAAACAAACACGCTTTATCTTGTTTGCGTTTTTGGTGGTTTTATTGCTTGCAGTAACCGCCATTGCAGCATCTGCTACGGTCCATAATGTGGATACTCAGGCAGAGCTTGAAAGCGCATTGTCTGCCGTTAAAAACGGTGATGAAATTGTGGTAACCGCAAGTATGTCGGTTTCGGGCGATATCATGTTTAGTAAAAGCGCAACCTACACGGTGCGCGGCAGTTCTTCAGATGTTACCGTTACACTGACATCGGGCAGCTTTTTGATCAATGCGGGCAAGGTAACCTTTAGCGGTGGCACCTTTATTGCCAAGAGCAATGTTTTGTTTGATATTGCGCTGAGTAAGGCTAATGGTGATGGCTTTACGATCACGGGCGGTGCGTATATCATGGAGGCAGTGACTAGCGGCGACAACGGCGGCGCGATTTTACGCACGCGTGTTGGTGTGACTGATGAGATAAATGAAGAGAATTATGCCGATCCCACCAAGGTTCTTTACCTTAATGACGTAGATATTAAGCTTTCGGGCGGTGTGTTTATCGATCATCGCGCAACCACCTCTCAGCTGATTGATGCTTCTGCAAGTAATTCCAAGGTAGTGATTGGCAATGCAGTTTTTCTTTCTCGCAATGTTAAAAACTATATCGTGGATGTTAACAATGCTGTCGGTGAGGATATTCCGTTTGCCAACAACACTGTTGTCGTTCAATATAATGGCAGCAATTATTATTGCTATAAAGTCTATGGGGGAAATGGCAACACTGCGTATGCTCCCCTTATGACCGAGGGCGCCTCGGTTGCCCTTGTGGATGATCAGCCCGGCCTTCTGTTTTTCTCTACCATTCCAAGCTCGGTTGTAACCGCATTGGCACAAAAGAGTTATACCTATGGCACGCTGATTGCGCCTGCCGATTATGTTGCGGCTGCAGGTAGCTTTACACACGCTAAGCTTAAGACATGGGGTGAAACGGCAGGTGTTTCGCCGTATTATGTCGATATTCCCGCGCATAACAGCATCGTGCATCAACAGGATGGCAGCATTGATTTTAACGGAGGTTTGATATACCTGAACAACTGCGAGCGTGCGTATGCAGCAGTAGCTTACGTGTGTGTAGACGGCACGTATTATTACAGCACCTATAAGGTAACAGAAAATGCGCGCACCATGGCAGAGGTTTCCAAAACGTCCTATACCGATTCTTCGCTTGTACGAAACGAGGAGTATATATTTGAATCAAAGTATCATATCGGCGCATACAGCAAATACAGCGGAGCAGAGCAGGAGTTATTGCGTCAATACAGCAGTTACACCAACACACTGACCACTGCGACAGGTCTTAAGCCTGCTACCAATGTTTCCTTTAGCGGTGCAGTGGGCACCAATCTGCAAAGCAAGGCAACTCTACTTACACAAACGCTTGCAAGCCTTGGCTACGGCACCTCCGGCATGCCCATTGTGGTGGGCAGTAAGGGCACTGTTGCCAAGCAAGCGCTTGCCGAGGTAGAGGGCTACGGCTACTATATCGGTGTAATCGGCGAGCAGATTGTAATCGCCGGCAGTAACGATGTGCTTACCATGCAGGCACTTTCTGTATTTGAGGGGATTTGCAAGGCAGCAAACGGTGCCGCGTTTAATCTCACCGAGATCGTTGCCTCCAACGTGCAAATGGTTACGCTTAACTGGGAAACTCCCTTTGTATATTCTCACACGCGTGATGCCAATGCCTATAACCTGTTGCCTCAGTTTGATGACGGATCGCTTAAGCATGAAGATGCCTTTTCATCGATCAAATTCATATATTCGGGTAAGCATTTGTACAATCTCGAGGCAAATGAATATACCCTTGTGGATGCCCCCTTGTTTGTGGCAAAGCAGATCGGTGATCAGTTAGCGACCTCCGGCTATAACTGCATTTATGTGCCGGATAGCTTTGTTGTGAGCGGCAGTGCGATTCATATTGGTCTTACCGATCTTGCACGCGAGCTTTTGCTGGCGAGTGGTAAGGACGTAGGATATTACGGCTACTTCATAAAGGACGGTAATGTTGTTATTACCTCTTATGATGATGCTACGCTGCGCCTGGCAAAGAATTTGTTCCTTGAAAGTCTGAATGATTTTGCTCTGGATGTAAACGGTGACGGCACGGCAGATGTTTATGCCATCCCCGCTGATTTCGAGTTTGAAAACGGCAAAAATAACGGCTTTACAGGTGCCTTTGATAGCGTTTCAGGCGCTACAGGAACGGGCAATGTGGCAAGTGATGTAAAGCAGCTTATTACCAATTATCCCAGACCCGATGAGCTTGCACTCTCGGGTGCTGTAAACGTATCTAACGGTGAGCTTGAGCTTTACTATCTTGACGCAACAGTTGAAGATTACACGCGCTATGTAAATAAACTGAAGGAAAGCGGATATACCGTATATATGCAAGAGCGCGCGGTTGAGGGCAACTATTTTATAACGCTTGTGAACCGCACTGCCAACAATGGCAAGGGTATTATGCTTCACATCATGTATAACGCGTATAAGCATGCTTCCACCCAGCCGCTTGGAGAGGGAACGACGCTGGCTGATATGTTTACACCCACACTGCGCGTAATCTCCTCTACGATAACCGACAGTGTTTCTTATGTAAATCATATTCTCCCCGAAAAATTCCTTACCAAGCAACCATATACAAAGGTTACAGATTCTAAGCTTACTGTGGTACAGCGTCCGTACGACGGAAAGGGCTGCTACGTCTACACGCTGGAGGATGGCTCCTTTGTTGTCATAGACGGTGCAAGTAACGCAAATGTTTCGGAATTCTACAATGTACTAAAAGCGCTTTATAAGGAAGTATATGGCAGCAATCCTACATCCAGCAGTCCCATCCGTATTGCGGCATGGTATCTTACACACACCCACGGCGACCACGCTGGATTGCTAGAAGGATTTTCTTCCTATTTTGGTTCTACCGTTGTACTTGACGCCATTATTGCAAATTTCCCCTCAAACGATGAGATATACAACGCACCCTCTGTTAACCAAACGCTGCTGAACAGAATTGTCAGCAACACTGGCTGGTACACGGGAACCTCCGCAGGTTCAAGCGCTTACGTGCCCTTCTATAATGTGCATACCGGTCAAAACTTCTTTGTGGGCAATCTTGAATTTGAGGTTATGTTCACGCCCGAGGATATGCATCCCTGGTCAACAAAGGCCTTTAATAATGCCTGCACGGTAATACGCTTAACCACGCACGCTCACAATGTGCAAGTGGGTGGTACTGTTAGTGCCAACGCAGTTGCATCCTCTAAGGTAAGCTTGATGTCGCTGGGCGATATTTACGCACGCACAGCAAGAATGATGCGCGCCGCCTACGGCAACTATCTTGAATCCGATATCATGACAAATGGGCATCACGGATCTGGTGGCGAGGGAGAGCTTTATGAGCTTATCAATCCCCAAATTATTTTGTGGCAAAATAAAGCTTCCTACGTGCAAGGTCAAATCGCAGTCACCAGTGATGCTAAGAGATATAAGCAAGAAAACCGGGCGATGATTGAAAACACGCGTTGGCGCTACATCATATCAGGCTACAGGCTAAGCAGCGGAACGTATAATCCCACTATTACTTTTAGCGCAAACGGCGTTGCAGGTCTTGGCGCGGCAAGTACTCCTGAAGAGGTCTTAAGCGAGGCAACTGCATTTTTGAACGGTCTTACAAACCCGGGTAGCACGAATGCTCTTTCTTATGGAACGGGTTATTTTATTGGGGCGACTGCGAGCACGCCGTATGGATATGATTACTCTACCAAAACGAAAACAAATGATATATACAACGGCCAAGGATATCTCCTGTGGCGCGGCAATTTCTTCTCCGATACCACCCTGCCCGAGCAGCCCGAACCCGAACCGGAACCGGAACCCGAACCCGAACCCGAGCAGCCTGAACTGCCCGAACTGCCGGTGATTGACGGTTTGGATTACACTATCGATATTTTTGGCGATGAGATCTTGTTGCCGGAAATTAGGTAATCTCGTGGAATCTGACAAAAGAGAAATTCCACATCATCTAAAAATTTAACCAATGTAAAAAAGCACCCGCAAGGGTGCTTTTTTTCATAGATATGTTGCTTATGGCACATACTACCCTAGTAGATAATAGGGAGGAGAAACGATGCAAAAACTAAAAGAAAATTATCATGAGAATGTAGCGCTGTTTGAAGAAACGCTCCGCGTCAAGGAAAATTTTGACATTATCAAAAAGGTGCTAAAGATAGGGCAGGACGAGATAACCCTGTTTTATGTAGACGGTCTTATTAAGGACGGTGCTATGCAAAAACTTTTCATCTATCTGTTATCTTTAAAGGAATTACCCCGTGATGCTACAGCATTTTTGGAAAGTAATATGCCGTATGTCGAGTGTGACGTAACAAGCAGCGCGGAATTGATGTTTCAAATGATCCTTTCGGGTGCCACCGTGCTGTTTGGCAGCACGTTTGGCTCTGAGGGGCTTGTGATTGATGCGCGCACGTATCCCGCGCGCGAAACGGCAGAGCCTGAAAACGACCGTGTTATGCGTGGCCCGCGTGACGGCTTTGTGGAAACCCTTGTGTTTAACACGGCGCTGATTCGCCGCCGTATCCGTGACGTAGCACTTACCATGCATTATACGACCATGGGCAAGGCTTCAAAAAGCGATATTGTGATCTGCTATATGCAGGACAGAGCTGACCCTAAGCTGGTAAAATATATCAAGGATAAAATTTCCACCATGAAAACAGATGCACTGACCATGGGGCACGAGTCACTTGCCGAAACGTTGATCAGATCACGGTGGTATAACCCCTTTCCCAAAATTCGCTATACCGAGCGCCCCGACGTTGCCTCGGCGCATCTTCTTGAGGGAAGTGTGATCGTGCTGATCGATAATTCGCCTGCCGCCATGATCCTGCCCACTGCCATTTTTGACTTTTTACAGGAGAGCAGCGACTTTTATTTGCCGCCTCTCACGGGTACGTATCTGCGCGCCGTGCGACATGCCGTGTTTTGGCTGACGCTCTTTATGACGCCCGTCTGGTTCCTTGGCGTGCTCAATCCGCAATATGTGCCCGAATGGCTCTCCTTTGCCTTGCCCGAAAACAGGGGAAAGCTACCGATCTATTTGCAGCTGCTGCTTGCGGAATTTGTCATTGACGGGTTGCGCATGGCATCAATGAATACGCCCGATATGCTTGCAAATTCTTTGTCAGTGGTGGGGGGCTTAATACTCGGAGATTTTGCGGTTGACGTGGGATGGCTCATCCCCGAGGTGATTTTGTATATGGCGTTTGTTGCAATCGCCAACTTCACCCAGACAAGCTTTGAGCTTGGGTACGCGCTTAAATTTATGCGTATTCTGCTGCTCACGCTGACGGCGTTTTTCAATATATGGGGATTTGTGATAGGTGTCTTTTTGATCATTGTCTTAATTGTATCCAATAAGACCGTGAATGGGGAGCATAGTTATCTTTACCCACTGATCCCATTTTCTGCTAAGGCCCTACTTTCGCTTTTTGTGAGGCGAAAAAAGCAATCTTGACTTTGCTACCGCGCCGTGCTATACTATATCAAGCATGAAAAGTGGGGTGATGGTATGCAAAAAACGCTTAAAAGTAAAAATGTGGGTGTTACGGTAGCAGGCATTGTGATACTCGCGCTGGCGCTGATCATTATATTTTTTACCATTTTTGTGCCGCGATTGCGCGAGAATAAGATCTTGCGAGAGCGCGTAGAGCTTCTTTTAACGGCTGAATATGAGCGCATGCTGCTCTCCGATCCCCTCATGGAATCACAAGGGGCGATTGCAGATCGCGGTGTGCAGATCATGCTCACGGGCGAGGAGGTGCGCTTGCTTCGAGAAAAGCTTGTAGTTGTTGAGGAAGCAGGCTTTACCAATGCCGACAATATTGCCATGATAGAGGGTGCTTGGGATACGAAATGGCAAATAAGAACTGTGGCAGGGGAGTATGAGTCGCTGTATTTTACCGAAAGCGCGCTCTACTTTTATGCTGACGGCACCGCCTTTTGCTTTGAACCTAAAGACCTTACCGCATACGATGTGTTTTATACTTGCATGCGAGAAATGTTGCTCGCCAAATAACTTCAACCCGCCGATATTTGTCTAAGACAGATATCGGCGGGTGTTTTTTTGTTTAAAATGACAACTTGATAAAAACATCAGTATATAAATAGATGAAGCGTAACAAGAGAAAAATCAAAGTGTATCGGAGAACAAGCCCAATTAAATGGTAAAAATTGGTTAAAACAGAGAAAATACACATACGAATTGACACAAATGGAAAATAATGGTATAATTCCCATATAGCACCATTTGTGCTAGAGTTTAAAATTATGGAAAAGGAGAACAGAGGTATGAAAAAACAAACACGCTTAATTTTGTTTTTGTTTTTGGTCGTTTTAATGCTTGTGGTAACTGCTGTTGCAGCGTCAGCTACGGTGCATGAGGTAGGCACACAGGCAGAGCTCCAAAACGCAGTTAGCAGTGTTGTTGACGGGGATACCATTATGGTAACTGCTGATATAGCGCTTTCTGAGGATTTTGTCCTTAATGCGGATAAAGCCTATACGCTTTGCGGCAGCTCGGGTGTTACTGTTACATTTACAGCAGGGGGCTTGATTATTGAGGCGGGCGAGGTTACACTTCGTGATATTTCTATAACAGCGCTCCAAACAACGGCTGTTATGGTAAAATACCAAACCACGGTTGTAACGGTTGAGGGCGGCACAACGATCAGCTCAAGTGGCAGCGCTTCAAGAAGCGGGCTGGCTATTGGTGTGCAAGGACATGCAACGCTTAACGTCAATGGCGGCACCTTTTACGGTGCTATCGGAGCAGCAGGCAGTTCTTATTTAGCAGGCTCAAACATTTATATCAACAACGGTACTTTTAACAGAAATACCGCTGCGGCAGAAGAATATTTGTTTTACGTAAATCGAGGATCGACCTATCTTGAAATAAACGGCGGTAATTTTATTTTAGATAATAGGGATGATTCCAGCAAGAGCTTTGCTGTGGTTTACGGGAACAGCGGTAGCGCTTCGGTTAAGATCACGGGCGGTACGTTCTCCTGTCACGTAGACACGATAATAGATATGCGATCCGGCACGCTTACCATTACAGGCGGTAGCTTTATCGGCTCGGCGGATATTGTGAACCAAAAATTGGTTACTGCTACTGATATTGTAATCGAAGGGGGTAGCTTTACGGTCCTCTCTGATGGTGGTGCTGCGGTCTATTTGAATGGAGTTGACGATACCTTAACTGTTGAAGGCGGTATTTTTGACATTCAAAACAAGGGTGTGGCGTTATTTGTCGATAGTGCAAAAAGTCTAACTATTGAGGGTGGCACGTTTAACGTTGCTAACGCAGGGCGCGTGTTGACTGTTAAATGTGCAATCCCTGTATCCATTACCAACGGTATTTTTACAGGGGCGGTTGATGCTTCCAATGCGCTATTTTACGCTTGTGCAGGCAATATTTGTGTGAGTGGCGGCACCTTTACCACGCAAGGCAATATTTTGTTTGATGTTGCGCTTAGAAAGGATAAGGGAGATCGCTTTGAAATTACGGGCGGCACATTTAAAATTGAGGAAAGCACCGGAATAAGCGGTGGCGTGCTGCTGCGCACCTCGGTTGGCATCGATATTGATGAATTGAATGCCGAAAATTATGCAGATCCCACACAAACGTATTTTCTTTGCGATGTGGACATTTTGCTTAGCGGCGGTGTGTTCATCAATGAAAGTACAAGCGTTTCTCCGCTGATCGATGTAAGTGTCGGTAATTCCGAGGTCGTGATTACTGATGCGGTGCTGCTTTCTCGCCATATCAAGACCTATGTAATAGATCGGAATGATGTAATTGGCGAGGATGTGCCGTTTGCACAAAGCACGGTTCTTGTGCAATACAACGGCTCCAATTATTATTGTTATAAGGCATATGAAGGGAATACCGATACTACGTATTCTCCGATTATGGTTGATGGCGCAACCGTTACGCTTGCAGATTTGACGCCGGGATTTGTTTTTACCTCTGTTATCCCCGGCTCGGTTGTGGATGCCTTGACCCAAATGGGATATATCTTTGGTGAAGATTATACCTTTGGCACGCTTATCGCACCTGCAGAATATGTTGCAGCCGCAGGCGGCTTTACGCACAGCAAGCTGAATAACTGGAACGCTTCTGCCAATGTTGACATCCCTTACGTGGATATTCCCGCAAATGAAAGCATTGTGCAAGACCCGGAGAGTGGAAGCATCAGCTTTAACGGGGGATTGATAAACCTGAACAGCTGTGAGCGTGCTTATGCCGCAGTTTCTTACGTAGTTGTAGACGGCACGTATTATTATAGCACCTATGATGTGGCAAAAAACGCACATACCATGGCGAATGTTGCCAAAAAGGAGTATACGACCACGGTAGAGTCGGGATATCCATCTCTTTATAAGCCAGGCTCTTACAGCGCATATACAACGCAAGAGCAGGAGCTTTTGCGCCAATGCAGCAACTATACGCACACACTTTCTACCGCCTCAGGTGTAATGCCTGCCACAGCCGTTTCCTTTGACGGTACGGTGGGCACTAACCTGCAAAATAAGGCAACGGCCCTTGTGCAAACGCTTGAAAATTGTGGCTACGGTACTACTGGCACGCCCCTTTTGGTGGGGAGCACGGGCACTACCGTAAGACAAGCACTTGCTGAGGTAGAGGGCTACGGCTACTATATCGGCGTGGTTGGAGACAGCATTGTGATTGCAGGTAGTAACGAGGCACTTACCATGCACGCACTTAACGTGTTTGAGACAATCTGCCAAGCGGCAAATGGCGCCGCGTTTGATCTCACCGAGATCGTTGCCTCCAACATACAGATGACCGTTCTCAATTCGGAAACGCCCATTGTTTACTCGCACACGCGTGATATGCGCGCCTATAACATTTTCTTAAGCCTTTATAGCATCACCGGGGAGTATTACCAAGGGCAAGGCTTTAACAGCAGCGGCAATCATCTGTATAACAATGATGCAAACAATGACAATATCGGCCTTGATTATCCCTTGTATGCGGCAATGGAGATCGGCGCGGCACTTATGGGCGGTAGCTTCAACGCAGGCTTTCATTTCGCTTATGTGCCGGATAATCTTGCCACGAGTGCAGGTTCAATTCACGTCGGTCTTACCGATCTTGCGCGCGAGCTTTTGCTTGCGGGCGAAAAGGACGTAGGATATTACGGCTATTTCATAAAGGACGGTAACGTTGTAATTACCTCGTATGATGACACGACGTTGCGTCTGGCAAAGAGCCTTTTCCTTGCCGATCTTGGCGATTATGCTTTAGATCTTAACGGTGACGGCACGGCAGATGTGTATGCCATCCCTGCCGAATTTGAGTTTGAGAAAGGCAACAGCGACGGCTTTACAGGTGCTTTTGATAGCGTTACAAATGCTACCGGAGCCGGCAATGTTGCAGAAGAGTTGGGGCAGCTTATTACCGAGTATCCTCGCCCTGATGATCTTGCGCTCTCGGGTGCGGTAAACGTATCTTGTGGCGAGCTTGAGCTTTACTATCTTGACGCCACCTTTGAAAATTACTACCTTTACTGCCAAAAGCTACAGCAAAACGGATATACTGTATATATGGAAGAGCGTGTTGTTGAGGATAGTTACTTTGTGACGTATGTGAATCGTACGGCAAACAACGGAGAGGGCATTATGCTCCATGTTATGTACAATATGTATAAGCATGCATCTAATCAGGAACTGAATGAAGACACCACGCTTGCTGAAATGTTTACCCCGACGCTGCGTGTTATTTCCTCGAGAATCAACGATAGTGTTTCTTACGTGAACCATATTCTGCCTCAAAACTTCCTTACCAAACAGTCTTACCAAAAGGTTACCGATTCCAAGCTTACCGTGGTACAGCTTGGCTCAGCCGGATGCTATGTTTACACGCTTGAGGACGGTTCCTTTGTTGTGGTTGACGGCGGCAACGGTACGTCGGCTGAGGTTACAAATTTCGCCAATGTATTAAAGGCGCTTTATAAAGGCATATACGGCACAAACCCCTCAGAAGAAGCCCCCGTCCGTATTGCTGCATGGTATCTCACGCACGGCCACGGTGACCACGTGGGTCTGCTCAATGCATTTTCCAAAAAGAGTTATTTTGGTTCCACAGTCGTGGTTGACGCTATTATTGGCAATTTCCCGTCAAGCGAGGAGTCCTATAATGCACATTCTATTAATTTGAATATAGAGAACAGGCTTGGAACGGCAAATTGGTATAAAGGTACTTCAAACGGCGCAAACGATCCCGTCCCCTTTTATATCGTGCACACCGGTCAAAAATTCTTTGTTGGCAACCTTGAATTTGAGGTCATGTTTACACCCGAGGATATGCATCCTTGGTCAATGCAAGCTTTTAATAACGCTTGCGCGGTGATACGCTTGACCGTACATGCACACGATGTGGAAAACGGTAATACCGTGAGTGCAAATACCGTGGCAGCCTCAAAGATCAGCGCAATGTCACTGGGTGATATTTATGCACGTACCGCAAGAGTCTTGCGCGCCACCTACGGCAGATATCTTGAATCTAATATCATGATGATTGCACATCACGGTACGGGTGGCGAAGGTGAGCTTTATCAGCTTATCAATGCTCAGATTATTCTGTGGCAAAACACATCCGCTGCTGCGCAAAGCAAGACTAAGAACAATTCTGCGGATAGAGTTGCTCTTGAAAATCTGGAGATGATCCAAAATACGCGCTGGCGTTACATTTTAACGAGCCGTGCGCTTTCCTTGGCAAGCGGTGAAGGGTATAACCCCACTATGACCTTTACCAAGGACGGCGTTGCCGGTCTTGGTGCGGCTAATACTGCAGCCGAGGTGTTAAGCGAGGCAAATGCGTTTTTGGCTGGTCTTACAAACGCGGGCAAAACATCTGAGCTTTCCTATGGAACGGGTTATTTTGTTGGATATGATTTCTCCACCAACCAATCTGCCACCATATACACAGGCTCCGGATATCTTTTGTGGCGTGGCAATTACTTCTCTGACACCACGTTGCCTGAGCAAGCTCCGTATGTGGGCGATGACTGTGCCTTCGATATTTTTGGCGATGAGATCTTGTTGCCGGAGATTACTCTGGCGGGGTAACGCGAGCTTGAGGAAGTAAATCGAGAATACAAGCGTGATACCTTTGGAGATGAGATCCTACTATCGGAAATTGTATTCCCCTTAGGATTTATCGAATAATAGTATTTATCTATAAGCGGTGCGCCGCAACGGCGCACCCCCCCTCGCAGCACACAAGCGTGATGCGAGGGGGAGCAAAAAAAGAACCGCCAACCGGCGGTTCTTTTTTTGCTTTTATTATAATTTTGCCACAAAATCACCGATAAAATATAGCAAGGGGAGCGTGGCAACCGAAAACAGCGATGACGAGCCAACAGCCTGCGCTGCATAGCCGGGCTTGATGTGATAAAGCTCTGCCAGCATTGCCACGGTAGAGGCGCTTGGCAGTGCCGAGATCACGGTGCAAAACATGACAAGCTCGTAGCTGTTTGAAAAGCCGAGTGTAACAAGCTTTGCAATCAGGCAAACGATAATCGGTAAGCCGATCAGCTTAACCGCATTAAAAATATATAGGCGTGGGCTTTTTAAAATGGCACGCAGATCCTGTGTTGCAATGAGTGCGCCCGTAATCAGCACCGAAATGGGCATGCAAAGGTTGCCAAGGTAAGTGCAGCAATCAAGCAAGAGCGCGGGCATTGGCAAAACCGCCTTCAAAAGATAAAGCCCAAGGCCTATCATACAGGGAATTGTGCCAAAATTAATGATAGCTTTTTTGGGAGTCAGCTTGATGTCATCACGCCCTCGTGAGAGAAGCCAAATACCGAAGGTCCACATATATACATGGAAGCCGATGATGAAAAACGAGCCGTAGAAAACGCCGTTTGTGGGGAACACTGCCGCAAGAATGGGGAAGCCGATGAAAGCGGCATTGGTGAAGGTAAGTGCAAATACCGAAAGCTTTCTTTCCTCAAAATCGGGAAAGATGCGACCGAACATGAGGCCGATCAAGCTCATCAAGGGGTGAAGCAAAAATCCAATGCAAAGGTAAACAAGCGCCTCGCGAAGAAGCTCCCAGCTAAACTGCTTGCCGGCAAGCGAGCCGATGATGAGGGCAGGCTGCCCCACCTCGATAATCAGCTTTGACATGCGGTTTGAGGAAACGTCGTTGATAATGCCTCGCTTGCGACAGAAAAAACCTACTATCATCACAAGGAAAAGAACGCCAATGATAGTTAAAAGGTTAAAAAAGGTAGTAAGATCCATTTTGCACCTCAATTCATTTCATCAAGCTTGGCGCGAAGCCGCTTCATGTCGGTCAGCATATCCTCTTTTTTTCGGGGGTCACGCAACAGGTAAGCGGGGTGGTAGACGGCAGTCATCAAATGATCGCCCTTCAAAAACCATTCGCCGTGCTCTTTTGTAATACGGAAATCGGGCTTGATCAGCTTCATGGCGGCAATTCTGCCAAGGCAAACGATCACCTTTGGGCGAATGAGGCGCATCTGCTCGTATAGATACCCAATGCACGCCTCCTCCTCCGCAGGAGAAGGATCGCGGTTTTGCGGCGGACGGCATTTTAGTATGTTTGCAATATACACTTTTTCACGCGGAATGTCCACGGCATCTAAAAACTGATCTAACAGCTTTCCGGCGCGCCCTACAAAGGGAGTGCCCGAAAGATCCTCCTGCTCACCGGGGGCTTCGCCCACAAACATCAGCTCTGCCGTGCGGCTTCCTGTGCCAAATACGCAGTTTGTGCGCGTATCGCCAAGGGCACATTTATGACAGCTTTTGCATTCATTTTCAAGTGCTTCCCAACCCATGCTTTACTCTCCGTTTTCAAGAACTTTAAATATTATAACAAAGTTTATGACAAGTTGCAATAATGGTGCGAAAAAATTTTTAAAATCATTGACTTTCTGTGTACTGTATGATAAAATTCAAGTGTTAAAAAGCAGCTATTGCTCGCAGAAAAGAGGTAAATTCAATGAGAATAGAAGATATCGATAGAAATTTTATCGTTGAAACCGATATTACCGAGCCCGACCTCGTGTGGTTTAATATCAAGGAGGCGCCTTTTCAGATCTACGGCGTGGAATTTGAAGAGGCGGAGGGTCGTTATACCCGCATGCCGAGGGCTGCGGCAGAGCTTGCTTCTCCCGGTATCGTTAGCGGACGCAAGCTGACATCGGGCGGGCGCGTTCGCTTTAAGACCGATTCCTCTTACATCGCCATCAAGGTGGTACAAAAAAACGTTGCCCCCACCTCTCATATGACGTGGCTGGGGCACTCGGGCTTTGACCTTTACCACAAAAAACGTGGCAAGGACGTGTATTATTTTTCCTTTATGCCGCCCATTGGGATCACCGAGGGCTACTCCTCGGGTAAGAAAACCGATGGGAAATATAATGATTATACCATCAATTTCCCGATTTATGATGGTGTGCTTGAACTTTACGTGGCACTCAAAAAGGGCTCTCGTTTAAGTGCGCCCACACCCTACAAAGAGGAGGTGCCCGTGGTATTTTACGGGTCTTCTATTACGCACGGTGGCTGTGCCTCTCGTCCCGGCAACACCTATCCTGCCATGATCAGCCGTGAGCTTGACGTCAACTTCCTTAACCTCGGCTTTTCGGGTAAGGCAAAGGGTGAGCCCGGTATGGCGGATTATGTGGCTTCGCTTCCAATGAGTGCGTTTGTACTTGATTACGACCACAATACCCCCAGCGAGCAGAACTTAATCGATACGCATGAGCCCTTTTATAAAAAGGTGCGTGCTGCGCATCCCGATATCCCGATCATTATGGTGACCGCCCCCAATACAAAATTGCAGGGCAACGTCAACTATGCCGGGCGCGGTTTCCTTTACAATCGTCGCGAGATCATTCGCAAGACTTATGAAAATGCCATTGCCGCAGGCGATAAAAATGTCTATTTTATTGACGGCTACACGCTCTTTGGCGGCAAGCATTGGGATTCCTGCACGGTTGACGGCACGCACCCCAACGACCTTGGCTTCTACCGTATGTCGCAGGTCATCGGCAAGGTGCTGAAAAAGGCATTGAAGATCAAGGAGTAATATTATGAGAATTGATGCAATTGACAAGAATTTAGTGGTTGAAACCGAAGTCACCGAGCCCGATCTTATTTGGTTTAATATTGAAGATGCGCCGTTTGAGATCTGCGGTGTAAAATTTGAGGAGGAAGAGGGACTTTATACACGTATGCCTAAGGAGGCGGCAGAGCGCGTTTCACCCGGCGTTACCAGCGTTCGCAGGCTGACAACGGGCGGCCGTGTGCGCTTCCGTACCGATTCCACCTATATTGCCATTAAGGCAGTGATGCGCAACATTACCCCCATGTCCCATATGCCCAAAACGGGTCAGACCGGCTTTGATCTTTACCGCAAGGTAGAGGGGCTTGAGGGCGGCAGGGAAATGTACTATAAATCCTTTATTCCGCCTCAGGGCATTACCGAGGGATATTCCTCGGGCAAGTCCACTGACGGTAAATATTGCGATTACACCATTAACTTCCCGCTTTTTGACAGGGTAAAGGCGCTGTATATCGGCCTCAAAAAGGGCTCGCACCTCTCAGCTCCCACGCCCTATACCATCGAAAAGCCGATCGTATTTTACGGTAATTCCGCAACGCAAGGCGCGGTTGCCTCGCGCCCCGGTAACTCCTACCCCGCAATGATTGCCCGTATGCTTGATGCAGATATTATCAACCTCGGCTTCGCTGGCAAAGCAAAGGGCGAGTTCCCGATGGCGGAATACATTGCCACGCTCGACATGACCGCGTTTGTGTTTGATTACGATCATAACACCCCCAGTGAGCAAAACCTCATTGATACGCACTGGCCCTTTTATAAAAAGGTGCGCGAAACGCATCCCGATATCCCGATCATCTTTATGACGGCCTCTAACGTTAAGCTTCTCGGTAACGCCAATTATGCAGGCCGTGGGTTCCTTTTCACGCGCCGCGAGATCATTCGTTCAAACTATGAAAGAGCTCTTGCCGAAGGAGATAAGAACGTGTATTTCGTGGACGGTGAAAGCTTGCTTGAAGGTGAGATGTGGGATACCTGTACGGTTGACGGTGCACATCCCAATGACCTCGGCTTCTTCCGCATTGCACAAGTAATTGGCGGCGTATTAACGAAAGCGCTCAAAATTTAATATGCATGAAAGAAACAAGGCAGAGAATTTAGCGTGTTGTCCTTAACGGAGAACACGCAATGAATTGCAACCTCGCGGTTGCGTAAATTGAAAGCTGTGCTTTCGTGAATTGCCTGCGGCATGAATTGTGCCCTTGGCACATTGGTTGCAATTCAATTCATGGAGGAGGCGGCACGCCGACGAGAAATCATGGAGAAGCCAATTCATGATGCGTCAGCATCAATTCATCCATAAAGACGAACAGAGCAAGGATAGAAGGATTTGTTTCCTTTTACTCTTGCTCTTTCTGCTTGTTATATGGGTTTGGGCTTAGCCCTTTTGCATTTGTACAGACAAATGCGATGCTTGCACTTTTGTCAAGGTGAAAATTCTCCGCTAAGAACCTCACACTTTCCTCTGCCTTATTTCATTATAAATCGCCCAATGTTTCCACGGCGCGCCTCTCGCAAAGCAGCTTGCCGTGCTCCGGCAGCATGATTTCTGCGTTCTCCTTACTTTCAATCTCGCCGTATTCCATGACAAATGCATAGTCCTCGCGCGCGGTCAGGGGATTTCCTTCCTCGGTGAGAAACAGCCAGTATCGCCCCGTATCGTCAAGCCACGCGCGGCTTTCCCCCTTGTAATGCAAGGTGCTAAGCCTGCGGCACACGGCGATCAGGTCAGACACGTGTGCAAAGCAAAAGGCAAGGCTGCGTCGCTGGCGCGGATGGCGTTCGCTTTTCTGAGATTTATATGTATTCGCGGTGTCACTGCGTTTGGCAATCACTTCAATACCCATTTTGGTCACAAACAGCTCGCACCCGCCCTCCCGAGAAGGGTACATTTGTATATATACCTTATCATCTGCGGCATCAAAGCCCGTTTCGTGCCGCATGTCGGTTAAAATCGCTTTGAACGCGCGCCTTGTTACGGTATCGGCATAATCGGCGGTGTCTGGGCAAAGTGCGTAGCGCGCGGCATCCTCGGCAGTCAGCATGATCTTTAATTTGTTGCTGCTGATTCTGATCCATTCCATTCAATCACCGCCTTTCACAGGATTTTTTGGTGTTCTTCACAGTAGTATCATTATAAGCCAAAAGTGCCGTTCTGGCTACCCCTAAAATAATGGTAATTTTAAAGGCAGTTTTGCCCAAGAACGCCCGTTGACTTTCCGCGGTTACTGTGATAAAATATCATTAATAAATATATGTAGGGGAGGTGTGCGGATTGCAGTACTGCATCGAAACAGCGGCAATAGAATTATCGGTTACCGAGCTGTGTGCCATGGCGCACAAAAGCGGTAGCATTGATGCGCGCCATCCCCCAAAAAGTAAAAGAGATCTGCAAAAGGGCAGTGAAGCACACCGCAAATTGCAGGCTAAGGAAGGCGCCTCCTACAAGGCAGAGGTATTTTTAAGAAATACCACACTCTATAACGGCATGTTTTATACTGTAGAGGGGCGTGCCGACGGTGTCATTGAAGAGGGGAATACTGTCACGGTAGAGGAGATCAAGACCGTGCAAGGGCGCCGTTATGTGTCAGCACCGCGAGAGGATGCCTATTCTCAGCTTCGATGCTATGCGCATTTCCTTTGTGAAGACAAACGGCTCTCTCGCATCCGTATGCGCATGCGTGTGTATGATCCCGAAAGGGACACGGTGCGTGATAGCTACAGCGAGGCAACGCGTGAGGAGCTGCGCGCCTTTTACCATTCGCTTTTGGCCCGTATTGAGTTTTTTGCGCGCTTTGAAATGCTTCGCAAAACCGAGTATATTCCCTCGGTTGCGGGCATCGGCTTTCCTTACGAAAACCCCCGCGAGGGTCAGACAGAGCTTGCTGAAACAGTTTTTCGTACCGTTCGCAAGGGGAAAAGACTGTTTGCACAGGCACCTACGGGCATTGGCAAGACCATGTCTGTGCTTTATCCCGCGGTCAAGGCTCTCGGTAATTCGCTGTGTGAGCGCATTTTTTATCTGACGGCAAAGGCAAGCACGCGCCGCGAGGCATATGCCGCCGCTGCAAAAATCTTTTTGTCGGGTGCCAAGCTCCGCACTGTGGTGCTCTATGCCAAGGAGCAGCTTTGCCTTAACGAGGGGGGCTGCAAAAACGGCGCGGCATCGCGCTGCAATCCCGAGGAGTGCCCTTATGCGCGCGGATATTACGATCGTGTGGATGCTGCACTTACCGAGCTTCTTGAAGGAAACAACGGCTTTCCTCGCGTGCTTCTTGAAAAAATGGCGAGAAAGCATAGCATCTGCCCATATGAATTATCCCTTGATCTTTCGCGGTTTTGTGAGATCATTATTTGTGACTATAATTATGTGTTTGACCCTTCTGTATATTTGCGTCGCTATTTTGATGCATCGGAAGGGGAGCGCGGCGAATATGTGTTTTTGGTCGACGAGGCACACAACCTTCCCGATCGTGCACGCGATATGTATTCGGCGCGCCTGTCAAGTGAGCCCTTTGAGGCAGTCTATGCCCGCGTGGATCCGGCGGATGAAAAGCTGGAGAGTGCCCTTGGCGGCTTTTTGATGACCATGCGCCGCATGGCAAGGCTTTGCACGGAAAACCGTCAAAAGCACGAGGATGGAACCGAAAGCGGATATTACGTCAACCGTGAGCCTTCGGAGCAGGTTGCAGAGCAGGCGGAGCAATGCCGCCGTGCGCTGGATGCTTTTGTAAAGTCTGACCCGATGCACCCACTTTCGGGGGAGCTGATGGACCTTGCTTCGGTTTTGCGCCGCTTTGTTGGTATTGCAGCGTATTATGATACGCGTTTTCTCACCTTTGCCGAGCTAGTGCACGGTAAATTTTCCATTCAACTCTATTGCCTTGATCCATCCGGTGTTCTTGACACCGCTACCGCGAGAGCAAAGGCGGCGGTCTTTTTCTCGGCTACCCTTACTCCCCTTGATTATTTTTCCGATGTTTTGGGAGGCGGAAAGAGTGCTGTTACCCTTGCTCTGCCGTCACCCTATGCGCCCGAAAACCTGTGTCTTACCGTTGTGCCCACGATCAGCACGCGTATGGAGGACCGGGAAAAATCGTATAAACGCATCGCAACCTATATTGCTGCCGCTGTGAGTGCCAAGGCGGGAAATTACATGGTATATTTTCCGTCATATGAGTACCTTGACCGCGTATATGAAAAATTTGCCGCACGGTATGGGCAGGTTGAATGTGTTGTACAGCGCCCCGGTATGAGTGCCCGTGAGCGCGATGACTTTTTGGCGGCATTCAAGGCGGATGAGGGGCATTTGCGCGTCGGCTTTTGCGTGCTTGGCGGCAGCTTTTCGGAGGGTGTGGATCTGCCGGGCAGTCGCCTCATTGGCAGTGTGATTGTCGGTGTTGGTATCCCCGGGCTTTCAAACGAGCGCAATATTCTGCGTGACTACTATGAAAATAAATGCGAGCGAGGATACGATTATGCCTATACCTACCCGGGCATGAATCGCGTACTGCAAGCGGCAGGGCGCGTGATTCGCCGCGAGGAGGATAAGGGCATTGTCGTTCTGATAGACAGCCGCTACGCCGAGGAGCCCTACCTGCATCTTTACCCTGCGCATTGGCAAAATATCACGGCGGCGGGGGATGCCAAGTCGCTTTCATATCGCATGAAGCTTTTTTGGCAGGAAAACGAGAAAAAAAACAACAATTTATAGCAGAAAAATGCAATTTATACTTGCAATTCTTGCAGAATTATGCTATACTGATTAACAGTGACGGCTTTTTTGCAATTTCTTTGATTTTTAAATGCGAAAACCGTATTTTTCTTAAAGGAGAAAACTGAGATGAATTACACTCAAATGAACGCTGAGGAACTGAAAAAAGAGCAAGCGGCACTGCAAGCGGAGTATGACGCATATTGCAAAAAGGGCCTTTCGCTTGACCTTTCGCGCGGCAAGCCCGGCAGCAAGCAGATCGACCTTGTAAACGATATGCTCACATGCCTCAAGACCACCGAGGATTGCAGATCCGAAAACGGCTTTGACAACCGTAACTACGGCGTGCTTGACGGTATTCCCGAGGCAAAGAAGCTTTTTGCTGAGCTTTTTGATATTCCCGCTGAGCGTATCATTGTTGGCGGTAACTCTTCTCTTAACCTTATGTATGATGCTATGGCACGCGCTATGCTTTACGGCGTAGTGGGTAGCGAGCGTCCTTGGGTGCGCGAGGAAAAGGTGAAGTTTATTTGCCCCGTGCCCGGCTATGACCGCCATTTCGGTGTTTGTCAGTCGCTCGGTATTGAAATGATCAACGTGGCAATGACCCCCACCGGTCCCGATATGGATGTGGTTGAGGAGCTTGTAAAGGATCCTGCGGTGAAGGGTATTTGGTGTAACCCCAAGTACTCAAACCCCGACGGCATTACCTACTCCGACGAAACTGTTAAGCGCCTTGCCGCCATGAAGACCGCCGCACCCGATTTCCGCATCTTCTGGGATAACGCTTATGCTGTGCATGATCTTTATAAGGCAGAGGGCAACGATACTCTTTATGATATTTTTGCCGCATGCCGTGAGGTAGGTACTGAGGATCGTGTATTCTACTTCGCTTCCACCTCCAAGATCTCCTTCCCCGGTGCAGGCGTTGCAATTGTTGCCGCATCCGAGGCAAATATCAAGCAGATCAAGTCGGTCATGGCATCGCAGACCATCGGCTTTGATAAGCTTAACCAAATGCGCCACGTGCGTTACTTTAAGAATGCCGAGGGCATCATCAACCAAATGAAGGCACTTGCTGACATCATCCGCCCCAAGTTTGAAACAGTTGACCGCATCCTCACCGAGGATCTTGGCGGCACGGGCACTGCAAGCTGGACCAGCCCCCGTGGTGGTTATTTCATCAGCCTTTATACGATGAAGGGATGTGCAAAGCGCGCATACGCGCTCTGCAAGGCTGCGGGTGTCACGCTTACCACTGTTGGCGCTACCTATCCTTACGGTAACGACCCCGATGACAGCAACATCCGTATCGCGCCCACTTTTCCGTCTGACGCGGATCTTGAGGCAGCAATGCACGTTCTTACACTCTGCGTTAAACTCGCAGCAGTAGAAAAACTGCTTGCTTGAAAATAAAATGAATGGGGAGAGAACGCGTTCTCTCCCCGTTGATTTAAAACTGCAATGTAAAGGAAAAGATAATATGAAGCTTGGCAACATTATGATATTTGGTGACAGTTATTCAACGTATGAGGGGTATATCCCTGAGGGCTTTGCCGTTTACTATTCGGGACACCGCGAAAAGGAGCCCGACGTTTTTGACGTCAAGGATACTTGGTGGGGCAGAGTAATCGAGGCAACGGACGCTACGCTCGTGCAAAATAACAGCTGGTCGGGCTCGACGATCGGATATACGGGATGGCACGGCAAGGACTGCTCGCACAGCTCGTCGTTTATCTATCGCTTTGAAACCTTACTGAAGGAAGGCTTTTTTGCGCATAATAAGATCGATACGCTCTTTGTGTTTGGCGGAACAAACGACAGCTGGTCGCAAGCACCGCTTGGCGAATGGAAGGACGGCAATATTGAGGAGAGTGACCTTTTCTTTGTTCTTCCCGCGATCAGCTATTTTGCAACACGCTTGGCAAAGGAGCTTCCCAATACGAAGGTGGTATTTATCGGCAATTGCGGTATCAAGAGCGAGATCACCGATGCAATAAGCAATGCTTGCAAAAAGCACGGCTTTTGCTATGTCGCACTTGCGGATATTGACAAAAGCCACGGTCACCCCACTGAGCTTGGTATGAAGCAGATCAGCGAGCAGGTGCTTGCTGCTATAAAGTAAAAGGGAAGGAACCGTCAGCGCGGTTCTCAAAAGGCAACAAAACTAAAATAGAGCGAGGGGTTTTCCCTCGCTCTATTTTATATATAGTTTATTTTATCTCTGAATACGTCCGGAGCCGTCGCCACCTGCAAGCTTCTCAACCTCTGCAACGGTAACCATGTTGTAGTCACCCTCGATAGAGTGCTTGAGCGCGGAAGCTGCAACTGCAAACTCAACAGCAGCCTGTGCGGACTTGCCGTTTACCAGGGAGTAAATAAGACCGCCGCCAAAGGAGTCACCGCCGCCTACGCGGTCAATGATGTGAAGGTCGTACTTCTTGGAGAAGCAGTACTCGTCGCCCTTAACGTCGTAAAGCATAGCGGACCAGCCGTTGTCAAATGCAGAGCGGCTCTCACGAAGCGTGATAGCAACGTAGGTGAAGCCGAACTTATCCGCAAGCTGCTTTGCAACAGACTTGTAGCCCTCGTGATTGAGCTTACCGCCGTAGATATCGGTAGCCTCAGCCTCAATGCCGAATACGTCCTTGGCGTCCTCCTCGTTGGAGATGCAAACGTCAACGTATTGGCAAAGATCGGTCATAGCCGCTCTTGCCTCATCGCGGGTCCAGAGCTTACCGCGGTAATTGAGGTCGCAGGAAATGGTGATACCCTTTGCCTTTGCAGCCTTGCAGGCCTCGCGGCAGATCTCAACCACGTTCGGACCCAGAGCCGGCGTAATTCCGGTAAAGTGGAACCACTCTACACCCTCAAAGATCGCATCCCAATCGAAATCGGCAGTGGTTGCCTTTGCGATTGCGGAGTTTGCGCGGTCATAAATGCAAACCGAGCCACGCTGAGAAGCACCCTTTTCGTTGAAGTAGATGCCTACACGGTCACCGCCACGAACGATCTTGGTCGTGTCAACGCCATAGCGGCGAAGGCTGTTCACAGCCGACTGACCGATCGCATGGGTGGGGAGCTTGGTTACGTACACGGCGTCCATGCCGTAGTTTGCAAGGGAAACGGCAACGTTTGCCTCGCCACCGCCAAAGGTGAACTCTACATGGTCGCACTGTACGAATCTCTCGTAGTTATAGGGCTGAAGGCGGAGCATAAGCTCGCCAAAGGTTACAATTTTTTTCATGTTATTTTCTCCGTTAAGTATTTTTTAGGCAAGAGGAAATAATCCAAACTCGGTTTTGAGAAGCAAATATCTGCATCTGCATCAGGAAATTTCCTTGTAATATTTGGTTAAACGTTTTCCATCTTATCGAGGGACTCTTTTACAAAGAAGCTGCCGCCGATCGCCGCGATCTTATCAAACGCGAGGAACTCATCAATATTGCTTCTGTCAACGCCGCCCGTGGGGATAAACTTTACCTGCGGGAAGGGAGCGGAGAGCGCTTTAAGAGCCTTGAGGCCGCCGTAAACGTTTGCAGGGAAGAATTTAACGGTGGTAATGCCGAGCTCAAGAGCTGCCATGATTTCGGTGGGGGTTACACAGCCGGGGTAGTAGGGAATATTTCTCGCGTTGCAGATTTTTGCAACATCGGGAGAAAGACCGGGAGATACGATAAAGGTAGCACCTGCGGCAAGTGCCTGCTCACACTGCGCCGCGTTGATAACGGTGCCTGCACCGATCTCCATATCGGGGTAGTTCTTTGCCGCATAGGCAATTGCTTCTGCCGCGCAAGCGGTACGGAAGGTGATCTCGGCACAGTTGATGCCGTTGTTTTTGAGAGCCTTCAAGATCTTGTCGGTTTCACCGATCTCTTTGATTACTACAACTGGGATAAACTTTTCCATAATATTACACTCCTGAATAAGCGGAAAAACCGCCGTCTACGGGCAGAACAACGCCCGTGATAAAGCCTGCTGCCTTGTTGTCAAGCAGGAAGAGAAGTCCGCCCTCAAGCTCCTCGGTCTCACCGAAGCGGCCCATGGGGGTTGCGGCAAGGATCTTGCCTGTGCGTGCTGTGGGGGTGCCGTCCTCATTAAAGAGGAGCTTTGCGTTTTGCTGGGTAGCAAAGAAGCCGGGGGCAATCGCGTTTACACGAATACCAACCTTTGAGAAGTGAACGGCAAGCCACTGCGTGAAGTTGGAAATAGCAGCCTTAGCGCCCGAGTATGCGGGAATCTTGGTTAAGGGGGTGTACGCATTCATCGAGGAAATGTTGAGAATGGAGCAGCCCTCTCTGCCAACCATCTGTGCGGCAAATGCCTGGGTGGGGATGAGTGTGCCGAGGAAGTTGAGGTTAAACACAAATCCAACGCCGTCGGCATCAAGGTCAAAGAAGCTCTTGGTGTCGGCATCAATGTCACCGATCTCAAAATACTCCTTGTCGGTGGTAGCACGCGGATTGTTACCGCCCGCACCGTTTACAAGAATATCGCAGGGACCAAGATCTGCCATAACCTGTGCAGCTACCTCCATGCAAACGTCCTTTTTCAGTACGTTGCAGGCGTAAGCCTTGGCAATACCGCCTTCAGCTACGATCTCCTTTGCATACGCATCAGCTGCTTCCGCATTGAGGTCAAGCAGCGCTACGCGCGCGCCTGCACGGGCAAGCACCTTGGCAAAGTTGCTGCAAAGCACACCGCCGGCGCCGGTAACCACCGCTACCTTGCCGGAAAGATCCGTGCTTAAAACATTTTTGTTCATTGCAGTTCTCCTTATATAATATTAAATTTTATTTTACTTCAGCGATTTTTCGCATGCCTCAAACAGGCCGTTGATGTAGGTAGCGCCAAGGGCTCTGTCAAACAAGCCGTAGCCGGGCTTGCCCGTCTCGCCCCAGATCATTCTGCCGTGGTCGGGACGCACATAACCATCAAAGCCGTTCTCGGCAAGCTTCTTTACAATGTCGTAAACGTCAAGCGATCCGCAGGAAGACAGGTGAGCTCTTTCTTCAAAGGAGCCGTCCTCCATGATCTTTACGTTGCGGATGTGCATAAAGGCGATGCGGTCCATCTTGGCATACTTCTCGACCATAGCGGGGATGTCGTTGCTTGCGGCACAACCAAGGCTACCCGTGCACAGGCACAGGCAGTTAGAGGGGCTGTCCACCAGGGAGAGGAAGCGATCAAGGTTTTCTTCATTTGTAATAATGCGGGGCAGACCGAAGATGGGGTAGGGCGGATCATCGGGGTGGATCGCCATTTTCACACCGCACTCCTCAGCAACGGGAATAACCTTTTTGAGGAATTTTTCAATGTTCTTCCAAAGGCCCTCTTCGCCAAGCTCGCCATAGGCGGTGATCAGCTCGCGTACCTCGTCTTGGGTGTAGCTTGCATCCCAGCCGGGCAGGTGAATATCATCCTTCAAGGGGTCAAGGCCGCGCATCTGATCCCAGTACATAACAAGGCTGGTAGAGCCGTCAGCGGCGGGCTTGTCAAGCTGTGTACGTGTCCAGTCAAATACGGGCATAAAGTTGTAGGTAACACACTTTACACCGTATTTGGCGCATCTGCGTACGTTTTCGCAGTACACATCAAGCAGGTGATCCACGTCTCCGCGGCCAAGCTTGATATCCTCGTGTACGGGAATGGACTCGACAACGTCAAATACAAGACCGTTTGCCTCGCATTCCTCCTTCATTTTCTGCAGGCTCTCCTCAGGCCAAACCTCACCGGGCTTTACGTCGTAAACCGCGGATACGATCGAGCGCATGCCGGGAATCTGAGAAATGTACTGCAGGGAGATCGGGTCATCCTTGCCGTACCAGCGGAAAGAAAGCTTCATGTTCATATGTTATTATCCTCCGGGATTTTAATTTACTTTATTACTGTGTGTGCTTTATGGCTTCGCGGTATTCCTTCGGTGTTTTTCCGGTTTGCATCTTAAAGATCTTTGAGAAATACTGCACGTCCATAATGCCGCAATGAAGCGCAACCGTTTGAATTTGCAGGTGTGTAGTGCTAAGCAAATGTGCTGCGTGGTTGATGCGCTTTTCGCGAATATATTGAGAAACGGTTTTGCCGGTTTCTTTTTTGAAAACGGTAGAAAGATATCCTGGGCTGATGCTCTGAACGGCCGCAAGGGATGCAAGCGAGAGATCGGCAGAAAGATCGGAATCTACAAGTAGAATGGTTTTTTGTACCACACGGGAATATTTGTTGGTTGAATGCTTGCGCACCAATCTGCAATAGGAGCGAAACATTTCTCGCATCAGCCCCGCGGTTTGAGAAAGGGAATAAAGCTGCTCGATCCTTAATGCAAAATCTGAGGAAACATTGTTCAGATACATGGGGTGCACACCCCCTGCTTCCGCCGCCTTGCGCAGCAGCGTGTTCATAATGACACTGTAATTTTTTGCATTGCGCAATGGGTCTTGGGCGCGCTTTTCAAAAAAATGATCGGAAGAGGTGGCTTGCAGCATGCTCTCCTTGTGAATTTGCCCAAGGGTCACCGCCCGCATCAACTCGTTTTCAAAGTTGTAACGGTTTTCCATAGCCCTCATACTCACCAAAATGTCATCAAAATTATCACTGTGGGAAGGCTCATTTATGGGCGAGGCGGGCGTTTGATGCTCATTGTTAAGATCTACTATAGAGAAGGAAGGACTTTTCCATATCCGTTCACAAAAGGTGTTTAGCATAAGGAACAGGTGACTGTTTTGCTCGAGAACGGGCAATCCTGCATAATACTCATCGAGATAGCGCTGACTTTTTGGGGATACGCCGTTTCGCTCTCCGATCTCGAGTGCCGCACCGGGAGAGGGGGATGACGGGAGATAAGGACCAATCAGCAGAACGGTTGGCCTTGGGAAATCGGGTAACAGAAAATAAATGTAACAAAGCCCAAAGTGATCGGTCAGCTTATACATGGTGCGTGGGGAGATGCGGTTAACGGCGCTTGGTATAAGAACGCGCTCGGGCGCAGTCTTTCCAAACAGGGCGCCAAGGTCGGTGTTCATAAGCGAACCCTTCAATTCCTCACAAGCCAAGATCGCTGTTTTTACGTGGCACTTTTGAAAGGTGTCGCAAAGGAATTGCAATTCGTTTTCATAAAACATATGCGTACCTCATCAAAAACGTTTCGGCAGGGAAGAACAAATTTGGAAAAATGTTGCAATTTCCCTAACCGCCAATATTACTATAACACAGTTTTTGTATAATTACAACAGGAAAAAGTGCAAACAGATGAAAAAAATACAAAAACAGATTAAAATAATACTCACGAAGTTTTGCGAAATACTTTATAGTAGAAATAGACACCTTGTTCTTTTGGCACCTTATATATTTTAGCATATTTTTTGAAAATTTCAATATCTAATTTATATTTTTTTATAATATTTTAAAATTTGAATATAAAGAAAGAGGAAAATGTATGAAAAAGGAAAGACAACTTGATGCAAACGGTCAGCCTCGCTTTGGCATGGCTGATAAGCTTGCATACGCCGCCGGTGACTTTGGCTGTAACATGAGCTTTTCGCTCAAGGGCACCATTCAGACCTTCTGGCTCGTATTTATGATGCTGGAAACGGGCTTGCTCTCGGCACTCCTTCTTGTAGTGCAGGTTTGGGATGCAATTAACGATCCGCTTATCGGCTCGATGATCGACGCAGACAGAAGAAAGTACAAGCTTGGCAAGTTCAAAACCTATATTTTGATCGGTGCTATCGGCTTGCTTGTGGCAGGCTCGCTTTGCTTTATCCCCGTTCCCAACGCTCCCGTTGTGATCAAGGCAATCATCTTTATTGCGGGCTATGTGATCTGGGATGCATGCTATACCGTTGCTAACGTTCCTTACGGTTCGATGCTTTCGCTTGTGACGGAGGATCCCGGTGAGCGTGCGCAGCTCTCCACATGGCGCTCGGTCGGCTCTATGATCGGCAACATGGTTCCTATGATGTTGCTACCCCTGCTTATTTGGCGTGATGTTAAGGATGAAAACGGACAGACACTTATCAACCCCGAAACCGGCGAAAACGTGCAGGAGCTCCTTGGTGAGCGCGTGTTCTTCGTGGCGATCATCATGGGCGTGCTTGGCTTCCTTGCCTTCCTTTTTATGATCAAAAAGATCACTATCCGTGTGGATGAAAGCTCCGTGAAGGTCAACGAGGGCGAGAAATTCAACGTAATTAAGGCGTTTGGTAACTTTATGAAGAATCGTCCCGCAGTCGGCGCAACGCTGGCGGCTATGGGCATGTTCCTCGGTATGAATTCGGCTACCACTGCGATTTCGATCATGTTTACTGTTTATTTCGGTAATGGCGGTCTTTCGGGTATCGTATCTGTTGTTGGCTTCCTTCCCATGCTCTTCTTTATGCCCTTTATCAAAAAGATCGTGGCTAAATGGGGTAAAAAGGAGGCTTCGGTTGCAGGTACGATCGTGTCGCTTGCAGGCGGCGTTTTGATGTTCCTGTTCCCCTTGGTTTCTAACAAAATGGCGGCTCTCGGTCTTTATATGCTCGCTCTTTCTGTATTTGGTATCGGTATGGGTATTTATACCTGTGTTTCTTGGGCGCTTATGGCTGACGCTATTGATTATAACGAGTGGAAGACCGGCAAGCGTGAGGAGGGCACGGTGTACTCTTTGCATTCCTTCTTCCGTAAACTCGCGCAGGGCATCGGCCCCTCTGTGGTGCTGATCCTTATGGGCGTGCTTGGCTACGATTCCAAGATCAAGGTTGGCGCACAGTCCGCGCAAACCGCAATGAATATGTGCTGGCTTGTCGCAGGTCTTTACCTGTTCAGTGCTATTTTGATGTTTGTCGGCATAGCTGTGATCTACAACCTTGATAAGAAGACTATGGCTGTAATGACCGAGGAGCTTGCTGCAAGAAAATCCGCTGAGGAATAATTCATTGACGTTTTAAGACGTCTGGCCTCAAGGTCAGACGTCTTTTTGAGAAATTTATCCCAAATAAAGGAGAAACGATATGAGAAACGTTCTTAATCTCAACAAAGATTGGCTTTTTATCAAAAATGAGAGCAATATTTCGGCAGAGGGTGGCGAGTCGGTAAGCCTGCCCCATTCTTGGAACGCCACTGACGGTCAGGATGGTGGCAATGACTACTTCCGCGGCACCTGCCTTTACAAAAAAACACTGAAGAAGGCAGATCTGCCCGAGGCAGCAAAATATTTTCTCGAGATACGCGGCGCAAACTCCTCTGCCGATGTGTATGTAAACGGCAAGGCGCTTGCACACCATGACGGCGGCTATTCTACTTGGCGCGTGGATCTGACTGACGCGCTCACCGAGGAGAACCTGCTTGTTATTGCCGTGGATAACGCGCCGAACGAAACTGTTTACCCCCAAATGGCGGATTTCACCTTTTACGGCGGTATTTATCGTGACGTCAACCTCATTTGCGTTTCGGAATCGCACTTTGATCTCAGCTATTACGGCGGCCCCGGCATCCGTGTAACGCCCGAGATTGCAGGTAAGGACGCAAGGGTTGAGGTTGAGGTGTACCTTACCGATATGAAGGAAGGGCAGGCCCTTACCTATACGCTTTACGACAAAGAGGAAAACGTTGTTGCCACTGCGACCACCGCTGATACCAAGACAGCTCTTGATATTGCAGACGTTCATTTGTGGCACGGCCTCAAAGACCCTTATCTTTACTGCTGTGAGGTAGAGCTGAAGGAGGGTGACACTGTTATTGACAGCGTTTGCACGCGCTTTGGCTGCCGCACCTTTCAGATCGATCCCGACAATGGCTTTATCCTCAACGGCGAGGAATACCCCTTGCGCGGTGTATCCCGTCACCAGGATCGCCTTGGTATTGGTAACGCGTTGCTCCCCGAGCATCACAAGGAGGATATGGACCTGATCTGTGAGATGGGTGCAACCACCATTCGTTTGGCACATTACCAGCACGACCAGTATTTCTACGATCTGTGTGATGAAAGAGGTCTTGTCATTTGGGCTGAGATCCCTTATATTTCAAGACATATGCCGGGCGGCCGTGAGAACACGATCTCCCAGATGAAGGAATTGATCGTTCAGAATTACAACCATCCCTCGATCGTTGTTTGGGGTCTTTCTAACGAGATCTCGATTGCGGGCTCTGATGAGGATCTCCTTGAAAATCACCGTATTCTCAATGATCTTGTTCACGAGATGGACAAGACACGTAAGACCACCATTGCGGCAGTTTCCATGTGCAAGATGGACGACCCGTATCTTCAGATCCCCGACGTTGTATCCTATAACCACTATTTCGGCTGGTACGGCGGCGAAACCGATATGAACGGTCCGTGGTTTGATAAGTTCCACCGGATGCACCCCACCATTCCGATCGGCTGCTCGGAGTATGGCTGTGAGGCACTGAATTGGCACACCTCCGATCCCCGTCAGGGTGACTATACCGAGGAGTATCAGGCCTACTATCATGAGGAGCTGATCAAGCAGCTCTTTACAAGAAAGTATATGTGGGCGACCCACGTGTGGAATATGTTTGACTTCGGTGCAGACGCAAGAGCCGAGGGTGGCGAGAACGGTCAGAACCACAAGGGCCTTATCACAATGGATCGCAAGTATAAGAAGGATTCCTTCTATGCTTACAAGGCATGGCTTCGTTCTCCCGAGGAGGCTCCCTTTGTACACCTTTGCGGCAAGAGATATATTGACCGCGTTGAGGATGTCACTAAGGTTACCGTTTACTCCAATCTGCCTGCTGTTGAGCTGTTTGTTAACGGCGAGAGCATTGGCGTGAAGGAAGCGCCCGATCACTTCTTCTACTTTGACGTTAAAAACGAGGGTGAAACCAAGATCGTGGCTAAAGCAGGGGAATACACCGACGAGGGCGTGATCCGCAAGGTTGACGAGATGAACATGGATTATGTCCTTGTTGAAAAGGGCGCTGTGCTCAATTGGTTTGACGTAAAGGCTCCCGAGGGCCGTTATTCTCTCAACGATAAGCTTTCTGATATTATGAAATCAAAACGTGGAAAGCTGTGGTTCTATGGTCTTGGATTAAAGCTTTACCGAAAGATGCGTCAAAACAAAAAGAAAGCCAAGGACGGCAAGAAGGGCGGCGGCTTTGACATCGACTTTAAGAGCGCAGGCAGTGGTTTTATGGAAATGATGGGTAGCTTTACGATCCTTCGTTTGGCATCTATGATGGGAATGGCAAATATCTCCTTCACCAAGGAAGAATTGCTTAAGATGAACCGTCAGCTCAACCGAATTAAAAAGAAATAATCTTCTCATACTGAAAACCGTTCAACTTTTGAACGGTTTTCAGACCTTTATTAAGAAAGAAAACAATGACAAAAAAACAAACGCAAGCCGCGTCTAACCCGTTTTCCTATTCCGACAGTAATAAAAGATATCATACCTACGATTACTATCTGCGCCATACCTTTGGCGGCAAGGTTGCCAAGCTAACGCTTGACGGCGGTTTTACCTGCCCAAATATTGACGGCACTTGCGGTACGGGCGGGTGTATTTACTGTGGGGGGAACGGAAGCGGCCATTTTACAGCCCCCGCCACCCTTTCGATTGGCGAACAATACCGCGCGCAACGCGAGAAGATGCAGCGCAAATGGGATATTACAGGTTACATTCCGTATTTTCAAGCACATACCAACACCTATGCTCCTCTTGAAAAATTGCGGGCACTCTTTGAGGAGGCGCTGACGCTTCCCGATGCCGTGGGGCTGAATATAGCCACTCGCGCCGATTGCTTGCAGGAGGATGTGCTTGCTTATCTTAAGGAGTTGTCAGAGCGCACTGTTCTTACCCTTGAGCTCGGTCTTCAGACCGTGCACGATACGACCGCCGCACTGATCAATCGCGGGCATACCTTTGAGGAGTTTCTTGCAGCCTATCAGAGGATCCGTGCGCGTGCGCCGCGCATACGTATCGGCGTGCATCTGATCTTGGGGTTGCCAAACGAAACGCATGAAATGATGCTCGATACCGTGCGCCGCGTGGCGGCGCTACATCCGGATGAGATCAAGCTGCATCTGCTTTATGTAGTATCGGATGCGCCGCTCGGGGCGCAATATCTTGCGGGCAAATACACCCCTCTTGCGCGAGAGGAATATGTTGAGCTTGTTGTGCGCTGCCTTGAGCTGATCCCACCCGATATCGTGATAGGACGCCTAACGGGCGACGCGCCCCTTTCCACACTTTTGGCACCTCGCTGGAGTACGGGAAAGCTTACTGTGCTCAATGATATTGACAAAAAGCTTTTCGCCGAAAACACTTGGCAGGGGAAATGCTGCAAGTGATAAAACCAAGTGCAAGCTTGCTTTAAGCGTTTAAACTATGTAATAAAAGAAAACCGCTTTTTCTGCTGGTAAAAACAGTGGAGAGAGCGGTTTTTTTGTAGAATTTTCTGCAGGGTATGGCGGCGAGGACACCTTTTTAACAAAAAGTTCAAAATTTTTGCAAAAAAATGAAAAAAACGCAAAAAAATTTATTTTTAGGGGTTGACAAAAGGGTGAAAAACATCTTATAATATAGTCAAGTGGCAAGAAATGGGGCAAAATGTTATAAAATGTTAAGCCCAAATCGCAAAAAGGGAAGGAGGAACGCAAATATGTTATCCGGCGAATATCGTCATTCACTTGATGCAAAAAATCGCGTTTCCGTTCCCGCAAAGCTGCGTGATGAGCTGGGCGAGGATTTTATGATCGTGCGCAGCGTGCGCGGCAATTGCCTTCGTTTTTATTCCGCCACAGCGTGGAAGGAATATATTGAGCCTCTTAAAAAGCTGCCGCGAAAGGTTGCAGAGGATACCTTTTGGTTCCTTTACCGTGATGCGGCACAGGTTACGCCCGATTCTTTGGGGCGCGTGCTGATCCCGAACGGCCTTCTTGAGTTTGCAGGCATTACGCCCAAGGCAGAGGAGGGAAGCAATCGCAGCCTTGTGATCGTTGGATGCGGTGATTTTGGTGAGATCTGGTCAGAGCAAAATTACGATGCACGCGTATCGAGCATAGATGTAGATGCCATCCGTCGCGCGCTTGAGGAAAGTGGGCTTTGATATGTCACAGGAGTTTTCTCACCGTTCAGTATTACTTGATGAATGTATTGAAGGGCTTGCCATTCGTGAAAACGGCATTTATGTTGACGGCACCGCAGGCGGTGGCGGACATTCCTTTCATATAGCAAAGCATTTAAAAAACGGAAGATTAATTGCCATTGACCGTGATGCGGCGGCAATCGCCGCTGCTACTGCGCGACTTTCCCCCTTTTCAGAGCGCGCAACCGTATATCGCAGTAATTTTTCCGAGGTGGCTAGTGTGCTTGATGCACTCGGGATCGACAAGATCGACGGCATGCTTCTTGATCTTGGCGTTTCCTCTCATCAGCTTGACACCGCTGAGCGCGGCTTTTCCTACCAAGCGGATGCACCGCTTGATATGCGAATGGATCGCCGCTCGGAAAAAACTGCATATACGGTGGTAAACACCTATTCGGAAGAGGAGCTAAAGCACATTCTTTTCACCTACGGTGAGGAAAAGTTCTCTGCCCGTATCGCAAAAAAAATTGTGGAGCAAAGAGCTAAGGCGCCGATTGCAACCACGCGTGAGTTATCCGAGCTCATTAAGAGCGCAATGCCGGCGGCAGCACGTGAGGGCGGGCATCACCCCGCTAAGCGTTCCTTCCAAGCAATACGCATTGAGGTAAATGGAGAGCTCGATGCCATTGTTCCCGCACTGAAAAGTGCAATTTCCCGTATGAATAAGGGTGGACGGTTGGCAGTTATTACCTTCCATTCACTTGAGGATCGCATTGTAAAGCAGACCTTTGCTGAGCTTGCTGAGGGCTGCAAATGCCCCAAGAGCTTGCCGATCTGCGTTTGCGGCAATCAACCGACGGTAAAGGTGATCACCAAAAAACCAATTTTGCCGAGTGAAGCCGAGCTTGCGGAAAATCCGCGCTCACGCAGCGCTAAGCTCCGCATAGCCGAAAAGCTTTAAACTGTGTAAAAGAAATCAAAGAAAAGGAGGCTGCATCATGAACCAAGCACAGGTGTACGATAAGGTATATTTCCAAGATGATTACAAGCAACAATTCGAAGCACTGCGCAGCCGTTACCATGATCGCACGCAAAAGGCGCTTCGGGGAAGAGCCGTTGATCATACTCCCACTTCAAATATTGCAGAGTTTTATTATTTGCACGATGAGCCCGATGGTGGCGTTAGCCTTACCTCAGGCGATCTTGTAGATTATTTCAATAGACGTTACGGTGGCAGCGATCGTATTGGCGCTATGCGCCAGGCGCTTTCCAATGCCGCAAAAAAGGCAGAAAAGAGCTGCGAGCTTGCCAAAAAGCAAAGAAGCGAAAAGGCAAGACAGGGCGGTATGGCGCTGAATTGCCGTATGCGTTTTTCGCGTGGGCACATGGTGCTTGTCAACATGATGTTTGCGTTTATGCTTATTTTGTCTGTTGTATTGCTTGGCGCTTCGGGTGTTATGCTTGAGCGCAGCGAGGCAGACGTTGCGGCAACTGAGCTGCAGCTTGCTCAAAGCGAGCAGGTGCAAGCCGTTTCCTCCTTTGATGATGGGGGAGAAGCAGAAGGTGCTTCAGCGGCATATCTTGCCTGTGCCAACGAGAATGTTACCGAGGTTTATCAGGTAGAGCAAAAGCAGAATGGTATGGATGCATTTTTGCGTGCGCTGGCATATCTTTGGTAAAAGGTCTAAAAATTCCATATCAAGAATAGAATGAAGATGAGCGGCAACCGTCGCCATCTTGGGCGCCGAGATCCGTTTGTGGCGGATCTCGGCGCCCATTCTTTCTTGATGTGGATTTTTTTATTTAAAGGGGCTAAAAATGAAAAAAACGGGGCTTTCCATCAAAACATTAAAGCGCTCCTCGGTGGTAGCGGCATTTTTGCTTGTGGTGTTTTTGTTTTTAACGGTGCGCATCTTTTTGATTCAATTCTTTGATTTTGAGCGCTATCAAAAAAAGGTGGTCGATCAATTAACCACCGAATCACCTGTGCGTGCGGCACGGGGTGAGATTTTGGACGCCGCAGGACGTGTGCTGGCAACCAACCGTACCGTTTACCGTATCTCAATTTATCCCAGCGTTATAGCAAAGGCGCAGGAGGAGGTTGCCAATACGATTGCACAGGGTCTTTCTTCCTTGTTGGAGGGAGTAAGTGAGGAAAAGGTATATGAGCACATATCACACAAAGGGGAATTGATCCGCACTGTGCTTAAGGAAGCCGATACCGTAACCGCCAACGCTGTGCTGCAATTTGTTGGTGAGCATGGATTTTATGATATGATCGCCGTGGAGGCAGTGAGTGACCGTTATTATCCCTACGAAAGCCTTGCCGCACAGGTGCTTGGCTTTACAGGCAGTGATGGGCAGGGGCTTTATGGGCTTGAACTCCAATACAATACGGCACTTGCGGGTGTTGCTGGCTCGTATATTACGGCAAGAGATTCTACGGGTAACGAGCTTCCCAATAACTATGAGGCATATGTGCCCGCAACCGACGGCGGCACGCTTCATACTACCATTGACGCCTACGTGCAGTCGGTACTTGAGAATCAGCTTGAAAAAACCATGATCGAAAGCGGTGCTGCCAACCGCGTTTGCGGCATTGTCATGAACGTCAATACAGGTGCTATCCTTGCCATGGCAACTGCCCCTACGTTTGATCTTAATGACCCATTTACATTAAACGAGTACGCCGAGGCAGAGCTAAAGGCTTTGGGGTTACGGGAAGGCACCGAGGAATATACCAAAAGCAAAAATGCATTGCTGCTTGAAAGCTGGTCAAACAAGGCGGTAACCGAGATCTATATGCCGGGATCTACCTTTAAGGCGCTTACCTGCTCCATGGTTCTTGAGGAGGATGCCGTTACCGATCTTGAGGAGCACTTTTTTTGCAGCGGAGCGCTTGCTGTGGCAGATCGTTTGATCCATTGTCACAAGGTAGGCGGCCATGGTAGCTTGACCTTTACACAGGGACTGCAAAATTCCTGTAATCCCGTGATGATGACGATCTCAGCGCGCATTGGCACGAAATGCTTTTATCAGTACGTCAGCTCTTTTGGCATGCTTGAAAAAACAGGCATTGATTTGCCGGGTGAGGGGAATTCTATTTTTCATGCCGAATCAAATTTTACCGAGCTTGATCTTGCAACAGCGTCGTTTGGACAGAACTTTAAGGTGTCGATCCTGCAAATGATCACGGCGATCTCTGCCATTGCCAACGGTGGTGAGCTGTTGACTCCTTACGTAGTGGAAAGCATTACCGATGCTGACGGAAATGAGGTCTACCGCCATGAAACTAAAGTAAAAAGACGTGTCATCAGTGAAGAAACGGCAAATACGATCGCCGAGATCCTGGAGGGCGGCGTTTCGGGTGAGGGCGGCGCTAAAAACGCTTACGTGGCAGGCTACCGCGTGGCGGCAAAAACAGGCACCTCGGAAAAGATAGGCGATGACAAGAGCGCCCGTATCGGCTCTTGCGTGGGCTTTGCGCCGGCTGATGATCCTGAAATTGCAGTGATCATTGTTGTTGATGAGCCGACCTGTGCCGTGAAATACGGTAGCGCGGTGGCAGCGCCTTATGTGGGCAACGTATTTGAAGCGGTCTTGCCTTATCTTGGCGTTGAGCCTGTTTACACCGAACAGGAGCGTGAAAATCTTACCGTTACCGTGCCCAATTGCATGGGATACGGTATTTCCGCGGCAGAAAAAACGCTTTCGGAGCTTGGCTTTTCCTATCAGATTGTGGGCGAGGGGGATACCGTTACTGCACAGATCCCCGCCGCAGGCAGTAAGGTTCTGCAGGAGGGCGCCTCGTTGGTGCTCACGCTTGGCGAGGCAAAAAAGAGCCTTGAGGCGGCAGTGCCAAACGTAGTGGGTCTTACCGCGAGTGCGGCAAATCAGCTTTTGCTCAACAGCGGCTTTAATATCACGGTCGAAGGCGCAAAGGATTATTTCAAGGTTGATAAAATCGTTTCGACACAGTATCCGGCTGCGGGGACAGTTGTGCCCCTTGGTACTGCTGTTACGGTTTGTTTTCCGTATGATCAAAAGAAGGAATAGGAGGTAAGTCATGCTACTGAAGGAGTTGCTTTCCTTGGCAGGGTATAGTGCCGAGGAAAAGGATAACGATATTGAGATCTGCGGTATTACATCAGATTCGAGGTGTGTGAAGCCGGGTGATCTGTTCGTTGCAATCAAAGGGCTTTCACAAGACGGCTTTTTACATATTGGAGAGGCGCTGTCAAGGGGAGCTGCCTTTGTGGTTGCCGAACGGCGCGCAATGGGTGTTCCCATGCTTTTGGTTGAGAATGCGCGCGCAGCCTTAGCAAGGCTCTTTGATGCGTGGTACGGTCATCCTGCGCGCGATCTTACCCTTATCGGCATTACGGGCACAAACGGCAAAACCTCAACGGCCGCTATGCTTGTGGCTGTGCTTGAGGCGGCGGGATACAAATGCGGCATGATCGGTACTGTAAACGCCACCTGCTGTGGAGAAGTATTGGTGGCGGAAAATGCAGATAAGCTTGCCAATCTTACCACGCCCGATCCCGCGGAGCTTTACCGACTGCTTGCCGAGATGCGGCGTATGGGCGCTTCGTTTGTTGTGATGGAGGTGACCTCGCACGCGCTCTTTTTTGAAAAAACAGCGCCACTTCGGTTTGCGCGCGCTGTTTTTACCAATCTAACGCCGGATCATCTTGATCTGCACGGTGATATGATGACGTATTATCTTGAAAAAAGAAAGCTTTTTGCGCAATGTGACATGGGTGTGATCTCCTTGTTTGGACCCTATGGACAGCGGCTTGCCGATAGCCTTGAGGTGCCCTTTTTTACAGTTGGCAGAAGCAACGTGCGCTCTGTTGTGGCAAACGGTGACAGCGGTGTTTCCTTTTCACTTGAGGGGGCGCACGGCACGCTTGATATTTTTTTGCCTGTGCCGGGGGATTTCAGTGTGGAAAATGCGGCACTTGCCGCTATGTCAGCGCTTTCTCTTGGCATTGACGGTGAAACGGTAAAAAGCGCCCTTGCCGCGTTTGGCGGCGTGCGGGGGCGTATGGAGCGTGTAGGGGAAAACACGCTTGGTATCAGCGTTTTTCTTGATTATGCGCACACGCCTGATGCACTCGAAAAGCTGCTGCTTACCGTGCGGAGGTTTCGACGTGCCGATCAGCGCATTATTTTACTGTTTGGCTGTGGCGGCAATCGCGACCGTACTAAGCGCCGTAAAATGGGCAGAATAGCCTCGCGGCTTGCCGATCTTACGATCGTTACGTCGGATAATGCCCGCGGTGAGGATCCAAACGCGATCATTGCAGATATTTTAAAGGGTATAGATAAGGAAAAACCGTATAAAATAATTGCAGATCGGCGAGAAGCGATCGCATTTGCTGTGGATACTGCGGTACGGGGCGATATTTTGCTGCTTGCGGGCAAGGGGCACGAGGAATATGAAATAAAGGGGCGCTATCGCTTGCCGTTTTCAGAAAGAGAGATCGTTGCCGCGTGTATGGCAAGGAAAGTGGAGGAGCAATCTCTATGAGGATCTCGCTGACTACCCCTATGCAGGAGGTTGGTACGCTTTCGGCGGCACTTGGCTCAATACCCGTTGCCATAGGCACGCCGCCCGTGAAAATTAGCGGTATTGCAACGCACACCAAGGAATTGCAGGCGGGAGATCTGTTTGTAGCCCTTAGCGGTGCGCGATATAGCGGTAATGATTTTGTTGCCGAGGCGCTGTCACGAGGTGCCGTCGCCGTGCTGACCGAGCAGGAACTGCCCCCCTTAGGGGGCAACTATTGGGTGTTGCGCGTGAAAAATATAGAAAGGGCACTGCTTTTGGCGGCAGGGATGCGTCGACGGCTTACTAAAGCAAGGGTGGTGGCGGTAAGCGGCAGCACGGGAAAAACGACCGTTAAGGAGATCATAGCATCGTTGCTTTTAAAAGCGGGAACGGTGAGAAAAAGCGAGGGGAATTTTAACAGTACCGTAGGCATGCCGCTTTCTTTGCTTCAAATGGAGGATGCCGACTACTTTGTTTTGGAGGTGGGCATCAATCACGCGGGGGAAATGGAGCCTCTTGCAAAGATGCTTGCCCCCGAACTTGCCGTGCTTACCAATGTGGGCTCAGCGCATATCGGTCATTTTGCTGATGCAAAAGAGCTGCTTCAAGAGAAGCTAAAGCTTTCCGTAGGGCAACGCGGCGAAGATATTTTTTTGCTTGCCGACAGCATCCCCCATGATGCGTGCTTGGGGGTACACTCACGCATGATGCGTGTTGGGGCTGGCGAGGGTGCGGATTTTCAACTGAAAAATATTATCAACGGCAAAAAAGGTGTGTGTGCCGACCTTTGGCACGGTGAGCGCAGTATAACGGGGCTAAAATGGCATATTCCCGGTAGTATTGGCATGTCATGTCTTGCAATCGGTGGCGCTGTGGGCATCCTTTTCGGGTTATCCGATGAGGCGGTCAGGTCAGGGCTTTTACAGGCTGCACAGCACTCACCGCGCATGAAAATGCTGCAAATTGCAGGCATGCACGTGATCGATGATACCTATAATGCTTCTCCCGAGGCAATGGTTACGGCACTCGAAACGCTTGCTTATCTTAGCAAAGGAGCGTGTGCTGCAGTTCTCGGGGATATGGGAGAGCTTGGCATGCTTGCCGACACACTGCACGATGCAGTGGGAGAGTGTGCCGCACACAGCGGCATTTCAGAGCTATTTACTTACGGCAATTACAGCGAGGTCATGGCAAAGGGGGCTTTGCGGGGCGGTATGCCACCGCAGCGTGTGCATGCCTTTCCTTTTGGCGGCGAGCAGGAGCTTGTGGCAGAGCTGCTGAGGGTGGTGCCGCGTGGGGCTACAGTCTTGTTTAAGGCAAGTCGAAAAACGGCTTTGGAGCGTGTGATCGAAGCGCTTGGGAGGGAACTATGAAAACCGAGGATATTCTCACGTATACAGCACTTTTTATGGCGGTGCTGCTCTTTACAATGATCTATGCAAGTGTTCTGATCCCCGTGCTGCGTCGCTACCGTGCGGGACAACCGATCCTTAAGATCGGGCCCGTTTGGCATATGTCAAAGCAGGGTACGCCCACCATGGGCGGGCTTAGCTTTATTATGGCGCTGCTCACTGTGTTTTTGCTTTATGCCTTACTGCTGCTTCGGCACGGTGAGCAGGAACGGCTTGCTTCAATTGTGCTTATTATATTATTTGCAACGCTTTGCGGCGCAGTGGGATTTATTGATGATTATAAAAAACTCGTAAAAAAGGAAAATCAAGGGCTTTCGGCACCGCAAAAGTATTTTCTGCAGCTTGTTGTTGCCGCAGGTTTTTTGTTTACGGCACGCTATCTTGGGTTTGTTGATACCGCAATAGATGTTCCGTTTACAGAAAAATCGCTTGAACTTGGCTTTTTTTACTATCCCTTAGCGCTTCTGTTTTTAACGGGCATTGTAAATGCCCTTAATCTCACAGATGGTCTTGACGGCTTGCTCAGCGGAACTGTGGCAGTTCTTGCCGCATTTTTTCTGCTTTACGGCAGTGCTGTGGGGGAGGGGACGTTCTCCCTTTTCGGGGTCCTTCTGCTTGGCATGTCGATCGGCTTTTTGGTGTTTAATCATCACCCGGCAAAGGTTTTTATGGGGGATACGGGGTCGCTTTTTTTCGGCGGGATCGTTGCAGGCGTGGGGCTTATGACGGCGCGCCCCTTAACGGTGCTTGGCATGGGTGGTGTTTATGTGATAGAAGCGGCAAGTGTAGTGCTGCAGGTGCTTTATTTTAAGGCTACAAACGGCAAGCGCCTTTTTTTAATGGCGCCCTTGCATCATCATTTTGAAAAGCGCGGGCTTTCGGAAAATGCTATTGTGTGCATCTTTGCTGCTGTTGCGGTGCTGTGCGGGGCACTGATGCTTTGGGGAGGATAGCAGATGAAAAGAGTGAGGGATATCCTTTTGCGCTTTGGTGAAGCGGAGCAGGCACCCCCCGCGGACCGACAGCAAAGGGGCGGCATTGATTTTTACTTTCTCGCGCTTGTTTTGCTGATGCTTGCCTTCGGCACAGCTATGTCTTACAGTGCAAGCGCGGTCTACGGTGCGCAATTTTACGGTGACAGCCTGTACTTTCTTAAGCGTTATATATTGTTTGCAATCCTCTCAGTTGCTGTGACAGCACCCTTTGTGCTTTGCACAACGCCTGATTTTTGGCGCGGATTTGGTGTAGCGCTATATGCGGGGGCGCTATCGCTTTTGATACTTGTGCTCCTTATCGGTACGGTAGGGGGTGGCGCACAGCGCTGGCTCGTGATCGGTCCGCTTACCATCCAACCCTCGGAGGTCGCCAAGCTTGCTCTCATTTTAATGCTTGCGCTTGTGATGACGAAATATGAGGATAAGATCACATCCACCAAGCCGCGTGGCGGCAGCTTTCTTTACGGCGTGCTTTTGCCGGGGGCACTGATGGGGGCTGTTTGCTTGCTGGTGGCTGCTGAAAAGCATATTTCGGGGCTTTTGATCATCGGTATGATCGGCGTTGCCGTTATGTTTCTTGGCGGCACACGCCTGAAATATCTTGGGATCATGGCGGCGGCGGTGGGGGCGGCAGGCGTGCTTTTGGTTCTGGTTTCCTCATACGCACAGGTGCGTGTTGATACTTGGCTACATATTGAGGAGGTCGATCCGCTTGGCGCCGCATGGCAGACTTTGCAGGGGCTGTATGCCATTGGCTCGGGCGGGCTGTTTGGCAAGGGCTTTGGTGAGGGGCTGCAAAAGCACGGATATGTGTCACAGCCGCAAAACGATTTTATTTTTACTGTTATTTGTGAGGAGCTTGGCTTTTTTGGGGCGCTTTGTGTGATCGTGCTTTTCTTGCTTTTGGTGCTGCGCGGCTTTTACATCGCCTCGCACGCGCCCGATAAATTCTCCTCACTTGCTGTGTTTGGCATCTCACTAAAGCTTGCCTTGCAAGCGGCGCTTAATATAGCTGTTGTGACCAATTCTATGCCAAATACAGGCGTTTCCTTGCCTTTTTTCAGCTCGGGCGGTACCTTTCTTGCTATACAAATTTTTGAAATGGGGATCGTGCTTTCGATATCAAGATACAGCACGGGGAGAAAGAAATGAAAGTTATGATCACTTGCGGCGGCACGGGCGGACATATTACGCCCGCTATCGCCATTGCAGATCTTATTAAAAGCAATGTGAGTGGGTGTGAGATCCTGTTTGTGGGCACCGATGGCGGCATGGAAAACACGCTGGTAAAGGATGCGGGATATCTCATACGCACGCTTGAGGTGGTGGGGCTTTCACGTAAAAATCCAATGGCAGTTTTTCACACGGTGCATCTCTTAAGAAAGGCGGTAAAGGGAGCAAAGGAAATTATAGATGCGTTTGCCCCTGATATCGTGATCGGCACGGGTAGCTATGCCTGTTATCCTGCGCTTTCCGCCGCTATCTCGCGCGGTATTCCTACCGCCGTGCACGAATCCAACGCCCTGCCGGGGCTTGCTGTGCGCATGCTTGCATCAAGGCTTTCACGCGTTTGGCTTGGCTTTGAGGCGGCAAGGGAGCATTTACCTAAAAAGGTTTCCTGCCTTACTGTTGGCAATCCGTTACCGCGCGGGTTTTGCACGCAGAGGCAGGAGAAGCGAGAGCAGGCGCATAAAAGGATCGTGCTTTCCTTTGGGGGGAGCCTTGGCGCACCTGCGATCAATGAGGCGGTGCTGCAGCTGATGGAGCAAACGCGCCATATGGAGAACGTGTATCACGTGCATGCCACGGGCAAGCGCGAATGGGAGCCCTTTTCAAGGGAGCTTGCGGCGCGTGGACTTGCCGGGGATAAGCGACTTGAGATCTTGCCGTTTATATCCGATATGCCGCGCCGCATGCGCGAGGCAACGGTGGTGATTTGCCGCGCGGGGGCTATGAGTATCAGTGAAATTGCTATGGCGGGGCGTGCCGCGGTGCTTGTGCCCTCGCCGAACGTAACGGGAGATCATCAGTTGAAAAACGCGCAGGCGCTTAGCCGTCAGGGCGCAGCGGTTCTCATAGAGGAGCATGAAATTGCAGAGCGGCTGAGAGAAACCGTGGTCGATCTGCTTGAAAGCAAGGAGAAGCGAAGGGAAATAGAAGAGCGAGTCAAAGCCTTTGCTCACCCCGATGCCAATCGATCTATCCTTGAGGATATCATGCGGCTTACAGCAAGAAAATAGCGGGGAAATGTAAATTTCCCCGCTATTTGTCTACGCTTGTCTTTTGTTTTTTAAAAATAATTAAAAAAACATCTTGCAAAAACAGTGAAAGTATATTAAAATATAAAGTAAATAACCATGACGTAAAAAATGCGTGGCAATACACGCGGTCAAGATAATGGAGGATACATATATGACGTTTGAACGCGATAACAACTGCGAAAGCGGTGTTGTGATCCGAGTGATCGGTGTCGGTGGCGGCGGCAACAATGCCGTAAACCGCATGATTGCGGCGAATATCCGCGGCGTGGAATTCGTTACGGTAAATACCGACCGTCAGGCATTGCGCAAGTCCGAGGCGCCCGTGCAAATGGTGATTGGCGAAAAGATCACCAAGGGCTTTGGTGCAGGCGCTAACCCCGAGGTGGGTGCGCGCGCTGCTGAGGAATCTATTGACGAGATCAAGAAAATGCTTGCAGGTGCCGACATGGTGTTTGTCACAGCAGGCATGGGCGGTGGCACGGGTACGGGCGCCGCACCCATCGTTGCACGTCTTGCACACGAAATGGGCATTCTCACCATCGGTATCGTAACCAAGCCCTTCAGCTTTGAGGGCAAGCGCCGCATGGAGCAGGCAGAGCAGGGCATCAAGGAGCTGCGTCAATATGTAGATTCTTTGGTTGTAATTCCCAATGAAAAGCTTAAGCAGGTATCCGACACACGCATCACTCTCGGTAATGCGTTTGAGATCGCCGATGACGTGCTTCGCCGCGGTGTACAGAGCATTTCTGAGCTTATCAACGTTCCCGGCTTTATCAACCTTGATTTTGCTGACGTTACCTCGGTCATGAAAAATGCGGGCTACGCACATATGGGTGTTGGCGGAGCCACCGGCTCGGATAAGGCAGAGCTTGCCGCACGTGCCGCAATCTCCAGCCCCCTTCTTGAAACCTCCATTCACGGTGCACGCGGTATTTTGATCAGCATTACCGCATCGCACGATGTGGGGCTTGAGGAGGTGGATCTTGCTTCCTCTATGATCTCTCGCGAGGCGCATCCCGATGCAAATGTCATTTGGGGTCTTGCCTTCGATGAGGCGCTTGACGACGAAATGCGCATTACCATTATCGCAACCGGCTTTGAAAATCAGGAGCAGGCAGTTGCAGCGCCTGTTGTCGAGGCGGTAACTGAACCCGTGGTTGAAGCACCTGTGGCATCTGCACAGCCTGCCATTCCCGCACAGCCCGCAGCCCCCGCACAGCCTGCTGTGCCTGTGGTTGAGCCTGTTGCTTCTCACGCACCGAAATACGATTCCGAGGGCGAGGATTCCTCTATCTCCGAGGATGATTTTGACAATATCATGAGCATTTTCCGCAATCGCAGCCGTCGCAACAGAGGCGATTATTAAAAGTAAATTTTAAGCTTGTAAAGAAAGAGCAGACACGATCTCGTGTCTGCTCTTTCTTGCTATTTCATTGGATCAGCCAAGCTGACTTGCCAAAATGTCCTTTGCGCAGGCAAGTGCATCATCGATCTTAGCAGCATCCTTGCCACCTGCCATGGCATTGTCGGGGCGACCGCCGCCCTTGCCACCTGTAAGGGCCGCAACTGCGCCAACCAATTTGCCTGCATGAGCACCGTTTGCCACAGCTGTCTTGCCTGCAACGGCAATAAAGCTGATGCGTGCGCCGTCAGCGATGGCAAGCACGGCAACGATATCGTCGTGATTTGCTTTGATGTCATCCGCAAGGCTACGCGCTACATCGGGCTGCATGCCGTCAAAGCGTGCAGTTGCCAAGCGGCAGCTGCCTACTGCTACACAGCTTGCAAGAACCTCGTCAAGCTTCGAGGAGGCAAGCTTTTGGTTCAGGGCATCCAGCTCGCGGTGCATTTCGCGCATTTCGTCCTGCACGGCGTGTGCGCGCTTTGCAATGTCAAGTGCATTTTGAGCCTTTAGTGCGTCAGCAGTTTCCGCAATCAGCTTTTCGCGCGCTGCAAGCAGGGAAAGGACCCCCGTGCCCGTTACTGCTTCAATGCGGCGAATGCCGGCAGCCACCGAGCTCTCGGATGTGATCTTGAAAAGGCCGATACGCGCGGTGTTCTCAAGGTGTGTACCACCGCAGAATTCAATAGAGAAGTCGCCCATGCGCACCACGCGAACGATCTTGCCGTATTTCTCGCCAAACAGGGCAGTAGCGCCAAGCTTTTGGGCATCCTCAAGCGGCATTTCGGTCATCGAAATCTGTGCGCCTGCAAAAATATATGCGTTTACAAGCGCTTCAACCTTGGCGATCTCCTCGGCAGTAAGCGCTGCAAAGTGAGTGAAGTCAAAACGGCATTTTTCAGGGTCTACAAGCGAGCCTGCCTGCTCAACATGGTTGCCCAGCACCTCACGCAGTGCCGCTTGCAGCAGATGTGCTACCGAGTGGTTGCGTGCTGTGGCAAGACGCTTTTCCTTATCAACGCATGCGGATACAGCATCGCCAACGCGAAGCACACCGCCCGTTACTGTTGCAAGATGCAAATATACGCCGTCGGTCTTCTTGGTGTCGTTTACCTGCAGGGTGGCATCCTTGCAGGCAATTGTTCCGCTGTCACCCGTTTGACCGCCGCCCTCGCCGTAGAATACGGTCTTATCAAGCACAACAGTGCAATCGCCCTCGCTGATCTCCTGCACGCTTTCGGTTCCGTTTTCGCCCTCTACAATGATGGCAAGGACCTTGGCATCCTTGGTGCAAAAGCTGTCGTAGCCGCAAAAGCTTGTTTGGGGAAGATCGGACAACAGATTTTTAGTAGCGTTATCCCAACCGCTGATGTTGCCGCGTGCGGCACGTGCGCGCTCGCGCTGCTCCTTCATGAGCTTGGTAAAGGTTTCATCGTCAGCAGAAAGTCCGTTTTCTGCAAGGATCTCTTTGGTCAGATCAAGCGGAAAACCAAAGGTATCGTAAAGCTTAAACACATCCTCGCCTGCAATCACGGTCTTGCCGCTGCTCTTGGCGGTATCCATGTATCCGTTCAGGATGGAAAGACCCGCGTCAATGGTTGCGTCAAAGCGCTCCTCCTCCATGGAGATGACCTTGAGAATATATGCTTGCTTTTCTTCAAGCTCGGGGTATGCATCCTTGTTTTCACCAATGGCAACGCGGCAAAGATCACACAGGAAGGCGTGATCGATACCCAAAAGCTTGCCGTGGCGGCATGCGCGGCGAATGATGCGGCGCAGTACGTATCCACGTCCTTCATTGGAGGGAATAACGCCGTCTGCGATCATAAACATGGCGCTCTTGATATGGTCGGTGCAAACACGGATCGAAATATCGTTATCCTTATCAACACCGTAGGTCTTATTTGAAATCTTGCAAACAGTATCAAGGATCTTGCGGATGGTGTCGACCTCAAACATGTTGTCTACACCTTGCATAACGCACGCAAGGCGTTCAAGACCCATGCCTGTATCAATGTTCTTTTGTGCCAATTCGGTATAGTTGCCGTTTCCGTCATTGTTGAACTGAGAAAATACGTTGTTCCAGATCTCCATGTAACGGTCGCAATCGCAGCCGGGGCGGCAATTCTCGGAGCCGCAGCCGTATTTGATGCCGCGGTCAAAATAGATCTCGGAGCAGGGACCGCAGGGACCTGAGCCGTGCTCCCAGAAGTTGTCAGCCTTGCCAAGACGCGTGATCTGCTCAGCGGGCACGCCGATCTTTTTATTCCAGATCTCAAACGCTTCCTCATCGTTTTCGTAAATGGAGGGCCAAAGCAGCTCACCGGGGATCTCTAAGGTCTTTGTGAGAAATTCCCAAGCCCATGAAATGGCTTGCTCCTTAAAGTAATCGCCAAACGAAAAGTTGCCAAGCATTTCAAAGAATGTGCCGTGTCTTGCCGTATGACCTACACGGTCAAGGTCAGGGGTGCGGATACACTTTTGGCAGGTCGTGACACGGTTGCGGGGGGGCTCCTCCTCACCCGTGAAAAACTTTTTCATGGGTGCCATGCCGGAATTGATGAGCAGCAACGATTTGTCGTTGATGGGCACGAGAGGATAGGAGGGTAAGCGCAAATGTCCTTTGCTTTCAAAGAAGGAAAGATACTTTTCGCGCAGTTCGTTAAGAGAAGTCCATTTCATAAATACAATGACCTTTCACAGTAAGAAAATATTGAAAACATTATAACATTGTTTGCACATTTAGTCAAGAAGTTTCTCTTCTAAAATATAAAATAAGTCATGCATAAAATCCATAATGGGCATAAAGTGCAAAAATAATACATTTTTTTGTTTAAAACGATGAATTTTAAGTGTTCCGTGTTAAAATGTTTGTTTTTGCTTGAAAAAAAAGAAATAAAATGGTATAATAACATGCTAACATACTTTGTTTTAACTGCTGATATGTTTTGGAGGTTTTTATTGAAATCAAAACTGTTAAGCCTGTTACTGTGTCTTTCCTTGCTTGCATCTTTTGTGGTGCTGTTTAGCTCTTGCCAAAAGGATACGATATATTTTGCGAGAAATTACACTGTGGTGCACGGATTTGATATGTCTGACGCTGCTTGTGATGATGTGCAAGCCTTTGCTGCCGCTTTGAAAAAAAAGTCTGATAAGGATATTGAGGTGAAGTCGGTCAAGCGTGATAGCGAGCTTGTGGGCGAGAAAAAATATGAGATCCTTGTAGGTAATACCAACCGCCCCGAAACGCAAGAGGTGTTAAATCGGATCAAGGGTCACGGCTATGCGATCTCTGCTGTAGGGCACAAGATCGTGATCGTGGGTACGACAAATTTGCTTACCTCTCTTGCCCTTGACCGCTTCAGCGAAGCTTATCTTATGGGGCAGGATACTGTTTCCAAGCTGAGAGTAGAAGAAATCTTGGTAGAAGAAATGATAATGCTTGAGCTCACTGAGGAATGGAGCTTCATTTATTCCTCTTATTTGAGGGGCGAGGGCGATTACGTTAACGAGGGAATTGAACAGGCAAAAAAGTACATTGCTTCTATTTGTGATATTTCCGCAGTTGATATGGCGATGCTGAAAGATTCAAAGACCGCAAGCCATGAAATTTTAGCGGGAACTGTAAACCGTGAAGAATCAAAAGCAATTCTTTCCGGTATGGATTCTACCGATTATGCAGTAGGTATGAAAAACGGAAAGCTGGTCATCTGCGCGTTTAATGACCCCATGATGGCAAAGGCGTTTTCACTTTTTAAAAATGTTTTAAAGGACTCGGTTTGCGAGTCAGAGGAAGGGAAAAAGCAGATCCTTTTTCCTGCGGAGTTCACCCGTATTTATACCGATACCGGAAAAAACAGTTATATTACCGATTTTCCGCGCCCCCAAGGCTTAGCTCTTTCGGGCACGATCGACGTGGACAGCAGGTCGTATCAGTATTATTATGAGGGTGCGGGTGTCAACCTTGCTGCCTATGAGGCATATTGCAAGGATCTTTTGGGGGCAGGCTACACACTCTATACCGAGCATGCTGCTGCCGGCAGCGTGTTCCGCACCTATGTCAATAAAACTGCCAACATTATGCTGTATGCCGCATACAATGCCTTTCAATCAGCAACGGTAGAGAACACCGCTCACAAGCCTGCTATTCGCATTATCGTAGGCGACCTTGAAAAATCGGGCTTGCTGAGTGAAGAAATGCTGTCTATGGAATCCTTTACGAAACGACAGGCATCCGCCATTACGGCTGTTAAAGCAAATTATGCATTTTCCGGCAAGGGTGAGATGTATATCGTCACTCTTGAGGATGGATCCTTTATTGTGATCGATGGTTGTAGTTCCGATACGGTCATCAGCAATCGTATTTATGCAATACTGCTTGATTTATACAAAAGAGGACATAACGGCAATGGACCCACTGAGCAGGATCCCATTCGTATTGCCGCATGGTATGTGACCCACAGCCACGGCGACCATTATGGGGCAATGGTGGATTTTATCAATACCTATTGCTTCAATTACAGTAACACTCCCGTAACGATCGATACCTTGATCGCAAATTTCCCGTCTGATGAGGGATACTACAACGTTTATCTTGACAAGAGCGCAAACACCTTTGTTCGAGATAATATTGCGTCGTTTTCTGCAAAGATGTACGACAAGGCACCGGGGCATGAGCCCGGGCTTACATACATTAAGGTGCACACAGGTCAAAGATTTTGGCTTGCTAATGTAGAATGTGAGGTGCTGTATACGCATGAGGATCTGTATCCCAAGCGCCTTCATGTGTATAATGATTCCTCAACCGTGATCCGTATGACACTCCATCATACCGAAAACGGCAATATCACCGAGGGCTCAAAGACCTCTGTTATTTGGCTTGGTGATGCGCAAACTGCATCCTGTGCCTTCATGCGCGCTATGTACGGCAGTTACCTGCAAAGTGATATGGTGCAGGTGGCACACCACACCGGCGGCGGCTCGGAGTTTAGACTTTATGAGTTGATCGCGCCTACGTGGGCGTGGTATCCTACCGATAGAAGCTCTTACGGCGGCGGATTGTATCGAATCAGCACCAATATATCATCGCTTCAGTATGTTGTTGTCAGTGATTTTTGCAATTATACCGTTATGATCACCAAAAACGGTGCTGATCCCAAAAGTGTGATCAACGTTGGAGAAAACAGTGAATCCGTAAGCCTTGGTGTCGTATCAAGAAATATAGATACGGGGTTCCTGAAGACAAAATTTAATCGTTCATAATTTCATAAAAAATTAGGAGGTACTTATATGAAAAAAAGAATTTTAAGCCTGCTGCTTGGCTTGTGCATGATCGCATCTACTGCAGTATTGTTCAGCTCCTGCGGAAAAAAGGCTATCGACTTTTCAAAGGGATATACTGTGATATACGGTAAGGATATGTCATCTGCCGCGGCAAAGGAGGTAAAATCCTTTGTTGATCTTTTGAAAGGAAAGATCGATGGCAGTCTTGAGTCCAAAAGAGTTGCCTTTGATCAAGAGCTTGCTGATGAGGCAGATTACGAGATCCTTGTGGGTAATACCAATCGCCCCGAAACCGAAAAGGTGCTTGAAGAAATCAACGGTCACGGCTATGCCATCTCTATTGTTGGCAAAAAGCTTGTAATTGTTGGTACGACCAATTTCTTGACGTCGCAAGCGCTTGATTACTTTGTTGATACGTATCTTTCAGTCGATGGGAAGATCTCCTCTCTCAAGGTTGAAAAAAATGTAGTCTCGGATATGCAAATGCTTGAGATCACCAATCAGAGTGGCTTTGTTTATTCTGCTTATTTAAACGAGGCAGATAAGGTCGTTAAGCAGATCAAAGATATGAAAGCGGGCATCGGTAATTATTCCGACGTGCGCGGCAACGGCATGTTTATGCGCAGCGAAAGCGAAAGCGAAAGCGAAAACGCAGGCAATGCCGTCGAGATCCTTGTGGGCATGGTAGACCGTGCGGAGGTTAAGGATTTTTCTTCCGTTATGGACGTTGCCGACTACGGTGTTAGCGCCAAAAACGGAAAGATCGTTGCCTTTGCATATAACGACACTATGATGTTGAAGGCGCTTGATCTTTTAAGTGATATTTTGAAGGATTCTGTGTATGTGGAGGGCGAGGCAAAGAAGCTCTTCGTTCCTGCAGACTTCTCACGTATTTATTCCAATGTGGATAGCTCGTTTATCACAACCGATTTTCCGAAGCCGCAAGGTCTCACTCTTTCGGGAACGATCGATGCAGATAGCGGCTTGACCGAATATTACTATCACGGTGATAGCGTTACCGAAGATGCATATCAGGCTTATTGCAACGATCTTACCGGTGCAGGCTACGTGCTTTATACCGATCATTCGGCGGAGTCTAGCATTTTCCGCACTTATGTTAACGAGCAAAAGGGAATGATGCTGTATGTAGCATACAATGCCTTTGCGCACGCAAGCGCGGGTGCAAAAAAGACGATTCGAGTAATCGTTGGTCCTACCGAAAGAGCAGGGCTGCTTCCCGAGGAGATGTTGACGCTGCAGCGCTTTGAAAATGTTGCGGCCTCCTCTATCACGGCCATTCAAGCAAACTATGTTGAAACAGGTAAAGGACAGATATACGTTGTTACCTTGGCGGATGGCTCCTTTATTATGATCGACGGCGGTGCTTCCGATACCACCATTCAAAGCCGCATCTACAATGTGTTGAAGGATCTTTACACAAAGAATCACGGTTATGCTCCAAACGGGCAAAAACCCATTCGTATCGCTGCATGGTATATCACGCACGGACATGGTGATCACGTTGGTGTAATTTCGCGCTTTATCAACCAATATTCTACAAACGGCTCTGTAAGAATTGATACTGTAATTGCCAATTTCGCATCTGACGAAGGGTATTACGGCGCTTACATTGACAAGGAGGCGAATACCACCTTCCGTGATCATATGGCGGAATATTCCGCAAAGGTCACCAACTCCAAGGGTGAAAAGGGCTTTGACTATATCAAGGTTCATACCGGTCAAAAATTCTGGCTTGCCAACATTGAATGTGAGGTGCTGTACACGCACGAGGATCTTCTCCCCAACCGTCTACACACCTACAACGATTCCTCAACCGTCATTCGCATGACGATCCACCAGACCACGGATGGAAGCATTGTTGCGGGCTCCGAGTCCACTTCCTTTATTTGGCTTGGTGACGCGCAGGAGGCAACCTGCGATTATCTGCGCAATATGTACGGAAGCTATCTGAAGAGTGATATGGTGCAGGCGGCGCACCACATCGGCACAGGATCAGACGTGCCGCTGTATAGATTGATTGAACCTGACTCTGTGTGGTTCCCGACAGATTACGATTCCTTTAAGGGTAGTATTACGAGAAGCTCAACTATGATCTATAAGATCTGTAATCAAGTTCCCTCGCTTAAATACGTTATTTTGAGTGATGTTTGTAACTATACTGTGTCTGTTACCGAGACCGGAGCCAATTACGATCCTTACTCTGTAAGCAATCCGAAAGGTGTATACGCTGCAGGTGAAGCAAACACTGTTTTGGTGTCTGTTGTCGGCTTGACATCGACTGTCAGATCCGGATTTAGAAAAAAGTAAAATAAAAGAAGTTTTTTATAAAAGAACGCCCTCTCCGCTGCTTAAGGCAACGGAGAGGGCAAATTTCTTTTATGAACCGTAAATATTAGATCTTACCGAGCGCGGCACCGATCACGGTGCCGTATTGCGCATTTGGTGGAATAATAAATTGAATGTCAAAGGTTTTCTCCAGGATCTCAAATACGCGTCTGATCGGTGCAAGTGTGGTTAGATTGCCCGTTAAAACCACGCGCTTGAGATGATAATTGCGCGCCGCAAATACCGCAAGCATACCAACGGTCTCGCCCACCATATTGGTAATACCAAGCGCAATGTCGTTTTTGTTTGCAAGATCGTTTAGCTTGCCAAAATTGGAGGCAGTCAGCTCAAGATTCATGTCGGGGTGCAGCTTTTTGTGCGACATGTCACCAATGCGCAGGTCAATGTTGCCAAGGTTGCCTTTTGTTGCCAGCTGCTCAATGTGCTCTACGGTATCCACGCCCAGCATCAATCGAGAAAGACCTATAAGCGTACCGCCGCCAACACCCGTACCGCCAAGATACTCAATTTTTACTTCGCCGCTTTCTTGCTTTTTGGCATAGATCAGCGCCGTGCCGGTGCCCATGCTCACAACAATGGCTTCATCAAGACCCGAAAGATATAGACCGCCGCGTCCAACGCTTGAAAATTCAGGAACCACGCGGCAATCAAGCCCCTCGTAAAGCGGCTTTTCGGCGAAGGTGGAGCCAACGCCCGTCATCATTACACGCTCGATATCGGCTAGTGACAGTTCGTTTTCCATTGTAAATTTACCAAATGCACCGTAGATCGATGTCAGAGGGTCATTTGCATGCACGATTTGCGGGGCAATAAGCTCTCGCTTGCCATTGTGCTCACGAAATCCAACAATTTTGGTGGCGCTACCGCCAACGTCAATACCGAGTACGGCTTTTCCCATTTTTGCATGCCTCCTTTTACTTAAAAATTGTTCTGTTGTTTATTGTAACACAGCCTTGCAAAAAAATCAAGAGTGTGATATGATAATAAGGTATAAAAAAATCAAGGAGACGGCTATGAATTTTCAAAATCCTAACATTGACATTTTAAAGCAGAAGGAACTCTACATTTTTGACATGGATGGTACGATCTATCTTGGCTTTCAGGTATTTCCGTTTGCCATACGCTTTATCAACAATTTGCGCGCTGCGGGCAAGAAGGTGCTCTTCTTTACAAACAATGCGTCACACACAACCGAGTATTATGTGAATAAACTTGAAAAGCTTGGATTTTCGCCAAAGCCTGAGGAGATCATGACCTCGGGTGATGTTACCATTGAGTATCTAAAGCGTCATCGCGCCGGTAAAAGTGTATATCTTGTGGGTACGGATGAATTGGTTGAAAACTTCCGTGAAAACAATATTCCTATGCTTACCGGCAAGGAGGAGCGTGCCGACATCGTGGTGACTAGCTTTGATACCACACTCACCTATGAAAAAATGGATAACGCTTGCCGCCTCGTGCGCGGCGGTGCGGAATATCTTTCCACACATCCCGATTTTAACTGTCCTACCGAAACGGGCTTTATTCCCGATAGCGGTGCCATTGCCGCATTTGTCACGGCCTCCACGGGCAAGGTTCCCACGTATTTCGGTAAGCCCTATAAGGAAACGATTGAAATGATCTGCGAGGCAACGGGTTACACCTGTGACCAAATGTGCATTTTCGGCGACCGTCTTTATACCGATATCGCAGTTGGCAAGCGCCATGGCGTTACCGCTGTTTTGGTGCTTTCGGGCGAAACTCATATGGAGGATGTTGCGGGGGCAGAGGAAAAAGACCGTCCCGATTATATCTTCCCGTCGCTTGACGAGGTAGATACCGCACTCTTTGGCGCGTGATTTTTTAAAATAAAAAAACAGAAAGGAGCATTCACATGGCATTTGATGCTGGCTTTCTTGCCGCAGTCGCGGCAGAATTAAAGACTGTGGCGATCGGCGCTGCAATTGAAAAGATCTATCAGCCCGAGCACGATGCCATAGTGCTTCAAATGCGCACTTTTGCGGGTGGAAAGCGCTTGCTTTTAAATGCAGGATCTGCCAATCCGCGCGTGGGATTTACAGAGATCCCCATGGAAAACCCGCAAAATCCGCCGCAGTTTTGTATGCTTTTGCGCAAAAGGCTGTCAGGCGCGCGCCTTTCCCGCGTGTGGCAGGAGGGCTTTGAGCGCGTGCTCGTTATGGAATGGGACACGCGCGATGAAATGGGCTTTCCCACAAAGTGTCGCCTTGTGGCGGAGATGATGGGGAAATACAGCAATCTTATCTTTACCGACGGTGAGGGAAAGATATTTGCTGTACTGCGTCCCGTGGATTTTACTACAAGCACATTGCGGCAGGTGTTGCCCGGTATGCGATATGAATTGCCGCCCCCCCAACAAAAAATTGATCCCTTGCATACCTCATTTGAGGCTTTTTTGTCGGCTTACGCAACGGGCGGCGACCGCCCTGCTGATAAATGGATCACAGCAACCTTTCTTGGCATTAGCGCAACCGTCGCACGTGAGATCGTCTATCGCGTGACGGGCGAAACCGATACCGCACTTTCAGAGATCGATCCATCAGAACTCTTTGCCGTGTTTTCGGGTGTGTTCTCGGATGTAAAAAATGAGAATTTTTCTCCCTGTATTATTTTTGATGAGAAGGGTACACCGCGCGAATATGCCTTTTTACCTCTTTTTCAATATAAGGAGCGTAAGGATATTCAAAGCCCCGGCACTTTGCTTGATGTGTGGTTTGGCACACGCGATAGGGAAGCACGTGTAAAGCAGCGCGCAACCGATATTTTGCGCTTGCTTGTAAATGCGCGCGCACGCATTTCGCATAAGCTGGAGCTGCAGCGTGCAGAGCTTGCGGAATGTGAAAAGGGCGAGGATTATAAGCGCATGGGCGACTTGATCGTTGCCAATTGCTATATGCTGCAAAGAGGGGATACGAAAGTGACCCTTACGGATTATGAGGATTACCGTGATGACGGCACCTTTGGCACAGTAGAAGTGGCGCTTGACGCGCGCCTTTCTCCTACTGCTAACGCACAGAGATATTATAAAAAATATACCAAAAGCAAAAATGCACGCGTGGAGCTTGCACGGCAAATAGCACTTGGAGAAGCGGAGCTTTCCTATCTTGCAACGGTAGATGCGGCGCTTGCAACCGCAGAAACCCCAACTGACCTCTTGGAAATTCGTGAGGAGCTTACGAGAAGCGGATATGCCTCTCGCGTGAAGGCTGCCGAGCGCAAGGGGCGCGGTACACCCACCCCTGCCTTTGCCGAGTATCGTACAACGGGTGGATACCGCGTGCTTTGCGGTAAAAACAACCTTCAAAACGAATATATCACGCATAAGCTTGCTACAAAAACCGACTTTTGGTTCCATGCTAAAAACAAGCCCGGCTCTCACGTGGTGATGCTGCTTGAGGGCAAGGGGGAGCCGCCCGCCGAGGATTTTACCGAGGCTGCTTCCATAGCCGCCATTTTTTCGGCGGCAGAGGGTGCGCCCCTAACGGAGGTAGATTACACCACCGTGCGCAATCTCAAAAAGGCACCCGGGGCAAAGCCCGGTTATGTGGTTTACCATACCAATTGGAGCGCAACTGTTTCTCCTGATAAGGATCAGATCGCCAAGCTGCGCATAAAATAATTTAAAAAGGAGGTGGCCGTATGATACTTATTATTGCAGAAAAACCAAGCTTGGCAAGAAATATTGCCGCAGGCATTGGAAAGCTTGCTCGTCGCGACGGGTATTTGGAGGGCGAGGGGTATCTCATCACATGGGCATTCGGTCATCTTTTTTCACTTGTTGATATTGAAAGCTATGTGGGGGGAGAGCCAAGCGCCCGCTGGACGCTTGATAATCTCCCTTGCATCCCCTCAAGATTTCGCTTTGAATTGCGCCACGATAAGGATAAAAAAAGCGTAGATGCAGGTGTTCAAAAGCAGTTCCAAATTATTTCGGCACTGTGTAACCGTCCCGATGTAGATACGATCGTCAATGCGGGTGACGCGGATCGCGAGGGAGAAATCATCGTGCGCCTTTGCGTTGAGCACGCGCTTAAAACACCTAAGGTGCAAAAAAGGCTATGGCTCCCCGATCAAACGCCCGAAACGGTTGCCGAGGCACTGCAAAATCTCGGTGATGCTGAAAACTATCAAAATCTTGCAAACGAGGGGCTTGCGCGCACCTATATCGATTGGCTTTACGGCGTTAATCTTACACGGTATGCTACCATTAAAAGCGGCACCTTACTGCGTGTCGGTCGTGTAATTGCCCCCATTGTTCGCGCCGTTTATGACCGCGATATGGCAATTCGGAATTTCGTGCCGGGAAAATACCTCGTGCCGTACAGCAATGCCGAAACAAATGGCGAGCGCGTGGAGCTGACAAGCAAGCAAAAGCTTGACGACACGAAAGAAGGCAGAGAAAAGGCAGCGGAGCTTTGTGCCGCTATGAATGCGGCAGGTGCCGTGGTCAAATCGGTAAAGCGCAAAAAGGATACTCTTCAGCCGGGCAAGCTTTACTCGCTTTCTAAACTCCAAAATGTGCTTGGCAAAAAGTATAAAATGTCTATGGCAGATAGCCTTGCCATTATCCAAGGACTTTATGAAAAGGGATATCTCACCTATCCCCGTACCAATTCGGAGTATCTTGCCACGGCTGAGAAGGATAAAATGCGCAAGATCCTTGCGCAGTGCAAAAATCTCGGCTATGCTGTGTGCTTTAAGGATAGTCCTAAGATCTTTGACGATAGCAAGATCGAATCTCACTCGGCTCTCACGCCTACTTATAAGATCCCCAAAAAGGGAGAGCTTTCCGAGCGCGAAAATTTGGTGTATGCCACTGTGTTCCGCCGTTTTGTTGCGGTATTTTGTGCCGAGCCGTGCACGGCGGAGCGCACAGAGATCACGGTTGCCGTGGGTGAGGTTGAGGAGTTCTTGCTCAAGGGCCTTGTGATCATAGAGCGCGGCTGGATGAAATACGATGATGCTACGCAAAAGGATAAGGTGCTACCCAAGCTTGCAAAGGGTGATGTGGTGAACATTGCCTTCACGCCCAAGGAAAAGGAAACAACACCTCCAAAACACTATACGATCGAGACACTGAACAATTATCTTAAAAATCCGTTCCGCGATGAAAAGGCGGCTGCCGATGATGCCGTCGGGAGCGATGACAGTGAGGATTATAAGGCCGTGTTTGAAGGTCTTGAGCTCGGTACTGAGGCAACACGTACGGGCATTATCGACAATGCCAGAAAGAGCGGATACATTGCACTCAATAAAGACGTTTATACCATTTTGCCGGGCGGTGAATACCTGATCGAAAGCCTTGATCGGTTGGAGATCCGTATGGATAAGTTCCGCACCAGTGAAATGGGCAAGGCGCTCAAAAAGGTGTTTCGCGGAGAAATGTCTGTCGATGAGAGTGTGGCACTTGCCGCCAACGAGGTAAAGGCAGTGTTTGCCAAAAAGGAGCAGTCCATTGAGGAGGATACCGAGATCGGTGTGTACGGCGAGGAGGTAGGAAACTGTCCCGTATGCGGTAAGCGCGTGATCCGCGGCAAATTCAGTTACGGCTGCACGGGCTATAAGGAGGGATGCGATTTTCGCGTCAACACCTCAATCTGCGGTAGGGTAATTTCTGCTGCGAATATGCGCCTGTTACTCTCAAACGGTAAAACCTCAAAAATCAAGGGCTTTGTTTCCAAAAAATCAGGCAAGCCCTTCGATGCCGCCTTGTGTGTGAAAGAGGGAAAGGCAGTATTTGATTTCTCTTGATAAAAAATGAAGCACAGTGCTTTTGACACTGTGCTTCATTTGTTTTCAGAATGTGGATCTATTGGGTTATTGATTTCTGTAAGTAATGCCGTAGCTTTTGGCATAACTTTCAGCATAAGAACCGGCTGGGCAAGTGATTGTCACGTGTGTACATCCGTCAAATACGGCATGCCCAATGCTTGTTACCGTCGTGGGAATCGTGATATCAAGCAGGGATGTGCAATCGTAAAAAGCAAACCAGTCGATCTCTTCAACGCCTGTCGGTACTACAACGGCAGCAAGTGCCGTGTTTCCCTCAAAGGCTCGCTCACCTATTTTTTTAACGGAGTATCCGTCAAGCGTTGCCGGGATCTCCACCAAGGTAGCCGATCCTTCGTAGCATGTAATGGTTGCGCTGCCGTTTTCAATTGTATAATGAAATACCATGGCGCTTGTGCCGCTGTTGCTGTCATCGGTGTTTTCGTTTTTGCCTGTGAGCACGGCGATTTTTGCCTTAAGATCTTCAATTTCCTGTGTCAGTGCGCTTTGGTTGATGTAATGCTCCGCGCGTGCCTGCTGCAACTCCGCCTCAAGTTCTGCAATGCGTGTAAGATTGGCATCGGTTTCCTTCGTGTCGGTGTTTTCGTTTGGAATTTCGATCGCACATCCTGATAGCGCGAGTAGCATGCACAGCATGAAAAGTAACAGCTTTTTTTTCATCGTTTTTTCTCCTTTTTTGTTTAGTATAACAAAGTGAAGGCGAGAAAGTGCACGAATGATGTAGTTGAAAAAATTTTTTGCTTGACAACAGGGCTTGGGGGAAGTATGATATAAATGTATAAAATATTTTCTTTGAGGTGACTAAATATGTTTACAAAAAATGCTGATATTCCTTATACCGAGCTTGGCGGCGGTGTAAGAAGAAAAATTCTATCCTATGATAAAAACATGATGGCAGTTGAGGTTGATTTTGACAAGGATGCCGTCGGTGCAATGCACTCCCACCCCCATACACAGATTTCCTATGTGCTCGAGGGTGAGTTTCAAGCAACCATCGGTGATGAGGTGCGTGTGATTGTTAAGGGTGATACCTATATTACTGATGCCGATGTACCGCATGGTGTTGTATGCCTCAAGAAGGGCACGCTTCTTGATATCTTTACGCCTATGCGCGAGGATTTCGTAAAATAAATCAAAATGGAGTATAAAAAGGGGCGCTCCGGTAGGGAGTGCCCCTTTGCTGCCATCAAGGGCTCGTTTCCGTCGCAAAGCGACGGGGGAAGCACGCAAATGCGAGCGTGCTTCCATTGGTTCGTGCCGTGCTCGATGGCTCGACAAACAAAGACGGCACCCACGAGGGGTGCCGTCTTTGTTTGGTGGGCCATCAAGGGCTCGAACCTTGGACCAACCGGTTATGAGCCGGTGGCTCTGACCAACTGAGCTAATGGCCCGAATACCATATTATTATAGCGGCAAAAGATACGCTTGTCAAGAGGGATTTTGGTAGAACTTGAAAAAATATAATTTGTGTCCTGAAATATTTATAAAAGAAATTACAAGCTTGGATAAAAGGCAGAGGTCTATATATTGTAATGTTTTGTCTATATATTGTAGCCAATTATTTGGGATGAAATATTCAAGCAAAAAACGCCAAAAACACCGATAAAATCTATTGACAAAAGGAAGGATTTATGATATTATATAAAAACCACCGCAAAAATCCGTCAAAAAACTTTTGAAAAAGCAAAAAAAGGTATTGACAAAGCAAAAGATACGTGGTATAATTAAAAGGTCGCCGCGAAAAAAGCGGAGGCGAATGGTCTTTGAAAATTGAACAACGAGAGATAGTATGAAGCACAGCAAGTGCGAAAATATCTCGACAATTCTGAAAGAGAAAAATA
>SVSS01000012.1 GCA_015064185.1 Oscillospiraceae bacterium | reverse complement strand
CGGCTCGTTGCAAAACTCGAACACGCCGCTATGGCGGCTACACCTCACCACCCGCTACGCGGGAGCCTCTCCTCAAGGAGAAGCCTTATGTAACGATACACTCTATACAAAAGGGGTATAACCCATTATTCCCCACCCGCATAGCGGGTGGTCGTCTGTTTCGCACTTCGTGCGGGGGTGCCTGAAGGCACTAATAAAAAGGGCGCAACGGTCGGTTACCGACTGTTGCGCCTGTTTTCCATTTTTTGAAGTAGTGTGATCAGTGGGAGCGCAAGCGTGCATGTGGCGAAATTGCCAATGCCGTGCAGGATGTCAAAGTAAAAGCCCTGCGCGATCCACGCAATCGTGCCCTCAAATGTGAGCCCAAAGAAAAGAGCCTGTGACGGGGCGCAAAAAACGCCAAACAAAAGGCCGTGAAGCGTGCCGAGCGCAATGTAGATCGGTGCGGCTATTTTGGGGCTTATGCGGCGGGGCAGAAGCATAACAGCTGCCCAAAGAACGGTCCAAACATAAAAGTAAGGTGCCAACCAAGGGGAAAAGCCCCCCAAAAGCCCGCAAAGCAGCACAAAAATGTAAATGGGGATCAGTGCTTTCACGCGATATACAACGGTAAAAACAATGATAAAAAGCGCAATTAAGTGAATGTTGGGTGCCCACTCAAGCAAGAGCTTTGAGCAGTACATCATGGTGCCAAGCATGGAAAAAACCGTCATTTCCCGTACCGTTAAGGCGCTTTTTTTCTGCTTTTTTCTGCTTTTCGCCACAGGGCGCGCCTGTTCCGTGGGTGCGCCCGTATGGGTTGTTTCGTTGTTGTTACACATTACCATGGGCTAACCGTTTTGGTAAGCTCGTACTGATCCCCGTCAGCAATGAGGGTGCTTTTGGCGCCTGAGGTATCCTCGCCGTTCTTGGTGATCGCCCAGTAGGTCTTGTCGGTATCATAGTCAGCAACAATGCCGTTTACCTTTTTGATGTACAAGCCAAATTGACCCTCATCTCCGTCGATCAGATTGTGCTCGACGAGCGCATCCTCAAGATTTTCCTTATCGGTATGCAGGGTAAAGGTCAATTCCTGTCCGTCGGCAATGACCTTTACGGTGACGGTTTTCGCGCCCTTACCAAACTCGGTGTCACGCACGTAGGAGGCGGTTTCCCAGTCGCCTGTTTTGTCAACATCTGCGCATGCGGCAAGAGCCGCAACCATGAGAATTGCCAGCAGCACGAGCAATATACGGCTTAAAATGTTCTTCTTCATTTGTTTATCCTCTTTTCGTTTTTTTGTTAATACAATCAAACGAAAGCAAAAGCACCCCCCAAACGGAAACCCGTTTTGAGGGATGCGACAAAAAGCAAGCATCGGAACACTGCTTGCAAAGCGCCATACCCCCCAAATACCCGGAGATACCTTGCACCACAAGACGATGAGCATTCCGACTGGGGGCGTGCGCCCGTAACGGCAATGGCTGTTGCGACGGATTTGCACCGTACTTTCCTCATCCCCGCAAGATAACTTGCGGTTGCGCGATGATGCCAAGAATGACAGCCCGCGCCGAATTGTGTTTCATTTATTTGTATGGCCTAATTGTAGCACTGCTTTTCGGGTTTGTCAATCGCTTTTCCAAAAACTGTTTTGAAAAACAATGTTTAATTTGAAAAGTAATGCTTTAAAATGTGGTCCACCACATGCTCGGTGTTGCGGCAAGCAACGGCGCTTGCGAGTGTCTTAAGCTCGGGGCAGGCATTTTCCATGGCGAGCCCAAGTCCTGCTTTTTTTATCATATCGCTGTCGTTTTCGGAGTCGCCGACGGCTAGTGTCTGTGAGGGGTCTATGCCAAGCTGTGTCGTAAGATGCAAAAGGGCATTGCCCTTTCCCGCGTTTTTGGAATAGATCTCAAGATTTTCATCGGCGGACGAGGCGATGCGCACACCTTCAAGCCCAGCAAGTCTTTTTGCCGCCTCGGCGCGCTCATTAGCGCTTGCAAAAAACGGGCAGATCATCTCGACCTCTGTTGCCTCACGGCAAAAGCGGGAAAAGTTCTCTTTTGGTATGCCATACAGGTAAAAGAAGCGGCGCCAGCTGGCATTGGCATTGTGTGCGATATAGTCTTCATCGTTGTGCGTTTTTGCGTTCACATAGCAGCAGCCGTTCTCGCGCAGGGTGAGTGAAACATCGTAGTCCGCAAGGATATCCATCACTTGATTTGTTACCTTGTTGTTCATACAAAGTGGGATACGGGTGCCGTTTTTTTGGTCGTAGATCGCCGCGCCGTCAGAGCAGATGATGTATTGTATTGCGGGGTGCTCACGCAGCTCTTTTGGCACCTCGGAATAGGTTCTGCCCGTGTTGATCACAAACAGACACCCATGTGCGGCAAGCGTGCGGATCGCGCGGTCGTTTTCCTCACTCACATGCGTGCCGTGCTCAAGCAGCGTGCCGTCAAGATCGCAGGATAAAATTTTGTAGCTTGGCATGGAAATCTCCTTTTTGTTACTCTCCTCAATTATATCATTTTTTCTGTTTGCCTGTCAACGATAACAGTTTGACGTAATTGTCAAAATATGATATACTAAAGGCAAGAATTTCGTTTGTATATCACACGGCAAGGAGAATGATATGATCTATACGGTAACGCTGAATCCTGCGCTGGATTACACGGTCTGGGTGTCGGACTTTGAGGTAGGTAAAACCAACCGCGCCGCGCGCGAGGCGCTTTGTTTTGGCGGAAAGGGCATCAACGTTTCTGCCGTGCTCACGGCACTTGGTGAGCCCTCGGTGGCGCTTGGTTTTGCTGCGGGCTTTGTGGGCGAGGCGCTTTGTAATATGCTGCACCGCGCGCATGTTACACAGGATTTCGTGCGGCTTTCCCAAGGGGAAACACGCATCAATATCAAACTGAAAACGGGCGAGGAAACCGAGATCAACGCAAGCGGGCCCGACGTGCCGCCCGATGCTATTGAGGCACTGCTTGCTAAGCTCGATATGCTCTGTGCGGGTGATACCTTGGTGCTTGCGGGCAGTGTGCCGCGCTCGGTGCCCTCTGATATTTATGAGCAAATGCTTTTTCGTATAAGGGGGCGCGAAATCCGCGTGGTTGCGGATGCCGAAAAGGCATTGCTTTTGCCCATTTTGCCATACCGTCCCTTCCTTATTAAGCCAAATCTGCGCGAGCTTTGTGATATGGTGGGGCGCGAGCTTGTGAGCGACCACGAGATCGTACAGGCGGCAAGGGAGCTGCAAAAGGCGGGCGCACAAAACGTGCTTGTTTCTCTGGGTGGGCAGGGCGCTTTGCTGCTTGATGAGCAGGGCGAGGTACATCGCGAGGGCGCCGTTGGCGGCGCGGCGGTAAATACCGTGGGCGCAGGAGATTCGATGCTTGCGGGCTTTCTTTGCGGTGTTAAAGGCGGATACGCACACGCCCTTCGCATGGGGCTTGCCGCGGGCGGCGCCACGGCGTGCAAGGTGGGGCTTGCCACAGGAGAGGAAATCACACGGCTCATGCAAGAAAAATGAGTCTGCTACCCGAATCGTTCATCAACAAAAAGGCACAGCCTTCCACGCAGGGCTGTGCCTTTTTTGGGTACTACCTGTAAAAAATTGTAACCTTGACAAATTATGAAAGTAATATTATAATAAAATCATGTATTTAATGTTAAATAGCAACTCTTTTTGAGTTGGCATTTTGATTGCATATTTGACACGAATTGTTCAAATGGAGGTTATACTATGAGCCAAAAACCCCGCAAGCCATGGGGCATGGCAAACAAGGTCACGCTTGCATCGGTCGGTTGTCTTGTGGCAAGTGCCACGCTACTTATCGTGCTGCGTTATCAAACGTATTTTCAGCCCTTACTGCTGATCGCGTTGCTCTTATTAATGCCCGCAGCAATCAATTTTTGTTTGTTGATCCCGCGTGGCAGCTTTGGTAAAACGGAGCAGCCTGACGCACAGGCGTTGGAAAATAACACTGACGTTGATAAGGATAAGCCCCAAAAAGGATTTGGCGCGACTCTGAAAAACGGAGCTGCGCGCACGGTGCGCGCATGCGTGCGCTTGGTGGCGCGCAAGCGCACGCCTTTGCTGGCCGCCTTGATCGTTATCGCCGTGGCGGTGATAAATGTGTTCTTTTGGAGTGCGGCACGAGGCACATCCTATACCAATCGGTTGAGTTATTTTTTGCTTGTACTTATTGCTGCCGTCTTTGTGGTGTTCATTGTGCTTGGCAAGTGGTGTAAGCACCGCGCCCGTGAGATCGCACAGAGGTCCGGTGACGGCGCGACGGCAAGATACGGCATTGCCCTGCTGCGCAATCTGCAAAGCGCATTTGCCCTTGGACGTCTTGCACTGCTGCTGACGGCTGCCACCATACTGCTGATATTGCTTGGATCATACGATCTTTCCAAATGGCTCACGCTTGCCTTGGTGTTGCTGTTTGCGTACAAAACGGTGTTTATGATGATCTCACTGTTTGTGGTTTTGGTCAGACACGAGCTTGGCGTGGCACCCGAGATCACAGCCCCCGCACCGGGGGTTGAGGGCGGAAGCCTTGGCATTCTTACCTATCTTGAAAAAAATACGGGCATCAGTATGCGCTCGCTTTGGAGCATGCAGATGATCAAGCAGGCGTTGCCCTTTGCCGCGCTTGGCGCGGTGCTGTTGCTTTGGGGTGCAAGCAGTGTTGTCCTGGTCAACTCCAATCAGGAGGCGGCGCATTATCGCCTCGGCAGGCTGCAGGAGGAAACACTTGACCCCGGTCTTCATTTGACGCTTCCTTGGCCCTTTGACAAGGTGGAGGTCTATGACACCAAAACCGTGAGCCAGATGACAGTGGGCTATGTTTCCGAGGGGAATGCCGACAACTTCTGGACAGAAGCCCATGGCAGTGACGAGTATCGCCTGCTGCTTGGCGGTGGCAACGAGCTGGTTTCGATCAATTTGCGTGTGATGTACCGCATTTCCGATCTGCGTGCCTATCTTACGACCAGCGCCACCCCCGAGCTTCTCATGAGCGCGGCGTCTTACGAGATCGTGACGATGCGCACCATTACAAGTGATCTTGATACCATGCTTTCGGGCGACCGTGCGGTGTTTGCCGAAACCTTCCGTGAGGAGCTGAGTACATATATGGCGCGATACAATACCGGCCTTGAGGTCGTTAGTGTGGTGCTTGAAAGCATTCACCCGCCCGTGGAGATCGCTGACGTGTATCAGGAGCTCATCAGCGCCGAGATCGAGGCGGAAAAGATCTTGATCAATGCAGAAGCGTACAAGGGCGAGCGCATTGCCTGGGCGTGGGTGGATTATGACAGCAAGGTGGCACTTGCCAATATTGAACGCTACGATGCGATCGGAGCGGCTAAGGGGTCGGTTGCAGAATTTCTTGCAAGCGTGGAGGCAGATAAGGCTTACCCCGATGACTACCGCTATTACAAGTACATGCAAGCCATTTCCCAGGCATATTCGGGGGCAAAGATCGTGATCGTCGGAAACGGCGTCAACGAGGAAAACATTTACATCGGAAGTATTACTTCCGATGCAAAGGAGTGAGGAATCTATCATGAGTAAAAGAAAGATAAATGATGCAAAGCAGCTGATCGCAGAGAGCACTGCAACCAATGCGCCTGCGAAAAAGAAGGAGGGGGCTCTCGGTATAATGAGCAGAGTGGCAAAATATTTGACCGCTGCTATCGTGCTCTTGGTGCTCTTCTGGTTTGGATTTACCTACGAGGTGCGTGAGGGCAGCTGCGCTGTGGTTTTGCGCTTTGGCGCGGTGCGCGCCGAAACCGAGGAGGCAGGGCTTTACATGAAGCTGCCATGGCCCTTTGAAACTGTTGTAACGTATGATGACCGTCTGATCACGCTTGAATCAAACCGACTGGAAACGACAACAAAGGACAAGCGCAATATCATTTTGCAATCCTGTGCGGTGTGGGAGATTGCTGACCCCGTGCTCTATCACAACAGCGTTGGCGCGGCAGGCGTAGCGGAGTCGTATATTCAGGCGCAGATCTTTAGTGCCACGAACAGCACACTTGGTGCATACGAGCTTACGTCCCTTGTTTCGCTTGAAAAGGAAAATATCAAGATCGATGAGATCCAAAATGAGATCTTTACCCGTGTGAAGGAGAATTGCCTCGTCAATTACGGCATCAATGTGGTGGATGTGAGCATCCTGCGCTTGTCCTTGCCGGATCAAAACCTGAATGCGGTGTTTGAGCAGATGCGCGCGGACCGTGAAAAGGATATTGATATTATACTTGCAGAGGCTGAAAGAAAGGCAAATGAGATCACATCGGGCGCGGATGTTGAGGCGGCGGATAGAGTCAATCAAGGCGTGATCGATGCGGCTGCTATTAAGGCGCAGACAGAAACCGAGGTTGCCAAGATCTATGCCGATGCGCAAGCTGCCAATATCGAGCTTTATAAATTCCTCAAAAACCTTGATACGGTGGTATCTTCTGTAAACAACTCAACGATTTTGGTCGTGAAAGCAGATGAGTATCCCTTTAACATTTTGACCGAGTACTCGAAAAATATGGAGATCGAGGGTGATCAGACCGTTATCAAGGATCTTACCTACATTCTCACTAAGCTCCCCGAGGCGGAGCGCGAGGCGCTCATCAACGGTATTGCCGCACTGATTGAGCAGGCTGCCGCGGATAACGGCATTACGATGCCGTAAGGAGAGTGTGTATGAAGCAAAAAACATTATTTGCCGACGTTCTCGAAACAGTCACTAAGTATTTTTTGATACTGGTCATTCTTGTGGTCATCGGCATCTTCCTTTCGGGCCTTCGTGTGGTTGAAACGGGCAACGTAGCTGTGGTGCTGCGCTTTGGCAAGCTGGTGGGCGACAATTATGAGGAGCAGGTGCAGGAGCCGGGGCTCATGTTTGCATTTCCCTATATCATCGATGAGGTCATCATGGTCCCTACGGGGAGAGTGATGGAGCAAAAGGTTACCACGTATTACACGGATCCTAACGAGGCTACTACGCTTGATGGCGGATATGTGATCACGGGTGATCAAAATATTGCCGTGGTAGCTGCTTCTGTAAAATACGTTATTTCGGATCCTGTTGCGTATGCGTTGTACGTAAAGGACATTTCCGCTGTGATAAACACCTCCGTGAGCACCGCCATGCTCAACGAGGCGGCACGCGTTAATGTTGACAATTTGCTTACTGACGGCAAGGATGCCTATGCCAAGTCGGTCTTGAAGCGCGCACAGGAAAAGCTTGCCGTTATGGGAGCCGGTGTCACGCTTACCACTGTAGAGCTGACAAACGTCAGCATGCCCGAGGAGGTGCGTGACGTGTATGAGGCGGTCAATTCCGCTACCGTACAGGCGACGACTACTGTGGAACGTGCCAATCAATACAAGGCAGGACTGCTGTTGGCGGCAGATTCAGAGGCAACGACGCTGGTCGCTGAGGCAAACGCCGAATTTTCAAGAAAGATTGCAGTGGCAAACACGGAGCTCGCGGAGTTTTGGGGCGTGCTTGATGAATATGAGCAGCGACCCGATGTTGTAAAAACGCGCATCTATTCCGCCAAATCCATTGCCTTTATGCAAAAGCTGAAAAAGGTCTACGTGGTGCAAGACGGGGATAATAAGATCTTTATCAATCCGTAGTTGTGTACAGTGGGGTGTATATATGGAAAATATTGATCATATGGGCCGTAGCAGCTTGGAGGCCCTCTCTCGGGATAATCTCACCGAGCAGGGGCGCAAAAAGCTGACACGGGATATTATATGCGGGCTGATTACGCTGACCTGTCTTGCGGTGGGGCTGTTTTATACCTACATATTAAAGGGGCAGCATGAGATCGTGCCGCAGCTGCTGTATTTCGTCGGTGTGCTCATTGAGGGCGTGCCCGTGATCGTGGCAGGTGTGAAGGGTATTTTTACAAAAAATTTAACAAACGCTATGGAGATCCTGGTGGGCGTCGCGGTTGTTGCGTGTGTGTTTCAGAAGGAGCTGATCCTCGGCTTGCTGATACCACTCATCCTTAATGTGGTGCATTTGCTCGAGGAGCGCAGCATCATGGGTGGGCGTGACGTCATTGAAGGGCTCAAAAAAATGCAGCAGACCACAGCGGTGCTTCTCGCAGAAGGCGAGGAGCGCGAGGTGGATGCGCGCACCCTTGAGATAGGGCAACTGATCGTGATCAAGCCCGGGTGCTGCATCCCGATCGATGGCGTTGTGGTAAGCGGCGAAACCGATATTGACCAAAAATCTCTGACGGGTGAGCCGCAGCCTGCACGTGCGGCTTTGGGTGACACGGTATATGCGGGCACGGTCAATCTTACGGGTAGGATCGTGGTAGAGGTAAAGCGTGCGTACGTAGATACCTCTTTTTCCAAGATCTTGAGATTGCTTGAGCAATCCGAGGGCATCTCAGTGCCCGAATCTCGCCTCACGGACCGCTTCCTCGGATATTATATTCCGTTTGTGCTGGCTGTGGCAGGTGCTGTGGCGCTTGTCAGTGCGGATATCGGCAAGGCAATTGCCATTTTGGTGGTTTCCTGCCCCTGTGGGCAGATGCTGGTCAGCTCAGCACCCATGATCGCGGCGCTTTCGGTTTCTACCAAGCGCGGCATTCTGATCAAAAACTCCAAGTTTATCGAGGAGCTTACCGAGATAGATACCGTTGTGTTTGATAAAACAGGTACTGTGACATGCGGCGAGCTCTGCCTTGATGCCGCCATCCCCTATGGCAATGTGACCGAGGAGGAGCTGCTGCGTACCGCGGCTTCTGTGGCGGTAGGATCGGTACATCCCGTTTCACGCGCGATCAGCGCGGCGACAAAGCATCTTGATTTCGATCGCGCGCTTGAGGTGCGTGAGATCTCGGGCGGTGGCGTGGAGGCACAGAGTGCCGAGGGTGGCGCCGTGATCCGTTTTGGCAGACGAGAGTGGCTCGAGAGCGTTGGCGTAGCGATCCCCGTCGGCTTTCCTGAGGGCGCTTTGGGTAGTGTAAGCTATGTTGCGCGTGATGGGGAGCTGCTTGGTGCTGTGTGCTTTAACGATACCGTGCGCGAAAATGCCGCGGCGTGTGTGTCGGAGTTGCGTGCGCTTGGCGCGGGCAGGACCGTGATCCTCACGGGCGACCGCGAGGAGCCTGCTGCGGCAATTGCAGCAGAAATTGGTGTGGATGAGGTCATGGCAAAGCTGTTGCCGCAGGATAAGCTTGAGCGCCTGCGCGAGATCTCGGTGGGCGAGCATAACGTGCTTGCTGTGGGTGACGGTATCAACGATGCGCTGATCCTGCGCGAGGCAACGGTTGGCATCGCCATGGGCGCTATGGGCTCGGATCTAGCCATTGAATCCGCTGATATTGCGCTGATGAATAACAACCTTATGAACATACCGTTTGTGGTGTCACTCGCGCGCCAAACGCGCCGTGTGATCTATCAAAATCTGGTGCTGTCGATCGGCATCACCGCTGTGATGATGTCCCTTTCCGCCCTTGGCGTGATCAGTGCTCTGGCGGGAACCGTGCTTCACAATTTCGGCGCATTTGCTGTGCTGCTTAACAGCTCTCGCATCTTGCGCAAGCAATAATTGCTATATAGAAGGAGAAAACCGTGATCTACACACTTGAAAATGAATTCCTTACGGTCAAGATATCTGATCTTGGTGCGGAGCTGAAGTCCTGCGTTTTAAAGGCGGATGGCTGTGAATATCTTTGGCAGGGAGATCCTACCTATTGGAGAGGAACATCCCCTTGGCTCTTTCCCATTTGCAGCAATCTTTTTGAGGGGCAATTTACCTATCGCGGCAAGACTTATCGCATGTCCCAACACGGCTTTGCACGCAAGCAGGTCTTTGCTGTCAGCGAGCAGAGCAGCACCTCGCTGACGTTCACGCTTGCCCCCAATGAGGAAACGCGCAGCTGCTATCCCTTTGAGTTCTTGTTTTCTGTGAAATACGAGCTGGTAGGCATGCAGCTGAATTGCCGACTCTTGGTAGAAAATCGCGGAGAGGATCTGATGTATGCCACCGTGGGCGGCCACCCCGGCTTTAATGTGCCGCTTTCCCGTGAGGGCGAATACGCCGACTATTATCTTGAATTTTCCGAGCCGTGCAGCCCCGATTATGTGGTGTTTACCGAGGAGTTTTGTGACAGCGGTAAACGGTTACCCTATCCCTTGGAGGGTGGCGAGCGGTTGTGGCTCTCGCACGATCTATTCCGTGTGGACGGCATTTTCCTCTCGGGCATGTCAAAGAGCGTGACGCTGAAATCGGATAAAGCCGCGCACAGCGTAACGGTATCCTATGGCGATGCGCCCTATGTTGGCTTTTGGTCCTCGCAAAACGACGGCCCTTATGTTTGTGTAGAGCCTTGGTATGGTATGGCATCGCAGGACGGTGTTTTGCCGATCGAGCAAAAATGCAATATGTTTCGCCTTTTGCCGGGCACGGAAAAATGCGTGGAGCTCTCGATTTTGTTTCAATGAGTGACACGCACGGAGTCCAACTGTAAAAGGAAAATTTCTTTTAAAAAGCAGCGCATTTGCTAAGATGCGCTGCTTTTTTAGCTTTCTCAAAGTGGGAAAAATAATTTTACTCAAAAAGTGCAATTTATGCACTTGATAAAAATATTTTTCCGCTTTTGGAAAAAATAAGTCAAAAACCTCTTGACAAAGGGAAAAAGTGCTGATATAATGATAGCAGTTCAGCGATGGCGCCCCCTATTTGTGGGTATATATCGCGCATTACTTATAAAGGAAGGTAATCATGATGAAAGCAACCTCTAAAAAAACAGCCGCCACACTTTGCGGTGCTGATGCTACCGAAAGAAAAAAGGCGCTTGATACCGCCATTAAGCAGCTTGAGCGCGATTTTGGCGCCGGCACGATCATGAAGCTGGGCGAAAACACGCACATGGAGGTGCAGGCTGTTCATACAGGCTCGCTTTCCCTTGATATGGCGCTGGGTATTGGCGGTGTGCCGCGCGGCAGAATTATTGAGATCTTTGGCCCTGAATCCTCGGGTAAAACCACGGTTGCGCTTCATATCGTTGCCGAGGTACAAAAAACAGGCGGTCAGGCAGCGTTTATCGATGCGGAGCATGCGCTCGATCCCGTATATGCCAAGGCGCTTGGCGTTGACATTGATAATCTGCTTGTTTCCCAGCCTGATTGCGGTGAGGATGCGCTTGATATTACCGAGGCGCTTGTGCGCTCCGGTGCGATCGACGTGGTGGTGATCGACTCGGTGGCGGCGCTTGTGCCCCGTCAGGAGATCGAGGGCGATATGGGTCAGTCGCAGGTCGGTGTGCAGGCGCGCCTCATGTCGCAGGCAATGCGTAAGCTCTCGGCTGTGATCTCTAAGAGCAATGCCGTTGTCATCTTTATCAACCAGCTGCGTGAAAAGGTCGGCGTCATGTACGGAAATCCCGAAACCACAACGGGTGGCCGTGCACTTAAGTTCTACGCTTCGGTGCGTATTGACGTGCGCAAGACCGAGCAACTGAAAAATGGTAATGATATTTATGGCAATCATGTAAAATGTAAGATCGTTAAGAATAAGGTCGCACCCCCCTTCCGTGTAGCGGAATTTGATATTCTTTACGGCAAGGGTATTTCCCGTGCGGGCGAGCTGGTGGATATCGGTCTTGCGCTTGACGTGATCCAAAAAAGCGGTTCGTGGTTCTCCTATAACGGAGAGCGCTTGGGGCAGGGCAAGGATAACATCAGAAAGATGCTTGAAACCAACACCGCACTCTTTGCCGAGATCGATGAAAAGATCCGTGCGCGTTCTGCAAGCATGGATATGAAGGAAGAAACCTTTGACGTGGACGACGAGGACGAGGAGGAGTTCGACCTGCAGGCACTGAATATGGGCGATGACAACTGATAGAAAAATAGAGTTATCTCATGTGCGCGCCGCCGATGGCGGCGCGCGCCTTCTCTTGCATATTAAAATTTTGCAAGGGGAGCAGGTAAGCCGGGAGATACTGACGGTTTTTGCCGCGCGCCTTCCTTATGTACCGCAATGCGGCGTGCTGAGTGGGGATGAGTATGAGCGCCTTGTTGCCGAGAGCAAAATGACAGGGGCGCTTGATATGGGGCTGCGTTTGCTTGGTGCGGGGGCGGTGTCACAGTTAAGGTTGATACAAAAAATGCGGCAACGGGGTGTGGAAAAAGAGATCGCCGCGGCGGCTGCAGCAGAGCTTTTTGCGCGCGGATATGCCGATGAAACGGCAGGTGCGTTGCGCGAAGCGGAAAAGGGAATAGGCAAGCTGTGGGGCGATCGGCGTATTTTACTTGACGTGCGTGCCAAGGGATACGGCGAGGCAGCTCTTTCGGCTGTAAAAAAATTTTTGCTCACAAAAAATGCCGCAAGACGATGCGAAAAGCTGATAGCGCGGCGCCGTATGACATTACCCTTGACCGAGGCGGATGCCTCGCGCTTTGTGTCATCACTCGTGCGTTACGGATACACTGTACATGAGATCAAGCAGGCAATATCACAAAAAAATGAGCATTGACCTCATCATAATGCCAAAAAATTTAAAAGCCGTGTGTCAAGCACGGCTTTTTGTGGCAGAGTGGCGCTATAATTATGAAGGGTGTGGGTTTACAAAATGAGAAAAATGGAGTATAATATAAACACAGATATGCAAGAAGGGATAGATCGATCCATGAAATTAACAGAAAAAAAGGTAAGCTCTAAGGCTATTTTTGACGGTAACGTGCTTCACGTGCGTCTTGATGCCATTGAGCTGCCGAATGGCAAGCCTGCAACGCGCGAGTACGTGCACCACATCGGTGCTGTTGCGGTTTTGCCCCTTACCGATGAGGGCGAGGTGGTGCTGGAGCGTCAATATCGCTACCCGTATCACGAAATTTTAGTAGAGATTCCCGCAGGCAAGCTCGAAAGCCCCGAGGAGGATCCGCGCAAGGCGGCGCTGCGTGAGCTTGAGGAGGAAACGGGTGCTGTTGCTTCGGAGCTGGTATATCTCGGTGATTATTATGCTTCCCCTGCCATCTTGGATGAGCGCATCCGACTGTACCTGGCACGTGGGCTGACCTTTGCAGAGTCGCACACCGATGAGGATGAGTTCCTTGAGGTTTTTCGCATGCCGCTTGAGGAGTTGGTTGCCGAGGTTATGGCGGGCAATATTCCCGACGGTAAAACGCAGGTCGCGGCAATGCGTGTATTTCATATGCTAAAAAACGAGGAGGAAGAAAAGAAAAATGAAGCTGAGCTATAAGCGCACGGTGTTTGTGGGATTTGCCTTCTTTTTGATTACAGCCTTTTGGCAAGCCTATGATACCATCGTACCAAAGATCTTAACCGATAAATTTGGCCTTGCGCAAACGATATCGGGTGCTATTATGGCGCTTGACAACATATTCGCGCTTGTCTTGCTGCCCATATTCGGCGCGATCTCCGACAAGGTCAGCAGTCGCTTTGGGCGGCGCACGCCGTTTATTGTGATCGGCTCGATTTGTGCCGCAGTGCTTTTGGTGTCACTTTCCGTGGCAGACAGCGCACAGCTCGACAGGCTTGAGGCGGTTTCAGCCACCGAGGGTCAGGCTTATACCGAGTCGCTTGGCGCGATCTGGGATGCGAATCCCGAGGTTGGCGATTGGCGCGCGGATAGCCTGATGACAGAAAAAAAGCCGTTGCAGGAAATGATCTCGCGCGATGCGTTTACCGCAATTCCCATGACGGTGTTGGATGCCAACGGCGATAGCACCACCAATGCGGATTACAGCAATATCGTAGTGCCCGCAAGGCAGGCGTATGCCGCCGCAACGACTGCGGCAAGCCCCGCGCCCTTAGTCATCTTTATGGTGCTGCTGTTCTTCACCTTGATTGCAATGGGCACCTTCCGTTCTCCTGCTGTCGCGCTGATGCCCGATGTTACTGTAAAGCCCCTTCGCTCTAAGGCAAATGCCGTGATCAACCTCATGGGCACAGCGGGTGGCATTCTTGTGTTGCTGCTCGGTACCGTCTTTGGCACGGGCAAGGCGCAAAACGCGCTGATGAACTATACCACCTTTTTTGCCATTGTGGCAGGCATTATGTTAGTAGGTCTGGCGCTCTTTTTGTGGAAGGTGCGCGAGAATGCTTGGGCTGCCGAAATGCAGGCAGAGAGCCAGCGCCTTGGTCTTGATGCGCCCGAGGAAACGGCACATGAGGGTGCCGAAATGCGTACGCTTACCAAGGGGGAAAAGATCTCGCTGTTTTTGATCCTTGCCTCCGTGGTGTTCTGGTTTATGGGCTATAATGCCGTTACCAGCAAGTATTCGGTTTATGCAAGCACGGTACTCAACGTGGATTACAACACCACGCTTCTCATTGCGCAGGCTGCCGCCATTGTTTCCTATCTGCCTGTGGGGCTTCTTTCCTCTAAGCTTGGCAGAAAAAAGATGATCCTTGGCGGTGTTGTCATTCTCGGTGCTTCCTTCTTCTTTGCTTCCTTCTTTAGCGCGGAGAGCCCGCAGGTCGTCAAGCAGATCCTCATGCCCCTCTTGTTTGCTACGGCAGGCATCGGCTGGGCTACGATTAACGTAAACTCTTACCCCATGGTAGTAGAGCTTTCCCGTGGCAGCAACGTCGGCAAATATACGGGATTTTACTATACCGCGAGCATGTCGGCGCAGGTGATCACGCCCATACTTTCGGGTCTGTTCCTTGACTATATCAGCTGGCGCACGCTCTTCCCCTATGCCGCTGTCTTTGTGGCACTCGCATTTATTACCATGTTCTTTGTACGCCATGGCGATGCAAAGCCCAATGCCGGCGAAACCGTTCTTGACGGTATCGGAGGTGCGGATTGATGCCCCCTGTGATCCTTGTTTTGGTCATCTTTTTTGCTACCGTATGTGGATTTTTCCTCATTTGGCTTGCCTTGATCGCACCCCGTGCGCGCCGCCGCGCGGTAAAGCCTTTTCTGCGCCCCTATGCCCACCGCGGGCTTTGGAGCGATACTGTGCCCGAAAATTCGCTTGCGGCGTTTGAGCTTGCCGTAAAGGCAGGCTTTGCCATTGAGCTTGACGTGCAGCTGTCATCCGACGGCGAGGTCATGGTCTTTCACGATTATACACTCACGCGTATGTGCGGCAAGGACGTAAAGCTTTCCGCGCTGCGTGCGGCGGAGCTTACAGCATGCACGCTCGGTAATTCCGAGGAGCGCATCCCCACCTTGGCACAGGTGCTGGCGCTGGTTGACGGGAAAGTGCCGCTTCTCATTGAGCTGAAGGGGGAGAGCGGCAACACCGCGCTTTGCCCTGCCGTTGCCGCCCTGCTTGATGATTACAAGGGGGAATGGTGCGTGGAAAGCTTTAATCCGTTGCTGCTGCGCTGGTTTAAAAGGAATCGCAGAAGTGCGGTGCGCGGTTTGCTGTCGACCGATCTCATCAAAGAGAAAAAAAGCGGATCACGGGTGCTCAATTTTGCACTTTCCGCACTTTGGCTCACCTTCCTTTGCCGCCCTGCGTTTCACGCGTGGGATCAGCACTATCCCAGACGTCTTGCACTTCGCTGCGGTATCAAATGCTTTGGCGCGGCATCCCTTGTTTACACCGTAAAAAATCAAGCCGATTACGATCGCCAACTGTCGGCGGGAAACTATCCTATTTTTGACGGATTTGTGCCGCGTTCGTGACTCCGATAAAAAAGCAGGGCAGAGAACATACGTTCTCTGCCCTGCTTTTTTTGCGTGTTTTGATGTATGAAACGCTGCGAAGGCATGCGCTTGCGGTCTTTGGATCAAGAGGAGCGAAGAGCCTCAATGGGATTCATTTTTGCGGCACGTCGCGCGGGTAATAGTCCAAAGATGATACCTACCACGAGCGAGAAGACCAATGCGAGCATAGCTGTTATGGGATTAAAGGTAAAGGAGTACCCGATCAGTAGCGAGGCGACATAGGATGCTCCGAGTCCAAGCAAAACTCCGATGATACCGCCGAATAGACTGATGATGACGGCTTCGATCAAAAATTGCAGCATAATGACGCTCGGACGCGCGCCAAGTGCCTTGCGCAGGCCGATCTCGGCGGTGCGCTCTGATACGGTAACCAGCATCATATTCATAATGCCGATACCGCCCACGACAAGCGCAATGACCGCAATGCCTGCAAGCATGCCAAGAACCAGGTCGGTAATGGTCACCACCATATCAAGGATCTCCTCTTGGTTGACTACGCTGTACCCATTATTGCCGGCACTGTTGAGTAATGTGGCACAAAGATTTTCCACACGGGCAATCACCTCATCCGAATTCGAAGAGGTGCTGATCACAACATCAAAGCTGTCGGGCAATCCCATAGAAAAGGTCTGCACGGCGGTGGTATAGGGAACAATAAGCGAGCTGTTTCCCGTTACATCGATGCCTACCAACTCATTCATGACACCGATTACAGTGCAATTGGTGTTGTTGACCTTAATGACCTCGCCAACGGGCGAATAGTTGCCGTAAAGACGTTGCCAGAGATCATAGCCCAGCACACAGACGTTGGTTCGATGCAAAACGTCATCTGTAGAAATGCTTCTTCCGTACATCATACCTGCATTTTTGGTATAGGTAGAAAAATAAAAGTCGTTTACCCCCATTACGCGGCGAGAAATGGTATAAACGCCGTCATATTTGCTGTTGGTGAGCTCGGGCATCAGTGTTAGCATGTGATAGGAGGAAAGCTGGGGTGCTACGCCCTCAACACCTTCAAGGCTTGCGAAACGCTCCAGCTCCTCATCGGTAAAGCCGGGCTTTACCGCAGTGTTGTGAATGGTAACTGTGGCGCGGTTTCCGCCAAGCCCCGATAATTGGTCGATGACGGAGTCGGTCACACCTTGACCGATCGTCAAAAGGGCAAGGATAGAGGTGATACCGATGATGACGCCAAGCATTGTGAGAAACGTGCGCATGGCGTTGGCGCGCAGGTTGGAAAAGCTCATACGGATCGTGCTTAAGAAAAACATACCGTCAGCCCTCCCCACTAAGCTCAAGCGCCGCATATTCCTCTTTGCTGTAAAGCTTTCCGTCAAGGATATATACGATGCGTGAGGCAAAGGATGCCACCTTTTGGTCATGCGTGATCATGACCACGGTGATCCCTTCTTTGTTCAGAGATTGAAAGATATCCATAATTTGTGCACCGGTGGCACGGTCAAGGGCACCTGTCGGTTCATCCGCAAGCAGAATGCGCGGGCGCGTGACAAGAGCTCTTGCAATGGCAACACGCTGCTGCTGTCCACCCGAAAGCTGACGGGGCAGGTTGTTTGCCTTGTCAGCAAGCCCCACGCGTTCAAGCTCTGCCATAGCTCGGGCATAGCGCTGCGCGCGAGGCACTTTGGCATAAATGAGCGGAAGCATTACATTTTCTATTGCGGAGATACGGGGGAGCAGTTGAAAGCTTTGAAATACAAATCCGATATCCCGGTTGCGAATACGAGCCATGGTGCGCTCGGGCAAGCCCTTTACGGTGCGACGCCCCAGCATATAGGTGCCGCTATCCGGCACATCAAGGCAACCGATGATATTCATCAAGGTGGATTTTCCCGATCCCGAGGGACCGAGCACGGATACAAATTCTCCTGCATCTACGGTAAAGGTGATGCCGTGAAGCACAGGGAAGTGCACGTCGCCCATTTGATAGGACTTGGTGATGTCCGTCAGGGAAATAACAGGCTTGCCGGCGGACATCAGAACAGAGATCCTATCAGTGTGGAATCTGCAATGTAACGCAGAACGTCACCCTCGTTCAGCGTATAGCCGTCTGCCGCGACAACAGCGGCATCGGTGCCCGTGGAAAGCGTGATCTTGATATAGACGCGCTTCTCCTTCTTTTCAGCATCAAGCACGGTTACGTAAGGCCTTTTTGCATCGTCATAATAAATGCATTTTGTGGGCACGACAAGTGTGTTTTCCACCACGGTCTTTTGCGCGGATACGGTAACGGAATAATTGTCAAGCAGCTCCTCGGCGCGTACGTTATCGGTAAGATCGATACCAAGATAGGTCACGGTGTTGTTGGTCAAAAATGCATCGTAATAGGTGTAATCACCGATCTCGTTGCCATCGGCATCCTGAACGATTTGCGAAAACACCAAGCGCCCAAGGAGCGCGAAATAGGATACACCCGATGCGTTTTTACCTGTTTCTATCTCTACGATCTCGGCAAGCAGCTCGCGCCCTGACAGCGCGTTAATGCCAACAGAGGCATACACGCGCTCACCAGCTTGCATACGTGCGTGAATGCCCGCAACGTCGTATTCGCTAAGCGTAAAGGATACAAAGAGCTCACTGTAGGTTACGTGGAAGAGATTGTTGTCAAGTATTAGAATATCACCCTTTCTCCAGGTAAAATGGGAAACGGTAAACTCTATCTCGTCAACGTGCTCAAGCTCCGCAAGGATAAGATCGCCAATTCTTTTTGTGGTGATGGTTACGGCACCGTCGGCATCCTCGCGCCAAAACTCATCCGGAAATGCAGAGGGGTCGGCATCGGAAACACCTTCACGCAGCAGTAAAAACAGTACGTATTCCTTTACGTTTTCTGCTTCGGTCGTGCCTGCCGATACCTCGAGAGCATAGTGCTCGGCAGCCTTTTCCCAATCAAAATAGACAGGCGTCAGTGTGATCAGGTCGGCGCTTGCATCGGCGGTGCTAAAATCGGTTTCCTTGCCAAGGTAATCCTTGTTGACCCATGTAACGCGGTAAAGGATAGGCCCCTGGGAGCCTTCACCCAGCAAAGTAATAAGATTTAAAGCATAGTCGTTTTCTGTAATGTCGGAAATCGTTTTGATGTCCTCAACGGTGAGTGCAGCAAGCGGTATGTCGGTTTCAAAAGCCAGATTTTTTACCACTCCCGTAGAGGAAAGATTGCTGGACAAAGAGGCGCGGACCACCGAAGCCTCAGCCAGAGTCCCCTTGGTTTTTCTTGTGGAAAAATATACGATGGTGACAACGGCCGCTGCGATCAGCAGCACGGCAACGACGGTGTAGAGAATGCGCATGCGTATAATTCTTTTTTTCATAACGACCTCTATGTTTGTGTAATGATATATCTATTGTAATATGTTTTTCTTTTGCCTGTCAAGGGGAATACAAAATTTCACACAAGCAACACAATTCCCCCTGAGGATATTCAAACATATCCTCAGGGGGAATTGTGTTACAGTTCGTTTACCACATCATCCATGTTGTAAAAGCCTGCGGGCTTGCTTGCCATGAAGCGCGCGGCGCGCAAAGCGCCCGTTGCAAAGACCTCACGCGAGGCGGCGCTGTGCGAGAGGGTGATGACCTCATCCTTGCCGCAGAACAGTACCTCGTGCTCGCCTACGATCGTACCGCCGCGCACGGCGCTGATGCCGATCTCACCGCGCTCGCGCGCGCGGCGCACGCTTTGGCGCTCATAAACGTAGGGGTGTGCCGCACTCTCGTCTGCTTCCTTGATGCAGTCGGCAAGCATCAAGGCGGTGCCGCTGGGGGCATCCAGCTTTTTGTTGTGATGCTTTTCGATGATCTCTACGTCAAAATCGGCGCCGAGTGTAGTAGCCGCCTTGCGGCACAGTGTCATCAAAAGGTTGATGCCGAGCGACATATTGCGCGAGAAAAATACAGGTACACAGAGCGCTGCCGCCTTCATTTCGGCAAGCTCCTCCTCGCTGTGCCCCGTGGTGCAGACCACAATGGGGGTGGAGGTGCGCTTGGCATACGCAAGCAATCCGGAAAGAGCCGAGTGGTGTGAGAAATCCACAATAACGTCAGCCTTTCCGCCAAACTCATCGGCACAGGTGTAAACGGGGTAGGGGGTGGCGGCAGAGGGGTTGATATCTACACCCGCAACGATGCGGTCGCCCCCCGCGGTGGCCGCGGCACTAAACGCCGCGCCCATGCGACCGCCACAGCCGCAAAGCATAATGTTTAACATGTTTGAACTTCCTTTCGGCTCTTATTTGATCAGAGCGTAGTCCTTCATTACGGCAAGCAGCTTTTCATAGTTTGCCGTTTCCATTTCACAAAGGGGCAGACGGAGCTCGTCGCTGCAAATACCCATGAGCGCTGCAGCAGTCTTTACGGGAACGGGGTTGACCTCGCAGAACAGCGTGTTGATGAGCTTCAGATATTTCAGCTGCATCTCGGCGCCTGTTTTATAATCACCCTTCAGGCAAGCGGCACAAAGATCGTGCGTTTCTTTGGGCAAAAGGTTGGAAACGACCGAGATGACACCCTTGCCGCCAAGTGCCATGATCGGTACGATCTGGTCATCGTTGCCGGAGTATACGTCAAGCGCATCGCCGCACTCGTCAAAGAGCTGTGCGATAGCGGAAAGATTGCCCGAGGCCTCCTTTACCGCAACGATACGCTCGTGCTTGGCAACCTCCTTGTATACCGAGATCGGGATATTGACACCGGTACGGGAGGGGACGTTGTAAAGAATGATCGGCTTGCTTGTCGCATCGGCAGTGCTCAAGAAATTGCGAATGAGGCCCTTGGGCGTTGCCTTGTTGTAATAGGGGGTAACGATCAGCAACGCGTCGTATCCAACGTCGCACGCATAGCGGGAAAGCTCAATACCGTAGGCGGTATCGTTACTGCCCGTGCCTGCAATGATCGGTACACGCCCCGCAACCTTTTCGGCTGCAAAGCGCAGCACATCACAGTGCTCCTCGTGGGAAAGGGTAGACGCTTCGCCCGTGGTGCCGGCGATGACAAGCGCATCAATGCCACCTTCGATCTGGCTGTCGATATGCTTGCCCATGGCTTCAAAATCCATCGTGCCGTTTTGAAAGGGTGTGATGATCGCCGTGGCGGCGCCTTCAAAAATGGTGGGTTTCAGTTTGCTCATACTTTGTTCCTTTCTGCGGAAAAACACAAAAAATAAAAAAACTGGTTGAAAACCAGCTGTATTTGTACTATAATATGATAAGGCACCCCTTATCGCACATATACAGATAGCTCTCCATCAAATCTTGACGACAGTCCCACAGCTCTGAACCGTGCAGACCAGCAAGCCGTTCACCGCGAACGCCTCACTTCGGCACGCTACGCTCCCAACGCGGGCTCAAGCGGCAACGGTTGCCTTGCCCGTGCGAGGTCGCAATGTGCACCTCTATCATTATATTATGTTTTCCCGACCAAATTGGTCTTCCTATTTATATTAACACAATCTTATGTGCTTGTCAACGCTTTTTTGAAATTTATCTTGTGGCAAGTGAAAGGAACCGTATGTCAAATATCATTGTCAACGAAAAGGTAAAAACAGATCTGAAAACCTCTGATTTCTATTACGATCTGCCAGAGGAGTTGATCGCGCAGCACCCCTTGGAAAAGCGCGATTCCTCGCGCATGATGGTCTTGGATCGAAAGGCGGGCACCGTAACGCACAGGCACTTTTATGATATCGTGGAGTACTTAAATCCCAATGACGTGCTTGTGATTAACGATTCAAAGGTGATTCCCGCACGCCTTTACGGGCATGTGGCAGACAGACCCGATGCCGCTATTGAGCTGCTTTTGCTTCGCCAGCGCGCGCTTGATACGTGGGAAACGCTGGTAAAGCCCGGCAAGCGCGCACGCATTGGAGCGAGGCTTGTGTTCGGGCAAGGGATCCTTACTGCGACGGTGACGGATATCGTAGAGGAAGGCAACCGCTTGATCAAATTTGAATATGACCGCCAACGGTACGCGAATATCTATGATATTTTGCATCAGATCGGCATGATGCCGCTGCCCCCCTACATCACCGAGCGCTTGGCCGATAACAGCCGTTACCAAACGGTTTACGCAAGGGAGGAGGGGTCTGCCGCAGCACCCACCGCAGGTCTGCACTTTACGCCTGAAATCTTGGAGCGCGTGCGTGCGAAGGGTGTGGCAATTGCACCCGTTATGCTGCATGTGGGGCTTGGTACGTTTCGCCCCGTGAAGGCGGATCGGCTGGATGAGCATGTGATGCACACCGAATTTATTTCGGTAAGTGAGGAGAGTGCCGCGCTCATTAACGCGCGCCGCGCCGCCGGAGGGCGTGTGATCGCTGTGGGCACCACATCCTGCCGCACGCTGGAAAGCGTGACCGATGAAGCGGGAATTGTGCACCCCGTTTGTGGGGATACGGGCATTTTTATCTATCCCGGCTACCGCTTTAAGGCAGTGGATGCATTGATCACCAATTTCCACCTGCCAGAGAGCACGTTAGTGATGCTGGTTTCTGCGTTTTATAACCGTGAGGCTGTGCTTTCGGCATATAAAACAGCTGTGTCTGAAAGATATCGCTTTTTCTCCTTCGGCGACTGCATGCTCATCCAATGAGCATGCAATGAATTGCCCGATGGGCATGAATTGCCTTCGGCATTGAGAACAGGGCAATTCAAATCATGGAGGAGGCGGAATGCCGACGAGAAATCATGATGTGAAGCATCAATTCATGACGGCTTGCCGTCAACTCATTAAATTTCTTATATAGCATCAGCTTTGCGGATTGCATGCTGATTGTATAAATTCCGCAATACTGCGTTAAAGCTTCGACTTGTCGCCCTCGACGTAGGTAACTACGCTGTCGGGCTTCGCGCTTGCTTTGCCTTGTCTTGCGAAATTTCTCCTAATCAGCAGCCTTCTTGCCTTATATCCCGTACATGCCGCATGAAAGCTTTCTTTTGTCGCTTGTGTTTGGATATTGGATTCGTAAAATTGAAAACAATATGAAAATTTTTTTGTAAAAGTAAAAATATTCTCTTGTTTTGCGTTACAATAACATCATTGTGTACTTGCCCCTGTGGGGGGCGGAGAGGAGAACTCATGTTTGGTGTGGATCTGTTGGTCGATATCGCCACCTCTGCTGTAGCGGTGTTGATCACGGTATTGGCAATTTATCTGGCGATGCGCTTGCTTGGCAAGCTGGCAAAGTTTTTTATTGTGATCATTGTAGTGGTGTTTGTGATATGGTTGCTCCTTTCGGATAGCAGCTTTCTCAACGAGATCATATCCACTGTGAGATCGGCGGGCTTGGGGCTTTGATGAGGCTCTTTGCTGTTCTTGAAATTCTACCTTGCCGTTGCCTCTTTCTTGGGCAACGGCATTTTAAAAATACACGAAAGGGGTGATAACGGTGGAGAAAAAGCCGAAGATCCTTGCTATAGTAGGGCCAACTGCCGGCGGAAAATCTGCACTTGCCGAGGAGCTTGCACAGAGACTGAACGGCGAGATCGTTTCCTGTGATTCCATGCAGATCTATCGCGGCATGGATATCGGCACGGCAAAGCCCGACAGGGAAGCACGTGCACGTGTGCGCTATCATTTGATCGATGTGGCAGATCCCGCGCAGGAATTTTCTATGGTGGACTATCTTACCCTTGCCGAGCGTGCCGTATCGGATATTTTGTCGCGCGGCAAGCTGCCGATCTTTTGCGGCGGCACGGGTCTTTATCTTGATGCTTTTTTGCGCGGCATGCCGGAGTCGCCCGGGGGTGATCCCGCGCTGCGCGCGGAGCTTGCCGCGCTTGCCGAGGCGCACGGCAATGCATATTTGCATGCCGAGCTTGCCAAGGTGGATCCCGAAAGCGCTGCCGCAACGCACCCCTCGAATCTGCGCCGCGTGATACGCGCGCTTGAAATTTATCGCGCAACGGGTGTTACAAAAACCGAGTGGGATCTGCGCTCGCGCCAACAGCCGATGCGATACAGCGCTACGGTTCTGTACCTTTCGTTTGAGGATCGCTCATTGCTTTACGGGCGGATCGATTCGCGCGTGGACGAGATGATAAAAGCAGGACTTGTTGATGAAACCAAGCGCTTGCTTGATGCGGGTGTGTTTGAGGTGTCAAGCACTGCGGCGGCAGCAATCGGATATAAGGAATTATTGCCGTACTTGCGTGGGGAATGTGACCTTCCCTCGGCAACAGAAGCCCTGAAAATGGCGACACGGCGGTATGCCAAACGGCAGATCACATGGTTTTCGGCAAAGCCGTATGTTACGCGAATTCCTATGGACTGTGAAGGAAAATTGCGAAAATTTGAAGAAATTGTAAACAATGCTGTAAAATTGGCTTCGTACGAATAATATTGTGATATAATTATTAATATTAAAATCGCGCGCTAGGAGTGCGCATGCGCGAAAGGGGTGAAGGGTAATGTCAGCAAGGCGCGGGCATGGATTTGTGCCGATTTTGCAGATCGCTCTCATTGCTGTACTTGCTCTTTTGCTCACTAGCATACTTTCCTTTGAAATTTCCCGTACCGCAGCCGAGCTGCGACGCGATGTTGCCGGGGTGGTTTCGGTAGGGCAGCGCGTCAATGCTGTGGGCTATGTTTTCCGCGATGAAACAGTTGTGGAAAGTGTGGATAACGGTCCTGTGGCATATACGGCAGCAAACGGTATTGCCGTGGTGGGTGGCAGCGACCTGGCGGTGGTTTATGCTGACGGAAGCAACACAGGCACACGCGCACGCGCGGCACAGATCGTGGCAGAGATCGAGAGATTGCAAGCGATCGATGACCCCAATGTACTTCCCGACTATTACGGCGCATATGAGGCGCTGATGGGCTCGCTTTCCGCAGGCACGGTTTTAGATACCGAGGCGGCGCAAGGCACGCTGCATGCTGCGCTTGATCGGTATGCCGCACAAAGCGAGGCGGCAAGTGAGAGAAGCGCGCGCATTGCCGCACTGCAGGTTGAATTTGAGGCGCTCATCGAAAACGATCGCAATGCGACCGACCGTGTAAAGGCACCCTGTGACGGCATTTTTTACCGTGATGCAGATGGCTATGAGGCGGTACTTTCCGTTGCTGCCGTACAAACGCTTACCCCGGGTGGGATGCGCGCACTGCTTGCCTCGCCCCAGAGCACGGCATCTGCTATAGGAAAGATCGTTTCGGGTGATGTGTGGTATCTTGCCGTGCCGCTTGAGAGTGAGGCGGCAGAGAAGCTTGCTGTTGAGAAGAGTTATAAAATTGACATGATGCGCACGGGTGAAAGTATGATGCTGATGCTGGAGCGCATTACGCCCGCAGATACCGCAGGCGAGGTGCTGCTGATCTTTCGTGCACAGGGCATTGCCCCCCCTTGCGACCTTGCAAGGTGCGAGGAGGTCGTGATCAACACCGAGGCGGTCAGTGGCATTTGGGTGCCGATGACGGCGTTACGTGAGAGCGAGGGCGTGTATACTGTTTTTGTGGATGATAACGGTGTTGCCTCCACGCGCAGGATCGAGCCACTTTTTATGGAGAATGGGTATTGCTTGGCGTCGCTGCAGACGTCCGCGGAGTTTTTGCAGGAGGGCGAGCGTATTTTGGTGACCGCACGCCACATCTATGAGGGAAAAGCGTTAAAATGAGCAGTTATATCAAGGATAATTTGACAGCGGTGCAAGCAGACCTGCACGCGGCGGAAGCGGCGGTGGGCAGAGAGGGTAAGACCACGCTGATCGCTGCCGTAAAATACGCAAGTGATTGTGAGATCAAGGAGTTGATCTCACTTGGTGTTAGCGATGTGGGCGAAAACCGCGTGCAGCAGCTGCTGGCGCATATGGGTGCATACGAGGGTAAAGACCTGCGCATTCATTTTATCGGCACATTGCAGAAAAATAAGATCAAGTACATCATTGACAAGGTGCATGCCATACATTCCGTGGATAGCGCCCAGCTGGCGCGTGAGATCGACCGCCATGCTGCCAAGCACAGCATCTGCATGCGCGTATTTGTCGAGATAAACATCGGGCGCGAGGAAGCCAAAAGCGGCGTTATGCCCGAGGAGGCAGAGGCGCTTTGCCGTGAGATAGAGGAATTGCCAAATCTCTCGCTTGTGGGGCTGATGACCATGGCGCCAAGGTGCGAGAGTGATGCGGAATACCGTGGGTATTTCTCCGAGGCGCGCAAGCTTGCGCGCAGCATCTGGCAAGACCTTGGGCGTACCGATCAGCCCCTGCTTTCCATGGGCATGTCCGAAAGCTTTGCGGCGGCTGTTGCCGAGGGCACGGATATGGTGCGTGTGGGCAGACGGCTGTTTGTACACGAGAATCATGAAATTTGAAATATAAGCACGGAGGAATGTTATGAAAAATCCATTTGCAAAAAACAGAAGAAGTGACTACGAAAATTATGAGGATTACGACAACGGATTTTACCGTGGCGACGAGGACGAGGAGGACGGTGTTGTAGAGGATCTCGACAGCGAGCCCGCAAAATTGCCCTCAAAGCGCCCCACGCAAAGTGCTGCCACAGGCAACATGCTCAAGGTAGTAAAGCCCCACAATTATGATGACGGTCCTGCCATTGCGGGTTACCTCATGGATGGCTACACCGTTGTGATGAACATAGAGGAGCTTGAGCGCTCTGCCGCCATGCGCCTCATTGACTTTTTGCTGGGTGCCCTTGAGGTGCTTGACGGAGAGTTCCGTCGCGTAACCAAAACCACGCTGGTGCTTTCTCCCCGCTGCGGTGAGTTGACCGGTGAGGACGGCAAAGAAGAATATTGATGTAAGCCTGTTTGGGAGGGGAATATAGCATGAGCTTATTTATTGCATTACTGCGCGGCACGGTGCAGGCGTTGCTATCTGTCGTACAAATATGCTTTTTGATAAGGGCATTGCTTTCCTGGTTTCCCATTCGGGAGGACAATCCCATTCTTACCTTTACCGCTATGGTGACCGAGCCCTTTATCATGCCGATCCGTGCGCTCTTCGACCGCTTTGGGTGGTTTCGCGATGTTCCGATCGACATATCGTTCTTTGTTTCCTTTTTGCTTGTCAACACCGTTGGCAGTGTGCTGCTGATGCTGTAAGGGGCGGGGGATGAAGGAGCAAAACGAAGCGCAGCTTTTGGCGCGCGCTGCCGACCTTTTTGAGCGGGCGGAGGCGGGCGAGATCGTCTATACCCCGTTTTTGACGCCGCGCGAGCAGAAGATCCTGCAGGTGAAATATGCCTTTGCGCGCGAGCGCGTGCTTTGCGCGGGCGGGTACGTCGCTGCCGAACGGCGGCGCATGTATATGCTGCCGGAGTATATGGCGGAGCTTGACCCCAACGTGCGTGACGAGCTGTTGGCGGAATCCTTTACCGCGTCGCTTTTGGCGCTGTCGGTAAGGGGTAGCGGTTACCGTGAGCTCTCGCACCGCGATTTTCTTGGCGCAGTCTTAAATCTTGGCATCGAGCGTGATGCCATAGGGGATATCTGTGTGATCTCCCCCCATGAGGCGATCCTGTTTTGCGACCGCGTGATGGCATCCTTTTTGCAGGAGCATCTTGTGCGTGTGGCAAATGATGCCGTGGGGGTGTGCGAGATAAGCCTCGCCCCTGATTTTGACGGGGGCAGAAAATTTGAGCCGTGCAGTGACACGGTGGCATCGCCACGTGCCGATGCGGTGGTGGCGGCGCTTTGCAATTTGTCGCGCGAGCGAGCACAGGCGCTTTTTGCAAGGGCGATGGTGGAGATCGATTACGAGCCTGCGGAAAAATATGACCGCGAGGTCAGCGAGGGCGCGATCATCACGGTGCGTGGGTATGGCAAATTTATTGTCCGTTCCCTTTCGGACAAAACAAAAAAAGGGCGGTTTCGCTTGCTGGCGGATCGCTATGTATAAGTTTTAGGCATGGATTTCAGTTTAGTGAACATATAGGAGTACAAAAAGATTATGGCAAAAGATTACAGTGCATCACTCAATCTCCCCAGCACCACGTTTGCAATGCGTGCGGAGCTGCCCAAGCGCGAGCCGCAGATGCTCGACTATTGGAAGGAGATCAAGCTTTACGACCAGATGCAGGAGGTGCGTGCAGGCAAGCCCACCTTTGTGCTTCACGACGGCCCTCCCTTCTCGAATGGCAACATTCATATGGGACACGCTCTGAATAAGATCCTCAAGGATTTTATCAATAAATCCCGTAGCATGATGGGCTACATGGTGCCCTACATTCCCGGTTGGGACAATCACGGCATGCCCATTGAAAGCGCGATCATCAAGAAGAATAAGCTTGACCGCAAGCGTATGTCTATTTCCGAGTTCCGCAGTGCCTGTTATAATTTTGCCGAGAATTTTGTAAACATTCAAATGGAGCAATTCAAGCGTCTTGGCATCACGGGTGATTGGGATCATCCCTACCTTACCATGGCGCCCGAGTTTGAAGCACGCGAGGTGCGCGTGTTTGGCGAGATGTACCGCAAGGGCTACATTTATAAGGGTCTTAAGCCCGTTTATTGGTGCCCGAAGGATGAAACGGCACTCGCCGAAGCAGAGATCGAATACCAGACCGATGCCTGCACTTCCATTTACGTAAAATTCCGCGTGGCAGACGACAAGGGCAAGCTTGCCGGTGTTTGCGATCTTTCAAACACCTATTTTGTCATTTGGACGACCACCACCTGGACTCTGCCCGGCAATATTGCCATTGCACTGAATCCCGATGAAACCTACGTTGTGGCAAAGGCGGCAGACGGCGCGTGCTATATCGTAGCAGAGGCTTTGCTTGCAAAGACCATGGCGATCGGTGGCATTGCTGAGTATGAGGTGATCCTTGTGATGCAGGGCAAGGATTTTGAATATATGACGGCACAGCATCCCTTCCTTGACCGTCTTTCCACCATTGTAAATGCCGATTACGTTACCATGGATAGCGGTACGGGCTGTGTGCACACCGCGCCCGGCTTTGGTGCGGACGACTATCAGACCTGCCGCCGCTATAACATTGATGTTTTTGTTCCCGTTGATGACCGCGGCTATCAAACTGCTGAGGCAGGCAAGTTTGCAGGCATGCGCTATGACGAGAGTAACGGCGCTATTCTTGCCGATATGAAGGAAAGCGGCGCACTGTTTGCAAGTGAGGAGATCGAGCACGAGTACCCGCACTGCTGGCGCTGCAAGGCACCCATTATCTTCCGCGCGACACCGCAGTGGTTCTGCTCGGTGGATGCCTTTAAGAACGAGGCTGCCGATGCCTGCGATCAGGTACAGTGGCTGCCTGAGTGGGGCGGTGAGCGCATCAAGTCTATGGTGCGTGAGCGTGCTGATTGGTGCATTTCCCGTCAGCGCCATTGGGGCTTGCCCATTCCCGTATTCTACTGCGAGGATTGCAAAAAGCCCGTTTGCAACGAGGAAAGCATTGATGCCGTATCTCGGCTCTTTGGCGAAAAGGGCTCCAATGCTTGGTTTGATACCGAGGCGGCTGACATTCTGCCTGCAGGCTTTGCCTGCCCGCATTGTGGCGGCAAGCAGTTTACCAAGGAGACCAACACGCTTGACGGTTGGTTTGACTCGGGCTCTACGCACTTTGCAGTGCTGAAGGATGAGGAGTGGCCCGCAGATGTATATCTTGAGGGTGCTGACCAATATCGCGGTTGGTTCCAATCCTCGCTTCTTACTGCTGTTGGCTCCACGGGCAAGCCCGAGGCACCCTTTAAAGCCGTTCTTACCCACGGCTGGGTCGTTGACGGTGAGGGCAGAGCGATGCACAAGTCGCTTGGCAACGGTGTAGATCCGCTTGATATGATCAAGAAATACGGCGCCGATCTGTTGCGTTTGTGGGTTGCATCGAGCGACTATCACGTAGACGTGCGTGCATCCGATGCGATCTTCAAGCAGCTCTCTGACTCTTATCGCAAGATCCGCAATACCGCACGCTTCCTCCTTGCCGATCTTTACGATTTCGATCCCAAGAAGGATATGCTCAAAATGGAAGAGCTTTATGAGATCGATCAGTGGATCGTTTCCTCGATGAATGATCTCGTGAAACGTGCGCGCGAGGCTTACGACGCGTACGAGTTCCATACCATTTATCACGAGGTAAACAATTTCTGCACCGTGGAGCTTTCCAAGCTGTATATTGATATCACCAAGGACCGTGTGTATGCGGAGGCGGCTGCCTCCAAGGCGCGCCGCTCGGCACAAACCGCCATGTATTATATCATCAATGCGCTCACCCGCATTTTGGCACCGCTCATTTCCTTTACTGCTGAGGAGATCTGGCAGGCAATGCCGCATGCCGAGGGAGAGAACACCACAAGCGTGTTCCTCAACGATCTGCCCGCATACGATGAAGCGCTTGCCTTCCCCGCGGTGCGCGCAAAATGGGATCAGTTGTTTGTGCTTCGCGAGCCTGTTATGAAGGCTTTGGAAATTGCCCGTGCCGACAAGCGCATCGGTAAATCCCTTGATGCCGCCGTTACCGTCTATGCACCCGATGCAGCGGTATATGCGTTGCTCAGCAACTTCCGCGCTGAACTTCCCACGGTGTTTATCGTATCGCAGGTTGAGCTGAAAAATGCTGCGGCTCCCGCAGGCACTGTGGTAGAGGAGGGTGCACCCATTGCAGTTGTGGTGGATGCTGCCGCAGGTGAAAAATGTGACCGTTGTTGGAATTATACCACGGCGGGTACCGTAACCGAGGAGGACGGGTGCCTTTGCCCCCGTTGCCGCGAGGTGCTCGGTAAATAAATCAACACAAAGTGCCGCAAATGTCGGTTTCGACGGATGCGGCACTTTTTGAAAGGATCGTTTATGCTTTGGATCATCATGGTCATTGCCGTGATCGCGGCAGTTATCCTAGTGGATCAAATCAGTAAAATATTGGTGCTTGCTTATCTTTATGAGGAGCAGGTGGAACTTATCGAAGGTGTGCTGCGCTTTACCTACGTGGAAAATCGCGGCATGGCGTTTGGGCTTCTTGCCGATCATCGCTGGGTCTTTCTTGTCCTGTCGGTGGTGGGGATCGGTGCCGTTTCCTATTATTTGTTCCGCTATGTGCACCGCAATCTTTCGCGCGTGGGGCTTGCCCTTATCATAGGTGGTGGTATCGGTAATATGATCGACCGCTTGCGCCTTGGCTTTGTGGTGGATTTTATTGATTTTTGCGCCTTTGATTTTTGGGTTTGGGTATTTAATATAGCGGATGCTGCCGTTTGCGTGGGCGCCGCACTTTTCGTGCTTGATCTGATACTTGAGTTGGTTGCCGAGATCAAAGAAAACGGGTTGTTAAAGGCGTCCGATGGAAAAAGCGAGCCGCAACAGGGAGAGGATCAAAATGGCTGAGGTGCTACACGTTACGGCAACAGAGAGTGATGCAGGCAAGCGGCTTGACGGCTTTCTTGCCGCTGCATTTTCACTTTCGCGCTCGGCAGCGGAGCGCCTGATCGCCGAGGGGCAGGTGACGCTTTCTCAGGGAGAAGCGAACAAAAAGTATCGCTTAAAGGGGGGAGAGGAGATCACACTTACCCTGCCTGACCCTACCCCTGCCGAGGCACAGCCTGAGGATATTCCGCTTGATATTATTTATGAGGATAACGATATCATTGTAATCAACAAGCCAAGCGGCATGGTGGTGCATCCCGCCGCAGGGAATGAGCGGGGCACGCTTGTCAACGCCCTGTTATACCATTGCAAGGGTACGCTTTCGGGCATTGGGGGTGTTGAGCGCCCCGGGATCGTACACCGCATCGACAAGGATACCGCAGGGCTTTTGGTGGTAGCCAAAAATGATACGGCGCACATTGCGCTGTCCGACCAGCTAAAGGTGCATGATGTCAGCCGCATCTACTATGCCATAGCGCTTGGTAATTTTAAACAGGATTGCGGAACGGTCAACGCACCGATCGGGCGGCATCCCGTAGACCGCAAGCGTATGGCAATTTGCCGCCGTGAGGGAGAGGGAAGGGTGGCGATCACCCATTATACCGTCCTCCGTCGCTTTGGACAAATGACATATATCCGTTGTCAACTCGAAACAGGGCGCACGCATCAGATCCGTGTGCACATGGCATCGCTCGGGCACCCTCTGCTCGGCGACCCCGTTTACGGCGGTAACGGTACGAAATTTGAGGCAAGACACCGCACGCTTATCGACGGGCAGTGCCTGTTTGCGGGGGAGCTTACACTGACGCACCCCAAAAGCGGCGAGCGCATGACCTTTAAGGCACCGCTGCCCGAAACGTTTGAAGCGTTGCTCGGCGTGCTTGAAAAGGAATCTTGGTAAGGATCGTTTATATGAAATACCGTTTGGCTATATTTGATCTTGACGGCACAGTGCTGAATACACTTGCCGATCTTTCCGATGCCGTCAATGCGGCGCTTACCGCCTGCGACTATCCTGCACGCACAGAAGAGCAGGTGCGGGATTTTATCGGGGACGGCATTAAAAAACTGATTGAGCGTGCTGTGCCTACCGACACAGCGGCAGAGGATATTGCACGTGTGTACGCTGCCTTTGTGGCACATTATACCGCGCATTGCGCGGATAAAACCGCACCGTATGCGGGAATCGTTACCATGCTGCGCACGCTTCGTGCAAGGGGTGTGAAAACCGCCGTGCTCTCAAACAAGGCAGATCCCGCAACCGTGGCGCTTTGCAACGCCTACTTTGAAGGGCTTTTTGATGTGGTTTTGGGGGAGCGCGAGAGCGAGGGTGTTCCCAAAAAGCCCGCACCTGATGCAGTGTTTTCCATCATGGCGCAATGCGGTGCTCTTGCCGCGGATACCGTTTATATCGGCGATTCTGAGGTTGACATCAAGACCGCCGCCAATGCGGGTGTTGATGTTATTTCGGTATCGTGGGGATTTCGCTCGGTCGATCTTCTTTTAAAGAAGGGCGCCGGGGTGATCGCACATACACCAAAAGAACTTGAAGCATTTATTTTAGGTGTGTAAAAAAAGACTGCCTCAAATGCGATTGGCGCACTTGAGGCAGTTTGTTTATTTGGATGTCGGTGCGTTGGTATCGGGCAACAGTGTGAGCGAAAAATCGGTCTGCTCGGCATTGGCGCCCTTTAATTCTACCGTGTATTGCATACGAAGGGTGCCGTTTTCCTCAATGCGGTTTTGCACCTGCTTGGTCTTTACCGCCACCTCGAAGGGCATAAACGGTGTTTGATATACGCACAAATGGCGCCGACCCTCTTCAAAAACAAGCGCGGTGCGCACTGCACCGTCACGTGTCATGGTAATAAGGGCAGGCTCGCTTTTCTGAAAGGAAATGGCGGTGCGAGAATTGTCCATGCCTGTGATCTCGCCCTCTTTGTAGGAGATTGAAATGCGCGTGCCGTCGTCGTAATAGCGCCCCTCGAACATCAGTTCCATTTCTTGTGGCTCGGCATTGATCGCTTGCGTTGTGGCGGATGATCCTTTTGGGGCATCAAACAGAGTCCCGCCGATCTCCTGTTGCTTGGTGTGAATGGAAATGCGTACCTTTTTTAACATGCTGCTTTATCTCCGTTGCACCCGCTGTGGGTCAGGTGCTTTTTGTGATATCAAACTTGTGGCGTGCCACATATCTATTATATCAAGCATGCTGTAAAAATGCAAGAGAACTTTCACATTTTACCTGCTGGAGTTGCGGTTTTGCCTTGACAAACGGGATTTGGCGTTATATAATAAAAGGTAGTGCTTTCATAAACAAGACGGCGCAAATACAATGGATTTTGAAATGATTGCGAGTAATAGATGAAATATTTATTTTTTGATATTGAATGTGCCAATTGCTATAACAACTGTGCTAAGATCTTCAGTCTTGGATACTGTATCACCGATGAAAACTTTAACATCCTGCATGACAAGGAGGATGTGCTCATCAACCCGCGTGACCGCTTTGATTGGTACGTTGCCAAAAAAATGATGGCATATCCGCGCAGTATTTTCGCGGACAAGCCGGCGTTTCCCGAATTTTATGAGTTTTTCAAAGCAATGTTTGAGGATCCCGAAACGATTGTGATCGGCTATGCGGTGACCAACGACGTGCATTTCTTGCAGGATGACTGCAAGCGCTACGACCTTACCCCCTTTACCTACCGTTTTTACGACGTGCAGCAGATCTACGCGCGCCAGCCTGAGAATAATACCGCTAAGAATCTTGAGGATTCTTTGCTTTCCTGGTGCCATATCGAGCCCGAAAATCTTCATCGCAGTGATGAGGATGCTTATAACACCATGCTCATTCTCAAGGCGATCGCGGCATACCATGGCAAAAATCTGCCCGAGCTGCTTGAAATGTATCCCGATTGCGGTGGCTTTACCGAGGGCTTTACCATGGAGTATGCGTGGAAGAAGCCTGAGGGCGAGGCAGGCGCCAAGAAAAAGCGCCACCGTGGCGGCAAAAAGCGCAAAAAGGGCGATGTGGCGGCGGAGCCGACAGAGCCCGACACCTCCAACATGATGGAGGCAGGGTCGGAAAATGCGGCGCTGTTCCTGAAATATCTCGAAACCGTTGCACCCAAGAAAACGAGAAAGCCGCCGCTGCTTACGGGTCACACCGTGACCGTCAGCCTTGGCTATCAGCGCTATCACTTCAACGAAATGCTGTATCTTGTGCAGATGATCGTAAACGCGGGCGGCCGTTATACGCTTTCCACGCGTGATGCCGATATTCTTTTCACCTATGATTGCGGTGAGGAGGGCGACCGCCGTCTTGCCGTCGCCGAGGCAATGATCGAAAACGGCGAGGATATCGAGATCCATCCGATCAAGCTCCTGTTTGATACCCTTGAAACCAGCGAGGTGCGCCTTTCCCGCAAGCCTAAAATGGACCTCTCACACCTTATGCCAAAGCCTGAGGCGCGCGAGGAGGCTGTTGACAGCTTTGCAGATGTAAGTGAGGATCCCGCACCCGTGTGAGGAAAGAGGATAAAATAGAAAAAAGCCGCCCAACGGGGCGGCTTTTTTCTATTATTTGATGATAAAGCGGTCGAGCGCTGCAAACAACTCTGCAGTGTCATCAGAGTGGGCGGTGAGGGTGATGGGGGAGAGCAGGTCGAGGCTGAAAATGCCCATGATGGATTTGCCGTCAACGACGTATCTGCCCGATTGCAGATCTACGTCGATGTCGCTTTTGGCAACGATGTTTACAAAATCACGCACGTCGGCAATGGTGGAAAGGCGAATGCTTACGCTGTTCATGATTCATACTCCTTTAATTGTATTTCGGGTCAAATTCTCATTTATGGAATTTTTCCGTTCTTGCTATCATTATACCGAATGAAATACGCTTTGTCAACATCTGTTTTTTATAAAAATGGTAAATAAAAAAGGGTGTTCTTATTGACTTTTATAAAATATAAGTGTATAATTAAATAGTATATACATTGGTGTTACTGTTCTACTGTTGTATATAAGATATTTGAAAACTGAAAAAGGAGGTAATAACGTATGAATTCAGGACTTGCAGTTGCTCTGATTGCTGCTGCTCTTGTGCTTGGCTTTGCGGTTGGATTTTTGCTGCGCCGTATGATCGCGGAAAAGAAGATCGGCTCTGCCGAGCAGGAAGCAAAGCGCATCTTAACCGATTGCCAACAGCAAGCAGAGTCTATGAAAAAGGAAAAGCTGCTTGAGGCAAAGGAAGAAATTCTGCAACGCCGTAACGAAAGCGAAGCTGAGTTAAAGGAACGCCGTGCCGAGATTACGCGCATGGAGCGCAGACTCGCGCAAAAGGAAGAAAATCTGGATCAGAAGTCTGAGGCACTCGAGCGTAAGAATGACAAGCTTGATCAAAAGCTGCAGGAAAACGATAGCGTGCGCGCCGAGATCGAGGCGACGCTCGCCGAGCATAAGCGTGTGCTGGAGAGCCTTGCGGGTCTTACCGCAGAGGAAGCGAAGGAGGAGCTGATCGAGCGCGTTGAGGGTGAGGCAAAGCATGAGCTTGCACAACGCCTTGACGAGCTGGATGCCCAGTTTAAGGACGAGGCAGAAACCAAGGCTCGTAATATTCTCTCGCTTGCCATTCAGCGCTGTGCTACCGACCACGTAGCCGAGGCAACCATTTCGGTGGTGCAGATCCCGAGTGATGAAATGAAGGGTCGCATCATTGGCCGCGAGGGCCGTAACATTCAAAAGCTGGAAACGCTTACGGGTGTTGAGCTCATTATTGACGATACTCCCGAGGCGATCACACTTTCGGGCTTTGATCCCGTGCGCCGTGAGGTGGCAAGGCTCACGCTGGAAAGGTTGATAGCAGATGGGCGTATTCACCCCGCACGCATTGAGGAAATGGTGGAGAAATGCCGCCGCGAGGTCGATGCGGTCGTGAAGCAGGCGGGTGAGCGCGCTACTTATGAGGTAGGTATTCCCAACCTTCACCCCGAGCTTGTAAAATTGCTTGGTCGCTTGCGCTACCGTACCAGCTACGGCCAAAATGTGTTGAAGCATTCCATTGAGGTAGCATTCCTTGCAGGCATTATGGCTGAGGAGCTTGGTGTGGACGCTGCTGCCGCAAAGCGTGCGGGCCTTTTGCACGATATCGGCAAGGCATTCCCGCACGACGTAGAGGGCACGCACATAGAGCTTGGTGTCAATGTGGCACGTAAGTATAAGGAAAGCCGTGAGGTCGTACATGCCATTGAGGCGCATCACAACGATGTAGAGCCTCAAACGGTGATCGCAATTCTCGTACAGGCAGCCGATGCTATTTCGGCATCCCGTCCGGGTGCGCGCCGTGAGGACCTTGAAAATTACATCAAGCGTCTTGAAAAGCTTGAGGAGATCGCCAAGGGCTTTGAGGGTGTGGAAAAGGCATTTGCCATTCAGGCGGGCAGAGAGCTGCGCGTCATGGTGAAGCCTGAGGATGTCACCGACGAGGGCATGAAGTTCATTGCCCGCGAAATGGCAAAGAAGATCCAAGACGAGGTCAAGTACCCCGGTCAGATCAAGGTGAATCTCATCCGCGAGAGTCGCGCGGTGGATTACGCAAAATAAACGGCTTGGCTCAATTGAGCAACATATATTTATAGAGTTATTGTGCAAATATGCGCTGCGCGCTGTAAATACATGAAAAAAGGCGCCGATGCCCACACGGGCATCGGCGCCTTTATTAGTGCCTTTAGGCACCCCCGCACGAAGTGCGAAACAGACAACCACCCGCTATGCGGGTGGGGAACAATGGGTTAAACCCCTTTTGTATGAGTATATCGTTACATAAGGCTTCTCCTTGAGGAGAGGCTCCCGCGTAGCGGGTGGTGAGGTGTAGCCGCCATAGCGGCGTGTTCGAGTTTTGCAACGAGCCGCACAAACGCGCTTCGCGCTACACCTCATC
>SVSS01000011.1 GCA_015064185.1 Oscillospiraceae bacterium | reverse complement strand
ATAACAGACGGATTTGATTTCATCCAAGGCAACGCCTTGGATTTCATCTGAGTAAAGCGAAGATTTCATCGTGGCGTAGCCACGATTTCATTCAACCAACAGAAAAAGAGAGGACATTTCGGCTACTGACCGATTTGTTCTCTCTTTCTGCTTGTTATATGGGTTTGGGCTTAGCCCATTTGCGTTTGACCGGTCAAATGCGATGCTTGCATTTTTATCAAAGCGAGAATTCTCCGCTAAGGACATCACCCCATTGACGCAGCCTTTTTTGTTATTTATGCGTTTTGGTCGTTAGAGAATTACTCCTCTGCGCTTTCCTCGGCTACCTTAGCGGAAAGGGCAGCGGCTTCTTTGGCTGCCTTACCCTCTTTAAGGGCACTCACAACCATAGAGCCAAGTGCCACAAGGGCAATGACGTTCGGCAGAACCATGAGGTAGTTGAAGAAGTCGGTCAGCTCCCAAACAAGGTCGTTTGAGAAGATCGCGCCAAGGAATACGAATACAATTGCAATGGCAGTGTAAACCACGGTGTACTTTTTGCCAAAGAGATATTGGAAGTTGATCTTGCCGAAGAAGTTCCAGGAAAGGATGGTGGAGAAGGCGAAGAAGAACAGGCAAACGGCTACAAAAATATTGCCAAAGGTGGTGCCGAATACTTCACCGAATGCCATTTGCGCAAGGTTAGCCTTGGGGAAGGCGGCAAGCGCACCCTCCATGGTGTAGGTTGCGGGATTGCCCAGCACACCGCCGCCTGCATACAGGGTGGAGATGACAACAAGAGCGGTCATGGTAAGTACAACAAAGGTATCGATAAACACACCGATCATGGCGGTAGTGCCCTGCTCGTGTGCGGTCTTTACGTTAGCCTGTGCGTGTGCGTGAGGTGTGGAACCCATACCTGCTTCGTTGGAGAACAAGCCGCGCTTTGCGCCCTGGCTGATCGCAGTTTTGAGTGCGTAGCCAATGCCGCCGCCGATGAGTGCATTTGCGTTAAAGGCATATTTGAAGATCATGCCGAAGGTTTCGGGTACGTACTGGATACGGGCGAAAATAACGATGAGCGAGCCGATAAGATACAGGCAAGCCATAACGGGAACCAGCTTTTCGGTAACCGAGGCAAGACGGTTGACGCCGCCAAGGAATACCACGCCGGCAAGCACCGCTACTGCGATGCCGATGATCCAATAAAAGCCCTCGCCAATGTTAAATGCCTTGCCCATGGTGCCTGCAATCGAGTTCGACTGTACCATAGAGCCCATAAAGCCAAGTGCAAGGGTTGTAGCTACTGCAAAGAATACGGCAAGACCCTTGCCAAATTTGCCCGTGAAGGCGGTCTTGATGTAGTAAACGGGACCACCCTCAACGGTGCCGTCCTCGTTTACCTTGCGGGTCTTTTGCGCCAGGGTTGCCTCGGCGTAAATGGTTGCCATGCCAAGGAAGGCGATGATCCACATCCAGAAGATCGCACCGGGGCCACCTACAAGGATCGCGCCGCAAGCACCGACGATGTTACCGGTACCGACCTGTGCGGCAATTGCGGTAGCAAGCGCCTGGAAGGAGGAAAGACCGCCCTTTTGCTTGCCGCCCTTCAGGGACAGGTTGCCAAATACGTTTTTCATGCCCTCGCCAAAGCAGCGCACCTGTACAAACTTGGTGCGAATGGTGAAGAAAAGACCAACACCGATAAGCAGGAAAATGAGCACGTAGTCAGTCAGGTAGGAGTTGACCGTTGCTACGACCTTGAGTAATGCTTCTTGCATGTTTATGTACCTCCAAGTAAAAAAATAAAACTGCCTTCCCCAAAAGAGGTGAAAGCAGCCCACAAAATAAAAAACGGCAGACAAAAATAGCATACCTATAAGTCTGCTCCGTCCTTTTGCCTGAGAGATTCGGCGAGGGTAATCGCCTTGCACCTTCGGCACTCTTACGAGATTCTCCGGAACCACCTCCAATATCGGTTGCGACCTTGCCGCTTCCGATACCTTCATCGGGAATAAGAACACTTTAGCACACAAAAGTGTGCTTGTCAAGGGGTTTTTTGAAATTTTTGTGTTTTTTTGTATTTTTATGCGTGCGCGTGATTTTGTGATAGAATTATTTTGATTTTTTCACCGTGTAGAGGCTACCGTCTAATGTTTTTGGGATATTAGTCAAGCCTGCCAAATAATCAAGAGATACATTATAATATTTTGCCAATGTTTTAAAGTGATGCATGGGGAGCTCACGCTCGCCCGTTTCATATCTTGCGTATTGGGGCTGAGTGGTTTTTAATAGTTGAGCAATTTCTTTTTGTGTGATTTCGTGATCTTCCCTTAGATCACGTAAGCGTTGGTAATATTTCATTTCATATCTCCCCACAAAGTTATTTTTCTTATTTTATCATTTAATATCTGTTTGGGTATTGACAAATATCCATTTGGATATTATAATGTTGGTGAGGAATAAATTGTGAGGTGATGTCATGCGTAGCATATTAAAAGATCTATGGAACGGAAACCTTGAGCCTTGGAGTGAAGAATGGGAAAGAGAGCGCGAGGCGCGAGAGCTGGTGGGGTTGCGCGAGCGACATAAGGAGGCGCTTCAAAAAGCGCTTGATGAAACAGGCAAGGAAATCCTGAGCAAATACGAGGATTGTTATACGGAGCTCGAAAGCCTTGGGTGTGAGGAAGCCTTCAGCAAGGGCTTTTCGCTGGGTGTAAAGCTCGTCGCGCAAGCGCTGATAAAGTAAAACGTTTGGTTTCTTTTGTAGGGGTTGGCGACCCGACAACCCGTTTTTGTGCTGTGCATCGCGGGGCGTCGAGGCGCCGCCCCCTACAATTTGGGGTACGCTGTGCTTTATTTTGGCGGAACCCAGATCGCGGGGCGTCGAGGCGCCGCCCCCTACGGCGTGGGTCACATCGCGTTCTGCTTTTGTGTGTTGTGGCTGCGGCAAAAGAAAAAGGAGCTATATAGCTCCTTTTTCTTTCATTTTATTCGCTTTCCGCAGGCTCTTGCCTGCGGCTTTTCTTGGGCCTTGGGGGCAGGGGTGCAAAGCCGTCAACGTCGGCACGCTGTATGGCGCCGAAAATGCGGTGGCGCAGCCCCGGGCTTTTGCGGTCAAGGGAATTGATAAGGTCGTTCATTTCCGTGCGCTGGGTGTTGCCGTCGGCAGGGCAGGTCGATTTTACAACAGGCAGATTTTCCTTTGCCGTAAAGGTGCGCACCTGCTTTTCGGGCAGGTAAATGAGGGGGCGTATGACGCGCACACCCACGCGCGAGAGATCGGTTACGGGCTGAAAGCACCCAATGCGTCCCTCGTAAAAGAGGTTGAGCATAAAGGTATCCACTACATCATCATAATGGTGGCCCAGCGCCACCACGCGGCAGCCCTGCTCACGCGCGGCGTTGTGAAGCGCGCCACGGCGCATTTTTGAGCAGAGCGCGCAGGGGCTTTTTTCCTTACGCACGTTAAAGATAATATCGTAAATGTCGGTTTTTACAATGTGATAGGGGACATTGAGCTCGTCGCAAAGTGCCCGAACGGGTGCGAAATCTGCATTCGGAAAGCCCATATCCACGGTGATGGCAACCACTTCAAAGGGGTTTGGGTAAAAGCGGCGCATTTCGGCAAGCGCGCAAAGAAGCGTCAGGCTATCCTTGCCGCCCGAAATGCCAACGGCAATGCGGTCGCCTGCCTTGATCATGTCATAATCCTCGCAGGCGCGGCGCACGTAGCTGAGCACGCGGCGTACATCCATCAGCCCTCACCCCCCAGCAAAAATGCACGCGCCTCGCGATACTCGCGCAGGGCACGCTCGCGCGCGGCAGGGTCACTGCCCGTGCGAAGAATGGCACGCAGCATAATGTTCTTGGGTGTGTCATCGGGGTCGATCAGCTCAAGTGCCGCCACGCGGTATCCGTTTGCCTCAAGGAGCTTGAGGCGCAGGGCATCGGTTGCCGCATCGCAAAGCTTTTGGCGCAGCATGGCATGCTCCGCAACAAAGGACAGCGCCTTGCAATTCAGGGTGTGATTTAATTCGTGATGGCAGCACGGAGTAGAAAGGATCACCTTAGCCCCCCACGCGACAGCCTTGTTAAGCACAAGATCGGTTGCGGTGTCGCAGGCGTGAAGTGATACTACAAGCTGGGGCTTTTCGGGACTTTCGTATGCGGCAACGTCACCGCAAATAAACTCCAAGCCCGTAAAGCCAAGCTCTGCTGCAACCTTGCTACAGTGGGAAACCACGTCGGGCTTGAGATCCACACCCGTCATGGAAACGCGAAGCCCCAATACGTTTGCAAAATAGTGGTAAACGGCAAAGGAAAGGTAGCTTTTGCCGCAGCAAAGATCGCAAATGCGGATCTCATCCTTCGGTAAATGGGGGAGTGTGTCGCGAATCAGCTCGAGAAAACGGTTGATCTGACGGAATTTTGCGCCCTTTTTGTCATAGACGCGCCCGTTTTCATCGGAAACGCCAAGCAGCCTTAAAAAGGGCTCATCTCCCTTTAAAATATGCTGCTTTTGCTTGTTGTTTCCCAAAATTGCGAGAGACGTGGCGTTGCCTGCAAGCAGCTTGCGGCGCAGCTTGTCGGCGCCAAGAAACACCTGCTCGCCCTTTTTGTTTTCTCTTAGCTCGGCATCGCCTGCCGTGGTGAGGAGATGGATGCGTGAAAAGCCCTCGGCAATTGCCGCAAGACGCGCGCGCCCCGCTTCATCAAGCAACAGGTTTTCGTGCCGTGCCTTGCCATCCTTATAAAAGGTTTCAATTTGCAGGTGCGTTTTGCCGCCAATGCGGCGAAGCACGCCAACGGCGCGCAGGACTGTGCTGTCCCGCGCGCCGGTAAATACCGATTTTTTCAGTGCCTCGCGCTCTGCTGCAAGCAGGCACAGGGAGGCAAAATCAAGTGTAAATGTCATACGCTTTCCTTATCTTTTTTTGTGTTTTCGGTGTCTTGCTTCTTACCAAAGAAGTAGGTCTTGCGCTCTGTATGATCAAGCAAGCGCTTGATGTTACTGCGATGGCTCCATGCCACAAGCGCGGCAAGGAAGAAGGCAAAGATCACGCCAACGCCGTATTTCGTAAAGGCTTGATCAAAGGAGCTGAGGAGTATGGGATAGAATGCCGCCGTTACGACGGAGCCGAGCGAAACATAGTGCGCGCCAAGCACCAATACAAGGAAAATGGAAACGAGAATCAGACCAATGACGGGGTTTAGGGCAAGCGCGGAAAACAGGAACGTGGCAAAGCCCTTGCCGCCGTGGAATTTTGCAAAAATGGGGAAAATGTGACCGATCACGGCAAACAGAGCCGCGAGATAAGCGGCGGTGATAAGGTGGATGTAGTGTATATCATATATAACGCCGCCCGCGACTTCTGCGCCCTGCATGGGAAAGCCGAAGATAGCACAGGCGATCACGATAGACAAAACACCCTTGAGGCCGTCGCCAAGAAAGGTAAAGGCTGCCGCCTTTTTGCCGTAGGTGCGAAGCACGTTTGTGGTGCCCGCATTGCCACTGCCGTATTTGCGTACGTCGTCGCGGTAGAAAACCTTTGAAATGACCAGCGCCCAGTTGACGCTGCCGAGGAGATAGGATATGACGACCACGGCAAGAAAGCCGCAGCCTGTGAGTATCGCCTCACCAACCTCGTCGGGGGTTAGTGCGGTTCTTATGGCGTTCAGCAAGCCGTTTTCAAATAAATTAAAAATGCCCCAGACCCAAAACATAGCATGCCCTCCTTTGGGAAAATTTCGGATTGGTTGAAAAATATACATAATCAGTATAGCATAACGGGGGGAAAATCGCAAGTCCCGTTGAAAAATTTTATGGGTGCAAAAGAAATAAGGGGTCACCGCGCTGTGTGATCCCTTTGAGTTAGTGCCTTCAGGCACCCCCGCACGAAGTGCGAAACAGACAACCACCCGCTATGCGGGTGGGGAACAATGGGTTATACCCCTTTTGTATAGAGTGTATCGTTACATAAGGCTTCTCCTTGAGGAGAGGCTCCCGCGTAGCGGGTGGTGAGGTGTAGCCGCCATAGCGGCGTGTTCGAGTTTTGCAACGAGCCGCACAAACGCGCTTCGCGCTACACCTCATCCGTCAGCCTTCGGCTGCCACCTTCTCCTCAAGGAGAAGGCATTTTTGCAGACCGCTTTTGAAAGCAAAAGCCAGCGGCTTGAGCCGCCGGCCGGGAGTATTGGGCTTTTAGCCCTAGTGCAAACCACCCGTTTGACGGGTGGTTGTGATTTATACTGCTTTTTCGGATTTTCCTAATTTTTGCTTGATCCATTCCACAAGATCAAAGTCAAGCACAAAACGGCAGAAGCGATTTTCTCCGTGTGCCTCAAGCTTCTTGAAGATCAGCTTGGTGATAAAATACGCGGCAATGCCGCCGAGTGCGCCTGCCACAAGCCCTGCCAGCACGTCCGAGGTGTAGTGTACCATGAGATAGATGCGAGATGCACCCATCAAAAGGGGGAAAAGCAGCACGGGAAAGAGGTATTTCTTTTTCTTGCTTGCAAGAAAAAGCCCTAACATAGCGGCGGTAGCCGAGGTGGTGTGCCCTGAGGGGAAGGAGCTGAAAACGCCCTCTCCCTTTCTTGCCTCGCCAACCATGACCCACCAGCCGTGCACGGTTTCGGCAAGATGATCAAAATTAGCGTAAGGACGCATGCGAGCGATAAGCGGCTTTAGCGTAAGATTGGTGATGATGCCGCCACAGCAAACGGCGATAAACACGCATGCGCCAAGCTTGCGCGTGCGCCGAAAGAGCATAAGTATGGCGCCAAGGGCAAACATACAAAGCCCGTCGTGCGCAAAAAAGCTGATAAATTTCATTAAATACGTCAGCCATGAGGTGATCTCAGCCCCCACGCTCTCGCCCGTTGCCACGGCAAGCCCGTGCATAAAGGAAAACATGGAAAGGTCAATATTTTTAAACACCGCGTCGATCCATTCAGCCATTTTGATACATCCTTTTTTGTGTGATATGCGTATATTATAGCATACCGTTTTCTTTTTTGCAAGCATGGCATGCGACAGATTTTTTGGCTTTTTGCTTGAAATCACATCGATCATATGATATAATTTTTACACATTCATATTTTACAACAGAAGGGAGCGTCTTATGAAAACCGAATATCTCACGCTTTCCGATCTTTTTGCAATTTTCAAAAAGCGCATTGTTCCTATTTTTCTCACCGCCCTCATTCTTGCCACAGGCGGCTTTGCTCTGCGTGCGCTGCTGCCCGAGGCATATAGCGCAACCGCTACGTTTTACGTACGCAATCTGCAATCAGAGCAGTTTTTAGAGGCGAATGGTATGACCTCCTCTCAGCTGGCATCGGTGCAAACGCTTGCAAAGGAATATGCTGTGCTGGCCGAGGAAAGTGACGCGCTGCTTGACCGTATGATCGCGAATCATGCGCTCTCGATCTCCCGTGAGGAGCTGCGCGAGATGCTTACTGCCGCCACCGACAGCACGGTATTTACCGTAACGGTAACCGCGCGCGATGCGGCAGCTGCCGACGCGGTGATCGCTGCCGTGGAGGCAGAACTGCCCGCCTTCATTCAGGAAACGGCATGGCCGGGGCTTTCGGGCAGCTTTTCCGTGGTGGTATTGCTGCGCGAGGCGGCGCCCGCCGTGCGCTCCACCGCACACCCCGTTTTATGGGCGGCACTGTTTTTTGTGGGCGGTCTTGTGCTTTCGTATGTGTTTTTTATCTTCTATTTTTTGTTTTCCAATCGCTTGACCGATGCCGCCGAGATCGATCGCGTGCTACCTGACGTGCCGCTTTTTGGTGTCATTCCCGAAATAGAGCCGCCTGCCGACGCGGCGGAGGCGTTTTTCTCCCTGCGTGAGCGCTTGCCGCGCCGCGATAAGAACGGTGCTGTGACCTTGGCAGTGACCTCGGCACGTGCGGGGGAGGGGAAAAGCTACGTTGTGGCGGAGCTTGCGCGCTCGCTTGCAACTGCGGGGCACCGTGTGCTTTTGATTGATGCCGATCTTAGGCGCGGCGCAAAGGAGCTCTTTTTTAGACCCGAGGCAGAGCCCGGCTTTGCTGAGTATCTTGCGGGCAAAATTCAAAAGCCTGAGGCACTGGTGCATCAGACCGAAAAAAGCGGGCTATCTCTCCTGCCTGCAGGTATTGCACCAATTTCCCCCTGCGATCATCCGCTTGCCAACCGTATGGCTGCATTATTGGCGGTATATTGTAAACAATATGATTATGTTTTGGCGGATTTTCCTGCTGTGACCGAGGCGACGGATGCCGTGGCTTGCGCGCGTGATTTTGCAAACACGATCTTGGTGGCAGCACCGGGCAGAAGCGGCGCGCGTGAGCTGCGCGCGGCGGCAGCATCGCTCACAGCCGCCGGCGGCAGCCTGTTGGGGCTGGTGGTAAACACGCCTCCGAGGGAGAAAACACACACGAAATAATTTTCAGCAAAAAATTTTGTTTGGCGAAAGGAATTTACAATGAAAACAAGTCTTGTAATTATGGCGGCAGGCATCGGCTCACGCTTTGGCAAGGGCATCAAGCAGCTTGAGCCCGTAGGGCCCGGTGGTGAGATCATTATGGATTATTCCATTCATGATGCTCTTGAGGCGGGCTTTGACCGCGTAGTTTTTATCATTCGTCGCGATCTTGAGGCGGATTTCCGTGAGATCATCGGTAACCGTATTGAAAAGATCTGCCCTGTGGCATACGCTTTTCAGGAAAAGGAAAATCTTCCCGCAGGCTTTACCTGCCCCGAGGGGCGCCAAAAGCCCTGGGGCACGGGTCAGGCGGTGCTTGCCTGCAAGGGTATTGTAAACGAACCCTTTCTTGTGATCAATGCAGATGATTACTATGGCAAAGAGGGCTTTCGCCTCGCGCACGAGTTTCTTGTGAAAAATGCGGGCAAGAGGGGCAAGTTCTGCATGCCGGGCTTTATCCTCAAAAACACCCTTAGCGAAAACGGTGCCGTCACGCGCGGTGTTTGCCGCGTAGAGAACGGATATTTGTCGGGTGTTACCGAAACAGGTGGCTTGGTGCACGATGGGGCAGGTGCGGCTGTGGAGAAGGACGGCACAAGGACCCCCATTGACCCCTCCTCGATCGTTTCCATGAATATGTGGGCACTCACCCCCGATTTCTTTGATGAGCTTGAGGCGGGCTTTACGGCGTTCCTTTCAGCCCTTGCGCCCGAGGATCTCAAGGCAGAGTATCTTTTGCCTATGGTGATCGACGGTATGATCAGGTCGGGCAAGGCGACTGTTTCTGTGCTGCCCACCAACGACCGTTGGTTTGGTGTAACGTACCAAGAGGACAAATACGCTGTGATCGAGAGCTTTCGTGCCCTGCACGAGGCAGGCGTTTATACCGAGCCTCTTTACAAATAAAACAGATTTAAAAAGGTGGGGGCATTCAAATGCATTTTGCATTTGAATGCCCCCTGAATTTATTTTTTCATCAATTCCTCTGTCAGACGCAGGATCTCGGGTGCGACGCGGTCACGCTGTTTTTTGCTGATCCGCGCATATACGGGGTATGCCGCGGCAACGCCCGCAAGCCCGACAATGCCAACGAGAACGCCAAGCACGATCATACCCGCGCTGCTGCCCCATACCAGCACACAGCACAGACCGACACCAAGCACAAGCGCGCTCAAAATGCCGATGATCAGGGAGATCAGCTGTGCCGTTTCGGTTACGCTTGCATCAAGTGCGCGCAGGCGCTCCCATTTATCCTCCTCCTCGGGGGCGTATTTCTTGCGAATGCGCCGCAGCTCCTCTTGATCGGCGGCGGAATAGGTGTAGGAAAAGCGCTCGTTTTGTGCCGAGGGCGTGTGCTTATAAGGTTCCATGTTGATCTCCTTGTTTTCTGATTTTCAGTTCTTTGGCGGCGTGCGTGATTATATAGATCGCCATGCCGAGCACAAACAGGCAAACAGCCGCCCCCGACAGCCCTGTGATGAGCTGTCTGAACGTGGTATCGCTCTCGCTGCCAAAGGCGGAAAGCATGGCGGTTTCGAGTGAGAGCATTGACACTGAGGCTGTTGTCATGCTCACCGCCTTTGAAGCAGAAAGCAGGGGGCTGTTGTGCTTGCGGTATTTGATGATATTCACGATAGCAACCGTAAAGGCACTGAAGGTGTAGGTTGCCATGGCGATAGTGGTAATGCTATGGTAGGAAAATCCACGGTTTTGCCAAATGATAAAGGCAACGATCACGAAAAGCGCCGGTGTCATTGCAGCCAAGGCAATGCCGCAAAAGCGGTAGCGGCGCAGCTCCTCGGCATAATCCCTGCCGGGGGTAAGCTGCTTTAGGTCGCGCAGCAGGAAAAATCGCATCACGGTCAGTAGGATATAGTAGACCGCCAGCGCCAAAAACCACCGCGAGCGATAGTAAAGTCCCATACCAAGCTGAAACAGTGCATAGCTTGTGTTAAGGGTCAGCGAGCTGTAAAGCGTAAGCTTTAAGCGAAAGCGTGCATCGGTAAAAATGCGGTGTATAAGGCGATTGTGCGTCTTTAATTTCTTGGCAAAGCGTAGGATGTCGGGCACGCGCATCACGCACGCCACAAGCGTATAAAAGGATAAAACGTATATCAAATAGCTGATAATGCCGGCGTCTTTCACGGAGCTGAGCGCCAAGATCAGCAAAGGGGTACAAAGCACGGTAAGCAGGCACAGGATCGCTCCGTGCGGGTAAAGAAGACGGTGAAGGATCTTTTTAAACCGTTGCATGCTTCTCCATTTCCAGCTTCACGGTAAAGGTGGTACCGCGCCCCAGCTCACTTGCAACCGAAATCTCACTTTCGGTAATGTCGATGATGCGGCGCACGAGCGTAAGACCTAAGCCGTTGCCCTCGGTTTGATGTGAGGTATCGCCCTGATAGAATTTTTCAAACATGTGCTCTCCCACCTGTGCTGAGATGCCGCAGCCCGTGTCGCGCACGCTTGTCACAGCAAAGCCGTTTTCACCTTGCAGAGAAACGCCAACGCAACCGCCCTCGGGCGTAAATTTAAAGGCGTTTGAAAGAAGATTGTTCCACAAAAGCGTCATCATTTCGCGGTCAGCGGTGACAAGAATGCCGTCTGCAATGTCGGTTTCTATCTCGATGTGCTTTTTCTCCCAGATGTGCTCAAAGCCTAAAAGACATTCCGAGAGCTGCTCGCCGAGATCAAAGGTTTCGGGGGAGAGTATGATCTGCTGATTTTCCAGCTTGTTCAGCTTTAAAATGTTAGAAATAAGGCTTGAAAGGCGGCGCGTGGCATCGGTGATCGCCTTGGCGTATTCTAACCGCTTTTCCTCCTCTGATGCGGGTGAGGAGAGCATGGTTGCGTAATTTTGTATCACGGCAAGCGGTGTTTTCAGCTCGTGCGACACGTTGGCAATAAAATCGGTGCGCAGCGTTTCGGTGCTTGCGAGCTCTCCTGCCATTTTGTTGAAGCATTCGATGATCTCGCCAAAGGCATCGTTGCCGTCGAACGCCTTTGGCACCCGAATACGCACGTCAAAGTTTCCGCGCATCATCTCTGCCGCCGCCGCAGTGATCCTTTTGACGGGGAGCTCGACCATGAGCCTGTGGCGTACCGCATCGATGGCGGTGACGATCAGACTTAAAAGCACTACGTTTGCAAAGGTCAGCTTTGCCGCCGTTGTGATATCCCTTGAGGTGAGGGTGATCCCCATGGCCGCGGTCATGGTGGTGATGAACAACGCCATGCAGCAGGTGATGACGAAGGCAATGAGCAAAAAGAAGATCACATAGCGGTGAAGGGCAAGCAGGAGCTTGTGAAATTTTGGTGTGCGGTTCATTTGAGCACCGCCTTATAGCCAAGCCCGTGCACGGTTACGATCTCAAAATCCCGGCATGCCGCCAGCTTGCCGCGCAGCTTTGTCATGTAAACGTCGACCGTGCGGGGCCCTGAAGAGGTGTCCGCATCCCAAAATTCGTCCATCAGCTGTGTGCGGGTAAATGCCTTTTTGGGGTAGGAGAGGAGCTTGTAAAGCAAGCTGAATTCGCGCGCAGTCAGCGGGATCTCCTCATCGCCAAGATACGCCGTGCGCTCGTCCATGTCCATGACGAACTTTCCCACCGTGAGCTTGCGTTGGGCTGCCATTTTGGCGCGGCGCAGTAATGCGCCGATGCGCAGCAGCAGCTCATCAAGATCAATGGGCTTTACCATATAATCATCAACTCCCACACGGTAGCCACGCTGCTTGGCGGTAAGATCGTCACGTGCGGTCATAAACAGAATGGGGATATTTTCATTGAGCGCTCTAACGGTCCTGACAAGCTCAAAGCCGTCGATGCGCGGCAGCATGATGTCTGAGATGATCAGGTCAAAGGTCTTTTCGTATAAGGCGTCGTATGCCGCATCGGCATCAAGGCAGCCGGTGGCTTGGTAGCCGTTTGTATTTAAAAATCGACACACGCCTTGACAAAGATCCTTATCATCCTCCACAACTAAAATTTGAAACATGATTTACCTCCCGTGCGGTTAGTAGAATGTTTTTAGTATAACATAAAAATGTTAAGATTTTGTTTTTGTTTGGGCAGGACTGCATCTTTTTTTACAGCAGTGGCGCAAAAATGCGCACTACTGCGCGGAAAAAGCGTACAAAAATGTTGGGGGTGAGCTCCGCTTCGCTCACGCGGCGGCATTTTTCAAGTGTTTTTTCGATATCCTCTTTGAGGTCGTTGATGGCAGGGCTTTGGTACAGCCATACGCCGTTCTCAAAATGGTGCACAAGACTCCTGTAATCGAGATTGATCGTACCGATCATGGCAGAGGTATCATCGGCAAGATAGCTTTTGGCGTGAATGAAGCCGGGGCTATACTCATAGATCTCAACGCCTACACGCATCAAGCGCGCGTAGTAGCTGCGTGTCATACCGAATACCAGCCTTTTGTCGGGAATATGAGGCACGATGATCTTGACGTCAACGCCGCGCAGTGCCGCGTTTTCAATGGCGGTGCAAAGATCGTTATCAATGATCAGGTATGGCGTGGTCATATACATATAGCGCGTGGCATAGGCGAGCATATTTTGAATGACGCTTTTTCCCACACGGCGGCGATACAGGGGAGCGGGTCCGTCACCAAAGGGGATCACAAACCCTTTGCCCCCCGTAGCTTTTTTAGGGTAAAGCTCGTTTTGTGGCTTTGGCAGGTGTCGTACGTTAATGCCAAAATCGGTGAGAAACAGGCGCGTCATTTCCCATACTGCCTCACCCTCAAGGCGAATGCCCGTATCCTTCCAGTGCCCGAAGCGCTCGATCTCGTTGATATACTCATCTGCAATATTTACGCCGCCTGTGTAGCCAATGTAGCCGTCGATGACGGTGATCTTGCGGTGCGAGCGATTGTTAAACTCACTGTCGGCATTGCCCCGCAGGCGCGAGAACGGTGTTGCCTCAATGCCGTATCGCGAGAGAATTTTTGCGTAATTCCCGGGGAGCGTGGACATGCATCCGATGTCGTCGTACACGACCTTGACCTCAACACCTGCTGTTGCCTTTTGCTTAAGGATCTCAAGGATCGCGTTCCAAAGCTTGCCCTCCTCAATGATAAAATACTCCATGTAGATGAATTTTTTTGCCCCTGCAAGATCCTGCAGCAGCCGCGCCATCATATCCTCACCAAGGGGGAAGTAGGCGATGTCGGTTTGCTCAAACAAGCTGCAATCGGCAATTTCAGCAAGCATTTTTGCGTGGTTGTGTATCGCGCGATCCTCCTGTAACAGCCGCGCAAAGGCGGCGCTGTCATTTTTTTCATAGGAAAGTGCGGCAAGGTCCGAGAGGCGCTTTACGTATTTCTTTTTTAGTGTGCGCGAGGCAAATATGAGATAAAGCATAAAGCCTGCGATCGGTAAGATCAGTACAAAAAGAAGCCAGGGAACCTTGTAATCGGGATTGTCATCGGAGGAGATGATCCTGATCACGCATCCGATCTCGGTTACCCATGCCGCAAGATAAAAATAGGGTACGAAATAGCACAGAGCCGCAACAATACCGATGATCAGAAGGACTTCAAGGACTGTTAGGAGCATGGCGATGATATAGCGTACGGGAATATAGTTGACCTCTCTTGATATCGTTTTTTTGCCTGCGGTGTAGGTGTAAGTTCGCTTCATGTGGAGCCCCCTTAAAACATCTTTAAAGTATTCTTGCCCGAGGTGCGCGTCAACACACCTCGGGCGGTATTTTATTTGTCCTTTTTTGCGTAATCAATACGCGCGTTGGCGGCGGCGGTGCGCTCCTTGGCGGCGGCGATCTGTGCATCGCGCTCCTTTTGCATCAGCTGCTGGCGGGCAGAGGGGGACATCTTGGCCTCCTCCCAGGTGGCACGGCTCTCGGCCTTTGCTGCTTCAAAGTTTGCCTTGTCAACCTCGTGCTGTGCCTTGGTGCTTTCCTTCATGTCGCGAAATGCTTTTTTGAAAAAATTTTTGATACCCATTGTCATTAATCCTAACCTTTCTTATTTTTATTGGTTTTCGTTCATGATCCTATCGCTGATGGCGATGATCTCGGGTGCGTATTTTTTGCGGCGAGCGCCGAGAATACGCTGATAAAGGGGGTAGTTGACAGCAACCATCAGTATGCCGAGTAGCCCCACGCCGATGCCAAGCGGCATCGAGCTGCCGATCACGCCCATAGCAAGGCTCATGCCCGCGCCCAGCACAAGTGCACCCACGGTGCCAAAGAGATAGGAAAAAACTGTGGCAGGGCGCTTAACTCTTTTATCAAGCGCTTTAAGATCGTCAAGCGCGGTGTGGGTTTTTTCGGTGTATTGCGTGCGGATCTTTTGTACGAGAAATTCTTTTTCGTTGTTCATAGCTTGTTCCTTTCGTGTGATGTGCCATCAAGTATAAGACTTGTTTGTTATCGATCTTTTTGCAAAATGTTTTTGAAATGTTAAAAATGAAATTTTGCCTTTTTTATCAAAACGCCCGTCAATAAGAGGGGGGACTTGCATTTTTTGAAAAAATGTGCTATAATATAAAATCGTTATCAAACAGATAATAATTTTTTTGAAGGAAAGGAGTTGGTGAAATGGATCCGTTACCGCGAAGTTGCCCTGTAATTTTTGTGTTTGACGAGTGTACTGACAAAAGCAATTTAAAATGTGGAAAGCGCATCGAGGCAGTGCCCTTTGTATTGCTGTGCTGATGCGGTGCCCAAAGAAAAGCATAACATTTTAAATTATATTTTGGAGGAATTATGGATATCGTTAAGCAGTTATTACTGCAGCTTGTACTGATTTTATTAAACGCATTTTTTGCCGCCACCGAGATCGCTGTGATCTCTCTGAATGAAAAAAAGGTGAGAGCACAGGCTGAGGACGGAGATAAAAAGGCAGCAAAAATTTTAAAGATTATAGAGGAGCCCACACGCTTCCTCTCCGCCATTCAGGTGGGCATCACCTTGGCGGGCTTTCTTGGCTCGGCGTTTGCCGCCGATAACTTTGCCGAGCGCCTTTCGGGATTTGTGGTGAGAACCTTTTCGATTTCTCCCGCGTATTATGGCGTTATCAATACCGTATCGGTTATTTTGATCACACTCATTCTTTCCTACTTTACGCTGGTGTTGGGTGAGCTGGTCCCCAAGCGTGTTGCCATGCGCCACAAGGAGAAGCTTGCCAACGCAGTTTGCGGCTTTATTTCGGGGCTTACCGTTGTGCTAAAGCCCGTGATCTGGCTGCTGACGGCCTCAACCAACGGCATGCTCCGCTTGTTTGGTATTGATCCCAATGCCAAGGAGGAGGCGGTTTCCGAGGAGGATATCGTCATTATGCTTGATGCGGGTGCCGATGAGGGCACGCTCAACGAGGATGATATTACATATATCAAGAACGTGTTTAAGCTTGACCGCCTGACTGCCGCCGATGTGATGACGCAAAGAAGCAACATGGTCACCGTTAGCGAGCATGCGACCGAGCAGGAGATCCTTTCAAGGCTTGCAGCTGAGGGCTATTCGCGTGTTCCTGTGTATGCCGAGGATAACGAAAAGGTGATCGGTATTTTGCACGCACGCGAGTATCTTTTGCACCGCGGGGAGCCTGATTTCAAGCTCGCCGATGCGTTGCTGCCCCCTGTATTTGTGCCCGAAACCATTCACCTTGATGCCTTGTTCCGTGATATGCAGCGCGATCAAAGACATATGGTGATCGTGGTGAACGAATACGGTCACGTATCGGGTCTTGTTACGATGGAGGATATCCTCGAGCAGCTTGTGGGAGAAATTTGGGATGAGCAGGATGTGGCAACCGAGGATATCGTTTCGGTTGACGAGCACACCTGGCGTGTGCGCTCTGCCATTTCCATTGACGAGTTTTTTGAATTTTTTGAGCTTGATGCAAATGAGGATATCGTTTCTACCACCGTCAATGGCTGGTTGACCGAGGCTTGCGGAAACATTCCCGAGGTTGGCTACACCTTTGATTACGAAAATCTCACGGTTACCGTTACCAAGGCAGACGGCGTGATGACGCACGAGGTTTTGGTTGAGGCAAAGCCGGCTGAAAGCAATGAGGCGGTAGAAGAATAATACGATCGCCCTTGACCTGCTTTTTCACAGGTCAAGGGCGATTTGTCTTGCCTTGGCAAAAACTCCGTTTGTTTTGACATAATTCGAGAACCTTTTACAATCCTTTTCATAATATGATATCGAGGGAGAGGGAATACTTCCCCCCGAAAGGCTTGAAGGAGGATTCGGTATGAATAACAACTGTTTCGGCAATCTGCTTGGTGATGGCAACAACTGCTGCTGGATCATTATTATTGCGCTCATTGTGCTTTGCTGCTGCTGCCATTGACCTCAAGCATGTCAGATAGCGCAAAGCGCGTTTGACGGTCCGTAATCAAAAATACCGTAGGCTCTGCCTACGGTATTTTGCTTTTTGAGGTTAAAAACGAAATGATTGCTACAAAATTTTCAAATGCTTGTTTCGCTTTTTTTATATGTGCCGCCAACATAATCGTAGATGACGGCATCCGGCAATTGATAGTTGGAGCTTTTTGTGTATGTATCCCATTCTTCCTCTGTCCAAGATCTTGACAAATGCTCAAACGTAAACGAATTGAGCTTTCCGTTGCTAAAATCAATAGAACCGTAATGATCAATCATCGTGTCATCATCTTGAAAAGTCGTGTATCCAAACATCAACGCCTTTTCGGTGTCCTCTAACGACTTGTAATATGATGATTCGCATGAATAGGTAAGGTACAAACGGGGCGGAGCGAGGGAATCCTTATAGGTAATTCCATGCGCAAAGCCCTCTAAAGGCTTATCTAATTCAGGGGCAAAATATTGAAAATATGAATTCAAATACGGCCCGTTTTGAAGTGCATACCCCCGAGGACTGATAAAATAGAAATAATGATCCTCGTCTAATTCATATTTGCCGTTTAATTCCGAGGTGTAATTTTCTAAGGTTGGCACAGTGTAATCTGGGTTGTTTATATTGGGTGATTCTTCAACATAAGCAGCACCTTCTCTTACGTAAGTGCCTAAAACAAAGGGCAACTCGGAGTAATAATACTTAGCCTCCGTTTTTCCCCCACTATATTCATCAATGATACGAAATTGGTTGATTTGGTCAAACGACTCGGTATATGTGCCGATATGCTCGTACGTGTCACCGCATTTGATGTTGAAATGCAGGTTATCACTCCAATATCCAACGCGGTCGGTGTACGTGATTATCTTTTGAAATTCGCCCTGTTTTTTTAAAACTCCGTTTTCATAATATTTTAAGAAAAAATTGCCCTTGCTACCGTCAATGTCAAAATAGGTGTCAGTACATGTTATCCTTTCATCTGCGGCTTCATAAAGATAAAATCTGCCGGTAACCGGCTCGTAGGAGTCGGTATGTATTTTATCGTTGTCATTACCCATAATGCCACGCATAGCTTCACAGCTTGTCAACACAAAAAAAGACAAGACGATCAAAAATATTAAGAATAATTTGATATATTTCTTCATGATTGCGGCTCTCCATGCTATTTTAATCTTTTTGTTTTTCCTCATTATAAGATAAAACGCGCGTGTGTGCAAGGCTTTTTTTGAAAAAATCGAAAAAAACCGTTGAGGCAGGCGTAAATATATGGTATAATTATGATAATTATGAGTGTAATATCGCGCCGCGGCGCAGTAAAAGAGGTAAGTATGGCAAATTCGGTCAAACAGTCACATATACGCAATTTCTCGATCATTGCGCATATCGATCACGGCAAGTCTACGCTTGCCGACCGCTTGCTTGAGGCTACGCAAACGGTGGCATCGCGCGAGATGGAGGAGCAGTTGCTTGACAATATGGATCTTGAGCGTGAGCGCGGCATCACCATTAAGGCGCGTGCCGTGCGCCTTTCCTATACCGCTAAAAACGGCGAAACGTATGATCTTAACCTGATCGACACGCCAGGGCACGTTGACTTTAACTATGAGGTGTCACGCTCGCTCAATGCCTGTGAGGGCGCTATTTTGGTGGTTGACGCAACGCAGGGCATTGAAGCGCAAACGCTTGCCAATGCGTATCTTGCGGTAGATGCCGATCTTGAGATCCTACCCGTGATCAATAAGATCGACCTGCCCTCGGCAGATATTGACGGCGCGCGCCGTGAGATCGAGGATGTCATTGGCATCCCCGCCATGGATTGCCCTGCTGTTTCGGCAAAAATGGGTATCAATATCGAGGATGTGTTAGAGCATATTGTGACCGATATCCCTGCGCCCTCGGGCGATGAAAACGCGCCCCTTAAGGCGCTGATCTTTGACAGCTATTACGACAGTTATCTCGGTGTTGTGGTATACGTTCGCGTGGTTGACGGCAAGCTCAAGAGCGGTGACACCATTCGCATGATGTCAACGGGACAGACCTTTGGGGTAGTAGATGTGGGCGTGATGGATGCCTTTGGGCTTTCTAAGCGTGATGTGCTGAGTGCAGGCGAGGTAGGGTATCTGACCGCCTCTATTAAGAGCGTGGGAGAAACGCGCGTGGGCGACACCGTAACGCTCGCGGATAATCCCGCCGCTGAGGCGTTGCCCGGCTTTAAAGCGGTGCAGCCCATGGTATACGCGGGTATTTACCCCGCTGACGGGTCGCGCTATGGCGATCTGCGTGACGCGCTTGAAAAGCTGCGCCTCAACGATGCCGCGCTCTGTTTTGAGCCCGAAACCTCGGTGGCACTTGGCTTTGGCTATCGCTGTGGCTTTTTGGGGCTTTTGCACATGGAAATTATCGAGGAGCGCCTCGAGCGCGAATTCAACCTTGATCTGATCACCACCGCCCCGAGCGTTATTTATGAGATCACCAAGCGCGACGGAGAGTGTTTGCGTATTGATAACCCCACCAACTACCCCGATCCTGCCGATGTTGAGAAGGCTTTTGAGCCGATCGTAAAGGCATCGATCATTACCCCCACCGATTACGTTGGCGGTCTTATGGATCTTTGTCAGGATCGCCGCGGCGAGTTTGTGGATATGAAGTATCTTGACAGCACGCGCGTGGAGCTCCATTACCGCTTGCCGCTCAACGAGATCATTTATGACTTTTTTGATGCGCTCAAAAGCCGTTCGCGCGGCTATGCCTCGCTTGACTATGAGATGGAGGGATATGTCGAAAGCAAGCTTGTTAAGCTTGATTTTCTCCTGAATGGCGAGCAGGTGGATGCGCTCTCCTTTATCGTGCATGAGGACAAGGCATACGCACGTGCCCGCAGGATCGCCGAAAAGCTCAAGGACAATATTCCGCGCCAGCTTTTTGAGGTGCCGATCCAAGCAGCGATCGGCTCTAAGATCATTGCCCGTGAAACGGTTAAGGCAATGCGTAAGGACGTGCTTGCCAAGTGCTACGGCGGTGACATTACCCGTAAGAAGAAGCTGCTTGAAAAGCAGAAGGAGGGCAAGAAGAAGATGCGTCAGCTTGGCTCGGTGCAGATCTCGCCCGAGGCGTTTATGGCGGTTCTTAAGCTGGATGACAATGACTGATATGGTGCAAAAAGAGAACACCGTGGGGCTGTATCTCCACGTGCCGTTTTGCGTGGCAAAATGTCGCTATTGCGATTTTTACTCCGCAGCGGCGCCAAGGGAGGTCATGTCGCGTTATGCCAAGGTGCTTGCCAAGGAACTTAAAAGCCGCGCGCCCTTGGCGCGCGGCTTGACGGTGGATACCGTGTATATCGGCGGCGGTACCCCCACGCTTTTAGCGCCCGCAGATATTGCGCATCTGCTTGATACCGTGCGGCAGCATTATACCCTTGATCCCGCCCCTGAGGTAACGGTGGAGTGCAATCCCCAATCCTTCAAGGCGGGAATTTTTGAAGCACTGCTTGGGGCAGGCGTAAACCGCCTCAGCATCGGCTTGCAAAGCTCGAACGACCGCGAGCTTTTGGCGCTTGGGCGCCCACACGATATGGCGGCATTTGTATCTACCTATCGCGCCGCACGTGAGGCGGGCTTTCAAAATATCAACGTGGATATCATGTTTGGTATTCCGCACCAAACAAGGGAGAGCCTTGGGCACACGCTAAATACGGTTTTGGCATATGCCCCCGAGCATATTTCGGCATACGGGCTGCGCGTGGAGGAGGGAACACCCTTTTGGCAGGAGCGCCACACCCTGCCCATTGCCGATGAGGATACCGTGGCTGATATGCAGCTGACGGTTGCCGAGGTGCTTGGTGGTGCAGGTTTTGAGCATTACGAGGTCAGCAATTACGCAAGGGCGGGCTATCGCTCGCGGCATAATATGCGGTATTGGCTGGGTAAGCCCTATCTTGGCTTTGGACCTGCTGCACATTCCTTTTTTGACGGTGTGCGCTACGAGGCACCCTGTGATACAGGGGGCTATATTAGGGCAGTTGAGGAAGGCAATTTTTCTGCCTTGCAGTTAAATGCGCACCGTATTACGCCGCATGAGGCAATGGAGGAGTACGTGATGCTGCGCATGCGACTTTTTGAGGGGATAGAGGAGAAGGATTTTTCAGCGCGCTTTGGCATAAGCTTTGAAGAGGTCTATGGAAACGCGGAAAACCTGATCCGTGGCGGACTTTTGACAAAAAAAGCAGGTAGAATTGCCTTTACCGAGCAGGGCATGTACGTATCAAATGCGATCCTGTCGGAGTGGCTTGATTTTAAACCGTAAAAGGAGAGATCATCTTGACACATTTGCAAAAATTTCAGCAAAAGCTGGAGTCTGACCGTGCGGCGCTGATATCCTCGGCGCAAAACACGTTTTATCTTTCGGGGTTTCGGTATGACGACGGATATTTGCTCATTTTTCCCTCGCGTGCTGTTTTGCTTACCGACTTTCGTTATGAGGAGGCGGCACAAAGCCACGCTGACTCCGCCTTTGAGGTCCTTTGCCCCAAGCGCGGGATGCTGGATGCCGTGCGCGAGCTGCTTTTAGAGGAGAACGTGAGGGATCTTCTTATTGAGGAGGAGAGTGTGACGGTTGCGCTCGGTGAGCGCCTGAACCAAAAGCTTACCGATGTTACCGTGCACAAGGGGGCAAGCGCCCGCCTTAAGGCACTGCGTGTGATAAAGGATGAAGGGGAGATCGCCGCCATTGCCGCGGCGCAAGAGATCACCGATGCGGCGTTTTCTCATATCCTTGGGTACTTAAAGCCCGGGGTGCGCGAGATCGACGTGGCGCTTGAGCTTGAATTTTTCATGCGCCGTGCGGGAGCTGACGGTATAGCCTTTCACACCATTGCCGTTTCGGGTGCGGCATCCTCGTTGCCACACGGTGTGCCGCGCAGCTGCCCACTTGAGAGGGGCTTTCTTACGATGGATTTTGGCGCGCGTGTCGGTGGGTATTGCGCAGATATGACGCGCACCGTGGTGATTGGCCGCGCGGATGCGGAAATGAAGCGCCTTTATGATACGGTGTTAAAGGCACAGCGGGCGGCACTTGATAGGGCTGCGGGCGGTGTATCTTGCCGTGCGCTTGATCTGGTGGCGCGTGATATCATCGATGGCGCAGGCTACGAGGGTTGCTTTGGGCATTCTCTTGGGCACGGTGTTGGGCTTGATGTTCATGAGGATCCCAGGCTGTCGCGCGGCGCAAGCGAGAGCGCGGTGCTTTTGCCGGGGCACGTGGTAACGGTAGAGCCGGGCATTTATCTTGCAGGAAAGTACGGCTGCCGCATTGAGGATATGATCGCGGTAAATGCTGATGGAAGCATTAGGAATTTTACAAAGAGCACAAAGGAGCTTATTGAGATATAAGAAGGCACCGTTTTGCGGATTACGGGGGCTCGTCAACCTCAAGCGCGAGGCGCTTGAGGAAAGCGCCCCCGTAGGCCGCACGAGAACGAGAAAAACCACCCCGAATGGGGTGGGAAAACAAAGTTACGGGGCTCGTCGACCTCAAGCACCCTTGGCGCTTGAGGAAAACAGAATGCCTTGGTGGCTAAACGCCACCACTTGCAAGGCAAGATCGGCATTCTTCCCGCCTTGGATTTTCTTTGAAAATCCAAACGGGTTCTCGCCCCCGTAAGACGCAACAGCAAAAAAAGACACCCCCGATTGGGGGTGTCTTTTTTTGTTGGAGCGGATTACGGGGCTCGAACCCGCCACCTCGACCTTGGCAAGGTCGCGCTCTACCAAATGAGCTAAATCCGCAATGGTGCCTCCGGTCGGAATCGAACCAACGACACGGGGATTTTCAGTCCCCTGCTCTACCAACTGAGCTACAGAGGCAAAACTGGCGACCCGGATGGGACTCGAACCCACGACCTCTAGCGTGACAGGCTAGCGTTCTAACCGACTGAACTACCGGGCCAGTTATGCGCAGGATCGGTATTCCGAACCGGCGACTTTGATATTATATCATAGCGTTTGATGCTTGTCAACACTTTTTTTTAAGTTTTTTAAGATTTTTTGAAAAAGCCGTTGATCTCCTGCTTGTCAAACGTATAATTTGCGCCGCAAAAATGGCAGTGCACCTCAAGTGCCTCGGGCTTACCCTCTGCCACCTGCTCGGCGAGCATTGCGTTCAATTCCTTTTCTCCAATGGATTGCAGTGCCTCCTTGATACGCTCGCGCGAGCAGGTGCAGCGGTAACTGACGTCAAGCTCATCAAACAAGTCGTACTCTATGCCGTCAAGCGCAATATCGGCAATATCTTTCAGCGAAAGGCCGCGGTCAAAAAGGGCAGAAACGTTCGAGAGGGAATTGGCATTTTTTTCAAGCTGGTCGATAATGGCGGTATCTGCAAAGGGCAAGAGCTGCACAACAACACCGCCTGCCGCGCGGCATGTACAGTCTACGTCTACCAGCACGCCAAGCGCGCACAGTGTGGGAAGCTGCTCGCTTTCCGCATAATAAGCCGTAATATCCTCGGCGATCTCGCCGCTGACAAGCGGCACTGTGCCGTGATAGGGCTCTTTGCCGCCAATATCCTTGATAACGGTGAGGGTCCCTTTTCCAACGGCGCCACCCACGTCAAGCTTTCCGTTTTTCTTAAGAGGGAGATCCGCTGTGGGATTTTGCACGTAGCCGCGTACGTTCCCGATATAATCCGAGGTGGCGATCAGCTTGCCAAGAGGGCCGTTGCCTGCCACTGTGAGGGTAAGCACGTCGGTTTTTTCGCCGAGCATTGAGCCCATGACCGATGCGGCGGTCAGCAATCTGCCAAGAGCCGCCGTGGCGGTGGGGGTCGTTTGGTGAATGCGAATGGCTTCGTTTACGATCGCCCTTGAATTGATCACGTGAATGCGTGCGCTGCCGTCGCGCGTCATGCCGCGCAGGATGGTTGCCTGTTCCATTTTATATCCTCACTTTTTACAAATAGCCTTAATAAACCAACGCTCGGTGGTATCGGTGGGGGCGCTCATATCAACGTCGCCAAAAAATTCGATCTCGCCAAATCCCGCCCTTGTCAGCGCTGCCGTGAGCTCCTCTTTTGTATAGCATCGCTCCTGCTGCTCCTCGTCCGTGCGCCAATAGGTGCCATCCGCTTCTTTTGTGAATACGGAGAGGTAAAAACGGCAAATGCCGCTATCTTTTTGGTATTCGTTTTGCCAGCCGCAGTAGCAATCTTCATTTTCTAATATATACGCGTTGTCGCCAAACACGGTTTCAAATTTATAGGGTGTGTTTACGTCAAACAAAAAGATGCCGTCTGGGTCAAGATAGTTGTGCACCAGAGAAAAGCAACGGTCAAGATCGTTCTTGTCGGTGAGATAATTGATGCAGTCAAGCGAGCTGATCACGGCGCCAACTGTGCCGTAAAGCTCAAAGCTTTGCATGCTTTGCTGTAAAAAAAGAATACCCGGTTGCCCCTCGGCATTTTTTCGCTCAAACGCGTGGGAGAGCATTTCGGCACTGCCGTCAATGCCGATCATATCATAGCCGCGCTTCGCCATCTCGGTTGTCATTTTTCCCGTGCCGCAGCCAAGATCAAGAACAAGGTCGGGCGCAAGATGCGCGCGCCGAAACGCAGCCTCATAAAAGGAGGCAAAGGCGGCATAGTCAACATCACCGTTCAGTGCATCGTAAACGGCGGCAAGCGCTTCATAGGCCTTCATATCATATTCCCCCCTTGGCATTTAAAAATCGTTACTTTTTTATTTTAGCCGATTTATGCTATAAAGTAAAGTGCTTTTTGGAAAATTCCCCAAAAATACGGTCGATATCACCCGCGCCCATTACTACCACAAGGTCGCCCGGGGCAAGCTCACGCACCAAAGTCGCCGTGATATCCGAGAGCCCGCCCACGTACGCCCCGTGCGCCCCCACACCTGCGGCAAGCCCTGCCGCGCTCATGCCAAGTGTGTCGGTTTCGCGCGCGGGATAAATGTCTGCCACGATCACGCGGTCAGCGCCTTTGAGCGCGGTGCAGATATCCTCAAAGAATGCCGCTGTGCGCGAGTAGGTGTGGGATTGAAAAACCGCAAACACGCGCCCACCCGCCGCCATGTCTCGTGCTGTTTTTAGCGTGGCGGCAATTTCGGTGGGGTGATGTGCGTAATCGTCAAACACGCGCGCCCCGCAAAAAATACCGCGGTATTCCATACGTCGCCGAGCTCCTCGAAAGCCGGCGAGCCCCACGAGGATATCGGCGGCATTCACACCCGAAAGGTCTGCTGCCGCTGCCGCTGCCAAGGCATTTTTTACATTGTGTACACCCGCCACGCCAAGCGTAACGCGCCCCGCGGCACCGCGCGGAAGGATCAGATCAAAGCGGAAAAATCCCGCGTTTTCCGCAAGCGCTTCCGCACGGTAATCGGCACCGCTTTCTATCCCAAAGGTGACACGCCCTGTGGTATCGGGCAGGGCGGCGTGCAGCGCGGCATCGTCTGACGGGAGAATGGCTTTTTGCGCGCCTGAAGCAAAGGTGCCAAAGGCACGAAGCAGCATAGCCTTGTCGGTGAAAAAATCCACGTGGTCAAGCTCGGCATTCAGTATAACGGCAAGCGTTGGCGGCAACCGGAGAAAGGAATTGCCGTATTCGCAAGCCTCAAAAATGAAGTCATTGCCGCCGCCTGCCACAAACGGTGCGCCAAATCGCTGCATTACCGCGCCGCACACCACGTTTGGGTGGCGCCCTGCGACATCAAATATTTCACCCAGCATTGCCGTTGTAGTGCTTTTGCCGTGGCTGCCCGCTATGCCGATGCGAGAGGGGTAGCTGTGCATGAGGTATCCAAGATAATCGGCACGGGAGAAAACAGGGAGCCCCAGACGCTTGGCGGCAAGATATTCGGGGTTGTCGGGGGTGATCGCTAGGGTGTAAATGACGGCATCAAATTCTGCCATTTGAGAGGCATTGTGTTGGGGATATACCGCAACGCCGGCACGGCGCAAGCGTGCCGTATTTTCATTTTCGGCATGATCGGAGCCTGCAACCAAAAAGCCGTGCGCGCGGGAGATGAGCGCAAGGGCACACATATGTATGCCGCCGATGCCGATAAACCACAGCTTTGTTTTTCCCATGAGCGATACCGCAATTTCGGCGGGGGTGTGATGCGTATTTTCAACAGACATGTCGGTTCCTCCCAATATTGCACAAAAAATGTAGAAAAATATAGTATTTTTGCGGACGCTTTCACAAAACGCACACATGGCGATTGAATAACTTCCACAAAAACACTTTATACTAAAAGCATGCCAGAAATGCCATGTATTATGACAAAAACTTCAAGGAGGCAAAAAATGCAGATCACAGATATTAAAATTCGCAAATTGTTTGATGAGGGACCCATGAAGGCCGTTGTTTCGGTTACGTTTGACAGTCAGCTTGCTGTGCATGATATCAAGGTCATTCATGCAAGAGATCGCTTTTTCATTGTCATGCCCAGCCGCAAAAATCCCGACGATACCTACCGTGATATCGTGCATCCCATTAACGCGCAGTTCCGTGCCACACTTGAGGATGCGGTGATTGCCGCTTACGAGCAGGCGCTTGCTGCAGCAGAGGCAGCCCCCGAGCAGGCCGCTGTTGAGGATGTTGCACCTGTATTTTAAAAAGAAATAAAGGTCGCTTTGCGACCGGAGTACACGCCACGATGCGCTGTATGAGAAAAACCGCATTTTCTATCCTTTGCGATAGAAAATGCGGTTTTTGTTTGATGCGCAACAGATCAAGTCAAGCTATCATAATAAATACGGTCGGTTTCGGGTGTGCCGTACAGCTTGGTGATATCGTTGAGCACCTTTTTAATACGGGAGGTGGGGAGATAGAAATCGCCCGCGCCGTTTACTGTGGTGAAAAATTGCAGGGGAGCGGAGAGGTTTTCGTAGAAGCAGTATTCACGCACAATGACTTCTCCTGTTTCCTCATAGTAGCCTGTGTCCTCATTGAGCTCGCGCAGCACGTATTTGAGCTTGATGACAAGCGCGGCACCGTCTGTGCCCGAATCGATGTGTGCTTGCTTCTGCGCTTGTGTAAGATCGGAATAGCCGGGGCAGGTGGTATAAAGCAGTGACTGATAAAAATGCTTAAATTGCATGGCGTTGAGCACCTTACCTGCGCCATCTCGAACGATCAACCGATCGGTGGAGATCTTAGAGGAGGTGCTTGGATTTTCTGCAAGATACTTCAGGGTTTCGGAGTTGTCGAGCGAGAAGGTCTGCTGATATCCCGCAGGATATTGGCTGATCATGCCGGGAGCAACCTTGATCGCAATCTCCTCTAGGTAAGAGATAGAGCCCGAAAATAGGTCATCGGAGATCCAATCCTTTTGCGAAAAGAACAGAAAATTGAGCTGCGATTCGTCGATTGCCACGATCATGTTATAGCCGGGGGCCAGCTCCGTGAAATCCTTGGTTTCGCTGTCGTATGTGTAGCAGAGGTTATAGACGTAATAATAGCCGTCCTCCTGCTTTTCGCTTACTAAAACGATGTGCTTTTCTTGGTCGGCACGCTTAACCGAATCCTTGCCCGTTTCCTTATTATAGGTGCGTACACGGTTGAAGAAGAAGGAAAACTGATAGGCGTAGGAGTTGGTATCCAAGCCGTAAGGCTTGAGCCACTCGTTGGTATCAATATCGCCCATGTTATCTGCCTTTCCAAGCGCTACCACAAAATCGGGCTCCCATGTGTAAAGCGCGTACAGGCAGTCATCTACGGTGTAGGAGTTGATGGAATATCCGGAAAGATCGGAATCTGTTTTGTAGGGAATGCTGGAGTAAAAGGTGTTGTTTCGTTTGTCGATCGAGCCGCTGTAGGAAAAACCGATGATGGGGGTGCTTACGCCCTTCTTGTAGAGCTTGAAGTCAGAAACGTCAAAATAATTGGTTGACTCCATGGTGTAAGAGATCGTGGGGAGCGTGACATAATCCTCCACACGCCCAAGCAGCGCCTCCTTAAAGGTGCCGTTATATTCACTCTTTGTCAGCTCGCTGAGAACATACACGGCATCACGGCCCGCATAGCGCACATAATAGCCGTTGCCGGAGGGGATCTCGTCACCAATGATGACCTTGTGTGAGGTGCCGTCCATTGCAAAGATCACAAAATATTGCGTGGCACTCTCGGGGGTTTCGGGCAGACCGTATTCGGCATACCCCAGCTCCTTCACGCGATTGGTATCAAGGCGCAGCATTGTTTGCGTTCTGCCCGTAAAATATACCAGCGTTGCAAACAAAACGCTTTCATCGACCGTAAGGTCTTCGCGGCCTTCAATGACAAACTCGGTATCAACCAACTCATCGTTATTCATGATATCCTGTCTTAAAAATCTGAAGCTGCCGTTTTTATTATGCACCTCAATAGCGGAAATGTCATTACGCTCAAGCAGGGGATAGAGCAGCACGTCATATTTGCCATTAAAGGAATTAAATTTAACGGTTTCTCCGTCCTCGATAAGAACTGCAGCTACGGTGCTGAACTCACCGGTGTCGTCTACATATACGATCGTTCCCGCAGAGGTCACATAGTTGCCCTCTGAGGTGGTAGGCAACACCTCACCGTCGGTAGTTTGCAGCACATAAACGCCGTCTTTTTTGGCAACGTAGTATTTGACGCCGTCGGTCGGATCAATAAAGGCGGTACGCGAGGTGAAAAAGAGCGTAAGCCCTAGTGCCACACCAAGGATCGCTACCGCGATCAGCAGGTAGATCACCATGCGGCGTTGGCGTTGCAGGGCAGTTTTGATCCTAACCACGGAGCGGTTAGTGTTCTGTTGTGTCATGCGTGCTTTCTCCTTATCATCACATAAATGCCGGCGATGAATACGATAGAAGCGGGAACTACGGTGAAGATCACGGTAAACTGCGTTGCCGCCTTGGCGGTAATGCTGGTGATCTCCATGCTGGCGTAATATTTGCAGTCAAGCGATACGGGTACGACCAAGCTGCCCATGGTGTTGCATGCGTAGGAGAGCACAGATGCGTTGCCATAGCTTCGATTCAGAGCTGCCGGTGCGGCAAAGTCGGTAGAGGCACATGCCAACACAAAGGAGTGCGTGACCGCGTTATTTGCATCATCCGCATCCGATTGGCAGGAAAGCATCATATAGGTGTAGGGCAGATCTGCCGATGCCTCGGATACAGTTTCGCCCTTTGCCTTAGCAACGGCGGTAGCTGAGGAGAAGAAGACGTTGTAGCAGGTACGGCGCTCTACATTGCCTGAATAGTGTGCGGAGCGATAGCCGTCAAAGCGCGTTTCCTGGTAAAGTGAGGAGAAGCGCAGGGATGTGGTGTTGGGGAAGGCAACCGTTTTCGGAACAGCATTCTCACGCATGTGCTTTGTGATATCAGCACCCATGCCGCCCTCTTCGTAGATGGCCTTGTTGGTGTAGCCGTTCACCGTCAAAGAGGAAGCAAGGTCCTCGATCACGGTGTTGTCGTTGTCATCGGTGCGCGCGATCTCAATGCCCCACTCAGCAAGCAGCTGTTCAAGGTTTTGCAGATAAGGCGTGTCCTTGTCGACAAATACCATCATCGAATTGTTTTTGTCAAGAAATTCCTCGATCTTGCTGATCTCGGAAACGTCGGAAAGGCCACCTACCACAAAGTCGGATTGCGGGTCAAAGATCACGAGCAAGCGGCACTCGGCGGGTAGGTCCTCCTTTGTGAGATCCACTGCCTTGATCTGGAAGCCGATCTGCTCAAGGAGCTGAAGGAGCGCTTCACTGTAGGCCTCACCGTGGTTGCTGGTGATGCAGGCCATGGGGGCACTTGCCTGGGTTACGGAAAGCAAGGAGGAAACAAACACCTGCTCTCCGTCATAGCCGCTGACGTAGTCTTGGCTGTCAAGCACAAAGAAGTCCTCAAGATTATACACGCGCACGGCATTCCCGCAGGTGACGATGACGCTTTGTGTGGTAATGTTTTTGCCCGTGAGCTCACGGTATTCGCTCACCGACGAGGGATTGGTGTAAATATCGGTATAGCGGACATGTACATTCGGGAAGAGCAATTCGATATCAAGAGCAGTCTTCAAGACCTCAAGCTGGATGGTGTCCTCCTCCCATGCGTATTTTTCATCGCAAAGAATGATGTTTACCTCCTTTGAGGTATCCATGTTTTCAAGGACCTGCTTCGCTTCCTCTGAGAGGGTGAAGCGAGGCTCGGGCGTCATGTCGATGTACCAAAGATATTTTTGCGAAAGTGCCGTGAAAATGGCATTCAGAAGAATGACCGCAGCGATCACAATAACGGTAAGCGCAATGGAAACGCTACCGTGACGGAATTTTTTGGTATGTGTCAGATTCATGTGTAGCACCTCCGATCAACCCCAACGGCGCTTTTCGTAAATGCGCACCGTAAGGAAAATAAACACACCGCTGATCGATACATAATACAGCAGAGCGGAAAAATCAAACAAGCCAAGCGAAAAGTTATCATAGCGGCTCAGAACGGAGATCGAGCTGAGGATAGTGCGTACCACGCTTGAATTGACTTGCGCGGCGACAATGCCCACAAAGATCAGCACCGCCAGCACGGCAATGGTGATCACGGCGGAGGCAAGCTGGTTTTCGGTCAGCGAGGATATGAAAAGGCCGATGGCAATGAACGCAGCACCGATGAGCAGAACACCAAGCAAGCAGCCCACAAGCTGACCGCCAACAGGGCCAATGTGAGTGTCTGAGGTCGAGGCAGCCTGCTCAGCAATGGTGTAGCCAAGCAAGGGAACAAAGTTTAGGCACGAAGCCAGCACGGTTGAGGCAAAAAGCGTAAGAGCCGCAAAATATTTGCCAAGCACCATGCCCGTAATGGTAATGGGAGCCGTGAGCAGCAGCTGCTCGGTCCTTGTTTTGCGCTCCTCAGAAAACATACGCATCGTGAGAAGAGGGATCAGCACGATGAAGGTGAAGAGCAGGTACTGAAAATACGAGGATGTATTATAGCTTGCCTGCTGCAAGGTGGTAAAGGCACAGATCAGTGCGGCTGCTGCAAGAAATACACCGGAATATACAAATCCGATCGGTGTTGTAAAATATGCACGCAGCTCCTTTTTAAAAATAGCAAACATAGTATTTCGGTCAGCCCGCGGGTGGTGGGCACTCCTTTCTTTTTCGTGCCGTGGCGGCACGATCTTTGGAACTTAGGCGTTTTATTCGTCGCCCTCATAGGGTGCAATGCTTTCCTGCTTTGCGGCAGTGGCATCAAGAATGGATTGCGCAATGTCTTTTTCGGCGCTGCGAGAGGGGCTCTTTTTGCCTGCCCGCCCTTGCTTTCTTTGTCCTGCCGTGTCGCTGGTCTTATCGACAACGGTGATAAAGATGTCCTCAAGGTTCATGCCAAGCGTTTCAAGCCCGATCAGAGGCCAGCCTTTGGCGGAGAGTGCATAGAACAGCGACTTGCGAATATCAATGCCTTTTGTGCTTTCAATGTGGTACACATAAGCCTCGCCGTCACGCGCGGAGAGCGCCTCAGCAAACACCACATCGCTGCGGTCGCGGAGCATGGAAAGCACCTCGCGCTGCGGTCCGCAGATCTTTGCTTGATAGCGGTTGCAGCTTGCGCCCACGCGGTTGATGTTTTCTGTGAGCTCGTCTGCCACCACGCGCCCCTTGTTGATGATGATAATGCGGTCGCATACGGCTTGTACCTCCTGCAGAATATGCGTGGAGAGAATAACGGTATGGTCGCGCCCGAGGGTGCGGATAAGGTTGCGGATCTCAATGATCTGCTTGGGGTCAAGCCCGACGGTCGGCTCGTCAAAAATGATAACGGGGGGATTGCCGATCAGTGCTTGCGCAATGCCAACGCGCTGACGGAAGCCCTTGGAAAGATTTTTGATCAGGCGCTTGTACACATCGGTAAGCTTTACCACCTCGCAGATCTCCTGCAGGTGCTTGGTGCGGTTGAGGGTACAGCCCTTGAGATTGTAGACGAAAATGAGGTATTCCTCTACCGTCATATCAAGGTAAAGAGGGGGCTGCTCGGGCAGATACCCGATGCGGCGCTTGACCTCAAGCGGCTGATCAAGCACGTTAAGCCCATCTACCAGCACACGCCCCGAGGTTGAGGAGAGGTAGCCTGCGAGAATATTCATGGTCGTGCTTTTTCCGGCGCCGTTGGGGCCCAGCAACCCTACGATCTCACCGGGGGCGACCTCAAAGCTGATGTCGTCAACCGCGCGGTTGGCACCGTAGTTTTTGACCAGATGATCGATTTTTATCATATGTAGTTCCTTTCAGCGGCAGGGTGAGTGCCGCGGTTTTTACAGATAGAAATATTTTATCATATTGTTGCGCATAAATCAACTGTCAAGCTCTATTTTTTCGTCAGGTTGTGTGATTTTTTTATGAATTTTTCTACATTTTATAAAATATTGCCAAAAATACCCTGCCAACACCAAGGTGCAGGCAGGGCATTTTGCAGCTTTTTCAGATTTGCTTGTGTACGCTTTTATATTCATCGTAAAAGCGGTAATAGGGGCAGGAGGCGGTTTCGCGCGTGAGAAATCTTCGCATCTCATCCTCGTCAAGGCGCATCGAGCAGGTATATTCCTCGTAGTATTCGTCATAATCGTAAAACTCGCAGCTCTCGCAGCTTGATTGCGGCAGCTTTTTCTGTTGCGTTGACATCGTGTGCCCTCCCTTTTAAAAGCGGTTGCTAAAAGTATAGCACATGTCAAGGAATTTTGCAAGCCGTTAAAACCCGAAGCATACGGGAAAAAATCCGCAGGCAAAATGCGCCACGGCGCATCCCCACACGCAGCGCTCGCGCCGAAATATCCACCCCGTTATCAGGGATAACAGCATGGCAAGCAGCATCATTTTAATGCCGTATACCACGTGAAACGCCCCAAAGGTAAGCGCTGACATGAAATTTGACACGTGCGGATGCTGCCTATCAAAAACCAGCTCGAAGCTGTAAAGCATCACACTTTTGGCGAGCACCTCTTGAAAAGGAGCAACCAAAAAATAGGTCGCGCGCGAAATATCCCCCCGAATGTGCCAAGAAAAGGCTATTTCAAGCCCGAGCACGGCACGCGAGGCGATCAAGCCCACAACGAATAAAAGTCCAACAGCCGTACCCAACGCCAAGGAACGAAAAAGCGTGGAACGTGGCACGATGATGCCCATCTCTTCAAATCTCATGGGCGTGGAAAACGCGAGTGCTGCAAATAAAATGAGCGAAAGCACCTCAATAAGCCGCCCGTAATAGTATACGGGGAAATCAAAATAACGAACAAGCGCTTGCCATAAAATTAAGTAGACCGCCAATGTAACGGTTAAAAGGGATAGGGTTTTTACTGCGTATCTCTCGTTCATGCATTGTTCACCGCCTCTCTAAAACAGTGTTGCCCAAAGAGGTCAGAGGTATTCCTTAAATCATAACCACCCGTTTGACGGGTGGTTATGATTGGGGTGAGGGGTATGCGAACCCCATTCTGCGAACCAAGGCTCGCAGAGGGAGCTTCGAATCAACCCATGCTGAGGCATAACAAAAGGGTCGCCACAAGGGCGGCATGAGGGGTATTCGCGCGGCGCGCGAAGATACCCACGCCCTGCGCCTGAAGAGCAAGCTCTTCGATCTTCGGTCGGGGTATGCGAACCCCATTCTGCGAACCAAGGCTCGCAGAGGGAGCTTCGAATCAACCCATGCTGCGCCATAACAAAAGGGTCGCCACAAGGGCGACCCTTTTGTTATGGCGCGGCATGAGGGATTCGAACCCCCGACCTACTGGTTCGTAGCCAGGCACTCTATCCGGCTGAGCTAATGCCGCATATACCCCTTTCGGCGTACTTCGGTATTATAGCACACAAAAAGGGGGTTGTCAATACTATTTTTTAAAAAAATTGAAAAAGTTTTATTCAAAAAGAGGGGTTGAAAAATAGCGCTCGGCAGTGTCGGGCAACACGGTTACTACGGTTTTGCCTTTTCCCAGCTTTTTGGCAAGCTTGATTGCCGCTGCCACGTTTGTGCCGCTGGAAATGCCGCACATAATACCTTCCTCGCTGGCAAGCCGTTTGGCTGTGGATAACGCTTCTTCATCCTTTACAATGCAGATGTCATTATAAATGTTTTGGTTGAGAATGGCGGGGATGAGCCCGTCACCAATGCCCATTTGCAGGTGGGTGCCGATAGATCCCCCCGAAAGGATCGCCGCGTGCTCAGGCTCAACTGCCCAGATTTCCATGTCGGGATTTGCAGCCTTCAGCGTTTCACCAATGCCTGTGATCGTACCGCCCGTGCCAATGCCCGAGCAAAAGCCGTGGATCGGGCCGTTTACCTGCTCGAGGATCTCAACACCCGTTTGCTTGCGCTGAATATCTACGTTGTTGGGGTTTTCAAATTGCTGGGGCACAAACACGCGCGGATCCTCGCGTTGCATGCGCAGCGCCGTTTGCAGGCACTCCTCAATGCAGTCGCCGATATTGCCCGCATCATGGATGAGAATGACCTCGGCACCGTAGTGCTCCACAAGCTTGCGGCGCTCCTCACTGACAGAATCGGGCATAATGATCTTGGTTTTGTAGCCGCGTACTGCGCCAACAAGCGCAAGCCCAATGCCTTGATTTCCGCTGGTGGGCTCAACAATGATCGTGTCGGGTGTGATCAGCCCTTCGCGTTCTGCCGCCAGGATCATATTGTAAGCCGTGCGCGTTTTGATAGAGCCACCGACGTTCAGCCCTTCGAATTTTACAAGAATTTCCGCACCCTCGGGGTCGGCAAGGCGCGAGAGCCGAATCAGGGGCGTATTGCCAAGTGCATCTAAAATAGAATTACAAATCATGTAGCTACCTCAAAATATAGTCTGTTAAAATTTTATACTAAAATGAGAGAATTGTCAACCGAAAATGAGAAAGAAGTTGATTTAAGGAAAAAATAATGAAAAAGATGGTTTAGGGGGTGCTGAGTCGAGCCATAACGAAAAGGCACCTAAAAGGGTGCGGCGTGCGAGGGGGCTCGTCCATTTTGGGCACTCGTGCCCGAAATAAACAGAATGCCTCGGCGGCTGAACACCGCCGTTTGCCTTGCAAAATCGGCATTCTTCCCATGTTTTGCTGCGCAAAACAGTGGGTTCTCGCACCCCGAGTCGAGCCATAACGAAAAGGCACCCAAACGGGTGCGGCGTGCGAGGGGGCTCGTCCATTTCGGGCACTCGTGCCCAAAATAAACAGAATGCCTCGGCGGCTAAACACCGCCGTTTGCCTTGCAAAATCGGCATTCTTCCCATATGGGTTCTCACACCCCCGAGGCGCACCAAAGCAAAAAGGCACCCAAACGGGTGCCTTTTCGTTATGGTGGAGACGAGGGGGCTCGAACCCATGACCTCACGGATGTGAACCGTGCGCTCTGACCAACTGAGCTACGCCTCCTTTTAAGGCGAAGGTGTAAAAGCAGTGCTTCGCCTGTGTGATATGGCAAGGATTGCCGCTGCGCGTGCCCCGATGATCGGGGGCGGCAACTTGCTGCTGGTCGGAATGACAGGATTTGAACCTGCGACATCCTGGTCCCAAACCAGGCGCGCTACCAACTGCGCTACATCCCGAGAGAGTAGAGGGGAATCCTGTCTACCTCGTTATTATAGCAAACGAGGTCTTTGTTGTCAAGTATTACCGCAAAGTTTATCGCAAAAACATTTGACAATTTTCTTTCTTTTATGTTATACTGAATGACACAGAAAAAGCAGTGCCGTATGGCTTTTTGGGGGAGGTGTAACGATGACGGAAAAGCAAAAAAGAGAGCGCATGCGCGAGATCGTGGCGGCGCTCAAGGACATATATCCCGAGGCAACCTGTGCCCTTGAAGCGGGCGGTGATCCGTTTAAGCTGTTGGTAATGGGGCGCCTATCCGCGCAGTGCACCGATGCACGCGTAAATATTGTTTGCCGTGAGTTGTTTTTTCATTATCCCGATGCAAAGGCGCTTGCAAATGCCGAGCTTGCCGATGTTGAGCGCATTGTGCGACCCTGCGGACTTTATCATACCAAGGCACAAAATATTATAGATGCCTCGCGGCTGCTTTTGACAGCCTACGGCGGCGAATTGCCCTCGGATATGGATGAGCTTTTAAAGTTCCCGGGTGTTGGGCGCAAGATCGCCAATTTACTTCGCGGCGATATTTTTGGCTTGCCCGCCATTGTGGCGGACACCCACTGCATTCGCATTTGCGGACGGCTGGGTATGTACCCGACAACGCTGAAGGATCCGACAAAGGTGGAGCGCACCTTGGTAAAACTCGTTGAGCCCGCCGAGCAGAGCGATTTTTGCCACCGCATTGTGCAATTTGGGCGCGACGTGTGCACCGCGCGTGCGCCGCGCTGTGAAGCGTGCCCGCTGGCAAGCCTTTGTGAGATGGCGAGAAAAAGCAGAAAAAGCAACTAAACAATGCCCCGTGCAAAGGGATCTTCCCCTCGCACGGGTTTGTTTTTTCTCTTTCGGGCAAAATATTTATGATCGCCTGCCCTTTGCAGTTGACATGAATTGACAAAAAGAGTATAATACAAAAATAGATATTACCGTCTGAAACCGCCGTGTGCGGGGGAGGGGACCGTGCAAGAAAAAAAGATCAAGCATAAAATTCAAAATGTCATATGGCCATGCGTGGTATTTGCGGGCATCACCGGTATGATCACGGGCATCATTGTGTTTGCCTTTCGTGTGATCTCCGAGAAGGTGATAGAAATTTCGCAGGCGATCTATCACTTTGCGGGGGAAAATCCGCAATATATTCCGCTTGTGGTGCTCGGAGCCGTTTTGGTTGCGGCAGTCGTTTCCTTCTTTTTAACCTATTCGCCCCATTCGCGCGGCGGCGGCATTCCAACTGCTGTGGCGCTCATTCGCGGGCTCATTACCTTCCATTGGCTCAGAAACCTCATTTTCGTTTTCACCTCGGCGCTGCTCTCCTTTTTGTGCGGTATTCCGCTTGGCAATGACGAGGGGCCTGCCGTGCAGATGGGCACGGCGGTCGGCAGCGGTGTGACGCGCGTTATGGGCAAAAAGCACCGCGCTTGGGAGCGCTATTTGATGACAAGCGGCGCGACCGCAGGCTTTGCTACCGCGATCTGCGCACCGACAACCGCCATCCTGTTTGGACTTGAGGAGGGGCACAGACGCTTTTCTCCGCTTCTTATTATGTCCTCGGCAAGCAGTGTGCTTGCAGGCATGGGCACGCTTGAATTGCTTTGCCATTTATTTGATAAGGAAAGCGCGCTGTTTCACATTTCCATTTCGGCGTATCTGCCCCTGTGGCTCGTTTGGGTCGCATTGCCCGTGGGGCTTTTGTGCGGTGGCTTTGCCTATCTGTTCGGCGCCGTCACACATGCTGTGCGTGGTTTGCTGCACAAAAAGCTCGGGGAAGTGCATCTGTTCTTTAAGGTTGCACCCGTGTTTGCTGTGGTTGCCATTATCGGCTCTGTTTACTATGAGGGAATTGGTACGGGGCACCACCTGATCGAAGCGCTGCTTGCACACCGTGTGGCATGGTATGTGGCATTGCTGCTTTTGGCGCTGCGCGCCACACTCGTTATTTTTGCAAACGACGTGGGCGCAACGGGCGGTCTGTTTACCCCTTTGCTTTCCTTTGGGGCTCTGATTGGCTCGGTGGTGTCTGACGTGCTGATCAGCGCGGGCGTGCTTGGCGAGGAGCACTTTTTGCTGATGGTCGTCGTTGGCATGACCTCCTTCCTTGCGGCATCGGTGCGCACGCCCTTGACTGCGTTGGTGCTTGCCATTGAGGTCTTTTCGGGGCTTGGGAATTTACTGCCTATATTGCTCGCTGTGCTTGTTTCTTATGTGATCGTAGAGGTGCTCGGTGCAAATTCGATCAACGAAATTGCAATGGAGCGTGAGATCCACAAGGAAAACAGGGGCAAGGATCGCCACGTGGTAGATGTTACCACAGAGGCGTGCCCCGGTAGCTTTGCAATCGGCAAACAGCCGCGCGATATCCTCTGGCCCCCCTCCTGCACGCTGCTTTCGGTAAAGACCGAAACAGCAGATAAGCACTTTTATACGGGTGGCGCGATCAAGGAAAATGACGTGCTGCGCTTAAATCTCATCACGCATGATCTTGGGCACACTGCTGAGATGCTGTGTGACCTGCTGGGTGAGCAGGAGATCTTTGACAACGATGTGATCAGTCACGAAACTTATAAGCATTAAGTAATTTTTTGTCGGCGCAGGTCGGCGTGTCACGCGAGAGCGTGCGTGCCCGCCTGCGCTTTTTTCGTCTTTTTTTCATTTGTGCCGCATAGGATGGAAGAGATAACAGGCGCAGGAGGGCGAAAGGGTGAATGAAACAAGAGTAAAAAGAAGGGGCCTTACCGAGAGGGAAGTGGCAGAGTCACGCGCAAAATACGGCTCCAATGTGATCAGCACCAAAAAGCGTTCCGGCTTTTGGCGGCATTTTTTTGCCAATCTTGGCGACCCCGTTATCAAGGTGTTGCTTGCCGCGCTTGCTGTAAATCTGCTGTTTATCTTGCGCACGCACGAATGGTTTGAAACGGCAGGCATTGCGATATCGGTCTTTCTTGCCACACTCATTTCAACGATCTCCGAATATGGCAGTGAGGCGGCATTTGCGCGGCTTTGCGAGATGTGCGGCACCACCCTTTGCCGCGTGCGGCGCGAGAGCGTGCGCGAAATAAACGTGGCAGACGTGGTCGTTGGCGATATCGTACAGCTCTCGGCGGGGGAGAAGATACCTGCTGACGGAATGCTGGTGTCGGGCACGCTGTCCGTGGATCAATCGGCCCTCACGGGCGAGAGCCGAGAGGCGGAAAAGCACGTGACAGGCGGGCGCTTTGTGGCAGATCCCGCAGCGCCAAGTGCGCTGTTTGCGGGATCGGTGGTGGTGTCGGGCGAGGGCGAAATGGAGGTCCTTGGGGTTGGAGATAAGACCTTTCTTGGCGGTATTTCGGGTGAGCTGCAGGGCGAGGTGCGAGAGAGCCCCCTGAAGGCGCGCCTCACGAGGCTTGCGCATCAGATCAGCCGTATCGGGTATGCGGCGGCGATCGTGTGCGTGTTCACGTTTCTGTTTCACCGTCTTGTGATCGATGCGGGGTTTGCAAGGGGTGAGATCATGGCGCGTCTTGGCAACATTCCGTATCTTTTTGAGCTGCTTTTGCATGCGCTCATGCTGGGGCTGACTGTGGTTGTTGTGGCTGTTCCCGAGGGGCTGCCCATGATGATAGCGGTGGTGCTATCCTCAAACATCCGCCGCATGACAAGGGATCACGTTTTGGTGCGCAAGCCTGCGGGTATTGAGGCGGCGGGAAGCATGAATATTTTATTTACCGATAAAACGGGTACACTGACAACAGGTCAGCTTTCACTTGGGCGTATTTTGACTGCGCGGGGAGATTTCCCCGACTATCGCACCCTCAAAAAAGAGGCACAGGAGCTGGCGGAATGCCTTGCACTTGCCGCTGTAGCCAACAACAGTGCCACGCGCGGAGAGCGTGAGGGGCGCGCCGTGGCGCTGGGTGGAAACAGCACCGACAGGGCACTTCTTACCGCCTTTCTTTCGGCACACGTGCCCGACTTTTCTCAAAAGGAGCGCCTTCTATTTGACAGCGCGCGCAAATACACCGCCACCGCGCTTTCCGACGGGCGCGTGTTTGTTTCGGGTGCGCCCGAAAAACTGATGCCCTTTGTGAAGGGGGCGCGCATGGGGCGCTTTCACGTGGCATCCTTTGAAAAGGCCGCCTTTTTTGCGCGCATCGGCGAGCGCATGAAGCGTGGCGAGCGCGTGATACTCCTGTGCGAGGCATCTGTCTTTCCGCGTGATGGGCTGAGGGCAGACCTCACGCTTCTTGCAGCCGTTACCTTTATCGATCCGCCTCGCCCCGAGGCACGCGATGCCGTGCTGACCTTGCGACGTGCAGGTGTGCAGGTGGTGATGATGACGGGCGATGGCAAGGATACCGCTACCCGCATTGCCCGTGATTGCGGTATTTTGTCGGGGAACGGGGTCTGCCTTGAGGGCAAGGAGCTTGCGTGCCTTGATGATGAGGCTGTAAAGGAGATCTTGCCGCGCCTTGCCGTGATCGCAAGGGCGTTGCCTGCCGATAAAAGCCGCTTGGTGCGGCTTTCCGCCGAGCAGGGGCTTGTGGTGGGTATGACGGGTGACGGCATCAACGACGCGCCTGCCTTGCGCAGTGCTGACGTTGGCTTTGCAATGGGGAGCGGTACGCAGGTGGCAAAGGAAGCGGGGGACGTGGTGATATTGGATGATAATTTAGCATCGGTCTGCCGCGCGGTGCTCTACGGTCGCACGATCTTTAAAAGCATTAGAAAATTCATCACGTTGCAGCTTATTATGAATTTTTGCGCGGTGGGGATCTCTATCATAGGCCCCTTTATCGGGTTTGATGCACCCGTCACCGTTGTGCAGATGCTTTGGATCAACATCATTATGGATACGTTAGGGGGGCTTGCCTTTGCGGGGGAAGCACCGATGCCGCAATACATGCAGGAGCCACCAAAAAAACGCGACGAGCCGATCCTCACGCGCGCCATAGCGGGACGCATTGCGTTCCTTAGCGTGGCAACGGTGCTGCTCTCCGTTTTGTTTTTGAAGGTCCCTGCCATACGCGAGAGCTACCGTGAGATGGAGGGGGATCTGTGCTTGCTGACAGCCTTTTTCGCACTCTTCATTTTTGCGGGCGTGTTTAATTGCTTCAATGCGCGCACAGACCGCGTGCGCATGCTGAAGGGACTCTGGAAAAACCGCGCCTTTATCTTCATTATGTGTGCCGTTGCCGTGGTGCAGATCGCGTTTGTGTATCTTGGAGGTGCTGTGCTGCGTACAGTTCCCCTTACTGCCAATGAACTGCTATTTACCTTATTGCTCTCGCTTTTGGTTCTGCCGCTTGGTTGGTTGCAGCTTCTGCACCGCAGACTGTGCGGAAAAAAGGGCCTGTATTGAGGGCTACAAATCGCTTTTTCACTAAAAAAAGAATATAGAGGCGGTATAATTGTCAAAAATACCTCAAAATCGCGCCCCATTGCCCGCCGTTATCCCTTAGTCGCCTTGACAGTGTCCTTGTAAAATGGTATACTGAAAGAGGACAAAACGTTATGTTTGTCTGAAGGGAGGAAAACTGATGCCGTATTTTTGGATCGCTATTTTGGCACTGGCATTGCTTACGGAGGCATTCACCTCAGATCTTGTTGCGATATGGTTTTTTCCTGCTGCACTGATCTCAACGCTGCTTGCCTTTTTCAACGTGCCCGTACCCGTTCAGATCCTTGTGTTTGTTGCCGTAGGACTTGTGTTGGTTTTTTCCACAAGACCGCTTTGCAAAAAGCTGCTGAAAAACAAAAACACAAAAACGAATGTTGACGCATTGATCGGCGAGAGCGCACTTGTGACTGAGGAGATCTCTAACATTTGCGAGCGCGGCGAGGTCAAGCTTCACGGACTTCGCTGGTCGGCACGCGCAAAGGACCCCGATCGCATCATTCCTGTGGGTACACAGGTAGAGGTGCTGGAGGTCAAGGGCGTAAAATTGATCGTGAAATAAAAAATTAAAAGGAGAATAAATATGACAGGTCTTATTATAGCAATTTGCATTATTTTGGTGTTGATCCTGATCGCGATCATTACCAACATTCACGTGGTGCCGCAGGCGCACGCATACGTGGTGGAGCGCCTTGGCTCCTATCACGAAACGTGGAAGAACGGTCTTCACGTAAAAATTCCGTTCATTGACCGCATCAGCAAAAGGGTAAATCTTATGGAGCAGGTCGTTGACTTTCCGCCCCAATCGGTTATCACCAAGGATAACGTTCGCATGCAGATCGACACGATCGTGTATTATCAGATCACGGACTGCAAGCTTTATGCCTACGGTGTCACCAACCCCATTTTTGCAATCGAAAACCTGACTGCCACCACGCTTCGTAATATGATCGGCGAGCTTGATCTTGACGGCACGCTGACCTCGCGCGATACCATCAATACGCGTATGCGCACCATTCTTGATGAAGCGACCGATGCTTGGGGCATCAAGGTAAACCGTGTGGAGCTGAAAAATATCATTCCGCCGCGTGAAATTCAAGACGCAATGGAAAAGCAGATGAAGGCGGAGCGCGAGCGCCGCGAGCTGATCCTGCGTGCGGAGGGTGAAAAGAATTCTGCCATTTTGCTTGCCGAGGGTCGTAAGCAATCGGCCATTCTTGACGCCGAGGCAGAGAAGCAGGCGGCTATTCTGCGTGCCGAGGCTGAGCGAGAGGTAAAGATCCGTGAGGCAGAGGGTGAGGCAGAGGCAATTCTCAAGGTGCAGGAGGCAACTGCCGCCGGCCTTAAGATGCTGAATGCCGTAAAGCCCGGTCAAGAGGTCCTCACACTTAAAAGCCTTGAGGCACTTGCCAAGGTTGCAGACGGCAAGGCGACCAAGATCATCATCCCCTCTGAGCTGCAATCCCTTGCAGGGCTTGCTACAACCTTTACTGAGGTTACCAAAAACCCTGAACAATAAAAGAAAAATCACCCCGTTCTCTCTGCATTCTTAGCGGAGAATTAGCAGGTACAAAATATCGGCAGAGATGTTGTTTTCTCTGCCGATTTGTATTATAATGGAAACGATAAAAACTTTGGAGGAGTAAGTATGTCGCTTGATTACAACGAAAAGAATATTACTCTTGCAAAAAATCTTCGTAAAAATGCAACACCTCAGGAAAATCATTTGTGGTACGATTTTTTATCAAAACATGAAATCAGATTTCAAAGACAAAAAGCCATAGACAATTTTATTGCGGATTTTTACTGCCACAAAGCCAAACTGATCATAGAAATTGATGGGTCACAGCATTATACCGAAGAAGGCAGACAAAAGGATGAATTCCGCACGGAAATACTTGAAGGGTATGATCTCAAAGTCATAAGGTTTACAAACCGACAAATCAACACAAACTTTCGGGGTGTCTGCGAGTATATCGATGCCACCGTAAAAGTCTCCCTCCGAGAGGGAGGGGGACCGCGTTAGCGGTGGAAGGAGCCTGCGTAACTTTAGTTTTGGATAAAACTTATTGTATCGCACTCTCCCTCAGTCACCTTCGGTGACAGCTCCCTCCCGGAGGGAGCCTTAGGATGCGCGCAACCTTAAGGGTATGGGCTTTGCCCGATGCCTTTGTAATACAAAGGCGAAACTGGCGATAAAGCAGAATGATAAATAAGAATTTGACAAAGGGGTGTGATTGTATGAAAAAAAACATAGCATTGGTTTTGATGTTGGTTTGTCTGTTGGGTTTGGTTGGGTGCAAGGCTGACAGCAAGAGTTCTGTGGAAAGTTTTGTTGTAATGGAAGTTACAGAGAACAATTTGCTTGTATCAAAAATTGCAGAAGATGGAAAGGCCATAGAAACATTACGATATAGTGTACCTAACTGGTTTAATCCAAACACCGAGATAAAGGAAGGTTACAAAATCACAATAAAGTATAATGGTATAGTACCCGAAACCGACCCTATGCAATTTACAGAAATAATCTATATGGAGTATTGGGACAAAGAAACAGGGCTTTCTACGGTTGTGATTGCTGATTGACCAATTCCAATTTGATGAATAGAACAATCACAACCACCCGTCAAACGGGTGGTTTGCACTAGGGCTAAAAGCCCAATAGTACCAGCCAGCGGCTCAAGCCGCTGGCTTTTGCTTTCAAAAGCTGTCTGCAAAAATGCCTTCTCCTTGAGGAG
>SVSS01000010.1 GCA_015064185.1 Oscillospiraceae bacterium | reverse complement strand
TCTCCTCAAGGAGAAGCCTTATGTAACGATACACTCTATACAAAAGGGGTATAACCCATTGTTCCCCACCCGCATAGCGGGTGGTTGTCTGTTTCGCACTTCGTGCGGGGGTGCCTGAAGGCACTAATAAAAGCAGCAGATCACATCGATCTGCTGTTTTTTCTGTATGCAAGAGGCGACATACCCATTTCCTCTGAAAAGCATCGCGAAAAATAATAGGGGCTGGCAAACCCGCACCGCGCGGCGATCTCCTTGACGGAACGGTCGGTGTAGGAAAGCTCGTTTTTCGCGCGATTGAGGCGGAGCGTTAAAATATACTCACTTGGTGTTAGACGCGTGGCGCGCTGGATGTTGCGGCGCAGCTGCGACTCGGAGATGAAAAATTTACGGCAAAGGTCCGCTACGGATAGTGTGGAATCACCGATATTTTTGGCGATATATGAAACGATCACATCGACAGGCACGGTGTTTTTTTGCACCGTGCTCTCCTTTAATACCTCGCAAAGGAGCTGGTAGGCAATCGCCTTTATTTTAAAACTCACATTGCTTCTATGCTCATTCCATACATTGATCGCATCGGAAAAGAGCCTGACCGCTTCCTCAAAATCCCCTGCAGGCACCACCGCGGGCGCGGGGAATTTTTCAAATGCGTCCCTTGGCGCACACTCAAAATCAAGCACGAAAAACGCACACTTATCCGCAAGCTTCCTGCCCGAATAAGGAAGGTCTGCCGGTAAGAGAAGGAAATCTCCCTTCCCTGCAATGAGTGTCTTCCCCTCAAAGTGGTACTCTATCTTACCTTCAGTAAATAAAACGATCGCATCTGCCCCACGCGGCGAGAAGCGATTTCGCTCCCACGCAAGGTGCTTTGCGTAATACGCACGCACCACGTTTTTGATCACAAGATCGTTTAACACGGCAATTCACCCCCCCTGTCAATTGCAGTATAGCACATGGTGCGCCTCTTGTCAATGACGGATTTTTATATTTTTTTGACGGATAACTGTATTTACTCATGCCCGCCAAAATGATACAATGCAACTAGGAGGTGACGGAAAATGAAATCTTTTACTCAAAACCGCCCCATGATTGAAAACGAATATGAGCTTGCCAATTTCGACCCCGCCACGGGTCTTGATGTCGAGATCCTGCGCCAAAAGCTGCAGGAGATCCAGGATACACCTACCGATGAGCCCCGTGCGCTGGTCTTTGCCAAGGCATACGCCTATTTGCTCGACAACCTTCAGCTTGAGATCAACGAGCACACACCCTTTTCCGTAAAATTTAATGTTGGCATTGATTACAGCTACTTTGCCACCAACAGCATTCTTGAAACCGTTATGTCCCGCCCTCAGCGCACCAAGGTACTGCGCGAGAAGATGCCCGAGGACCTCAAGAAGGCAGAGCTTTTCCGCAAGGTAGGTGTTGGCTACTTCTTCACCGACTTCTGGCACACGGTTCCCAATTGGACCAACGTGATCAAATACGGCTTTGCAGGCATTCTTGAAAACACCAAGACATCGAAGCAAAAATGGCTTGACAGCGGTAAGATCGATCAGGATCAGATCAACTTCTTTGACTCGGTCATCATCTGCTACGAGGCGATCCTGCGCCTCTTAAACCGCGTTTACGAGTACTCTCTTAAGTTTGATGTACCCGCATTCTCGGCGGCAATCAAAAACCTCACCACCAAAGCGCCCGAAACGCTTTACGAGGTCATGCTCATTTCGGCACTCTACCTCAATTTCGAGGAGTTTGGCCGTGAGCGCGGCAGAACCCTTGGCCCCATTGACCGCATGTATCTGCCCTACTACAAAAACGATCTTGCAAACGGTGTGCCCATGGAGGAGATCGATGATCTGTTCCGCTACTACTTTATCCACTTCACCGCGGCAAAGAGATATGCCGAGCAGCCCTTTACCATCTGTGGCTGTGACAAGGATGGGAACGATCTTTCAAACGAGCTGAGCTTAAAGCTCCTTGAGATCTACGATGAGCTTAATATCTACGACCCCAAGATCCAGGTTCGCTATCACAAGAATCTTGACAACAAGATCTTCCGTCAGGCACTGAAGATGATCCGCGGCGGTCACAGCAGCATTTGTATCATCAACGACGCGGCCGTGTTTTCAGGCTACGAGCGCATCGGCATCCCCGTAGAGGATGCGCAAAACTACGTCGTGCTTGGCTGCTACGAGCCCATTATTATGGGTGAGGAGGAAGGTGAGATCGCGCCCGTGCGCCTCAATACCGTGAAATGCATTGAGTTTGCGCTCAATGGTGGCAAGGACCTCATCACGGGTGATCAGGTCGGATTTGAGAGCACCACCGACATTACCAGCTTTGAGCAGTTCTTCCAGCTGTTCCTCGATCAGGTCGATTACTGCACCGAGTGGTCGCTTGATTTCCTGCGCGATCAGAGCGTGTATAACACCATGATCAATCCCGCCCCCATTTACTCAAGCACGTTTGATGCGTGCATCGAAAAGGGCCGCGACGTACACGAATATCCCTTGAAGTACAACAACCTCTCGATCAAGCATTTGGGCCTTGCTACGGTAGTAGACTCTCTTATGGCGATCAAGAAGTACGTGTTTGAGAAAAAGGAAATTACCCTTGCGGAGCTGACCGAGGCACTCAAAAACGATTGGCGCGGCTATGAGGATCTGCAAACAAGAATCATTAAGGACACCGAGAAATACGGCAACAATCTGCCCCTGCCCGATGCCCTTATGGTCAAGATCACCAAGCACTGGGCTGACCGCTACTGCGCGAGAAAGCTCAAGCGCGGCGGCGTTTTGCGTCTTGGCCTTGACTCGGTATATCACTGTGTCGCATTTGGTGAAATGACGGCAGCCTCCCCCAACGGCAGAAATTGCGGCACACCCTTCTCGAAGAATATGTGTGCAACCGAGGGTCAGGATCGCGGCGGCATCACGGCACTCATGCAATCACTCCTTAAGGTAGATGCAGCCGATTTTGTCGACGCCACCATTTTCGACTTCATTATGCACCCCTCGGCTGTTGAGGGCGACAAGGGTCTTAACGACTTTGAATCCCTGATGAAGATCTTTTTTGCCGGCGGTGGCTTTGCGGCGCAGGGCAATATCGTCAGTGGCGAGATGCTCAAGGACGCGCAGGCAAACCCCGAAAAATATTCCACTCTACAGGTTCGCGTTTGCGGCTGGAACGAATACTTCGTTAAGCTCAGTAAGGTAAAGCAGGATCTGTTCATCAAGCAATGTGAGGTGTCGGGATAATGATCTTTGCCACAAAGCCCTTTGAGATCCACGACGGCGACGGTATTCGCACCACCGTGTTTTTTAAGGGATGCCCTTTGCGATGCAAATGGTGTCACAATCCGGAATCGTTTGCCTTTAAAAAGCAGATCATGTACGACGAGGGCGTGTGCAAAAACTGCCATAAGTGCGTCGGGCTCTGCGAAGCCAATATTGCCGTCGACGGCAAGCACGTATTTTTGCGCGACAAATGTGTACGCTGTGAAAAGTGCGTAGAGGTTTGCCCTGCCGAGGCATTCAGCGTTTCGGGCTACGATATCACACCCGAAGCACTTGTCGAGGAGCTGCTCCGCGACGAGCTGATCATGAAGGGCAGCGGCGGCGGTGTCACCTTCTCGGGCGGCGAGCCCCTGATGCAGGTCGATTACTGCGTAAAGGTGGCAAAGCTCCTTAAGGCGCATGACATCAACCTTGCCATTGATACAAGTGCGTTTGTCGCGCGTGAGGCGATTGACAAGATCATACCCTTCGCCGATATGTTTTTGTTTGACATCAAGGCGATCGACGAGGATGTGCATTTTGCCTGCACGGGCGTTTACAACAAGCAAATTCTTGAAAACATCAAGTACGTGGATAGTCTTGGTATCCCGATGGAGATCCGCTACCCGTATGTGCCCGGGATGAACGACGGCGAGGTAGAAAAGATCGGCGCGTTTATCGCAAAGCTAAAGTCGGTAAAGGCGGTGCGCATCCTGCCCTACCATAGCTACGCCGAGCATAAATACACCTGCCTTGGCATGACCTATCCCATCCCCAACGTTCCCACGCCCACCAAAGAGGAGATCGCGGCGGCAAGTGAAAAAATGAAGGCACTTGGTGTCAACGTTGTGCCCTATTGATAAACAAGCAAGGGGCTGAGTCGTTAGATGCAGAAGTTGTGATCTCGGTACGATAGGCGTATAATGTACGTCGAGTGCTGAGAGCGCATTTAAAAAAGCACAAAAAATAAAATTCGATAAGATTTCTACCGAAAAGCCGCTTCGCCATCACTTTTTTGATGGCAAAGCGGCTTCTTTTTATACTTATCTTGTTTTTTGTTCGGTGCCAATGAATCAGCCCCATTTCTATCAAAGGCTTTGTATGAAGCATAGCAGATCGTCGTAATTGCCATGGCGGTAAGCACTGATATCTGCGCCGTTTTTGTTGATAAGGTAGTCGGTAAGCAAAAACACCTGCATGCCGACAGCGCTTGCAGGCACCATATCGTCGGTCACGTCGTTGCCGACCATCAGGCACTCAGAGGGAGCGCAGCCGATCTTAGCAAGCACCTCACGGTAATATCCCTCGCTCGGCTTACAGTAGGTGCAGTTTTCGTAGGTGGTGTAAAGCAAAAAATCGTCGGGTGAGAGCCCTACATACCCCATGCGCGTTTCGGTGGCAATGGCGGGAAAGGCGGGGGCGGTGGCAAGCACCGACAAAAGCCCCTTTTCCTTTACGGCATCCACGATCTTGCGTGGGCGCGCATCATAGCCGCAAAATGCCCTGGTTTTGGGGAAATCCTTTTCATAAAACTCATCAAAAAGCGTGATCGGGGGAAGCGTTTTGGGGGTGTAAAATTTTCCAAACTCGCGCCAAAACAGCGCCTCGTTGGTCATGGCTCCGTCATTTGCCACCATGGCATCGGTGCCCGTGAGCAATGCCTTCATAAAGGTTTTGGCATCGTATCCGCTTTTCACCATTTTCTCGGTAAGAAGCCCAAAATACCCCTTTAAAAACTGATTTTGGTCCATGGGGAGCAGTGTTCCGTCAAGGTCAAACAAAACCGCCTTTATCGCCATTATTTCGCCCCCCTTGCGCGGTTGTATGCCGCTTGCATGAACAGCGCATCCTCAGTCATCGTGCCTGCCGACTCGCAAATGATACGCGGGCAAAGTCCGTCTGTTGCCAGCGCCTTGGCAAGCGGCTCAAAATGCGGGCCGTATACGGTATCTGCAAAGGTAAGATGCCGCTTCTCGCCCGCGTCGGTAAATTCGATCTTTGAAAAATGGCAGTGCATATACCGCGCCTTTTCATCACCAAGCCTTTCGGCAACCTTGTCAAATATCCTGCGATAACTGTCGCAGTCGGAGAAAAATCCGCCGCGCTCTCTTGCATTCATGTGCCCGAAATCAACCACGGGATAAAGATGCCTGTCAAGCATGCAAAGCTCGATCATTTCGTCAAGCGTGCCAAGCTGATTGATCTTGCCCATCGTTTCAAGCCCGATATGGATCGGCGTATCTCCTACTGCCTCAAGAGTCTTGGTAAGCGTATCCTTGGCAAGCGACATTGCCTCCTCACGGCTGATCTTGGCGGCAGAGCCGCAATGCACCACAATGGTATCGGCGCCAAGCCATGCCGCTGCCGCGAGCGACCGCTCGATATACCCTACGCTCTTTAGGCGCTTTTCGGGGTCAACACCCGACAGCGAAATAAAATAAGGTGTGTGCAAAGAAAGCTCAATGCCGTATTTTACTGCTTCCTCGCCAATGGCGCGCAGGGTCTTTTCCCCGGCATTGAGGCCATTGCCCGCCTCAAACTCGTAAGCACCAAGCCCAAGGGCGGCAAGATAGGCAGGTGCCTGTGTGGTAGATTTATAGCCTGCGGCGTAAAAGCTTTCGCTATTACCCCCGGGGCCAAAAATTGCTTGCTTTCTCATTTCATACTCTCTCTTATTTCTTCGGTAATGGGGTTGCCCTCTCTCACGTCGGGCTGTGTGGGATGCTTTTTATAAAATCGACGCAGAATACCCTTTTCAAGACGGCGCTTAAAGCGCGTGCCTACATCCCGCCTATCCCAAATGGGGGGCACCAATATGGCGGTTGCTCCCGCTAGCCTTGCGCACAACACATCGGTAAATATCTGATCTCCCATAAAGGCAGTGGTCTTTTTCGTACCGCCAAGACTCAAAAACAGCTTTTTCGCGCGGCGCGTAAGGGGCTTGTGCGCGTCGTAGCGGCAGGGCAAGCCAAGGCTCTTATTAAAAAGCTCTACACGCTCACCGTGATTGTTAGAAAGAAACGCCACCGAAATACCCTCAGCCATCAAACTCTCAAGCCAATTTTTCAGCCGTTCATCGGGCAAGGGCTGCTCATAAGGCGCAAGCGTGTTATCAATATCAAGCAACAGCACACGAATGCCCTTCTCTTTTAAAAATGTCGGTGTCACATGAAAATATGCACAAAAGGTGTAGTGTGGTGCAAGCAACGGCATATAAGAGCCCCCTCCTTTATTTTAATACTATTATATTTTAACATAATATCTGTATTTTTGGCAAGTACCGCACGCAAAAAAAGCCAATGCTATGACAAAAGATTAATTTTTGCAAAAAAAGCACAGTTTTTTTGAAATTGCTCTTGACAAAGGGTGTGGCATTGTGGTATGATTGTAGGGCAGTTTTGAAACGCACCACAGGCGGGTGTAGTTCAATGGTAGAATTCCAGCCTTCCAAGCTGGCCGCGTGGGTTCGATTCCCATCACCCGCTCCAAGTACGCGCCTTTAGCTCAGCTGGATAGAGCAACTGCCTTCTAAGCAGTAGGTCGGGGGTTCGAGTCCCTCAAGGCGCGCCACTGCAAAATCAAATATGGTGAGTGTAGCTCAGTTGGTTAGAGCGCCAGGTTGTGGCCCTGGAGGTCGTGGGTTCGACTCCCATCACCCACCCCAAACACGAAAAGCACCCCCTCGCGGGGTGCTTTTTGCGTTTTTGGGTGATGTCGGAGCCGAACCCTGAAAGTTTCCGTAGTTACTTAAAATTTAAATTATATTATACGAAACTTTCCATTTCGCGCGAGCGCGCGAGTGCGAAATAAATCGACTTCCCATCACCCACCCCATATGCAAAAGGCATCCAATCGGGTGCCTTTTTTGCATATGGCGTGGGTGATTTGGGCGCGAACCCCCTCGCGTAACTTAAACTTGCAAATTTTGCTGTCTGTAGAACGCGAGGGGAAGAACACCGATCCGCTGTGCGGTGGTGCCGTTCAGGCGCCAAGGGGTTCTTCCATCCTCGCACGCAGTGCGAGGAGAGTCGACATCTCATCACCCAAAAAGCCGTCCGCTTTTGCGAACGGCTTTTTCTTTGAAATGCGTACATCTTTATTTTACACTTGAAACTTCCTCTTTCATCACCAATTCATACTTTGAATTGCGAATCAAAACCCCTTCCCTTGTTAAAACGATCTCGACCCCCTTTTCAAGCCCTAATCTATCTCTGAATTCCTTGGGAATAACAACCCTGCCAAGATTGTCAATATTTTTCATAATGCCAACTGTTTTATTCATCTCTCGCGTCCCCCACAAAAATTGATTTAAACTCAGTTGACATTTACAAAATGTCAACACACCTATTTTAACACACTATAATAAAAATGTCAATCACTGAATGTCAAAAATAGGCGGTGTTTATGTTTAAAAACAAAAATAACAACAAAAACAATCTTTGCGGCGATAAAATTCGCTCACTACGTCTTACCTATCCCACAAAGCTCTCCCAACGAGCCCTTGCAGACAAGATGCAGTTGATCGGCATTGATGTTGATAAAAATGCCATTCAAAGAATCGAGTGCGGCAAGCGCTTTGTTACCGATATTGAGCTTAAGGCATTTTCCCAAATATTTTGTGTATCGCTTGATGATTTGATTTAATATGCTCTTCAAAGGGATAGAGAATTTTTGTTCTCTATCCTTTTTGCGTTGCACAATCAATGCGGCCTTACATATTTTCACTCCCAACGGGCATACTATTCCAAAATCCACGGGAGCGAAAAATGAACATTTTAAAGGTCATATTCACCTCAATTTTATCTGTTATTGCATTGTTCATCATCACAAAATTAATGGGGCATAAGCAGGTGGCACAGCTTGATTTTTTTGATTACGTCTGCGGTATTACCATAGGCTCGATCGGTGCGGAGCTTGCAACAGAATTAGAGGAACCCCTGCAGCCTTTGATCGCCTTGGTGATCTACTGTATTGCCTCACTCCTTTTGAGCTTGGCGTCACACAAGCTACCAAGAACAAGAAAATATATCAACGGCACACCCACGATCCTTTTTAACAGCGGCAAGCTCTATCGAAAGAATTTAAAGCAAGCAAAAATCGATCTCTCCGAATTTTTGCTACTCTGCCGCGAGCAGGGCTATTTTGATCTTGACGAGATCCAAACCGCCGTTTTCGAGCACAACGGCAAGTTGTCGATCCTACCCAAGGCGGCAAGCCGCCCCGTTACCCCCATGGATCTTAAGATCACGGCAAAGGCAACGCATATCGGAACAGAGCTGATCATGGACGGCAGAATTATGGGAGAAAATCTTTCCCGCTGCGGGCGCGACAAAAAATGGCTTAACGAAAAGCTCCGCTTACAGGGCTATGATAGCGCAAGGGATATCCTGCTTGGCATCTACCAAAAGGAAACGGATACACTCTCCCTGTACCCACTTTCCTGATCTCACATATACTATAAGGAACCAAACCGCAGGAGGCACACAGGTATATGAACAGCGCAGAATTGACCTCATCTATTACGGCACTTGCTAATGCCATCGCATGCATGCTCTCAACAGACGAAATCGTATTCTTAGCAGTCATCATAACTCAGCTTGGTGATACGCTAACGACCATTGCAACGCAACAATCCTTGCGCGCAAGCTGCGCCAACAAAAGCATGTAACATGTTGCTTTTCACACAAAAAGTGTGCGAGCGTTCTGTGTACCTTATACTTTTCACTCTTTTGAATATTTTTTCAAAAAGTGCTTGACAAACGAAACAGCATGTGCTAAACTATCCGCATAAAGGCTGTGACCGAAAATCAGTACGCACGGATATATCGCAAAGAGAGCCGCCGGTTGGTGTAAGGCGGTAGACATACTGTGCCGAATACATTTCGAGAGCCGCACACCGAAACGCCTTATGCGCGGTAGGCTGTGCCGGGGTCGCCCGTTACCGCGAGAAGACATGATTGTGTCGCAAAGGCCGCCACTCGTGAGGGGGCGGTAAAAAGAGGTGGTACCGCGTATCGCATTTGTGATCCGCCCTCAGGCTTTTTGGCAGAGGGGCGGTTTTTTTGTGCCTTCCGTTCCCTCCTATAAAATCTTACAAAGAAAGGATTGATGATCTATGGCACTCGCAGCAACCCCACTCTCCTCCACCACCACAAATGTGCTGGTAACACTACCGTTTATTCTGGTCTTTTTCGGACTGATGCTTTTTGTGGGCTTCTATTGCCGCCGTCACGCAACCAACGTAACAGGGTTTGTGCTTGGCGGTCGTAACGTAGGCCCGTGGCTTACCGCCTTTGCCTTTGGCACTTCTTACTTCTCTGCCGTGATCTTTGTCGGGTATGCAGGGCAATTTGGCTGGAACTTCGGCCTTGCCTCTACTTGGATCGGTCTTGGCAACGCCTTTATCGGCTCGCTGCTCGCGTGGGTGGTGCTTGGCAGGCGCACCCGCATTATGACGCAAGCGCTTGGCTCACGCACCATGCCCGATTTCTTTGAAAAGCGCTACAGATCTCCCAAGTTAAAAATCGCGGCTTCTGTCATCGTTTTCGTATTTCTGATCCCCTACACCGCATCGCTCTACAACGGGCTTTCGGGGCTTTTCAACTCTGCCTTTGACGTTCCTTACGCCGCAGTGGTGATCATAATGGCGGCTCTGACGGGTGTGTATGTGATCTTTGGCGGCTACATGGCAACCGCTATCAATGACTTTATTCAGGGCATTATCATGCTTGTGGGCATCATAGTTGTGATCGTTGCCGTGATAAACGCAAACGGCGGCGCCGGCGAGGCGATCTTCAAGCTCTCGCAGATCCCCTCCCCCTATCCCGAAACCGCAGGGCAGGCAGGCGCCTTTACCTCCTTCTTCGGCACACAGCCCTTTTACCTGCTGATCGTGGTGCTTCTCACCTCGCTCGGCACCTGGGGCTTGCCGCAAATGGTGGGCAAATTTTACTCTATCAAAAACGAGGACGCCATTAAAAAGGGCACCATTATCTCGACCCTGTTTGCCGTTGTGGTTGCGGGCGGCTGCTACTTCCTTGGCGGCTTTGGCAGACTCTACGCCACCAACCCCGCGATTTATAAGGACGGTATCGTTGGCGGCACGGTGTTAAACGACCGTATCGTACCAACCATGCTGGCATCGCTCCCCGCAATCATCATTGCACTCGTGATCGTGTTGGTGCTCTCGGCATCGATGTCGACCCTGTCCTCCCTCGCGCTTACCTCCTCGTCCACGCTTGCACTTGACGTCATCCTTCCCCTTGCAAGCAAAAAGCGCAAAAAAAGAATTGATGAGGAAAAATCGGTGCTCTTTATGCGCCTTTTGATCGTATTCTTTGTTGCGCTTTCCGCTGTCATCGCCATTCTCAAGGATACGATTTGGGCAGATTCGGTATTCATTGCGCAAATGATGGGTGTTTCCTGGGGTGCGCTGGCGGGTGCATTCCTTGCTCCCTTCCTATATGGCCTCTACAGTAAAAAGATCTCCAAGCCCGCCGTTGCCACCTGCTTCCTGTTTGGCACGGGACTCGAGATCGTACAGCTCCTCATTAGCATGAAGGTCTTTACCGTAGATAGCGGCTTCTTTGGGTTCCTCTTTAAAAACTCGCTCTACTCGGGCGTGTTCGCCATGCTTGGCGGGCTTGTGCTTGTACCCCTTGTCAGCGCGTTTACACAGCGTTGGGTACCCAAGGAAACCGAGGAGATCTTTGGCTGCTTTGATCACTGCGTTACCACGGATATTACCGATTCCTTGGGTTAACCATAAAAAAGCCGATACAAAATTTGTATCGGCTTTTTTATTGCAAAGCTCGGACTTTTGTGCTACAATAATGTTAATCAGCAAACCAAGGAGATATGGAAAATGACACGAAAAGAACGGGCTATGGCATATTTTAGAGAGGGCTACAACTGCGCGCAATCGGTTTTTCTCGCCTTTTGTGACCTGACAGGCTTTGATCAAAAAACAGCACTCCGCTTGGCAGCACCCTTTGGCGGCGGCATTGGCCGTCAGCGCGAGGTCTGCGGTGCGGTTTCAGGCATGTGCCTGGTGGCAGGTGCGCTCTATGGCTATGAGGATACCAACGATAAAGCCGCCAAAGCGGCACACTACAAAATGGTACAGGAGTTATGCGAGCACTTCCGCCAGCGTGCAGGCGGCAGTATTATTTGCCGCGATTTGCTTGGCACCGAGGGCAGAGATACCACCGCCACCCCCGCTGACCGTACCAAAGCATATTACGAAAAACGCCCCTGCGTAGAGCTGGTGGGCGAGGCAGCGGATATCCTTGATGCCTATATCAAGGAAAATCCCATCGCATAATGAAAAGGGCAAGCACCAAAATTGGTGCTTGCCTTTTTTGTTACACGATCCACGCCCTTACTTGTCGTAAGACGGATTGAAGGCATAAAAGTTCTTGCTATCAAGATTATCCTGCGCAATGCGCAGCGCATCGCCGAAGCGCTGGTAGTGCACCAGCTCGCGCTGACGCAGATACTTGATAGGCTCGCGCACGTCGGGGTCGTCAACCATGCGCAAAATATTGTCATACGTGACGCGCGCCTTTTGCTCTGCCGCAAGGTCCTCATTGAGGTCCGCAATCACGTCGCCCTTCACACCAACGTACTTCATATCAAAGGGCACGCCCGAAGCAGCAACGGGATAAAGTCCTATCGTGTGATCCACAAAATAGATATCCATGCCCGCCTTTTTGATCTCCTCAGGCGAGAGCCCTTTTGTGAGCTGATACAGGATCGCGGCAATCATTTCAAGGTGCGCCAGCTCCTCTGTGCCAACATCCGTAAGAATCCCCTTGACCTTGTCGTAGGGCATGCTGTACCGCTGATGCAAATACCGCTGCGAGGCGGCAAGCTCACCGTCGGGCCCGCCCAATTGGCTAATAATGATCTTTGCGTAATTTGCATTGGGGTTTTTGATCTTTACCGGATATTGCAGCTTTTTATCATAGATCCACATAACTCAGTTTGCCTCCCTTTCCCACGGCCAAGGGCCCTTTACCCAGTCCCACTCATTTGGGTCAACGTTATCATAAATGGTAAGGGGACCGTATTTTTGCCGATATTCTTCCTTCAGCGCATCCAAAATCTTTCGGTGCTCCTGATAAAAGGCAAGCGCTTTTTTGTTTGTGGGATACGCATCAAGATAGAGCACCGCCTCATAAAGAGCAAAATCCTCTGCCTGAATACGCCGCAGGAGGCTGCCCGCGCCGTTGCCGTTTTGATTGCCGTTCATCATATTGTTGTTCATTTCAGCCTCCTTGCCCCGTAAAAGGGCTTTTCAAGCTCACGGAAGATCGTGCCCGCCATAAGCCCTGCCGCAGGCTCATAAACGCCTTCAAACTCCTGACAGGGCGAATATACCATGGCAAGGCTCCGCCCCGAAAGACACCCGTTTTCCGGCATCGAGGGGTTGCTTACAAGCCCCTGTCCCCGACAAGTGCTACGCATTCCCTCATCCTCCGTGTCAAGGAAGCGGAAAAGCGGATCGTTGTTATAATTACTGATCAAAGTATATCTCCTTCTTACCAAAAGCCACCGCGTAGCAGCCTTGGAATTTGAGCATAAAACGCATGCTCATTTTCAGTATATGCAATGGGGCAAGGGTTGTCGAACAGGGTCGAATTTGATGCCATAAAAAAGGGCGGTCGCCAAGTGAAATACACTTGGCGACCGCCTTAATTCATGCGTTATTCTAATTTTAAAGAATCAGCATTGAGAAAATCGTGCGCCTCAAGCAGGGACCCCGCCGGCAGAGTCTTTGTGGCACCGCATTTACGGCAGGTGACACACACACCCTGTGGCGTTACCTCCACATCAAAGTCGCCCTCCTTACCCTCGCTCTTATCACAGCGGCAATAGATCTTTCCCTCCGCGTCAAGGTCGCGTATCACAAACATTAAGATATCCAGCACCTGCGGATCGCTAACAAATTCTTCGGCCTCCTCATGAAGCTTAGAGAAATCGCTAATGCCATTCTCCTCCATAAGATCAAGCAGCTCCAGCTCGGTGCGTGCGAGCTCAGCCTTTACGTGATTGAGCTCACCCATAGCCGCAATGTTGATATCGGAATACGCACAAGGCAGCACAAAAAGCTCTTCCCCAAACAGTATTTTTTCGCTCACGGTATAGTGATGGGGCTTGGGACAAATGATACAAGGCACCGTCATGCGCACCTTGCCCTGCCCCGCGGGCTCTATCTCCATCACGCTTTTTCCACATGTGCATTTCAGGCGCAGCATATTGCCGCGCAGGTTAAAGGGACTGACCGCACTCATCACACCTGCGCCGCAGTACGGGCAGCGATATGCCACAGTCGTTTGCTTTGTATTGAGTACCATGTGTGCTCCTTTCAGGAATCTATCCGCAGTATAGTATGCCTATGAATGGCGCGATCATACTTACAGTTGGGGACTGCCGCTATATTGGCGACAGTCCCCCGCAGAAATCAGTTGATCTTTGCCCAATATTCTGCAGTTACGTCAATCACGCATGCAGACGATGCAGCCTTGTACCAATCCTCATACTCCTTAGTAGCAATGGCTTCGCTTGCCGCTACTCTCCAGTTGATCTCATCGGTATGACCGTTGTAGAACATAATATGATGCCCATAGGTCGTCTTAACTGCAGAGGGAGAAACCTCGTTTTGAATACGGGCATCATCGTAAAGCCAAGCGTCAAACTCGCTTACCATGTCGCCTCTCTTCACGTCCTCATAGAACACACCGCTATCCTCGGTATACTCCTTAGCGTATGCCTCAAAAGCGTCCTTTTCCATGTAGTAGTAGGTCTCACCGTTTTCAGCGGTCTTGGTAACCATCTTACCCTCAGCGATCATAAGCTCTACAAGAGCCTTTGCCATGTTCTCAGAGGATACGGTCTGTCCCTTATCCAAAAGGCTTTGTGCCAGCTCCTTGGTCTTGCCGGAAAGCTTGGAAAGACCGCTCGCATCCTTAATGTCCTTAAAGGTATCGGTTTTGAACAGGATATGACCTACGTTTTGCAGATAAGCATCATCTCTGTGTACGGGCTTAAGAACAAAGCATGCGGTATAGGTGGCATTGGCCTTCTTATAGACGTAACCACCCTCTTCATCTTCCTCACGTGCCTCAGAGCCCTTGTCCTTGAGGGCAGTCGTATCGCCTGCCTGCACAGGCGACTCGGTATCGAAAAGCCAATCCTCAAGATCGATATCAAGCTCATCTCTCTCGTAATTGATATTGTGCGCGTCAGATTGCTTTTGGATCGCCTCAACCTCGGTCATGCCGTCCTCTATCAGATACTCGATCAAAAGGTCGCAGAACTCCTCTGCCGTAGTGCATGCGGCAAGTGCATCCACACGCTCCTGGTACAACGCCTTATCGTCCTCATATTTTTCGTAAGCTTCCTCATTCTTGGCATCTGCATCCGCCTCGCTACTTGCCGTGGGCGTAAAGGTAGCTACAAAGGTATAGGCGATAAAGTCTACGTAAATATCAAGATCCTTTTTGTTCTCGTTATAGTAGTTATCCACACGCACGTCGGTTGCGCCATTTTTGAATTCCTCGGTCTTAAGGTTGGTCATCTTGGTGGCAAGCTCAATGAGCTCTGTCATCTCGCGCACATCCTTCAAGCCAACACCCTTACCGTACATAGCGGCAAGATAGCCCGAGGTAGTATAGCCGCTGTATGCAGCATAGAGCTCGATCATCTGTATCGATGAGTCGATCTTTGCCAGCTCCTCCTCCGTGAGGGTAATGCCAAGGCTATGTGCCTGCTCGCAAAGTACAATAACCTGCTCTACGCTGGATGCCGCCTGATTTGCAAAATAATCAAACCAAGTCACCGTGGTGGTTGCACCCGTTGCGGAGTCGGTCGTTACGCTGTAATTCTGCTCGCGAAGGGGAAGCGAAGTGTTAAGACCGTCACCGCCCTCGCCCTTGATGTACTGCATATAACCGCTGTTTTGGTAATTGTTTACCCAATTCTGATATTCGGTATATACCATATAAGACATCATCGGCACATTGACTTCAAAATGCTCGCTCTTTACAATGGTTTTATTACGCAAAAACACGCCGCGTGAATTGAGGATGCAGAATACCGAAAAGAGTACTACTGCAACAAGCACCAAAACCACGATCAGTGTGCCTGCCCACGTGGGCATTTCGCGCTTTTTGCCGGCATTTCTCTTCTTGCCGGTGCCGCTTAAAATATTAGCGGCCTGCTGCTGTTTTGTTCTGTTTCCTTTTCCCATTTTAAGGAACCACCTTTCAGTTTTTTGTACAGTCATGTGACTTTATTCTAATCAAACAGGGTGTTTTGCGATTGAACGCCCTGTGAATAACATCAAAATTTTAAACATTCATAATGACAGGTAAAACCATGGGCTTTCTGCCCGTTCTTGCAAAGAGGAACTTGGAAAGCTCATCACGCACCGTGTTTTTCAAATGCACACGGTCTCGCGACTGTCTGCCGCCAAGACATTTTTCAATCGATTTTAAAACGATCTTTCTCGCTTCCTCCATCAAGGGCTCGTTCTCACGCACGTACACGAAGCCGCGCGATACGATATCAGGTCCCGACAGGAGCTGTGAGCGCTCCTCATCGACCGTTGCCACCACTACGATAAGCCCGTCTTGCGAAAGATGCTTGCGGTCACGCAGCACGATATTGCCAACGTCACCAACGCCGTAGCCGTCAACCAAGACCTGCCCCGCAGGCACAGCGCCCGCAAAGCGTGCGCCCTTTGCATCGATCTCAAGCACCTTGCCGATATCGGAAAGGAATATATTGCGATCGGGCATACCCATTTCCAATGCCAACTCACGGTTGGCTGCCATATGACGGAATTCGCCGTGTATGGGCATAAAATAACGCGGCTTGGTAAGCGCCTGCATCAACTTTAACTCCTCTGCACAGGCGTGCCCTGAGGCGTGTACCTCAAGCGCCGCGTCGTGAAGGACCTCAACGCCGTTTCTTGCAAGCTCGTTGATCACACGTCCAACCAGCTTTTCGTTACCGGGAATCGCGTGTGAGGAAAGAATGACAAGATCGTTTCTGCCAAGCGTAACCTGCTGATGATCGGAATACGCCATGCGGTACAGTGCAGACATAGGCTCACCCTGGCTGCCCGTGGTGATCAGCGTGATCTCACTGGGGCGGTAACGCTTGATATCTCCAATATCGATAAGGGTGTCCTTGGGCACCTTCATATAGCCAAGCTCAACCGCGGCACCCACGATATTGAGCATGCTGCGCCCTGTTACGGCAACCTTTCTACCGTGTCGCGCGCTAATATCGATGATCTGCTGCACGCGGTGTACGTTAGAGGAGAAGGTCGCAATGACAATACGCTTATCTGCATTTTTTGTAAAGACGTATTCAAGCGATGCACCAACCTTCTTTTCGGAGGGGGCAAAGCCCGCGCGCTCCGCGTTGGTGGATTCGCACATCAAGAGCAAAACGCCCTTGTTGCCAAGCTCACCAAGACGGGTGATATTCATCATTTCCCCCTCAATGGGTGTAATATCGAGCTTAAAATCACCCGTGTGAACGATCGTGCCAAGCGGGGTATGGATCGCAAGGCAGCAAGCATCGGCAATCGAGTGGTTGACACGGATAAATTCTACATTGAGCGCCCCGGCACGAACTGTTGTGCCTGCATTGACCGTGCGAAGATCGGGCTCCCACGGGAGCGAATGCTCCTCCAATTTGTGCTTTAAGATCCCAAGCGTCAGCTTTGTACCGTACACAGGAGCATTGACGGTGCGCAACGCATACGGAATGGCACCAATGTGGTCCTCGTGACCGTGTGTGAGAAAAATACCGCGCAAACGGTCCGCATTTTGCTCAAGATAGGTGATATCGGGAATAACCAGATCCACACCAAGCATATCCTCATCCGGGAATGCAAGACCGCAATCCACGGCAATCATATCGTTTTCATATTCGATCACGGTAATGTTTTTACCGATCTCGTGTAACCCGCCAAGCGGTATAATACGAATTTTACCCTTTTCTTTTTTTGCTTTCGGCATAAGTCCTCCTTAACTTCAAAATATTACACACAATAAGCATAAGAAACGAAGACCCTTTACACGGCACAACGCTCCTGCCGCCTGTGGATCTCCCCATGTATTTATCTAAATGATACAGCGCACAGCCGCACGGCCGAGCACACTTATTACTTTAACATAATATTTATTATACACATTTTATATACGCTTGTCAAGTATCATATCTGTCGCAAAAAATAAATGAGTGTAAAAATACCAACTCCGAACGCAACCCCCAGCAAAAAGATCAGCAAGCGTTCAGGCATGCGCCGTGCCCGACGCCGCACACGGGCGCCGTTTCCGATGATCCGATTGGCTTCCGCAATCATATCGTCATGTCCAACCGACTGATTATCCCTTCGCAACACAAAAAAAGCACTCTCAAACACACCGCTCTCAGGCGTTTGTAATACAATCATTTGCTTTTGGCATCCGCGTAACATCATATTCCCCCGTTTTAGCCAAGAAAGTGTTTTGCGCAGCGTACAATAAAGATAGGCTCGCCATCTTGACCGATACATAAGCAGTATTTGCCAAAAGAAATCGCTTCAATCACTGGTCTGCCTCCGGCAAACACATTTTTTACGCACGTATGTGCACTTTTTGTCAAAATTTTTCCGCTTAATAAAATAAATCAAGAAATCTATAATTTTCCATTTTTTGCTATTGACAACCATTTCTCGACCGATTATAATAAAATTATACCAAAATTTACGTGGCGAAGGACTTACAGACTTAGTTCACTTCGACTACAAAAAACAAAGGAGGAATGTACTATGAAATCCACAGGCATTACCAGACCCATTGATGACCTTGGGCGTTTTGTCATTCCCAAGGAATTGCGCCGTTCGTTTGAGTTGAACAACAACGACAAGCTTGAGATCTACACCGAGGGCGATCGCATCATTCTGCAAAAATACGTTCCCGGTTGCATTTTCTGCGGCGAAGTTGAAAACGTGGTTTTATTCGCACACAAACGCGTATGTCCCACGTGCCTGGCTCAGTTAAAAAACATGTGACCGTATGCTGATTCTGCATTACAGACACCTCTCTACCCTCTTGCAACACAGCCGCCACACATTGCACAAGGCTCAAAGTGAAGCCGCACACATGCTGCTTGACGAGATCGTGCAAGCGCTGAACCTTCCCCACTCCCCCATTGTAACCGCAGAGAAAGGCAGACCTTACTTTAAGGATCTGCCTACAGTTGATTTTAGCCTGGCTCACACGGATGGCTTTGCCATTTGTGCCCTGCAAAGCTGCGATAACGGCACGATCCCACGAGTAGGCGTTGATGCGGAAGCGCGAACGCATTACAGCGACGCCGAAATAAAGCGCTTTTCTCTTCGCTTTTTCGGCAAACATGAGCAAGACTATATCGAAAACGCCACAGATCGGCAAGCAGCTTTTACCAAGGTTTTTGTGCGAAAGGAGGCGTATGCAAAATATTGCGGCGACGGGCTTGGCGCACATCTGTCAAAAACCGACACCATGGCTCCGAAATTTGAAGAAAGTAAGGGCGTACGCTTTTTTTCATACCTTAAAAAAAATATTTTCATATCTCTTTGCAATTCACGGGAATGCGACGAGGAGCCTGCTTTTCTATAACTTTTAAAACAATCCGACAAACGTTAAAGGGCAGTCACCCAACGGGTGACTGCCCTTTTTCAAACGGTTGATTTACATTCCGTTTATGTTTTTATTCCTCAGCGGGAGTATCCTCAGCGGGAGTATCCTCAGCGGGAGTATCCTCAGCAGGAGCATCCTCTGCAGCAGCCGCAGCAGCTGCTTTCTTCTTAGGCAATACAACCAAGAAGATAACTGCAGCAGCAACACCACCGCCAACAACGAGAACACCGCCAACGATAATGAAGATCAACGCAACAAGCGGGAATCCTTCTTCCTCTTTAACCTCATCCTTCGTACCAAAGAAACGATTTTTGATATCCTCTTGGCTCTCGAAGTTGTAGTCACGCTCATCATCCTCATTACGGCCGGAAGTAGAACCGTCGTCAAGAAGCTTAAACTCTTTGAGGAGCGCATCCGTAGCTACCTTGATTTTGGCTTCATCTGCTACGCCGTTGGTCTTCAGCGTATCGGGAGCTTTTGCATTGCTGGGATCGATCACAGCCCACTGCCAATCAGGCATGCTGCCGGGAGTCATTTTGCCGGTCCAGTCAACAGCACCGGTCTCGCGATAACTCTTTACGTAGCCTGCTGCAACGTAATCGGCATAAACGGTGGGGGTTCCGATTGCGGAAAGTGCCTCATATGCATTTACAAGGAAAGGCACGGAGGTGGAAGGCACAAAGGTTGCCGATGTGTCGGGTCTTCTGTATTCGTTCTCGTAAGAGAAGTTATACTTGGGAGACGATCTACCCAAAACCGTCATGCTGTAAAGATCGGCATTGCAAGTTCCGGTGGTCTTGTTGTATGCCTGATCAACCTCAAGCTCCCAGGTGTTCTTTGCAACGCCAAGGATATACTCGAAGTTATCAAGGTCAAATGCAGGCAGCGTGCTGAGGGTAAACATATCGGAAGCGAGGTAATCGGTCTCGCTGCCGCCCTCAACCTCAAAATCACTCCATGCCCATACCATTACAACGTTGTAATTGGAAACGTCTGCCTCTGCACCGTAGTAGTACTTCAGGAAAGCAGTTCTGGGATTGAAGGTGCCGGCATCGTTCTTGATGATCTGCTTGTTCATCCAGCTAATAGTAGCAGGACCAACAAACCAAATTACCGTAACCTCACCGTTGGAAAGAGTCATATCCACACCGGCATTGGTAAGAAGGTTAAAGCACTCATCACCGTCAATTTCAGGCGTTATAGCAATGTTATCAACAAACGCTGCGGTCTTCTTCGCAGCAGCATCAGTTACGATCTTATCTGCTTTGATGTCGATCTTAGAAACGAACTTGTACTCATCTTTCCAAACTTGCCACAGCTTCTTGGTGCCGGCTGCATTGGTGTTGGTAAAGTAGGGATTCGCATCGTCGTCGGGCTCTTCTTCCATTTTCGTAGCACGCAAAAGGCTGATCGTGGTAAGATCAATGTCAGTTGCGCCGTTGTTATAGAGCTCTACATAGTTAAACGCGTTTTCATCTTGAACCGTAGTTTGACCTGCAGGGTTATACTGCGTTGCCGCAGCAACCTCAGTAATGAAGAGTTGATTAAGGCCGGCGGTATCCTTAGTGGTACCGTCATATGTTGCGGGCGCTGCTGCAGATACAGGGAGTACAGCAAGAACCGACACAAGCATAAGCACAGCCAAAGCAACTGCAATAAATTTACGCATGGTTAGTACCTTCCTTTTTTTATATTGGTACTCCCATTATAATACAATTGCTCCCTTTTGTCAATAAGTTTTTCAAATTTAATTCTCTTTTTGTGCACTTTATGTAAAATTTCACCTTACATACACATTTTTTACACAAGCCTTTTGGCAGTAACATTTTTACGGGAAAAATCAGGGCTTCGCTGTAGGAATCATCAAGTACCGCACTGTCTTCAGCGACTCGGCAGAATCCATTTCATCCATACCAATGCCGTTGGCAACGGCAATATCCGCAGGCGGCACTGCATATCTTCGGCTCACCTCCCACAAGCTTTCTCCCACAGCGGGATAGCACAACTCCAGATCGGCAAACGAGCGCTTTTCACAAGGTGATAGCTTTGCCTCGCAAACAGGCTTGACGGTAGCAAAGCTAACACCGCGCACCGAGAGCATCAGCTCGGCATCTACGCGGATCTGCTCACGCTCCCATTGCACGCGCAGCACAGGCGCAGCGGCAAGCACAGAAATGGCTTCAAAGCTCCCCTCACTGCTCACACGGAAGGGCAGCGTCACATCGCTCACACCGTATTCGCCGCCTTGGCAATAGAGCACGTGACAGTGTATCTCCCCTGCCATGATGATATTTTTTCCGTCAGCGCTCTTATCCTTCACCTCCGCCTCAGCAATGGCATCGATCACCTCTGCCCCTGAAGGCATGCCGATCTCACTCGGCAAAAACGTATTGGAAATACTGTAATTTTTGTTGCAGCACACCTGTGGGATCCAAATTTTTTCCTCGGTGCAATGGCATTCCGTACGCGAGCCCGGCACAAAAAGATCCTTGGTGTAGCAGACAGGCTCACTGCACTGTGCCTCCACCTGCGGTATCACACGCACCGCAAGCGAGATCTTGCCTTGATCCTGCACCGCGCGCACCTCCTCGGCAATCGCACACGCACGCGCTGCAAAATCCGCAGTAACATCCTCAAGCGGCACCTCAAGCGAAAGCGGCAAGCGCCGCACCGTTGTATAGGGCGCAAAGCTACCCTGATTCTCTCCCTCCTCAAGCTCCGCTTCCGTCTCCTTGCAGCAAAGCAATGTAACAATTGCCTCTCCACGGCAGCGCACAACACCCGCGTGGGTACTGACCTCAGGCAAATAGATCTCCGCACGCGAGGAGATCACACGCAGCTCGCCCGCATCTCCCACATCTATTTCGTCATAAATCTCCACCGCCTCTCCCACTGCCGAGTAAAGCTTGCCGCACTCCACCATATCACCAAGGCGGCAAACAGTGTCCTGCAGCTCAGGTGCCAGCACCGTGCCGATGTTTTTTTCGTCATAGCCGCATACGTGCGCGTGTAACCGACACCGCAGCGTCAGCTTGCGCGGTGCTGCCACACGGCCAACCATGACGTCAGGATACACCGCAGCACAAAGCATATCCGCGCGCCCCGCCGTTGTGGGAACGGAAAAGGAGTACGTGTCCTCCATGCCCGCGTGATAGAGCTTCCCGTCTGCACTCGCATACAGCGCATCATAACAGATCCGTCCCGTGAATTCAGCATTTGCGCCATTCAAAAAGCGGGCGGGCGGCAAAATTGTGGGACGCACCCACAAAAGACGGCTTACCTCACCCAAATAATCCGGCAAGGATAACTCAGCGTTTTGCTCAAACGATACGGTTTTATCAGTCACCTGCGATTGGATGCAGGTGTTTTTTTCATCGCGATATTCCATAAACCCCTCTCCTTTTTTTGAAAGTCGGTTTATTCTATGCGCGGCACGATTGAATTATGATTTGAGGGGTCGTCTCTCTCGCCGTGGCGAGAGTGGAAGGACCGCTTGCGGCACCGCCGCACTGCTCCCCGCAGACCGCGCTCCTTCCCCCACGCGTTTGTGCCAAGTACTAAACTCTTCATTTTGCTCGCGTGGGGGTTCGGCTCCGTACCTGCACCAAAAAGAGAGGGCGCCACAAGGGCGCCCTCTCTTTTTGGTGCGGGTGACAGGGGTCGAACCTGCACGCCTCACGGCGTAAGATCCTAAATCTTATGCGTATGCCAATTTCGCCACACCCGCGAAGTGTAACGAGCGGTTGTGGCGAAATGGGTTCGCACACACCCGCAAAGTGCTGCAAGGTCTGCGACAAAACAAGATCCTCGCATGCTCGCGGGTGTTATCATAACACAAAAAGAAGCATTTGTCAAGACTTATCGCACAAAACAGCACAATACCCTTTGACAAACGCAAATTACAGTGTTATAATAAAATTACCATCAAAACGATCGCATAAAAGTCATTGACTTTAAGGAGGCATTTATGGCAAACTTCACCGTAACTATCGCGCGCGGCTTTGGCAGTGGTGGTCGCACCATTGGAAAAATGCTGGCAGAACGCCTTAACATCCGTTTTTACGACCGCGAGATCATGGAGCTCGCCTCAGAGCAAAGCGGCATTAGTCTGGATCTCTTTCACAAAGCAGATGAGGCAGGCAAGGTAGCGCTCTTTAAGCGTTACGACCGTTCCTTTGGCAAAGAGATCATTCCGCCCGATCGCGGCGAATTTACCTCCGATGACAATCTGTTCAATTTCCAATCCAAGGTCATCAAGGAGATCGCGCAAAAGGAAAGCGCTGTTATTGTGGGGCGCTGTGCCGACCACATACTGCAGGGCGAGAAAAATGTGTTGCGCATCTTTATTTACTCTTCAATGGAATTCTGCATTGACAAGGTGGTAGAGCTTTACGGGCTCTCTCGCAAGGAAGCCGAGAAAAAGATTGAAAAGATCGACCGTGCCCGCAGCACCTATTATCGCTACTACACGGGCAGCGATTGGGATAACGCGCGCAATTACGACCTCTGCCTCAACACCGAGGAGCTCGGGTTTGAGCGCTGTGTGGATATCATTGAACACTATATTAACGTTCTTTATAAAAACAATTAAATACGGGCGATTCATGAATCGCCCGTACAAGGGAAACGGGCGCTTTGTAAAGCGCCCGTTTTCTTTTTAAATCACAAGTCCAAGCAATGCCGCCATCAGTGTAGGAACAGAGATTGCCGCGCCAAGCAAGGTGAATTTTCCAAAGGAAAGCGAAATTTCCTGGTCCTTTAGCATGGCGATCCACATAATGCCCGCAAGCGCCCCCATGGGGGTAAGAAAAGCGCCGATGTTAGAGCCGATCACACAGGCATACAAAGCAGAAGCAGAGGCACCGCCCGCCCCTACGATCGAAGCAAAAAGCACGCTCATGGGGATGTTATTGAGCACGTTTGATGCAAGAAAGGAAGCCACACCTAACCGAAGCACCTCACCTCCGCCCACAAGCCATTTGGCAAAGAGCGCGGTTGCCTCCACCTTCTCCAGCGCCAACACAAGCACAAACATGGAAAGCACAAAGGGGATGACGTCAAGCGGCGCGCGCAGCAGGCTTCTTTTAATGAGGCGCACACCGCGCCCGCGTGCCAACTGCATTACGGTTGCCACCAGATACAGCGCCCCGCAAAAAGCGGCGGCGATCAGCCACATGGGAAGCGAAAGATGCGAGGAAAGCACCAAAAATATCACACACGCACCAAGCGCCACACTGCCGATCCATACAGCGGGCGTATCCATAGGCAGCGTATCCGGGGCATTGCCGCCGATCGGCGCCGAGAGCTTTTTGCGAAACAAAAGCCAAAGCATGGCAAACGATGCGCTGCCTGCCAGCACGGTAGGCAACAGCATTTGTGCCGTGTATGCCGCAAAATCAACACCGTTGCTTGCCGCAAGATAGATGTTGGTGGGGTTACCGATGATCAGCATCATGCTCCAGGTGTTTGCCGATACAAATTCACAAAAAAGATAGGGCAACGGATCTATCTTCGCGTTTTTTGCAAAATAGCAGATAAAGGGTGTAAAAGTAAGCACGATAATATCGTTTGAGGTAAAAACCGTGAGCACCGACACCACCAAATATAGGCTAACAAACAGTTTTACTTGCCCTGTGCCCGCGCGACGCATGATCCCGCCCGCAAGGTAGCGAAAAAAGCCTGCCTCATCAAGAAAGACCGACAGAAGCGTCATGGAAAAAAAGAGCACCAATATTTGTATGGGATTGACAGCACCCGGTGCGGTAAGCCCCGCCGCGATCTCGGACAGGCTGAGCCTGCCGCCAATGACAAGCGCCAAAACGCCGCAAACGGGAGCGACCCAAAATATGCTGATTGCCACCTGCCCCACGTGCACCGCAGGCTTTAGGAACACCAGCAAAAGCATTGCCAAAACCGATAGTGCAAAAATAAAAATCACCGCTGTCATTTTTATACCTCTAGCCGAAATTTTGAAAGCCGATTTATTCTAACACATTTCCGGTGCAAAAGCAATAGCTCTCCAAAAAATTAAACCTCTTTTGGCAGTGCGCGCCCCGCCAAGAGATCTGCAAAGCAATCGGGGGTATCCACAGGCACACGCACGCCGATGATATGCAAATACCGCAGGCTTGTATAGTTGTAATCACTAAGGGGTCTATCCAGCGTATCAATGGAATGTGCCGCAACCAAGGGCGTTGAGCCCGAAAAGCCCGTAACCAACAGGGTATGATAAAAATCACCTGTGCTGTCGGCAAGCTGTATCACATCTCCCACCATCAGCTCCTCTCGTGTTGCTTCCCTGCCAAAAGGGCCCGTGTCACCGCCCGCTGCCACAAAGGTGGGTGCCTCGGTCATATAATCCCAAAAAAACTCCACTCCTGTCCATGCAGGCGCACGGTCATCAGCAGAACGGTAATACCAGCCGAAATCGGGCGTATAATTCATCACGCAGCTCCCCGCAAGCAATGCCTGCGAAACAAAATTTGTGCAATCGCCGCCAACGCCGGTAAAATTGTAAAACAGCGGATTGCGCGAAAACGCATAGCGGCGCGCATATTCCACCGCACGCGCGCGATCGTATGCCTTATATGCGATCATCTTCATCACCTCGGTACAGTATATGCAAAGGGCACCCAAATGCAAAACACATTTGGGTGCCCTTTGATATTTATGTTGTTCCTTCTCTCACTCAGTAAATCCATTGGCTGTAAGACCACTGATATCCACGCTGCCAAAACGCTCAATCAGCTTATCAACGGCATCCTCGATCGAAAGGCTTTGCAGCTCTTCGCTTGTAAAGTGATCCGCAATGCCCTGTGCCACCAGCGAAACAGCCGCTTCGCCAATCGGGATCTCATGCTCGGCAAAAACCTCGGTAAGGCTGCTTGCAAGCGCCTCATCATCGATCGAGCCATCTTCCTTTACAGGCGTTTCCTTCAAAACCGTGGTCATATCCGTTAGGATCTCGCCACAGCTCTGTCCGAGATCCTCGGGTAGCCCCATAGCGCTTAATGCGCAGCGCATGCCGACATCGATCATCGCCTTGCCGACGGGATCCATGCGCGGGTGCGTTTGGAGCAGCACCTGTGTATCCGCCAAAAAGCCGCTGTTGGCAATCAGATCTGCCAGCGCATTTTCATCAGCATTGCCAATATTGGCAAGCACGTCATAGCGAACAGCAAGTGCGAATACGTCTGCAAAGAAATCAAGATCCTCACCAAGATTTTCACGGCTCGACGTTGAAAACACCTGAAGAAAGGCGTTTAGCAAAAGGTTGCCGTTTGCGCCGAGATCGGGCGGCTGAATGCCCAAAAAGCTCTCGCCCGAGAGCCAATGGTTAGAGGCGGTATTTAAAACACCGGCACACAAAACCGATAGCATATGAGAATCGCTGATATTTTGCGCCAGCGCATCCACAGCCGCGCACTCGACCTCGCCGTATTGCTCAGCAGGCGTAGCGCCCAGCAGCTGCGCGTTGCCCGCAACCTTGCCAAGCATTGTAAGCTCTGTTTTCAGATGAAGCTTTTCTCCATCCCACTCACCCTGCGTCAGCCCCTCAAACAGCTTTTCACCAAGTGTGCCATAAAGCGAGGAAATCACGGGCGTTTGCAGTGCGGGAACGACCAGATCGGCATTATAAGCAGAAAGCTCCTCAACCTCTTCTATTGATTCGCCCGCATCCACCTCTGCTATGGTAGCCGAAGCAACGTCAAGGTATCCCATGACGGGCGACACAAACGCAAAAATACCAATAAAAGCAATCAAAATGCCGATCGGCAACGCAATAAAACGGCTGGAAGCGCTATCCACGGTTGCAGGACGCGTAACCGCCGACAAAAGCCAATACAGCAAAAGCAAAACCGCCTTTAATACCCAATAAAGCAGCAAAAACAGCAGGGGTGCCACCAGCATTTGCGCCAATGTGCCCACCGCCTTATCAGCACCCGCCTCGCCAGAAAACATAGGGGCAAAGTTGGGATTACCGCCAAACGTTACCTTAAGCCACAGGGCGATCTCCGAGCCAATGCTTGCGGCAATCGCGCGCGAAAGGAAATACGCCGCCACTACGGCAAGCACTGCCGTTGCCAAGCGTAAAAGTGACTTGCGCAAGCCTCTGGTAAACGCAAGGAAGATGTTGGAAATTAAAAGAAACGCACAAAATGCCAAAAGTATCAGCTCCATAGGATCCCCCTTTATATTTCTAAATCAATATTTTCTTACAATGCCATTATATCCCATTTGAAGGCGCTTGTCAAGAACTGCGCTGAGTAACAGCATCCCGCCTTTTTTCATACCCTGCCAAGGGTGATTGTTACGAATATTTTGGTATTATACGGCGGCAACAGTACAGAGCGTGCCGTATCGATCAGCAGCGCATTGCGCGTCATAGAGGCGTTTGCGGGCACTGCGCACCGCGTGATCGCATGTGATTATCAGGGCGCCAAACCAAGTGCGCCGCTTTTGCGCTTGGCGAGAGAAAGTGATGCTGTATTTCTTGCACTGCACGGCGGTGACGGAGAGGGGGGCGTTCTGCAAAATGCGCTCGAGCACGCGGGTATATTTCATTATACGGGCAGTGATGCAAGGGGGGCTTCACGCGCGCTGGATAAGGCAAGCGCCAAACAGCGCGTGAGCGAGGTGGGTGTGCCAATCGCGCAAGGGGCGATCTGGCAGCCAAGCACACCGCCCCCCGCAATTCCCTTGCCCGCTATTGTCAAGCCCGTGTTTGGCGGATCAAGCGTAGGCCTCAAAAAAATTGAAGGCGAGGGGGATTTTGCCGCCTGCCCCGTAAGTGAGCCATTGCTTGTAGAGGAATTTCTTTCGGGCAGAGAGTTTACGGTAGGCGTTTTGGAAGATACCGCATTGCCCGCAGTTGAGATCATTCCGCGCGGCGGCATCTATGACTACAAGCACAAATACACCGCAGGCGCAACCAAGGAGATTTGCCCCGCGGCGCTTGACAAGGAGAAGGCGGCGCTGCTAAAAGATTTTGCCATGCGCGCCTTTCGGGCACTCGGTCTGCGTGATTTTGCCCGTATTGATTTTAAGGAAAACGCCGAGGGCACACCCTGCTTCCTTGAGGCAAATACCTTGCCCGGGCTCACACAAACAAGCCTTTTGCCGCTTGCGGCAAGCGCGGCAGGTATCTCCTTCCCCGCGCTTATTGAGCGCATGGCGCAAGCCGCCGCCAAAAGAAAAAATAACATATCCGAGGCACCGTAAAATGAGAAGATCGCCTATGCGCTGTGGCGCATAGGCGATCTTTTTTGTTTTTTAGCGAACAGTGCCGTTGCCCTCGATCAAATACTTAACAGTTGTTAGTGCCTCGGGACCCATCGGGCCGCGTGCGTGCATCTTTTGCGTGGAAATACCGATCTCCGCGCCAAAGCCAAACTCGCCCCCATCTGTAAAACGGGTAGAGGCATTGCGGTAAATTGCCGCAGCGTCCACCAAACTCATAAACACAGCCGCGGCTTCATCGTTTTCCGTTATGATCGCCTCACTGTGACCCGTGCCCGTTCGGTTGATATGCTCCACCGCCTCAAGCACGGAATCCACCACCTTTACCGACATGATATAGTCATTGTATTCCGTATAAAAATCATCCTCAGTAGCAGGAACGGCTTCGGGCAAAAGCGGAAGCGACAACGGGCACGCGCGAAATGCCACGTTCCACTTTCTCGTTGCCGCATAAAAATCGGGCAAAAATTTTTCTGCTACAGCGCGGTGGCAAAGCAGGCTCTCCGCCGCGTTGCAAACCGATGGGCGCTGACACTTGGCATTTACCGCCACGCGCAGTGCCTTTTCAAGATCGGCATCGGCATCTACATAAATGTGACAGTTTCCCGCGCCCGTTTCGATCACGGGCACCTTGGCATTGTCCACGCAATTGCGGATCAGCCCCTTGCCGCCGCGCGGGATCAGCACATCTATCAACCCGCGCATCGACAGCAGTGCCTCGGCGCTACCGCGCGAGGTGTCGGTCACAAGCCCGACGGCATCAGGCGAAATACCGCACGCCGACAGTGCCTTGCCAAGCGCCGCCACAATGGCGCAGTTGGTTTTGATCGCCTCCTTGCCACCGCGCAAAACAACGGCATTGCCCGATTTTATCGCAAGCGCCGCTGCATCCGCGGTAACGTTAGGGCGCGCCTCATAGATCATGGCAACCACACCAAAGGGCACACGCCGGCGCATGATGTGAAGCCCTGAGGGGCGATCCCAGCTATCCCCACCCGCAAGCGGATCGGGTAGCGCGATCAGCGCCTCCACTCCCTCAGCAATTGCACCAATGCGCTCGGATGTTAACTTCAATCGGTCCATCATGACGGTGGGTACACCGTTTTCGGCGGCGCTCGCAAGATCCGCGGCATTCGCGGCAAGTATGGCTTCGGTATTTGCCACAAGCCCGCGTGCCATAGCGCGCAAAACAGCACAGCGTGCTGCGTGATCAAGAACCGCTACCGTAGGTGCCGCCGCACGCACGCGACTGCACAGCTCTCTTACGTGTTCAAATGCATTATCCATTTTTTATTCTTCTCTTTCCAAAATTTGCTCTATTTCTACCACGTACATGCGGTGATAATCTCCCGCGCTATAATTTTGCAGCAGCTCGGGCAGGGCAAAGCCCTCCTCCCTTAGAGTATCCGCATACAGCTTACGGCAAATAAGATTAAGGCGCGCTTCAGCGATTATGGGCGTGCCATCGTGTAACAGGGGCGTCAGCCCCGCCGCCTCAAATTTATTGAGATCTCTGCCGCTTTTTGTACCGCACAGACGAAGCGCACTGCGGTAGGACTCATCAAAAAAGGAAAGTGAGAAGCGCTCAGATTGCTCGGTGAGAGAAAAAGTATAGCGCTGGGGTCTCACGAAGCAAAAGGCAACAGGGCGGTTCCAAAGAAAGCCCATGCCGCCCCAAGAGGCGGTCATGGTATTCACGGCATCCTCGCCGTTTTCATTTTTGCCGGCGGCTGTGATCAGCATCCAATCTCGGCCGATGAGATCAAAAACGCCGTCAAGCTCTTGCGGCGCAAGCTTATGAAAGTTTTGCATAGTATTCTCCTATTTTATGGTTTTGTTTCGCACACGGGCTCGCTATAGCATATTCAAAAGCATCCTGCAAGCATGCTAAATACACGGCATGTACTTGACAGAAACGAAAAAAAAGGTAAAATAAAGATAGCCGCAACAGCGCGCTGTTGCGGCAAAAGCTTTAGCCCTCCGCTACATCCTCGGTGGCTTGGTCCTCATCCTGCTCGGGAGCATCAAGGCTATCCTCGACAGCAGGCTCCTCTTCGATCTCATCAAAGTCAACACAATCCTCTACTTCTTCGGGATCGTCATATACGGTGCAGAATGTGATCAAATTGCGGATCAGACGATACACAACAAAAGCAATGGCTGCGGCGGCAGTGATGACCGACAACGTGATGGCAATGATCTTGCCGTAGTTGGTTTTTTCATTCATAAACCGATCCTCCTTTCGCGTATTGCTGATGTTATTGTAGCATACTTGGATACAAATTACAAGAGAAATCAGAAAAATGTGAGGAATTTTTATGACACAGCAAGAAATTGCAGCAATATTAAAGGCGGCAGGCATCGAAAACGCAACGTGGGAAGCAAGGCTGCTTTTCGAAGCCCTATCCGGTGAAGCCCTCACAAGGGCGGTAGAACGCCGCAAGGAGCACTACCCGCTGCAATATATTTTGGGCGAATGGTACTTTTACCGTGAGTGCTATGAGGTCAGTGAGGATTGCCTGATCCCACGCTCTGACACCGAGATCTTGGTAGATGTGGCAATAAAAATGCTACCAAACGGGGCAAGATTTTTGGATCTATGCACGGGTAGCGGCTGTGTGGCGATCTCAACGCTGGCAAACCGTACGGATACCGTTGCAACGGCTGTTGACCTTTTCCCAAAAACCCTTGCATTAGCCAAGCGAAACGCAAGCAAAAACGGTGTTTCCTCGCGCATTGATCTTTTGTGCCACAACGTGCTCACACCCCCACCCGAGGCGCTTGCTAACGGCAGCTTTGACGCCATTCTTTCAAATCCGCCTTATATCCGAAACGACGTTGTACCTACCCTGCAGCGCGAGGTTGGCTTTGAGCCGAGCGCCGCACTGAGGGGTGGCACTGACGGACTTGATTTTTACCGTGCGATCTTAGAAAAATGGTGTGTGCTGCTAAAGCCGCAGGGCTTGCTTATTCTTGAGATCGGCTACGATCAGGGCAAGGCACTGCAAGACCTTGCCACAGAATTCGGATTTTCATCTACGGTAAAAAAGGATTTTGGCGGTAACGATCGCGTTGTAATTTTGCAAAAATAATCTTCCCTGCAAGCTAATAATGCCCGAGCCCAGATGATAAAAAGCCCCCCTCCGTTTTGTAACGGAGGGGGGCTCTTATTTCATTTTATTGCTTGTTCAGTGTGTCAGTATCGACAAGAGTCTCTTTCAAATCTTTAACAAACTTAGCAAGATTGTTCGTAATCATTGTCATGTCTGCAGAATAATAAGAAGTCCAGGATGTACCGGACACAGCACATCTGATCGGCATGTAGTCTGCCGGGTAAACCTTGGCAGGAGAGCCTGCAAGAGCAGAACGGACTATACGGGAGAGCTCAACCTCAATAGAAGCTCTGATGATCTCACACATATCAGCCTCACACTGAGTGGGGGAGGACTTCAGCTTCATGTTCAGCTCGAAAATAACGGGTGTAGTCTTACGGTATGCCTCAGACCCCCAGCACTCAAGCACTGCAGTAAACATAGAAAGCGTTTCCTGGAAATTGCCACGGGTGTCAAAGTCAACGAAGATACAGTAAAGGGAGAATCCGTTACCAAGAGTGGTGTAGTAGTTCTTCTGGTTGAGGTCATACTTCGGAATAGGAAGAATACCGTAGTTTTCTACCACGTCGTTGTTAACCAACCTGGACTCTGCATACTGCATGTAACCAATCATGAAGTAGGAGGTACCGCTGTAGAAAGGCTCATTATATCCTTTACCGGTTGAGTATTCGTTGTGGTAAGAGTTGGTGCCAAGCACGGTGTACAGCTTAGCTGTCAATCTAACTGTCTTAGAAGAGGTATAGTCATCGGAGATCTTCATAACGCTACCGTCGGTGGTGTGCTCGATGATACGCAGATTAGAGCCACCGTAGAAGGCGCAGGCTACATTCTCTCTGCCGCAAAGGCCGTACGTGTCGTCAATCGAAACGCCATCACCGTACTTATCAACATAGGTGTTTGCTGTAAGGTGAATGAGCTCATCAAGCGTCCACTTGCCGGCATACACCTTCTCGTAGATCATGTTAGTTGCAGTGTTGCCACCTTCAGCGCCACTCTCGGGAGTTTTTACGTGAGGATTGCTTGCAAAGTATGCCTCTGCCTCCTGCTCGTAACGCTCGTTGACCAAATCCTTGTTGAAGAATATACCGATCATCTGGTAGATCGAGTTGGTAGAGCAGTCACCGGATACGAAATACAGGTTGTTGGCAATCGCCAAGTTGTGCGTCAGGTTCTTGGGCCACCAGGGCTTATAAATATCAATGTAATTGTTTTCGGTAGCGGTGATGTTCTGAATAAGACCTGCTACCAACAAGGCACCTGCATTGCATGAATAGGCGCCGATCAGGTCAAAGTCGTGCGTATCAGCCTCGTCAGCGCGCTGTACACGAGCGATAAAGGCTTGACGGTCATTATTGTTTCCGGGCTCGGCAATGAAGTTAAACTCAACGCCAAGACGGCCCTGGACCGCCTCGTTGCGCTTATAAACAGCGGAAAGAACTGCGTTGTCAACATCTTCGCTCTGCGCAAACTCGGGGTGTACACCCGACTCGCTGGTCCAGTAAAGGAACGTAATGGTGTCGTTGTTATAATCAAGGTCGTCGGGCAGATCGTCGTATTCACGCCAGGTGCCCCATTCGTCTACTGCCCATCTTACGCCGTTTGCGTCGGTTTTGATCGCACCGGTTTGCGTGCCATTGTTCTTTTTCTTACTATTGTCACAAGCAGCAACAGCAAGCAAGCAGAACAAGCAAGCCAGCACAAGACAGATCACACGTGCAAATTTTTTCATTGTTCTCTGCTCTCACTAAAAGTGAGAACTCCCTCCTTTTGTGTTTTTTTGAATTTGGGTTGATAGAGTTCCTGTAAATTATAACAAATTTTTCTTTTTGTGTCAAGAGCATTTCGGTAAAAATATCGAATTATTTTCTTCACAAAACCATCACAAAAGAACGTCCTTTTGCATGTTTTTGCCTGTTTTTCAAATATTTTCTACATCAAAAATATTTAAATAAGCGGCTTCGTTTGTGAACAAAATGTTAAAAGGGCGATGAACACCTCTCGGCACATCACCCTTTTGTAAAATTCAGATCAGCCTTACGCTGTACCTCTCAAACCAAAAATCAAGCTGACACAGCCATGCAACAAGCTGCGGTCGGGACATCAGCTGTCCAAACCAAGTCACATTATCACCCTCAAGCAGCGCCTGTAGCTTTTTGCGGTCAAGCGCCTCACTCAAAAAGCCGCCCGCGCCAAGCCGCCCCTCAAGCATGTGCCGTACAAGTGCCTCGTATGCCGGGTTGTGCGTTTTCGGGTAGGGGCTTTTCTTGCGAAAAAGAATGCGGTCGGGCAAAAACCCTTGCATGGCGCGGCGCAGCAGCGCCTTCTCCTGCCCATTTTCATATTTGATATGCCACGGGACATTGAAAACGTATTCGAGAATACGGTGATCGGCAAAGGGCACGCGCACCTCCACCGCCGCATGCATGCTCATGCGATCCTTACGCTCTAAAAGATTTGCCATAAAATAGCGCGTGGAAAGCCATGTCGCATGCCGCGCCACGCGGTCGCTCTCCGGCTCCCCCTCAAGCACAGGGCAATCGGCAAGGCTTTGCCGATAGGCCTCCTTCATAAATTCAAAGCCGCGCGCGGCATGCACCACACTGTCATCAAACAGCCCTACGCGGGTGTGCGGATCGTGCAGCCAAGGAAAGAAATCGCGATAAAGCATTTCGGGGCGGTAAAACCACGGATAGCCACCGAATATCTCATCAGAGCACTCGCCCGAAAGCACCACTGTATGCCTTTTTTTGATCTCACCGCAAAACCACACGAGCGAGGAGTCGATATCCGCCTGCCCCGGCAGATCGCGCGCGGCGGTAGCGGCAAAAAGCAATTCCGCCACAGCCTCGGTCGGTGCTGTCAGCACGGTGTGCGCGGTGCCAAGGTCGGCAGCGAGCGCCGCCGCAAAGTCATCGTCCCCCTGCGGTTGAAACAGGGTTGCCGCAAAGCTTTCCCGATTGCCCTCATACTCAAACGAATAGGTGTCAAGCGGTTTCCCTCGCGCGCCAAGCACACGCGCGGCAACGGCGGTGATCGCCGAGGAATCAAGCCCGCCCGAAAGTAGCACCGCAAGGGGCACATCACTCTCAAGCTGACGGGTAACAGCATCCACAAAAAGCTCTCGCACACGGGCGGCGGCGGCTGCGGCATCGTCATAGCAGGGCAGTGCCTTTAGCTGCCAATAGGGCTTTTCAAAAAATCCCTCGCAGGAAAGCGTGGCGCAGTGCCCAGGCAAAATCGCCTTGATATGCCGAAATACGCTCTGCCCCGGCAGGGTGACAGGCGCAAGATACAAAAGCTGCCAAAGCCCCACCTCATCGACCTCGGCAGGGATCGCGCTATGCTGCAGCAGCGCCTTCACCTCAGAGGCAAAATAGAACTTACCGCCCACTTGTGCGTAATAAAGCGGCTTTACACCAAGGCGATCTCTTGCAAAAAAGACCGTGCCGTCACTCTCATTGTGCACGGCAAAGGCAAAAATGCCATTGAGATACGTTGGTGCCGCATCCCCCCAAATGATATACGACCAAAGCACCGTTTCGGTATCACATTCGGTAAAAAACACCGCGCCCTGCGCCTTTAGCTCCCGCCGCAGCTCTCGCGAGTTGTAAATTTCGCCGTTGTAAACAATGGTATAGCGTTTGCGGCGAAAGATCGCGCTCATGGGCTGCTTGCCCCTTTCGGGATCCATGACCGCCAAGCGATTATGATAAAAACAAACGCCGCCAAATGCATGCACGCCGTTTGCATCGGGCCCGCGGTGCGCCATTGCTTGCCCCGCCGCCATCACTTCTTCTTGAGTGAATTTCGGGTTTACAAAATCAATGCACCCGTTTATCGAACACATAAGCCTCACCTCGCTACATCGTATGAGCGAGCAAGCCGCGCGGTGCATATTCTGCCAAGGGAGAGATCCCGCAGGTTGCGCGATCACATATTACTAAGAACAGGAGAAGGGCATGAAGATCGTTTTGATGAGATCCCCTACGGTGCTGGCGCCGCTTTTGCGCCGCATCTTTCACATTCGAAAGAAAAAGTAAGGGGCGCAAGCAAAAAAGGGCTGTCGATCAAATGCCTTGGCATTTGCGGCAGCCCCTTTTCTATTATTTACTTTCTACCACCAAAAGTGACCCTCGGCGCACCTCAACAAGCGCGCAATTTCCCGTGATCTCATTGCTCACGGCATATTGACAGGTACGCTTTAGTTTAGCGTTCTTAAGAGGATACTTGCATCCGTCAACGCTAACACCCTTGGCAACCTCTCCCACCACGATCAGCGAAAGATAGGTATATGCGCTGTGTGCGATCAACGCACCGTTATTACGCAAAAGACGCACACGGTTAAAGCCGTCGGTCATCACAGCATGCGCGCCGCGCTCGGAAAGATACTCAAGAATAGATAGATTGGAGAGCGTGTGATCAAGGCGACCCGAAAGCCCACCAACCAGCACAAGGTCGTTTGCGCCTCTTGAAAGCGCAAGATCAACGGCAAGCTGGGTGTCTGTCAGGTCCTTTTCAGGCGGAACCTGCAAGATCTCCTGTGCCTTTGGCAGTATATCCCTGCCGATCGAATCAAAATCGCCCAGCAGGATCTGCGGCTTCACGCCAAGCAGCTCGGCATTGTTCCAGCCGCTGTCAGCGGCAATTGTCAAATCCTGTGCCTTTGGGCGCTCGGTGATCGAGACAGGGTCGATCGCACCCCCCACATAGATGTACGCACGCATTATTTTTTGCTCCAATCGTTTTTATGTTTCAGCTCCTCAAACATAGCAAGGAACCCGCGGTGACGGGAAACGGAGATCCTGCCCGCCTGCACCGCCGCAAGGATGGCACACCCCTCCTCCTTGGTATGCGTGCATTTGGTATAGCGACAAGCACCGATATAGGGCGCGAATTCACGCATCACAAAGGGCAGATCCTCTTTTTTAAAGAAATCAAAGCGCACGAAGTCGAGCATACTAAAGCCGGGTGTGTCGGCAACATACCCCTCACCCACGGGATAAAGCTCCACGCGCCTTGTTGTGTGCTTGCCGCGCGAGATCTTTTGGCTGATCTCACCTGTCGCAAGCCCAAGCTCGGGGTATAGGGCATTGAGCAGTGTGGATTTTCCAACGCCCGAAGCCCCCGAAAATGCCGCAATGCGATCCCCGAGATTGCAGTTGATCCACTCGCGCAGCTCCGCAATGCCTTGATCCTCAAGCGAGGAGATCGAAAAGGCAGTAAAACCCGCGTTTTCATAAATAGCCTTCAACTCCGCCGCGCGCTCGGGCGCGATATCGCGCTTGCAGATCACGGGGATCGGCTCAATGCCGTTGTGCTCCGCAATGGCGATGAGCTTGTCGATGGTTTCGGTAACAGGGTCAGGCTTTGCCGCCGCAAAGGTGATGAAAAGCACCCCAAGATTTGCCATAGGCGGGCGGATCAGAGCACAGGTGCGCGGCAAGATATCGGCAATTACAACACCGCCACCGTCGTCGGTTTGTGTGCGCTCCCCCGTATAACGCGAAACCGCCACGTCGTCATACAGCACGCGCACGCGGTCACCCACCAGAGGCGATAACCCCGCATGGCGGAAATTTCCCTTGGCGCGCGATGCCACCGTGCGCCCCGAAAGCGGCGTGCAGCCATTATCCAATTTGATCTCGTAAAGACCGCCAAGACCGCGTATCAGTCTTCCACACTCCTCGTATTGCATGCCGTTTCCTTTCTAAAAAATAAATGCAAGTATGCTGCCAAGCAGCCCCATTGCCCAAAGTGCCACAACGGTGACGAAAAAAAGTGCAAACAGGGCAAACAAATTGGCAAGCAGCAAGCGCTTCACCGTTCCCCGTTTTTCCTTTTGCTTTTCCTTTTGCAATTCAGGGGTCCTCCCTTTCGTTTCGGTTCCCTTATCTTGCCCCGTTTTTGGGTTTTTTATTGATTTTTTGCATCCTCGCTCTCGGTCAGATCAGCACGGCGCAGCTGACCGCACGAGGCATTGATATCCGAGCCTAAGCGGCGGCGGACCGTTGCACGGATGCCGTTTTCCTCAAGAACCGCGCAAAAGCGCGATACGGCACGCTTGTCCGCACGCTGAAAGCCGGTTTCGGCAACCTCGTTAACGGGAATCAGATTGACGTGTATAGGCATCGTTTCCGTGCGCGTGCGCAGACTGCGATTCAGGAGCAGTGCCAAGCGCTTTGCCGCCTCGGGCGCATCGTTTTTGCCCGCGATCAACGTATACTCAAAGGAGATACGTCTGCCTGTTTTTGCGTAATAACGGCGGCAGGCATCGAGAAGCGCAGCAATGTTATAACGGCGATTCACAGGCATGATAGCACTGCGCGTTTCATCGTCTGCGGCGTGCAGAGAGATCGAAAGCGTGATGGGCAGCGAGAGCGCCGCCAAGCGATCGATGCGGTCCACCAAGCCGCAGGTCGAAAGCGAAATGTGGCGGTAGCCGATATTTTGCCCCTCGGCATGATTGACCAGCTGCAAAAACTTCACCACGTTATCAAAATTATCAAGCGGCTCGCCAATGCCCATCATCACAATGCCGCCAATACGCTCACCGCTATCCTTGGCGGCGGCGATCACCTGCCCCACAAGCTCGCCCGCCGTAAGATTGCGCACCTTGCCGCCGATGGTAGAGGCACAGAATTTGCATCCCATTGCACACCCAACCTGCGAGGAGATGCAAATCGTGGTGCCGTGCTCATAGTGCATCAGCACGCTCTCAACGCAATGCCCGTCGGCAAGCTCAAACAAATATTTTATAGTGCCGTCAATGGCGGAAACAAGCTTTTTCCGCACGCGCGGCAGGTGATAGAAGGCAACCTTGGCAAGCCGCTCTCTTGTCACCCTTCCGATATTGGTCATCTCATCGGGCGAGATGCCGCGATGGAGCTGAGGAAAGATCTGCCCCGCACGGTAGCGCGGCTCACCAAGCTCCCCCAGCAATGCCTCCAGCTCCTGCTTGTCAAGCGAGAGCAATTCCTTTTTTTCTTCCATATTACCTTTACTCCTGCCGGCGCAAGCGCGCAATGAAAAATCCGTCGGTGCCATGCGTATCGGGCGCTAAGGTCAGCATGCCCTCACAGGCAATATCTCCCACCGACCATGCCTCAAGCGAAAAGTCACTGTGCGTGCGCAAAAATGCCTTTACCTGCTCCTCGTTTTCCCAAGGCAACAGCGTGCAGGTAGAGTAAAGCAGAATGCCACCCGGCGCCACCAATGCGGCGGCCGCTTGAAGGATCGCCGCCTGCACAGGCACAAGCCCTGCCGCCTCACGGATATCCTTATAACGTATATCGGGCTTTTTGGCAAGCACGCCAAACCCGGAGCAGGGCACGTCGCAAATGACACGCTCATAGGTGCCCAGCACCTCAGGGCGCGCCGCGCGCGCATCCCCCGCAGCAGCGGTAAGGGTGGTAATACCAAGCCCCGCCGCACCGCGGCGGATCAGCGAAAGCTTGTTTTCATGCAGATCAAAGCTGTTGACCTCGCCCGTGTTTGCCATATCCATGGCTGCGCCAAACGATTTGGAGCCGGGCGCGGCGCAAAGATCAAGCACGCGCATGTTGGGCTCTGCCGCCAATGCCGCGACCGCAAGCTGTGAAGCCTCATCCTGCACAAAGCAAAGCCCCTCGGAAATGAGGGTATGTAAGGGTGCATCGCTCGGCAAAACGACCCCAAACGGGGCGTTTTTTGTGGGTGTAGCACCGGGCACGCGAGAAAGAAGCTCCTCGCGCGAAAGCTTTAGGGTGTTTGTGCGCACCGTAATGGGCGGATGCTTTTCAAATGCCGCAAGCAGCGCCTCGGCACGGTCAAGCCCGAAGATACGGCAAAGTGCTTCTGCCGTATCAGTGGGTACAGAATACCGCACGGAAAGATAGTCAAATGGCGCACACGCGCAGTCGGGATAAGCCACCGCCTTGCCTTGGCGGCAAAACGCGCGCAGCAGCGCATTGACAAAGCCCTTACTGCGGCGCGGCGTCAGCTCCACCGCCTCATTAATTGCGGCATGATCGGGAATACGGTCTAAATATAAAAGCTGGTAAAGCGCTACGCGCAACGTCATGCGCACACTGCGCTCGATCGACGAAGGCGCAAGGCTCGAAAGCCCGTCAATGATATAGTCAAGCGTGATGCGGTGCTCGATCACCCCGTAAAAAAGCGTGGTAACAAGCGCTTTGTCCTGCGCTCCAAGCTCCTTCTCGCGCGAAAGCGCCGCATCAAGTGCGCGGTCGGCATACTGCCCTGCCGCCTCGGCGCGAAGCAATATCTCCTGCGCTACACCGCGCGCATTCGGGCGCGGCATCAGCGACGGCGGGAATGGCTACCCGCAATTACCAACAACCGAAGGACGCTCAAAAGCCCCACGGCAAGCGCCGCCACATAGGTCATGGCAGCGGCACTGAGCACGCGGCGCGAGCCCTTTAATTCCTCATCACTCATCGTTCCCGACCCCGCAAGACAACGCATCGCGCGGCGGCTGGCGTTAAACTCAACGGGCAGGGTTACCAACTGAAAGACAACCGCAAGCGAATACGCGGCAATGCCAACAAACATCAGCCACTCCCCCACAAAGGGTGCGGTGTACGCGAGAAAGAGACCGATCAAAAACATCGGCATAGCAAGCCTTGACCCCACGTTGCAAACGGGCACAAGTGCCGAGCGAAGCTTTAAGGGCAGATAGCCCTTGCTGTGCTGCATGGCGTGCCCTGCCTCATGCGCGGCAACGCCAACAGCGGCAACGTTATTGCCGTGATACACACCCTCGGAAAGTCGTAATACGCGAGAGCGGGGATCATAATGATCGGTAAGCTCCCCACGTGTCATTTCGATCGATACGTCGGATAAGCCGTTGCTGTCAAGAATACGGCGGGCAACCGCGCCCCCCGTCATACCGTGGCGCAAAAGCTGCTGTGCGCCCGCACGGTACGAGGATTTTACCTTGAACTGCGCCCACAGCGAGAGAAATAAGCCGGGAAGCACGATCAGCAGGGTCCAATCCCACCAAAAAAATCCAAACATGCTGCTATCCTTTCTTTAATTCAAAGTATCATTGATGCTAAGCCTTCTGCCCCGAATATAATCGGCAGCACTCATGCGTCCCTTGCCCTCGGGCAACACACGCGTGAGAAAAACACTGCCCTCACCGCACGCAACCTCTATTTCGCCCTCAAGCGAAAGCACCGTGCCGGGCGCCGCCAAAGCGCCAACCGTCTTTCCGACACGCGCCCCTATGACCTTTAATAGTTTGCCGTCGGGCGTGTGCGTAAAAGCAAGCGGAATGGGAGAAAGCCCGCGTATGGTGTTATGCACAGTATGTGCATTTTTCGTAAAATCAATCAGGCAATCCGCCTTTTCGATCTTGGCGGCATAGGTGGCACACTCGTGTGCCTGTGCCTTTGGCGTGACTGTGCCTGCCTCGAGCGCCTGGAGCGTTTCGATCAGCAGGACGGCACCCGCCTCGCCAAGCTTATCGTGAATATCCTCAAAATTATCGTTTTCTCTAATCGGCACACGTGCCGTCAGCAGCATGTCACCCGTGTCAAGCCCCTCGTTCATCAGCATGGTAGTCACGCCTGTTTCGGCATTACCCTCCATGATGGCGCGCTGCATAGGTGCGGCACCGCGGTAGCGCGGAAGGAGCGACCCGTGCACGTTTACGCACCCGTAACGGGGGTAATTCAGCACCGAGGGGGGCAGGATCTTGCCGTACGCCACCACCACGATCACATCGGGTGCAAGTGCCGCAAGCTCGGCATCAAACGCGCCATTCTTGAGGGTCGCAGGCTGATATACGGGGATGCCCTGCTCGGTCGCATACACCTTAACGGGCGGCGGCTGCAGCTCGTAGCCGCGCCCCCTTGGCTTATCGGGCTGTGTCACAACACCCACGATCTCCTCGCCCGCCGTGACAAGCGCCTTCAGTGTAAAAAGCGCAAAATCGGGCGTGCCCATAAACAATACACGCATCAATACTCCTCCTCGCTAAGCATGCGGGTTACTTTGTCAATATAGAGTTTGCCGTCAAGATGCTCGATCTCGTGGCAAAAGGCGCGCGCCAAAAAATCGTGCGCGGTAATCTCATATTCCTCGCCCTTGCGGTTGAGCGCACGCACGGTTACATGCTTCGGGCGCGTTACAAGACCGTAACGACCGGGCACCGAAAGGCAACCCTCGGCGCCCTCCTGCTCACCTGCGCTCGCCACGATCTTAGGATTGATCAATTCATAGATCTCTCCCTCCTCGACCTCAACCACCGCAATGCGTCTGAGGATCCCCACCTGGGGTGCTGCAAGTCCCACGCCGTTTGCGGCGCGCATCGTTTCGATCATATCATCAAGCAATGTCAGCACACGGGGCGTAATTTCCTCAACAGGACGGCAGGTCTTGCGCAGCACGTCATCGCCCACGGTGCGAATTTGTAATTTTGCCATTTCAAAAGCTCCTTTTGGTAATCATAACTTTTCAGACTGTAAATTTTCAGACTATAAAGCCGAAGGATTAAAATCAACCGTCAAAAGCGGTGTTTGCGGCTTTTGCTTGCCAAAAATATCAAGCAGCGCTCCAAACATTTCGCGCGTGCGATGATTCAGCGCACATTTTACGACCATACGCATACGGAATTTTCCGTCAGCGCGATAAACGGGTGCCTCAAAGGGACCGAAGGCAATGATCTGCACGTCGCGGTACTCCGCGGCGATCAGGCCGGCTAGCTCATCGGCAAGCACCTTTGCCGCAGGCAACAGCTTTCGCTCATCGGTGTGCGAGAGCGTGAGCAGCGCAATGTCGCAAAACGGCGGAAAGACAAGCGCGCGCCGTAGTCTGATCTCGCGCTCATAAAACGCCTCGTAATCCTGCCCACAGGCAAGCCGTATTACCTCATGGTCGGGGTTGTTTGTCTGAATAACTGCCATCCCTTCTTTTTTTGCGCGCCCTGCGCGGCCAATGACCTGTGTCAGCATCGAAAAGGTGCGCTCCGCGGCGCGGTAATCGTCAAGATAAAGCGAGGTGTCCGCCATCAGCACACCCACCAGCGTCACATCGGGGAAATCATGTCCCTTTGTGACCATTTGCGTGCCAAGCAGTACATCCGCCTCGTGACGGCGAAAGGCACCAAGCATTTCATCGTAGGAAAAGCGCGCGCCCGTGGTATCGGTATCCATGCGCAGGATCTTCTTATCCGGCAAAAGCGTGCCAAGCTCCTGCTCTACGCGCTGCGTGCCGTAACCAAGGCGCGAAAGATGCGCCGAGCCACACGAGGGGCAGACCTTTGGCAACGGCTTTTTTCTGCCGCAAAAATGGCACAAAAGATAACCCTCGTCATAGGTATTCCCTTTGGTGTGATAGGTAAGCGTAACGCTGCACGAGGGACAGGTCAGCGCCTCACCGCAGGAGCGACAGGACACCACGTGATTGTACCCACGGCGATTGAGAAACAGGATCGATTGGTTGCCCGCCGCGGTGTTTTCCGTTAGGATCTCACGCAGCTCGCGCCCAATGGGGGAAAGATTCCCCTCTCTTGCCTCATCGCGCATATCCGCGATCTTAACGGTCGGCAGCTTTGCGCCCGCATGGCGATGCTTTAATTTCAGAAGCGTGTAGCGCCCTTCAAGCGCACGCTTGTAGCTTTCAAGTGAGGGCGTAGCGGAGCAAAGCAGGAGCGTCGCGTTATTTTTTGCACAGCGCCAGCGCGCTACGTCACGCGCGTGGTACTTCGGATTCATATCCGATTTGTAGGTGTGCTCGTGCTCCTCATCGATCACGATCAGTCCAAGATCTTTAACAGGCGCAAACACCGCTGAGCGCGTGCCCACCACAACATCTGCCTCTCCCTCAAGAATACGGTAATAGGTGTCAAGGCGCTCTCCCGCCGAAAGGGCGGAGTGCATCACGGCAACGCGCTTACCGTACCGCGAGCAAAAGATAGAAAGCGTTTGGGGCGTTAGAGCAATTTCGGGCAGCAGCACGATCACGCCCTTGCCGCCGGAAAGCATGTGGTCAATGGTCTTTAGCATCATCGGCGTTTTGCCGCTTCCCGTCACGCCGTGCAGCAGCACCGCGTGCGCCTTGCCGTCATCGGCAAGCTCTTTTAGTGTGGAAAATGCCTCGGCCTGCTCCTCGTTGAGCACAAAATCGGGCGAAAGCCCGCCACCTGTCGGCACATCCTCATACGAATTGCGCCATACGCGCTCAACGCGGCGCGAAATCAGCCCCTTTTCCACGAGAGCATCAAGCACGGGCTTTGAAAAGCCCGCCTCACGCAGCTGCTCACCCGTCTGCTCACCGGAAAGCAGCACCCCAAGCGCGGCGCGCTGCCTCTCACCAAGGCGCGGCTTTTTTTCACTGCCGTTTGCCAAGGCGGTGGCAAGCTTAGCATCTGCGGCAAGGGCATATATGGTCCTTTGCTTTTCGCCCATTGCGCTTTTTTGCTCAAACTCGCGCGTGGCGAGGCCCATGCGCACAAGGCGCTTGAGGGATGCTTCTACATCACCGCCAAAGCGCGAGGAAAGGGTGTCAATGCCCGCCCCCCCGATACGCGAAAGATGCGAGAGCACAAATGCCTCCTCGGCGGAGAGCTTTGATACCTCCTTTGGCACAGCACCCGTGGGGCGATAGTATTCCACCAGCCCCGAAAAGGCACCCGAGGGGATCATGGCATGCACCGCGTCACCCGTTGCGCACAGCGTAGTTTCTCTTAAAAAGCAGACAAGCCCCAGCATTTCCTCCGTGAGCGAAATGCGAGGCGTTGTAACCGAAAAAATGGGCTTTACGGCATCGTACACGGTATCTGTCGCGATATCGACAACAAGCCCCATATGACGGCGATTGCCTCCACCGAACGGCACGGTGACAAAGCTGCCCCGCCCGATCTCTTTTTCAAGCGCCCTTGGAATGCTGTAGTCGTATTCCTTATCAAGAAAGCGGGGGGCATCCAGCAATCTGACCCTTGCATAGCTTGACATGGTGCCCCTCCTTTCTCACAAAATAACAGATCCGTTGTAATAATTTCTTACTCTTCAGCAGCCGCTTCCTCAACGGTGGCTTCTTCCTCGGCAGCAGGGGCATCTACAATATTGTAATCTCCCTTGTAAATGCTGTCGATCGCATTCTTTACCGCCTTTTTGTCAGCAAGGTCCTGGTCAATCAGGGACACGATGCTGCCGCCCCCCTCCTTGGTGCCCGTCAATGCATTTTCGGCACTCGCGCGCTGTCTTACATATTCATCGGTAATCAGGCGTGCGCACTTTGCGGTAGCAATGGCAAGCTGGTAGCGGTTGTAATTGCCTTTTGTAAGCTCATCAATAGTAGGGTAGATCATCTTGGTTCTCCTTCGAAATTTTATATGTTCAATATTTTTTAGCGAAAATAATCCTCGGCCGCGTTTTTGTTACGGGCAATCGCGCAGGTCTCGGCGCGCACGATAGCACGAATGTCGGCTACCGCCTCATCCGCCCTGCCGTCACGGTTATAGATCACGTAATCGTAATCACCGATACAGGGCACCTCCTCGCGCGTACGCGCAAGTCGCTCCCTGATCTTTTCCTCGGTTTCCGTGCCGCGGCCCCTGAGGCGCGCCTCCTGCACAGCAAACGAGGGGGGCAGCAGCATAATAAGCACTGCCTCGGGGTATGCCCTTTTCACGTTGCGTGCGCCCTCTACCTCAATTTCCAGCAAAAGGTTGCACCCACCGGCAAGCACCGCCTCGGCCTCCTTTTTGGGTGTGCCGTAATAGTTGCCGCAATATTCGGTATATTCAAGCATCGCGCCCGCTTTAATGCGTGCCTCAAACTCCTGGCGCGTAAGGTAATGATAATTCACACCGTCAACCTCACCGGGGCGGGGTGCGCGCGTGGTAGCGGAGATCGAATAGCGATATTCGCTATCCTCAAGCAAGGATCCGAGCACTGTGCCCTTGCCGCTGCCGGCAGGGCCCGAGACAACGATCAGCAAGCCCCTTTTTGCGCTGTCGCTCATCCCTCGTCCTCCGTCTCCTCATCGTCGCCAATGCTTTCATCCTCAAGGCGATTGGCAATGGTTTCTGCCTGAATGGCAGACAGGATCACGTGCTCACTGTCGGTAATGATCACCGCGCGCGTGCGGCGACCGCACGTCACGTCGATAGTTCTGCCCTCATCCTTTGCATCCTGTATGAGGCGCTTGACGGGCGCAGAATCGGGGCTGACCAATGCCACCATACGGTTTGCCGCAACCATATTACCAAAGCCAATGTTTATAAATTTCATTTTACACGCTTCCTTTCGGATTTAACATTTATACAGAGTATATTATAATACAAATAATTGTTCTTGTCAATCTTGTAGTTAAAATTCTTTTTGCCAAAGTCAAATTTTTAAGCCCAAAGCAAAAAAAATTCAAAAACCCCCTTGCAAACAGGGGCAAAATAAGGTAAAATAAGATTAACCATATGCTTTGCCAACATTTGCAAAGCAAAAAACATGTAAATCAACCATACTTCGGAGGTATAAAATGGTAGTAGCAGGCGATTTTAAAAACGGCGTAACCTTTGACGACGGTCAGGGCAACGTGTTGCAGGTAGTTGAGTTTCAGCATGTAAAGCCCGGCAAGGGCGCGGCATTCGTTCGCACCAAGCTGAAGAACGTGATCACGGGCGCTGTGATCGAAAAGACCTTCAACCCCACTGACAAATTTGAGAATGCGTATATCGAGCGTAAAGAAATGCAGTACTCCTACAACGACGGCGATCTTTACTACTTCATGGATATGGAAACCTTCGATATGATGCCCCTGAACAGCGACAAGCTGCCCGACAGCTTTAAGTTTGTAAAAGAGGAAATGCTTTGCAAGATCATTTCCTACAAGGGCAATGTATTTGGCGTAGAGCCCCCCACATTTGTTGAGCTTGCTGTTGCCAACACCGACCCCGGCTTTGCAGGCAACACCGCAACCAACACCCTCAAGCCCGCAACACTTGAAACGGGCGCTGAGATCAAGGTTCCGCTCTTCATCAACGAGGGCGACGTACTGAAGATCGACACCCGCACGGGCGAGTACCTCTCCCGCGCATAATAAAGCAAAAAGGAGAAGCACCATGAATTTGACTGAAAAGGCAGCTTATCTTAAGGGCTTGGCTGACGGTCTTTCTCTCACCGAGGAGACCAAGGAGGGCAAGCTGATCAAGGCGCTTATCGATATGGTCGATGCGCTGGCTAACAAGGTTGAAGAGCTTGACCTCGACGTTGAGGAGCTCAATGATTACTGCGAGGAGCTTGATGAGGACCTGCACGACGTTGAGGAGGTGCTCCTTGACGAGTATGACGACGAGTGTGACGGCGAGTGCGATTGCTGCGATTTTGCAGATGAGTGCGAGCTGTGCGACGACACCTATGAGGTAGAGTGCCCCGGCTGTGGCGAAACGGTTTGCTTTGATGAAAGCGTTGATCCCGCTGAGCTTGCCTGCCCCGCATGTGGCGGAAAGCTGCTTGAGGGTGAAGAATAAGTAAAAAGTGTCCTGCTGCATTTGCTGCAGGACACTTTTTGCAACAGATCAAAAACAAATGTTAAAAAATTAGAAATATTTTAAAAATATCTTGACAGCAATCAAAGAATATGCTATACTCTTTTTAGAACAATTCTAAAAGGAGGCGCTTATGGTTCAAAAAAGAGCCGCCGTCTTAGAGGTACTGCGAAGCTCCGAGGGGCATTTGCAGGCCGATGAGATCTTTCGGCGTGTAAAGCAATACTACCCCAACATGGTGCTTGCCACGGTTTACAATAACCTGCACGCACTTACAAATGACGGCTATATCAGACACATAAAAACCGCAACGGGTGCCGATTTTTACGATAAGACACCCACACCGCACGAGCACGCGCTGTGCATAAATTGCGGCAAGCTGATCGATGCCGATCTTGGCGATCTTGCCGCCCTGCTGCACGAGCGTGCCGACATCCCCGTCATTTCTTACGACCTTATTTTGCATACCGTTTGCCCTGATTGTGACAGCGGATGCGATGAAAACAACATTTAAAACAAAAAGGAGATCATATCATGAGCAAAGAACTTAAGGGCACCAAAACCGAGCAAAATCTGCTTGCCGCCTTCTCGGGCGAGAGCCAAGCACGCAACAAGTACACCTATTTTGCAAGCGTAGCAAAAAAAGAGGGCTATGAGCAGATCAGCGCCATTTTTGCAAAGACCGCTGAAAACGAGAAGGAGCACGCAAAAATGTGGTTCAAGCTTCTTGGCGAGCTTGGCAACACTGCCGAAAATCTTGCCGCTGCCGCCGCAGGCGAGAACTACGAATGGACCGATATGTACGCCACCTTTGCCGATGAGGCAGATGCCGAGGGCTTTACCGAGATCGCCGCAAAGTTCCGTGCCGTTGCAAAGATCGAGAAGGCACACGAGGAGCGTTACCGCGCTCTGCTTAAGAACGTAGAGATGCAAGCAGTGTTTGCAAAGAGCGAGGAAACCATGTGGGAGTGCCGCAACTGCGGTCACCTTGTTATGGGTAAGAAGGCACCTCAGGTTTGCCCTGTTTGCGTACATCCGCAGAGCTTCTTTGAGGTTCGCGCAGAAAACTACTAATGTTTTAAACAAAAACTGCACCGCGCGGCATGCCGCGCGGTCTTTTTACTTGCTTTTCACTTTTTTATATGCTATAATAGTATCAATTTCAGCAAAAAGAGGTTTCAAGATATGAAATTCACTTTTCTCGGCACTGCGTCCTGCGAGGGGATCCCTGCGCTGTTTTGCAACTGCCCGCGCTGTGCAGCAGCAAGAGCACTGGGTGGCAAAAACATCAGAACGCGCACACAGGCGCTGATCGATGACGATATTTTGATCGATCTGCCCCCCGACACGCTCTATCATTTTCAAACGCAGGGCATTGAAGGACACAAGCTGAGGCATCTGCTACTCACACACTCTCATTCCGACCATCTTATCCCAAAAGAGCTGCACAACCGCGGCCCCGGGCGTTGCAGCAATATGGAGATTGACGTATTACACGTGTGGTGCAGCAAGGGCTCTTACGATGCCATTCAAGCCGTAGCGCCCCGCGAGGATTACGTAAAGCTTCACCTCATCAAGCCCTTCGAGCCCTTCTCCGTCGGCAAATATCAAGTAACCGCCCTGCCCGCCAACCACCACAAGGGTGACGAAGCGGTCATTTACCTGATCGTAGGAGAAAAGACGGTGCTTTACGCGCTTGATTCGGGTTATTTTTACGACGAGGTGTTCGACTACCTCGCCGCCCACAACGTAAAACTCGATCTTGCCGTGTACGATTGCTCGCTCGTGGAGCGTGCATGGCCGCACATCATCGGGCACATGGGCGTTCACAGGATCCGCAAGGTCGTGGAAAAGCTCCGCGCGCTTGGCGTAGCAACCGAAAAAACGGTTCATAGCATCAGCCATTTTTCGCACAACGGAGAGGCGTTGCACGCCGATATCGAAGCACTTGTGAAGGATGACGGCTATCTTGTTTCCTACGACGGCTGTGCCGTTGACCTATAAAGAAAAAAATCACCCCAAAGGCTCCTTCTCATAAGGAAGTTTAATTTCTCCTTGTAGGGACAGGCGTCCTCGACTGTCCGCAAAGGTATAAATGCAACGCAGAAGACAAAGATTAACCCCGACAGATTTTTTTGATGTCTGTCGGGGTTCGTTTTAGTGCCTTCAGGCACCCCCGCACGAAGTGCGAAACAGACAACCACCCGCTATGCGGGTGGGGAACAATGGGTTATACCCCTTTTGTATAGAGTGTATCGTTACATAAGGCTTCTCCTTGAGG
>SVSS01000001.1 GCA_015064185.1 Oscillospiraceae bacterium | reverse complement strand
CCTCAAGGAGAAGCCTTATGTAACGATACACTCTATACAAAAGGGGTATAACCCATTGTTCCCCACCCGCATAGCGGGTGGTTGTCTGTTTCGCACTTCGTGCGGGGGTGCCTGAAGGCACTAAAACAATGCCCCACAGGCATCTGCCCGCGGGGCATTGTTTCAGAGGCAATTTTACACACAAAACAAAATTTATTGAATCCACCATTCGGGCGTGATCTCGCCAAGCTTTACCGTGCGACCTGTGGAATAATCAAGCATTATTTCAATGTCGTGATATTTCCCTGCCATCAGCTGTACCATCAGCTCTCGGCAAGCGCCGCACGGTGCGCCGCTTGAGCCATCCGGCATAATACAAAGCACCTTATCGATTTCCTGTTCTCCGTTGGTGATCATATTAAAAATCGCATTTCTCTCCGCGCAAATGCCAAGCGTAGAGCAAGTGTCAACACACACGCCTGTATAAACATTTCCTGATTTTGAACAAATAGCCGCAGCCACCTCACCGCAAGTAACGTATTCGGAAATTCTGCGTTCATGCAGCACTTCCTTTGCCGCATTGTACATTTTAGTCCAAATTCTATCCATAAAGCAGTTCCTCGCAAATCTGAATTTAGCATCCACCATATTATAGCATAAAAACCACAAAAAGTAAACAAGCGGCTCGATCCGACAAAACTGAGCCGTACGCAAAGCAAAAAGCTCTGCCGAAGCAGAGCTTTTTGCATATCGAAATAATCCCAAAAGGGTAATTATCTCTTGGAGAACTGGGGTGCACGACGAGCGCCCTTGAGACCGTACTTCTTTCTTTCCTTCATACGAGGATCGCGGCGCAGGAACCCTGCTGCCTTAAGAGCTGCACGGTAGTTGGGATCAGCCTGAAGCAATGCACGAGCAAGGCCGTGGCGGATTGCGCCTGCCTGACCGGAGATACCGCCACCCTGTACGGTGGTGATGATGTCAAACTTACCGGTGGTGCCGGTAACGCCAAAGGGCTGGTTTACGATGAGCTTAAGCGTTTCAAGACCAAAATAGTCGTCAACGTCGCGGCCGTTAATGGTGATGACACCGGTGCCGGGAACGATGCGAACGCGAGCAACGGACTTCTTTCTTCTGCCGGTGCCGTAGAAGTAAGGCTTTGCACTTGTATACATATCAATTTACCTTCCTTTCCGAATTACAGCACGATGGGCTTTTGTGCTTCGTGCTTGTGTGCATCGCCTGCGTAAACCTTAAGACGGGTAGCAGCCTTTGCACCAAGTTTAGTGTGGGGAAGCATGCCCTTTACAGCAAGCTCCATTGCTTTTTCAGGCTTGGTTGCCATAAGGGTCTTGTACTGAACAGACTTAAGACCACCGATGTAACCGGAGTGGTGATGATAGTATTTGTCCTCAAGCTTGTTACCGGTGAGAACTGCCTTGTCGGCATTGATGATGATTACGAATTCGCCGCAATCGACATGAGGGGTAAACTCAGGGCGATGCTTGCCGCGCAGAATGGTAGCGGCCTCAACAGCGGTTTTACCGAGGGGCTTGTTAGCCGCATCGATGACAAACCAACGACGCTCGATCGTTTCGGCTTTTGCCATGAAAGTGGACATGATGTTTCCTCCATAATTATACGTTAATTTTTTTCGACCTGCACATTATAGCATAAGCAAAACACCTTGTCAACCCCTTTTTTTAAAAAAATCTGAAATTTTTAATTTAGCACCCAATAACCTCTCGTTTTCTCCGTTTTTTGCCCATTTTGCTTACTTATGCGCGATCGCCATATCATTTTTTTGCGTACTATTTTAAATCCGCCTTGCATACACTCAGAAAGAAACATTGATATGGAGGTAGAAAAATGATAACCCGCTTCAAGCCAGAAGGAATGTTAGATAAAACACCGGGAAACAAGGAGGCGCTCTCCTCCCCTGCTGCCCTTGAGCGCGCATGGCGCACGGGTGAGATATTAGAAGCACCTGTACTGCTTTGCGACAACCGCATGCGCCTGCACGTGGATCTTGGCTGCATGCGCGGCATCATGGAGCGAGAGGAGGCGGTATACTGCCGCCCAACAGAAACCTTAAAGGATATTGCCATCATTACGCGCGTAGGAAAAACAGTTGCATTTCGCATCCTGCGATTTGCCGAGGAAAATGGCGAACGCGTGGCAATACTTACACGGCGCGAGGTGCAACGGGATTGTATTTACGAATTTCTCGCACACCTCACCCCGGGTGACATCATACCCGCACGCGTGACACATCTTGAAAATTACGGTGCTTTTGTGGATATCGGCTGCGGTGTTTCTTCCCTTTTGTCGATCGATTGCATCTCGGTATCCCGCATTTCCCATCCGCGCGATCGCTTAACATGCGGTATGTACTTAAACGTGGTGATCAAAAGCATTGACAAGGAGCTTAGCCGCATTTTTGTAACACTGAAGGAGCTGCTTGGCACATGGGAGGAAAACACCGCAGGCTTCCGTGCGGGAGAGACCGTAGTAGGGCGCGTGCGCAGCATTGAAAGCTACGGTATTTTTGTAGAGCTTTGCCCAAACCTCGCAGGGCTTGCCGAGCTGCGCGGAAGCGGCAATACACCTGTGCGCTGTGCGGTGGGCGACACGGCAGCGGTATTTATCAAAAGCATCATTCCCGAGCGCATGAAGGTTAAGCTGGTGATCATAGACTCCTACCCTTCAAGCGAGCCACCGGAGCCTCTGCACTACTACATAGATGCCGAAAAGACCCGCCACATCGACTATTGGGAATACTCTCCCCAAAGCAGCACACGGCTGGTAGAAACCATATTTTAACAGATAAAACCGCTTTTTCTGCGTTATGCACAAAAAGCGGTTTTTTGATATTATAACAACTTTAATTATCAACTGTGTAGCAGTCATAAGCACGCACATCCATGCTCTTTAATTGCTCCGCCGCGCGCTTGGCTGACGTATCATCAGAAAAAACGCCAAACACGGCAGGCCCGCTGCCACTCATTAGCACGCCAAGCGCGCCCTCTTTCATCAGCATTTCCTTTAACTGTGACACGGCGGGACGCTCGGGCTCGATAACCTCCTCAAAGCGATTGAAAAGTGCCGAAACGGTAGCAAAAGTATCACCATTTTGCATGGCGTTGATCAATGCTGCGGGCGTGACCTGTGAGGCATAGCCTGCATAATCTTGATAACGGCGATCAAGCAATCCAAACGCTACGGGTGTGGAAACGCCCTCTCCCGCAATTGCTACAACAAGTGCAAGGTGCACACCGCTTGCAAGCGGTGTCATGCGCTCCCCTATGCCCTGACAAAGGCAGGTGCCGCCCTGCACACAAAAGGGCACGTCGGCACCGATGCGCGCGCCAAGTGCGGCAAGCTCTTCTGTGGTAAAACGATTGCCGTCCAGCGCGTTAAGTGCCTTGAGTGTTGCCGCGGCATCGGCAGACCCACCCCCAAGACCCGCCGCCATGGGGATCTGCTTATCAAGCACGATACGAACGCCAAATGGCTTGCCCCGCAGCGCAAAATATGCATGTGCCGCGCGCACGATAAGATTTGTTTGATCGTTGGGAAGCCCTCCCCCGGAAAACGCGATCTCATTGCCGCTTGTTTGCGATACAGTCAGCGTATCGCAAAGCGAAACCGCCTGCATAACACTAACGATATCGTGATAGCCATTCTCGCGCTTGCCGATAACATCCAAAAACAGATTGATCTTGGCGTTTGCGCAAACAGTCAAGGTCATGCTCTGCCCTCCCATACAAAAAACTCTGCCATAAGTATATCACATATTTTCCCTTATTTCAACACACAAAATTTATTCTTTTCACTTGACGGAATTTAAAATATTGTTTATAATATTTATAATAACAACTTAAATTTGCATATGCAATCTACATTACGGAGGGCAATGATGGCTGAATTAAACGATTCCTTGGGTAAAAACCCACGCCCCGAAAAACCGAAACGCAGTCCGCTCGGCAAAATAGTCCTGCTTTTAGCGGGGATTTTTATCGTGCTGATCCTTGCAAATCTCGATGCGATCCTAAAACCGATCAAAACGCTTAGTGACATTTTGACGCCTATCGTAATAGGTCTTGTCATCGCGTATCTTTGCAACCCCATTCTGCGGTTTTGTGAGATCAAAATATTTTACAAATTAAAGCGTACTGTAAACCGTGCGCTTTCTATGGTTCTTACCTACATTTTTGCCCTGCTGATCATCAGTGGCATGGTACTGCTGATCATACCGCAGGTCATTGAGAGTATCAATGACTTCCGCATTAACGGCATGTACTACTTAAACCGTTTGATCGGTTCGATCAACGGCTTTATTGCCAATCTGCCCTTTGAATTGCCCGGCGGCAACGAGAACGTGCTTAGCCTTGAAAAGCTGCTGACCTTTGCCATGGAGTTGGTGGGCAATCTCGGCTCTGATATCATTGGTAGCATCGGCGTGTTTGCCGGCAGCGCCTTAACGCTGCTTAAAAACATTTTAGTGGGTATTTTCGTTTCCATTTACGTGCTACTCTCCAAGGATAGGCTAAAGGCAGGCTGCCGCCGCGTGATCCGTGCATTTTTCAAAGAGGACAGCGAGAAAAAGATACTGTATTACAGTGCGCAAGCAAACCGAAAATTTGGCGGCTTTATCGTTGGCAAGCTAGTAGATTCCTTAATGGTTGGTATTACCGCCGCTATTCTGTTTACCATTTTCAAAATCCCCTATCCCATTCTTATCGCGGTAATTATCGGTGTAACCGATTTTATCCCCTTCTTTGGTCCCTTTATCGGTGCCATTCCCTCCGCCATCATCATTTTCATCGCAGATCCCTCCAAGGCCATTCTTTTTGTGGTTCTGATCCTCGTGATCCAGCAGATCGATGGCAATCTTCTTGCCCCGCTCATTCTTGGCGATCACACCGGCCTTACCTCCCTTGGCGTGCTTATCGCCATTACCCTAACGGGTGGTATTTTCGGCATTATTGGCATGGTGATCGGCGTGCCGTTATTTGCACTGATAATGATCATCCTTGATGACATCGTAAAGCAACGCTTGCGCGAAAAGGGCTCGCCCACAGATCTTTATTCCTATTATGCGGCCGATGCGTTTATCCGCCCCTCTGACGAGGCGGAGACCCAGCACATCACCATGACGCAAAAATTTGTGCGTTGGATCGTTGCGGTAGAGGCTGAAATAGAGGATAAGGAATACAAGCCATCTCCCCTGCGTCACTGCATCAACATGCTGCGCCTTGGATGCCTGTACGTTGGCAAGTTCTTCCGCCGTGTGTTTGCTGCAAAGCAAATCACCGAGGACTATCACGGCTCTCACGTCAATGCCATTCTCAAGCGCGGTATGCTGACCAACCGTACCTTCTGGCGCACAGTATTACTGACAGTTGTAACCGTTGGTATTTACCCCATTTATTTGGTTGAAAACATTGCTGCGGATACCAATATTTCCTGCAGCCGCGACGGCAAGCGCACGTGGGGTGCCTTCCCTGTCTTCACGCTCGGTGTGCTTACGCTTGGCATATTCCCGATCATTTGGCACTGCCAAACGATCTGCCGCTATCGCGATTATTGCGAAAAGAACAACGAGGAATGCCGCATCAGCGTTAAGTTTTATTTGATGTGGACGCTGCTCGGCGCCCTTACGGTAGTAGGGCCGCTGATCGCCATTGCGCGCTTTATTTCCGCATATACGCAATCCTGCCGTATCTTTAACAAAACGCACGTCTTCCCGTTACCGCGTCGCGTAATCAAGGAAGAGGCTGCCGAGGGTACCGCATACCTTGCCGCACGCAAAGCTGCAAAGGCTGCGGAAAAGGCCGCTTTTGTTGGTGACACCACCATATTTGGCTCCTTTGAGGAGGAGGCAGAGATCGAGCCTGATTTTGAGCCTGCGATTCCCGATAACGCGGAGCCTGTTGACGTTGAAGTGAACGATCAAACCAACACATAAAAATTTCAAGAGCGAGTTTGGCCGAAGGGTTGAACTCGCTCTTAACTAAAAAATGAGGTGCATTTATGTCTGAAAAACAAAAGGGCGGCATTTCCGTCAATGCCGAAAATATTTTCCCCGTTATCAAAAAATGGCTTTATTCCGAAAAGGATATTTTTCTGCGTGAGATCGTTTCAAACGCAACCGATGCCATTACCAAATTAAAGCGCCTGCAATCTCTTGGCCAAGCCGAGATGAACGACACCCCTTACCGCATTGACGTACGCCTTGATAAGGCAGCAAAAACACTTACGGTAGAGGATAACGGCATTGGCATGACCGAGGAGGAGTTGAAGCGTTATATCTGCTCGATCGCGCTTTCCGGCGCGGTAGATTTCATCAAAAAATACGAGGGTGAGAGCGAAGATAGCGCCAAGGGCGGCATTATCGGTCACTTCGGCCTTGGATTTTACTCTGCATTCATGGTAAGCGAAACCGTAGAGATCCACACGCGCTCCTACACAGGCGCACCCGCCGTACACTGGGTATGCACAGCTGACGGTGATTACGAGCTTGAAGCAAGCGAACGCGAGGAGATCGGCACCGAGATCATCATGCACATTGAGGAAAATGAGCAGGAATATCTTGATGCGGGTAAGTTGCGCGAAATGCTGAACAAGTACTGCGCCTTTATGCCCACAGAGATCTACTTTGATGATGGTAGTGAAAAAAAGGATGACCAAAAGCAGGAGCCTGTAAACGATGTCGCTCCTCTTTGGCAAAAACCCGTTTCGGAATGCACAGATGAAGAATACAAGGCGTTTTACGGCAAGGTCTTTGCCGATTACCGTGAGCCCCTGTTTCAAATTCATATCAACGCCGACTATCCCCTTAACTTTAAGGGTATTCTCTATTTTCCCCGTATTACCAATCAGTACGAAAGCATTGAGGGACAGGTAAAGCTTTACTACAACCAGGTGTTTGTAGCAGACAACATTAAAGAAGTGATCCCTGAATATCTTCTGATGCTCAAGGGTGTGCTTGACTGCCCCGAGCTGCCCTTGAACGTTTCACGCAGTTACCTGCAGACCAACAGCTATGTGGCAAAGGTAAGCGCGCACATTGTAAAAAAGGTTGCTGACAAGCTGGTGTCGCTTTCAAAAAACGAGCGCGAGCGATATGAAAAGGTATGGGATGATATTAAAACCTTTGTAGAATATGCCGCCATGCGCGACCAAAAATTCCGTGACCGTGTAAAGGATCATCTCTTGCTAAAGCTGACTGACGGCACGCATAAAACCATTGACGAATATCTCGAGGCTGCAAAGGAAAAGCACAAAAACACTGTCTACTACACCACGGACAAGGCGCTGCAAGCGCAGTATATTGCCCTGTTTGAGAAAAAGGGTATCGCCGTAGTGGAATTTGACAGCCTGCTTGATACGCAATTCGCCACCTCGGAGGAGGCACACCGTGCGGGGGTAAAATTCCTGCGTGTGGATGCCGATCTCACAGCGCTGAAAAACGAGGGCGAAGCCACTGAAAGCAAGGCGCTTGCCGACCTCTTTGTGAAAGTAAGCGGAAACGAAAAGCTGACTGTAAAGCAGGAAGCGCTTGGCGAAGGTGACGTGCCGGCAGTCCTCAGTGTGAGCGAGGAGAGCCGCCGCATGGAAGATATGATGAAAATGTACCGCATGGCAAACGATGACAGCGGCGCATTTACCTTCCCTCTTGATACGACTCTGATCCTTAATACAAGCGCCCCTCTGATTCAAAAAATTGAAAAGCTGATGGAAAACGCCCCCGATAAGGCACAGGCACTTGCCACACACCTATACCGCTTGGCATTGCTCTCACACCGCAAGCTTTCTGCCGAGGAGATGCAATCCTTCCTTTGCGACAGCTACAAGCTGCTGCTTGATCTTGCCGAACGATGATGCGTGAGAATATACAAAGAGGTATTGATGACGGCACCGCCGCAGTACCCCAAAGCGCTGCATGCGATACAGCAAAGGGCAACCTTTCCGCATGGCACGGTGACATGCGCCTTTTGCACGATCTTTCTATCTTACAAGTAGAAGGCGTCGCCGAAAAATTTGCAACAAATGCCACGGATATCGAAGGTTGTCGCAATCTTGCTGTAAAATTGCTTGACAAGGAGCTCTCACCCCACCCCACCGAGCGTGCGCAACAGTTATCGGAGCGCTTAACGCTTTGTCGACAGTTGAAGGAACTCCCCCTCACACTTAATGAGGGAGATAACGCACCGCAAAGCCGACAAGCCGCCCCCGATGAGATAGCAAAGGTGGCCATACTAAACAGCCCGATCTTCAGCTCCGCCATTGCGGCATTTTCTGCTGTTTTACCAAAGACTGAGCCATTGTTTTGCCGCAGCTTTACAGATATCTGTGAGGAAATAGCGGCAGGTCGTGCGGCGTTTGGTATTTTACCGCTAGAGGATTCTGCCGAGGGTAAGCTTTTCCGCCTTTACGAGCAAATAGAACACTTTGAGCTGCACATTGCCTGTACTGCCGACATCACAGAGCCGGGCGGTAAAACGGTACGCATGGCACTCCTTTATAAAAACGAGCCTCCAAGCGTAGCACCGCACGGCGAGCGCATGCTTGAATGTCTGCTGTATGCAGAAAACGAGTGCATGCTGACAGATCTTATCACCGTGGCTGCTGCCTTTGATCTTTCCCTTCGGCGCATAGATTCCCTACCGCTTTCTTACCGTGAGGATGACTTTGTGCAGCATCTCGTATTTCGCACTGTAAAAAATGAGATAAAGGGATTTTTGGTCTATCTGTCACTCTTTTTACCGCGCGTTTCCATTACAGCCGATTATATCAACATTAAAGCACAGGAGTAATTATAGATGAAAAATATAGAATTCACGCCGCGCGGCGTATGCGCCAGACGCATACACATCACGCTTGAAGGAGATATCATAAAGGAGGTTTCCTTTATGGGTGGATGCGCCGGCAATACCCAAGGGGTTGCCGCTTTGGTGGCAGGCATGTCCGCCACCGAGGCAATTGCCCGACTTGAGGGCATTCGTTGCGGCTTCAAAAACACCTCCTGCCCCGACCAATTGGCAAAGGCTTTGCGCGCAGCGATTGAGGAAAGCAAGGACGGAGAATAACATGAAAAAAATTTTAGTTGTTTTTCTGACACTTACCTTATGCCTTGGTGCGTGTGTTTGCTTATTCTCTTGCCAAAAAAAGATTACCGAGGAGGAGTGGCGCGCAGCATTTACCTTTGAAAACGTGCGTGTGGATTGCACAACACAACTTTGGCAACAGGAGCCTTACGCCAATGAGCCGATCTGTGGTGGCACACATTATCTTTTTGACGGAGATACTGTGGCGGTGGCAAACGGAAAAGAGTGGATCATTGGCAGTGAAGAGCCCGTTGTGCGTGAATTACTTTATGAAGAGCGCCAAGAATTGGTACGCCTGTTCAAATTTGGCGATTGCTTTGAGGAATTTACACAATTTGAGAACGGCACGTATTATTGCGAGAAATCTTCTTTAAAAAATATTATGTGGGTAGATGATTATGTAGAGGATGTTTACGTGACCTTTACCGATACGCAAGTCAGCAAGATATCATACACATATCGTACCAGCAGTATTGCTTCGCCAACGATCTATACTTTCACCTTTTCCGAATACGGGCAGGTTGTATTAGAGGCGCCCGTTGAATAAGAATTTACTTTATAAAAAAGAGGACTTTACGGCAAGTCGTAAAGTCCTCTTTTCTTGTTTGTGTATCATTTATAAATTATAAAAATATTTTGGTGTGTGTCAGCCTTTCCCCTTTTGTGCACGGCTTTTTTAAAAATCGATTATTGATTTATAATACGTAAAAACATCTTAACGGTATGAGAAATTCGAAGAAACGAGCTGATCTCCATGGTTTCAAACGGAGTGTGCAGATCATGAATGTTACACCCCACGGCAATTGCTTCAAGCCCCTTCACGGCATTTGTGATCAAGCCTGTTTCAAGACCTGCGTGAATAAGCGTAGCCTCAGCACGATTTCCTGTCACGGTATAGAGTGCTTTTTGCCAAGTGTGAACCAATGGGGCGTTCATATCACTCTCCCAGCCGGGATATGCATTATCGTATTCTACTGTACCTGAAACGCTCTTTGCAAACGCTTCCTCCTCACCCCTTATCTCAAGCAAGCGCCGGGGCTTTGGTGAGCGTGCGCAAAGCTTGATGATAACACGGTCGGTGTCGGTGCGCAGGCTCGCAAGATTTCTTGAGGTTTCGGGCATAATGGGCGGCTCTTTTCTCATCTGCAAAACACCGTTTGGAAGCTGCAATACCTGCAGGATCTTATCGGTATCGGCATAAGACATTACGCGCGTCACACCGCTGACATTTGCCGCAAGGGTAAGCCCCTTGTCCTCCTTAGCGCAAATAAAGCTGCGTGCCAGCGCCTCGCCGCCTTCAAGAAAGGCATGTGCGGCATCAATATCATCGGGTAAGAGGGTCACCTTACATTCTCTTGGTATGGCATTGCTCTTGTCGCCGCCCTTAATATCGACCAAACGGAAGGGGGTATGCTCCCTTAATGCGACAAGAAGCTTGCCGATCAGCACATTGGCATTCAGACGGTTGCGATGGATATCCTCGCCCGAGTGACCGCCGCAAAGACCGCCAACCGAAAGCGTGATGCCCTGCCCCGGCACATGCTCAAATGTGACGGGAACGGTTAAGGTAGAGCGCACACCGCCACAGCATCCAACAATAACGGTATCCTCCTCAGCGGAATCGAGATTTAACATATATTTTGCTGAAATGCGGCTATAATCAAATTTCCCTGCTCCAACAAGTCCAACCTCCTCCGCAGAGGTAAACAAACATTCAAGCGCGGGGGCTGAAAGCTCGTTATCATCAAGCACCGCAAGCATAATGGCAACACCAAAGCCATCATCTGCGCCAAGCGTTGTGCCGCTTGCAAACAGACGGTCGCCCTCGCACTGCAGCTTTATCCCCTCACGCAAAAAATCATGCTCGATATGCGAGTGCTTTTCGGCAACCATATCGGTATGCGCCTGCAAAAGCACGCTCGGCTCATGCTCGCGGCCTTGCGTGGCGCGCTTTTTTACAAGCACATTGTGCGCCGCATCCCGATAGCAAAAAAGGCCTCTGTTTGCGGCAAATTCCTCAATATAATCCGCAATTTCCTTCTCATGATACGAGGCACGCGGTATTGCCGATATCTCCTCAAAAAAGCGAAGTGCGGCATCATTTGCAATAGTTTCAAGCATAACCTATCTCCTGTTTATCAAAATGAAAGTTGATCAAATTACATTTAAAGCCGCTTTTTCCACTGCCATGACAATAGAAAAAGCGGCTTTTTTCTGTATTTTGATTTGGTCAAAGCAAGCGTATTTATTTACCAAGGCGCTCAAGTGCCAATGCCGCACCCTCTGCGGCTGCGGTATCCGCATTGGCGGCAACGCGAGCGCGAAGCCCCATCACATCAGCAAGCAGCTGATCCATGCCTGTAAGCACAGCACCACCTGTCAGCACGATGCCGCCCTTTGCAATATCGGCACGCATATCATCACCCGTTTGCTCAACCACCGAAACAATGGCATCGAGAACAGCAGAAAGCGGGTCACGCAATGCCCCCAGCATTTCCCTTGAGGAAAGCGTAACGATACGCGGCACCTTGGTATCGACAAACCTGCCCTTTATATCCAGCTTTTTCTCCTCGTGTGCCGAGGAAAGATTGGTAAGGCGTATCTTGATCTGCTCTGCCGTGCGCGAACCGATATAAAGCTTGTGCTTGTTGCGCATATACCGAATGATGGCATTGTCAAAATGCTTGCCACCTGTTTGCACCGTGACGTGCGTTACCATATCACCGATAAAGATCATAGCGGCTTCGGTGCGTGATGCACCGATATGTACCAGCATCTGCCCCGTTGGAGAGGCAAAATCAAGCCCTACGCCCAGCGCCGCACACAGCGGTGCCTCAAGCAAATGCACGCGCGATGCGCCCGCGGCAAGCACGGCATCCTCAACGGCGTTTGACTGCGCCTCGGTAAGGTCACAGGGAATGGCAACCATCACCTGCGGGCGAAGCAATGTGCGCCCAATGGCACGGCGGAAAAATATGCGCAGGATGGCGGCAAGGATCTCCGCACTTTTCACCACAGGATCCCACACGGGCCAACAAAGGCGCATTTTATCGGGAGAGCTGTTTACCATTTGAATGGCGGCATCGCCCGCTTCCATAACCTCGTCGGTATCCACGTCCACCGCCGCCACGGTCGGCTCTCGCAGTAAAACGCCGTCATCGATCGAGCAAATGGTCGTCTTAGTCGTACCGATGTCCAATCCTAAGCCCTTACGAAGCATACAGCTCCCCCCTTTCTTTAGTGTATTATTATATTATTATACAACAACTAGCAAAAAAAAGCAATGCCAAAATTCGAATTTCCCTTACTTTATGTGCTTTTTCTCGGTAAACGCTACACTAACGGCAATGATTTCCGCCGCCTGCAGCACACGGGCGCATTCGGACATGCCGGCACCCGTTGTTACAACGTCATCAACAAGCAACACGCGGTATTTATCAGCATCGGAAAGCCTTTCAAATGCGCCACGCAAGTTCTGTACACGCTCGCGACGCGAAAGGGATTTTTGTGGCGCGCCGTCACGGACGCGCTTCAGCAGTGGCACAAATCGATATCCCGTTTGTGCCGCCAGTGCACGGGCAAGCTCCCTTGCTTGATCAACGCCCGTACGGCACACGCTGCGCTTGCCTCGCGGCAAATACGTAATCACCGTTTCAAGCGGTTCTTTGTAGCCATTTTTCTGCCGCGCACGCTCCGATGCCGCAATGGCAGCTTCAGTGGTAACGGCAAGCTCTGCGGCAAGAAGGCGCAAGGTGCGCGCTCTCGTATGCTCCTTCATGCCGAGCACGATCCTGCGCGTGACAGTGGCCTTCCCCTCATCACCGTAAGGTGCAAGCTTTACATACTGCTCTATCCCATGCTTTTTCATGCTTGACGGCACGCAACGGCAGGTAGAGTACTCCAAAAAGCAACAAGGACACTGTCTGCGAAGCTCACGCTCCCAAAGCTTGCGGCATGCTGTGCAAAGTGCCTGCTCAGCATGTGACGGATCCGGGGACATCAGCTTGCCACATGCCGCGCAACGGGGTGGGAAAAGCAGCTCTTTCACTAATTTACCGAGGGACTTCATTTTGCTTCTCTCCCCCAACAAAAAGCCTTGCGGCAAGCCCCGTGTAACGCATAGCCTGCCGATTGTTTTGCACCATTTTTTCGGCAATCTCGTGTTTACCTACCAAAATCACCATTCTCTGCGCTCTTGTCACCGCGGTATAAAACAGGTTGCGCGTGTGCAGCATTGGCGAGGCACTGCAAAGAGGCAGGATCACAACAGGATATTCGCTGCCTTGACTTTTATGCACCGTCACGGCATAGGCAAGCTCAAGCTCATCAAGGCCTGTAAAATCATAGGTTACATGGCGGTCATCAAACGCAACAACAAGGCGCTTTTCTTGGGGGTCGATCTCCTCAATGATACCGATATCCCCATTAAACACACCGCATCCCGTTTCCTCGCCCCGCTCGAAGATCAGATCGTAATTGTTGCGGATCTGCATTACGCGATCCCCCTCGCGAAAGCAAAGCTCACGCGCCACATACTCACGCTTATAGGTGGCGGGCGGATTTAGTGTGGCTTGCAGCACTCTGTTGAGATTTTCAGTGCCCGCCTCGCCCTTGCGCGAGGGGCAGATCACCTGTATGCCACCCACAACGCTTGCCCCGTAAGCACGCGGTAAGCGATTTTCACAAAGGTCGGCAACGGTAAGAGAAATCTCGCGATCACTCCCCCGCGGCAAATAGAAAAAGTCGTTATTTTTTATATCAAGCTGCGGCATTTGACCGCGATGGATCGCATGTGCGTTTGTCACGATCAAGCTGTTTTGCGCCTGCCTGAAGATCTCGGTCAGTGCAAACGTTTCAAACCGCTCTGAGGCAATAATATCCCGCAGGACATTCCCTGCACCCACGGACGGCAACTGATTGGCATCCCCCACCAAAATAAGGCGCGCGCCCGGCTTGATCGCCGCAAGTAAGGCAGCGGCAAGAGGTGCATCCAGCATAGAGCTTTCATCCACGATAATGACGTCCTCATCAAGGTGGTTGCGCTCATTTCGCAAAAACTCTGCCTTGGTACCGCCGTTATAGTTCATTTCAAGCAAACGGTGTACAGTTTTTGCCTCCTCCATGGTTGCCTCAGAAAGTCTTTTGGCGGCACGGCCCGTGGGCGCGCAAAGCGCTACCCGAAGACCCATACTGCTGAAAATGCGCAGCAATGCGCGCACAACGGTGGTTTTTCCCGTACCGGGGCCGCCTGTTAAAATCATTACGCCGTTTTCAAGTGCGCCCGCGATCGCTTGCTTTTGCAGCTCGGCATAGCCGATGCCACCCGTGCGCTCCTCTCTTGCGATAAATCCGGCCACATCAGTATTTTCAATCGTGATACAGCTACGTTCGATCATTACAAGCCTTTCGGCAATGCTTCGCTCGCACAAATACGAGGCTCTGTCATAGACGTAAGTGATATCGCCCTCTTTTTGATGCGTATGGATACGGCGCAGCTTGCCCTCTTTTTGCAGCTCCGCCATTGCCTCGCAAACACGTGCTTCGGGCACATCAAGCAATTCAGCCGCAGCGGCTTGCAGCATTTCCTGCGGCAAGCACATGTGTCCGTGCTGTGCAGCATTATAGGAAAGGGTGTATAGAATGCCGCTTTTTACGCGTTCAAGGCTATTTTTATCGATGCCGAGGTGCTCTGCCATCATATCTGCCTTCTCAAAGCCTATGCCCTCTATTTCCTCGCACAGCGCATAAGGGTTTTGCTTTGCACGGTCCACTGCTCCTCCGCCCCATGCATGATAGATGCGAACGGTAAGCGCAGCGCCGAAAAACTCGCGGAAGAACATCATGGCAGCGCGCACGCCTGCCTGACGGCAAAACTCCTCAGAAATACTATTGGCTAAGCGATGGTTGATTCCCTTTATCTGTGTCAGCCAATCAGGATGGTTTTCGATTACATCAAAGGTATCCTCGCCAAACACCTCAACAATGCTTTGTGCCTTTTTAGCACCCACACCCTTGATCGCGCCAGAGGATAAATAGCGCAGGATCGCGGCGCTGTCCGAGGGCAAGCGCTTTTCAAACTGCTGTACCGCAAATTGACGGCCGTATTTCGGGTGATGCACCCACTTGCCCCAAACGGTCAGCTCATCGCCCTCACTAACATAGGGCATGGTACCGACGACCGTCACCATTTCGTTTTCGTTCGTACCGAAATCGAGGATCGCATAGCCGTTATCTTCGTTGGTATATATGACACTCTCTACACTGCCAACCAGCTTTTCGCTGTCATCGGCAATCGCTTTTACATCCGTTTCCATGCGTATCCTCCTTTTTTATTTTACAATATAACAGACTGCACCAAGTCTTGTAAAATGTGCTGCAACCGCATCGGCATCCTCCACAGCTTCATGCACGAACACCACGACCCGATCACCTCGCGGCAGCGGTGTATACTCCCGTGCGCGGCAAAAGAGGAACGCTGCCTCCTCGGCACCAACGGAGCGGCTGATCTCCAAGGATACCGCCAGCTCCTTTGGCAGAAGGGCGCAAGCACAAAAAAATCGCACCGCCGCATAAAGACCGAACACGGCGAACAGCGAGATCACGATCTCAGCAAAAAGAACAGCCATGTGTACCTCCCAAGGAGCAAATGCGCTCTTTGGCAGTCTATGCAAAGCGGTGCGATGCGGTTATTTCAGCAGATCTGCTGCCAAAAGAGGCGCCATATCGCGCTTTTCCCACGGGATATCGAGATCCTCTCTGCCCATATGACCGTAAGCCGCAACCTGCGCGTAGATCGGGCGGCGAAGCCCAAAGCGCTCAATAATAGCGGCGGGACGCAGGTCAAAGTGGCGCTCGACCGCCTTAGCAATCTCCTCCTCAGCAACCTTGCCCGTGCCAAAGGTATCGATCATCACCGATACGGGACGTGCCACGCCAATGGCATAAGCCACCTCTACCTCACAGCGATCGGCAAGACCTGCCGCAACCACGTTTTTAGCAATATAACGGGCTGCATAGCAAGCAGAACGGTCCACCTTTGTGGGATCCTTGCCCGAAAACGCTCCGCCACCGTGGCGCGCATAGCCGCCGTAGGTATCTACAATGATCTTACGACCCGTAAGACCCGTGTCACCTGCGGGACCACCCACCACGAAGCGACCCGTGGGGTTAACATAAATGATGGTATCCTTATCAAACAGCTCTGCGGGAATAATAGGCTTGATAACATGCTCGATCATATCGGCACGGATCTCCTCAAGTGTAGCCTCAGGCGCGTGCTGGGTGGAAATAACCACTGTATCCACGCGAACGGGCTTGTCATCCTCATATTCTACGGTCACCTGCGTTTTTCCGTCGGGGCGCAGGTAGGAGAGCGTGCCGTCTTTGCGTACTGCTGTCAGGCGCTGTGCCAGCTTGTGAGCAAGCGAAATGGGCAGGGGCATAAGCTCCTCGGTTTCATTGCAGGCATAGCCAAACATCATGCCCTGGTCGCCCGCACCTGTATCGAGCGCATCGGTCATAGTTCCCTCCTTTGCCTCAAGTGCCTTATCAACACCCATGGCAATATCGGGCGACTGCTCATGAATGGAGCTAAGAACTGCGCAGCTATCGCAGTCAAAACCGTATTTTGCGCGGTCATAGCCGATCTCACGCACCGTTTCGCGCACAATAGTTTGAATATCCACATACGCCTCAGTGGTAATTTCGCCCATCACGCAAACCATACCCGTGGTGCAAAAGGTTTCGCATGCCACGCGCGAGGCAGGATCCTGTGCGAGAATCGCATCAAGGATCGAATCTGAGATCTTATCACAAATTTTATCGGGATGCCCTTCGGTTACAGACTCCGACGTAAACAACATTCTTTTTTTGCTCATAATTGCACCTCACAACAAAAAATCCCTCGGTAGCCGAGGGAAAACTTAAAAAAATTCATCTCTCGGGATTTAGCACCTTGCAAAAAACAGGTTGCTGTAGGGTCACAGGGCCTGTCCCTCGCCTACTCTTGATGATATATCATATTACCGTATTAGTATAACACAAACCCCTTGCTATTGCAAGGGGTTTGTGTCGATATTTTTAGAATTCAAGCAAAAATCTCAAATGCCGCCACAACACCGTATGAGGCGAGTGTCATAATAACGCCCGCGATCATCACACCAAGAAGGCAGGAAAGAAGCGCCTTGTGTGGCTTCATATCAATAGTTGCAGCAACAAGTGACCCTGTCCATGCACCTGTGACGGGCAAAGGGATAGCCACAAACAGGCAAACACCCCAAAAGGAAAATTTTTCAATTCTCTCGCGGTTCTTTTCCGCCTTGCGGGTAAGCCAACCGCCAAACTTATTGAAAAATTTAATACGACTCTGCGTCATCCATCCAATTATCTTCTTGATAAAAAGCAAAATAAATGGAATGGGGATCATATTGCCAAGCACAGCAAAGAGATAACTTACCCACCAAGGGAGCCCAAGTGCCGCACCAAGCGGTATTGCGCCACGCAACTCGATAATGGGAATCATGGCACAAATCATAACGCCAAAGTGCGCGCCAAGTGTTTGCGTGAGAAAAACCTCAATTGCTTCAATGATAGCGTGCATAAAAGCTCTCCTTTATTTTGACAATCCGAAATCAAATACGCCGTCAAATACCGTGAAAATAAGCACCATGGATGCGGTGATCAGCAAAACAGCTACCACGGCAATGATCACAGTGGTCATACGGCTTTTTGACTTTGCCAATATCGCGCTCTCATCATTCTCTTTCGCAACACGGCGCGGCAAAAATCCTGCCCTGCGCAACGCACGCGATACAGGCTTATACAAAAGCAACACAACACCTACATTTGCTATCGCCTTTAAAAGATTAAACGGAAAGAGCAGCGTGGGGATCATGCCACGCACCGCCTCTGCCGTTACTCCCATATAATACGGTGTAACGATAAGATTGGCAACAAGCATTACAGCAACCATTAAGCATGCACCGGAAAGCAGTGCCGCAACGGCGCCCAAAAGGGTTTTTTTGTATTTGTATATCAGCGACGCGGTAACACTAAATGCCACCGAGCCGAGTATGTTCATAATAAGGCCGTAATAGCCGGTTGAGCTTACTGCAAGCTCAAATACAGGAACGACAATGGAAACGATCAGTGCCGAAAGGGGGCCAAAACAAAGCCCGCAAAGCGTAATAACGGCATCCTTAACATCAAGGGTAAGAAATCCCACCTTAATATGGATCAAAAGCATGACAACGTATGCCATGGCACAAAACATGGCAATGATTACCATGCGGCGAATCGCTTCGCCTCTTTTCGTATGATACTGCATAGTAGCCTCCCAAATCATAAAATTTAAAATCAAAAAATCATGGGAAGATATACGCCAAAAAAGAAAGCCCGACAAACACGTCGGGGCAAAAAATAGCGCAAAGTATCTTCTCTCATCCGGACTTTGACCGTCGGTTTGGGAATTTCACCCAATCGGCACCCCAAGGGGTGTTAGCAGACTCTACTGCCGGTATGGAATTTCACCAATCCCCGAAAATATTTTATGTAAAGATTAGAACTAACTCCCGACCCGGAATGGGTCGGGAGTTAGTTCTATTGACGCTTAAGTCAAGAGTTTAATTACTCAATGATCTTAGCAACAACGCCGGAACCAACGGTTCTACCACCCTCACGGATAGCGAAACGAAGGCCTTCCTCACAAGCGATAGGGCTGATAAGCTCAACGGTCATATCAACGTTATCGCCAGGACGGCACATCTCAACACCTTCAGGAAGGTTGATCGTACCGGTAACGTCGGTAGTTCTGAAGTAGAACTGAGGACGGTAGCCAGCGAAGAAGGGCTTGGAACGGCCGCCTTCCTTCTCGGTAAGAACGTAAACCTGACCAAGGAACTTGGTGTGGGGCTTAACGGAGCCGGGCTTTGCAAGAACCTGACCGCGCTCGATCTCGTCCTTAGCTACGCCACGAAGAAGTGCGCCGATGTTGTCACCAGCCTCTGCCTGGGGCAGGAGCTTGTGGAACATCTCAACACCGGTAACGGTGGTGTTCTTGGTTTCGGTGGTAAGACCAACGATCTCAACAACATCGCCTACCTTAACGGTACCACGCTCTACACGACCGGTAGCAACAGTGCCACGACCGGAAATGGAGAATACGTCCTCAACAGGCATCAAGAAGTCAAGATCTGCCTGACGAGCGGGGGTAGGAATGAAGGAGTCAACAGCCTCCATAAGCTCGAGAATGCAAGCATACTCGGGAGCGTTGATGTCGGTGCTGGTGGAGTTAAGTGCCTCACGAGCAGAACCACGGATGATGGGGGTGTCATCGCCCGGGAAGTCGTACTCGGAAAGAAGCTCACGGATCTCCATATCGATGAGGTCAAGGAGCTCCTCGTCAGCGATGTCACACTTGTTCATGAATACAACAAGTGCAGGAACGCCTACCTGACGGGAAAGAAGCACGTGCTCACGGGTCTGCTGAAGGGGGCCGTCAGTACCTGCAACAACGAGGATTGCGCCGTCCATCTGAGCAGCACCGGTGATCATGTTCTTAACGTAGTCGGCGTGGCCGGGGCAGTCAACGTGAGCGTAGTGACGGTTCTCAGTCTCGTACTCAACGTGACGGGTGTTGATTGTGATACCACGAGCTCTCTCTTCGGGAGCGTTGTCGATCTGGTCGTAAGCCATGAACTCTGCCTTGCCGCCTGCAAGAGAAAGAGTCTTGGTGATAGCAGCGGTAAGAGTGGTCTTACCGTGGTCAACGTGACCGATGGTACCAATGTTAACGTGCGGTTTCGTTCTTTCGAATGTAGCCTTTGCCATTGTAATATCCTCCGTAATTAAAATTAAATTTTAGTTAAAATCAACCGTTGCCCTTATTGCGTTTTGCAACGATCTCTTCCTGAATGGACTTCGGCACCTGCTCGAAGCCACAGGGCTCCATAGCATAGACGCCGCGACCCTGCGTTTTAGAGCGAAGGTCGGTTGCGTAGCCAAACATGTTGGCAAGCGGTACAACTGCATGAACCTCGGTTGCACCGTTGGTCGGCTCCATGGACTGGATCTGACCGCGGCGAGAGTTAAAGTCGCCGATAACGTCACCCAGATAATCATCCGGAACGGTGGTAACGACCTTCATGATCGGCTCGGTAAGAACAGGATCTGCCTTACGCATAGCTGCCTTGATGGCAATAGAGCCTGCGATCTTGAACGCCATTTCAGAGGAGTCAACCTCGTGGTAAGAACCATCGTACAGGGTTACCTTGATGTCAACTACATTGTAGCCTGCAAGCACGCCACTCTGCAGTGCGCCCTGAATACCGTTGTCAACAGCGGGAATGTATTCCTTCGGAATAGCACCGCCGGTAACAGCATTGACGAACTCGTAGCCCTTGCCGGTTTCGTTGGGCTCAACAGTGATCTTAACGTGACCATACTGACCGGAACCACCACTCTGACGCTTGTACTTCTCTTCGTGGTCGACCTTCTTCTTGATGGTCTCTTTGTATGCAACCTGGGGAGCACCGATGTTAGCCTCTACCTTAAATTCGCGCAGAAGACGGTCAACGATGATCTCAAGGTGCAGCTCGCCCATACCTGCGATAATGGTCTGACCCGTTTCCTCATCCGTGTAGGTGCGGAAGGTGGGGTCCTCTTCAGCAAGCTTGGCGAGTGCAATACCCATTTTTTCCTGACCTGCCTTGGTCTTGGGCTCGATAGCCACGTGGATAACGGGCTCCGGGAAAACCATGGACTCAAGAATAATGGGATGCTTTTCGTCGCAGAAGGTATCGCCCGTGGTAGTGTTCTTCACACCAACAACGGCAGCAATATCGCCGCAGTAGCAAACGTCCAGATCGGAACGGTTGTTTGCGTGCATCTGCAGAATACGACCGAAGCGCTCGCGAGCGCCCTTGGTGGAGTTGTAAGCCGTGGTACCTGCCGAAACGCTACCGGAGTAAACGCGGAAGAAGCAAAGCTTACCAACGTACGGGTCGGTCATGATCTTGAACGCGAGTGCCGAGAAGGGGCCGTTATCGTCCGCAGGACGCTCTTCCTCTTCCTCGGTATCGGGGTTGATACCCTTAATTGCAGGGATATCCAGGGGAGAAGGCATATAATCAAGAACAGCGTCGAGCAGCTTTTGCACGCCCTTGTTCTTGTAGGAGGTACCGCAGATAACGGGAACGATCTCATTATTGATGGTAGCCTTACGGAGTGCCATCTTGAGCTCGTCAACGGTGATCTCCTCATCCATGAGGAACTTCTCCATGAGCTCATCGTCGGTTGCGCAAATTGCCTCAACCATGGCTGCACGGTATTCCTCTGCCTTTTCCTTCATATCCTCCGGAATTTCTTCAACGCGCATATCCTTGCCCATATCGTCGTAGTAAACGTCGGCTTCCATGTTCATCAGGTCGATGATGCCGCGGAAGAGCGACTCAGAGCCGATGGGAAGCTGGATCGGAACAGCGTTTGCCTTCAAACGATCCTTGATCATGTCTACAACGCGGTAGAAGTTTGCACCGGTGATATCCATTTTGTTGACATAGCACATACGCGGTACGCGGTACTTGTCCGCCTGACGCCAAACGGTTTCAGACTGAGGCTCAACGCCGCCCTTTGCACAAAGAACGGTAACAGAGCCGTCAAGAACACGCAGCGAACGCTCTACCTCTACGGTAAAGTCAACGTGACCGGGGGTATCGATAATGTTAATACGGTGGCCTGCATCCTTCTGTCCAACCTTTTCGGTGTGGGTCCAGAAGCAGGTGGTAGCAGCAGAGGTGATCGTGATACCACGCTCCTGCTCCTGTGCCATCCAGTCCATCGTAGCTGCACCCTCGTGCGTTTCGCCGATCTTGTGGGTCTTACCCGTGTAGAACAGGATACGCTCGGTGGTGGTAGTCTTACCGGCATCGATGTGTGCCATGATACCGATGTTACGAGTCCTTTGAAGCGGATATTCTCTTGCCATATCGGGACTCCTTTATTAATATCTGTAGTGGGCGAAAGCCTTGTTGGCTTCTGCCATTCTGTGAGTTTCTTCCTTCTTCTTGAACGAACCACCCATGCTGTTCTTGGCGTCGAGGATCTCGGCGGCAAGACGGTCAGCCATGGTGCGCTCGCCACGCTTTCTTGCGAACAGGATCAACCAGCGCAAGCCCAGCGTTTGACGACGCTCTGCACGAACCTCCATAGGTACCTGATAGGTAGAACCGCCTACACGGCGAGCCTTAACCTCCAGTACAGGCATAACGTTTTCAAGAGCTTCGTTAAATACTTCAAGGGGATTTTGACCCAGCTTCTGCTCAATGGAGCTGAATGCATCATATACGATCTTCTGGGCAACACCCTTTTTACCGTCCTCCATCACGTTGTTAATGAGCTTAGTTACAAGCTTGGAATTGTACAACGGATCCGGGAGTACATCTCTTTTAGAAATACGACCTCTTCTCGGCACTTTACTTCCCTCCTTCATTAAAAATATGAAATCATTGGTACTCGGGTTTCTCATGCACCCGTCAGCGCTCGTCTATGACCAAAGGTGAAAATTACGAACCTTTCTTAGCCGGACGATGCTTTTTTAATACCTGCTCCCAAATTATTTCTTGGGAGTCTTTGCGCCGTATTTAGAACGGCTCTGTTTGCGGTTTGCAACGCCCTGTGCGTCAAGGGTACCGCGAATGATGTGGTAACGAACACCGGGCAGGTCTCTTACACGTCCGCCGCGAATAAGGACAACGGAGTGCTCCTGCAGGTTGTGACCGATACCGGGAATGTAGGTGGTAGCCTCAAGACCGTTGGTCAGACGAACTCTTGCGATCTTACGAAGTGCGGAGTTCGGCTTCTTCGGGCTTGTGGTAGACACCTTGGTGCAAACGCCTCTTCTTTGAGGTGCACGCTGGTCGGTCTGCTCGTTACGAAGCGTATTCAGTCCTTTTTGCAACACGGGGGACTTGGACTTGTACGTTTTGTCGGTGCGGCCCTGTCTGACAAGCTGATTAAAGGTTGGCATTTTCTTCCTCCTTCTTAAAAATTTGTAATGTTTAAGCTAAAATGGGCATAGTTATCCCAAAGCGCTTACGGTTTATTATAACATTTCTCTTTTTCCTTGTCAAGAGAAAAGTGATTTTCTACCTTTTGCACAAAAACCCCATATTTATACCCCATATTTTGCACCGTTTGCTGTCCTTTTATGCAAATTTTAACCAAAATGCTTGATTTTTTACAATAAATATTATACATGCGCAAAGGGGCTATCTCCGGCGCCGCCGGAGATAGCCCCAAAAGGTACTAGATGATTATGAATTACGCCTCTGTGGGTGCAGCCTCATTCTGCTCCACATGCACATCATGGTAACAGGTCATGCCCGTACCTGCGGGAATGAGCTTACCAATGATAACGTTCTCCTTAAGACCCATCAGATGGTCTACCTTACCCTTGATCGCAGCCTCAGTAAGAACCTTGGTGGTTTCCTGGAAGGATGCGGCGGAGAGGAACGATTCGGTTTGAAGCGATGCCTTCGTGATACCAAGCAGCACACGAGAAGCCGTTGCCTCGCGCAGGTTCTCGCCTGCAGCAACGCGCTCCTTGATCTTGTTGTTTACTTCCTCAAGATCAAGCACATCCATCAGCGTTCCGATCAAAAGGTCGGTATCGCCCGCATCCTCAACATGAACCTTACGGGTCATCTGACGTGCGATGATCTCTACGTGCTTATCGTTTACGCTAACGCCCTGCGAGCGGTAAACCTTTTGAATTTCCTCGGTGATATACTCATAAACCTTGTCAAGACCGCTGATACGCATGATATCGGCGGGAGCCTTGCTACCTGCAGTAAGCACCTCACCGCGCTCTACATGGTCGCCCTCGGCAACCACGATCTGCATGCCGTAAGGAATGGTGTACTTGTGCATCTCACCCGTAGCGTCATCCACTACGCTGATCTCATGCACGTTGACATTTTCACCGTGTGCAACGCTGAGGATCTTACCTGTTTGCTCACAAATGATCGCCGCCTTCTTAGGAGGTCTTGCCTCGAAGAGCTCCTCTACGCGGGGCAGACCCTGCGTAATATCGGTGCCTGCGACACCGCCGGAGTGGAAGGTACGCATCGTCAGCTGAGTACCGGGCTCACCAATCGACTGTGCGGCAATGATACCAACAGCCTCGCCAACGCTGACGGTCTTGCCGGAAGCAAGGTCAGCACCGTAGCAGTGTGCACAAATACCGTGACGTGCATGGCACTTGAGGAGCGTGCGGATCTTAACGCGCTTGATGCCTGCCGCCTCGATCTCCTTGATGTGTGCCTCGGAGATCATCGTATCGTTCGGAACGATAACCTCGCCCGTTTCGGGGTGTACCACCTCGCCAAAGGTGTAACGACCCATGATACGGTCGGAAAGTGCCTCGAGAGGATTATTGGGATCCTTGAGGTTGGGGATCTCCTTGATCCATTCACCGTCGGTTGCATCACAGCAAACCTCACGTACGATAACGTCCTGAGAAACGTCAACCAAGCGGCGGGTAAGATAACCGGAGTCTGCGGTACGAAGTGCCGTATCAGACAGCGACTTACGAGAGGAACGGGAGCCCATGAAATACTCAAGGATCTTCATACCCTCGCGGAAGTTCGACTTGATCGGGATCTCCATGGTCTTACCGTTGGTCGCGAACATCGAACCGCGCATTGCGGCAAGCTGACGCATCTGCTGGATAGAACCACGGGCACCCGAATCCGCCATGATCTTGATCGGGTTCTGGGGATGGAAGCATTTCATCATCGCTGCGGTCACGTCGTCGGTTGCAACCTTCCAAATCGCGATGATCGAGTTGTAACGCTCCTCATCCGAGAGAAGGCCTCGGCGGAAGGAAGCGTTGATACGGTCTACAGTTGCCTGTGCCTTATCGATGAGCTCGGGCTTCTCCTTGGGCACGCTCATGTCGTACACCGAGATGGAGAAAGCGGCACGGGTGGAATACTTGTATCCCATTTCCTTGATATTATCAAGCATTTCTGCACAGTCAGCGGCACTGTGGCGCTTCAGGCAGTTGTCGATCAGCATACCAAGGATCTTCTTCACATTTCCCTTCTTGGATTTCAGGAACGCCGTATCGATCTCCATTTTGAGAGCGTTTTCAGGCTTGCTGCGATCCACAAAGCCAAGGTCCTGCGGAATGCTGTTGTTGAAAATAAGACAGCCGAGAGAGGTTTCAACCATTCCGGTCACGACCTCACCGTTTATTTCCTTGGTCAAGCGCACCTTGATGGGAGCATGCAAGCCCAAAGCACCGTTGACGTACGCCATATTTGCCTCGTCAAAGTTGCGGAAGATCATGCCTTCACCGGGCTCACCGGGCTTTTCCATAAGGAGATAGTAGGTACCAAGGATCATATCCTGCGTAGGCACTGCAACGGCACGGCCGTCAACAGGCTTTAACAGGTTGTTGGCAGAAAGCATCAGGAAACGTGCCTCTGCCTGTGCCTCTGCGGAGAGCGGCACGTGTACAGGCATCTGGTCGCCGTCAAAGTCGGCGTTAAATGCGGTACATACCAACGGATGCAGCTTAATGGCGCGACCCTCAACCAAAACGGGCTCGAACGCCTGAATGGAAAGACGGTGCAAGGTAGGTGCACGGTTGAGAAGCACAGGATGCTCCTTGATCACGTTTTCGAGTGCATCCCAAACCTCGGGGTGCTGATAAGCACGCTCTATCTTCTTTTGCGCTTCCTTGATATTGGTTGCCTTCATCATTTCGGTGAGGCGCTTGATCACGAAGGGCTTAAAGAGCTCGAGTGCCATTTCGCGCGGCAGACCGCACTGGTAGATCTTAAGATTGGGACCGACAACGATAACCGAACGACCGGAATAGTCAACACGCTTACCGAGCAGGTTCTGACGGAAGCGTCCCTGCTTACCGCGCAGCATCTCGGAAAGAGATTTCAGCTGACGGTTTGAGGGGCCGGTTACGGGCTTGCCGCGACGGCCGTTATCGATGAGCGCGTCAACAGCCTCCTGCAGCATACGCTTTTCGTTGCGCACCACGATCTCGGGCGTGTGGATCTCCATGAGCTTTTTCAGGCGGTTATTGCGCGCGATCACGCGGCGATAAAGCTCGTTGAGGTCGGAGGAAGCAAAGCGTCCGCCGTCAAGCTGCGTCATGGGGCGAATTTCAGGAGGAAGCACGGGCAGTGCGTCAAGGATCATCCAGTCAAGGTGGTTGCCCGACTTACGGAACGCCTCGATCACCTCAAGACGCTTGATGATACGCATCTTCTTCTGCCCGGTTGCAACCATCAGCTCATCCTTGAGCTGATGGGCAAGTGCCTCGACGTCGATGGCAGCAAGGAGCTCCTTGATCGCCTCGGCACCCATGCCGACGCGGAACTCGTTGCCGTACATCTCGCGATACTCCTCGTATGCCTTTTCGGTAAGAACAGTGCCCTTGGTCAAGGGAGTAAGACCCGGATCAAGTACAACGTTCTCCGCAAAGTAGAGCACCTGCTCTAACTGCTTGGGAGAAATATCAAGCACCAAAGCCATGCGCGAGGGCACAGCCTTAAAATACCAAATGTGCGATACCGAGCAGGCAAGCTCGATATGACCCATGCGCTCACGGCGCACCTTTTTGGTGGTGATCTCCACGCCGCACTTTTCGCATTTGTGTACGCGATCGCGCGGCAAGGAGCTAATGTGAGAATTCTTGTATTTGCCGCACATACAAGCGCCATCCTTGGTCGGGCCAAAGATACGCTCACAGAACAGGCCTCCAACCTCAGCCTTCAAGGTGCGGTAGTTGATCGTTTCAGGCTTGGTGACCTCACCGTAAGACCATTCACGGATCATTTCGGGGGAAGCGAGACCTATTTTAATAGAATTAAATTCTTTATTTGCCATATTTCATCGCTCCTCCATTAATCTTCGTATTCATCGTTGTAGTTATCATCATCGCCAAATTCGTCATCCATGCCGAAATTGTCGATCACTTCACCGTTTTCGTCCTCAATGGTAAGATCACCAAGATCGCCATCCTCAAGACCGCTCTCACCGAGTGCCTCATCGATAGCCGCAAGCTCTGCCTTGTTGGAATAGGGCAGCGGCTCCTCATCGTTGCAAAGGGTGGAAAGCTGGATCTCCTCGCCGTTCTTGTCAAGCACGCGCACGTCAAGAGCAAGTGCCTGCAATTCCTTTACCAAAACCTTAAAGGATTCGGGTACACCGGGCGTGGGGATGTTTTGACCCTTAATGATCGCCTCATAAGCACGGCGACGACCTGTGATATCGTCAGATTTCACGGTAAGGATCTCCTGCAGCGTGTATGCAGCACCGTATGCCTCCAGTGCCCAAACCTCCATCTCACCAAAACGCTGACCGCCGAACTGGGCTTTACCGCCAAGAGGCTGCTGCGTAATGAGAGAGTAAGGACCGTTTGCACGGGCGTGGATCTTATCGTCAACAAGGTGATGGAGCTTCAAGTAGTACATGATACCTACGGTTACGGGGTTATCGAAGGGATCACCGGTTCTGCCATCATAAAGAATGGTCTTACCGTCGATCACCTTTACCTTTTCCTCGGCAATCAGGGCTGCGATCTTGTCGCTATCGGCGCGTACTTCATCCTCTACGCGCACATAGTCCTTTTTGCCTTCGGCATTAACGACCTCATAGAAGAGCTCCTTGCCGTCAACGTTTTCACCGGGAAGGATCTTACGCGCCATGCCTGCCATACGCATGCATTCCATAATATCCTTCTCGTTTGCACCGTCAAATACGGGAGTCATGATCTTCCAGCCGAGGTGACGGGCAGCAATACCGAGGTGAACCTCAAGCACCTGACCGATGTTCATACGGGAAGGAACGCCCAGGGGGTTCAGCACGATATCAAGAGGCGTGCCGTCGGGCAAGAAGGGCATATCCTCAGGGGGCAGAATACGGGAAACAACGCCCTTGTTACCGTGACGACCTGCCATCTTATCGCCCACGGAGATCTTACGCTTTTGTGCGATATAAACGCGAACCTGCTTGTTAACGCCGGCAGGCAGCTCATCGCCGTTTTCGTGCGAGAACACCTTAACGTCAACAACAATACCGCTCTCGCCGTGAGGCAAGCGCAGCGAGGTATCGCGCACTTCTCTTGCCTTCTCACCAAAGATAGCGCGCAGCAAGCGCTCCTCGGCGGTCAGCTCGGTTTCACCCTTGGGGGTGATCTTACCGACAAGAATGTCACCTGCACGCACCTCAGTACCCTTCTTTACGATACCTTCTGCGTTCAGATCCTTAAGGGCATCCTCACCAACGTTCGAGATCTCACGGGTGATCTCCTCCGGACCAAGCTTGGTATCACGGGCATCGTGCGTGTATTCCTCGATATGAAGCGAAGTGTATACGTCATCGCGAACAAGGCGCTCGTTGAGGAGCACCGCGTCCTCGTAGTTATAGCCTTCCCAGGTCATAAAGCCGATGAGCGCGTTCTTACCAAGCGAGATCTCGCCGTTTGCGGTTGCGGGGCCGTCTGCGATCACGCGACCTGCCTCCACGATCTCGCCCTTGGAAACAACAGGACGCTGATTGAAGCAGGTGCCCTGGTTGGTGCGCTTGAACTTGATCAGCTCATATACATCACGCTCGCCGTTATCGAGTACGATCTCGATCTTATCGGCATCAACGTAATCTACAATACCTGCGCGCTTTGCGGTGATCACAACACCGGAGTCAACGGCAGCCTTGTATTCCATACCCGTACCAACGATCGGGGAGTCGGTCACCATCAGCGGCACTGCCTGCTTCTGCATGTTCGAGCCCATGAGTGCACGGGAGTTGTCATCGTTTTCAAGGAACGGGATCATTGCGGTGGCAACAGAAACCACCATCTTGGGGGAAACGTCCATGTAGTCGACCTGCGAAGCCTCAACCTCGCGGATCTCGTTTTTGTCACGGGCGTTTACGATTTTATTGACAAAGCGACCCTCGCTGTCAAGGGGCTCGTTTGCCTGTGCGATGATATAGCGATCCTCCACGTCAGCGGTCATATACTCGACCTCATCGGTTACGATTCCCTTCTCCTTGTCGTACTTGCGATAGGGAGCCTCGATAAAGCCGTAATCGCTGATGCGTGCATAGGTGGTAAGGTAGGAGATAAGACCGATGTTAGGACCTTCGGGCGTTTCGATCGGGCACATACGGCCGTAATGCGTATAGTGAACGTCACGCACGTCAAAGGAAGCGCGGTCACGGGAAAGACCGCCGGGGCCGAGTGCCGAAAGACGGCGCTTGTGAGTAAGCTCAGCCAAGGGATTGTTTTGATCCATGAACTGAGAGAGCTGCGAGGAGCCGAAGAACTCACGGATACCCGTAGCAATGGGACGGGTGTTGATCAGCATCTGGGGAGAGATCTTATCCGCATCCTGCGTTGCCATACGGTCGGTAATGGTCTTATTCATGCGGGAGAAGCCGATGCGAAGCTGATTTTGCAGCTGCTCGCCAACAGAACGGATACGACGGTTGCCAAGGTGGTCAATATCGTCGTACTGACCAAGACCCTGATCGTGCATCAAGCCGAGCATGTAGTTGATCGATGCGAAGATATCATCCTTCGTTACATGCTTGGGGCAGAGCTCTGCCATGCGACGACGTACAAGAGTCTTGAGGGTATCCTTGTCACCCTCTGCCTCCTCGATGATCTCAAGCATAACGCTTGTGCGAACTCTTTCGTTCACACCGCAATCCTTCAGATCGTAGCCAAGAAGATACTCGGGGTCAATGGTGTTATTAGAGAATACCTTGACCTGCTCGCCATCCTCAAGCAAAACGGTAACGCCGTTGATGGCTGCGCGCTCAATTGCCAGCGCATCCTCATGAGAAAGCACCTGACCTGCCTCAAAGATCACCTCACCCGTAATGGGGCTGACAGCAGGCTCAGCAAGCTTTCTGCCCTCAATACGAGCAGCAAGTGCCACCTTTTTGTCAAACTTGTAGCGACCTACGGGAGCAATGTCGTAGCGACGGTTGTCAAAAAGGATATCGGAAAGCAGCTTCTGTGCGGCATCAACCATTGCAGGCTCGCCGGGACGCAGCTTTTTGTGGATCTCCTTAAGTGCCTCATGACCGACAGAGGTAAGGTTGTGTGCGGCAAGGGTTTCGGATTCATCCTTGTCAAAGGTTGCACGCAGACGTGCCTCCTCGCCAAAGATCGCGCAAACGTCCTCGCGACTCTCGATCTCCGGCTTGTCCCCCAAAGCACCAAGTGCACGGATGAACATGGTGATGGGAAGCTTGCGATTTTTATCAATGCGAACATAGATAACACCGCTGTTATCAGTTTCGTACTCGAGCCAAGCACCGCGGTAAGGAATAATCTGAGCAGTGTAATTGCGCTTGCCCATTTTGTCGATCTCGGATGCGTAGTACATACCGGGCGAACGAATGATCTGCGACACGATAACGCGCTCTGCGCCATTGATCACAAAGGTGCCGTTCTCGGTCATCAAGGGGATATCACCCATGAAAATATCCGAATTTTGCACCTCACCCGTTTGCTTGTTTGTCAGGCGAACGGTGACACGCAGGGGGGCGGCGTAGTTTACATCACGCTCTTTGCACTCTTCAACGGTGTACTTGGGCTTCTGATCGATCGAGTAGGACAGAAACTCAATGGACAGGTTGCCCGAGAAATCGGTGATCGGCGACACGTCACGCAAAACCTCGCCAAGGCCCTCCTCAAGAAACCATTTGAAGGATTTGGTCTGAACCTCCACAAGATTGGGGAGCTCCAGGGTGTAACGCGCTTTGGAAAAACTCATTCTCTTGTTCTGACCGAGTTTTTGCTCTTTTACGTTGACCATTTGTTTTATCACTCCATTCATTGTTGTGTCCCCCGTTAGCACGTGGGACCAGAGTACCAAAACGCTTACATTGGCGCCGCCAGAATTCGCGCATACGCGTATATAATAGTTTTGATGAGAATTTCTGCTGAAGTCGCAACAGGCGATAATTCAGCATTATAATGCAGTTTAATATTATAGCAAAGCGTCCTCCCTTTGTCAAGAGTTTTTTTACATTTTTTTAAAACTTTTTCTAAAAAGTGGAAATAAACAAAAAATTTTTTTGGATTTTTTTGAAAAAACCCTTGCAATTTGTGTTTTCGTGTGATATTATATATGACTGTATGGACTTTTACGACGGCGCACCCTCTCAGGCGCAGTCGTTTAAACCGAAAATTTGTAAAGGAGGGTGAACGATTATGCCGAACATTAAAAGTGCCAAAAAACGTGTAAAGGTTACCGCAACCAAAACCATGCAGAACAAGATCTTCCGCACGCAGATGAAGACTGCGATGAAGAAGTACGAGGCTGCTGTGGAGGCAGGTGACGTCGCACTTGCACAGGAGACCTACAAGGCAGCCGTTAAGAAGCTCGATATGGCTGTAACCCGTGGTATCATCCACAAGAATGCTGCTGCTCACAAGAAGAGCCAGTTTACCAAAAAGCTCAACGCTATGGCTTAATTGCCACATAACTATGGAGTGCCCTTTAACCCGAGGGCACTCCGTTTTTATTTTTATGCCGTTTTTGATTACGCAAAAGACCTTTTAGCGGTATCGCTTTAAACGGCTTGACATAAAAAAGCCATGCGTATATAATAATATATAGTAACGCAAAAAGGCAAAGGAGTTCCTTGTTATGTATTACCGCAGCATCAGCGAAATGGTGGGGGGCACGCCCCTGTTTGAGCCTACTAATTATATAAAAGCCCAAGGGCTTGAAGCAAAAATTTTGCTTAAGTTGGAATGCTTCAACCCTGCAGGCAGTGCCAAGGACCGCGTGGCGCTTTCCATGATCCTTGATGCCGAGGCCACAGGCAAGCTGAAAAGCGGCGCCACGATCGTTGAGCCGACCAGCGGAAACACCGGCATTGGACTTGCCGCCATTGGTGTGCCGCGCGGCTACCGTGTAATCTTGACCATGCCCGACACCATGTCGATCGAGCGCCGCCGCTTGCTTGCGGCTTACGGTGCCGAGATCGTGCTTACCCCCGGCGCCCTTGGCATGCAAGGCGCCATTGACAAGGCAAAGGAAATTGCCGCTGCAACAAAGGACAGCTTTATTCCCTCTCAATTTGACAATCCCGCCAACCCCTTGGCGCATCGCACCACCACAGGGCCTGAAATTTTTGAGGATACAAACGGGCACGTGGATATTTTAGTAGCAGGCGTTGGCACAGGCGGCACGCTCTCGGGTGCGGCAGAATTTTTAAAAAGCAAGATCCCCTCTCTGCGCGCCGTTGCGGTAGAGCCTGCGGCTTCCCCCCTTCTGTCGGGCGGAAAAGCGGGTGCACACGGCTTACAAGGCATTGGCGCCAACTTTGTGCCTGACAATTTTGACCGTGACGCCGTTGATAAAATTTTAACGGCAACCGAGGATGAGGCATATGCCGCCGCACGCACGCTTGCAAAAGCCGAAGGCTTGCTTGTGGGCATTTCCTCGGGCGCGGCGCTCCACGCGGCAACCGTACTTGCAAAATACCCCGAGAACCGCGGCAAGGTGATTGTAGCCATACTGCCCGACACAGGCGACCGCTACCTCTCAACCCCCTTATTTGAATAAAGGAGAAGCTTATGAAAGAATTGCGTATCAGCTCCGGCTTTAATCTGCACGCGCACGAGGGCGAGGACTTTGTGAGCTTTATCAAAAAAGGTCTTAATTTCATGAAGGATACGGGCTTTGACGCCGCGGATTTTTCACTCAAAGGCTTGGATCTTACCACAGACGGTTGGAAATGGCAGATCGAGCAAATGCTTGCCGCCACCGAGGAGATCGGCATTTGCTTTGAGCTTTGTCATTTGCCTTTTAGCAGCGTGCGGGGCGTTTTGAAGGAAACCTTCCCTATCAAAATGCACAACGCCATTGAGGCTGCCAAAATGCTTGGGGTAAGCCATGCTGTGCTACACCCTAACACCACCACGCTCCCCTACAAGCAATACGACCGTACCGAACAGTTTGAATCCGTTATGGCACATCTTGCTCCATTCGTGGAGCATGCAGCAAGGGTGGGGCTGAACGTTGTGGTGGAAAACATGCGCGTGGTGCCGGGCATGATGCTCTCACACCGCTACTGTCAAGCCCCTGACGAGCTTTGTGACATAGCCGACGCGCTCGGCATTGGCGTTTGCTGGGATTTTGGTCATGCAAATATCAGTGGCATAGCCCAATCCGAGGGACTTGCCTACATTGGAAATCGCCTCAAGGTTTTACACGTTAACGACAATACCGCCATTGAGGACGAGCACCTTTCCCCCTTTATGGGCAACGTAAATTGGCGAGATGCCATGCATGGGCTCGCCCTTGCCGGATTTGATGGGCTCTTTAACTTTGAGCTTAACACAGGGCGTGTGCCGCCTGCCATGCGTCGCACCTTTGCCACCTACGTGCGCGCCACCGCAACGGAGTTACTTACTTATATCGAATAACGAAAAGGCTCGAACCTCGGTTCGAGCCTTGTTTTATATAATTTTAAGGTGTCCATTTTGACCCGGCAGGATCGCAGGATCGTGCGACATAAGCACGGTGTATGCATCGCTCGAAAATGTTTCGACAAATGCGAGGCTTTTCTCCTTATTAAACGAAGAGCCCGTGGGGCGTTTTTCGGTAAGGCATTCACGTTGGTAGCATTCATCGCCCGCGATCACGTATTCTCTACCATTATGTAAAAAGGTCACGATCGAGGAAGCTTCGGAATGTCCGCCCCACACCTTTACGGTAACACCCGCGATCTCGCGCTCGGTATCAAAGGGAGAAACGTTGAGCGCATCTGTAAGATACCCCTTCTTTATGGCTCTTTCAAGCTCGCCTCGCGCGATATGCACAGTGGCTTTTTTGAAATAATGTGCCGCTCCCGCGTGGTCATTATGGGCGTGTGTGAGAACAAGATCGGTGATCTCCAAGGGCGACACCCCATAGCGGCGCAGTGCCGTGGCGGGAGAAATGTGATGCTTTACGTCGTATCCCGGCATGGTGTCACACCCCGCATCCACCAATATCTTTCGCCCTTTTGTTTCGATAAGATAAAGCGTGAGAGATATTGGCACGCGCTCCTCGCACCCTGCCTTATCTTTAAATGCCATGCGAAGAGGTATGGTCGTTTCGCCGTATTTGATCGCAGTGAGCGAAAAAAGGCTTTTTTTGTATCGATGCCAAAGGAAAAAGCATGCAAGAACGGGCACGAGCAAAAGCAAAAGCAGCGCGGTATACAAGAACGACAATAGAAGCACCGCAAGCACGCTTGCAAAAAATGCCGAAATCTGCCTAAAACGCTTTTGCGGCAAGAACAGTGCACCGCAAAGAAGCACCGCCACAGCGAAAAGCAGGAGAGTGGCAAGCCATGTCCCCGCCACCGTCAGCTTGTCCTGCCAAAAAGTGGCTACGTCACCAACGGGATCAACGCCGAAAAATGCCAAGGCATTACGAAGCGCTGTAAATACCGCAAAATAGCAAACGGCAGCGGGCAATAGCCAATGCGGAAAAAGTGTGCGGTCAGAGCCGCGCAAAAGCAAAACAAGCGCCCTTATATCAAGCACGATGAAGACAAGCGCCGCCAGCATCACTGCGGGATTATACCAAAGCGCGCCAACAAGATCAAAGTGCAAGCAAGACAAAAATGCGCGCGTGCCGCCGCAAAGCGGACAGTACAGATGAAGGACATCATGCATCAAGCAATGATAGGCTTGGTTTTTTAAGACAATAACCGAAATAAAGCCGTAGAATGCAAATGCCGCCGCAAAAAGTAAAAAAATGACATGATAGCGAATATACTGTTTTAGACGCATGCGATCCCTCCTTTCCTAATAACATATGAAAGTATACCATGTTATGCATATTTTTGCAAGTTTTTTTCATAATTACTTGATTTTTTACAAAAAAACAGATATAATGTATCTAACGACCTCGAAAGGAGTTGCTTTATGGATAACAATCAGAACAACTTTAATCAAAACAATGGGCAAAATGATGGTTGGTCCTATGACAACGGGCAGTTTTACACACCTGTGCCGCCAATCGATAGCAACGCAATGCAGGCAAAACAAACCGCCGCAACCGCTCAAACGCTTGGTATTGTTGGATTGATCGTTTCGCTCGTCTGCTGCGCATTGATCGGCATCATTCTCGGCATTATCGCGATCAGCAAGGCATCAACGGCAAAAAACATGCTTGGATACGAGCCTTCTGAAGCAAAAACAGGACGCGTGTGCGGCATTATTGCCATTGTTTTGGGCGCACTGTCGATGGTCTCCAGCATCATCATTTACGTTGTATACATGGCTCTGATCATGGAAATGATAGAAAGCATGATGGTTTGCCTCCCGTTTTTCCTGTAATCAATGACAAAAACAGCCGATCTGCAAAAGCAGATCGGCTGTTTTTTGTGTTAGATAACAGTCAAATTGAAAAAGCAGATCAAAAATACAAACACCAAGTAAAGGATTGCACTATATGCGATCCGCTTGTGCTGCTTTCGGTCAAGCACCGAGGATACAAAAGCGACAACATAAGAAACGGTAGCGCCAATACCCACCAAAAGTGCAAGCACGCGCATGGCAAAATAGAAGGAGGAAAGCATTGCCGCGCCCGTTTTATAGGCCGCCAATACCTGAACGCCTACCAATATGCCGAGCAATGCCGCAAGGAGCCCGGGCAAAACGAACCAAATACTAGCACGCTCGCCATCCTTGTTTTTCTCGCCAAGCCATTCAAGCAAGCCAAACAAGCCCATTAAAGCAAAGCCTGCCGCCAACAATAAGAGCACTCCAAACAAAAAGGTTGCAGGAACACGCGCATAATAAAACGGAAGCTTGTAATAGCACGCACCGTCGGCTGTGACCACTGCTGTGACCTCCCCCTCCCCATCAAGCAAAAACTGCAAAACAGGCATGTTGGTATCTCCTGCCGCATCGGCAAAAACGCCGGGAGCGATCTGCGTAAGACGCATATCAAGGAAGGAAAGTGTGCCATCCTCATTCACTGCGGCAGTGATGTTCTCTTGCATGGTAAAAAATTGACCGACAAAGGTGTGCTGCTCACTTGTTGCCGCGGCATACGTGCCGCGTAACGCCTTCAGCTCTACCATTTCGCCCACGGGCAACGTAAGGGCCGGTGCGCCGGGTTCAAGCACCGTTAAGGGGAAATCAAGCAACGTGCTTTGCGGCGCGTTTGTCAGCACCAACGCTGCCTCGCGCTTTTCCGTGTCAATGCAAAGCGAAGCGCCAAAGCAGGCGGTTTTCGCATGGCAGGTATATGCTGTGCCCTGCTTGCTTAAGCCAAGCGCGCCGGAAGCAAAAATGCCGCTATAATAGGTTGTAAAAAGCAGATCCTTGGTGGATGCTTGCATCAGCATTTCACTGTCGGACACCAGCCACGCAAGCAGTCTTGAGAGATCTGCAGCACAAGAAAGCGCGCCCGTGGCAGGATAAAGGCCAGCAAAGCTCCTGCCACCGTTTTGCGGTGCCATAAAGGAGCCCTCCGCAGCCTTAGTATACCCCGTGGCATAGGCACCAAGATCCGCCTCGGCGGAAAACGCGGGAACAGTATCCTTCATACCAAGGGGTGCGAGCACATGATCTTTTAGATACGCCCCATATTCGACACCCGCGACCTGCTCAACCACAAAAGCGGCAAGCGCAATGCCGAAAGTAGAATAGGAGTATGCCGTACCCGGCATCATGATCTGCTCGGGCACGTCGGCAAGCAGTGCCTCTTCCAGTGTTTCAAAGGTATGGCTCTCCTTATCAAAGGATACGTCAAAAATTCTGCCGCCAAAGCCCGCGTGTCCCGACAGAAGCTGTCCCAAAGTGACGGGATGGGAAAGTGCAAGCTTTGTCATAAATTCGGCAGGCAGATATGTTGCGATATCCGCATCAAGGGACAATTTACCGCTATCCACCAGCGTTAATGCCGCAACGGCAGCCAAGAGTCCGGATAACTCACCGATCTCAAATACCGTATCCGCAGTAACAAGTACACGCGAGGAAAGATCGGCATAGCCAAAGCCATCTGCCATAAGAACCGCACCGTTTCTCACAAGCACAACAGCCGCACCGGGCGTATCCACACCAACAGCCGCAGCCGTTGCTGCCTGTGCCATTGCAACAGAAGCATCAAAAGGAGTGGCAACAGTAGCCGACATAGGTAACACATATATGACAAGCAAGAAAACGACAAGTAAAACGCTAAATATTCTCTTCATATTTGCCCTCCTTTCAAAAGTTATATTAATTCTAACACACTTTGCCTTGTTTGGCAAGTTCTTTTCCCTATTTTTGCCAAAGCAGGTAAGTGATATGCAAAAAACCGCCTAACGGGGCGGTTTTTGCTATGTTTTCTTTTTACGGTAAAACAAAAAAGCGTGGACCAGCAACAATCCCATAGGAATAAAGCCTATATAGCCAAAAATGGGATACAGCACACCGATCAACTCTCGAAAGCCAAAAAGCCCGAGAGCAAGCGCCGTTATGGAAATAAGGGCGGTAACGGGTAGTAAAAAACGCTTTTTTCGCGAAAATCGTTGCATAAATCCCTCACTCATCGCACATAGCGAGGAAAGAGAGGCGGACAGAATGGCAACACAAAGCAAGGCGGCATATATCGCCCCAAAAACGGTGCTTTTTTCAAGCGAAAGCGCCAACATAGGAAAAACCGTTTCGGTTACGGCGGGAGAAGTGGCAAGCGCAAGCAATATCACGCACGCAACGCCACCAATAAGAAACGCGCCAAAAAAGGAGCCGCGCCACGCCGTTTTTTTGCCCGATATCGTACTGCCAAGCGGTATCAAGACAGGCAACGCGCAAAACAGGCAAAAAACGGCGTAGGTCAAGCCATCAAAGCCCCAAGCGCCCGTAAGAAAGCCACCAACATCTACCGCGGTAAAACGGATATCCTTTGCCGTGCAAACAGCAAGCAGAGCGATCGCTACCGTGATAAGCGCCAAGGGCGGCACCACCAAGGAGCAAAAGCGAGAAAGCCCCTTTACGCCAAAAAGCGAAAGAAAGGTGCAAGCAAGGCACAAGAAAAGCCCACCCCAAAAGGCGGAAATTCCCAAAAGCTCCGAGAAAAACGAGCCGAATGCCGCCACACACAGCGTATAGATCATAAAAAGAAACACGATCTCAAATGCGGCAACCACTGTTCTTAACGGCTTGCAATCAAACCATATCACAAGGCGGTCCATGCGCGCTTCCCCCGTATCACGGGCAAGCGAAAGCGTAACAGAGCCGATCAAAAAGATCGCAATGGTGGCAAGTAAAAGTGAGGGGAGCGCAAAAGCACCCTTTGCACCGAAAAACTGAAACAGCTCTTGCCCTGAAAGGTAGCCTGCACCCACACAGCACCCAAAATAAACCACCGCCACACGAAAGGCAGAGGTGTGTGCACACAGGCGATCTCCTGATCCCTTCATCAAAGCACCTCTTGCAACGCCGCAAGGATCTTATCCTGTGCCTGCTCTATGCTATCGGCACTAACAGTGACGCCCGCGGCACGCACATGACCGCCACCGCCAAAGCGTGCGGCAACAGCTGCCACATCAAAATTGACATTAGAACGCAAGGAAACGCGAAAATCCCCTTTAGCGGTACCGCGGATCGCTACGGCGACCTCAACACCCGCCACACACCGCGCAACGTCGATAAGGGTGCCGAGATGCTCCTCACGGACATCGAGCTCACGCTGCAAAGCATAGGGGAAGGTTATGATAGCGATCTTACCGTCTTCAAAAAAGCGAAGACGCTCGAAGCCCGCCTTTTCAGCCTTCAAACTCTGATACGATCTTGTTTCAAAAAGCCTGCGGTTGATCTCTGCGGTATCAATTCCCTGCGCAACCAATGCCGCCGCATGCAAATGAGTATTTTCGTTCACATTGGAATAACGAAAACACCCCGTATCCGAGGAAATGGCGGCATAGAGCAGCTCTGATACGCGCACGGGCACATCAACACCCGATGCTGCGATCAGATCAAAGATCACCTCGCCGCAAGCCGCAGCCTGTGGCACGATCAAATGATCGGCGTAGGGCGTGCCCATGCCGTGATGATCGATCATAAGGCACACGCGCTCACCAAAGCGCTCAAAAAGGCTGCCCATCTGCGCAGGCGATGCGGTATCAACCGTGACGATACGTGCGTTTTCAAACCCCGTTGGGATACTTTCCGGCAATACGCTCTCCTGCAAGCCCGCAGACAAAAAACCAAGATATTGCGGCACCTCATCAGCCGATACGCAGTAGCAACTGCTGCCCATAGCGCCAAGCCACAAGGAAAGCGCAAAGGCAGACCCCACAGCATCACCGTCAGGTCTTGTGTGAAAGCAGATCAGCGTGGGGGCAGGCTCCTTCAAGCGTGCCACGACCTCCTCGGGCGTCAGGGCGCGAAAATCAGCCGTTTTCATCTTCCGCCACCTCATCATCATCACTGATCTCAATAGAGTTCAGCAGCTTTGAGATATGCGCGCCATAGGCAATAGAGGTGTCCTCCACAAAGGTAAACTCGGGGGTGGCGCGCAGATTAAGGCGCTGTGCCACCTGACGGCGGATAAAGCCCGCCGAGGATTTCAGGCCAAGATAGACCTCCTTAGGCTCTCCCCTCATTGCCGAATAATAAACCTTGGCAAATTTCAGATCGGGCGTCACATCAACACCCGTAATACTGATAAATGCCTCCGACACGCGCGGATCCTTGACCTCGCGCATGATGGCCGCAAGCTCCTTTTGCATCTCATCATTGATGCGGCCTCTCCTGTAATTTGCCATACTTCCTCCTCTAGACAAGCGCCAACGCGCTGCCTTTTAAAGATGGGGGCTGCCGCAATAGCAGACAGCCCCCACTCATTTACTTATTGTGCTGCGTCAACAATAGCAGTAAACTTCTCTGCCACAAGAGATGCGCCACCAATAAGGCCGCCGTCAACATTGGGCTTTGCAAGCAGCTCTGCCGCGTTCTTTTCGTTCATCGAGCCACCGTACTGAATGGTAGTAGCCTCGGCAACATCCTTGCCGTAAAGCTCAGCAACCACCTCGCGGATCACACCGCAGGTTTCCTCAGCCTGCTCGGGGGTAGCGGTAAGGCCCGTGCCAATTGCCCAAACGGGCTCGTAAGCGATAACAATATTTTTCATATCCTCAGCCGAAACACCTGCAAGATCAAGCTTGATCTGCATTGCGCATACCTCGTTGGTAATACCTGCAACACGCTGCTCCTTGACCTCACCCATGCAAAGGATCACGCGAAGCCCTGCGGCAAGCGCTGCCTTGGTGCGAAGGTTTACGGTTTCATCGGTTTCGCCAAAGTATTGGCGGCGCTCGGAGTGGCCGATGATAACGGTATCAACGCCGATCGCCTTCAGCATCTCAGCAGAAACCTCACCGGTATATGCGCCCTTTGCGGCAAAATGCACGTTTTCAGCACCGATCACGATATTAGAGCCCTTTGCAGCCTCCATAGCAGCAGCAATGGTTACGTAAGGTGCACAAAAGATGATATCACAGTTATCCTTGCCTGCAACCATGGGCTTGATCTCATTGATAAACGCAGTTGCCTCAGCAGGAGTCATATTCATTTTCCAGTTACCTGCGATAACTGTTCTTCTCTTTGCGGGATTCATTTATAGTTTCCTCTCTTTTTTATGAATTATCAACAGCGAACGATTATTTGTCAGCAAGGCAAGCAATGCCGGGCAGAGTCTTGCCCTCAAGGAACTCAAGGGATGCACCGCCGCCGGTGGAAACGTGAGTCATCTTGTCTGCAAAGCCAAGCTTTTCAACAGCTGCTGCGGAGTCGCCACCACCGATGATGGAGATCGCGTCACTCTCGGCAACAGCCTTAGCAACTGTTTCGGTGCCTGCAGCAAATGCCTCCCATTCGGAAACACCCATCGGGCCATTCCAAACAACGGTGCCTGCATTCTTCAGCACGTCGGCAAACAGCTGCTGCGACTTAGGACCGATGTCAAGGCCCATCCAGCCCTCGGGCATCTTGTCGGAATCAGCAAAGCAGCTTTCGGTATCGGGAGCATATGCCTTGCCAAGCTTGTTGTCAACGGGAAGCATAAAGCTTACGCCCTTTGCCTTTGCCTTTTCCATCAGCTCAAGTGCAAGATCAAGCTTATCATGCTCGCAAATAGAGGTGCCGATCTCGTAGCCCTGTGCCTTGAAGAAGGTGTATGCCATGCCGCCGCCTACGATAAGCGTGTCAACCTTTTCGATAAGGTTATTGATCACACCGATCTTGTCGGAAACCTTAGCACCGCCAAGGATAGCAACAAAGGGACGCTTGGGATCGGAAAGCGCGCCGCCCATGATAGAGATCTCTTTTTGAATGAGGTAGCCGCAAACAGCAGGCAGATAGTCTGCAAGACCTGCGGTAGAAGCATGTGCACGGTGTGCCGTGCCAAATGCGTCGTTTACGTAAATTTCAGCCATGGAAGCCATTTCCTTGGCAAACTCGGGGTCGTTTTTGGTTTCTTTCTTGTGGAAGCGAACGTTCTCCAGCATCAAAACCTCGCCGGGGCGAAGTGCTGCAGCCTTTGCCTTTGCATCGTCACCGATAACGTCCTTTGCCATCTGCACCTCAACGCCAAGCAGCTCCGAGAGGCGCTTTGCTACGGGAGCAAGAGAGAACTTTACAGCGTCGCCCTTTGCCTTTTCAAGATATGCGGCGGTTGCAGCTGCCTGCTCTGCCTCGGGAAGCTCCTCGACCTTTTTCTTCTCCTTCTTGTCAAGCTCAAGCTTGGCATCAAAAATGTTGTGAGGTCTGCCAAAGTGAGAGCACAGAATAAGGGCAGCGCCGTTATCAAGCAAATATTTGATGGTGGGCAGAGCGCCAACAATGCGCTTGTCATCGGTGATAACACCGTCCATCATAGGTACATTGAAATCGCAACGGGCAATTACCTTTTTGCCGGCAACGGCGATATCCTCGATCGTCTTCTTGTTGTAGGTCATTTTAATGATCCACCTTTCATAGTTGATGTCCCTATTTGAGGGATAATTTTCAAAACAGTATTATTTTAGCACATTGTTTAAAATTTATCAAGACAAAATCTGCAAAAAATTAGATATTTTAAAAATTATTTATTTTTAAATAATCTGCTAAGGATCCCTTGGCGTCCAAGCCCCGCCCCGGCACCGCTTTTCGGTGCTTTTTGCGTAGCGGCGGTTGGCGTAACCACTTCCCTTTTCGGGGACTGCAAGCGAATAATGCGTGGCATAGGGGGTGTCGTTTGAGGTGCTTGCGGTGCGGCGTTTTCCGCCTTTTTCGTTTCCGCAGTATGCAGTTTTTGAGGCACTGTGACGTTTTCCTCCGGCATATCCGACTGCAGCAAGAGCTCGCAGTCCTGCGCAAAAATGTCGTGATCCTGCTCGAGCGGATCCTGCGCCTCGACAAGCAGATCGGTCTGCTCCAATGGCTCCTTTGCATCAACCACAGTTGTCGCGATTTCGCGCGCCTGTGTCAAGGGCCTTGCCGTAGCCCCTACGGGCGCCTTCATGGTAAGGGGCGTAAAGCCCTCCTTGGTGTGAAACAAAATTTCATAATTGCACACGCCGCGTCTGAGCATTGCAATGGCACGCAAGCATGCCTTTTTGGTGGCATAATCAGGCGAGTTGATCACACTTTTTCCGTTTGCCGATTTCACCAAAAATGCAAAGCCCTTCTCCCCCGCAACAATCTCGAACTTAGGGTTTGGCCCATACTCGCCCACCGTAGCATCGCGCACAGGCATAACAGGCGCATTTACAATAAGACTGGCAATGCCCTTTTTACAGGCATCCAGCGTAGCGTAATGGCGCGACACGGCAAGCGTTTGCCCGTGATCTGACTGCAACAAAAAGCGATCGCCCGCCAGGGACCTTGAAATGATAAATTTACCCATGATATTACCCCATACCGTTAAAATATCTTTACTTAATTTTAACATCCCATTGTCGCCATGTCAAGAAATACCGCAATTTTGCACGCGAAAAAGCGGGAACAGACCGCGCGGTCTGTTCCCTTTTGTTCATAAAATTCTTTTTTTACACAGTTACCACACCGCTAACGGTAAGCACGGCGGTAGCGCCTGTGGGCAACGCAATTGCGGTAGCGGGCGCAAGTGTAAAGAGTCCGGTATCACTTACCGTATAATCCGTGCCTGCTACAAGAGGCACACTCACGCCATCTACCGTGAGCGTAGCCACGGTAAAGGAAAAGCCCTCGGGTAGCTGGTCAGTCAGGCCGTTAAGCGCAATGCTTGCGTCTGACGTGTTGGTGATTGCAAATTGATAATTGATCGTATCACCGATGCTTGCGGTTTCGGGCGCGTTTTTCACAACAGTCAACTGCGTGCGTGTAATGGTTGCAGTATCGCTATCGGTAATGGTAGGCCCGGTCTCGCTGCCTTCGTTGGCGCCGCCCTGTGCAGTCGATACAATTACATTGGCGGTCGCACTGTCTACCACGGCGCTGTAGGTGATATACACAAAGCCACCCGCGGGAATAGCGGTATCCAGCGTAAAGGTTATCGGTGAATTCTGCGTAACGGTCACAGGCAGCGCCGTAATATCGCCCCCCGCATATAAAAAGGCGGTCGCACTGTCTGTCACATAAGTGAGCTCTCCACCCACAAAGTCAACAACAACAAAGGGGTTATAAAGTGTGCCCGAGCCTGTGTTGCGCAGGAGAACCGTATAAAAAACGGTGTCCCCTACAGCAAAGGTGGTAGGTGTGGCAGCGTGGCTTACCTCAAGACCGTAACTAACGTTTACCTCGGTGGTGGTGATATTGGAGTCAAGGGACAGCTGCTCTCCCAAATAAGGTGTATAAAGCAGTGTACCCTGGTTGATAAGAGTTGGCATTTTCATCATTTCCTTTCTGCGGGTATCCCCCGCATTAACAGGATATGACATTTTTCGCTGACAAGCTCCCACAACCGAGAAAAAAGCGAGGCGCTTGCCTCGCTTTTTTGCTTTTTATTTCTTTGCAATTTCCTCAAGCAGCTTGGTCTGCTTTTCAACGTTAGCATAGAAGGCTGCAAGTGCATCCTCTTTTGCCTGCACTGCTGCTGCGGCGGCCTCTGCCTTTGCCTTTTCCTCTGCCTTTTTCTTTTCCTCGTCAGCCTTTGCCTTTGCGGCAGCCTCAGCAATTTCCTTGGCATCAAGGCGCGCGCGAACACTGTTGATGACACGCACGATCACAAAGAGCGTAAAGGCGATCAGCAGGAAGTTGATGATCGCATTGATAAATGCGCCCCAGTCGATGTAAATGGATTGCGTGAGATCGGGGCCCGTGCCGTCGGCAAGCTCGACGCGCGTTAAGAAGGTGTAGATATCGCTGAGCGAATCCTTGCCGAGAATGGCGGCAAGGATCCAGTTGATCACGGGCTTGAGAATGTTATTGCTGAGCGCATTGATGATCGCCGTGAAGGCGCCGCCCACGATAACACCGACAGCCATATCGAGCACGTTGCCGCGTGTAATGAACTTTTTAAAATCCTTAAAAAATCCGTTCTTTTTTTCTTTTAACTTCTTCATTTTTGTCTTTCCTTTCTTGATGCACTCTTGTCCACTTTGATGCGCGCGAATGCCTCTTATCCTCTCTTCTCATGAATTCCTCCACAAGACAGATCTCAATTTGACTATATCACGATTTTGAAAGCTTGTCAAGAAAAAACACGAATTTTGTGAATTCCCGGCTTGACCGATCAAAGAAGCTCAGCGATCTCAAGGACCAAGCGCTCGCTACTCTCCCAGCCAAGGCAAGGGTCAGTGATCGATTTTCCAAACACGCCCTCACCGATCTTTTGGCAGCCATCCTCAAGATAGCTTTCGATCATAAAGCCCTTCACGAGGTGACTGATACCCTCGTTGTGACGGCAGGCGTGCAGGACCTCCTTGCAAATACGAGGCTGCTCGGCATATTTTTTGCCTGAATTTGCATGGTTGCAATCCACCACAACGGCGGGATTTTTCAATCCCGCCCCCTCGTAAAGCGCTGAAAGGTGGGCAAGATCCTCATAATGGTAATTCGGCAGGCTTTGCCCGTGGCGATTAACATATCCGCGCAAAATGGCATGTGCCAACGGATTTCCCTCGGTTGCCACCTCCCAATTTCGATACTGAAACACATGGGCGTGCTGCGCGGCAGTGATCGAATTCATCATAACCGAAAGATCGCCACCCGTGGGATTTTTCATGCCAACGGGCACATCCATACCGCTTGCTACCAAGCGGTGCTCTTGATTTTCCACCGACCGTGCACCTACCGCAACGTAGGAAAGAAGATCCGAAAGATATTGATAATTGGTGGGGTACAGCATTTCATCGGCAGTGCACAGCCCCATATCCGTAAGAATACGCGTGTGCAGCTCACGAATGGCAAGCAAGCCGCTGTAAAGATCAGGCTTTTTGGTCGGATCGGGCTGGTGCAGCATGCCCTTATATCCGTCGCCCGTGGTGCGCGGCTTATTGGTATAAACACGCATCACAAGCATAAGCTTATCCTTTACCTTTTCCTGTAAGCGCGCAAGACGCGCGGCGTATTCAAGCACAGGCGGCTCGCTATCCACCGAGCACGGGCCGATCAGCAGCACCTTTTTTTCGCTTTCGCCTTTGAAAATTTTAGCAAGCTCGGCATCATGCGCCGCCTTGGTTGCAGCTGCCGCTGCACTGATCGGATACTTTTGCTTTACCTCCTCAGGGGTTGGGAGCTCATGAACGAATTTCATAGACATGGAACATCACTCTTTTCTTTATTAAACTAAATTTACTGTGACAAATTTTGTCACACCCCTTGACAACCGTTTCACAATGTGTTACACTTGTAATGGTTACACTCGTAACAGTTACGATTGTATCACCAAAAAATATGATTGTCAACCGAATTTATATTCTGTGTGACAAAACGGAGGGTTTTGTTCATGTCAAAAGGAAGTGAGTCCAATCGCCTTGCAAAAGAATGCATCGTAACCGCATTGGTAGAGCTAATGAAGGTGCGCGATTACGACAGTATCTCTATTACCGATATCGCCAAAAAAGCAGGTGTGTCGCGCATGGCATATTATCGCAACTACACCTCAAAGGATGACATCTTAAACAAATATATCGAAGAGGTGGGCGAGAATATTCACCAAAAGATTGCCGAGAGCAATAGCTCTGCCATACCCTATGAATACTTTTATGCCCTTTTTGAGCAGCTTGGAAAATACAGCGATCTTGCGATCGTTGCTTACCGTGCACACCTCGGTGAGCTGATCTTGACGGCGCTGATCAAGAATATGTTCATCACCTTCCCGCCCCCCGATAACAGCGCCGCAGAGCGTTATCACCGCTTCTTTCTTGCAGGCGCGTTTTATAATGTATTTATTGAGTGGCTCAAGGGCGGGCTGACCGAGGATTGCGCGACGATGGCAAGGATCTGCGCCGATATGGCAACAAACGGCTGTCCCACGCCCTTTGATGAGGTTGAAAGGCATGGTGTATAAAAAATTGACCATCGGCATTGTGGGGCTTGGTCTTATTGGTGGCTCAATGGCGCGTACTTATGCCGCCGCAGGGCACAAGGTCTTTGCGGCAGAAACCAATTCAAAAGCACTGCAAGCGGCGATCGACGAGCAAGTAGTTACAGGTTCACTTACACGTGACACAGCTGCTCTTTGTGATTTGATACTGCTTGCAGTTTATCCCAAGGCTGCGATCGCCAAGCTGCAAGAGTTGGCAAGCGCCATACCTGCCACCACCGTGGTAATGGATCTTTGCGGCACAAAGCGTGAGGTGTGTGCCGCATGCTTTGCTATTGCAAGAGAGCATGGCTTTCCCTTTGTTGGCGGACACCCCATGGCAGGCACGCAGTTTTCGGGATATGAAAACAGCCGTGCGGGGCTGTTTAAGGGCGCGCCCATGGTGCTTGTGCTGCCTGAGGAAAACAAAGATGCATTGCGTGAGCGTGTAGAAATCATGCTTGCGCCCATAGAATTTGGCAGTTACGCAGAAACCGATGCCGAGGCACACGATCGCGTCATTGCCTTCACCTCACAACTTGCGCACGTGGTATCCAACGCCTACGTAAAAAGCCCACAGGCACAGATCCACCATGGCTTTTCAGCAGGCTCATACCGTGACCTTACGCGTGTGGCTTGGCTGAACGAGCACATGTGGTGTGAGCTCTTTCTTGAGAATCGCGATTTTTTGAAGGAAGAAATTGACCATATCATAACAGCGTTGGATGCCTACCGAGCAGCGCTGATCGAAAACGATGCAAGCACCCTTACAGCACTCCTGCGAGAAGGGCGCATTGCCAAGGAAAATGCAGACAAAGACGGAGATGATAGCAAATGAAAAGCATTACCGTAAAAGCATCCAAAACCTATCTTGTTGAGGTGGGAAAGGGCTTACTGCCCACAGTGGGTGCGCGCATAGCAGAGCTGCTCCCCCCACCCCGCAAGATCATGCTGGTGAGTGACGACACCGTGGCGGCTCTTTATGCCAAGACCGCTTGCGCCTCCCTGAGGGAGGCGGGATATACCGTTTCCACCTTTATTTTTCCACACGGTGAGGCATCCAAAAACACCGACACGCTCATTGATCTTTGGAACGCCATGGCAGAAAACGATCTGTCACGCTCCGATATCGCGGTGGCTCTTGGCGGCGGTGTTGTAGGAGATATCACAGGCTTTGCCGCCGCTACTTATCTGCGCGGCATTGCCTGCTATCAAATTCCTACTACGCTGCTTGCTATGGTGGATTCCTCCGTTGGCGGAAAGACCGCCGTGGATCTGCCGCTTGGCAAAAACCTTTGCGGTGCGTTTTCGCAGCCCATTGGCGTGCTTTGCGACACAGACGTGTTGAAAACTCTACCCAACGATATTTACGCCGACGGCTGTGCCGAGGTGATCAAATACGGCTATCTTGGCGACCCGACTCTCTTATCATGGCTCGAAGAATCCTTTGAAGATGACCCCGAGCGCGTGATCGCGCGCTGTATCGCGAACAAGCGCGACGTGGTAGAAGAGGATGAGCATGACAACGGCAACCGTCAGCTCTTAAATCTTGGTCACACGGGCGGCCATGCTGTAGAGCGGCTTTCGGGCTTTACGATCTCGCACGGCAGTGCGGTTGCCATCGGCATGCTGCTTGCCGCCAAAGCAGCGGCAGCAAGGGGCATTTGTCCCCCAAGCGTGCCCGAGCACATGGAACAGATGCTACGCTGCTACCACCTACCCACCGTTTGTCCTTATGCCGCTGAGCGCCTTGCCGAGGCGGCGCTTTCGGACAAAAAGCGGCGCGGCGAGAGCATCACGCTGATTTTACCTACAAGCCTTGGAAAAAGTGAGCTTTTCCCCGTTTCAACGAGCGCCCTTGCAGATCTTTTTGCCCAAGGAGGCGCACCGCAATGACCGTTGTTTTAAAATCACCCGTCTATGCATCCAAGGTAGTAGCGCCTACCTCAAAATCGGTGGCGCACCGTGCGCTGATCGCGGCGGCATTTGCCGATCGTAAAACCGTGATCCCCATGCGGGTATCCTGCGAGGATATTGATGCTACGGCACGTTGCCTTATGGCGCTTGGTGTCGGTATTACAAAAACCGATAGCGGTCTTGCCGTAACACCGATCGCACGCGACAGCATCAAAAGGGATGCTGTTCTTGACTGCGGCGAATCGGGCTCTACCCTGCGCTTTTTGCTGCCCGTATGCGCCGCACTTGGTGCAAACGTCACCTTTATACGGCGAGGCAGGCTCCCCCAGCGCCCCTTATCTCCGCTTGACGAGGAGCTCAGGCGACACGGGCTTACCCTGCTTGAGCAGGATGAAAAGCTCATGATCCGCGGCAAGATTTCCGCAGGTGATTACAGCATCGCCGCAAATATTTCCTCCCAATATATCACAGGGCTTTTGTTTGCCCTTTCCCTGCTGGATGCCCCCTCCACCCTTACACTTACAGGCAAGGTGGAATCCGCACCCTACATCGATATGACGACCGATATGCTGTCGCGCTTTGATGCCTCTCCCACCGTTTGTGGCGATTATACCGCATTTTCGGTTGCAGGTTACCAAGCCAAGCCGCTTTGCTCCCCGCAAGAGCTCATACCGGAAGGTGACTTTTCGGGAGCTGCCTTTCCCTTAGCACTCGGTGCGATCGGCACACACGCCGTTACCGTGACGGGCCTTACCCTCCCCTCCTTGCAGGGTGACAGTGCCATTTTAGAGCTTTTGGCACGCTTTGGCGCAAAGATAAAAAGCGAGCGCGATACGGTTACCATTTCCCCTGCCCCCCTCTTTGGCATAGATATTGATGCTACGCAGATACCCGACCTTGTGCCAATTCTTGCCGTTGTAGCGACAGCCGCAAGCGGCACAACACGCATTACAGGGGCAAAAAGACTGCGCTTAAAGGAAAGTGACCGCCTGGCTGCCATTACTGCGTTTTTACGCACCCTTGGCGGGGATATTACCGAAAATGACGACGGTCTTACCATTGTAGGCGGCAAACCGCTCGGAGGCGGCACGGTGGATGTCTGTGGTGATCACCGCATTGCCATGAGTGCGGCTGCCGCGGCGCTTTTGACCAAGGAAGCCATCACGATCCCCTATGCGGAATGTGTACAAAAATCCTATCCTACATTTTTTGATGAGGTGGTGCTTCCCACCCACAAGGAGTAATATGAAAAACACCTACGGCAACAACCTTACCCTTTCTGTGTTTGGCGGCTCGCACGACAGCGAGATCGGCATGACGCTTGCAGGGTTCCCACAGGGCTTGCGTCTTGATCAGAGTGAACTTTACGCTCTCATGGCGCGCCGCGCGCCCGGCTCAACACCGCTTGGCACAAAACGCCGTGAAGCCGATCTGCCGATCTTTACAGAGGGGCTTGATGAAAACGGTGTCACCACAGGCGAGATGCTGCGTGCCGTGATCCGAAACGAAAACACACGCTCCTCGGATTACAGCTTCATTTACGATACACCGCGCCCCGGCCACGCCGACTATGCCGCACTGCAAAAATACGGCAACGGTGTGGATCTTAGAGGAGGCGGACGGTTTTCGGGGCGCCTGACCGCGCCGCTTTGCATCGCTGGCGGACTGTGCCTCCAATATCTCAAGAAAAAGGGCATCCGTATTGGTGCTCATATCGCCTCGGTTGGCGCGATAAGAGATGCCGCTTTTGATCCCGTTACGGCAGATACTGCACTCTTTGACAGACTTGCCACGCAGCCGCTTGCCGTGATAGACGAGAGCGCAGGTAAAAAAATGGCAACCGCGATTCGCGAAGCACGTACGGCAGGCGACTCTGTGGGTGGCACGGTAGAGTGCATGATCACAGGGCTGCCCGTGGGGCTTGGCGAACACATGTTTGACGGTGTTGAGGGCAGACTCTCCTCTGCACTCTTTTCCATTCCCGCGGTAAAGGGTGTGGAATTTGGTGCCGGCTTTGCCATAGCACAAATGCTTGGCAGCGAGAGCAATGACCCGTTTATAACCGACGGCAAGCGCGTGGTTACCGAAACCAACAACTGCGGTGGCATTCTTGGCGGCATGACCAACGGAATGCCTGTGATCTTCCGCATTGCCGTCAAGCCTACGCCCTCGATCGCGCTTGAGCAACGAACTGTTTCACTGCAAAAAATGGAAAACACCACGCTTAAGATCGGTGGGCGACACGATCCCTGCATCCTGCCCCGTGTAATACCCGTGGTAGAGGCGGTAGCCGCCATTGCCGTGATGGATCTTTTGCTGGATGAGATGAGGTAACAGTCATGAATGATACTAAAAAAAAGCCAATTGACCTAAGTGAGATCCGCCGCGAGATCGACCGCATCGACACCGACCTTGTTTCACTGTTTGCGGCACGCATGCGCGCAAGTGCAGATGTTGCAGAATACAAGCGTGCCTCGGGCATGGCAGTAACCGACCCCGTACGAGAGGCGGCACTGCTTGACCGTGTGGCGGCAATGTCGCCTGCTGAAACTGCCGATTACACACGCACGCTTTACACCAACATCCTTTCCCTTTCCCGCGCCTATCAGCACGCAAGGCTTGGCAATGAATCACCGCTTTCAAAAATGATCGCACGCGCGACTGCCCAAACGCCTAAGACCTTCCCCACAACTGCTAAAGTGGCATGTCAGGGGACGGATGGCGCTTACTCCTGCAAGGCTGCCGAGCAACTGTTTGAGCGCCCTGACATTCATCATTACGCGCAATTTGCCGATGTGTTTACCGCAATTGAGCGTGAAGAGTGCCGCTATGGCGTTTTACCCATTGAAAACAGCACAGCAGGATCTGTCACGGAGATCTATGATCTCATGTCAAAGCACCGCTTTTACATTGTACGCGCGCTAAGGCTTGATATTGACCACTGCTTACTTGCAAAACGAGGCACGAAAATGGAGAATATCACCGAGATCGTTTCGCACAAGCAGGCACTTTTGCAATGCGCTGCATTTCTTGCAAAGCATCCGCACATCAAGATAACGGCAATGGACAACACGGCGGTTGCCGCACGCTATGTGGCAGAAAACCATGAAGGTGTTGCAGCAATTGCAGGGCGTGAGTGTGCTACGCTATACGACCTTGATCTTCTTGCAGAGGAGATCTGCGACAGCACACACAACCGCACCCGCTTTATCTGCATTTCGAAAACACCTGAAATTTATGAGGAGGCTGACAAGACCAGCCTCATCCTTACCATCCCCCATAAGCCCGGTGCGCTTTCGCGCCTGCTTACGCGCTTTGATGCACTGCGCATCAATCTTACCAAGCTTGAATCACGCCCGATACCCGACCGCGATTTTGAATTCCGCTTCTATTTTGATCTGGTAGCACCCGCAAATTCCCCCGCGCTCTCGCATTTGCTGGCAGAGCTGTGCGGCGAGCACGAGGAATTCCGCTACCTTGGCACATACGCTGAAATACAATGAGGTTTATATGGCACTTCAAGAGAAAAAACAGTTACGGGCGGGGCTGATCGGCGCGCATTTGTCGCACAGCTTTTCACCGCAGATCCACAGAGCACTTGCCGATTATGAATACCGTCTGATCGAGCTTGAAAGGGACGATGTGGGCGCTTTTTTGACAGGACATGAATTTGATGCCCTTAACGTCACCGCACCCTACAAAAAGGATGTTATCCCCTATCTCGCGCGCCTCTCAGATACCGCCGCACGTATTGGTGCAGTCAACACCATCGTGCGCGAGCAGGACGGATCGCTTACGGGCTATAATACCGATTACGAAGGTCTTACAGACCTTATTATGGATCTCGGCGTGCCGCTTGCCGATAAAAAGGTGCTTGTGCTGGGCTCGGGCGGCGCCTCACGCACCGCCCTTACCGTAGCAACCGATATGGGCGCCAAGTCAGTTGTCGTGATCTCGCGCAGCGGCGAGGATCATTACGGCAATCTTGACAAGCACAGCGATGCCGCCATCATCATCAATACAACTCCTGTTGGCATGTATCCAAACACCAAAGAGGCACCGCTCTCCCTTTCGCATTTCCCGCAACTTGAGGCGGTGATCGATTTGATCTACAATCCCGCACGCACCGCTCTTCTACAGGATGCCGCGGCGCGTGGTATTCCCTGCCGAAACGGACTTTTGATGCTGGTGTCGCAGGCGCGCCGTGCGGCAGAGCTCTTTTTGGGCACTACCGTTTCTCGCACGCTTTCTAAAAAAATTGCCGCCGATATGACAAAGGAAACCGAAAATATCGTTCTTATCGGCATGCCTGGATGCGGCAAAAGCACGCTTGGCAAGCTGCTTGCAAAGACGCTTGGACGCACTTTTGTTGATGCAGATGACGCTCTTGTAAAGGAAGCGGGACTGCCGATACCCGAGATCTTCCGTCAAGAGGGCGAGGCCGGCTTTCGCAAGCGCGAATCCAAGATCCTTGAGGCGCTGGGGCGCGAAAAGGGACAGGTGATCGCCACGGGCGGTGGATGCGTGACGGTGGCGGAAAATTATTTCTCGCTCCGCCAAAACGGAAAAATTCTTTTTCTTGACATTGACCCAAAAGGACTTCCAACCGATGGCAGACCCCTTTCAAGCACGCGCTCACCCGAGGTGCTGTACCGCGAGCGCTTGCCACTTTACAAAAAATTTGCCGATGTCACTATTACGGTTACGCGTGATATAAATGAAAACTTAAAACGCATCAAGGAGGCACTGATATGAAGCTGCTTGTGATCAACGGACCAAATCTTAACATGCTTGGCATCCGTGAGCCCGAAATATACGGCACGCGTAATTACGCGGCGCTTTGCGCCTATATTATGGACGCCGCCGCCGAGGTGGGGGCGTCCTGCGAGATCTACCAATCCAATCACGAGGGTGCTATCGTAGATAAAATACAAGAAGCATACGGCAATATTGACGGCATTGTGATAAATCCCGCCGCCTACACGCATACCAGCGTTGCCATTGCCGACGCGCTTAGCAGTGTAGCGATCCCAACGGTGGAAGTGCATTTATCCGATGTGATGCAACGTGAAAGCTTCCGTCGCCATTCCTTTGTGGCACCGATTGCTAAAAAAACCTATATGGGGCTTGGCTTCGAAGGATATAAAAAGGCCATTCGCCACCTCGTAAAAAACGAGGAATAACCAAGAAAAGAGAGGCGTGGGAATCTGTTTGTGCGATTCCCGCGCTTCTTTTTGCTTTTCTTTTTCTACTCATTCGACATTTCCAAACATTTTATTGTATTTTCCAATTTTACGGTATTCGTTTTCCATTTTTACTTTTGTGATTTTCTCGATTTCATCCGACAACAGCCAAGAAATTTCGCGTTTTCAAAAAACTGCTTTTTGGGGCGATGCCAAAAGCCTTTGGCATCGCCCCACCTTTTTTGTCTTCAGCTATGATAAATTTTAACACTTAAAATGCTATCCACGCGTTCCACCTTTACCACGCGCTTGCCTGTGCGATCGGTGTAAAAGATCTTGATCCACTCATCGTCAATATCAAGCACCTCGCAAACGATATCAGCGCTTCCCGTAAGGTATTCCGCCTCATCGTTTTTAATGCTGCAGCAGCAGTTTTTAAGCCCAAGCAACATATCCGACATAATAAAATCCCCCTCATGCAAAAATAGAACGGTTTAAGGGTGCGCCACAAAAAAGCACACACCAATGCCGACACTTCCATTTTTTACACATGAGGGGAATCTTATGCAGTTAAGGCCAAATATTTTTTACAGATTTAGATCAAACGCCTCACCAATATCAAAGGCAACGGCATTTTTTTCAAGCTCATCCTTTTTTTCATTGTTATGGATCACCTCTGCCACACGGTTAAAGGCAATGATGACAGCAACAATAAAAATAATAACGATAAGCAAGCGTATGATTAAGGTAAGGGGCGAGATCGCGCCACCCTTTTTTCTTTTCTTCGACATGTTTTTTTCATTCCTTTTGAGGTCATGATTTTTTGAGCTGTTGTGGGCAAGGATCCCGCCTTGGCAGCATTTAACTGCATGCGGCACATTGCCGCCGAGCGTTGCCGACAATACATCAAATATAAGCTTTGGGCGCCACGCAGCATAGGCGCAACACAGAATTTCAGCAGCATGCGCCGCAGAAGTTTCAGCGGTAAAAGTAAGAGCGTGCGCAAATAAAGCCCTAGTACCGCAAGGCTGAATGCAGCATATGCAAAGAGCCTTGCCGTGCGTGCCGAAAAAAGCACGCGCCACAGTGCAAATCCCAGCAAAAGAAGCAAGAGCGCGCTGATGCGGAATTTGCCGCTGTTAAAGCAAAACAAAATATAAAGCAAATAAAGCGTTGTGAGTATGGGAAATGCAAAATCACACAAAAAGGAAACGCCGACCGCCCACACACGGCGTGCGGATGCAGCGCGCCAGCCAACACTGCGCGAAAGCCATGGCAAGCGGCGCTCGTAAAGCGGCCTTAACGACGGGGATGGTAGATAAGCGCCCAGCAGGATACGCAGGATCTTGCCAATGTCAGCAAGGATGCCAAGCCCGACACCGCCAAAAAGCGCCGCCAAACAAAGCGACAATTGTGCTACGGGATCGATGGTCATTTTTGCCGCCTGATACCGCTAAAAAAGCCTTTTTTTCCGGTTTGATTGGTTTCAGTATAGTAAAACCCGGAGATTTTACCGTCTATTACCAAAATGCCACGCGTCATATCAAGCGTTCCTACACGAAGCCCATCCCCCTCAACCGTAAGCTCACCGCAAACCGTTGAAAGAACCACGCACTCCTCATCAAAGCTATTTACCTCTGTTACACCCGAGATTTCCGCGTGCTCGCGAGAGAGCAGCGAAAGGCTGTGCTGCTGTGCGCTTTTTCCCACACCTGCATCCTTAAAATCCACCATTGCCAACCTCCACCGATCGATATCGGTAAACTATATGCTTTAAGCAGATCTATTATTCAAGCCTTTTGCAAGCAAACCGCAAGTAACGCCGGGCTTACATCTATTCGATTACCTCATAAAGGCTCGCTGCATCCGCTTTGCCCGCGATCTCCTTTACCGTTGTCACTCGAATTTTCAAGGTGCGCGCGCCAAACGCCACCTCAATCACATCATTTTCTTTTACCTCGTATGATGCCTTGGCGGGGCGGCCGTTTACGGTAACACGCGCGGCATCGCAAGCATCGTTTGCAACGGTGCGACGCTTAATGATGCGAGATACCTTTAAATACTTATCAAGTCTCATTTCTTCTCCAAAAAACACGCGGCGAGGAAGCCCCCGCCGCGTATTTTATCACAATTGATTACTGAACAGCTTCTTTGAGAGCCTTGCCTGCAGCAAAGGTGGGAACCTTGGTAGCTGCAACTTCGAGGGTTTCGCCGGTGCGAGGATTGCGTGCGGTTCTTGCAGCGCGAGCCTTAACGGCAAAGGTGCCAAAGCCTACAAGCTGAATTTTGTCGCCTGCTTTGAGTGCCTCTTTGATCGCATCAACAGTTGCGTTGAGGGCTGCCTCAGCATCCTTCTTGGAAAGATCGCTCTTAGCTGCAATTGCTTCGATCAGTTCTGCTTTGTTCATAGGTTTATACTTCCTTTCTGTTATGTTGGGAGCCGGGCGATGAATTTTATTCATCACTAAAACCATTTTACTATAAAATAAACAAAAAAGCAATAGGAAAAATAAAAATTTTAGCGAAAATTCTCACAAATTTTCATTTTTTTTACATTTTCCCACAATTTGTTCTTTTCTTCATCGCTCATATCAGCCAAATTCTGCCCCAACGCTATCGCATTTTCCTCAACAGCGGCAAATCGCGACACAAATTTATCGGTAGCACGCGTGAGTGCCTCCTCAGGCTCCACATTCACCAATCGCGCAAGGCTTGCCGCCGTAAAGAGAAGATCTCCTACCTCCTCTAATACTTGATCGGCATTTTGCTCTGCAAGTGCCGCCTCGATCTCCCCCAGCTCCTCACGCACCTTAGATAACACCGACTCTACGCTTGGAAAATCCAACACGGTTGCCTTTTTTCCGATCTTTGCGGCGCGCATGAGTGCCGGAAGCTGGCGCGGGATGGCATTCAACTTATCCGTGACCGTATTACGACTTTTTTCCTCGCTTTTGATCTTCTCCCAATTGGAAAGCACCTCGGCGACGCTATCCGCCTTTCCTTGACCAAACACGTGCGGATGACGGTGGATCATCTTTCGGCAAACATCCCCTGCGATCTCATCAAAGGTAGCGCGTCCTGCCTCCTCCTCGATGCGAGCGTGCATCACGATCTGCAAAAGCGCATCACCAAGCTCCTCGCGAAGAAGCACGGGATCGTCATTGTCAATCGCCTCGATGACCTCATAGGTTTCCTCAATAAGATCCTTGCGTAGCGACTTGTGTGTTTGCTCCATGTCCCACGGACAGCCGCCGGGTAAGCGCAGCAGCTCTACTATGCTAACCAGATCATCGATATTATATGCGTTTTTTCCTAAGATCAGCTGTAATTTTTCTTCTCTTGTCACGTTTTTTTACCTCACGCAATACATTGCATTTTTCAAGCACGCGGCAGATGATACCACCGCAGGGCAATTCCTCTATATCCTCACTGTCAATCGCGCCAAAGCGCAGTGCCAGCAAGCCATAAAAAAGCACTACAAAAAGGAGCACAAGCGGCATTTGCCATGGCCGCTGTCCCAAACGGTGTAGCATACAGAAATATCCAATTCCGCCTCCAAGCACGGCAAGCAGGGCGGCAAAAAAGGGGCGCAAAAGCGTACTGATCGGCACTGTACGAAGACTTACAGTGCTTGAGAGCACCGCCATATTGATCGTTAAGACCGTCACATTGCAGGCAAGAGTGCTGATCGGTGCCCCCATAATGTTGACGCCGGAACAAGTAAGCAACGGCGCCTGAAGCAACAGCTTTACCACAGCGCCCGTGAGGCTTGACCACACGGGAACCGATGCCTTGTTTGCCGCCTGCAATGCAGCACTTGTCAAAGCAATCAAAACCGCCGGAAAAATTGCCGGTGCAAGCACCGAAAGCAGCGGTGCCGCTACCCCGACGGCTGCATCCTGTCCCGCATACAGCAAGGAAAGTATGGGCCTTGAAAAAGCAGAAAGCCCAAGCGCCGCAGGAAGAGCGATCAAAGATGTTAATCGCAGCGCCTTAGAAAACGCATCTCGCACGCCCTCCTCATCCCCCGCGGCAAATGCCGCCGTCAGTGTTGGGGTAAGCGAGAGCGTGATCGGCGCGAGCAGTGCCGGCACAAGATTATAAAGCGGAACAGCAAGATTGCCATAACTGCTATACATGGCGTTGGCAATACCGGGCGCAAAGCCCCCCGCCTGCAGTCTGCTTGAAATCAGTACAGTATCGACCAAGCTGACAAGGCTCATCACAGAAGCGCTGATGGTAACAGGAAACGCCACACGCAAGATCTCACAAAGCAACGCGCGCCGTGAGGGCATTGCGCCAAGGGATGGCAAAAAAAGCGTTTTTCGAGCAGTAAGCAAGCAAAGGGCAAGATACAGAGCTGAAAGCAAAACGCCCAAGGTAATACCAAAAACTGCCGCAGCAGCCACACCCTCAACACTCACTCCACGTGATTTTGCGAAATAAGCAAGTGTGATGCCGAACAAGAGCTTGCCTACCGCCTCGATCACCTCTGACACCGCAGTTGGCACCATGTTATGCCGGCCTTGAAAAAGACCGCGCACAGCGCCTGTAAAAGCCGATAGCATGAGTGCGGGTGCTATCGCCATTATCGAAAATGTTGCCTCGCGCATCGACAAGCCCGCAGCGATCTGTTTTGCAAACAAGAAAAGCGTAACAGTGCCAAGAAAGCCAAGCAGCAAAAATGCAGAAAGCGATACACCGAAGATGCGCCCTACTGCCCCCTTTCTGCCGCTTGCCACATGACGCGATACAAGCAATGACAAGGCGCTCGGCAGACCCGCCGCAGAAAGAACAAAAAGTAAGGAGTAGACATGATAAGCCGACAAAAAGTATGCCATTCCCTCCACGCCTACGATCAGCAAAAGCGGTATTTTGTAAAAGAGCCCAATCAGTTTAGCCAAAAGCGTTGCGGGGGTCAGTATCATGACCCCACGCATAAATTTTTTCTCCCGCACGGGAGAGGTTTGATCTGACAAGCGTATCACCCCCAACACGGGGCGCGCTATTTAAAAGCCGCGTTCCCGATAAAATGATACGATCTGATCGAGCACGTCGCGAGAAACACCGGCATCGAGATATTCATAAGGGTATTTGGCATTGAAAAGACGGGTGATCACCGTTTTTTTGCCGCTTTCGGGTGCCGCGTATTCCATAAGCTTGGTAACTGCTCCCGCACCTGCGGCGAAAATCGAATGCACCTCTTCCATCATATAAATATTATATAACCCCTCGAAGCCCTCTTTTGCAAAGCCGACATTTTCATAGTTTCCAACCATGTTCTTTTGGCGATACATATAATAGGGCTTAAAGTCTGCCTCTGCCGCGCGGATCTGTGAGTAATCTACACATTTTCCCGCATCTCCGCCGCGCAGATTATATACGCGATTTCCCTGACGCAAAATTTCCGCCGCACGCTTTACGCAAAAGGTATGTACGGTGATATTTTCAGGGTCAAGGCGTAAAATTTCGTCAAACGTAGCAGAAAAAGTGCGAAAGTTATCTCCCGGCAAACCGACGATCAGATCGGTATTGATACACTTTATGCCGGAGCTTCTCGCAATATCATAAGCGCGGTAAAAATCCTCGGTGGTGTGCGAGCGTCCAATGCCCTGTAGCACCTCCTCACACAGCGTTTGCGGATTCACACACACGCGCGTAACGCCAAATTCCTTGGCGATTCTCATTTTTTCAGCATCGATGGTGTCGGGTCTGCCGCTTTCAAGGGTAAATTCGGAAAGTGCACACACGTCAGTGCCCGCCGCTACTGTTTCAAGCAGCTCGCGAAGCTGCGGCGCTGTCAAAATGGTGGGTGTACCCCCGCCGATATATACCGTTCGCACACGAAGCCCCAGCTCCTTGATGATACGGAATTTTTCGGCAACCTCAAGCTTGAGCATTTCAAGATAATCGGGAATGAGCGAAAGCAAGCGCTTTGAGGTATAGGAAACAAAGGAGCAATAGGAGCAACGCGACGGGCAAAACGGGATCGAGATATACACGCTGCAATCGCGAATGTCGGGCTTGCCTATGATCTGCTGCTCATAAAGCGCCACATCGGTAGCCAGCGCCGCCTTTTTAGGGATCACCAAATAATCGGATGCCAGCATCTTTTTCACACGGGTTTTGCTATGACCGTTCAGCAGCAGCTCGGTCGCCACCTTCGAGGGGCGCACACCCGTAAGCATTCCCCACGAGGGGCGATAATGCAGCAGCTCGCCTGCGGCAGAAAGGATCACATGTCCGATTACGATCTTTTTCAGGCGATCGGCGCTAAGATCCTCACGGCGCTCCAAGGTCTTTTCGGCAACAGCACTCTTACCGTCGCACAAAAGGCGCGCAGCAGCAAAAACGCTCTCCTGCGATTCCGTAACGCTCAAATACAGCTCGTGCGCATCCTCCTCGCCCTCCGAGGAGAATTTTTCTCCGGGGAAAAAGATCATGCAAAGCATTTGCACGTAATATGCGTTGATATTTCCTTCAATATGCAATTTCATGCCTCACAGCTCCTCCTTCCCTTATTTTTTAAAACACGGCTATCCATCACGATCGTAACGGGGCCGTCACATTCCATGTCAATTTTCATATCCGCACCAAAGCGCCCCCTCTCCACGGGGGCGGCAAGGTGATTTGAAAGCGCCTCGCAAAAAAGCAGATATGCCTCACTTGCCACATCGGGCGCGGCAGCCCCGAAAAACGAGGGGCGGTTGCCGTGGGCATAGTCGGCGCAAAGCGTGAAGTTTGACACGACCAACGCGCCGCCCCCAATATCTGCCACGGATAGGTTCATCTTATCATTTTCATCGGTAAAGATACGGCAAGCCGCAATCTTTTTGGCAAGTAACTCGCGATCCTCTACGGTATCGTCACTGCAAACTCCCAATAATACCAGCAGCCCTTTGCCGATCTCACCGACGATTTCCCCCTCGACACAGCACTTGGCACGGTTAACGCGTTGTAATACGGCTATCATGAAAAGCCCCTTCCGATATCGATCACATCCTTGAGGCTCTTGAGGCGAGAAACGATGGAGTGATAGTGATCGACGTTCTTACAGCTGATTTTCAAATTGACAACAAGGCGTCCGTCGTTCTTTTTCTGCGTATTGATCTGCAGCAGCAGCACCTTCATGTCAGCCAGCGCCATGGTGATCTCCGCAAGAATGGTAAGGCTGCTATATGCATAGATCTGCACAAGTGCCTCATAGACGTCGCTTGCGTTCTCTTGACTGCCGCGCTCCCAGTGTGCCTCCACCCAACGGTCGGCATCCTCGGGTTTTTTCATGCCGCTTTCCACGTTGGGGCAATCCACCTTGTGAATGGAAATGCCAAAGCCCTTTGTAATAAAGCCAATCACGTTGTCGCCCGGCAAGGGATTACAGCACTTGGCAAACTTCACCTGGCAGCCGCGCTCACCGTCAACCACGATGCCGCTGTTATGCCGCAGCTGGCGCGGCTTCTCGGAAACGCGAATGTTTTCTACTGTTAGCGGTGCCCTCTCCTCCTGCTGAGGCTCGGGGCGCACGACCTTATCAAATTCCTCACGCAAGCGTGTGGAGATCTTAGAAACGGTAATGCCGCCGTAGCCGATCGTGTTAAAGAGATCGTCAGCCGAGGCATAGCCCACGCGCTGTGCGGTAGCAGCAATGATCTCCTGTCGCTGTGCTTCGTTGGTGGGTCTGCCAAACTTTTTAAGCTCCATTTCAACGGCAGCCTTGCCCACCACGATATTATCCGCGCGCTTCTCCTTTTTGAACCATTGGCGGATCTTGCTGCGCGCCTGCCCCGTTTTTACGATATTGAGCCAGTCACGCGAGGGACCCTTGGAGGAGCCTGAGGTAATGATCTCTACGATCTCACCGTTTTGCGGCACGCGGTCAATCGGCACGATCATACCGTTGATCTTAGCACCCGTCATTTTGTTGCCCACGGCAGAGTGAATGGCATAGGCAAAATCAATGACGGTAGCACCCTTTGAAAGCGTGATCACATCACCCTTGGGCGTAAACACAAAGGTCTCATCCTGGAAAACGTCTGTTTTAAATACGTCAATAAATTCATCGGGATCGCGCGTTTCCTCCTCACTTTCAAGTAGGCGTGATACCCAAGCAAGCTTTTTATCGATATCCGCGCGGCTCTGTGCGCCCGATTTATACTTCCAGTGTGCAGCGATACCAAACTCAGCGATCTCATGCATCTCACGGGTGCGGATCTGCACCTCAAACGGCACGCCAAAGCGCCCGATAACGGTGGTATGCAGCGAGCGGTACAAATTGGGCTTAGGGGTGGAAATATAATCCTTAAAGCGCCCCGGCATGGATTTATACATTTCGTGAATGATACCGAGCGCCGTATAGCAAGCGAGCTCGGTATCCACGATCAGGCGAAGCGCATAAAAGTCGTAGATCTCATCAAAGCTCTTATTTTGCGTATACATCTTTTTGTAGATGCTGTAAACCGATTTGATGCGCCCCTCGAGGGTAAAGGAGATATTATTCTCCCGCATTTTGTCACCAACCTGCTTCCTGATATGCTCCACAAAATCGGTATGCGTGCCGTATTTCTTTTCGATATCCTGCTTGACCTCTGTGTAGCCGTAGGGGTCAAGGTACATCAGGCTCAAATTTTCAAGCTCCTGCTTGATACGCTGCATACCGAGTCGGTGCGCCAAGGGCGCGTAGATATGCATGGTTTCAAGCGCGGTGGTGCGTTGCTTTGCATCAGAGCGCGCGCCAAGCGTACGCATATTGTGCAAGCGATCACAAAGCTTAATGAGGATAACACGCACATCCTTAGACATGGCAAGCAGCATCTTGCGCAGGGTTTCGATGTGCGCCTCTTCCTTGTCCTCCACCTCAAGCAAAACGATCTTGGTAAGACCGTCAACGAGCATTGCCACGTCCTTACCAAATCTCTTTTCGATCTCCTTCAAATTTGTCTTTTCTGCGCAGTCCTCTACCGTATCGTGCAGAAGTGCAGCGCAGATCGAATCAGAATCAAGCCCGAGACCCGCGACGATCTCAGCCACAGCGATCGGATGGGAAATATACGCATCTCCACTCTTTCGCCACTGCCCCTCGTGCAGCATGGCTGCATACTCGTATGCAGTAGTGATCTTGGCGATATTGTAGTTATTACCCGATGCAGCGAGTATCTCGAATAGGCGGGTAATATCGTTATAAGCGGCACTTGCCATCTATGGGTCTCCTTTCAGGCTCTGTTGCGGCACTGCGAGCGCAACCGTTTGAGAATAGACGATTTTTCAATATTGCTCTTCTCGGATTTGTAATAGATATCAAAGGTATATTTGCCCGCGCCCAGCTCCTCTACACCGCAGATCTGCAATTCACGGAAGATCTCCACAATATATTTCATGCAGGGGTAGGTGATCCTGCGCGGTGCGGCGATGTTAAACAGGGATAAAAGCTCTCCCTCGCTATATGTAGCCTTACCGCGCCGAAATTCACGGCGCAGCGCCATGTATGCGTGTCCGCAAAGCTCGCGGTCGGGTAAGATGTTTTCTTCAAGCGCAAAGGGCGCGCCTTGGCGCAGCTCGGCATAGCGCGTGCGACCCTCTTCAAGCTCAGCCTGATAATCGCACGAGAGTCGTGTATCCTGTACGGTAAGCTGTACAGAAGACAGATCGCGATACTCGTTGATATCAAGTGTGCAAAGCAGGTCAATACGGTCACCCTCGCAAAAGTCGATCTCCGAGCGAGAGGTGGAAAACAAAAGCGCGTAAAGCGAGCGACCGTTTGCACTAACAGTCAGCTTCAGATGCTTGCCGCCACCAAGCTCCACAATGCGTTCCACCGTCACGTCGCGCACTACAAAGCGTGGCTGTGTGTTGCCCACGCCAAAGGGCTCTAAGGCAGTTATTTCCTGTGCCAAGGACATGGTTGCCTCGGGAAAATCAAGCTCCATATCAACGTCTACCTCAACCGAGCGTTCTGTATGCTCGGTGTGCAAGGCGACATATTCATTGATGCGCGCACGGAACTCGGCAACGCGCGAACGAGCGACTGTTAGGCCTGCCGCCAGCTCATGTCCGCCGAATTTTTGCAAGAGATCCGCGCTATCGGAAAGTGCCTGTACAAGGTTGATGCCCTTTACGCTGCGTCCCGAGCCCTTGCCTGCATCAAGCCCACTGCCCCCTGCGGTTACCGCGCCGTCAAAGGTGATAAGAATGGCGGGCATGCCATAGCGCTCGGTTACGCGTGAGGCAACAATACCAATCACGCCTTGGCGCCAATGGTCGTCCTCCAGCACCAAAATATAGGTTTGATCAAGATCAAACTCCTCGTCAATGCGAGCAAACACCTCCTGCGCGATGCGATTCTCCTCCTGCTGACGCTGGAGATTGATCTCGCACAGCTCAACGGCAAGACGCTTTGCTTCCTCTCCATCCTCGGCAAGCAACAGCTGCACAGCAAGTGTAGCGTCGCGCATGCGTCCTGCGGCGTTAAGGCGTGGCGCAAGCGTAAAGCCGATAAAGGAGGCTGTGATCCTTTTGCGACGCGAGGCATCGCTTGCCCCCTTTGAGCCTGCCGTAGCTTCGTCGATCAATGCCGCAAGCCCTGCGCGCTTTGTTTCGCGCAGCTGTGCAATGCCGTATTTTACCATAACGCGGTTCTCATCTACGATGGGCATAACATCGGCAACCGTGCCGATCGCCATAAGATCGGCATACTGCTCGCAAATTTTGCGCACACCGTCTATTTCCCGCTCTCCGCGCGCAAGAGAGAGCATGCTCTCATACGCGGTTACAAACTTAAAGGCAACGCCGACCCCCGCAAGCTCCTTAAAGGGATAGGGACAATCGGGGCGGTGCGGATCGACAACGGCGGCAGCCTCGGGCAGTGGCAAGCGACACTCATGGTGGTCGGTGATGACCATATCAATGCCCAGCTTCTTGGCATAATCCACCTCTTCGTTGGCGGTAATGCCGGTATCCACCGTAATAATGCAGGTAATACCATCTTGGGCAAATTTATCAATAGCCGCGGCACAAAGGCCATATCCCTCACCCGTGCGGCTGGGGATATAATACTGTACATCGGCACCGAGATCGGTAAGATACAGATAAAGCAGGCTGACAGAGGTAACGCCATCCACATCATAGTCGCCAAAGATCATGATCCTCTCATGCCCCTCAATAGCTTGTTGCATACGCGCAACTGCCTTATCCATATCCTTCATCAAAAAAGGCTTGTGTAGCACCGCATCGGTACAGTTGAAAAAGCACCTTGCCTCCTCGGGCGTGCGATAACCGCGACGGCAGAGCAACCTTGCCAGCACGCAAGAAATGCCAAGCTCACGCGCAAGCACCGCAGCATCTGCTTCCTCGGTGGCGGTGGCGGCACGCAGCTTCCAGCTTTTTTCTTTTTTCTTATGCTCTGCCATGATTGCTCCTTTCCCGAAAGGCCGTTTAGAACCCTTCGTTTTTATGATTTTTGATAGGGCGCAAAGCGCGCCATAATAGCAAGTGCGGTTTTAAGCCCATCAAGCGCGGCACTGGTAATGCCGCCGGCATACCCTGCCCCCTCACCCGCGGGATAAATGCGGTCGTGGCAAAGAGCAGTGCGTGCCTCGCCACGCAAAATACGTAAGGGCGATGAGGTGCGTGTTTCCACACCTGTGAGCACCGCATCGGGCGCGGCATAGCCGCGTAATTTTTTATCAAATGACCGCAGCCCCGCAGCCAGCGTCTTACCCACAAACGGGGGCAAGACCGTGTTAAGATCGCACACACGCACGCGCCCGCCACCGTAGGTCGGCTGGATGCGAGAGGGTGCAGTCGCACGGTAGCCGTTCAGAAAATCTCCAACAGTACAGATCGGCGCAACATACTCTCCGCCGCCCGCCTGATAAGCGGCACGCTCAAGAGCGCGCTGAAAATCAATTCCCGAACGCACACTGCCACCGACATCGGTGGGCATTACCGTTACCGCAACAGCGGCATTGGAGTTCCTTCCGTTTCGGGCATGATAGCTCATGCCGTTCACCACAACACCGCCCACCTCACTTGCGGCAGGCACGACCTCGCCGCCCGGGCACATACAAAAGGTATACACGCCTCGCTCGCCCGTAGTATCGGAAAGCGAATATTCCCCGGCGCCAAGCGCGGGATGCCCTGCGTGCTCTCCGTAGAGCGCACGGTCAATATCCTCTCGTAAATGCTCGATGCGCACGCCAACGGAAAAGGGCTTGGGTTCGGTTGCAAGGCCATGTGACATCACAACCTCAAAGGTATCACGTGCACTATGGCCGATAGCAAGCACCATGGCACCTGCTAAAATCTCGCCCTTACTTGTTATAGCACGCACGCAGTCAGCGTGCTCAGTAAAATCATCAAGCCTTGTGCGATACAGCACCTGCCCCCCGAGCGCTTGGATGCGTAATAGTATCGCATCAACCACCACCCGAAGGATATCAGTGCCAACATGAGGCTTAGCCTTTACGAGGATATCCGCAGGCGCACCAAAGGAAACCAAGCGGTCAAGCACGTAATTGCAAAGTGGGTCGTTGACACGCGTAACAAGCTTTCCGTCAGAAAAGGTGCCGGCACCACCGGCACCGAATTGAATATTACTTTCCGTATCCAAAACACCAAGATCGCGAAAGCGCGCAGTCAACGCCGCGCGTGTTGCCACATCATCACCTCTGTCAATGATGATCGGGTGATACCCCCACTCGGCAAGCAGCAGGGCGGCAAGGAGCCCCGCCGGCCCCATACCGACAACCAAGGGGGGAGCACTTAAACGCTCCTCTCCACAACGGATCTCGGGTGCCGTAGCTGCAAACGGACGAACGCCTGCTGCCAAAAACCTTTTTTCCTCAAAAAAAATCGGCTCGTCAGCAGTGGCGAGAACCGAGCAGACCTGTAAAATATCCGGCTTCTTTCTAGCGTCAAAAGACTTTTTATAAAGTCGAAAATGAAGCTCCGTGGCACTACTGCACAGGCGCTTCATTTTCGCTTTGGCTATTTCGATCACCTCTGCCTCGGGCACATCAAAGCGTGCGCGGATATCCGAAAGCAGAAAAGCAGTTGCCACTCTTCTCTCACTCATTTTTCAGAAACCGTAAGTGTAATGCCCGTCAGCTCCGAAAGAGAAACACCCTCGGGCAAAACAAGATCCTCAAGTGCAATCACATACGTACCGGGAGCAGTTGCCTGCTCGGGCACGATAACCTCTATGCGATCCGCCGCCTTCAAAAACACCACAGCACCGCTGACCTCAAGCTCAGCATCGGAAAGCACATATGTATATCCAGGCTGTTCACCTACTACCTCAAGCGGCAGATTTTTAGTATCCTTGGCATTCATCACCATAAGCCAAGCCACAACAGCAAGCAATAGGCATACCACAGCGGCAATGACCAAAGAGAAGCGGCTACGGCGCACGGCATATTCGCCATTGTCTATACCAAGCTCTGCATTTTCATGTTTGCGGTTCATAACGCTTCCCTCCCTTAATTTTCATTTTGCTCTTGACGGCGAAGCAGCTCGAACAGCTTGCGGCGCAAGGATACCGACGTAAACTCACGGAACAGCTCGCCCTTGTAGGCAATGGAAATGGTGCCCGTTTCCTCAGAAACAACGACCACGATGGCATCACTCTGCTCTGACAAGCCGATTGCCGCGCGATGGCGCGTGCCAAGGCCCTTGAAAATATCGTTCTTGTCCGAAAGGGGTAAATAACACCCCGCGGCGAACAAGCGACCGTTGCGAATGATCACCGCACCGTCATGCAAGGGTGCTTTATTAACAAAAAGCGCGCAGAGCAGCTCGGGGGAAAGCTCAGCATTGATCGTTGTGCCCGTGCTGATATATTCGCCAATTTTGGTAGAACGCTCAATTACAATAAGCGCACCCGTTTTGGAGAAGGACATGTTTTTTGTTGCCTCTACGATGGCGCTCACCCATGCGGAGGAGGCAGAAAGCTCGCGCGTTTCCGAGCTGATCGTTTTCAGACCGTTAAAGGGCACTGAGCCGATGCGCTCCATAGCCGCACGAAGCTCGGGCTGAAAGATAATTGCCAGCACCACCAGCCCATATCCAAAGAAGTTGTCGAAAATATACCGAATGGCATACATATCAAGCAACTCGCTGACAGCAAAGATCGCCACAACAATGGCAACGCCCGCCAGAAGCTTGCCCGCGCGACGGTCGCGCACAAACAGATACAGCGCAAAGAAGAGCGCCGCCAAGCAAACAATATCCAATATATCTCGCCAGCCAAAGGTGCTGAACGGGTCGGCAAAAAAGCCGACTGAAAACAAGTTATTAAACACTTCTTTCATAGCATACCGCCTATATGTATTCCGTCGCCACGGTGTGGCGCGGTCAAGCGAACAAATTCGCGCAAGTCACATTACACACACGCACATTGCGCATGTTGCATATCTTTAATTATTATTATAACACGATAATTTAAGATTTGCAAATGTTTTTAAAAGATTTTTTTAAATTTTTTTTACAATTTGCATACCTTTTTACAAGGAATTTGCAAAAAAAGGAAAAACAACAACTTTTTTAGAAATGCTTTGCATTTCGAGTGCAATTGTGCTATACTGAAATAAAGCCTTGAGACTTAAGCCCTGTAAAGGAGAAATACCATGCCGCATGCTGATTTTTATATGCCTACGCGCCTATTTTTTGGCGAAAACGCCCTTGAAAAGGGCAAGGATCTGCTCGTCGCGGCAGGTCGCCACGCCATGCTGGTTACAGGAAAGCAAAGCGCCCGAAAATCGGGAGCGCTCGACGATGTTACTGCCCTGCTTAAGAATGCCGATATCACATACACCGTATTTGACGGCATTACCGAAAACCCGCCGCTTCTCACCTGCTTTGAGGCAGGGCGGATTGCCGCAAGAGAGGGCGTGGAATTTGTGATCGGCATCGGCGGTGGCTCACCCCTTGATGCGGCAAAGGCAATTGCCGCATTTGCCACCAATCCTTCCCTTGCTCCTGAGGACATTTTTGACGACAGTAAGCGAACCGAACCTACCCTGCCCATTTTTGCTATACCCACCACGGCAGGCACAGGCAGCGAGGTCAACAATTACAGCATTTTAACGCTACCCTCGGGAGTGCAAAAAAAGACATTTAAGGCAGCGGACAGCTGGCCGCGCGCCGCATTTGTAGACCCACGCTATACCGCCACCATGTCAAATGAAACCACACTTTCCACTGCGCTTGATGCATTTGCGCACGCAATGGAGAGTTATCTTTCCCCAAGATCCACCGTGTTTTCCGAAAACGCGGCGCTCCTTGCGGCACGGGAGATTTTTGATGTGATCTCAGCACTGCCCGCAGAATATGATGCCGAGATGCGCGCACGCCTGGCACTTGCCGCAACCGCCGGGGGCATGGCGATCAGCGTGACGGGAACGGGCTTTCCACACCCCCTCGGGTATAGCCTTACGCTGCTTGACGGCATCCCACACGGACGCGCCTGCGCGGTATTTGCAGGAGATTACATCACCTACAATGAAAAAAGCGAAATCGGGCGCGAACGCATTGCAAGCTTTGCTGCCGCAATCGGTACAAAGCCCGCTGTTTTGAAGGCGTTTTTGCCCGGCGTTGCCGATGTATCACTATCGATGACAGAGGCAGAAATCGAGCGGCATGTGGAGTTGATCGCCGGTGCAAAAAATTACACCAACAGCCCCTACATTATTTCAAAAGAGGAAATTTTTGATATATATCGCGCACATTTTTTAGCAAACTAATTCCAAAATCGATAACTCGCCGCACAAGACTACGGCACAAAAAAGGACAGAGAACACAAACATTCTCTGTCCTTTTTCATCTGTAAACAGTATATTTTTATCAACATTGGCACACGTCAAAGCGCCATCCATCCACAACGACAAAACACTTATTTTTACCTTTAAAGCAAGATGCAGATCAAGCCATTGCTCCCCTCATTGATGATGCGCTCCAACGTTTCAGAGAGCTTGCGACGCGCCTCATCGGGCATGTGTGCCAGCTTGCCGCAAAGGCTATCGCTAACCATTTCATAAAGGCTTTTACCGAACATATTGGAGTGCCAAAGCTTTTGAGGATCTGCCTCAAGCTCGGTGAGGATGTTACGCAAAAATTCCTCGGATTGCTGCTCTGTGCCAACAATAGGATTGATCTCGGCACTAATATCCGCACGTATCATATGAATGGAGCGTGCGGCGGCACGCAGTCGCACGCCAAAGCCGCCCGACTGCCGCACAATGGTGGGGGTTTCAAGGCGCAGATCCGAAAGCTCGGGCATCACGATCCCATAGCCGTCACTCTCCGCCATCTCAAGTGCCGATGCCACGCGCGCATATTTTTTACGCACGTCTGCGAGCTCGCGCAACAGCGCAAGAAGCGCACCCTCGTCACGGATATCCTCTCCTGTGACCTCACTGATCATATCGTAATACAGCGAATGACAGAGCTCAACATTGACCTCTGCACGTCCCGTGCCCATGTTGAGCGACGTGAGTGTAACACTCTTTACAAATTCGTTATCCTTCAAGCCTTCAAAGGCTTCTGCCACGTCACCCATGCGGCGCACCGTGCCGCCCGTTTTACACACCGCCTCCATAACAGACCTACGTACAGCATTTTCCGCATCAAGCGCGCGCCACCACTTGGGCAGAGTAATACCAACAGAGGTTACGGGAAATTCGCCGAGCACAAGCTCTAAAATACCTACAATATCCTCAGCGCGAAGCGAAAGACAATTCACAAGCGCCACCGGCACACCGTATTTATGCTCAAGCTCAGTTGCAAGCGCTCTTGCCGCTTCGCTTGCAGGGTCGGCAGAATTGAGCACCACGGCAAAAGGCTTACCAAGCTCCTTCATTTCCCCCACCAAGCGTTCCTCCGCGCCAACATAGGAGCCGCGCGGGATCTCGCCCACCGTGCCATCAGAGGTTACAAGCATGCCGATCGTGGCGTGCTCGCTCATGACCTTGCGCGTGCCAAGCTCTGCCGCCTCTCCAAAGGGCATCGGATCCTTTGACCACGGTGTATGTACCATACGGGCACTGCCGTTTTCCTCGCCGCCAAGCGCCTCGGGAATCATAAAGCCTACGCAATCGATCATTTTTACGCAGAGTGAAACACCCCCGCCCACCGTAAGCGAAACGCCCTCATCGGGCACAAACTTCGGCTCGGTGGTCATCACCGTCATGCCTGCGGCACTTTGCGGCATCTCATCGCGGGCACGGTCACGACTATACGCGTCAGTCATGTTTGGCAGGACAAGCTCCTGCATAAAACGCGTGATAAAGGTGGATTTTCCGCTGCGAACGGGACCCACCACACCAATATAAATATCACCGCCCGTGCGCTCGGCGATATCCTTGTAAATGGAATGCTCTGCCATATTCTTCTCCTCCGCTTTCTTCGCGTTCTGATATCGCTATATCGTATGACGCCAAGAAAAAGAATATTCCACCCTGCACACGGCAGCGTGGAATATGGCTTTATTTTAATGCTTGGTGCGCACAAGGCTGCTTACGCCCTCCCCAAGGGCCGCCAGCAACGCCTTTACATCCCCTTCTGTATTTTCGGGGCAAAAGCTGATGCGAATGGAGGAAGCCGCCTCGGCAGGTGTTAAGCCAAAAGCAAGCAATACTGTGCTTGGCCCTGCCGCGTGTGAGGAGCATGCTGAGCCTGCTGAAACCGAGATCCCCTTGCCGGAAAGGAAATGCAGCATGGTTTCGCTTTTGATATGCGGCAAGGTTATATTAACGATATGAGGGGCTGCAACAGGGGGGCGATTTACCCGAATCTCATTCCCTGCAAGCCCCGCCACAAGCTCTGCCGCAAGATGCGCCATATGAGGCATGGCAGTACGCGCGGTGGCGGCACCTGCCTTTGCCGCAGCGGCAAAGCCCGCAATGCCGACCGTATTCTCGGTACCCGAGCGAAGCCCAAACTCCTGCCCACCGCCACAAAGGAAGGGGGAAAGACGGCGCTCGCGCAGCATGCGCTCGGATACATAAAGCGCACCCACACCCTTAGGGCCGTGTATTTTATGCGCGCTGACTGTAACAAGATCCGCGCCCATGGTGCGTATGTGCATCGGCACCTTCAAAAAACCCTGCACCGCATCACAGTGACACACGCACGAGGGGTTTGCCGCCTTTGCCGCGGCAAACACCTCCTCAACGGGATAGCGCGCGCCCGTTTCGTTATTGACAAGCATCATGCTGACCATAAAAAGATCAGCGTTACAATGGGCACGTACGGTGTCCATATCCAGCACGCCGCCGCGCGTAGAAACGCGCACCACCGAAAAGCCTTCTCTTTCCAGCAAGCGAAGATTGTTTTCTACGCTCGGGTGCTCACTGTCGGTGGTTAAAATGGTACGTGCCGTACGACGCTCCTTTGCGTGCGCCGTGCCAAGAAGCGCAAGCGCGTTTGCCTCGGTGCCGCACGAGGTAAAAATAAGCTGTCCGTCCTTTAAAAAACGCTCACCAAGCGCCTCTCCCACGCTCGCGCGTGCATCGCGCAAAAGCCTTGCGGCATGGGCGCCGAGTGAATGGAGCGAGGAAGGATTGCCAAAGCACTCCATCGCCTCGCACATTGCCTCTTTTGCCTCGCGGCAAAGGCCTGTTGTTGCGCTGTTATCCAAATAAATTTGCTGCATATTATCTAAAGGTAAAGCTGGAAATAACGGTTTCCACCTCGCCGACGTATGTATCATACGACGTGGAAACGGCGGTATAAGTCAAAACATAAACATTAAAATCATATACCGCGATCACCTGCTGGCACTGATAGAGCGTGTCACCAAAGGTATAGGAAAATCTGTATTTTTTGGCATCCTTTCCGCCAAGAGTAGTGTCAGCACCTTCCTCGATCAGCGTAAAAGAAGTAAATACCGTGGTATACTCGGGAATACAATACTCACTCCAATACGCAGCGGCAGTAACCTCGCCTTCGGGATAATGCTCGGTTACGATCACGTTGGGTGCGTTATCCTCTGCCGTTGCCTTTGCCCCTGAAACATTATAAGACGAGGGGATCCACGATTCAGGCACATACAGATTATATTTGGCACTCTCAAGTGCAACGTTTTGCATGCCGTCAGGCGTTGGATCTGTATTCGCACAGCCCACAACTGACACAAGACATGCGATAAGTAACAAAACAGTAAGAATTTTTTTCATGCTCATTCCCTCTCTTAGTTATTCTTTACACGAAGCATTTCGGCAGCCGCGGACAAAATGCCGATCCTGCCGCTTTCAAAGGTAAGCCCGCCCTGCAAAAAAGCAGTAAAGGGGGGCTTTATGGGCCCGTCGGCAGACAGCTCAATAGAAGCGCCCTGCACAAACGCACCTGCCGCCATAATGACCTCATCCTGATATCCCGGCATTGCCCAAGGCTCGGGCGTAACGTAAGCATCCACAGGCGAGCCTGCCTGTATACCGCGGCACAAGGCGCAAAGCCCCTCACGGCTGCCCGTGATAACGGTTTGAATAATATCGGCGCGCCTGTCCTGCCACGATGGCTCGACCGCATATCCGAGTGCCTCAAATATGTAGGCGGCAAAATGTGCGGTCTTCAGTGCCTCCATGACGGTGTGCGGCGCATAAAAGAGCCCGCGATACATGTTTTTATTCTGCCCCAGCGTTGCACCGACCTCAAGACCGATGCCGGGGCAGGTAAGGCGGTACGAGGCAAGCTCTACCGCACGGGCAGTGCCTGCAAGATAGCCTCCTGTTTCTGCCATGCCGCCACCGGGATTTTTGATAAGCGAGCCTACGGTAAGATCAGCACCCACTGCGGGCGGCTCCTTTTCCTCGGTAAACTCGCCGTAGCAGTTATCAACCATGACAAAGATATCCTCGCGCACCGCCTTGATCGCGCGCACCGCCTCGCCGATCTCATCAACAGTCAGCGTGCGGCGATTCAGATATCCCTTTGAGCGCTGAATAAAGCAAACCTTTACACGCGCACCCTCATCACCGCGAAGAAAGGCGGTGATCGCTTCTAAATCAAGCGTTTTTTGATCCTTTAATTCGATCTGACGGTAGCTGACCCCGAAATCGGCAAGCGATCCGTTGCCTGCCTCACCTGCAATACCAATGACCTCACCAAGGGTATCATAGGGCTTGCCCGCAACCGAAAGCAGGATGTCGCCCGGGCGCAAAAGCCCGAAAAGACCAATCGCCAACGCTTGCGTACCGTTTGCAATGCTGTGACGGACAAACGCCGCCTCAGCCCCCATAACATCTGCAAAAATACGGTCAAGCACCTCCCTACCGCGATCATCGTAGCCATAGCCACTGCTGCCGTTAAAGCAGGCGGCATCCACGTGGTGCGCGGCAAACGCCTCCATAACACGGGCGGTGTTATGGTGCGACACTCTTGAAAGGTGTAAAAATTGGGGGGCAAGAGCCGCTTCTGCCTGATCAGCAAGCTCTAAAAGATAAGGGGAGAAATTCATGCAAGGTCACCTCCAAGGAAAGCTACGCCAAGCTGCACCGCCGCCTTAACATCTCCCATATCCAGCATTTCTACACCGGTATGGATATAGCGGCAGGGTAAGGAGAGCGCACCCGCACGGCAGCCAAGACCTGTCATTTGCACCGCAGAGGTATCCGTGCCGCCAAAGGTAAGGATCTCGCACTGTGCGGCAATTCCCTTGTCCTTGGCAAGCGCCAACAGCTCATCAACGAGCGCCGCATCACAAATAACCGACTTATCCTTGATCTTTACGGCAACACCGCCGCCAAGCTTAACAGCCATGGCAGGGGCGGATTGCGCATCGCCCGTGGCAGTCACGTCAAAAACAAGTGCAAGATCAGGTGCAATACCAAAGGCGGCAGGTCGTGCGCCGCGACAGCCAACCTCCTCCTGCACCGAAAAGACGTAATAAATATCATCCGCAGGTGCTATCATGCGGCGCGCGATCTCGATCATCACAGCGCACCCTACACGGTCGTCAAGCGGACGGCCGCATACGCGGTTGTTCATCAAGCGCACAAGATTGGCACAAAGCGCACAGCAATCGCCGATCTTAAGCTTTTTTTCTGCATCGCGGCGACTTTTTGCGCCTACATCGACATAGCATTTATCCCATTTGGGTGCCTCATCCTTTTTGATGTCACCCTCGCTTACCAGCACGCCGCGCGTACCGTTTTCAAACACGACCACAGACCCTACTGCCGCGGTATAATCGATACCACCAATGGGCGCTACACGCAAGTAACCGTTATCCTCGATAAAGTTTACGATAAAGCCGATCTCATCCATGTGCGCGACAAGCAGCACCTTGCGCGGCGCCGTTGCATTACCCTTTTTCAGGCAGATAAGATTGCCCATTGGATCGACACGCACCTCATCGCAGATCGGTGACATAAGATCTTTAATAATATCCCGAATGCCCTGCTCACGCCCCGAAACGGAAGGGGTAGTGGGGAGAAGCTTTTTTAAGGTTTGGTACATAACATTCCCTTTCTTATGCATTTTCAAGCATTGCCGCAAGCAGTGCTATCATGGCTTCAATATCGCTGTATTTTGCCACCGAAACAGGTGCGTGCAAATAGCGCGTGGGGGCGGAAAGCGCAACACAGCGCACACCAACGCCCGATTGATGGATATGCTTGGCGTCGTTGCCGCCCGAAACATACCGCTTTACCTGCACGGGGATATTCTTTTCCCCGGCGACCTTCAGCACGCGGTCGATCAGCGCACGGTCATAGATTGTTCCGTTGTCAAGCAACGAAAGCACACCGCCCTTGCCAATGTCTGCCACGCGGCGCGCCGCAGGCACATCGGGCAGATCTGCCATTGCAGTGGTTTCAATGACAAATGCCATATCGGGCGATACACGGTTTGCCACGACAGTAGCACCCGAAATGCCGATCTCCTCTCGCACGGTAAACGCAAACCACACATCAAGCGGCAGGTGCTTGTCCGCGACAGCGCGCAGCACCTCAATGAGCACAGCGCACCCTACACGGTCGTCAAGCGCCTTGCCGGAAAGAAACGCCTTCTCCTTGCCAAAGGGAAGAAAGGGCGTGTCAAAGGTGCCAAAATCGCCAAGCGACACATATTGCTCTGCCTCCTCGCGGCTGCTGACACCAATATCGATATACATATCCTTAAGCTGCGGCATTTTGCTGCGCTCCTCGGCACTTTGAAAATGAATGCCCTTCGCCGAGATCACGCCTGCCACACGCTTTTTTTCATCACCAAGGGTTACGGCTCTGCCAACCATTACGCGTGGATCGATGCCGCCAAGCGTAGCAAAGCGAAGAAACCCATTTGACTCGATCTCGGTGACCATAAAGCCAACCTCATCCATATGCGCCGAAAGCAGCACGCGCGGCGCACCTGCGGGGCCCTTAAGATGTGCCGTAAGATTGCCCATACGATCTGTCATCAGCTCAACAGGCAAGCCTGCAAGCTCGGCACGGATCAGCCCTTCTACCTCACCCTCGCACCCGGTAGGGCCAAAGGCAAGCGACAGCTTTTCAATCAGTTTTACACCGCTTGTCATACTGCAAACACCTCCGCGATCTCTCGGTCAGTGACAAATGCCGTTACCAAGCTTTTCAGTGCCTCGGCATCCTTCATATCCAACACCTCTTGGTATGTGTGCATGGCGGTGAGGGGCAGCCCCACATCCACCACAGAAATGCCTGCCCCAACCAAATGCAGTGCCTCGGTATTGGTACCCGTGCTCTTTGGCTCAACGGCGATCTGCCACGGGATATTTTCCCTGGTGGCAAGCGCCTCGGTAAGGGCTGTGAGGCGACGGTCGACGATCGCGCTGCGTGCGATTGAGGGGCCCTTGCCCATTTCCACACACTCACGGCGCTCAGCACCGCTCATATATCCAAGATTCACATCGATCACCATCGCATAATCGGGCATAAGAGCAAAGCCGCCAACGGCAGTACCGCCAATGCGGTCGGTCTCCTCATGCACCGAAAGCAATAAATACACATCGCCCGCAAGCTGCGCGGAAGGGATCTCCAGCAATGCCGCCGCGGCAATGGCGGCGCACGCCTTGTTATCAAGGCCCTTGCCCGCAAGCCTGCCACCGGCAAGCGTGCGATACATGGGGTAAAAGCCGACAGGCGTGCCGATACGCACCAATTCGCGCAGCTCCTCGGTGGGGTAGCCCGTATCGATCAAAAGCTCCTCCGGGCGGGGCAGTTTTTTCTCATCCCCCGACAAATGCGGAGGTGTTGAGGATACCACCGCATCGATCACCTCTTTGCCATACACGCGCACGCGTGCAGAGGAAAGCGTGCGTGCGTCAAGACCGCCCACAGAGGTCACGGTAAGAAAGCCGCCCTCCTTGATGTCGGTTACCAGCATGCCGATCTCATCAAAATGCGTATCAACGAGAATTTTGGGGGCGCGCTCCTTGCCCGACCGACGGACAAACACACGGTTACCGACGGCATCGGTATAGTTCTCATCAAAGCCCTGCATCAGGGCGGTGAGTCGCTCCTTATCATAGCCCTCGTAGCCTGTAATGCTCATCAGCTCCGCAAGAGCACAAATGAATTGTTTCAGTTCCAAAATTTTATATCCTTTCTTAGCCGCACGGGAGTCGAACACATAAGCCCTGCGGCTATGCAAGTTCCTGTACCAACCGGCAAAAGACCTCGCCTCTTTCTTCAAAGTCACGAAATTCACCAAACGCGGTACACGCGGGTGACAGCAAAACGGTATCGCCCTCCTCGGCATCATCGGCAGCCGCAAAAAAAGCATCGGCAAAGCGAGAAAATGCTTTGTGGGGGAATTTGGGATCCAGCACCGCCGCGATCTCCTCTGCCGCCTCACCGTAGAGATAAACAGCCTTGGCGTGTGCCTCAAGCGCCGTTGCCAAGGGTGCAAACGATACCCCCTTCCCTCTACCGCCCGCAATAACAAGAGGGTGTGTACCAAGTGCGGCAAGCGCCGCGGCGGTTCTGGTAGGCGAAGTATCAATAGAGCTGTTATAATAGGTTACCCCACGCACCGTGGCAACATACTGCAAGCGGTGCGCGACGCCGCGGAAATCCCGAAGCGCGATACGCGGTGCGGTGTCGTTGAGAAACGGCGCCGTGACGCCAATTGCAGCAAGTAAATTTTCAAGATTGTGCTTACCGGGCAAAGAGAAGGACCCAAGGCAGGAAAAGGTACGCCGTGCGTCCTTTTCGATCACAACGACATCGTTGCCCGATGCATAAACCGCGCCACTGTCAGCGACAATATCGGTGGCAAAATCAGCCCCCTTTGCCGACGACGAAAAAAAGATCACTGCCCTCTCCTTGCCCTCTCCGATCTTGCGTGTCTGCGCATTTTCGGCGTTTAAGACAAGGCGCGTATCGGCGGTAAAAATACGGCATTTCGACGTGATGTATTCCGCCATGTCGGCATGCCAATTGAGATGATTGGGGGTAATGTTGGTGATCACCGCCACCTCTGGCGCGCGCCGCATTGTCATGAGCTGAAAGCTCGAGAGCTCTAAAACGGCTATATCGCTCTCACACATTTGCGATACGGCAGGTAAAAGGGGCGTGCCGTTGTTACCGCCAAGCCACACGCGGTGCCCCGCAGCTTTAAGAAGTGCGGCCGTCAGGGTTGCTGTGGTGGTCTTACCATCGCTACCGGTAATGCCGATGCACCTACAAGGAAGCAGTGACATGAGCAGCTCGACCTCGCTTGTCAGAAGCGCACCTGCCGCAACAGATTGCAAAATAGCAGGTATGTCAGGGCGAATACCGGGGGAGCGTATGAGCACCTGCTCGGGGAAGACCGCGGGGAAAGCGCCTGCACAAATGACAATCCCCTGCCCTGCGCAAGTGTTTTCAGCTTCAGGGGGTAAGGGAAACTCGGTGTATACCGTAGCAGTGCCCCCATGCTCCCTTAGCCACGCAAGCACAGCACGGTTGGCGCGGCCGAAGCCAAGGAGTGCCACAGAAAAACAAGCAGGGGTCTTACAAAACGCTTCAAGTGTCATCGGATCACCTCATTAAATAATATAAAATAGGCGTATCCATAGTATATTATACAGATTTGATCACCCGCGTGCAAGGGGTAGATCTGTTTTTTTGGTGAATATTTAAAAAAATGTTGGTGACACTTTACAAAATCCACAAGATATGGTACAATATGTAGATAAGAACACTATCCCTTGTAAAAAGCAGAGAAAAAGGAGCATGTAATGGCTGCAAAAACTTCGGCAAAAAGCTATGGCAATGACAGTATCACCGCCTTAAAGGGTGCTGACCGTGTAAGAAAGCGCCCCGGCGTTATTTTTGGCTCTGACGGGCTTGAGGGCTGTGAGCATTCTTTTTTTGAGATCCTCTCGAATTCGGTTGACGAGGCGCGCGAGGGGCACGGCAATATCATTACCGTAACCGTCTTTAACGATCTTTCCATAGAAGTAGATGACCGCGGACGCGGCATTCCCCTTGGATTCAACCAAAAGGAGGGTCGCTACAACTGGGAGCTCATTTTCTGCGAGCTTTACGCAGGTGGCAAATACGAAAACAACAAGGGCGGCGGCTCTTACGAATATTCCCTTGGTCTGAACGGTCTTGGCGCGTGCGCCACGCAATATTCCTCCGAGTACATGGAGGTGCAGTCCTTTGACGGTAACGAGCTGCACACCATCAGCTTTAAAAAGGGCAACCCCATAAGTGAGCTTGCATCACGCCCGCTTGAAAAGCGCGAGCGCCGCACGGGTACCATCATCCGCTGGCGCCCCGATATCGAGGTCTTTACCGATATTAAGATCCCTCATCAATTCTTCATTGATACCATGCACCGTCAAGCGGTGGTGAACCCCGGTATTACCTTTACCCTTCGTCTTGAGGGCGAGAACAAGAAATTTACCGAGCAATCCTTTGTTTATCAAAACGGCATTTCCGATTACGTAAAAGAGCGCGTAGGCGACACCGCTAAGACAGAGCCTGTGCTTTGGCACCTTGAAACCAAGGGACGCGACCGCGATGATAAGGCAGATTACAAATTAAAGGCAGACATTTCCTTTTGCGTATCAAGCGCCGTCAAAACGACCGAATATTACCACAACTCGAGCTTTCTTGAGCACGGCGGCTCACCCGACCGCGCCGTCAAACAGGCGTTTGTTGCGGCAATTGATGCACACCTGAAGGCAAACGGCAAATACAAAAAGGGCGAAAAAAGTATTATCTTTGAGGACGTTAGGGATTGCCTGTTCCTTGTGATCAACAGCTTTTCCACCATGACCTCCTATGAGAATCAGACAAAAAAGGCGATCACCAACTCCTTTATTTACGAGGCGCTGAAGGACTTCATCCGCCAGCAGCTCAATTTCTACCTCACCGAAAACCCCAAGGAGGCAGAAACCTTTACCAATCAGGTCCTGATCAACAAGCGCAGCCGCGAGCACGCGGACAAGGTCCGTATCGATACCGCAGATTCTCTTAGCAAAAAAATCGATATTTCCAACCGCGTAGAAAAATTTGTAGGCTGCCGCTCAAAGGACCCTAGCATCCGCGAGCTTTATATCGTAGAGGGTGATTCGGCGCTTACCTCCTGTAAGCTCGGTCGCTCCCCCGAATTCCAAGCGATCATTCCTGTGCGCGGTAAGACCCTGAACTGCGTGAAGGCAACCTACGACCGCATTTTCAAAAATGACATCATCAACGACCTTTTGCGCGTCATCGGCTGTGGCGTGGAGGTTAACGGCAAGCTGAAAAATGAGTTTAACCGCTTTGACATTACCAAGCTTTCTTGGTCCAAGATCATCATTTGTACCGATGCCGATGAGGACGGCTTCCAGATCCGCACGCTCCTGCTGACCTTATTCTACCGCCTGCTCCCCACCCTCTTGCAGGAAAAGAAGGTCTTTATTGCAGAATCCCCCTTGTTTGAGATCACGACCAAGGATGAGATCCTGTTTGCCTACAACGAGTTTGAGAAGGCTGATATCCTCAAGAGGCTGGAGGCTGAGGGTAAAAAATACACCCTGCAGCGCTCTAAGGGTCTTGGCGAAAACGAGCCCGAAATGATGTGGCAGACCACCATGAACCCCGCGACAAGGCGCCTGATCTCGGTAGAGCCCGCAGATGTCGAACGCACCGAATATATGTTTGATGTCCTCATGGGCGATAATCTTACCGAGCGAAAGGTATTTATTGCGGAGCATGGCAGCGAGTATATCAAGGATGCCGATATCTAAAACATGAAAATGCCTCATTTTTCGCGAAAACGAAAGGAAAAGGCACAAAAAAGAACGAAAGAGTATGGTTTTACGACGGCCATACTCTTTTTTGTGCATAGATTGCATTAGTTTGTCCCTACCGCCCCTTGCATTATTTTCCAAATCATGCTACAATAAAATCACGATAAGCGATGTGCTGCCGGTAAGGGCCCCTGCATATTACTTTATCGATATATTAACCCTTAGGAGGATACAATTATGCCATTTGTATTTATCGGAATCGCGGTAGGCGTTTTGCTTCTGCTCTTCATCATTTTTGGCTATCTGAAGGCTCCGCCCGATACCGCTTACATCATTTCCGGCCTTGGAAAAAAGCGCATTCTGATCGGTAAAGCCGGTTGGCGTGTTCCCTTTTTCGAGCGTGTGGATAAGCTCTCCCTTGGCGTGATGCAGGTAGATATAAAAACGTCTGAAGCTGTTCCCACCAACGAGTTTATCAACGTTTCGGTTGACGGTGTTGCCAACATCAAAATTTCTTCCGACCCCGAGCTTTTAAAGCGCGCGGCAGAATCCCTGCTTGGAAAAACCAGGTTAGAGCTGATCACGCTCGTCACGCAGGTGCTTGAGGGCAACATGCGTGAGATCGTGGGTTCTGTTGGCCTCAAGGAGATGGTGCAGGATCGCCAGGGCGTTGCCAAAAAGATCACCGAAAACGTTATTCCCGATATGGAAAAGCTGGGTATTGAGGTTGTAAACTTCAATATTCAAAACTTTAAGGACGGCGCCGGCACGATCGAAAATATGGGTATCGACAACGTGGAACAGATCCGCAAGAACGCCCAGATCGCTAAAGCGAACGCCCAAAGAGATATTGCTATTGCAACCTCTAATGCACAGCAGGAAGCAAACGCCGTAAAGGTAGAGGCTGAAAAGAAGATCGCCGAGCAGAATGCCGAGCTCGCTGTACAGCAGGCAGACATGCAGGTGCGCGCCGATACCAAAAAGGCAGAGGCTGATGCCGCTTACTCCATCCAACAGGAAAATCAGCGTAAGATCATCGAGATTGCTAAGACCAATGCGGATATTGCGCGCCGCGAAAAGGAAGCTGAGCTTGCCGAAAAGGAGATCGCCATTCAAGAGCGTCGCCTTGATGCAGAGATCAAAAAGCAGGCTGACGCGATGAAGTATCAATCCGAGAAGGAAGCCGAGGCTGAGCTCATTAAGCGCCAAAGAGAAGCCGATGCACGCCAGTATGAGGCGATTAAGGCAGCCGAAGCAAAGCGTGCCGAGGCCGAAGCATTGCGCTTTGCCATGGAGCAAGAGGCAGAGGGTATCCGTGCCAAGGGTCTTGCTGAGGCTGAAGCCATCGAAAAGAAGGCTGAGGCACAGAAAAAAATGGGTGAAGCCTCTGTGCTTGAAATGTACCTGTCTGCTCTGCCTGAGGTCGTCAAAAACGCCGCTGCTCCTCTTGCTAAGACCGATAAGATCGTCATGTACGGTGACGGCAACTCCACAAAGCTGGTACGTGACGTCATGAACAGCGCCGATCAGATCATGGCAGGCGTAAAGGAATCTACCGGTATCGATATCGGTAGCCTGCTCGCAGGCTTTGTCGGCGGCAAGGCATCCGCAGCAACGGTAATCGAAGCAACCCCCACAGAGGTTGAAACTACCAATACTGATGTAACCGACGCCGAGTAATTATTTTGCAAAAAGCGAGCCGCCCACCCTCACGGGTGGGCGGTGTTCTATAAAAATGTTATATATCGCCACACCGCAGTTAAGCAATAGAGCCTTCACAAAAGCGAGGCGAAAATTTCACAAAACAAACTTTTATTTTTAAAAAACTATTGCTTTTTGTAATCTCATATGCTATAATAACACATGTTTTGAGCGATGGACGCGATAAGATTTATGAGAACCACGCTGAAACACTCGCAAAAATGTGACTCGAAAACAAACCGACTTCGTCACAGTTTACTTCCCGAAACCCTTGCAGCATCTGGCTTTTACGGAATTGAAGCGCAGAGATGCCAAGCGGTTGGTATACAGTTTTCTATCAAAATTCCGACAATTAAATATACGGAGAAGTACTCAAGTGGTCGAAGAGGCGTGACTCGAAATCTCGTAGGCCGTTAACGCGGCGCGTGGGTTCAAATCCCACCTTCTCCGCCAAGGCGGTTTTATGCCGCATAAAGCCGCAAGGATAACCTTGCGGCTTTTACTTTTTAGTGCATATTGATTTACACAAAGAAGGTACGGCGTCTATGTTAGAAAAACACGTGATATATCAAAAGATGAATGAACTTTCCGAAAAAATCTCATACAAATTCAAGGATATAGATCTTCTCGCCCAAGCGTTATATGCCTCAAAACTCCCCAAGGAGGATGGCATTGGAGAAAACAATGACGAATTGTGCAACGAAGCCCTCAGTTTCGTTGGAGATACCATTCTAAAATTCTTGCTTGCAGACTATTTATACTCATCCCCCACCAAAACTCACAAGAGAAAAGGGAAAATGACAAAAGAAAAAGAGGGCATGGAAAATAATTCTTTGCTCCATATCATCGCCGAAAAAGAAGGCATTATAGCATTTGCTTATAAGGATGATTATTTCCAACCTGATGCGCCTGAACATGACAAAATACCTACAAAAGAACACGATCCTTATATAGAAGCAATTACTGCCGCCATCTATTATGATGCTGGAATTGATGCTGTTAAAAAGTGGTTTGATCAGTGGTTGTTACCAATGATTAAAAAGCATAAGAATTCCTGCCGCCAAAGCTAATACGTTTTCTTTCCGCACGCCCTTTCGGGCGTGCGGCTTTTGTTTATTTCCCCTCCCCCAGTGCTTCGTCAATGGTCATCGCGCACTCTGCGGTGCTTGCGGCGTCAACTGTGGCACACTTCGTATGATGTTCGCCGTGGTGGAGATGTTGCTATATCCCAGCCACTGCCCTATCAGCTTCATTTGCACGCCCTGCGCGACAAGGAGCGATGCGCAGGAGCTGCGTGTACTGCTTGTATAATTCTTCCCTGTTCATGTTGCTTTCCTTTCGGTGAATTGTTTGCCGACAGCCGCACCGATAGGGTTGCAACACCACAATACCACAAGCGCGTGGGAAAGTCCAGAAAACAAATTGTTAAAGGGCTGACGGTCACCCGTCAGCCCTTTATCTCTTTTGACAGCCTGACAAATAATAGTTACTTTCACCAATCCAAGTGATGATGTCTATCATTTGCTCCTCTCGTCAAATTCTCCTTTATCTTTTATTTTTCCATGCCGCAAGCGTAGCACCTGTTAGATAGCAATTCTTCGTTTTTAATACTACTGTATAATCTGAAGCCGCCTGCAAAGTTGCAAGCGTCAAAGCCGTTTTGCATTAAGATGCGCGTTGCCAAGTAGCTGCGAAGTCCGCTTTGGCACATCACGTAGATTTTTTTGGATTTATCAAGCTCACCTACGCGCTCCCTCAGATCGTCAAGCGGAATATTGATAAATCCGTCAGCACGACCTCGCATATATTCAAAAGGAGTGCGAGTGTCAAGCAAAATTACATCCTCGCGCTCACGCAAAGCAGAAATATCCTCGTAATAAAACTGCTTTACCACACCGTTTTTGATGTTTTCGGCAACGAAGCCTGCCATATTCACGGGATCCTTGGCGGAAGAATACGGCGGCGCGTACGCCAGATCCAAGTCCTTCAGCTCGTCAGCCCCGAGGCTCGCGCGGATCGCCGTAGCGATCACATCGATGCGCTTATCCACACCATCGTAACCGACGATCTGTGCGCCTAATATCCGAAAGCTTCCCTTTTCGAAAATCAGCTTCAGCGTCATTGCCGTTGCGTTCGGGTAATATCCTGCGTGCGAATTTTGCGTTAAGATCACCTTTTCGCAGTCGTAACCGTTTGCCCTTGCTTGCTGCTCGTTAATGCCCGTCGTTGCCACCGTCATATCAAAGAGCTTGATCACGGACGAGCCCTGTGATCCCTTGTATTCGCTGTCAAGCCCGCAGATCTGATCGGCAACGATACGCCCCTGCTTATTCGCAGGTCCAGCCAGTGAAATGACCGCATCCTGCTCGGTGATAAAGTGCTTTACCTGCACAGCATCCCCCACCGCATAGATGTCGGGAACAGAGGTTTCCATTTTGCCGTTCACCTTGATCGCGCCCTTTAAACCAAGCGCGAGACCTGCCTTTTTCGCAAGTGTATTTTCCGGGGCAACGCCAACCGCAAGCACGACCATATCCGCGCTGAGCTGCTGTCCGCCGGTAAGCTCAAGCAAGACCTTGTCGCCTGTCACACTCATTTTTTCGGTGCTGCTGTTCAGTAACAGCTGCACGCCACGGGAACGGAAGCTTGCGTGGATGAACGATGCCATATCACAGTCAACCGTAGGCAAAAGATGATTGCCGCGCTGAATGATCGTTGTTTTGATCCCAAGCTCGGCAAGATTTTCCGCCATTTCAAGACCGATAAATCCACCGCCGATCACGACCGCTGTTTTAGGCTGATCTTGCTCTATAAATGCGCGGATCTTCAGCGTATCCTCTACTGTTCTGAGCGTGAACGTTCTTTCATTTTCCGTATAGAAATCGGGCAAAAGGGGCTTTGCGCCGGGGGATAAGATCAGCTTATCGTAGCTTTCCGTAAAGCGCACTCCTGTTTTTAGATCGATTACGGAAACGGTTTTGCTTTTCGCGTCGATATCGGTGACCTCGTGACCCACCTTGGCTTTGATCCTGAACCTCCGATAAAAGCCCTCGGGCGTTTGCAACGTCAGATCCTCTTGGTCCTCAATCACGCCGCCGATATAATACGGCAAGCCGCAGTTTGCGTATGAAATATAGCCCGAGCGCTCAAAAATGATGATCTCTGCCTGCTCGTCCAATCTTCTGATCCTTGCCGCAGCAGTTGCGCCGCCCGCAACGCCGCCTATAATAACGACCTTCATAAGCTCTCCTTTGTTCGTAAGCTTTTATTTTTGAATGTTTATCAAAGATGATTCACCGCAAGGATCACAACGCTCGTGACGATCATAACGGCACCGACCACGCGGTTTAAGGTCTTTGCGGTCGCTTTATTGGCGATTTTGGCGGCAATTCTTGCCCAAATCAGCGTAAAGACAACGCACAGCGCAAGGCAAAGGATATCGGGCATTCCTCCGATCACAAAATGGCTGATGCCCCCCGTCAAAGCCGTAAACGCCATAATAAATACGCTTGTTCCAACCGCCAAATGCATGGGATAACCGAGGAAGGAGGTGAGCACGAGCAACAGCATCATGCCGCCGCCTGCACCGACAAAGCCGCAGATAAAGCCGATGCACGCACCGCCTACGATCGCCTTGATGAGTCTGCTTTTCGGCGAGCCTGCCGCCAATTGCTCTCTCGTTTTGTTGACGGGCTTCAAAAGAAAGCGCAAGCCGATGATGATCAGCGCGATCTGCATCGTGCCGCTCATGGCCTGCTCGGGCAAAAGACTTCCCACAAAGCTGCCGATCATCGTGACGACCAGCACGCTCACAAGAAGTGGTATGCTGTTTTTTACGTCCAGATTTCCGCTTTTCTTATAGGTATACGCGCTGACAAGGCTTGCCAGAACGTCGCTGATGAGCCCTATGCCGACCGCATCGTAGGCAGGGATGCCCAAAAAGGTGATAAGCATCGGGCCTATCACCGCGGCGGCACTCATCCCGGCAAATCCCGTGCCGATGCCCGCGCCCGCACCTGCGATGAAGCACACAAGTATTTTGATTAGAATATCTCCCATGCGATCTCTCCATTAAAATGCTTTTCATTGATAAATATTATAGCATATTTTTAAAAACGTTTCAACCGAGTTGCTGAAACGTTTGGCTTGCGTTTTGTTAAATATTGAAAAATGCTCGCGTTTTTGCGGAAAAGTTGCAAAGGATTTCTTCCCTTTTAACATGAAAGGGCTGACGGTCACCCGTCAGCCCTTAACTATTTATTTCTTGATCAGCTTATCCTCTGCGGTGATGGGGCGGAGGACCTTGCAGGGGTTGCCGACCGCCACAACGTTTTCGGGGATATCCTTGGTCACGACAGACCCTGCGCCGATCACGCTGTTTTTGCCGATAGTCACACCGGGCAGCACCGTCACGTTAGCGCCGAGCCACACGTTCTCGCCGATGGTGATGGGCTTGTCGTTGAAAAGCCCCTTCAACCGTTCCTCACCGTCAAGGGCGTGGTTGGTGCAGATCAGCTTGCAGCCGGGACCGATCAGCGCGCAATGCCCGATCTCGATGATGTTGGAGTCAAGGAAGGTGCAACCGTAGTTGATCATCGACATGCCCTTAAAGTGAATGTTCTTGCCGAACACGCACTCAAAGCCGCCCTCGATGAACACGTATGGGTTATAGCCCGAAACAAGCTCCTTTACGATCTCGGTTCTTCTCGGGTCGGAGGGCTTAGTGTGGTTGAATTCAAAGCAAAGATCCTTCACGCCCGATTGAAACGCGCGGACCTCTGCATCGCGTCTGTCAAATGCCTCGCCGGCAAGTGCTTTTTCAAGTTCTGTCATCGCTCTGTCCTCTCTTTCTCATAGTGCCACTATTATAAACCCCCGGTGTATGTGAAATGATGCTGAAACGTTTGCGTTTTGTTAAATCTTGAAAAATGCACGCGTTTTTGCGGAAAGTTGCAAAGATTTTCGTCCCTTTTCTATCAGTTTCCTATCATTTTTCTGACATTTTTCCAAATAAAAGGGACGAAATGGGGTGATTTTGCCCCGTTTTTAGAGTAAACTGTGACGAGGAGGGACGAGGAGGGATATGTGGGCGATGGCTCGAAATCTCGTAGGCCGTTAACGCGGCGCACAGTGGGTTGAAGAGCCGCAAAGCGGCTTCTTCGGCGCAAGTCGATAAACTGCGCAACAAATAGCATTACCGCGCAGCGGAAATGCGTCCACCTTCTCCGCCAAAGCATAGGGGCACCCAATTGGGTGCCTTTTTTGCTTTTTTGTTTTCACAAAAATCACCTTTATTCGATAAGATCTTGCGATATGCTATGACACATCTTTGAACGCCTCCAATTACTTAAAGAAAGATAAAAATTACTATGCTATTCTAGCTGATAATTGGAGTGCGATTTCTTCCAAAATACGGGATATTTTGACGCATTGAGATAATTCTTAACGCCGCATGCCCTTTCGGGCGTGTAGCGTTTGTTTATTTCCCTCCCCTAGTACCTCGTCGGTGGGACTGCACACTCTGCGGTGCTGGCGGCATCAACTGTGGCACACTTCGTATGATGTTCGCTGTGGCGGAGATGTTGCTATGTCCCAGCCACTGCCCTATCAGCTTCATTTGCACCCCTGTGCGACAGCGCGACACAGAAGATCAAATGGCTTCACAAGCTTACTTTATAATATGACCTTTACAAAACATGACCAGAATGCTATAATAATGGTATATGATCTCACCGTAGCACAGCGAAGGAGCAGGACATGGGAATATTGATTGCTTTTAATCTTTTTTTAATATTGATCGTCACGGGCTTACTTGTTGCCGTCAAGAAATGGGCTAGGGCGCCTCGCGCGCAGTATGCCGTGCTTTTAATCGCCGGAGTGGTAACGGTGCTTGTTCATTACAGCTCGTTTTTCTATTACTTGGCTACAGGAACGGCACTCGAATACGTGCGCGAAAATCTGTGCCTTATTTTACCTCTTTACCCCTGCAATATCCTGATGTGGTGCGCGCTGATCTACGGCTTTATCGGCAACAAAAATAGCAAAGCCGCGCTGCTTTTATCCGACTTTTTATTCTGGTTTGGCATTTTGGCTACGATGGCCGGTATGTTTGCCAACTTTGACTTCCTTGCCAACCCCACGCTGACCGATTATGAGGTTGTGAAGAGCATTCTCTCGCACGCCACGCTTTTATTTAATATACTGCTGATTCCGGTGCTTGGGCACTTGCGTCCGAGATTTTGGCGAAACGTGCTCAACATCGCGACCGCCATCGTTTGCATGTGCCTGATCGGCCTATACTGCAACCTCACGCTTGAGGTGCTGGTATCCTATGAAATGGCGCTCGATATGAACTCGATGTTTTTATTGCAAACCCCGTTTGCACCCATGCCCTTCCTGCGTGGGCAGATCATTGCGCCTGTTGCCTTTGTGCTCTACTTTATCCTGTTCACAGTAATCGATATCATCCGATTACCACGCGGCGAACGTTGGTTTAATAAGGTTTTGAGTGTACCTCGCACACCCGAAAAACAATAATTGATCATAAAAAGATCCGCCCCCGGGGCGGATCTTTTTATGTTTACTAAACACGATATCTGTTCCCTTTTACAGCACAAATGCAACAACAATAAGTGCCGCAACAGCCACCCATATCAGTACAAACGGGATGGCATAATACCACTTTTTTGGTTTTCCCTCGCCCCACAACCCCTCAGAGCGTGCGCGGCAATCCTCAACCACTTCCTTTGGAATACACTTGATGCACCATGCGATCAGAGCGGGCAAGATAATGATATCATCCAAATATCCAAGCACCGGAATAAAATCGGGGATCAGGTCAATAGGCGAGAGCGCATAGACCACCACGACCGCCGCGATCACCTTGGCATACCAAGGTGTTTTTTTCTCTTTGAGCGCAAGGAACACCGCAGGGATATCGGTTTTCAGTTTTTTGGCTCTGTCAGTTAATTTGCTCATAATTTTCTCTCAACAATAAATTGGGATTTGATTTTCTGCTTTTATTGCTTATAATATGCGATAGCAAGATCAACTACAAGTCCGTAGGAAGCCGAGCCCGCGGCATTGCCGTGCACCTTCAGATAGGTATCATTGACCGCATCGGAAATATCCGCCGCTACAGAATCTTTAAACTGCTCAAAAAATTTGGCGTAAGCGCGCAGTTCGCCAATTACCTCAGGCGAGAGTGTTTCCAGCACCTCAGTGTACGCATCCCTGTCAGCGCTCCAAAGTGCATTTGCAACATACTCATACAAATTGAGATACCCCGCATAACGCACATACGGATCATTTGAAGCATCCGTGGCGAGAAATGCCACAAAATTCGCCTCGTTTTCGCGCGCAATTCCCCTCTGATGCGCCATCTCATGCGCGGCGGTAAAGGGTACGGTATAGTCGGGAAAATAGGTGTTGACATTCGCCTCGCCCGTAAAATAGGTATAAACACCCGTGATATGCGTATAGGACATAGCCTTGCTTGCCAGCACAGGCTTAACCCCCACGGAAAGCGAGGAAATAAATTCGTACTGCGCACAAACACTATCATATGCGGCAATCAAGTGCCCGTTTAGCGTATCAAGGTCATAGGGCATTTCGGAAAATCCGTCTTCACCAAACGTAACCTCTGTCGCGGCTGCATTGACCTTAGCAGCAAGCAGAAGCGCAGTCGCCCTCAGCTCCTCTACACTTACCTCTTCAGCATGAAGCCCCAGGCGCTGATCGAGCGGATCGGTGTGATGCCCCGTGCCAAATGAAAAGACAAACAGTGAAAACAAGAGGCTTACCACCGAGATGACCGACAAGAGATACCGAAGCATATCCCCCCAGCTTTCACAATGCCTGTGCCAAGCATACACAGCAACACAAATAATCATGAGGGGCGAAGCAAGCACAAGCAGCTCCGCGAGAGAAATGGGAAGCCATGCTGTAAGATGCGCACTCAAAAACCGCACGGCACCGCCAATATAGTATTGAAACCAATTCGCAAACGCGGAGCTGATGACCGCAACAATATAAACAACAAGTGCAAGTGCTGCAATGGCATACAGCACGATAGCATAGCGGGGCAAAAAGCGCCGCTTTTCAATTTTCGTGTTTTGCAAGGCGTTCTGCCACCTCCCTGCCGAATATACTTATGATCAACGCCGCCATATCGGGCGCAATGGGGGCAAAGATCCGCACCATTTTACCGCCGTTTGGTAACGGAAAACAAAGTTCTGCCGCATGCAATGCGTGGCGAGCGATCAGCGGCGAGGCGGCTCCGTAAAGGTCATCTCCCACTATGGGTGCACCAAGGTGCGCCAAATGCACACGCAGCTGATGTGTGCGTCCTGTTTTAGGAGTTAGCCGCACCAAGGTATAGCCGTTTTTCGTGCAAAGGGGCATGATGTGCGTAATCGCAAGATCTCCCTGTGCCTCCTCGCACACCTCCCGAAAGATAATGCTCTCGGTTTGGCGGCGGATTCCTGTTTTCAGCACCGTTTCCCCTTGTATTGTGCCGCAAACCACGGCATAATATGTTTTTTCAATTTCACCGCGCGCCATGGCGCCCGAAAGCCTTGCGGCTGAGAGCGCGTGCTTTGCCACCAAAACCGCACCCGATGTGTTTCGATCGAGCCGATTGACAAAGCGCGGGCGAAAATGAGGCATATCACGGTAATACCACACAAGCGCATTTGCCAGCGTATCGCAAAAATGACCGTGTGAAGGGTGCGTAGGCATAAACGGGGGCTTATTTACCACCAAAAAATCAGCGGTTTCAAGCACGATATCCACCGCCGTCTCAAAGGGCAAGAGCTTTTCGTTTTTTTCGTCATCCTCAATAGCGAGTACAAGCTTATCACCCGTTTTAAGTACCGCACGCACCGTCACACGCGTGCCGTTTAGTACAATGCCCTGCGGCAAGCGCTTTAGCCTTGCCCCAAGCGCGGCTGACACCCCTCGCATTTTCAGAAAATCACGCACCGTTTTGCCGTTTTCCTGTTCTGTTATAACAAATTGCATTGCCGCCGTCAGCCTTCTTGCGCTTCATAGCGCGCGAGCTCCACAACGATAGGCGTGTGCCCGACAGCCGGCAGGATCACATCCTTAAGATCGCTTGTGCGAAGGCGCAGGCTTGCGGTATTTACAAGCGGATGGCAACCCACAAATTCCCCCTCAAGCACCTCGCGATCGATCACAAGCTGTACGCGGTTCTCCTTGTCGTGCATGAGACCCAGTACGCTTGCAGAGCCTGGTGCGGTATGCAGCAGCTCCTCCATTTTTTCGGGCGCGCCAAAGGAGAGCCTTGCCGTGCCAAGCTGTGCTGAGAGATCCTTGGTTTTAAAGGGCTTGTCACCCGGCATCATCAACAAATAAAAATCCGTACCCTGACGGTTTGACAAAAACAGATTTTTACAAATGGTGGCTTCAAGCGCACGGTCTATCTCCTCACACACCGCCATAGTCATGGCGGGGGCGTGGTCAACGCGCCTGTAGGAAAGCCCCAAAGCATCTAAAAAATCATATGCGCCAAGTTCCTTTTGAGAACGCCCTTCGGTGCTCACGGGTCTGCCTTGATGTAACTCCATATTTTTCTCCCATTATAGTAATAGTAACGTTATCCCTTTCATGGTACTTGAAAACGCACTCGTTGTCAATGCTTTTTATGTGAACTTTGCAAAAAGCGCTATGTTTTTTTGTTAACGCAAAAGGGGCTGAGTCATTGCCGAGAAGGCGTGATCTCGGCACGATAGGCGTACAAAGGTACGTCGAGTGACGAGAGCGCACCTAAAAACTGCATAAAAATGAAGAAAACCGCCGATTTTTTCGGCGGTTTTCCACTTTAAAGAGGCTAAAACTCAAAAATCAGCACACATCGTGCCCTGCCTTACAGTGCAGTTTTGTTCTCGGTTAATGAATCGGCCCCTTTTTTGTCGCTTAGTCAGCGTATACGCTAACCTGCTTCTTATCCTTGGTTTTTTGCTCGAACTTAACCTTGCCCTCAACAAGAGCGAAGAGGGTGTGATCCTTGCCCAATCCCACGTTGTTGCCGGGGAGAATGGCGGTGCCTCTCTGTCGAACAATGATGCTGCCTGCCGTAACAGTTTGACCGTCAGCAGCCTTTACACCAAGACGCTTGGACTCACTGTCGCGGCCGTTCTTGGTCGAGCCTACGCCCTTTTTGTGAGCGAAGAACTGCAAACTAATTCTCAACATTGTGGTGTATCCTCCTTAAAAATTTGTTGTTCCCTGAGGAACGCACGGATTTATACGTAATCCCGATCTTCAACCTTGATGTTGAAGCCACCGTCACCCGTAAACTCGTACATATCGTCGTGCAAAAGCATGTCCTCAAGCATTTTGTAATAAGTGAGAAACAGCCCCGACACAGCAAATCGTACGCGCTCATCTGCCTCAAAGGCGGGGAGTGCGGAGGGGGAGCGAACGGAAATCACCGCTTCTTCATCATTGATATCGTAAACGATCTTACCGTGGTAAATATCCTCTACGGCATCCACAATGTACATGGTGATGGAGGAAAGCATGGCGCAAAACGGGTCGTTACCGTACTCGCCAAAGCCAACGTGGCCCTTCTCCTCAAATCCGTAAAAAATTCCGTCGCTTCTGAAAAAAGTAATGGTTGTCATTTGGATCAGCCCTCAATAGCGGTAATCTGAACCTTGGTGTAGGGTTGACGGTGACCGAGCTTCTTCTTGGAGTCCTTCTTGGACTTGTACTTGAGAACAACGATCTTCTTACCCTTGCCGTTCTTAAGAACGGTTGCGCTAACCTTTGCGCCTTCAACGTTGGGAGTACCAACCTTGAGCTCGCCTTCGCGGGACAGAGCCTTTACGCAGTCAAATACAACAGTTTCGTTTTCCTCAGCAGCAAGCTTTTCCACAAAAATGGTATCGCCTTCGCTGACCTTGTACTGCTTTCCGCCGGTTTCGATGATTGCAAACACGAAAAGCACCTCTCTTTCTTTTAAGACTCGCTGACAGGGGCGTTGCCATGTGGCAAGCTTTGGAGCCCTTTACATGCGGCAAATTATTATATCACGGCAAAGAGGCGCTTGTCAAGAGGTTTTTTGATTTTTTTCCATTCTTTTATTTTTTATATATAATATAAGCGAAAACACGGCAAATACAGCTGCCGTTCCGCACACACCACCCGTGCAATCCAGCAAAACATCAAGGATGTGTGGGCCGCGCCCCGGCACAAAAATCTGAATGCACTCATCGATTACAGCAACAGGCACAAACACCAAGGGAGCAAGCAGATGCCAATGCCGGAAGCCATGCGCAAGCAGGCAGCCTGCCGCGAGCACACCCAACACAAAGAACTCTAAAAAATGCGCTGTTTTACGTATCATTTTCGAGGTAACGTCAAAATCCACCCCTACTCGGTCTAGCACCTCATTGCAAAAATCCTGCACTTGACTGCTGGTATTGGAGGAGGTGCTGGCGGGATCGAAAGAAAACTGCCAGATCACCACGCACCATACGAGCACAAGCACCGTAAGGATGCATTTTAAATATTTTTGCATGACGTTTCCCTCCTCTTTGCTTTAACGTTACTATCATTGTAGCATAATTCCCTAAAAAAATGCAAGCCTATGTCTATAAGAAGTTTTTTGATGCAAATTACCCGAAAGAACTTGCCTTTTTAAAAAATCTGTGCTATACTAACCTTTGTCATACGCCTCCATAGTTAAATGGATATAACAAGCCCCTCCTAAGGGTTAGTTGTGAGTTCGATTCTCGCTGGGGGTGCCACCAAGCGGTCTGCGTTAACTTTTGTAGGCTGCTTTTTTGATAGTTAATTCAATTTATGGGCTATCTTGCAACCACCAACAACAAATTGCATACATAAGGGCAATTTGTGCCTTTCATTTCTCCCGCGTTTTCTAAAATTCAACAAGGAGGTACCTAAAAACCTTTATTTAGGCTTAAAAAAGTACACGTTCTTTAAAGCAAAGCATTGTTATCCCCATTAAGCGAAAACCAATAGCATGGCGTTCCCGAAACGACCACAACGGATTTCAGACATTATAAAAGTTCGCTCATATCATTTTCGCACGTTTATACCAAGGCTCTTATTCTTATTTTTTAGCACCTACCGATAACCAAGGTCATCAGAAAATTCAGAAACGAGAATCTATTAATAAACAATAAGGAGATAATAACCAATGGAAAAGATTTTTTGGGTAAAAGAAGGACAATTAGATGAGATCAACGTATACCTCCAAAAAGGCGGCAGAGTAAAAACCATAGTTGCAGTTCCGGATGCAGAAGAGGTCTACAAGTCCGTAGCATATATCGTAATAGAATTTGATTGATCACACTCGCTGTCTCCTGCACCATTGTTTAAACAGTATATTTCACAGCATTGGCGCGTCACTTCCCGCCGAAAGCTTTTTTGTCAATTGGAACACATGGGGACTTACATTATTTGTCAACTTTCCTAGACACCTGAAAACCCACATTGCCGCTGCATCTTATATCTATTACACTGCTCCTATGGCTTTTCAGCTATCGGGGATTTCTGCAATCAAGACAGTTTCCGTGCACCACACAACCCCTGCTTTTATTGAAAATAGCCAGCTTTTACTTTATAATGAAATTAGCAACTGAAAGCAAGTTTCCCTCAAAATTGGGGTAACGGCAAAACAGAAATTTAACAATGCACCATCCCTTCCCCTTAAAGGAGCACATTTATGAAACGCAAATTGTTTTGGGCGATGTATTTTGTGTGTGCCGCGCTACTTGTTACAGTGCTTGCGCTACGGTTCTCCGAACATATTATTTTTAATTGGTTTTCTTTGTTCCCTATCTGCTATATGATCTTAAACATTTTATATTGTTTCTTTATTTTAAGTCCCTTGTTCCCAAGGTTCCTTAATCACACATGGGAAATGCGACGTGTTCGTTACCATGGGGGAGAGGTAGACGCACCCTATAGTTATTATAATCGCCCCATATATATATACAGCCGCGAATTCTTACTAAAAGCAGCCAATTTATCTGCGGCTTTTTTGCCATTTTGGCTTTTATTTATATTGTTTTTTAATCATATTGTAAAAATCCTTTCGTGGCTTTTCTTGTTTTTTATGCTTTTCGCGATCCATGGCATTTACCATTCAATTGACATGTACAAGGAGGCTAAAGAAGAGCACGAGCAGTATCAGGAAGAATTAAAAAAACAGATCTCCCGTGAGCAAGAGGGCAAGTGGAAATAAGACAAAAAAGTAGTCGTTAACCGACTGCTTTTTTATTATGATATCGTACACTATATCATCATCTTTGGTTAATAGATTTGAAATTTACTTCACGGCATACTCCTCGAGCAGTTCATCTACCACCTCGGATAAGTGGCAGGAAAATACAATATGCTTTACAAGCAACTCGTACACCGCTTTTGCTATGCCCTGATCATTGCCGAGTGGCTTGGTGAGCCAGACACCCTTCTTTTCTGAAAGCATAACAAAAAATTTGTTTGCCTCCTTAGGCATTTCGATCAAGCGATATGTAAGCTCCTTTTGCCCCGCACGTACGGTATTTTCTGCAAGTATGACCGATCTTTCATTTTCAAAAAGCAAGTTCTTCATTTTTCCCTCCAACAGTTTGAGTATGATGAATACATCATCAGTATATCATGCAAAAAGCAGGCGCTTTTTCACCAAAATTCGACTTTTTAGGCTGTTTTTGTGCAATGTCACGACCAAAAAACACATGCTTTGATACCAAAAGCTTCAAAGCATGACAAATATTCATATTTTTGAGTTTGTATTACATATATTTTCGATAAAAAACGACAATTTGTCACAATTATGCATAATATGAGCATTTAGATATCTTTTGTTTGCAATGGAAAATATTTTGCATTGCAGTTCCCTAACGCTTGCGATATAATGAAAAAGGAAGCCGTGCGGGTATGAAACCCTTTCACGGCTCAATAAAATATACATTTTAAAAATTTTTGAATGAATATGAGAAAAAAAGAATATCATCCTCAAAAAACAAAATTTAACCCTTCGCGCCCGGCGCGTATCATTCTTTTGTGCGGCGCCTTGCTTATATTACTTGTGTTGCTTGGCATATTACATACTGTTACGGCACATGCACCCTTAACTAAGGCAGCGGCTGTATATTACGGCGGTATGCTGGAATATCCCTTTGCGGCGCTGATGATCACGGTTAGCGGCGCTGCCCTAGCAGACGTTGCCTATAAAAGCGAACACCGATAATAGCCCCTCCATTGCGAATGTATCCTTGCCCGTGCGACTCCCCTTTCTTATTTTCTTCGTGCTAATGCGCAAGAAAACTATTGATTTTGGAAAAAATATGCGATATAATAAGAGCAAGGTCATACTTTATCGCAAAAGGAGTTAGAAATGGATAACAAGGCAATGTATAAGCTCTCTTACGGGCTATTTGTAGTAACTGCGAAAACCGATAAGGATAACGGCTGCATTACCAATACCGCAATGCAGGTAACCACGACGCCAAACCGCATTACCTTGGCTGTAAACAAGGAAAATTACACTCACGATATGATCGTGAAAAGTGGCATTTTTAATGTTTCGATCCTTTCGGAGGAGGCCACGTTTGACACGTTTGAACGCTTTGGCTTTCAAAGTGGTAGAACCACCGATAAATTTGCCGATTACAGCGATTACGCACGCGCCGAAAACGGCGTTACGTATATCACAAAAGGAACTAATGCCATGATCTCAGCAAAGGTCTTTCAGACAGTGGATCTTGGTACACACACCTTATTTATTGCCGACGTAACCGATGCCATGACCCTGTCTGATGTCCCCTCTGCCACCTATGCTTACTATCACGTACACATCAAGCCCAAGCCCAAGGCAGAAAAGCCTGCGGGAAAGACTGTATGGCGCTGTAAAATTTGCGGCTACGAGGTGGAGGCCGATGAATTGCCCGATGACTTTACCTGCCCGCTTTGCAAGCACCCACGCGAGGATTTTGAGCGCGTAGCAAACACCTCCAAAACGGTATGGCGCTGCAAGATCTGCGGCTACGAGGTGGAGGCCGATGAATTGCCCGATGACTTTACCTGCCCACTTTGCAAGCACCCCAAGGAGGACTTTGAGAGGGTTGAAGCATAATCCTCTTTTCATATACGCAACAGGCTACCGCCGCGGCGGTAGCCTGTTGTTTTAAGAAATAAACATTTGCGTCCAATAGTTTCCGCTCGCCACGTAGCCAACGCCGATCTTGGTAAATGAAGCATTTAAAATATTGGCGCTGTGCCCCGGGGAGTTCATCCAGCCGTTTACCACGGCTTCAGGAGTCTTGTAGCCCTTGGCTATATTTTCACCGGCAGAACGGTAGGAAATACCGAAGCTTTTTATCATTTGAAACGGCGAGCCGTAAACGGGGCTGGTATGCGAAAAGTAACGATTATCCCACATATCCTGAGATTTATAGCGCGCCACGCGGGCAAGCTGCCAATCCACCGTGAGGGGAGAAAGCCCTCTTGCCGTACGCTCCGCGTTGACAAGACGCACTACCTCTGCCTCGTAGTCAAGCACGGTAGAATCTATTGTGGGCATGTTCAAAATATCGCCAGGATAGATAAGCGCAGGGTTTGCAATATGCGGATTTGCCTTTTTTATCTCATCAAGTCCAATCTCATACCTTACCGCAAGGCGCCACATGGTGTCGCCCTTTACCACCGTATGTGTGGTTGCCGCCGAAGCGCCGACGATCAAGATCGCGATCAGCAGCGCCGCACTAAAGATAAATACAATAATTTTTTGCTTATTACGAATACCGTTGTACCTCCTTTATGTAATATATCTATTATAACATAGGGGGAACCCCCCGGTCAAATGTAATGTTTGGAAGGGGTTGCAAGTTGTTTCATCACGCTACAGATACCCCATATACCAAAAGCCTCGCTTCCATAATGGAAGCGAGGCTTTCGGTATCTATAAAATTATGAAACTATATATGCCCTGATCCAATCACAAACCGATATTTTTCAATAACGCCTTCGTGCGATCGGCCTCATCCTTAGACAAAGCGCTGTTATATTTTATTTCCTTGACAGTTCGCTTTAAATGTCCGCAAAAAACGAGTTTAAACCAACGCCGCACCTCCATAATGGGTGTCAGCCATCTGTGCTTTTTGAGAATGGGATAATGTAATTTGATCTCATCATACGGAAGAAAAATTTTAAATAGCAGATATTTTAATCGACTGCCTTTTTTCTGCTGCTGCACCGTAATATGATTCTCTATCGTTCCATACAAGCCGCCGCGCAAAATATATTCTTCCATTTGCTTTGTAATTTCGGTGTGCTGCTCCTCACCAAACCAAATTTCCGACAAAAGCTTTACCTGTGTAGCAAAAACCAAAAGATCACCGTGTGAGAGAAGCTGTTCTCTTTTGTAATTATCAAAAGGAACACAATGATTGAGCACCCAAACGTCAATAAAGGGACGAATGCCGCATCCGCCATTTTCAAAATGCTTTGCCATGTGCGCGATGTGGTAAAAATAGAACATTTCATCCGGCATTTCATACTCGAAGGCGCTTCCTTCTCGGGGGGCAGCGCTATCCCATACGTTTTTTAGCACCTCATAAGCGCCTTTGGCAAGCCCATCCTCCACAAGATTGTGGTGTAATTCTACATGAACCTTTCCGGGGGAATATAGAGATATATCGTGAGAGCCTGTGCCATGATATGTGTATCCATATTCATTGACCAATAGGTCCTGCGCTTGTTGTAGATCCTCTTCATGTACAAGCACATCAATATCACAGCTCGTACGCATCCATGCCTCAGGATAATACTTGCGAAGAACGGAGCCCTTTAACGGCAGAAACGGAATCTGTGCCTTTTCGAGCGCTTGGCAAAGCTTTTTTAATTCATAATTCAACTGCTCATAGCGATAAACGACGCGAAAGATCTCCGCTTCAAGCTGTGAATTGCTTTTATCAAGCAAATTATTCTTTTTTAACCCATGCGCAAGCAGGTGAGCGATATCATGCGTTTTTGACAGCTTTATCATTTCTGATAACTGTTCCGGCACAAGCTGTTCCTTCTCCTTAGCCCAAAGGCATGTGCCAAATATCGCAGAACGCAACAACGCAAAAAGCGTTTGAGTTGTTCCTTGATGCATTATGAATCACTCCTTAATAAGTTTATCGTATAATTCCGATGTAGTCGGACTTTACTTTTTCGTAGCTTTCAAAATTGCCAATATCATATCGCTTTCCAGGCATTTCCATGGCGTGAACAACTGACTTTTCACAAAGCCAAGCAATATAACTGCCGGGAGCATCCGTGCCACATCCCTCTTTAATACCCTGCTCAACAAGCTTAGCATCTTCTTTTGTATAATAATAAAACGGCGGGCAACACCAATTTGTTGCAGGGTTGGGCGATTTTTCGGTCATGCTTATCACGCGATCTTCCTCTCCCACCGTAACAACACCGCTTTTAAGCAAGCGTTTGCGGTCGGGTTCAAAATACCGCAAAATGCAAGAGGTCTTTTTTTCTTTGGCATATGCAATAAATTTTGTTAGGCTAAAATCCAGCACATTATCTCCCGCAATCACGAGCACTTCATCGTTTATGTGGAGCTTGTCAATGGCAAACTGTATATCCTTGACCGCACCAAGTCTTGTTTCATTGCTTTCCGTACCGTCATCAATAACTGTAATTTTTTGCGGCTTTGTCTTTATCCATTCTTCAAAATGACAAAAATATTTATGGTTTGAAATAACCACATATTCGTCAATCACACCCGCAGTATCAATATCATCGATGAGCCAATCGAGAATCGTTTTCTCTCCTACCTTTAACAGCGGCTTGGGGAAATTTTCAGTCAAAGGATAAAGCCTTGTCGCATATCCTGCCGCCAAAATCAAGCATATCATATTTATCACCTCATCAATTTAAATTTACGCCGTCTGCACTTCCACGAGTATGTATCGAAAATTTGCTTCCAAATGCGGAAATGTTTTTAAAGATTTAGCCGTATCGATTTTCCTTGTGCGCTTCAACGCACAAGAGATAGAGGATCGAGGTAACCGGTCACAACGGCTTCAAATTTCAAAAGAAACTATCTTTTATTGCCGATTCGCGTACATCTTTTCATAATATTTCATATATTCCCCGCTGGTACACTCCTGCATCCAATCCATGTGCTCTTTGTACCACTGGATGGTCAGCTTAATGCCCTCGGCAAACATTGTGGTTGGCTTCCACCCCAGCTCTTTGTTTGCTTTGCTTGGATCGATAGCATAACGCTGATCATGGCCCTTACGGTCGGCAACGTATGTAATCAGGCTTTCGGGTTTGTTCAGTTCCTTCAAAATGATCTTGACAATTTCAATATTCGCTTTTTCATTATGCCCGCCAAGATTATACACTTCACCGACCCTGCCTTTTTCAAGCACAGCAAGAATTCCGTAGCAATGATCCTTAACGTACAGCCAATCTCGAACATTCAAGCCTTTACCGTATACGGGCAACGCCTTATCTTGAGAAGCATTATTTATCATTAAAGGAATCAGTTTTTCAGGGAATTGATAAGGTCCATAGTTGTTGGAGCAACGTGATATTGTAACAGGCAGGCCGTATGTACGATGATATGCCAAAGCAAGAAGATCGGCACTTGCCTTAGAAGTCGAATATGGACTGCTCGTATGAATGGGTGTATCCTCATGGAAGAACAGGTCAGGACGGTCAAGAGGCAAATCTCCATAAACCTCATCCGTACCTACTTGATGGAAGCGTTCAACGCCGTATTTACGGCAAGCATCCATCATAACCTGAGTGCCGAGAATGTTGGTCTCAAGGAAAATTCCGGGATTCTCAATTGAACGGTCTACATGTGACTCTGCAGCAAAGTTTACCACCACATCGGGATGTTCTTTTTCAAATATGGCAAAAATCCCTTCTCGATTACGAATATCTTCCTTGTAAAACACAAAATTCGGATTTTTCATTGCGTCATTCAGCGTATGTATGTTAGCGGCATATGTAAGTGCATCCACACAAACTATTTTCCACTCGGGACGCTCTTCGAGCAAAAGATACACAAAATTCGAGCCGATAAATCCCGCTCCGCCTGTTACAAGAATCGTTTTATTCATTTTTCAACGTCTCCTCTGCAATACCTATCAAATACTGCCCGTATTCTGTCATTTTGAGTTCTTCTCCCAATGCAAGCAGCTGCTTTGCACTGATAAAGCCTCTGCGGAAGGCAATTTCTTCAATACAAGAAAGATAAAAGCCTTGTCTGTCTTGCACGACCTGCACAAATTCAGCTGCTTTCAGCATCCCCTCGGGTGTGCCGGTATCCAGCCATGCCACACCTCTTCCGAGAAGCTCAACGTGAAGCTCGCCCATTTCGAGATACGCATTATTCACCGCAGTGATCTCGATCTCGCCCCTTGCGCTTGGCTTTACGTTCTTTGCGATCTCAACAACTCTGTTATCATAGAAATAAAGACCGGGAACGGCATAGTTGGACTTAGGATTCTGAGGCTTTTCTTCAATGGAAACGACTTTATGATCCTTATCAAATTCAACCACACCGAAAGCGCGGGCGTCTTTTACAGGATAACCGAAAATAGTTGCGCCAACCTTACGGTCACAGGCATTCCAAAGCACCTTGCTCATGTCCTTGCCGTAGAAAACGTTATCGCCCAGAATCAGACAAACATTATCATCACCGATAAAGTCTTCACCGAGAATAAATGCATCAGCAAGTCCCCTGGGGGTGTCTTGTACTTTGTATGTAAACTTAACCCCTATCCTTTCACCTGTGCCAAGCAATTTTTCATAGTTCGGAGTATCCTCAGGTGTGGAAATAATCAATATCTCCTTGATTCCCGCCAGCAATAACATTGACAGCGGATAATAAATCAGCGGTTTATCGTAAATTGGCAAAAGCTGTTTAGATACGACCTGGGTCATTGGGTAAAGACGTGTTCCCTTGCCGCCTGCAAGAATAATACCTTTCATGTTTCTCCTCCTATTATTTTAACAGATTATCACAGATCAAGTCTATCTCTTCTGTTGTAAGATGCGCATACAAAGGCAAACATAATATTTTACGTGACAGCGCTAAAGCCTTTGGTGTATTTGCCGTCATATCGCAACCAAATTCCTTGTTCTCGGAAACAAGCGGATAGAAATACTTGCGCGCAAAAATTCCCTGTTCCCCCAGCTTGATTGCAACAGTATCACGGTCAGCGCCAAAATCAGACGGCTCAACGAGAATAGGATAATATGCATAATTCTGTTTTAATCCGTCGGTGAATTTAAGAAGCTTAATGCCTTTCACTCCGGCCAAACGTTCTTCGTAATGCTCAAATGCCGCCTTACGAGTTAAAATCTCTTCATCGATATGGCGAAGATTGCAAATGCCCATGGCGGCCTGGAACTCATTCATCTTAGCATTTGTTCCAAAGCGAGTCAAAGCTTCCCCCGCTACACCGAAATTACGCTCTTGAAAAATCTTTTCAGCTAAAGTGTTATCGCGGAAAGTTAAGCAGCCACCTTCAATAGTATGGAAAACCTTTGTTGCATGGAAAGAAAACATCGAAATATCGCCATAATCGCCTATGCCGCGACCTTGATATTCTACACCAAACGCATGAGCTGCATCATATATGACCTTTAAACGGTGCTTATCCGCTATGTGTTGGATCTCATTAACAGCGCAAATATTACCGTAAACATGAACGCCAAGTATAGCAACCGTGTTTTCAGTTATAAGAGATTCGATCCTGCTTTCGTCAATGGTATAATCATCCTTGATATCACAGTAAACGGGTGTACAGCCTGCCTGAATAATAGCATTGGTCGTTGAGGCAAATGTAAACGGTGTCGTGATTATCTCGCCTTTCAGACCCAATGCTCTGATTGCAGTATATAACGCAAGATGACCGTTAACAAAAAGCTCTATATTTTGCACTTTAAGATATTCACGAAGCTGTTCTTTAAGCTTGTTATGTATGGGGCCCATATTTGTCAAATGCACCGTGTCCCATATTGTTTTTATTTCCTCACAATATTCCTCGTAGGAGGGCATTGATGATCTTGTGACATTTATACTCATATCTTCCCCTCACTTATCCTTTTACACATATATATACTTGACCCTCCGGCTTCACCGCATTTTTTGAATCCGTTTTTTTCATAAAAGCGGATCGCCCGTCCGTTGTCAATATCGACCTCCAGCTTCAGAAATTCCATTTTTCTGCGCGCCGATTCTTCTGTACAGTATTCCAATAAAAAAGCGGATACGTTCTTCCCTTGCCATTTCTCACTCACGCCTATAAGAGATATAAATGCCGTCCTTGTTTCGAGATCATTTGCATAAAAAACAAGTAGGCCAACAGGCTCGTCATTTATCTTTCCTATTACCACATTTGCTTTTTTAGAAAGTTTCTCTGCATATTCGTCAAATGAAGATATTTTTTCTTTCAGATGCGGGAAAATCGGATTGAAATACAAAATGTGATTTTTTATTTGATTTTTATCTGTTAGCGTTTCGAGAATAATGTCTGTTTTTATTCGGTTTTCCATTTCATTTCACTACAACACGATAATATTTTTCAATATTGTCTGTTATTTCCTTCATCTCCTCAATACTGTCCGCTTTGAAAAGTATAGTTCCGAGTGAGTGCGACGTGTTTTTATAAGCTGTTACTTCATCGCCGTTTGAATAAGTACAATATACATCAAGCAAATTGTTCTTCTTAAAATCTTCGTCAAACCATATCCCGTCGTATTTGCCCGAGAGCGTGCTGTATATCATATAGTTGCTGAAGCACCCAACGGTAGGCTTCATCTTAAGATCACTGCAGTCCTCGCCAAGCGCGGCTTTTACAGTGTATTCAACAAGATCAACACCGGTCGCATACTCGATAAGCTGAGGAATATAGCTTCCCCCGTTTCTCGGACCGAGCTCAAGAATGTAGACCTCATCGTTTTTATCGATTATAACCTCGATGTTATATGCAGAGGTCCTCATACCCAAAGCAGTAATAAGGCGCTGAAGCTCTGCATCAACCTTGGATTTCATTTCATTGCTGAGCGCCGACGGCCAAAATTCTCCAAGCGCAACGTATTCGCGCGTACCTTTACTGCTGTAAAGCTCGTTTCCGTAGCTCGTAAATACCAATTCCCCGTCAACACTAAAGCCGTCTCCCGAAACCTGATATCCCTTTTTCTCTATAAATTCCTCTATGACAACGCGCTTTGAACGTGAATATCCGATTGCCTCGTCATAAGCACTTTTCAGCTCTTCTGCCGAATATATTTTTACAACACCCTTACTGCCCGATGAATCGACAGGCTTGACCATGACCGGAAATTTAAAAAAGCCGATCTCAGCAAGTGCCGTATCATAATCCGTATACCCTTTGGCTTTGGGAGTATTAAAACCGTTTTTAGCCAAAAAATCTCTGAATTTGTCTTTTTCGGTAAGTAAAGCAACCGATTCATACGGATTCCCCGGAATATTCATTCTTTCAGAAACGTACGCGGCAGTCGGCGCAGCCGGGTCAGACGCATATGCAACGATACCGTCAATATTCAGTTTTTGCGCAAGGGCAAGAACAGCTTCCTTGTCGGTGGTGCTGACGTTGTAGTATTCGTCTGCGAATTTGTGCCCCGGATTATCCGGTAAATAATCGCAGGTTATTACATAATGTCCGCAGGCCTTTGCCTTTTTTATTGCGGGAATCTGTTGCATCGATCCGCCGAGCATTAACAGTTTTTTCATATGCCTACTTCCTTTATAACAGTCTTATTTCTTTGATCCTTTAACAAATCTTGAAATTTTTTCTACCGCCATTTTTAGTTTATCTATATTCATTGTGTATGCGATCCTGATATAATTTTCGTACCCATCTCCGTATGTAATTCCCGGAGCGACGGCAACATGCTCCTTTTCCAAAAGCTTATATGCAAAATCAAGACCGTTGAGGCCCGTTTTTTCAACATTTACAAACAGATAAAATGTCGCATGAGGCTTCGAGCAGCTCAATCCATCAATCGCGTTGATCGCCGGATAAATAAAGTCTCTTCTTTTCTTGAATTCATCTTTTAAGGAAGTATCATCCGAACATTGTTTAAATGCTGCAATAGCGGCATACTGAGAGGAAACAGGAGCACAAGCGGCAATATTTTCTTGTAATTTTGTGATTGCAACGATCATTTCCTCCGGGGCAACAACGTATCCAACACGATATCCCGTCATTGCCTGACGCTTAGAAAGACTGTCAACAACAACCGTCCTTTCCTGCATTCCGTCAAGCGTAGCAATACTTGTATGGCATATTTCATCGTCATATACAAGCTTACAGTACACCTCATCAGAAATCACAGCAAGATCATATTTTTTAGATAGCCTTGCGATATCCTCGAGAGCCTGTCGCGGTATAACAGTTCCCGTAGGATTACACGGAGTGTTAATCACAATTGCAACAGTCTTTTCTGTGATAGCCTTTTCTATATCAGATGCAACCGGCACAAATCCGTTTTCTTCTAAAGTTTCGACGATAACCGGAGTGCCTCCACACATATTTATCATGTGCTTATAGTTGACGTAATATGGCGCAAGTATTATCACCTCGTCTTCGGCATCGACGATCGCCTTTAACGCAAGATACAGACCTTCCATACCGCCGACTGTTATAGCAATATTTTTTGAGGGATCTACACTAAGACCGCTTTCCTTTTTATAGTTTTCAGCAACAGACTCGCGAAGCGCGATCAAGCCCGCATTTGCGGAATATCTGAGCTTTCCCTGCGTGATGGATTCGCACGCTGCCGTCTTGATAGCATCAGGCGGCGGAACATCCGGATCTCCTAATGTCAGGTCGATAACATCGTCATAATTTTTTGCCATATCAAAAAGTTGACGGGTCAAAGATGTTTCAAGGTTTCCTGCTATTTTCGATATTTTCATATTTACAGCTCCTTTATAACGGATAAACCTTCACTTTTAGAATTATTGTTTTTTTATTTTCTGCTTAACTGCGTTCCACATAAAAACAAAAGGCTCGACACGAGTTATGAAAGAAATTGTGATATATACGACAACACCCAAGGCTATCTGCAAAAAGATAGTCAGGAACGGATGCCATCCAAGAAGTGTCAAAGACCACACTGTCAGCCCCATTATACCCGATATAATAAGTGAGGGCAAAATATCTTTCATTTGCTCAAAATATGAGTAATTTATCAGCTTTTTGTTCGGGAATGCGTTTATAAAGAGCCCAATCGGAACTCCAACCGCCCCCGCCCATGCGATCGCCATAGGGGTATCAAATATCAAAAGCGCGCCCACCAATAACGCCACTGATACGATCTTCTTGATAATTTCCAGCTTCAAAAAAATATCGCTTCGACCGGAGGCGTTTATCGCCTGCAAATTACTTGTATGGATAGGATAAAACGCGAAGGTGATACAAGCTATCTGTAAATATGGAACACAGGGAAGCCATTTTTCTGTCAACAAAAGAGTTATCAAGGGAGTTGCCACTGCCGCAAGCCCCGCCATCATGGGGAAAATTATATAGGAGCTCATCATCATAGACGTTCTTGTGATTGATTTGGCTTTTTCCTTCTCGTCCTGCTTTGCAGATAATACAGGTAGCATAACACTCTGCACGGCTCCATTTATTGAGTTTATAATTAGGTGTGGAAATTGAGTACCCTTATTGTAATATCCGAGCATATCGCTACTATATTTTTTCCCAATGATCAAACTATTCAGATCGGTGTACAGCGTATCTATCAGCGATGAAACGAGGAGCTTCCACCCAAAGCTAAACAAGGTTTTCACTCTCGAAAGATTACAGCGAAAGCGAAGCTTAAGTGACGCTGTAAAACTCATTACTATGCACGAAACAAAAATGTTCGCTAGGCTCTGCCCCACAAGCGCCCAAAGGCCCGCGCCCATATAAGCCATTGTCACTCCAACCATGCCGGATATCGCAATAGCGGCAACATTGCTGACAAATACCTTTTTGAAATTAAGCTCTCTGCTTATCTTTGCTACTTGCACCGAATTGAGCGCACCCGGAAACAAAATAATTGCCAACACGCGCAAAGGAGAAACAATCTGCGACATGGAATAGAAAGTCGCGATCAACGGCGCGCAAAAGAAGATAACCGCATATAAGATGCCGGCTATACCGAATGATACCCAAAACACCGATGAATAATCTTCTTCGCTCACTTCCTTACCTTGAACAAGAGCGGTGTTAAATCCATTTTGAATAAATACGTTTGCAAGTGTGGTAAATATGATCATGATCGAAAGCATGCCGTAATGCTCCGGATCAAGCAATCTCGCAAGTATTATTTGTACTACAAATTGGACTCCCTGAACGCCAAATCGCTCCAACAGCTTCCAAAACAGCCCGGAAGAAATCGGTTTTCGCGATGAATTCATTTCTACAATTCCTTTCCGTAAAGACTATCTTTTCTTGCGCTTTAATCTGGCAGTTATTCCGTTCAAAAAGGGAAAGACAGATTTCAGCTTTAATTTTATATACCCCTTAAATCCGTTTTTCATGTAAATGGGACGGTATTGCTTATCAAATGCCATTTTGAAATCAGACTCAGCATAATGATGCTCAAATTCATTTTGAAGCATGCGGAAACTTATAGTATCGTTGTACTTCCCACCCGTATATTCATTCAGTTCCCTAAGCATACGTTGCTTCTGCTCCAACAATTCGGCTCTGAACTCTTTGCTCTTGGTTCGTTTTAGCGACCAAGACCCCACAGACATAAATCTGTATGCTGCCATCCTATCCGGAAGAAACAACATTCCACCCCTCAAGGATCCGTCTATCTGATAGGAATAATCAAACATAAAGTTTTTCCTGAATTCCGGAATCACTTTGTTTAACTCAGCGCGATACATGAGCGAGTTGGTTGCTACAAAACCTCCCTCCCCCATAATAACCTCTTCAACAGGAATGATATCCATTTTATCTCTGGGGGAAATAATACTCAAAAGCTCTTTGTTCGTAGCATCTATCTGATCCGCTGCATGAGCACACATATCCACCTCGGGATGCGCTTCCAAAGCATCAAATTGCTTTTGTAGCTTTAGGGGATCTGTCCAATAATCGTCACCCTCACACATGGCAACGTATTTCCCACTTACTCTGGGGAGCTGAAACAAGCAAATAATATCTACATTTTGAGAGTACTGATTTACAGCCTGATATATGGGCTTGATTATCGCAGGATATTTTTCTTCGTATTCGCGGATTATCGCCGCCGTATTATCGGTTGAAGCATCATCATGGATAAGAACCTCAAAAGCAAAATTGGTCTTTTGCATCACAAAGCTATCCAATGCTTCCCTGATATATAACTCATGATTGTAAGCATTGCAAATGATACTTACCTGTATGTTATCATTCATTTCAATCACCACTCATTACATAATATAAGGGAATGTTTCACCGTAATTTTTAATCAGTATCTCAAGGAAATAGGTTCCCACAAAGTAAAACAAATACCAACAGACAATCGCGAATTTTTTGTTTGGATTTTTCTCTTTCTTAAAAATCATTGGTATCATGATTGCGAATATCACTGTGGTGTAAAGATTCATTCTTGAAGCCCAATTAAAGTAATAGCCCGTAAAGGCTACCGGCAAATACAAAACAGCAGCATTAAACATTGCAAACAATGCTTTGCTTGACACGATAGTCTTCCAGACCCAAAGCAACGGCGCAAACAAAATTATAAACTCTGCGATTCTTCCTATACCAATATCGACATCGGCTATAAAATACTTTGCATACTCTTGAAATACCGGCATTTTTATCATCAGCTTCAAAAAGAAGGGTACCAAAAATATACTGATGAAAATTAAACAGTAATACAGTACATGAACAGAAGAACAAGTCCCGTTTTCAAGCTTTTTCATTTCTTTTTCCGAGCAAAGGATCGACAAAACAACAATAAACAGAATACCAATTATCATCGTATTGTGGATAAACATTGCCAACACACACACGATCAGGCTTTTCCATACCTTGCGTTCAATCATCAGGCATAACGCCCATATCATCAAGCTTACCGCAAAACACTGTCTTAATATGTTTAACGAATGATGATATATTATGAGATAGAACAAAAGCATAAACAGCATCATACTCATGTCCTTTTTATACTTTGACACCGCTTTTAACGCAATGAACAGTGTGGCAAAATTAAACAGAAAAAATATCACCTTTAAGTTATCGGTTATATACCATATCAACTTTACCAACACCGCAAATCCTCGGTCAAGATAACTGTGCGTAAAGCATTCGCCCAACGTGAGATATTTTACCTCGTTAAATATGCGCACATAGTTAACGTAATCGGTTCCCACATAGCTGCGCATTCCGGCAATTATCGATAACGGAAGGCAAATCAAGGCTATCCAAACGATATCCCAGTACTTTTTCCGAATCTGCATCCGAGAATATAAGACCGTCAGCAGCAACGTTAAAAGCAAACCAAACCAATATATTATGATCGAGCCAAAATCTGCTATCATTTCTATTTCTCCATCTAAAACTTTTTATTTAAATTCCGAGTTTCTTACAAGCCACTTTGACTAAATGATATATCCGGGGAGAGAACAAGATCAATTTTGCCTTCATCTTTGTTTTCTTTCTATATGAATTTCTCTTAAGAAAATCTTTCGATAAATATTGTTTTCCGTATTTGTATAATCTACCAGATTCAAACAAACTGAGATATTTTTCCGAAAGAGAGTCGAGCAAGGCAGTTTTCAGCTCTATATCTTCAATGCTCTTATATATCTCCTCAAGTTCAAGGCAAGTACTGTAAAAATCGGTTGCGTTTTTTCTCTTGTCCTTTTTAGTTGTAATAGAACCCTCGCGGATCATATAGTGATAAAACACCGCTCCGGTCAAAACCACAGATTTTGCTTTTATCAGCATTCTTGGAGTAAACTGCTCGTCTTCATGCAAAATTCCGCACTTGAAGGCAATATCGTTTTCAATCAAAAACTCTCTCCTTATAACATTCAGCCATGCCGCCATAGGTGCCTTCCCTGCCGAAACAGCCTTTTTTAAGTACTCTTGTCCCGACATTACATCCGAACATTCAATATGCTTAAGGGGGCATTCCCCGCCCTCAACCAAGGCTTCTCCTACAAGAACATCATATCCTTTAACGGCATACTGAGCAAAATTTGCACAAGAATCCTCAGCTATGTAGTCATCGGAATCCACAAACATTACATATTCACCCTGCGCCACCTGCAAACCCGCGTTGCGCGCATCTGACAAGCCACCGTTTTCTTTGTGGATAACTCTAATTCTGCTGTCCCTACCTGCAAGCTCATCACACTTTGCCGGACAGTTGTCGGGGCTACCGTCATCAACCAATATGATCTCTATATCCTTGAAAGTCTGCGAAGTCAAGCTGTGAACACACTTTTCAATATAATCCTCTACCTTGTATACAGGTACTATGATAGAAAACAACATCATTTTTTCCCCTTACTCATCAACTTATATGCCGCAAGAATACTCCTTTTATACGCCCCGTGTCTTCTTATCGCATCCTGAAGGCAAAGCAATCTCCACCACCTACGCGAAATAGTTTTATAAAGAATACCTTGATCCACAAGATATTTATCATCATATCCCGTATTCCACGAGGAAGGACGTTCATCTTTTAATTCGGCGATTTCCATGGGTACTGCATATATCTTCAAGCCTCTGTTAAGACAAGCCGTTAAAAACAAATTGTCTTCTCCGTGAGCATGCTCTGTTCCACCTCCAAAGCATTGGTTAAAATAAATCCCCTGTGCCTTTACTTTATCTAATTTAAAAGCAATTCGCGCAGTTCCGTATCTTAGATAATTCAAATAGCCAACACGACAAGCCTTCTTTATTTGTTTTCTTTCTGAATCCCTTTCAATAAGATTAAACACCACAACATCAGCCTTTGGATTAGCTTTGAAGGCGTTCTCAATCTTTTCGGCATAGCCGTCAACATACACCATATCATCGTCCGCGAACAAACAAATATCCGCATCCGCGCGCATCAAGGCGTTGTTACGGTTGAGTCCAACACCGCGCTCTGCAAAATTGAGATATTTTATTCTATGACCATTCCATTCAAAGTCCTCAACCTCATTGCGATCACACTGATTTCCGATTATTGCGTCAGTTTGAATATTCATTTTTTCGAGCAACGAGTGATCTGTCTGGTGCATTGCTGCAACTAAAACTTGAATTCTCACGTTTTTACTTCCCTTTCACGTATCTCGTTTTCTTGACAACTCCAAAAAGAGATTTCTGCAAATATTAAAGACAGAAGCTATCGGATTTATGCCCTCGACCTCTTCAAAAAGTTTTGCCTTCTGCAAAATGTCCTAATACGCTTACTTTCACGCACACAACACTTACCTCTTCTTCACATACCTTTTCTTTTTATACAATCCAAAAAACAAGTTCCTGCCCGTATTGACCAAAGCTACAAAACTGTTCTTCCCTTCCGCTTCCTTATGCAACTTATAGTGCCAGCCAATCAACCTCTTGATACTGTGTGTGCTAATGCTACCTGCTCTGCCTCTCCGGTACAGCGCCAATTCTTCATTCAACAGATAACAATCCGCTTTCTTGCAGACTTTCAACCACATGGCGTAGTCATTGTTCTTCTTTATGTCAGCAACCTGAATCAAGCCGATAACCTCAGCATCATATATAACCGTCAAACATCCAACCCAACAATAGTTAAACATACCGGTCTTCGTAATTCTTTTCGGTCCAGTAACAGTTACGCCATTCCTCTTACCATCTGAATCAATTTCTATATAGTTGGTATAAGAAAAAGGATAACCGTGTTCTTCCATAAACTCGATCTGTTTGCTCAACTTATCCGGGACCCACAAGTCATCAGAGTCAAGAAAAGCAATCCATTTGCCTTTAGCTTCACGAAGTGCACGGTTCCTAGAAATGGCCGCGCCGCTGTTTTTTTCATTTTTCAAATATGTGATGCGTTGATCTACTAGATATGGTTTGACAACATCATCCGTCTCATCTGTAGAGCAATCATCCACTATCAGAAGTTCCCAGTCCTTATACAACTGTGCTTGAACTGACTGAATTGATTCAGCTATGAATTCTGCTGTATTATATGAAGGCATAATAATTGAAACTAATCCAGCCATATCTTCTCTCCTTATCATTACCTATTTTTACATATTGCTCATCAATTTTTGGGCTTCGATCTGCAATGCATTGTAGGTTTCTTGATCAACCTTACCCTCAGCCATCAGCCAGTCGCCAAAGTCCACATCGGAAACCGTGCCTTCACGAACCGTATCACTTCTCTTGAGAACCTTACCAACTGTTTGGAAGATGATTTTCATATCACCGATAAATGTAATACCGCTATCAATGTACTGCAGATCGTATTCAAATTTCTGTTCCCACGTGATGTTATTGCGCCCGTTTACCTGCGCAAGCCCTGTAAGACCCGGTCGAACAAGATGACGTCGCTTTTGCTCCTCGCTCATAAACGTCATGTCACGAACAAGTTGAGGTCTCGGGCCAACGATGCTCATATCGCCCTTTAGGATATTCCAAAGCTCGGGAAGCTCATCAAATGAAGTAGCGCGAAGAAGCTTGCCATACTTATTCAGCCTCACTTCATCCGGCAAAAGATTTCCGTCCTTGTCCTTTTTATTGCTCATAGTCCTGAATTTCACAAGCTTAAAAATTTTTTCCTTGCCCGTCTTTTTGTTGATTTTACCGGGGCGCATTTGGATAAAAAACGGATTGCCACCCATTGCAATGGCACCAACTATCATAAGCACCAGCAAAACCGGTGACAAAACCATAAGGGCGATCATCGACAATGTAAAATCAATTATTCTTTTAAAAAAATTAGCATACATAATATGTAAAACCTCAAGCTTGATTATCTAAAGCAGCTTCTGACGATCTCGATTACCGTATCCTGTTCCTCAGGAGTCATTTTATTATCGCTTGGCAAGCAAAGGCCACGCTCAAAAATGTCTGCGCCGACATCAACACAACCGCCGGCGATATATGCGTTGGTTCTGCAACGTCCACTACCCTCACGGGTCACAAATTCGTGCATGCGGTACATAGGTTGCATATGCATGGGCTTCCAAACAGGTCTACCCTCGGCATTATACTTTGCAAGTGTTTCAAGGATTTCCGTAGGACAACTCTTGCCTTTTTCGGGCATGTATAACGCTTGCGAGTCATCTCTGACCTGCTTGCACATATAATCCTTATCAATGATCATAGCTGACAGCCAATAGTTCGGCTCCGTGTCAGACACAATGGGATTCATTTGTACGGGTAAGTCTTTAAAACCTTCACGGTATCGCTCATAAATTGCTTTTTTCTGTGCAATATGTTCTTCCAAATAAGGGTATTGACCGCGAACGACACCTGCAACAACATTACTCATACGATAATTATAGCCTACCTCTTCATGCTGATACCAAGGAGCGTTCTCTCGCGCCTGGGTAGACCACTTGCGAGCTTTATTTGCTACCTCAACATCATTTGTCAAAAGGCAACCGCCTGCTGATCCGGTAATAATTTTGTTTCCGTTATAACTAACAGCAGCATAATCGCCAAACGATCCGCACTGCTTACCAAGTACAGTGGCACCCATAGCTTCAGCAGCATCCTCGACCAAAAGAGCACCGTGATTTTCACATATTTTCTTGATGACATCAATTCGTCCGGGGAAACCGTATAGCTCAGCATAAACGACCAATTTGACATCAGGATACATCTCAAAGGCTTTTTCAAGCGCCACCGGATCCATGTTCCATGAATCCTCTTCGGTATCGATAAACACAGGAATGCCACCCTCATAAACAACAGGATTTAGCGTAGCATCAAACGTCATATCTGAGCAAAATACATGCTTTCCCTCCAAAGCACCGTGACTGATGGCAGGCTTTCCGTACAGCGTTTCTCCTGCATGCTTAACAGCAAGATGAAGAGCAGCCGTACAACAGGAAAGCGCGACTGCATATTTCATTTCTGCCTTTTGTGCGGCAATTTTCTCAACCTCGTTGATATTTTCCCCAACTGTACTCATCCAGTTCGTGTTATAGGCTTGTTGAACATACTCCATTTCCTCACCGTGCATGGTGGGTGTGGAAAGCCAAACCTTTTTTTGAAATTCTTGTGTTTTCATTTCGCTACCTCATTTTTGTCAATTGCGGTCATGATAAAATTTGCAGTTTTAATTGTCAAAAATCAAAACTTTCAAATAAGTAGGCTATGATATTTATTTTATTATATCATAATACATATTAAATGGCAAGCAAATTTAGAAATTTAAAAAGTTTGTCGAAATTTATCAACATTTTTAATGATTTTTTTGCGATACGCATATTAATTTTGTGTTTTTTGCATCCAAAAGTGCCAAACGCACTCAAAAAAGTTTTTTGGAGCTGTATAAATTTTCCAAAATTTAAAATTTGTTTACATTTCCAACAAAAACCTTCGTGTTATTTCGACATTTATTGATCTTTGAAACCGCACAGATCTGCTCAAAACAAGAATCTACCATACTAAGGTTACCCCACTTGGCTTTGTTGTTTAAACATAAAATAAGCAAGCGTGCAAGGAAAACCTCGCACGCTTGCTCTTTTTTGTTATTATCACTTTTTGAAGGCTGCGTGACTTTATCTCACGCTCATTCACAATTCCCTATCCGAAACAGCAGCGTACATATTGACAAGCCCCCCGCTCAGCAATGCACCACCCACAATATCGGTAAACCAATGCACGCCAGAAAAAAGCCGCGCACTCACCATAAACGCAACAAAAGCGACAATGACAAGTGTGGTGGCATACCTAAGCGCTTTGCTTTTTACATCATTTGATCTTCAACACCTTGATCACACACCACCAAAAAATATGAAACGCAGAACGCAGCACGCTCAAATGCTCGATCTCGCGATACAAGATCCAATGATATTTGATCACCTTAAATTTATTGCTCGAAATAGAATTTTGACGAATACGATACTTCATCAACACATCCGGCATGCCCCAAATATACTTTTCTTTTTTTAGCATTTGAAGCCACAGTGCGTCGTCATTTCTTTTTCTAATGTTCGGCACCTCAAATTTGCCCATTTTTTCAACGTCGTACACAACAGTGGAGTTGCCTACGGGGCAATCCAACAGCAAGCGATTGTAGTTGGTCTTTTTGACGGTTTTTATGGTTCGGTTCAGGGGATTATCATCCTCGTCGATCTGCTCATATGCGGTACACGAAAAAGCATATCCGTTATCATTCATCCATTTGATCTGACGTTCCAGCTTGTCGGGCATCCAAATATCATCGCTATCCAAAAATGCCATATAGGATCCCTTAGCCAATTTCATTGCTTCAGTTCTGGCAACTGCGGCGCCCGAGTTCACATCAAGCAAATGATATTGAATGCGAGGATCGTTTTTCATATATTCTTCGACGATCTCTTTTGTGTTATCTTGAGAGCGGTCATCGACGATGATCATTTCCCAATTCTTATATGTCTGAGCCTGCACAGAATCAAGTGTTCGTGCAATAAATTTGGCGCAGTTATATGTGGGTGTAATGATAGATACCAATTTTTCACTCATACCGTTGTTTCCTCCTGAGCCTGCTCTCTCTTCACCGTAACATCGTCATGATCGCCCTTATATTCCTTACCAAGCACAGCAAACACCGTCATAAACATTATCTTAATATCTCCCCAAAAGCTGAATTCCTTGATAGCCTTCAGGTTATAATGCATTTTTGCAGGCAAGATCTGCTCAAGATAAACCTCATCTGTATCCTGTGCTGCATCAAGCAGTAATGCCTCGTCCTTGTAATAAATGCTCGCAAGACTGGTAACACCTGCGGGAAGCAGCAGTGTAGCCATCATTTCAGGAGTGTAATGCTCGGTATATTTCGGAACCTCCGGCCTAGTGCCGACAAACGTCATTTTGCCACGCAAAACATCAATAAGCTGGCAAAGCTCATCCAGTCTGCATTTTCTCACAACTCTGCCTACTCTTGTGATCCTTGCATCACCGCTGACTGTAACCTGTGAGCCTTTATCTGCATTTTGCACCATCGAGCGAAACTTGAATATCCGAAACTTTTTATTGTACTGCGTTATCCTGATCTGACGGTAGAACACGGGGCCCTTGCTGTCAAACTTAATGGCGATTGCCAAAATCAAAAACACAGGAAAAAGAAGTACAAGCATGATCAAAGATGCCACTATATCAAATGCTCTTTTAAAAAACAAGCTAACCCGCTTCTTTTTCAAAATGTCGTAATATTTTCGCACCTCATCGGTCTGCATTTCGGGAGGCAACTGCTCCCATTTGACGATCTTCACTTATATGTACTCCTTCAAAATTTCCGCATATCGTCCAACCACATACGCAACATCCTCATCGGTCAGACAGGTGTGCAGCGGTAGTGTAATCTCATTTGCGAAATGCGCATACGCATTGGGGTAGCTTTCGATATCAAATCCCAAGCTCTTATAAGCCGTGTGCATGGGCAGCGGCTTGTAATGTACATTGCAGGCAACGCCCCGCTCTGCCATTTTCGTAATGATCTCATTTCTCTGTTCGACAGAGATACCGGGTATCCTTGTTAGATACAGGTGTCCGGAGGATTCCCACTCCTTGGTGTAATGAGCAAGCGTTTGAACACCCATGGGCTTTAGCGCCGCATCATATTTTTCAATGATCTCTTTTCTGCGTTTCAGCATAGCGGGATAGCGCTCAAATTGCTTCAATCCGATTGCCGCCGCAACATCTGTCATGTTGCACTTGTAGTATGTGCCGACAATATCATACTCCCAAGCGCCCAGCTTGGTCTTAGCAAGAGCATCCTTGGATTGACCGTGAAGGCTGAGCAGTTGAAGCTTTTTGTAAATATCTTCGTTGCTGATCCCGGGAATGGTTCTCCATGTCAGTGCACCACCCTCGGCAGTTGTAAGATTTTTGACCGCATGGAAGCTGAAGCTGGAAAAATCGGCGACGGAGCCTATCATTTTACCGTGCCGTTTAGCGCCAAAGGCATGAGCGGTGTCAGCCATAACCGCCACTCTGCCTAGTGCGGATTGCATTTCGTTATGGGGTCTGAACAGATGCTTTTTTCGCTCCACGATATCAAAGATCCGATCATAATCGCAGGGAATACCCGCAAGATCGACCGGAATAATAGCCTTTGTATTTTCGTTGATTGCCGCTTCAAGCGCATCATAGTCCATTTCGAGGCTATCCTTTTGTGTGTCGACCAAGACGATTTTTGCACCAACGTGAGCAATCACGGAAGCCGAAGCTGTATAGGTGTATGCACAAGTAATAACTTCATCGCCCACGCCAATACCCAGCACACGAAGAGCCATTTCAGCACATGCAGTCTGTGAGTTCAAGCACACGCATTTTTCTGTGCCGACCCATTCTGCGATATTCTTTTCAAGCTGCTTTGTTCTTGGCCCAGTCGTGATCCAGCCTGATTTTAGGGCAGCTATTACTTCCTCAATTTCAAGATCACTGATATCGGGAGGACTAAACGGAATCATTCTTTTTATTTCCTGCATGATCGTTTTCACTTTCTTGTTAATTTCGTATTCTTTGCGTCTTTCAGGAGCTGCGCCACGCGCCTCCCACGCACTTATCAATGCACTTATAATATTAGAAATTTTGTACACATTTTAAGTTGCATACTTTATAATATTATATCATAGTAATAGTCAAATAGCAAGTGGATTTTGAATTTTGAAAAAAATGTCGCAAAATATCGACGGTTTTTACAAAAGAATTCAAGTGTGGGGGGCAAGTTTGTGTGTTTTTTTGCAAAAAAAGATTCAGAAAGCATCAACCGTGTTAAAAATGCACTTTTTGCTTCTTGCAAAAAATGAAAATTCAAAATTTATTTACATTTTTGTCAAAAATTCTCGTGTTGTTTTGAACTGCGCTGATCTCTGCAGCTGCAAAAGTCTGCGAAAACAAAGTTCTAACGCCTGCAGAATTCTCCACATCACGCACTGATTCATTGAATCGGCATGCAAAAAAACAAGCGTAAAAGGAAAATTCCTCACACGCTTGCTCTTTTTGTTATTATAGCTTTTTCAACACTGCTTGATAATTAGGTCGTTTGTTTTACGATTTTCTCATTTGCAAAATCAGCATACATGTTGACAAGTCCCCCGCTCAGCAGCGCACCGCCTAAAATATCAGTAACCCAATGCACACCCGAAAGAAGGCGCGCGCTCACCATAAACGCAACAAAAGCGACGGTGGAAATTGTTATAACACATCCAAGCGCTCTGCTTTTTATACGTCTTTTTAACTGCATTCTTGCCGTGGGCATCACGCACATCACAAGCATAGTTGTTGAGGAGGGATAGGATGCTTCCAAGCGCCCCTCGATCAGCACCGGGCGATAATTAACGACAAAAAATTCAAAAAAGATATACACCGCTATTACAACAGCATAATATGCACCGAGAACCATAAGACTGCGATCCACCCGCAAAATGCTTTTCCGCTTGATCCACTGAACAAGCCCCAAAGCTGCAAAGCCAAACGCAAAACCAATCGGCACAAGCCCCAGCCAATCGGTAAGCGTATAAACGGAAAGGTGCACACCTGTTAAGTCATGAACAAACCCATTGAGCGTTGAAAATCCAACAGTTGTTTCGTGAGGTCCAATTGCCGCAACATCAACAAGGCGAACCAACACTGTAAATATAAGAAACGAAACAAGTAAGCCTATGCCTACATAAAAGTTTTTTCTGTTTTCTCTTTTCATCTTCTATAAACCGTCCTTTTTGTATTCGGCATTCGCCAAAATACAATTTAACGGAATATAGCACAAAATGCAAGAAACGCTCCGTCACATGTGTGATACGCTTCGTATCATTACCGTTTGGTGAGTATCGACACCTTGATCGACAATGTGGCAAATCCAAACACCGCCGCATAGGGCTGCAGACTTAACATAAAGAGCAACACCGCTACCGCGTTAAGCCCAAGCGAAACGGGCGCCTTGCCCTTCACCCAAAACGTACATTGGCAACGTTGAAGTGCAAGCATTAAAATCCCCCATGCGATCATTGTAACGACCGCCATCACATACAAGACCTTTAAATAGTGCTGAACGCCGACAAGCGCCAAAAGCGAGCTGCTTTGGACCACACCTGCCCCTCTTGTCGCAAAAAAGGGCAAAAACAACAGCATTGCCACAGACAAATCAAGCAAGCCAAGCATCAGATCGCGAATGCCGCGATCCTTTTTCTTTTGCTCTGCTTCGGCTATTCGCATCACCTCGTTTGAGCAAAAAAGCTCATCAACGGTCAAAGAAAAGAAGGAGGCGATTGCCTTTAGCGAATCTATGCCGGGGTAGCCTCTCCCCTGCTCCCACTTTGAAATTGCTGCGCGGGATACATACAGATGCTTTGCCAGCTCCTCTTGTGTAAGCCCCTTTTGTTTTCTTAGCTCCTGTAATTTTTTGTGAAATTCCATCATATCATCTCATCTCCTGAAAACAGTAGAGTTTCATCATTGCCTTTTCATCTGCCTAAGGAAGAACAGAACTGCTGCCAAAAGCGCGACGGCGGCATATCCCAACACCCACCACAAATGCGGAAAAATATCGGCATAGCTTCCTCTGATAACAGCACGCTCCAATTCAACGGCATGTACAAAGGGGAGCGCGTATGCAATTTTCCGAAACACACCGCCGACAAGCTCAAGATCAAACCACACGCCCGACAGCCATGCTGAAAGATTTGTGAGCAGCGCGCCGCAGATACCGCCGACCTGCTTGTCGCTCAGAATACTGCCAAAGAGCAGACCAAGCGCGATAAAAAGAATGGAGATCGGTATGATAAACAGAATGGCAAAAAGGATATTGACCGTGACGTCAAGCCCCAAGATAATGGCAACGAGATAGCAGCAAATGCTTTGCGCTACGGCAAACGGAATGATCGGCAGGGTGTAGCCGAGGATAAAATCAAGGGGTGTCAGCGGTGTTGTATACAAGCGCTGCAGCAAGCTGCTGCTCCGGTCCCTGGCAATAAGCGTTGCCGAAAACAAGGTCATGAAGGAAAGACCAAACACCGCAACGCCGGGGGACAGATGCGCGATCTCAAACAGATCTACCGGTATATTCGCCTGAATTGCACTAAGCAGCAATATCAGCACAAGCGGAAATCCTAGGCCAAAGAACACATTGATAGGATCGCGGATGATCTCCTTTGCGTTTCTATTTGCAAACGTCAGCATTCTCATTTCCCCGCCCCCTTTACGATTTGAACAAATGCCTGCTCAAAATTGTCTGTTCCCGCCACCGCTTTTATATTCGCAGCGGTATCACAAATGAGCAATTTTCCATCCTTCATGATTGCAATGCGGTCACTGAGCGCCTCCGCCTCCTCCATGTAATGCGTGGTCAAAACGATCGTGACCTTGCCCTTAAGCGAGCGAATGATATCCCAAAGATCGCTTCTTGCCAGAACGTCAAGCCCCAAGGTGGGCTCGTCAAGAAACAGGATCTTAGGCTCACTGATCAGCGCCATTGCTATGCTGAGCCGCCTTTGATAGCCGCCCGATAGCTTGCCTGCCTTTTTCTCTATCACCTCTTTGAGATCAAGAAGTGCTGTAAGCTCCTTTATTTTTGCCACTTTTTTATCGTTTTCAAAGCCGTAGATGCCGCACATCAGTTGAAGATTTTCACGCACCGAAAGCCCTCTTGCCACGGCAGTTTCCTGTGGGGATACGGCTATCAGCGTTTTGACTGCCGCAGTATCCTTGCAAATACTGTTCCCGTGCAAATAGGCATCTCCCTCACTTGGGGCGGTAAGGCAGGAAAGCATTTTTATCGTAGTGGTTTTGCCTGCACCGTTTACTCCCAAAAGGGCAAAAAGCTCACCCTCCTTTATGCATAGCGAAAGCCCATCCACGGCAATAAGATCCCCATACCGCTTGGTAAGCCCCTCAATTTTAATCGCATCCATTTATTCGCTCTCCTTTCCTAAGTGCCTTGCTCTGATTCCCTGATACACATCTGTTATCATATTGCTGATAAGCTCCCAATCAAGCTCTAAAAATGAAGTAGCAAGCATCGTGCCAATGCCGTGTACAAAGGTCCATATTTCAAGATGCATCAACCTTGCCTTTTTCTCACTCACACCGTTTGCCTGCATGATCATTGCAACCGAAGCTTCAAAATCAACGCCCGGCTCAATTTCCTTTCCTCCGCGGTCACACATAAACAGCAGCTTAAAGAGCTCCTTTTCCTCCTTGGCAAAGCGAATATACGCCATACCAAAGGCTTTATACTTAGGATATTTCCCGCCCTCTACCTCGCTTTGCAAAAATCCGAGATAACGCTCACGCGCGGCAACTGTAACCGCGGCTTGCAGCTCCTCCATGGTTGCAAAATTTGAAAACACAGGCTGTGTGGAGCACCCAAGTGCTGCGGCAATGCTTCTTGCATTGATCGCATTGACTCCGCTTTTTTGCAGTAGCCGGAGTGCTGTTGTTATAATCTCCTCTTTTGTAATTTTTACTCTAGGCGGCATACATTTCTCCTTTAATATATCATTCGTTATATATCGCTTGATATTATACCATAAAACAGCCCTCCTTGTCAACAGCAAAAGAAAAAAGGCTGCCTTATTTTCAGCCAAAGCATTAAAACAAGGCAACCCGTTTGTCGATTATAACTAGCCAAACACACGAATGTCAGCACCAAGTGAGCGGAACTTGGTTTCAAGATGCTCGTACCCCCGCCCTATGGTTGCGGCATTGGTGATCTCGGTGCGCCCCTTGACAGACAAAGCCGCGAGCAAAAGCGCAACGCCGCCTCTCAGATCCGGCGAGCGCACGACGGCGGGTGCTAGCATTTTAGGAAAAAACGTGGCACGTTCCCCTGAAATTTTAACCGATGCCCCCATCTTTACCAGCTCCTCAGTGTAACGGAAGCGATCCTGCCACACGCGCTCAACCACCTGCCCCTCTCCTGCCGTACGGCTACCCAAGGCAAAGAGTGCCGCAAACTGCGGGTGCAGATCGGTTGGAAATGCAGGATACGGCCCTGTTTGTACCGTCACTGCGTGACAGCGTGTCGGTGCCCTTAGTGTGATCTGCGTTTTCCCCACCGTGAGCGTGGCTCCCATTTCCCGTAGCACATCGAGCACCGCGCCAAGATGCGAGGGCATCACGTTTTTCACCATAACACGCCCACCTGCCGCCATAGCGGCGCAAAGATACGTACCCGCCTCAATCATATCGGGAATCACCGTAATTTGGCAACCGTGCAAGGATTTTCCACCGTAAACGGTAAGCGTATCTGTGCCCTTTCCGCTGATTTGCGCCCCTGCCTTTGTTAAAAACTCGCAAAGCGCCACCACATGCGGCTCGGCAGCCGCATTGCGAATAACAGTCCTTCCGCCCGCGGCACATGCCGCCATTAAAATATTGCAGGTAGCACCGACAGAGGGCATTTTCAGCGTAATATCAGCGCCGGAAAGTCCCTCCCTTGCGACAAGGCACAGCGCGCCGTTTTCGGTATACTCCTCGGCGCCAAGTGCCGCAAATCCCATCAAATGCTGATCGATCGGGCGAGAGCCGAAGTCGCAACCACCTGCTCCACCAAGCTTTGCCTTACCAAAGCGCCCGAGCATGGCGCCCAGCAAATACACAGACCCGCGAATGGCACCCGTTAAGCACACGCTCGGCAAGGCAGGGCGCATAGACGCATAATCAATACAAACGTCGCCACCCTCAACAAAGCGGATACGTGCGCCAAGCGCACGCAAAATTTCAAGTGCGAGCAACACGTCACTCACGCGCGGCAAGGAAGAAAATACGCAAACCTGCCCTGTTAAGATGCCTGCAAACAAAAAGGGCAACGCGGCGTTTTTGCTACCACCTATCTCCACCTCGCCAAAGAGCCGTTCTCCGCCGTTTACCACGATCTTGTTCATCTTCGCCCCCGCCTTTCTCAAAAAACACTATCGAGGACAGTATATGAATGAACTGAATGTGTGGTGAAAAAAACACAGCGCATGCCCAAATGGACATGCGCTGTGTTTTTAGTTTAATTAGCCTTTGAAATATTTGACAGCAGAAGCAAAGAGCTGCATGTCATACTCGCCAAGGACGTTGCGGTAAAGATCTTTACCGATACGCTCGCTGTGACCCATTTTACCGAGCACGCGACCGTCGGGAGAAATGATACCTTCAATTGCGGCAACAGAGCCGTTGGGGTTGAAGGCACTGTCCATGGTGGGATTGCCCGCAAGATCAACGTATTGCGTTGCGATCTGACCGTTTGCGGCAAGCTCCTTTACAAGCTCGTCGCCGGCAAGGAAGCGGCCCTCTCCATGAGAGATCGGCACAGTATAGATATCACCAACGTTCGTTGCAGCAAGCCAAGGAGATTTATTGGTTGCCACACGCGTGCGCACCAGCTTAGATTGGTGACGTCCGATGATATTGTATGTAAGCGTGGGGCAGCTTGCATCGGTGTCGATGATCTTACCGTAAGGCACAAGACCAAGCTTAATGAGTGCCTGGAAGCCGTTACAGATACCAAGCATCAAGCCGTCGCGCTCGTCAAGCAGACGCGTGACCTGCTCCTTCACTGCCGGATTGCGGAAGAAGGCGGTAATAAACTTAGCGGAGCCATCGGGCTCATCGCCGCCGGAGAAGCCACCGGGGATAAATACCATCTGGCTTTCAGCAAGCTTTTTCGAGATCGTTTCCACGCTTCTTGCCACGTCATCAGCGGTAAGATTGCGAATGACCACGATCTCTGCATCAGCACCGGCATTCATCATGGCACGGGCAGAATCATACTCACAGTTTGTACCCGGGAATACAGGGATCAGCACCTTGGGGCGCGCACACTTCACTGCAGGCGCTACGTCAAAGCCCTTAGTGTAAGTAAAGACGGGAGCGGTTTTTTCCTTGGGCTCTGCCTTGGTGGGGTATACACCCTCAAGCACAGCCTCATTAATGGCAAGAAGCTCATCAATGGTAGCCTTATCGCCTGCAAGGTCAACGACCTCCTCAGCGGTGGTTTCGCCAAGCTTAAAGGCGTAGGTATTCTCTACCTCCTCCGAGAGCTCAGCCACGATAAAGCCGTACATACCGGCAGAATGCCAATCATCGCACTGGGTGGACTTGAAGCCGATCTTGTTACCAAAGGACATCTTCATTACAGCCTCGCCAATGCCGTTTTCCACAGCCCATGCAGCCTTGACCTTGCCTGCCTTATGGAGCGCATAGAATGCCTCCCAAGCAGCCCTTTGCGACTCTGCCGTATCCTCATCAGGTGCGAAGAGGTAAACGGGGTGACCTGCCGCCTTAAATTCAGGCGTGATCACATCCCCTGCCGCAATGGGCGCGATTGCAAAAGAAATAAGTGTGGGGGGTACATCCATATCAAGGAAGGTACCGGACATCGAGTCCTTACCGCCGATTGCAGCGGCACCAAGCTCAAGCTGTGCATCCATTGCACCAAGAAGTGCCGAGAAGGGCTTGCCCCAACGCGTAGCGTCGGTACGAAGCTTTTCAAAGAACTCTTGAAGCGTGAGATACGCCTGCTTATAATCAGCACCTGCGGCAACAAGCTTTGCCATGGAGTGATACACGGCTGCACGTGCGCCCGTGTAGGTATCAATGCTCATGTGATCGGGATCCAGTGCCCAAGACATCACGCTTGCCTGCTCGGTCGCCTCACCGGGAAGCACGGGCAGAAGGGCTGCCATGGATTGCGCGGGCGTTTTTTGCGTTTTACCGCCAAACGGCATGGTAACAGATCCCGCACCGATCGAACCGTCAAAACGCTCTACAAGGCCCTGGCGGCTGGCGGTTTTCAGATCGCCTGCCATCTCGCGAAGCGACGCGTAAAGCGGCGCGCTGAGCGCGGAAAGATCCTTTTCGGTCACGGTCACTGCCGTGTGCTTATCCGCACCGTTGGTATTGAGGAATGCGCGGGAAAGATCGGCAATGGTCTGCCCCTTCCAGGTCATAACCATACGCGCCTCCTCGGTTACAACAGCCACGCGGTATGCCTCAAGATTCTCACTCTCAGCATACGCAATAAACTGATCTGCATCCTTTGCTTCAACCACAACAGCCATACGCTCCTGCGACTCGGAGATCGCAAGCTCGGTGCCGTCAAGGCCGTCGTACTTTTTACGAACAGCATCAAGATCGATCGAAAGACCGTCAGCAAGCTCGCCGATCGCAACCGAAACACCGCCTGCGCCAAAGTCATTGCAGCGCTTAATGAGGCGCGTGACCTCAGCATTGCGGAACAAACGCTGGATCTTTCTCTCCTCGGGTGCGTTACCCTTCTGCACCTCGGAAGCCATAGTGGTAAGGGATTTCATATTGTGACTCTTAGAGGAGCCGGTAGCACCGCCAATACCGTCACGGCCGGTTCGACCGCCAAGCAGGATGACAACGTCACCTGCGGCAGGGCGCTCGCGGCGCACGTTAGAGGCAGGAGCCGCGGCAACCACAGCACCACACTCAAGACGCTTTGCCATATAGCCGTCATGATAGACCTCGGCAACGTGACCCGTTGCAAGACCGATCTGGTTACCGTAGGAGGAGTAGCCCGCCGCCGCTGTTTGCGCAAGCTTACGCTGGGGAAGCTTACCGGGGATGGTATCGGCAAGAGCACGGCGCGGATCGCCGCCACCCGTGACGCGCATTGCCTGATGTACATAAGCGCGACCGGAGAGCGGATCACGGATACAGCCACCGATACAGGTAGCCGCACCGCCGAAGGGCTCGATCTCGGTGGGGTGGTTATGCGTTTCATTTTTAAACATCAAGAGCCAATCCTGATCCTCTCCGTTTACCTTTGCGGTCACATGAATGGAGCAAGCATTGATCTCCTCACTCTCATCAAGCTCGGGGAGAAGCCCACGCTTTTTGAGCACTTTGCCTGCAATCGTTGCGATATCCATAAGGGTCTGGGGGCGCTTTGCAGCCTTCTCTTCCCCATAGACCTCAACGCGTGCGGCGAGATAACGCTCGTAAGCGGCAGCAACTGTAGGATCATCGATCCTTACGTCATCAATGTGCGTAGAGAAGGTGGTGTGACGGCAGTGGTCAGACCAATAGGTATCGACCACGCGGATCTCGGTAATGGTGGGATCGCGCTTTTCCTCGTCACGGAAATACGCCTGCAGGAATTTAAGATCGTCAAGATCCATCGCAAGACCAAGGCTGTCAAGCAGATCGGCAAGACCCTTTTCATCAAGTGAAACAAAGCCATCAACGGTTTTTACCGAGGAAGGAATTGCGTATTCCACAGCAAGCGTTTCGGGCTTTTCAAGGCTTGCCTCGCGACTTTCTACCGCGTTGATCACGAACTTTTTGATCTCGGCAACATCCTTTTCGGCAAGCTCACCACCAAGCACGTAAACCTTTGCGGAGCGCACAGTGGGGCGGTCGCCGCCGCTTTGCAGCTGAATGCACTGCGCAGCGGAATCGGCACGCTGATCAAACTGACCGGGCAGGGGCTCAACAGCAAAGACTGTGCCGCCCTTAGCATCAAGCTCGTCACTGACAATATCCAGCTGGGGCTCGGAGAAAATGGTGCGTACTGCCTTTTCAAAAAGTGCTGCTTCGGTATTCTCTACATCATAGCGATTGATCACGCGCACCGAGGTGAGCGCCGAGATACCAACAAGATTTTTCAATTCCGAGAAAAGACCGTTTGCCTCATGCGCAAGCTCGGGCTTTTTCTCTACATATACTCTAAATACCATTTGTTACTCCTTTGTCAGTGCCGCCATGGCGCGTTTGCCGATGTCGTGGCGATAAAATGCATTGTCAAAATGAACCTCGTTTACACGCGCGTACGCCGTTTTGATCGCTCCGGCAAGTGTATCCTCTACTGCGGTAACGCCAAGCACGCGTCCGCCGTTGGTAACGACCGCGCCGTCCTTAAGGGAAGCACCCGCAACGAATACGTGGGGGCGTGCCTCGTCGCTCATCGTGATCGGATAGCCCTTTTCGTACTTTCCGGGATAACCCTCGGATGCCATAACCACGCAGCAAGCTGCGCCGTTACTGAATTTTACCTCTACCTCATCAAGGCGCTCCTCGGTCACCGCCTGCATCACGGTGAGAAGATCGCTTTCAAGAAGGGGGAGCACCACCTGCGTTTCGGGATCGCCAAAGCGGCAGTTATACTCGATCACCTTCGGTCCCTTGGGGGTGAGCATCAAGCCAAAGTACAGGCACCCCTTAAAGGTTCTGCCCTCGGCATTCATTGCCGCCATGGTAGGCAGGAAGATGGTTTCCATGCAAAGGTCAGCAATTTCCTTGGTATAGTAGGGGTTGGGGGCAATGGTACCCATGCCACCCGTATTGAGGCCCTCATCATTATCGTGGGCACGCTTATGGTCCATAGAGGATACCATGGGAACCATAGTCTTACCATCGGTAAAGGCGAGAACAGACACCTCAGGACCGGTGAGGAACTCCTCTACCACGATCTGATTGCCACTCTTGCCAAACACCTTATCCTCCATGATGGAGTGCACGGCATCCATAGCCTCCTCGCGTGTGGTGGCAATAATGACGCCCTTGCCAAGTGCAAGACCGTCTGCCTTCACCACGATCGGGATCTCTGCCGTTTCAAGGTATGCAAGCGCTTTTTTCGGATCGTCAAACACCTCATAGCCCGCAGTGGGAATGTTGTACTTTTTCATCAGGTTCTTGGAAAAGACCTTACTTCCCTCAATGATCGCCGCAGCCTTATTGGGGCCAAAGGAAGGAATGCCCACAGCCGCAAGCGCATCAACAGTGCCCAGCACCAACGGATCGTCAGGTGCAACAACAGCGTAATCGATCTTATTTTCCACGGCAAACGCAACGATCTTATCGGTTTCGGTTGCAGCGATCGGCACGAGTACGGCATCATCCTTCATGCCGCCGTTACCGGGTACTGCATAAATTGTTTCAACCTTAGGGTTTTTGAGAAGCGAGCGAATGATGGCATGCTCTCTGCCGCCACCACCAACGACCATTATTTTCATAAAAAGCTCCTTTTTATATCAGTTGTAGATCGGGAATTTTTCGCAAAGAGCCATAACCTCACCTGCAATGCGCTCGCGGTTGCCCTCAAAATCAGCGGCAACGTCGCGCATCCAGGTAGCGATCAGGCGCATTTCCTCTTTGCCAAAGCCACGGCTGGTAACGGCGGGCGTACCCACACGGATACCGCTGGTAACAAAGGGCTTTTCGGGGTCGTTGGGGATCGCATTCTTGTTGACGGTAATATGTACCTCATCAAGGCGTCTTTCCATTTCCTTACCCGTAATACCGAAGGGGCGAAGGTCGATGAGCATGAGGTGATTGTCGGTGTCACCCGAAACAATGCGGAATCCCGCATCCTTAAGGCACTCGCAAAGCACCTTAGCGTTTTCCTTCACGTTTTTCTGATATTCCTTAAACTCGGGAGTCATTGCCTCGCCAAGCGCAACTGCCTTAGCGGCAATGATGTGCATGAGGGGACCGCCCTGCGTGCCGGGGAACACTGCCTTGTCGATCTGCTTTGCAAGCTCCTCGCGGCAAAGGATCATGCCGCCGCGCGGGCCGCGCAGAGTCTTATGCGTGGTAGTGGTAACAACGTCGGCATAGGGTACGGGAGAGGGGTGAAGACCTGCCGCAACAAGACCTGCGATGTGCGCCATATCTACCATGTAGTATGCACCGACCTCTTTTGCGATCTTGGCAATTGCCTCAAAATCAATGGTGCGCGAGTAAGCGCTGGCACCTGCAACGATCAGCTTCGGCTTGCACTCAAGCGCCACGCGGCGAATATCCTCGTAATCAAGCATCTCGGTATCGTCGTTTACGCTGTAAGGTACAACGTTGAAGTATTTGCCTGAAATGTTAACAGGTGAGCCGTGGGAAAGGTGACCGCCGTGTGCAAGGTTAAGACCCATGACGGTATCACCGGGATTGCAGAGTGCAAAGAATACGGCAAGATTGGCATTTGCGCCGCTGTGGGGCTGTACGTTTGCGTGCTCGGCACCAAACAGCTTCTTTGCGCGCTCGCGTGCAATATCCTCCACGATATCTACGCAGTGACAGCCGCCGTAGTAACGCTTACCGGGATAGCCCTCGGCATATTTGTTGGTCAGCACCGTGCCTGCCGCCATAAGAACCGCCTTGGAAACAATGTTCTCGGAAGCGATCAGCTCAATATTGTGACGCTGGCGAGTCAGCTCAAGGTTGCACCCATCAAATACCTCTTTATCATAATTTGCAAGTTCATCGAAAAAGTTCATGTTAAAAAATCCTTTCTATCAATGGTGGAAGAGTCTCATGCCGGTAAATGCCATTGCCATACCGTACTTGTTGCAGCATTCAATCACAAGATCATCGCGGATCGAGCCACCGGGCTGTGCGATGTAGCTAACACCGCTCTTTTTGCAGCGCTCTACGTTGTCGCTAAACGGGAAGAAGGCATCCGAGCCGCAGGCAACACCGCTGATCGTATCCAGGTACGCTCTTTGCTCCTCACGGGTAAAGGGCTCAGGCTGCTCGGTAAAGTACTTTTGCCAATTGCCCTCAGCGCAAACGTCCTCCTCGTTTTGGTTGATATAGCCGTCGATGACATTATCGCGATCAGGGCGACCGAGTGTTTCCTTAAAGGGGAGGGCGAGTACCTTGTCGTGCTGACGAAGGAACCAGGTATCCGCCTTGCCGCCCGCAAGACGTGTGCAGTGCACACGGGATTGCTGACCTGCACCAACACCGATCGCTTGCCCGTCAACGGCGTAGCAAACCGAATTGGACTGCGTGTACTTAAGAGTGATAAGGGCAACGATGAGATCGCGCACCGCACTCTCGGGCATATCCTTGTTTTCGGTTACAATGTTTTGAAGCAATTCTGCATCGATGCGGAAATTGTTTCTGCCCTGTTCAAAGGTAATGCCAAACACCTGTTTTCTCTCAATAGGATCGGGAGTATAATTGGGATCGATCTCTACGATATTGTAATTGCCCTTCTTTTTGGTTTTCAGGATCTCAAGCGCCTCGGGCTCATAGCCGGGAGCGATGATACCGTCAGAAACCTCACGCTTGAGCATTTGCGCCGTGGTCACATCACACACATCGGAAAGTGCCACCCAGTCGCCAAACGAGCACATACGGTCAGTACCGCGTGCACGCGCATAAGCGCAGGCAAGAAGCGAATCGTCAAGCCCCTCGATATCCTCTACAAAGCAAGCCTTTTTCAGCTTATCGGAAAGCTTTACGCCAACAGCCGCCGAGGTGGGGCTGACGTGCTTGAAGGAGGTAACGGCAGGAAGGCCCAAAGCCTCCTTTAATTCCTTTACAAGCTGCCAAGAATTGAAGGCGTCAAGAAAATTAATGTAGCCGGGTCTGCCCGAAAGGATCTTGATGGGAAGCTCGCTTCCGTCATGCATATAGATCTTGGCAGGCTTCTGGTTGGGATTACAGCCGTATTTCAGTTCAAAATCTTTCATATGTAACAGCCTCGCTTATTGATTTTTATTGGTAATGATCTCGGTGGGAGCGCTGCCGTCAAGCGGTACGCAGCGTACAAAAAGCGAGACCTTGTTATCAGGGTTCAGGTTCTTCCACAAAAGCTCAGAAAGCTCCTCAGCGGTATTGGGGAGCGCTACCTCCTCAGGCTCGCCGTAAAAGGAAGGGATCGGGTTGCCGTCACACTTATAGGTGTGGATAAAATGGCCGATGCCTGCGCGCGGTGCAAAGCGGTAGAAATAGCGGTTACATACCGCAGGATTACCGTTTGCGCTTTTGAGAATAGAGAGCGAATAGGTAAAATCCTTGTCACCGTAATAGCAAACACCCGAAATGCGGGGGGTATAGTTGGGGCAATCCGGCTCAAACTCACGCGTCATCAAGGCATCCTCAAAGCTCTCGCCCTTCACCATATGATCGTAAATAGTATTGGTCTGATCACCGTTGGTGATGATATCCGTGCCTGCAAGCGCAAGGTAAGGGTTATAAATAATGAGGCTCGGGTCGGAAAGCTTGCTCTCATCAAATGCCTTGGTACGCATGCCACCCTCAAAGCGCTCAAACACGCGATTGCGGCTGTTTTCACTGCGGCCCATGATAAAGTAAGCGATCATGGCGTTTTTGCCGTCGGCTGACTTGCCGATCACAATACCACGCCCGGGGTATGTATTTTCACGCAGAAGCTTTTTCAAATCAAACAATGCCATAATTTCACTCTTTCTTCTCTTTTATTTCTGCCGCTACCTGCTCAACTGCAAGGGGCAATATTTTCCACTCCGCCTCTTCCATTACACGGCGCTGGAGCACCTCGGGTGTATCACCCTCGCGGATCTCGACAGCCTTTTGCATAATGATCCTGCCGCCATCGGGAATTTCGTTTACAAAGTGGACGGTTGCACCGGTTACCTTCACGCCGTAGCCAAGCGCCGCCTCATGCACGCGCAGCCCGTAAAAGCCCTCTCCGCAAAAGGAGGGGATGAGTGAGGGGTGTACGTTGATGATACGCTCGGGATAAGCATCGGTCACACGCTGACTGAGGATCACCATAAAGCCCGCCAGCACGATCAGTTCAATCCCCTGCTCCTTTAAGGTAGCAAGTAATTTCTCCTCAAACGCCTCGGCACAGCCAAGCTCCTTTTTGGAGATCACGCAGGTTGCAATGCCTGCATTCTCAGCACGGGTAAGCGCATACGCGCCACTGTTATTTGAAATAACAAGCACGATCTCGCCGTTTTTAAGGATGCCGCCTTGCTGTGCATCGATCAATGCCTGCAAATTGGTGCCGCCCCCCGAAACGAGAACTGCTATTTTTGTTTTACTCATTGAAGGATCACCTTGTCCTCGCCCTTTACGATCTCGCCGATGAGATATGCATCCTCGCCGTGAGCACGAAGGATCTCAAGCGCCTCCTGTGCCTTGTCGGCAGGTACTACGATACTCATACCAACGCCCATGTTGTAGGTGTTATACATATCACGCTCGGGAATGTTGCCGGTTTTTGCGATCAGATCGAAAATGGGAAGCACCTTTACCGCGCTCTTATCGATCTTAGCGCAGAGCCCGTCGGGGATGCTACGCGGAATATTCTCATAAAATCCGCCGCCTGTGATGTGAGAAATACCCTTCACATCTACCTTTTCGAGAAGTGCCAGCACCGACTTCACGTAGATCTTAGTGGGGGTGAGAAGCGTTTCGGCGATCGTCTTGCCGCCAAGCGCCTCATTCGCCACATATAGCGAAGCGGGGTTATTGTCAATATCAAACACCTTGCGAATGAGAGAAAAGCCATTGGAGTGAATACCGCTGGATGCCAGCGCGATCACCACGTCGCCTTCACTCATTTTCGTGTTATCAATGATCTTCTTCTTATCAACCACGCCAACAGCAAAGCCGGCAAGGTCATAGTCCTCAACGGGCATCAGGCCGGGATGCTCGGCAGTTTCGCCGCCGATCAGTGCGGCGCCCGACTGTACACAGCCCTCTGCAACACCGCCAACGATCGAGGCGATCTTCTCGGGCACGTTTTTGCCGCAAGCAATATAGTCAAGGAAAAACAGCGGCTTCGCGCCTACACAAATAATGTCATTGACGCACATGGCAACGGCATCAATACCAATGGTGTCATGCTTGTCCATTAAAATGGCAAGCTTGACCTTTGTGCCGCATCCGTCAGTGCCGGATACGAGCACAGGCTCCTCCATACCGGCAATGTTAAGACCAAAGCAACCGCCAAAGCCGCCAACGTCATCAAGACAACCTGCGTTTTTGGTGCGTGCAACGTGCTTTTTCATCAGTTCAACTGCTTTGTAGCCCGCAGTAATGTCAACACCTGCGGCTGCGTAGCTTTCAGATTTCGATTGATTGTGCATAATTTTATTCCTTTCCGTTCCAGCAATATGTGCAGAGTTTACATGGTTCAAGTCCGATCGCCTTTATCACACCCTCAAGTGATTGAAATTCGAGTGAATTAAAGTGCATCTTCTCGGAGATCGCGCGGCGCAGTGCCTTGCCGCGCTCTGTGGTGCCGTCACTGTATTCCTCAATGTGCTTTTCGCCCTCCTCACCCTCAAGCTCGAGGATCACACGGCGTGCGAGCAGCTCCATATCATTTTTCGCGCTCGTGAAATTAAGATACTTGCAACGGTACATGATCGGCGGGCAAGCCGAGCGCATGTGTACCGACTTCGCGCCGCTGTTAAAGAGGAAATCCACCGTGCTCTTTAACTGTGTGCCGCGCACGATCGAATCGTCGACAAACATCAGATCCTTGCCGTCTATCAGCTCCTTCACGGGCACCTGCTTCATTTTTGCCACGCGGTTACGCTCCACCTGCTTGTTCGGCGTGAAGCTACGCGACCACGTGGGCGTGTATTTGAGGAAGGGGCGCGCAAAGGGTATACCGCTCTCGCCTGCATATCCAATGGCGTGAGGCGTGCCCGAGTCGGGCATGCCCGCAACGAAATCAAGCGGCGGCAGCTTTCCTGCCTTCTTTTCGTCCTCCGCCATGATCGCGCCGTTGCGGTAACGCATGACCTCAACGTTCACGCCCTCATACGCCGAGGGAGAATATCCGTAGTAAGACCACAAAAACGAGCAAATACGCATTTCCTTGCCGGGAGCAACGAGCTGTCTTGTGCCCTCGTGCGTGATCTCCACGATCTCACCGGGACCGAGCTCCTTGAAGACCGTATAGCCAAGCTTTTCCGCGGCGAAGCTCTCAAAGGTCACGCAATAGGCGTCATCGCCCTTGCCGAGTATCATGGGCAAGCGCCCAAGTCTGTCGCGTGCCGCAATGATGCTGCCGCCCTCGCGCAGGATCAGCACCGTGATCGAGCCCTTGATCTCACTTTGCGCAAAGCGGATACCCTCCACAAAATCTTCCTTTTGGTCGATGAGTGCCGCGATCAACTCCGTAGGGTTGACAGCACCACCCGTCATCGCGTCAAAGTGACCGCTGCTGGTTTTGAAATATTTTTCAATCAGCTCGTCTGCGTTCGTTATCGCACCGATATTGCAAATAGCGTAGGTGCCGTGGCGAGAGCGAATGAGGAGGGGCTGCGGCTCGCCATCGCTGATGCAGCCGATGGCTGAGCTGCCCTTCATATCGTCAAATACGTGCTCAAACTTAGTGCGAAAGGGAGTGTTTTTGATATTGTGTATCTCACGCTGAAGCCCAACCTCGCGGTCATACACTGCCATGCCGGCACGCGCCGTGCCGAGGTGAGAATGATAATCTGTGCCAAAGAAGGTATCTGCCAGCGCATCGTGTCGCGCCGCTACACCGAAAAAGCCGCCCATATGCTACACCTCTTAAAGATTTGCAAAGGCAGCAAATTCCGCTTCAACTGCGGCGTTCTTTTCAAGCACCTTTGCCTCATCAGCCGCGCGCTTTGCGGCAAGCTTTGCGGCAAGCTCCTCATCGGTAATGGCAAACATTTCACAGCAAAGCAATGCCGCGTTTACCGCACCGTTAATGGCAACCGTTGCCACAGGAATGCCCGAGGGCATCTGCACGGTGGAAAGCAGCGCATCCATACCGTCAAGGTTGGTGGATTTGCAGGGCACGCCAATCACGGGCAGGGTGGTATATGCCGCCATCACGCCGCCAAGGTGCGCAGCCATCCCCGCCGCTGCGATAATGGCACCAAAACCATTTGCACGCGCATTGCGCGCGAATTGAGCGGCAGCATCGGGCGTTCTGTGTGCCGACATCACGTGCACCTCAAACGGCACGCCAAAGTCAGCCAGCGTATCAGCTGCCTTGCGCATAATGGGCAGATCGCTGTCACTACCCATGATAATTCCAACTTTTTTCTTCATCTAAACACCTCCGCAAATGATGCAAAAAAGTAAAAAAGACACACTGATTCCTTGGTTTGGAAACGAGTGTGCCCAGACGGTCGGCGCGAAACCCGCATTTGCAAATTCCGCTATTATTTCTGCTCCCCCGTGGTAACCCACAATTCCGTCAGTCACAGAAACCGCTTTTTACGTTTTTTATAATATCATATAATGTATATTTTGTCAAGCGAACTTTCAAGAAAATTCGAGAAAAAAAGCAACGTTCGAACAAATACTTTCAGCGCGCCCTGCTTTATCAACAGCCCCAATAAGCCCGCTTTTACCGCAAGGCCCGCGCCAAGCACTCCTCTTTGATGTGACTGCGACCTCTTGCTTTAAAATTTCCATTTTTTATTTTAAATTTTCCAATTCTAACGGTGGATTTTATCGATTTTTGCAATATTTTGCTTTATTTTTTCTTTTTGTAAAAATTTTGCCGCTCTACATTTTAAAAAAATGATCAAAAACAAAATTTTACAAAGCCTCTTGACAAGCCAAAAAAATTCTGTTATACTTGTGTGCGTATCCTGTGAGGGAGTAGTAAGCACGGCGCGCCGTGCAGTATGTCAACATAATGGCACAGCGTGCCTGGCATGCTTTAATTTACGAGACTCAAGTGTGGTTTTGAAGCGCCACATTTGGGTTTTTTGTTTGCAAAAAATTCAAAGGAGAAAAAGTAGTATGGGGTTTCAATTCTTTTTCACTAACATTTTACTTGGCGTAGGGCTTGCCATGGATGCCTTCTCGGTGTCCCTCGCGAACGGCCTTGCAGATCACACGATGAAGCGCCGCCGCATGATGCTGATCGCCGCGACCTTTGCTGTGTTCCAAGCGCTCATGCCCTTTATCGGCTGGCTTTGCGTGCATACGCTTGCCGAGCAATTTGAGGCGTTTGCTAAATTTATCCCCTGGATCGCACTTGTGCTGCTCACCTTTATCGGTGGCAAAATGCTACTTGAGGGAATAAAGGCGTGCCGCGCGGGACTTTGCGATGACGAGAGCGTTGTGGCAAAATTTAGCCTTGTTGCGCTCGTTGTGCAGGGCATTGCTACCTCGATAGACGCGCTTTCCGTTGGCTTTACCATTGCAGAATACGATGTGTGGCAGGCGCTCCTTGCAGTTGCGCTGATCGCCGCTGTAACCTTTGTGATCTGCCTTGGCGGCGTGCTGATCGGCAAGAAATTCGGTGCAGGCCTTTCGGGCAAGGCTACGATCCTTGGCGGCTCTATTCTTGTCATCATTGGCATTTACATCTTTATCAAGGGCATGGTCGGCTAAACATAAAAAAGCCGCGCGCGGTTTGGCCGCGCGCGGCTTTTTTGTTATAGAAGATTTTTGCGAAGCACGGCAGGTGCCACCGCGCTGATATAGGACGGGGGCACATCAAGCACGGTCTTGCATCCCTTTTGTCCTTCTGCCGCAAGGCGGTAGGCGGCTCTTGCGTATGCCACGATCACCGATGCGGTAAATTCGGGATTGGAATCAAGCTTAAGGCTGTATTCGATAATATGATTGTGCTCACGGTTAAAGCCCGTTTTTCCGCTGCGGATCACAAAGCCGCCGTGCGGAATGCCGCTGTGCTTTTCGTTGAGCTCCTCTTGTGAAATAAAGTGCACTGTGGTATCGTAATCGGCAAAGTAATTGGGCATCGACTTGATCTCTGCCTCGATCTTTGCCTTATCCGCACCATCCTTTGCCACAACATAACACTCACGCGTGTGCTTTTCACGCGTGGTAAGCACAGGTGCAGTGCCGCTACGCACCGCTGCAAGCGCACTCTCCACAGGCACAGTATATTGCTTGCCGTCAGCAACGCCCTCCACGCGGCGAATGGCGTCGGAATGTCCTTGGCTCACGCCCTTGCCCCAAAACGTATATTCCTCGCCCTCGGGCAAAATGGCACTTGCCATCAAGCGATTCAGGGAAAACATACCGGGATCCCAGCCAACCGAAATAATGCCAATCTTTTTAGCTGCCCGTGCGGCACGGTCAACGTTTGCGAAATGCTCAGGGATGCGGGCGTGCGTATCAAAGCTATCCACCACATTAAAGTGGGCGGCAAGCTGGGGGGTCTGCTCGGGCAGGTCTGTCGCACTGCCGCCGCACAGGATCATCACATCGATCTCGTTTTTCATTTTAAGAGCCTTGTCAGCGTGATACACGGGCACACCTGCCGTTTGCAGCTTTACCGTTGCGGGATCGCGACGGGTAAATACTGCCGCCAGCTCCATATCTTTGTTTTGACGAATAGCTGCCTCAACGCCACGTCCAAGATTACCGTAGCCAAAAATACCGATGCGAATTTTCATAACCAAGTTCCTTTCAAGGGCCTTTTTATAAACTTATTATAGCACAAGAAACGATGCGCGTCAATCGTTTTTTACGCCTTGCTTTGCTTTTCACACTTATTTTTAAATAGGGAGTGGGCGCTTTCTGCCCACCCCCTGTTTTTCATTTTTTGTTCTTGGGATCATGCGACCCGTGGCAAGCATCGCGCAGCGCGCACTGCCCACAGCCGCATCCGCAGGTGCTCTTGCCCTGCTTCCTTTTTCTCACATAGGAAAGCACGATCGCAAAAACAGCAAGCGCGATCACGCCCAGCACCACAATATTTCCCCAATTTTGAGAAAGCCAAACCGGCATTTTCACGCCCCCTTTCAGGACTTTTTAAGATTTTTTGCGGCTTGCCACAGCCTTTGCCCCGCGATACGCGGGGCGAAGCAGCATATAAGCAAAGCCTACAATAACAGCAATCGCAAGCACCACGCCAACAGGGTTTGCAGCAGTATTGGGCGCAAGCCAAGCACCCAATTGATACACAACAAAGGAAACGGCATAGGCAAAACCACACTGATATAAAATAGCAAACGCCGTCCATTTTGCGCTGTTCATTTCACGGCGGATGGCACCCATTGCCGCAAAGCAAGGCGCACAAAGAAGATTGAAAAGCAAGAAGGAAAAGCCTGCAAGCTGTGTCATATCAAGGAAGTCGAGCACACCCAGCACCGCCACGATCTCCTCCTTTGCAACAAGCCCCATAAAGGTGGCAACGGTGTTTTCGATCGTGCCGAAGCCAAGCGGAGCGAAAAGCCATTTCGTGCCGCGGCCAAAATAGCCAAGCAAGCTGCTTTCGAGCTCCATTTCAAGCGCAAAGCCAAAGCTGCCGTCAACGGAGCCAAGGTGTGAAAGCACCCATATCACAACAGTAGAAGCGAGAATAATGGTGCCCGCCTTTTTGATAAATGCCCAGCCGCGATCCCACGTGGCACGGGCAATGCTACCGACCGTGGGCATATGGTAAGCAGGCAGCTCCATCACAAAGGGCGTAGGCTCGCTTTGGAACGCCTTTGTTTTTTTCAAGAGCACACCCGATACAACGACAGCAGCAATGCCAATAAAGTAAGCAAGCGGTGCCACCCACCATGCATCATCAAAGAGCGCCGCCGCAATAAGTGCGATAACAGGCAACTTTGCACCGCAGGGCACAAAGGAGGTGGTAATAACGGTCATACGGCGATCCGCTTCATTTTCAATGGTGCGGCTTGCCATAATACCGGGCACACTGCATCCCGTGCCAATAAGAAGCGGAATAAAGGACTTGCCCGACAGACCGAATTTGGCAAAAATACGGTCAAGCACAAAGGCAATACGCGACATATAGCCACACGCCTCAAGGAACGACAGGAACAAAAAGAGCACCAGGATCTGCGGCACAAAGCCAAGCACAGCGCCAACGCCGCCAACAATACCGTCAATGAGAAGGCTATGTATCCAAGGTGCCACATGCATGGCATCAAGCAAGCGGCCAAGAAGCACGGGCACACCCGGCAGGAATTTGCCAAAAATTTCGATTCCCTCACCAAACACGCCATCGTTCATAAAATCAGTAGCCCACGTGCCGACAGTGGTGACCGAGATAAAGTAAACGAAAAACATGACAAGCGCAAAGATGGGCAATGCCGCAATGCGGTTTGTCACGATGCGGTCAATTTTTTCGGTAACCGAAACAAGGGTAGCGTTTTTACGCACAAGGCATTTTTTCACCACGTCAACCACGTAATTGTAGCGCTCGTTGGCAACAATGCTCTCGGCATCATCATCAAGCACTCCCTCCGTCGCCTTGATATCTGCCTCTATATGTGCCAGCTTCTCTGCGGAAAGCTTCAGCTCCTTTATCACGCGCACATCGCGCTCAAAGAGCTTGATGGCATACCAGCGCTGCTGCTCCTCGGGAAGTCCGTGCACCGCCGCCTCCTCAATGTGCGCGATGGTGTGCTCCACCTCGCCCGAAAACAAATGCCTTGGCAGGGTCTTTCCGTACTTTGCCGCCTCGATCGCCCTTGCAATTGCCTCATCAATACCGTCATTTTTCAATGCGGAAATTTCTACCACGGGGCAACCGAGCAAGCGCGAAAGCGCCTTGATATCGAGCACGTCACCGTTTTTTCGTACCACGTCCATCATGTTAATGGCAATGACCACGGGAATGCCGATCTCGGTTAATTGTGTTGTCAAATACAGATTGCGCTCAATGTTCGTGCCATCCACAATATTAAGGATCGCATTGGGGCGCTCCTTGATCAGATAATTGCGCGCCACGACCTCCTCGGGCGTGTAGGGGGAAAGCGAATAGATGCCAGGCAGGTCGGTGACTGTCACGTTCTCGTGCCCCTTCAGCTTCCCTTCCTTTTTCTCAACCGTTACACCCGGCCAGTTCCCTACAAACTGGTTTGAGCCCGTCAGGGCATTGAACAGTGTTGTTTTACCGCAGTTCGGATTGCCCGCAAGTGCGATCTTTAATTCCATGTTTTACTCCTCATCTCTTTTGTTAGTTAACACTAACCACAAAAGCATAAAAAATTTATTCAACCTCGATCATTTTGGCATCTGTCCTTCTAAGCGACAGCTCGTAGCCGCGCACCGTCAGTTCCATGGGATCGCCAAGGGGAGCAAGCTTGCGCACCTTGACCTCAACACCCTTGGTAAGCCCCATATCCATGATACGGCGGCGCATTGCGCCCTCTCCGTGGAGCCTCACGACCTTAGCGGTCTTACCCACTGCAACATCACCCAAAGTTTTCATTGACACATCTCCTTTTTGCGGCATTGCATTAAAATGTTAGCCTTAACTAACAATATTATAGCAGTAGCGTAAAATTTTGTCAAGCGTTTTTTCTCATTTTTTTACATTTGTTAGGTTATCCAAACAAGGCGGCTGCGCGGCGCCCTGTTTTTATGCAAAGTGCGCACGCGTTCACCGCGGCAAATAAAAATCCTCTTAAAATCCCCCGCTAATTCTTGACATTATACGTATTATATTTTATAATAAAGTGATTGTTTATCAAGGAGGACTGTTTCAAATGGTCAAATTAACCGAACACGGCGTGTATTTGGTTGACGGCAAGCCTGCCGCAACAGCTACACTTTCCCCCGCCGAGGCACGCAAAAACACCATTGCCTATTCTATTCTGCAGGCCCACAATCTTTCGGGCAACGAGGACAAGCTTCAGCTTCGCTTTGATGCGATGCTTTCTCACGATATTACCTACGTTGGTATCATTCAAACAGCTAGAGCAAGCGGTCTTACCGAGTTCCCCATGCCCTACGCCATGACCAACTGCCACAACTCGCTTTGCGCGGTTGGCGGCACGATCAACGAAGACGACCACGTATTCGGTCTTTCCGCAGCCAAGAAATACGGCGGCATTTACGTGCCCGCAAACCAGAGCGTTATTCACTCCTTTGCCCGTGAGGAAATGGCAAAGTGCGGCGCGATGATCCTTGGCTCTGACAGCCACACCCGTTACGGCGCGCTTGGCACCATGGCGGTTGGCGAGGGCGGCCCCGAGCTTGTAAAGCAGCTTCTCAAAAACACCTACGACATCAACCGCCCCGAGGTGGTGCTTGTTTACCTTACCGGTAAGCCGAGAAAGGGCATTGGCCCGCACGACGTGGCGATCGCGCTTGTAGGTGCTACATTTGAAAATGGATTTGTAAAGAACCGCGTGCTGGAGTTTGTGGGTCCCGGTGTTGCTGAGCTTCCGATCGACTTCCGTAACGGCATTGACGTGATGACCACCGAAACGACCTGCCTTTCCTCGATTTGGGAAACCGATGAAACGGTTGAAGCGCACTACCGCGCGCACGGCCGCCCCGAGGATTACAAGAAGCTTACACCCGGCAAGGTTGCTTACTACGACCGCATGGTAGAGATCGACCTTTCCAAGATGGAGTCGATGATCGCCCTGCCCTTCCACCCCTCTCGCGCTTACACCATTCACTACTTCAACGAGCACGCAAAGGAGCTGCTTGCAGAGGTAGAAAAGGAAGCCACCGAGAAGTTTGGCAAAAAGGCATCGCTTGACCTTGTCAGCAAGGTGCGCCCCGACGGCAAGGTCATGGCTGACCAAGGCATTATTGCAGGGTGTGCCGGTGGCATGTTTGACAGCATTGACGAGGCTGCCTCGATCTTAAAAACAGGTAACGTTGGCAACAGTTATTTCTCGCTTTCCGTTTATCCCACCAGCGTACCCGTATCGCTTGAGCTCACGCGCATTGGCGTTTCTGCGGAATTGCTTGCAAACGGCGCTGTGATCAAGCCCTCCTTCTGCGGCCCCTGCTTTGGTGCGGGTGACGTACCTGCCAACAACGGTCTGTCGCTGCGCCACACCACCCGTAACTTCCCCAACCGTGAGGGCTCAAAGCCCGGCGAGGGTCAGCTTTCCGGTGTCGCCCTCATGGACGCGCGCTCAATCGCCGCAACTGCCGCAAACGGCGGTATCATTACTGCCGCAACCGATGTTGCATACGAGCACGAAGCACACGAATATCACTACGACCGCTCTGTTTACGAAAAGCGCTGCTACTACGGCTTTGGTAAGGCAGACAAGGATGCCGAGCTCATCTTTGGCCCGAACATTACCGATTGGCCCAAAATGTACGAGCTCTCCGACAATCTGCTTGTTGAATTGGCTGCCGTTATTCACGACCCTGTAACCACCACCGATGAGCTGATCCCCTCGGGCGAAACCTCCTCTTATCGCTCTAACCCCCTGCGCCTTTCTGAGTTTGCGCTCTCTCGCCGCTGCCCTGCTTACGTTGGGCGCTCCAAGGCGGTTGCCGCAGACGAGGCAAAGCGTCGCGCAGGTGAGATTTCCGAGAAGCTGCGCGCGGCACTCTCCCATGTAGGCGATGCCGACAAACTTGCCCAAAATACACAGTTTGGCTCTTGCGTATTTGCCAACCGCCCGGGTGACGGCTCGGCACGTGAACAGGCTGCCTCCTGCCAAAAGGTGCTTGGCGGCTTTGCAAACATCTGCTACGAGTTTGCCACCAAGCGCTACCGCTCCAACTGCATCAACTGGGGTATTCTCCCCTTCACGCTTGATGAAAATGCAACCTTTACCTATGCTGAGGGCGACTTTGTATTTGTTGAGGGCGTGCGTGAAAAGATTGCCGCAGGCATCGAGGAATTCCCCGCAAAGGTCATTCGTGCCGATGGCTCGGTTGAGGAGCTTACCCTTTATGTAAAGGGCCTTACCGAAAATGAAAAAGAAATTATCCTGCGTGGTTGCCTGATGAACTACTACGCGGCACAAAGCAAATAATCCGATAGGTAGGTAACATATGGAAAAGATCAAAATGACAACGCCGCTTGTTGAAATGGACGGCGATGAAATGACCCGTGTGCTTTGGCAGATGATCAAGGACGAGCTCCTTTATCCCTTCGTTGACCTTAAGACCGAGTATTACGATCTCGGGCTCCCCGAGCGCGAGAAAACCAAGGACCAGGTCACCGTTGACAGCGCAAACGCCACCAAAAAGTACGGCGTTGCGGTAAAATGCGCCACCATTACCCCCAACAAGCAGCGTGTAGAGGAGTATAACCTCACCGAAATGTGGAAATCTCCCAACGGCACGATCCGCGCCATGCTTGACGGCACGGTATTCCGCGCTCCCATTCTCATTGACAGCATCAAGCCCGCGGTAAGAAATTGGCAAAAGCCCATTACCATTGCCCGTCACGCCTATGGCGATATCTACAAGGCAACTGAGTACCGTGTACCCACAGAAGGCAAGGCAGAGCTTGTTTTCACCGATAAAGAGGGCAACGTTTCCTTCCGCGAAACGGTTTACGACTTTGAGTGCCCCGGCGTTTTGCAGGGCTCCTACAACAAGGACAGCTCCATTCGCTCCTTTGCGCACTCCTGCTTTAACTATGCGCTGACCACCAAGCAGGATCTGTGGTTCTCGACCAAGGACACCATCTCGAAGCAGTACGATCAGACCTTTAAGCTGATCTTCCAAGAGATCTATGAGGCAGATTACAAGGCAAAATTTGAGGAGGCAGGGATCGAGTATTTCTACACCCTTATTGACGATGCGGTTGCACGCGTCATTCGCAGTGAGGGTGGCTTTATCTGGGCTTGCAAGAACTACGACGGCGACGTGATGAGCGATATGGTATCGACCGCATTTGGCTCACTTGCCATGATGACCTCGGTGCTCGTTTCCCCCGACGGAAAATACGAGTATGAGGCTGCACACGGGACTGTCACGCGCCACTACTACCGCTACCTTAAGGGCGAGGATACCTCTACCAACCCCATTGCCACCATTTTCGCATGGTCGGGCGCACTTCGCAAGCGCGGTGAGCTTGACGGTCTTACCGCCCTTGTTGACTTTGCCGACAAGCTGGAGGCTGCCTGCATCAAGACCCTTGACGACGGCATTATGACCAAGGACCTCGTTGGCCTCATTGTGCCCGGCACCAAGACGACGGCCGTCAACTCGAAGGACTTTATCCTTGCCATCAAGGAGCGCCTTGAAAACAAGCTGGCGTAAAAGGATGATAAAGTAAAGAGAAAGAGCCCCCCTTTTGAGAGGGGGGCTCTTTCTCTTTACCATTTGTAATTTGCGTTATGATAGGGTCTGCCGATGAAGCCGACCTGCGCAAAATCCTCGGGGTATTGGCGAATGATGTAATCAATATAGGATTCCACCATCAGGGCAAACAGGCGGTAGCCGCAGGCGTTCATGTGGCCGCCCAGGTAAAACACCCGTTTAAACTCCTCGTCCAGTTCCGGGGCGTGCGCGCGGATATCAAGCACGTAGCAGTTCGGCAGCATTTTTGCAAGGCCGTAAAGGAGCTCGGCGTGCTTGTCGTAAAGCTCTTGCGTTTCCTCGCTTCGACCGTCGTGCGGAATCGTCATCAGGAAGAACTTAGCCTTAGGCTGAAGTGCTTGGTATCGGCCGATGATCGCGGCGTAGTAGCCGATAAAGGTCGGGCTATTTTTGGCGTAATCGGTGGGGTCCACGTCGTCAAGAGTGCCGAGCTCAATCTCCCCTGCAAGGATATGCTTAACATCGTTGGCGCCAAGTGCCACCACGTACGCCTGGCTCTTATACGCCTCGTCGTAAAAGCCCTGCTCTCTTGCGAATTTGTCGTAGGCCTTTGCCGTCATACCGCCTTTGGAGAAATTGTAGACGGTACAGCCCGCGTCACGCGCGAGAAACTGCCCCCAAGAATACTCATAGTAATCATTGAAGCCCTTGGCGTCATTTTCAAAGGACTCGTGCTCGCCCGACGACATACTGTCACCAATGCAGGCAATCTTACGAAAAATGCCGCAAAAGCCACCGTTTTGAACGATGCGGTCAAGGGGCTTCTCACCCTCATTTTTCATAAAATACTTCAAATCCATCGTTGTTTCCCTCCATGCGATGTAAATTATTTTCTACAATTTTTAAAGAAGTCTTGGAGCACGGTGCGGCATTCTTCCTCGAGCACACCTGCCGTTACGGCGGGCGATGAGCCGAGTGGATAACGTGGCAGATTTATAACCGTGCCCATTGCGCCTGCCGCGGGATCCTTTGCGCCATACACAACGCGAGAAACGCGCGAGGCGAGAAGCGCCCCTGCGCACATGGGGCAGGGCTCAAGCGTAACATAAACCGTACAGTCGTTAAGCCGCCAATCGCCCTTTTCTTTCGCTGCGGCTCGCACGGCAAGGAGCTCGGCATGGGCGGTAATATCATGGCTATGCTCGCGCGTATTGTGTGCGGCGGCTATTACCCTTCCGTCCACCACCACAACAGCTCCGATCGGCGTTTCCTCTGCCTTAGCTGCCTTTTGCGCCTCAGCCAAAGCAAGCTTCATAAACGCCTCATCGATTTGCAAATTAAAATCGTTTCTCATATCAAAATAGCAAGGAGAGCCCCAGCAGCATTGCCATTTGTGCGGCGCAAAGCACAAAAAAGATGATCATAGGCACAGAGAAAAACAGTCTCGCGCGGCGCGACAGCGGCAATGCAACAGCGGCATACTCGGCATCGGGCGCAAGTTCCTTTTCAAAGGCACCCTCACGGAGCACCGCGCTCGGATCACGCTTGGCATGAAGGATAAGATAAACCGCCCCCAAAACGCCAAGTGCAAAAATCACAAGCTCGATTCCGAGCAACAGCGGTGTTGCGGTATCCTCGGGCAAGCGCTCCCCTATAACGGTGAAAAGCACCGACAAAAAATTGTTGCAAACGTGCATCAAGACACAGCACCACAGCGATTTGGTGTGCACGTAAATATAGCCAAACACCAGCCCCGCAACGGTGGCGTACAAAAACTGACCGGGATTTTGATGCATCAGACCAAACAGCAAGGCACTGGCGAAAACAGCCGTGGTTCTGCCGTACGGCAAAAGATTTTTCAGGATCAAGCCGCGAAACAGCAGCTCCTCGACAAACCCCGGCACGATCGCAAGCGTAAAGAACATCAGCACCAGCTCGTAATTACTGCTAACGCTGGTATCAAATATGATCTCCTGCGTAAAGATGCTGTAATCAAACGCCTCAAGCAGCATGGAATTAAGGTATCCTGCGGCACTAACAAGTGCGATCCCCACAAAAATATAAACGGGCGCCTCGCGCGGCAGCACAAGCCCCGCATCAAGCGGCACATGCGGCTCTTTTTTAGAAATCAGATAATAAAAGAACACGGGACCTATAAATGCAGCAGCATACAACACACCGTAAAGGATCTCATATACCACGGTGGCTGCCACCTCCGTAAGATCAGCCGTAATAAGCGGAACCAACAGGGTCATGATGACGCTGTAAATTTGAAACAAGCCGTAAAAAACAAGCAGAGAAAACGCCAAACGATTTACGGTGTTGCGATAACGCGCCTCTTGCGGTGTCAAGCTCGATCCCTCCTTTACTTCATACTGTATACTGTCTTATTTTATCCTATTTTTACTGTAATGTCAAGAAACTAAAAAAAGTTTCAAAATAAATTAAAAAAACTACCTCAAGCCTTGGCTTGAGGTAGCAATTGTTTTGATTAGTGAACGATGCAGCGCTCGGTATCCTTGTCAAAGATATGTACACGGGATACGTCAAGTGCAACGCGGATCTTGTCACCGGAACGGCTCGTGGAACGAGAGGAAACGCGTGCGGTGATCTTGGTGGGCTCCTTCGGGATGAACTTGTTGGAGCCATCCTCAGTTACCTTGTCAAAGCTGTTGAGGTAAAGGAAGATCTCATTACCCATCAACTCGGTTACGTCAACGTCTACCTCGATGCAGCTCTCGGGGAACATGCCGAGGTGGCTGGGATCATCGTGTACGCACTCGGGACGAATGCCTGCAACGACCTCCTTGCCGATGTATGCATCAAGCTCGCCCTCTGCGTTCTTCTCTGCGGGAAGCTTGAGGGAGTTGCCGTCAAAGTCAAAATAGATATCCTTGGTGCCCTTGGGCTGGGTAAGCTTGCCGTTGATGAAGTTCATCTGAGGAGTACCCATGAAGCCTGCTACGAAGATGTTGCAGGGCAGATCGTAAAGGTGCTGAGGAGTATCAACCTGCTGAATAAGACCATCCTTCATAACAACGATACGGGTAGCCATGGTCATAGCCTCTACCTGGTCGTGCGTTACGTAAATGAAGGTGGTACCAACGCTCTTGTGAAGCTTGGTAAGCTCGGTTCTCATCGTTGCACGAAGCTTAGCGTCAAGGTTGGAAAGCGGCTCGTCAAGAAGGAATACTGCAGGGTTACGCACGATTGCACGTCCAAGAGCTACACGCTGCTTCTGACCACCGGAAAGAGCCTTGGGCTTACGGTCAAGAAGGTGGGTGATATCAAGGATACGAGCAGCCTCTTCAACGCGGCGCTTGATCTCCTCCTTGGGAGTCTTGTTCAGCTTCAAGCCAAATGCCATGTTATCAAACACGGTCATGTGGGGGTAAAGAGCGTAGTTCTGGAACACCATCGCGATCTTACGATCCTTGGGTGCAACGTCATTTACCAAACGGTCGCCGATGAAGAGCTCGCCCTCGGTGATCTCCTCAAGGCCTGCGATCATACGAAGAGTGGTAGTTTTACCGCAACCGGAGGGACCGACGAATACGATAAATTCTTTATCTCTGATCTCAAGGTTGAAGTCAGAAACTGCGGTTACGCCACCGGGATACTTTTTGTAAATGTGTCTCAGGGATAAGCTTGCCATTGTAAATCCTCCTTGTTGGGGGCATAGTTGCCCCAAACCTATATTTCTAACGATATTATTATAACAAATTTCCTGCAAAATGGGAAGATGGCAAAACTACAAAAATTTTTTGCCATGTTTGGGCAAGATGCACAAGCAAGCATTTTCCATCTTCACACATTGCTCACTTAAAACAAATTTCAACGCTTTTTTCGTTCATTTATGAACAAGCAAACTCCAAAAGGACATAAATCGACCGATTTTACTGAGATCGTGCAAAAAAGCAGCGGTGCTTACCCTTCGTTCTTCATCGTTTTCATGGAAAGCGCGATACGCTTCTTTGCCACATCCACCGAAAGCACGCGCACACGCACGATATCTCCTACCGACACCACGTCGCGGGGATGCTTGACAAACTTATCAGAGAGCTCAGAGATGTGCACAAGTCCATCCTGATGCACACCGATATCGACAAATGCACCAAAATCAATGACGTTACGAACCGTACCCGAAAGCACCTGACCGGGCTTAAGATCGGTCATTTCAAGCACATCCTCAGAAAGCAGGGGCGGTGCAAAATCGTCACGCAGGTCGCGACCGGGCTTTTCAAGCTCGGCAGCAATATCCACAAGCGTAGGCTCGCCAATTCCAAGCTCTGCCGCAAGCTTTGCTGCACCCTGTTTTGCTACCTGTGCGGAAATGCCGGCAAGCTTGCCTGCACGCACATCCTCCTCGGTATAGCCAAAGCGCTTGAGAAGCGCATGCGCTGCCGCATAGCTTTCGGGGTGCACACCTGTATTATCCATAACCTCCGAGGAACCGGGCACACGTAGGAAGCCTGCGCACTGCTCGTATGCCTTAGCGCCGATGCGCGGCACCTTTAACACCTCTGCACGCGTGCGGAATTCGCCGTTCTCCTCGCGGTATTTCACAATATTTTTCGCACTCACGGCATTAACGCCCGAGATGTAAGAAAGCAAGGAATGAGAAGCGGTATTAAGGTCAACACCCACACGATTTACGCAATCCTCTACCACGCCCGAGAGCGCCTCGTCAAGTCTTGCGGGCTTCATATCATGCTGATACTGCCCTACACCGATCGCCTTAGGATCGATCTTGACAAGCTCAGCAAGCGGGTCCTGCAAACGACGCGCAATAGAAACAGCAGAGCGCTGCATAACATCAAATTCAGGAAATTCATCCGCTGCAAGCTTAGACGCGGAATACACCGAAGCACCCGCCTCGCTGACGATGATATACTTGGTCTTTACGTTCATTTCACGCAGGATAGCCGCAACAAACTTTTCGCTTTCGCGCGATGCAGTACCGTTGCCGATCGCAACAACATCAACGCCCCATCTGGTGATCAGGCGCTTCATAATGTCCTTTGCCTGATTTTCACGGTGCAAGTAGATCACCGCGGTGTCCAGCACCTTGCCCGTCTTGTCACACACCGCAAGCTTACAGCCATGCGCATAGCCGGGGTCAAAGCCTAGCACGGTCTTGCCCTTAATGGGCGCCTGCATCAAAAGATGCTGCAAATTATCGGAAAACAGAACGATAGCACCCTCGCTGGCAGCATCAAACAGATCGTTTCGGATCTCACGCTCAACGGAAGGGGCAATGAGGCGCTCGTAGCTGTCGGTCACAGCGGCGCTCACATATTTTTTAGCAGGGCTCTCCCCCGATTTGACTACCAGGCTAAACAAGTAGTTCAGCACGATATCGGTGGGAACCGTCACACTGACCTTAAGGAATTCCTCCTTTTCACCGCGATTGATCGCCAACACGCGGTGACCGGGGATCTTTTTCACGGGCTCGCTGTGATCGTAATACTGCTCGTAAACCGAGGGCTCGTCCTTTGCCTTTTTGGTTTCGATCAAGCCGTGTGCCACGGTAAGCGCGCGAACGCCCTTACGGTAGTCGGCATTATCCGAAATATCCTCAGCGATGATGTCCATAGCACCCGCAAATGCCTCCTCGGGTGTGTTTACACCCTTTTCGGGATCGACAAGTGCGGCGGCACGGTCATCAAGCGAGGGCTCATAGATCTTGTGCTGCGCCATCAGCGCCTCAGCAAGGGGCTCAAGGCCGCGCTCACGCGCCACAGAGGCACGCGTTTTACGCTTGGGACGGAAGGGCCTGTAAATATCGTCGATCTCGGTAATGGTAACGGCGTTTTCGATCGCACGCTCGATCTCGGGGGTCAGCTTTTCCTGTGCGGCAATAAGGTTCTTTACCTCAACGCGGCGCGCCTCGATATTGCGCAAATACTTAAGGCGCTCCTCAAGCTTACGGAGCTGCGTATCGTCAAGCGATCCCGTGACCTCCTTGCGGTAACGGGAAATAAAGGGAATGGTATTCCCCTCATCCATAAGTGCCACGGTCTTTTCGACCTGATCCTTTGTGAGAGAAAGCTCCTTTGCTAGTGTTTCAAAGATGTTTTGAGCCATATTCATCTTCCTTTCCGGGGAAATTTCAAAAATTATTTTGCGGCTGCAAGAAGGAGTTCTTCCTCCTCACTTGTCAGCTCGCGCCATGCACCGCGCGCGAGGTCCGAGGGCAAGGTAAGAGGCCCAAAGGATATACGCTCAAGGTGCGTGATCTGATTGTGTAGGGCGAGCATCATGCGCTTGATCTGGTGATATTTTCCCTCGATCAGCGTAATGACCCCCGATGTCATATCGGGGGAAAGCTCGATATCCGCCGGTTTGGTTTCGTATCCGTCCTCCAGCACCAAGCCGTCGCGAAAGCGTGCGCATTCTGCCTCGGCCAAGGGAAATTTCACACGGAAATAATAACGCTTTGCCACATGTCGGCGTGGGGAAAGCAGGCGGTGCGCAAGATCTCCGTCATCCGTGAGAAGCATCAGCCCTTTGGTGTTTTTATCAAGTCTGCCGCAGGGAAAGAGCCCAAGGGCGGTATATTTCGGCGGTAACAGCTCCAAAACAGTAGGGTCTTTCCCGTCCTCTGTGGCGCTGACGTAGCCTTCCGGCTTATTTAAAATAATGTAATGATGGGCACGGTATACAACAGGCTTGCCGCAAAACTCCACCGTATCCCGTTCAGGGTCAATGTGCACCGAGGCGCTTTTTGCAGGTACACCGTTCACAAGAACGGCATCCGCGCGCACAGCGCGTGCTGCCTCACTGCGTGTTGCAGTAGCAGTAACCGTTAAAAACTTATCCAGACGCACGATATCCCCCCTTTTTTCAAAAGCACGCTTCATTTTACCATATTTTATTGGATTTGTAAAGAGAAAATTTGTATCGGCAGCATCCCCCTTTTGCGCGCTCAGCCTACAAGCAAAAGCAAAAAACCGCACGAGGTGCCCTGTAAAGGGCCTCTCATGCGGTTCTCTCCTTATAAATTTTTAACGGATATTAAAGCTCCTCAACCGAAACAACACCCTCAACACCGGCAAGGGCTGTCATCAGCTTGTCGTGAGAAAACTTGCGCGGCAGATCCAGCGAGAAAATAGCGCAGGGGTTTTGCGAAGCAGCACCCGATTTTGTGATCTGCAGGTCAGTTACGCCAATTCTGTGCGTACGCAAATATTCGGTCATAAGTATAAGGCATTGATTTTCCTTATATTCAATGTAAAGATTGATATTACGTGAGGTCGACATAATGAAATACTCAAGACGCGAGAGCACAAGCTCGATCAAAAGGATCAAAAGCGTTGCAATAAGCGCCGCCTCAAAATACCCGGCACCGATAGCAAGACCCACGATCGCCGAAACGAAAAGACCCGCTGCGGTGGTAAGACCCTTGACCTGACGGCGCTTGGTAACGATGATCGTTCCCGCACCGATAAAGCCCATGCCGGCAATAACCTGCGCGCCAAGACGGGCAAGGTCGGTAAACCAATTCATTTCAAGGTAAAGATACTGGCTGGTGAGAGTGGTGAGCGATGCACCAAGGCAAATGAGGATATGGGTACGAAAGCCTGCAGGACGACGCTTGTATTCACGCTCAATACCAATGATGCCGCCGCATATTACGGCAAGCGCCATGCGGAACACCGCGCCCCACATATGAAAGCCATCCGCAAAGCGGAGATAATTTAACAATTCAGACATGTATACCCTCCTTACAGTTCCTCAATAGCACGCACGTTTTCCACACCCGCGACCACAGACATTGCAGTAGCGTGGGACATGCGCTTGGGCAAACGAATGGAAAACACGGCGCTTTGGTTGCCGCCCGCTTCCTTATTCTTGTGGATCTCCACATCAAAAATACGGATCTCCTGTGCCTTGATGGCACTGATCACCGCACCGACATCATCCACGTGTGCAAATTCTATGTAAAGATTGATGTTGCGTGCACGCGTCAAAATGCGGCGCTCCAAATGATTAAATATCGTAATGGTTGCAATGATAAGCACGCAACCAACAAATGCGCCCTCCACAAAGCCTGCACCGATTGCAAGCCCCATGCATGCGGAAGCCCAAAGACCTGCCGCGGTGGTAAGACCCTTAACCTGCTGGCGACCTGTAACGATTACCGTGCCCGCACCAAGAAAGCCGATGCCGTTGATGACCTGCGCACCAAAGCGCGACACGTCAGTATATTTGTTGCCGCCGCCCTGTACTTCCACAAGGGCATCCCAATACTCTGTCACCATCATGGTAAGGTATTGGCTGATGATCATGGCAAGTGCTGCCGCAAGACAAACGAGCATATGCGTGCGAAAGCCTGCGGGTCTGCGCTTTTTTCCGCGCTCAAGACCAACGCAACCACCGCAAAACGCAGCTACTGACAAGCGCAGAAGTGCCACCCAAACGGCGTTATCCGAGGTAATGGTTCTTAAGGGATCCAAAAAACCAAGCATACGTATTCTCCCTTCTTTATTGTATCAGCACATCATTCCGAAAGCAAAATGATGTCAACGTTTACTTCTCTGTAGCTCTCCCCGTCAGGACGCATGACCGTAACGGTAACGATCGCATTGGCGGGACAACGGTTTACGTGATCGATGATATTATACACCGTATACATATTTAAGCCGTTGATCTTTGTGATGATATCGCCCTCCTGCAGCTTTCCTGTTGCGTTTACACCGCTGACGTTGACCACATACACGCCGTCATACGGTATATAGGTGTAGCCCGCCTTTTCAGTTTCGGATTGCAGAATATCATCAGCATCAAGGTTAGCATACCAATAGCCACCCAAGAGCCCTCTACCGGTAACACCAAGCAGAGATCTACCTGTAGCAATGGGGTTCTCACCCTCAAATTTACCGTCCTTGATGATCGCATCGATCACGGTCTTTGCACCGTCGATCGGAAGTGCAAAGCCAATACCGTCAAAGGTCGTGCCGCCAAAATAAGAGACCTTCATGACCACGATGCCGATCACCTCACCGTACATATTGGCAAGCGGGCCGCCCGAATTACCGGGGTTTACGCTGGCATCGGTCTGCAGCACGGTCATTTTTTTGTTTACTACACCGCTATCGTCGGTCAGGGCAACGATACGGTTGGTGGCCGAAATTTTACCAAAGGTAGCGGTGCCTGCGTAATCAAGCTTTGCGGGTGTGCCTACGGCAACCACACTCTCACCGACAAGCGCCGCGGCAGAACTGCCAAGCTTGACGGGCGTAAGACCTGTTTTATCAATTTTAAGCACGGCAATGTCAGCCATTTCATCAGAGCCTACAACCGTAGCATCAAAAGCCTTGCCGTCAGGCAAAACGACCTGCACGGTAACGGCATCCTCTACCACATGATGATTGGTACAAATATATCCGTCAGCCGTATAAATAAAGCCTGACCCATGCCCCGTACCCGTTGCGGTACGAACAAAAACGGTTACAGTTGATTTTTTAATCAGGTCTGCCGCCTCTTCCGGCGCGAGCAGCCCACTTGTACCGTCGTTTTGCTCTTTTACAAAAACAGTGCGTTCATTTGTCACCGTGCGGTAGATCTTAATGCCTGCATCGCCAAGGAATAGCGTGACCACAAGCAACGCCATACAAATGGCAACCACAGCGCCAAACACACCAAAAAACCGTTTGCTGCTCTGCTTGCCCGATTGTACCGGGGCGCTTGGTGCGTCGGTACCGAATTTCCAATCAAGCGATACCGCAGGTTCAGCACACTTGCCCTGCGATACATCATCAAAGCAGCCCTCGGGAATATCCTGTTCGGCCTCCTCGATCGGCACCTCGCTTACACTTGTATTAATATCCTGATCCGAGGCAACACCTTGGTCCTTATCCTGTGCCTCGGGCAATATTTCCTTTTCTTCCATACTGTTCCTTTCTGCGATCACACAACAGTGATAATCAAACAGACAATTCTCTAAGATCGAAATTTAGTTGTACAACTCGAATTTGTAACCGACGCCCCAAACTGTTTTGAGCGCCCACTTTTCGGATGCACCCTTCAGCTTTTCGCGCAGGCGCTTGATATGTACGTCGACCGTGCGGCTGTCACCGAGAAAGGCAAAATCCCACACGTGCTCCAAAAGCTGCTCGCGGCTAAACACGCGGTTGGGGCTGGATGCAAGACAGTAAAGCAGCTGAAGCTCCTTTGGCGGGATCTCCACCTTTTTTCCGCCCAACTTAAGCTCAAATTTTTCTTGGCTGATCTCAAAATTTTCAAAGCGGATCACATCACCGCTTACCGGCTCAGCGACCACCCTTGCGCGGCGCAGCAATGCCTTGATGCGCGCAACAAGCTCATAAAGATCAAAGGGCTTTACCATCACATCGTCAGCACCTGCGTCAAGCAACGCGATCTTTGCCCCTACATCATCGCTTGCCAGCATAACGATCACGGGTGTGCTACGCTCAGCGCACATCGCAAGCAGCTGCTGGGTGCCGTGGCTTGAGAGCTCTGCGGCAACGAGAAGCACATCGGGATCTACCGCTCTAAAGGCAGTCATGCCGGAAGCTCCGTCACTTGCAGTATTGATGGCAAGCCCCATAGCCTCCAGGTGTGCTTTCAGAACATCGCAAAAGTCGGTGTGATCCACGATCAAAATTTTTGTTTCCAACATTTTGATTTCCCTCCCGTTTCCAATTGCTAAATATTATATCATATTCTTTCACATTTGAAAAGAGCTTTTTTAAAAAAATGTTACATTTTAAGTATTTTCTTATAAAGTATTGCCAAATTCAAAAAAATGCGATATAATAAAATTTATGACTGTTTCCAATAAGGAGATTTATACTTATGAAGCTTGGAATTGTGGGACTGCCGAACGTCGGCAAAAGCACGCTCTTTAACGCCTTGACAAACGCAGGGGCGGAATCGGCAAATTATCCCTTTTGCACCATTGAGCCCAATGTAGGCGTAGTTGCTGTACCGGATGCACGCATGGATTACCTTGCAAGCATGTACACCCCCGAAAAATATACGCCTGCGGTAATTGAATTTGTAGATATTGCAGGACTTGTGCGCGGTGCCTCCAAGGGTGAGGGTCTTGGCAACAAGTTCCTTTCTCACATTCGCGAGGTCGATGCTATTATTCACGTAGTACGCTGCTTCGAGGATGATAATATTATTCACGTTGACGGCAACGTCGATCCCATTCGTGACCTTGAAACGATCAATCTCGAATTGATCTTTTCCGACATTGAAATGATCGAGCGCCGCATTGACCGCACCAAAAAGGCAATGAAGGGCGACAAGACGCTTGCCGGCGAGCTTGCCGTGCTTGAGCGCGTTTTGGCAGCACTCTCCGAGGGCAAGACCGCACGCACGGTAGAGCTGAGCGAGGATGAGCGTGCTGTGCTTTATGATACCCCTCTGCTTACGCTGAAGCCCGTGATCTACGTGGCAAACGTAAGCGAGGACGACGTAGGCGAGGAGCCCACGGGCAACTCCATGTACGCAAGCCTCAAGGCATTTGCAGAAAGTGAAAAGGCTGGCATTTTGCCTGTGTGCGCACAGATCGAAGCGGAGATCGCAGAGCTTTCCGGGGAGGAAAAGCAAGCGTTTCTTGACGATCTCGGCATTCCCGAAAGCGGTCTTGACCGCCTCATTAAGGCAAGCTATTCCCTGCTCGGACTCATCAGCTTTTTGACTGCCGGTCCCAAGGAGGTGCGCGCTTGGACGATCACGCGCGGCACCAAAGCACCCGGGGCTGCAGGCAAGATCCACAGTGATTTTGAGCGTGGCTTTATCCGTGCCGAGGTCGTTGCATTTAACGATCTGCAGCGCATTGGATCGATGAACGGTGTAAAGGAAGCAGGGCTGCTTCGCAGCGAGGGCAAGGAGTATGTGATGGAGGACGGCGACATCGTGGTGTTCCGTTTTAACGTCTAATGCGCGCCCGCAAGAAAAAGCACGGGGCAGAACGCATTGCCGCCTGTGCTGAGCTGCTGATCGAGGACACGGCAAAATTAAAGGAAGATCCAAATCAATTTTTTGCCGAAAAACGCCCCTTGCATTTGGAGATCGGGTGCGGCAAGGGTAACTTTGCCTGTGGCAAAGCGGCACAGCACCCCGAGGTCAATCTCATTGCCATGGAGGTAGTTGCCGATGTCATGGTGACCGCCCTTGAAAAGGCAATGCTCTCAAAGGAAGAGCGCCCTGACAATCTGCGCTTTCTCATTGGCAATGCCGAAAATTTGACCGAATGGTTTCCCGAGCACAGCATTGATTGCATATACCTCAACTTCAGCGACCCTTGGCACAAGGCACGCCATGCAAAAAGGCGCTTAACGTACCGAGATTTTTTGGCGCGTTACCGCAAGGTATTAAAGGTAGGCGGCAAGCTGCACTTTAAAACCGATAACGTAAATCTGTTTGATTTTTCTCTTGAAGAATTTGAGGCAATGGGGCTTCGCATGACTGATATGACGCACGATCTGCACAACAGCCCCTTAAACGAGGGAAACATTATGACGGAATATGAAAAGAACTTTTCGGAAAAGGGTTTTCCCATTCATGCCGTAACCGTACATTTTGATTAAACTTATAATAAAAAAGCCGATGTCAGCAGCATCGGCTTTTTAAAGGAGCAGCTATGAACGACTTACAAGAGCCCTGCGGTGTATTGCTCATAGACAAGCCGCAAGGGTTGACCTCGCACGACGTAGTTGGAAGGGTGAGAAAGCTTTACGGCACGCGCCGTGTAGGTCACACAGGCACGCTTGACCCCTTGGCAACGGGCGTGTTAGTCTTACTCATCGGGCGTGCGGCAAAGGCGGCGGAATATCTTGCCGCGCATGACAAATGCTATGAGGCTGTTTTGCGCCTCGGCATCACGACTGACACAGAGGATGTTACAGGGGAAATTCTTACCACCGCCCCCCATATTCCAAGCAAAAGCGAGGTGGAGCGTGTAGCAGATACCTACCGCGGCACTTACCTGCAGACACCCCCGATGTACAGCGCGCTTAAGGTAAACGGACAAAAGCTGCTTGACCTCGCCAGACGCGGTATAGAGGTTGAGCGCGAAGCGCGCGAGGTCATGATACACAACCTCACGGTTGCCCCTACAAAAAAAGAAGAGGAATTCGCACTTGCGGTACACTGCTCCTCCGGAACCTACATCCGCACCCTGTGCGCGGATATCGGCCGTGATCTTGGTTGCGGCGGCACAATGGCGGCACTGCGACGCACGAGAGCAGGCGCATTTTCCATAGAAAATTGCTACACCTTGGAGGAGTTGGAGCAGCTTACCGAAACGGAACGGCTTGACCGACTTTTACCGATTGACAAATTATTTGCAGATCTGCCCGCTGTACGCTTATCGGCATTTTTTGAAAGACTGTGCCGTGGCGGATGCGAGATCTATCAGGCAAAGATAGGTACAGCACTCAAAATTGGAGAGCGCGTACGGCTATGTAGCGAAACGGGGGCGTTTTTTGCACTTGGCGAGGTGCGAGAATATGAAACGGGCCCTGCTATAAAAGCAATCAAGACCTTTGTGCTTTAAAAACAGCAGCTTTGAATTTTAGCAGCATATGACACCATATAAAAAAGGCGGAGAATCTTCGGGTTCTCCGCCTTTTGTATATTACACGCCAAAAAACCGTGCGGCTTGCTCGGCAAACACAGCTTGCGCCACGTGCAGTAATGCATCCTCATCAAAAATACCGTTGCCGTCGGTCGCCGCAAAACGTGCAAGCTCTGCTGACAGCACGCGTGCAAAACGTGCTTTGGCAGGCGCAGAAAAGCTCCCTTGCTCACAGTCCGTAATGCCAAGCAGCAGCGAAGCCACACCGCGATTCAAATAGAAGCGCAAGGATCGGGAAAGCTGTGCGGTGGTTGCCCCCGCCGCCTCAATACCAAAATAGAGTAGCGGTGCTCCGCTTTCCTCTCGAAACCGGTTGAGCAAGAGCGACAACCCCTGCGGAAGATCTCCTGCGGCAAGTGAAAGCAGCACAGGGGGCAGTGCCTTCCATTGCGCCAAATATGACAGGAGCTTATCAAAAGCTTTTATTGAAAAATCCCCCATAACGTTCTCGGTTTTAGGTCGCACACGCAACACAAGACGCATACCGCGCGCGACCAAGGCGCGCCCAAGCATGCGCAAAAGCTGTGCACGCCAAAGTGCAACTGCGGCGGAAGTTAGCGCGGCTTGCTCTCCCGCAAGCCCACTCGCAAGCGCCGCGGCTGCGTGATAGGCATCGGGCTTTTCAAATCGATCAAAGCCCGAAAGATCGAGCATCACCGCACCCGCGCCAAGCGCGGCAAAACGATCAAGCACCGCAAGGACCGCCTGCTCGAGCGTGGCAAGATCCTTCACAGCAACGCCCGCACATTTTCCAAGCTCTTCTACCTGCCCCGAAAAATCAGAGGCTTCCATGCGAAGCAACGCGTCAAAGCACACAAGGGGCTTGACGGTATCGCCAAAAGCAGCTTCCTCACAGCGATCCCCTGCCTCCACGCGCAGTAGCGAAGCCCTGTTTTTTGCCAGCAAACTACGTGGCGTTACATCTCGGGTAGCAAGATAGGCATTTGCACTCTGCCAAGCATGCACGGCATTTTCCGTTATCGGTGCATGCGATGCATTCAGCATGGCAAGGTCGGCATAAAGGTCAGCCGCAAGCGTACTGCCTGCGGTGGCTTTAAGATTTTCAAAAAGCACCGCAAGCTTTTCGTAATCCGCCCCCAATCCCGTGATCTTCTCCTCACATATGCCGCACGCACGCATCGCACGCACAACGCGCGGATTTTTCACCCACAGCTCCACGGGCGTGACGAACGGGCGGTCAGCACACACCTCAGCTGCGCTAAAACCTGCATCAATTGCAATTGTTGGCATTTTTTCAATACCGTCCAACAGTTTTTTTGTCAGCAGCACGCATTTCATCGCCCGATCACCTCCCTTTCTATTTGTCATTTTAACACACTCTGCATGCTTTTGCAAGACAGCGACGCAACATCACACAAAAATTTCGCCATTCGCTTGATTTTTTTATCATAATGTGTTATAATTTTTTATCATGATTTAAATGTATGAAGTAAGATGCTTTCAGGAGGTTCATTATGCCGGATATCGAGCTTGCAGATTTCAGCTTGCTTTTTCCCAATAAGCAAGCACAGGATCGCCACCTTGCGGGCGGTGCTGCAGAGATCGACGATTTTACATTGGAGGAGCTGGGGCTTGCCGAGGTTCTTCCCTTGAAAAACGCCTCCCTTTCCGAATTTGTTACTAAAGATCCCGATGTCATTCGCTATCGCGAAGCGGTATTTGCGGATCTTCTTGCCCACGAGGAGATCACCCAAACCTTTGGCAAGCTGATCCCCCTTCTCCATGACATCATGGAGCTGCGCAGGCTGGAATCCGACAGCGGCGATACCGCCGATTATCTTTCGGGCATTACAGAGATCGAGCTCTACATTTCAAGCATCGACGTGCTCTACCAAGGGCTCTGTGCCAAAAAAGCGAGCTATGAAAGCGGAGCGCTTACCAAGCTTGCTGATCATGTTGCCAAGCTTGTGGAAAGCGAATATTACGCCGATCTCAACGAACGCCTGTCAGAGCTGACCAACCGCGTACGCGATATCAAGAGCGTGACAGTCGGCGTCAATCTCGATGCGCAGCTGCGCCCGCGCGACGCAGGCGTGCTTGCGATCAACCCCGAGCCCTTCCGCTCGGGCGATACTCTGCAAAAGCTGCTGCGCCTGAACTTCAAGGAGGATGAGTATACCTGCATTGCGGAGCTGGTTCCCTTTGGCAAAAAGCAATCCGAAAACCAAAAGACCGCCCTCTCGCTTGCGTTCAACTCCGCGATCAATGACGTTTACCGTCATTCTCTGCGCTCTTGGAAAAAAATTGTACAAACCTACGTTCTCGAAAACACCGATTTCCTGCTCAACCTTTTGCCGGAATTTGAATTGCTTGTAAAGGGCACAAATCTTATCCGCGCACTGAAGATCAAGGGCGGTACGGTAACGGTGCCCGAGATCCTGCCGAGCAAGGAGCGCGCCTTTAGCGCTACGCGCTTTTACAATCCCGTTGTGGCTTTAAAGACCGACGACAAGATGGTCAAAAACGACATTGATTTTGACAAGAACGCCGGTATTTACGTGCTGACCGGACCCAACCGCGGCGGCAAGTCTGTCGTTACCTGTGCCGTAGGTCTGATACAGGCTATGGCACAGCTGGGGCTCCCCGTACCCGCCGAAAGGGTTGCCCTTAGCCCTGTGGATAAGATATTTACCCATTTCCCCACAGGTGCTGACGACACCATCGACAAGGGGCGTCTTGGCGAGGAATGCGCACGCCTTGGCGAGATCTTTGAGGAGATCAGCGAGGAGAGTCTTGTGTTGCTTGACGAAACGCTTTCCTCCACAGGCTCCTTTGAGGCATCCTATATTGCCGCAGAGGTGCTGGCAGGACTTTCTATGGCAAAATGCCGCTGTATTTTTTCCACCCACCTGCATGAGCTGGCAACAAAGATCGATGACATCAATGCGCGCACCGTACCCCAAGGCGGCGCACCGATCGACACATTGGTTGCCGGCATTGAGGAAGGCAAGCGCTCCTTCCGCATTTACCGCACCAAGCCCGACGGAAAGAGTTATGCGCGCGACATCGCGGAGAAATACGGTCTTACGTACGATGGAATTTTAAATAAGATCAAACAAAAAAACGCACCCGACAAGGAGGCATAAAATATGGATACCATTCTTAAACTGTTAGAGGATAATGCAACCCTTACCCCTGCACAGCTTGCCGTAATGTGCGGCAAGGAAACGGGCGATATCAAAAAGTTGATCAAGGAATACGAAAAAGACGGCGTCATTGTAGGATATAAAACTCTGATCGACTGGGACAAAACTGACCGCGAATACGTTTCCGCGCTGATCGAGGTAAAGATCACCCCTCAGCGTGACCGTGGCTTTGACCGCGTTGCCGAAAAGATCTACAGCTACCCCGAGGTGCAAAGCCTTTACCTGATGTCAGGTGGCTACGATCTTTGCGTGCTGATCGAGGGCAAGACCATGAAGGAGGTCGCCTATTTCGTAGCGCAAAAGCTTGCTACCATCGAGGAGGTCGTATCTACCGCCACACACTTTGTACTGCGCAAATATAAGGACAAGGGTGTGGTCTACGGCGTCGAGGAGATCGACGAGAGAGGAAATTGCAACTGATGATCGACTATACTTCCGTTCTCTCGCGCACAGTCACGGGTCTAAAAAAATCCGGCATTCGAAAATTTTTCGATCTGCTTGACGGCAGAAAGGATGTCATAGGACTTACAGTCGGTCAACCCGACTTTGTTACGCCATGGCACATTCGCGAGGCAGGCATTGAAAGCCTGCAAAAGGGCAAGACCTATTACACCTCAAATGCCGGCATGCCCGAGCTGCGCGCCGAGATCTGCACTTACCTAAAGCGCCGCTTTGCGCTCTCCTATATGCCCGAGGAAACCGTTGTAACGGTTGGTGGCAGCGAGGCGATCGACCTTGCCATTCGCGCAGTCACAGACCCCGGTGACGAGATCATTATTCCCACGCCTTCTTTTGTTTGCTACGAGCCCATTGCCCGCCTTTGCGGCGGTGTGCCCGTCATTGTTAAAACAACGGTAGAGGATCGCTTTAAGCTTACCCCCGAGGCACTGCGTGCCGCCATTACACCAAAAACAAAAATGCTTGTGCTTCCCTACCCCAACAACCCCACAGGCGCAATTCTGACAAAGGAAGAGCTTGAGGGGATCGCCGAGGTTTTGCGCGGCACCAATATTTTGGTACTCTCCGATGAGATCTACGCAGAGATGACCTACGGCAGGCAGCATGTTTCGATCGCCTCACTTGACGGCATGTGGGAGCGCACCATCATTACCAGCGGCTTTTCCAAGTCCTACGCAATGACAGGCTGGCGCATGGGTTACCTTGCAGCCCCCAAGCCTTTGGCTGAGCAAATGCTCAAGATCCACCAATATGCCATCATGTGCGCACCCACGACCAGTCAGCTCGCCGCTATCGAGGCGCTGAAAAACGGTGATGAGGATATTGCCATGATGGTGGGCGAATACGACCGCCGCCGCCGTTTTGTCTACCAAGGCTTCCGCGATATCGGCATTGATGTGTTTGAGCCCGAGGGGGCATTCTATATCTATCCCGAGGTCGGAAAGTTCGGTCTTGATGCCGAGACCTTCTGTGATAGATTGCTCAACGAATACAAATGTGCGATCGTACCCGGGACCGCCTTTGGCGAGGGTGGCGAGCGCTTTGCACGCGTTTCCTATGCATATTCCATCAAACACATTGAGGAAGCGCTCAATCGCATCGAGGCATTTGTCAAAACGCTCAAATAAAATCAACAAAATGCTTGTGAAAAACGGCATGACCGGTGCGGTCATGCCGTTTTGTTATAATATGGCAAGAGCTTTTCCCGCCGACAAGGCGTGCTTGGGTTATAAAAGTCTATCGGCTTCGGCTATACCGAAAAAGCCTTTTCAATGCTATCCGCCAGCAGTGCCGCAAGGCTTGGCACCAGCAGATCGATCTCCTTGGGTGTAACGAAAAAGCTTTTGACGCCATGCAACAAATCTGAAAATTCGGGCATATCCTCCTCTATCCCAAAACGTGACAGTGCATCCTTTACCAATGTTTCACTTTCCACAACCGTAGGCACACCAAGTGCCAAAACAGGTGCGCCTACTGTTTTTTCAGTCAGTGCGGGGCGCGCGCCGCCGATCCCCGCCCCCGGCTGTATACCCGTATCGGAAAGCTGAACGGTTGCACCCAAGTGGCTTGTTGCCCGCGCCGCAAGCGCATCCACCGCAAGAACAAGATCGGGGCCGGTAACAGATACCAAGCCGCGCACGATCTCAACAGTTTCCAGCCCCGTTTGGCAGGAAACACCTGTCGCCAATGCCGAAATGCGGCAGGGGTGATCGCACAGCTCCCACATGCCTTCCTCTCCCGTCGCACAGCGTGTGGCCGTGATACGCCGAACCGTTTGCGGCCCTAGGGCATCCGGTGTCATTTCAGCATTTCCAAGCCCGATGACCAGCAAGGAAAAGCTTTGCTGAATGCGTTTTCCCACAACGCGCTCAGCCATTTCCCTGAGTTCAACGGCAAGCACGCGCCGCAGCTCCTCAATTGCCGTTTCTCCCTCACAAAGCGCCCTGCCGCAGGAAACCGTAACATACCTGCCACATGGCTTGCCGATCCGCCTTGCCGCCTCCTCGCTCTTGATCTGCACCCGCAAGATCTCGTACCCGCACGCGCTTGTGCGAAGCACGCGTACACCGTCCGCGTTTTCCTCACATCCGCACTCTCTTGCCAGATCACTACGCCCTCTTCCTACCATAATTACGCCCCCATTTACCGAATGTTTTTCTATTATCCCCGTTTTTTTCTTTCACTATGTGAAAGTTGCCTATTTTTTTACCAAATTATTGTGCAAGTGTCCAAACCTTGCTTTTTTGTGACAAGGAATGCTTGAAATTTAATCTAAGTCATGATATAATATAAAACGTTAATATGGTATCGTATGGCAGTATGCCGCATACCCCACCAAGGAGGATTACCAAAATGATGAAACGCATTGTGGCACTTGTGCTTTCTCTTGTGTGCCTGTTGCTCTGCTTCGCAGGCTGCTCGCACGGCATAAACGATAAGGGTGCTTACATTCGCATGTACCTGGGCGAAAGAGTCTATGACTTCGACCCGCTCAATGCCTTTGACAATCAGGCAACACTGCAGATCGTATCTTTGATCTACGAGGGCCTCTTTACCGCCGATGAAGACGGCGACGTAAAGAAAGCACTTGTAGATGAATATGAGTACATTGCTGACGAAGAGAAGGATACTTACAAACTTGTACTTCATTTGAAAGAAACCAAATGGTCCGACGGTGTACAGGTCACCGCTTCCGAGGCACAATACGCGTTCTTGCGTCTGTTCTCGACCGGCGTTTCCCACCCTGCGGTTGCTATGCTGTTTGATATTAAGAACGCACGTAACATTGCTGCGGGAACCGACAGCGTTGACCACCTTGGCGTTATGGTGACCGATCCCCTCACCCTCGAGATCGAGTTTGAAAGAAACATTGATATTGACACTTTCCTGCCTGTATTGGCAAGCCCTGCACTCTATCCGCTCCGTGCCGACAAGATCGACACCGACGAGAATTGGAGCAAGCTTGGCAAGGATATCGTGTGCAGTGGTCCTTTTACTATCAATATGATGGATTATAAGGAGAAAGACGGCTTCATGCTGGAGCGCAACGGTTATTACTACCGCGACCGCACCAAGGACGATCCCGACAAGTACGTAACGCCTTACCGCATCATTGTGGATTACACCACGCCCGCCATTGATCAGCTTCCCAACTTCAACAGCACCGAGGAGGGTGCACTTTACTACTTCGGTTACATTCCCCTTGCGGCACGCACCGATGAATATGCCGACGTTTTGAAAAAGCTTGACGTAACTGCTTCTAACTCCACCCACGTGTACTACATGAACCAAGCGGTTGCACCCTTTGACAACGCGGCCGTGAGAAATGCACTTTCTCTCGCACTTGACCGTGAGGCAATTGCCGAGGCGATCGTATATGCCGAGGCGGCAGATGCTTTGGTTCCCGAGTCCATTCTTTACCGCGCTGACAAGAGCACGACCTTCCGCAAAAAGGTGGATGGTTACTTTACGACCGCAGCCAATGTGGAGCAGGCTAAGCAGCTTTTGGCAGATGCAGGCATCAAGGCAAGTGATTACAGCTTTACGCTGACCGTAAACGCGGGAAGTGAAGAGCACCTTAAGATGGCACAGCTTGCAGTAGCTGCATGGAAGCAGATCGGCTTTGATGTAACGCTCAAGGAGCTTGGCGTTTACGAGATCGTGAACGAAGATAGCAAGGGCAACAAAACACATACCGGCGCATACGCCAGCGAATACAGAGAAGCGCTGCAAAGCGGCAGCTTTGACGTGATTGCGCTTGATCTGGTATCCACTGCACCCACCGCGCTTTCCTACCTTGCGCCCTTTGCAAAAGCATTCTCCGGCAATGGCTACTCTGCAGTTGTGGGTGAGGACGGCAAAACAACCTACACGGCAAACCCCCACATCACGGGCTACGACAGCGAGGAATACAACGCAAAAATAGATGCAGCACAGGCTGAGCAAAACGAGAAGAAGCGCGCAGCGCTTTTGGCAGAGGCAGAGGCAATTCTGATGAAGGATATGCCCGTCATCCCCGTGGTATACAACAAAAATACTCAGCTTGTTGGCAAAAAGCTTTCCGGTGTGAAATCTGATTTCTTCTGCCCGAACGTCCTTACCGATGCGAAGCTTTCGGGCTACTGGAAGATCGCAATTCGTGACGGCTTTGTTGAAGAAGAATAAACAACTATAATTAAAAATACGCCCGCGATTGCGGGCGTATTTTTTTCTTGTTTTTACATATTACTTATAGACAAGCCCCTAAAAATATGTTATACTATTTTAATAACGGTACATATTAAATAGGTAGAATAATGGAAATACAAAATCTTACGCCGGGCGGATACGCCGGCAATTGTTATCTTGTAACAAGTGGTCATACCGCCGTACTCATTGATTGCACCGCGCCTGTCACTTGCGTTACCGAGGCATTGCAAAAGGCAAATGCTACCCTTGCTGCAATACTGCTCACGCACGGTCATTTTGATCACATGCTGACCGTAGCAGAGGTGAAGGCGGCAACGGGTGCTGCAATTTATCTTTCGCGCGGCGATGAGGAGCTCCCCGCCGACGGTGCAAAAAACGCCTTTTCGCTGTTTTTCGGCTTTGACAGATCCTACCCCACAGCAGATCATCTTTTTGACGACGGCGCATCACTCACCTTCGGCGACCTGAGCTTTCGTGTGATGTGCACACCTGGGCACACACGCGGCTCTAGCTTGTTTTTGATCGATGATATCGCCTTTACAGGTGACACGATCTTTGCCGCAGGATACGGCAGATACGATCTTTTTGGCGGCGACCCCCTAGCACTACAGCAATCGCTTTCTGCAATCGCTACGCTGCCTGCCACAACCACGATCTATCCGGGGCATGGCGCACCCGCAAAGCTTGGCACAGCGCTGAATGAAATTAAAAATTTTATGGAACTTTAAGATAACAGAGGTACACCATGGATACTATCGCACTTGCAACACTTCTTTTTCCAAATGTAACCAAAACTCCAAGCGACATGGAGGAGCTTTTCCCTCCTCGCACGCTCAGCGAGGGCGCTATCGTTTCCCGCATGGCACCAAGCCCCACGGGCTTTGTGCACCTTGGAAACCTTGTACAGGGCCTTACCTCCGAGCGCATGTGTCATCAATCGGGCGGCACACTCTTCCTGCGTGTGGAGGATACCGATGCCAAGCGCGAGGTAGCCGGCGCGGTTGAAATTCTTATCGAATCGCTGAGGCATTATAACATCCTCTTTGATGAGGGTGCAACCGTTGACGGCGACAACGGTATATACGGTCCCTACCGTCAGCGCCAACGTGCTGATATCTATCATGTATACGCCAAGCAGCTCGTCCTGCAGGGCGAGGCATACCCTTGCTTTTGCACCGAGGAGGAGCTTGCCGACATTCGCGCCCGTCAAGAGGCGGAAAAGGCAAACTACGGATATTTTGGCAAATGGGCTGTGTGGCGCGACCGACCCATGGAGGATATTGAGGCGGCACTTGCCCAAGGCAAGCCTTGGGTGCTGCGTTTCCGCTCCACAGGCTCAATTGAAAATAAGATCCGCTTTACCGATCTCATCAAGGGCAACCTCGAGCTGACAGAAAACGACATGGATCACGTGCTTCTCAAATCCGACGGGATCCCCACCTATCACTTTGCGCATGCGGTAGATGACCACTTGATGCACACCACACACGTGGTGCGTGGCGATGAATGGCTGCCGACTCTGCCCTTCCACCTACAGCTCTTCCGTTCACTCGGCTTTAAGCCGCCCAAGTACCTGCACATTGGCCCCCTGATGAAAATGGACGGCGAATCCAAGCGCAAGCTCTCCAAGCGTAAGGACCCCGAGCTGGCGCTGACCTATTACCGCGAGGCAGGCTTCCCCGTGGCATCAGTATACGAATACCTGATGACAGTGCTCAATTCCAACTTTGAGGATTGGCGGCGTGCCAATCCCGATGCCCCCATTGACAGCTTTAAATTCTCTTATAAAAAGATGAATCCCGCAGGCTCACTCTTTGATGCCGCTAAGCTGCGCGACGTATCCAAAAATGTCATCTCTCGCATGTCGACCGACCGTATTTATGATGAGGTGGTGGCATGGGCAAAGGATTACGATACCGCACTTCATGCACACCTGACGGAGGATCCCTCGTATGCGAAATCCATCCTTTCGATCGGCCGTGGCGGCAAAAAGCCGCGCAAGGATTTTGCCGTGCTTGCCGACGTGCGCCCCTATCTTGACTTTTTCTATGACGATTGGTTCACGGTAACCGACACCTATCCCGACACCTTTGACAAGGCAGACATCAAGGCGGCGCTTGAAGGCTTTATGAAAACCTTTGATGGCGCTGATGATATGAACGTTTGGTTTGACAAGATCAAAGCGGTGGCGGAGGGGCTTGGCTTTGCCTCGGACATGAAGGCATACAAGGAAAATCCTGAAAATTACCGCGGCAACGTCGCCGATATCAGCATGTTCCTGCGCGTAGCCGTTACGGGGCGTCTTAACTCCCCCGATATGTACGCTGTTATGCAGATCTTGGGCAAGGACCGCGTATTTGCTCGCATCAACGCCATGATCGATACACTATAAGAGGTAAAAATAATATGGAAGAAATTATCAACAGCAATTTTATACACGAGATCATTGACAAGGATCTTGCCGCCAATCCCGAGTTGAAGATCCACACGCGCTTCCCCCCCGAGCCGAACGGATATCTCCACATCGGCTCGGTAAAGGCGATCTGCATCAACACCGATGTTGCCAACAAATACAGCGGACTTTTCAATCTCCGCTACGACGATACCAACCCCGCAAAGGAGAGCGACGAGTTTGTTCGCTCGATCTATGAGGACCTTTGCTGGCTGGGCGCTACCCCCACGGGCGGCGTATTTTACGGCTCGGATTACTTTGGCAAATGCTATGAATTTGCCGTACAGCTGATCAAGCAGGGCGATGCCTATGTGTGCGACCTCTCGCGTGACGATCTTGCCGATTACAAGGGCACAGACCGCGCCGTTGCCTCTAAGGAATCCCCCTACCGCAACCGCTCGGTTGAGGAAAACCTTGATCTTTTCGAGCGTATGAAGGCGGGTGAGTTCCCCGACGGCGCGCGCACGCTGCGTGCAAAGATCGACCCCTCCTCCGACAACCCCTACCTACGCGATCCCGTCATCTATCGCATCAAGCACATTCACCACCACCGCCAGGGCGATGAGTGGTGCGTGTACCCCATGTACGACTTTGCGCATCCCATTCAGGATGCGCTTGAGGGTATTACCCACTCGCTTTGCTCAAGTGAGTTCCGCAATCACCGTCCGCTTTACGACTGGGTGGTTAATAAGATCGGCTTCGAGAAAAAGCCCCACCAATGGGAATTTGGTCGCATGAACATTACCTACACCGTAATGTCCAAGCGTTACCTGCGTCAGTTGGTAGAGGAAGGACACGTTGACGGCTGGGATGACCCCCGCCTGCCTACTCTTTGCGGTCTGCGCCGCCGCGGCTACACGCCAAAGGCTCTGTTTACCTTTGTGCGCGAGGCAGGTGTGACCAACACTGACCATACGGTAGATATCCGCCAGCTTGAGGCGTGCGTGCGCGATGATCTGAATGAAAACGCCCTGCGCCGTGTGGCGGTTGTCAACCCCATCAAGGTCATCATCGACAACTATCCCGAGGATAGGGAGGAGATGATCGCGCTGCCAAACCACCCGCAAAAGCCCGAGCTTGGCACGCGCGATCTCCCGATGAGCCGCGAGATCTATATCGACGCCGATGACTTTGCCGAGGTTCCGCCCCCCAAATTCTTCCGCCTGAAGCCCGAAGGCGAGGTGCGCCTGATGGGCGGCTATATCATCAAATACGCAGGCATCGAGAAGAACGACGACGGCAGCATCAAATGCATTCACGCCACCGCCGATCTTGAAACAGGCAACGGCATGCCCGCTGACGGACGCAAGATCAAGGGCACCATTCATTGGCTTTCCGCCAAGCATGCAAAGCCCGCCGCGATGATGCTCTACGACCGGTTGTTTGATATTGAGAACACCGCCGATGTGCCCGAGGGCAAGACCTACCTTGACTTCCTAAACAAGGATTCTCTCACCCGTATTGACGGCGCCTTTGTCGAGCCCTCGCTTGAAGCCGCAAACGCCGGCGACAAATTCCAGTTTGTGCGTGTCGGTTACTTCTGCAAGGATAGCAAAAACAAGGACACCTTTAACCGCGTGGTGGGACTTAAGGATAGCTTCCCGAAAAAGTAAAGGGTGGTAGGCATGAATACGATCAAAATTGAGGCTGCAAAAAAACCTTTGATGATCGCACACCGCGGCTGTAGCGGGCTTGAGCGCGAAAATACCAACGCCGCGTTCGTCGCGGCAGGCAATCGCTCCTACTGGGGCATTGAAACCGATATCCACAAGACTGTTGACGGCAAATATATCGTGATACACGACGATAACACCAAGCGCGTAACAGGCGACAATATCGTGGTGGAGGAAGCGACCTTTGAGACGCTTCGCCGCCTGACGGTGTTTAACAAGCCCTCAGGAGTAAAAGACCGCAGCGACCTGTGCTTGCCCTCACTTGAGGAATACATTGAGATCTGCAAAAAATACGAAAAAGAGGCCGTGCTTGAGCTGAAAAACGCCTTTGCGAAAGAGGATATTTTTGAGATCTGCGATATCATTGAGAGCCTCGGGTACCTCGACCGCGTCACCTTTATTTCGTTTTGCTACGACAATCTCGTGTTTTTGCGCGAAAAGCATCCTGCGGTGTCAGCACAATTTCTTACCTCAAAATTTGAGGATGACCTCATTGAGCGTCTGCTTGCCATTCACGTTGATCTTGACATTAAGCACTTGGCGCTCACGGAGGGAAATATTGCCCTTTGCCACGAGCATGGCATTACCGTGAACACCTGGACGGTTGACGACAAGGAAACCGCCGAGCGGCTTGCCGCTTGGGGCATTGATATGATCACCAGCAATATACTTGAATAACGAAAAAACCGCCGTGTATGGGCTTTTCCCGTAGGGATTTTTTTACAGAAAATGTAAAAGACTAACGAATAATTTTTCGTTAGTCTTTTTTTGCTTTGCAAAACATACAACTTTCATTTGAAAGTATGGTGTGCTACACTTTTGAAGATTTTTCCACAAAGTTATCCGTCTAATAGTTGTTCGAGTGTGGGAGTTATCGTATTTGTAAGCACCTCATATCCTGCAGACGTCAAGTGCCCGCCGTCAGTTGTATATTCAGTGTATATCTCGCCGGTTTCGAGGTTTAAAAGCGGTGAATACAGATCGACAAATTCGTATCCGTATTTTTCTGACAGGAGCTTTATTTTAACGTTGTTATAAGCTGCTTTTTGATTATTTTTGCCCCATTCCTGACTCATAGATGTAAGAGATAGCAATACTATTTTGGTATTTGGCAGATTTTCCTTAAATCCTTTCAGAATATTTTCATAGTTATCAAACATAGTATCAAAGTTGTTTGCCCCTATGAGCATTACTGCCACCTTAGGCTTTAAATCATAAACTGATACTTTAAGACGTTTTTCAAGACCAAAGGTCGTTTCACCACCGATTCCACGATTAAGAACAAGATACTGTGGATAGTATTTTTCAAGATCGTATCCGTCGGTAAGGCTGTCGCCAAGAAATGCAACATCCACCTCATAGTCATCATATTTTTCGTTTTCGTCTATATACATAGCAATCTTTGTGTCATAATACTCTTGCACCGCTTTTAATAATTGCTCCTTCTCTCGCTTTTGTGGCAATGCCACAGCAAAAAGATATGTAAGACTTATCCCTATAGCCAACAAAACAGACAGCGCTATCGCGGTAAGAACAGTCTTTCTTTTTTGGATCATAAAAAATACCCCTCCAAATTATTCATCATCCTGAAAATCTATCTGCAAATTCTTATTTATCAATGACTTTATTATAACATAAAATTAGCTTTAATTCAATCTGCTTTACGTAGGTAGAAGAAAACTCGACTTTTCACAAGTCGAGTTTTCTAAAATATTCAATTAAAATCCCTAGGAGTGATGCCCTCAGCCCTCGGCGGTTTTTTTATTTAGGTTAAATTTTCACGGAATTGCAGGCGGTAAAGATCTGCATACTCCCCGTTTTCACACAGAAGCTGCTCGTGCGTACCCTGCTCTACGATCTTGCCGCCCGACACAACAGCGATCTCATCTGCGTTTTTAATGGTCGAGAGGCGGTGTGCCACAACAAGGGTGGTTCTGCCAACGCAGAGCTCGTCAAGCGCTTGCTGAATGAGGATCTCGGTGGTGTTATCAAGGGCACTAGTTGCCTCGTCAAGAATGAGGATCGGCGGATTTTTGAGGAACACACGTGCAATGGACAGTCGCTGCTTTTGACCGCCCGAAAGGCGCACACCTCGCTCACCGATCTTGGTATCATATCCTTGGTCAAGAGTCATGATGTAATCATGAATATTGGCTCGCTTTGCTGCCGCTACGATCTCTTCCTCGGTCGCATCCAGCTTACCGTAAAGAATGTTGTCGCGAATGCTTGCGTTAAACAAATAGATATCCTGCTGCACGATACCGATATTGCGGCGAAGCGACTCGCGCGTATATTCCTTGATGGAGTGACCGTCCACCAAAATCTCACCCTGTTCAATGTCGTAAAAATGCGGGATCAGGTGACAAATGGTGGTTTTGCCGCCACCCGATGGGCCCACCAGCGCAAACTTTTTGCCCTGCTCTATTTTAAAGCTGACATTATCGAGAACGTTTTTTTCGCCCTCCTCACCATAGGAGTAGGTGACGCCTTTAAATTCGATCTCACCTTGTAGCACACCTGCATCTACCGCACCCTCATGGTCGGTTTCGGGGGTGGCATCCACAACCTCTAAAAAGCGTTCAAAGCCCGTTACACCGTTTTGGTACTGCTCCATAAAGCCGATCAGGGTCTTTACGGGGGTTAAAAAGAGATTGACCGATACGATAAATGCCGAATAGTCGCCAAACCCGATATGTCCGTTGTAAAGGAAGAAGCCGCCTGCGATCAGCACCACAACATTAAAGACATCTGTGATAAAGGTCGTGCCCGAATGGAATTTGCCCATTGCATCATACGCTTCGCGTCGCGCCTCAACAAATTCCCTGTTTCCCTCCTCAAATTTTTCGCACTCCTTGTCGGCATTGGTAAATGCCTTGGTCACGCGAATGCCCGAAATACTGCTTTCAAGCGAGGCATTGATCTGCGCCACCGAAGCACGGCTTTTTTTGAATGCCACATGCATTTTGGATCGTAGCGCCACCGAAATGATAAGCAAAAAGGGCACGCAAACAAAAATAATGAGCGTAAGGATCACATTGATGCTGCAAAGATAGATGAAGGAAGCAACGATGGTGATCGTTGAAATGATCAAGTTTTCAGGGCCGTGATGCGCAAGCTCGCTGATATCAAACAGATCGCTTGTCATACGCGACATCAGCTTACCCGTTTCCTGCTTATCAAAATAACTGTACGGCAGCTTTTCGAGATGCACAAACATATCCGAGCGCATTTGCGCCTGCATGCGCACACCCATTACGTGACCATAATATTGCACGAAGTAATTGAGTAGCATGCGAATGCCGTAGAGGGCAAGCAGCACCACACCCGCAATCACAATAAGCTGATACTTGCGATTCGGGATAAGGTCATTGAGCATTTCCCTGGTAATAATGGGATAAAACATGCCAATGAGGGCAATCAGCAGTGCCGCAAGCATATCAAGCGTAAAAATAAGGCGATGCGGCTTATAATAGGCCAAAAAGCGTTTTAACATCTATGCAGCTCCTTTTCTTTCAAAACAGGTTTATTATACAACATAATATCTGTAAAGTCAACAAAAAGCCACGCTCTTTTTTTAAAAAGAGCGTGGCTTAACTTATTCCTTGGTGTCAAAAAAGCCCTTGAATGCCGAAACGGCATTTGCAACAAAGGCCGCGGCGCGGAAGGGTACGAGCGATGCCTTGGTGAGGCGCGTAAAGACCTCCTTGCGTGTTGCAGAACGCTCCGCCTCAAGGGTTTCGCGCTTGCGGCAAAGCCCGTTTAACGTACGGGGCGTTTGAGCGGGAAGGAGTTTACCGGGCAAGGGTAATGCCTGCTCTTCGCCAAGTGACAAATGCTTTTCCTTTACCGTGTCATTTGGTGCTATGGCATAGCACAGAGGCTTATCGCAAACAATATCGGTATCGTGCGTGCAATGGTAGCCAAATGTGACGCGTGACAAGATCTCCTCACCGCGACGAACATCCAGCTTTCTCGCATCGTTGCTTGTGCCAAGCAATAGCTGATCCGTCACGATCAGATCCTCGCCCTCAAGCAACTCAACGCCGTAATGGGCATTAAAATCGGCTACCGTTAGCGGGTTATTCTCGCCCTTTACCCACACGGTAAGCGTGCTTGCGGGCGGAACGGTCATACCATTAAGTGCAAGCACACGCGATTCCGCCGGAATTGCGCGCTCTCCCGTTCCCTGCCATACGCCAAGCGAATAGCCATCAAGGGTTATTGGGCTTGCCGTGTGGTTGTATAGCTCGATATAAGCATACGGATTTTTCACCGTGGCGCCCTCCCCTTCGGTGTCGGACGTCAGCGGCATGAGCTTGGTAATAGAGAGTGGGGAGATCATGACGTAAGAGGTATCGGCATAGCGTTGCTTGCTCACCATACCCGACACAACGGCACTGACACGGTGATAACCGCCCACATCGGGGAAGCGGCGAGATACGGTGTGCACCTCTCCCGGCGCAAGCTTGCCGATATGCACCTCCTCAAAGGGCGCAAGCTGACGTAGAACGAACGCATCCTCGTTCGTGAGATAAAAATCCACCGTTACGTCGGAAATGGGTTTATCGCTCTCGTTTTTTACGGTAGCGGTCACAACGTGTGGGTACTCCGCATCCTCGGAAATACCGTAGCTCATGCGCTTGATATTCAGCAGATCCCTGCCCTCAATAAAGATAGGTGCGGTAACGGTATGGAAACTCCCGTTGGTAATACGCAAATAATAATAATCAAAGTCGGGGTTGAGCTCTACGTGCCAGCGAAACTCACAAAGCGGTCCCGCATCCACCACAGCGGCAACGATGCGATCCTCTGTTAGCAGCTCCAGCTTGCCGATCCCTCCTTCATTTTCGGTGGTGACCTCTACCTCAACATCAAGCCTTTCGGGCTTTTCAAGAACAGAGCCGAGCCACGCACCGTTCACACGGTAACGCACCTGCATGGTGCGATCAGTGGTAGAATAAGTGCGACGGCGACGCATGCCATCAAGAATGTTTTCGCGTGTTAGGGCTGGCGCAAGCACGTATCCCATGCCGCCCGAGTCACCCCAATCGGCATGGTGATTATCCTCGTTAAGCACGGGAGAGACACGCCAACCGCGCGAAAGTGCAAGCGCATAGCCTGCATGGTGCCGCGCCCCGTTCACCTCAACGAGAGCATACATATCCTTCATATTGCCACCAAATGGGCGGAAATCGTCACTGTTGCCCCAGGTATCGCCTGGGTGGTTAAACATTGCGATCCCCTCAGGGTGCTCGGCAACCATTTTGTTGAAGGCATCAAGATCGGTCTCATGGGCATTATAGCACGCCCATTTGGTATTAAGCAGATTGGTGTGCCCCCAAAACCCGTTAAACTGGTGCCAGGTCATTTCAAATCCGTAGAGCGTGGCAAATTTTCCGGGGGCGTTGCTCCCATTTGCAAGCTTGATCTGCCGCGCATAAGTATCGCGATCATAGCAGCTTGAATGGTCAGTGATGGCAAAATAATCCATGTGCGACACATCACGTGCATAGGCAAACGCCTGCTCGGGCGTCCCCTTACCGTCAGAATCCGCAGTGTGACTGTGCACCTGACCGCAGTAAAGATTCATCTCCTTGCCATCGCCAATGGCAAAATCCCATTTATGATACGTGCGATTTCCGCGCGTATCACGCAGGGTGATCTCCATGGTATGCGTGCCGTAATCAAGCGGCTCTGCAGGAACGAAGGTGACAAGCTCCTCGCTCCAGCTCGCCCTGTCGGAAACATTTAATCCGTCAAGGCAAAGCACAGAAATACGGGTATTTACACCCGAAATATCATGGTACGCAATTGAAATTTGGGGTAGCTGCTCATTTTCCAGCACCTGGTATGCGGCAGGGGTTGTAAAAAGCACCTCAGGACCGTTATTATCCACCAAGGACACCACAAACGGCACATTCTCACTGCCAAGTCTTGCCGCATAAAGACCGCCCTGCACCTCGATATAATACTGCAAAGCATCCTTCATATATGCCGCATCCTCAAAAGGCACAGCATACTCAAAAAGCCCTTCATCGTTTTGATATGCAATATGAGGCAAAAAGCGATCGCCCTCGCGCACATAAACCGTTGCGTTTCCAATATCACTACCGCCGACCACCGCAAAGCGGATCAAAATATCTCCATCGGCAAGCAACGCACGCGAAGCGGGGCTTACGGGCAAAACCGTGGGAACAGTACGGTCAGCAAGATTACAAGCAGTCTGCTTGCGATCGCCAAATCCGGGCGTTGGAATTGCATGCGCGGTAACGATACGTCCTTCTCTTGGCGTTTGCAGTGAGAACTGCCAAAGCGTTGCCAGGCGACAGCGCACCTCACGGTGCTCCTCATCAAAGCGATGTCTTACGGTATAAACAGCATCGTCAACGCTTCCACCACGCGGCACCACAAAAAGCTCTGCGCCGTAAAGACTGCGCTCAAAGCCAACTCGGCGCTCGGCATGCGGCGTGCCATCCTCTTTTTTCGGCACCGACAAGGTGGCAAAATATAAAAGCGGCTCAACATCAGCAAGCTCTGCTGAAATTTCGGGGTATCTATCGCAAAGCTTCTCAAGCACTGCGGCTTTTGCAGCTTCGCGCTCTTCTTCAGCCACATGCTCCTTTACCAAGTTTACTGCGGCAAGACCCCCTGCAGGAATGATGTTTTCTCCAAAAGTATCTGCTAGCGCATTACGGCAAAGCACGCCGTCAAGGCGGCGCATCAACAGCTCATAATTCGCAAGATCAATTGCTTGCTCCGTTAAATTTTGCAGTTCCACATATGGGTGAACACAGGGCCAAAGCGAGGTTTCAGTAATAACCAAAGACGGCAATATGGCTGGATCGGCGAGCGCGACCGTATAAGTCACACTCTCGGCAGTTCCCTTAAAAAAGCTATATTGCAGAGTATCGCCGCAAAGCGCGGTAGAGGGTACAGTTGCAGAAAAAACAGTATAACTCTCCTCTGCCCGATATCCGTCAACAGGTAACATACGCACCCGCGCCTTGTTCTCCTCATTCCCTAGCGCGGCATAAGAAAGCTCTATTTTTTCACTGTCCGCGTCATCATCTGAAAGCAGAAGCTGAAGCGTGATATCTTCTCCCCGAAGCAATAGCGCCGCGGGGGTATGAAAATAATTGCGAAATTCCATTTTTTCTCCTTTCCTCAGATCGGCAAAAGCGAAAACAACGGGCACAGCACAAGGGGCAAAAACATAGCAGGTAGCATATTCATTACCTTAAGGCGTGTTACGCCAAGCAGGTTTATGCCGATCCCCACCACCAAAAGCGAGCCTGTAGCAACGATCTCGCCTGTGACAAGCGCGGGGATCGCACCTGCCACCAGACTCGCCGCTAAAGTCAATGTTCCCTGCAACACAAAAATTGATACAGCGGAAAGCGCCACACCAACACCCATGGTAGTGGCAAAGATTAAGGCTGAAACCATATCTATCAAAGATTTTGCATAATATGTTGTATGCGTGTGCGTAATACCGCTTTCTATTGCGCCCGTAACCGTCATCGCGCCGACGCAAAACAGCAGCGTTGCGGTAACAAAGCCCTCGGCAATGCTGCCCTCACCGCGCCCGAGGCGCCTTTCGATCCATTTGCCAAGGCGGTTTACCCACCCGTCAAGGTCAAGCCACTCACCGATTGCAGTACCGATCGCCATAGAAACGATCATAACCAACACGTTTTGGATCTTAAGAGCGCCCGAAATGCCAATCAGTATGACACAAAGGCCCATTGCGCGCATGACGCTTTCGGATAGCGTTCTTTTGCTTGTTAAATCAGCGGTGTTGGCAGCTGCCGTTTGCTTACTTGCGCCACGCGCCACAACGCCCTTGATAAGCACGCCAACAAGCGCGCCGAGTAAAACTGCCACCGTATTTACAATCGTTCCCCACAGGGACAAGCTTGTCATATACAACTCCTTTTATCATGTATAACATTATATTTTAGTATAGCACGCGGTCAAGAGAATTGCAAGAAAATCGCTAAATCTTTCGCCGAAATTTTCCGTCTTTGCAGGAGAATCGAACTCCATCCACGCGCCACGCGCGTGGCATTAAAGATTCGCCATAACAACAGCGGATTTCATCGTTAAGGTTGAATCTTTCATCGGAGTTTGCTGCCCCCACAGGGGCAGCGCAAAAAGCGCCCTCCCACGCGAGGTGGGAGGGTAATTGGAGAATCGAACTCCATCCACGCGCGAGGCGCGTGGCATTAAAGATTCGCCATAGTGATAGCAGATTTTATAGTATGGATTGAATCTTTCATCGGAGTGCGCTGCCCCCACAGGGGCAGCGCAAAAAGCGCCCTCCCACGCGAGGTGGGAGGGCGCTTTTTGTGGTGCTCCTGCGGAGAATCGAACTCCGGACACCTTGATTAAAAGTCAAGTGCTCTACCGGCTGAGCTACAGGGGCATGATTGCACCCGTATATCATACCATAAGAAAAGGGGTTTGTCAACAGTTTTTTTTAAGTTTCTTAACTTTTTTGTGTTTCAAAATGCTTATAACTGACGCAACCGATCGGCAAGCATACGCACGTGCTCGGGCAAAAGACCCGGCAGCATCGCCTCATCATCCTCGCTGTCCCTGATCGCGCTGCGCATCATACGCACAATGATTTTATCAAATCCGCGCTGCTTGGCAGAATTCAGCTCGCCGCCAAAATAAACGATCTCCTCCGCGCTTTCAAGCAGTGCTGCGGGAAAGAGCATTTCGGCATAATTCTCAAACTGATCGGCAAAGGCACAACAAAGAAAAAGTGTATGCGGTATCACCTCAACGGCACTTCCGTGCTCCTTTATATAGGTGCGCACCGCACGGTGCAGCTTACCAAAGCGAACGGCTCCGCCCAAAACGATATAATCAAATCCCACGGGGGAGATAGGTGCCCCGACAAGGTCGGAAAGCACTACCTCATGATTTGGTAAAAGTGAAGCAAGCAACAGGCACATCTCACGCGAGCCACCCGATTTACCTGCATACGCAATCAAAATTTTCATGCAAAAAACCTCATTTCATTACGCTATTTATAGTTTAGCACATTTTGTGGCAAAATGGAATAGAAAAAAGCAAAAATCTCGCGTTGACAAATCATATTAAAAGATATATAATAAAATTATAATTATATTTATTACGAAGGAGATCGCCATGTCGGATATCGAGGTAAAGATAAAAGCACTACGTGAGCAGCTTACCTATCACGCAAAGCGCTATTATGTGGACGATGCCCCCGAGATCTCGGACTTTGAATACGACCGCATGTATCACGAGCTTTTGGCGCTTGAGGAAGCCAACCCTACGTTTTTTGACCCCTCCTCGCCAACACAGCGTGTGGGCGGTGCTCCTCTTGATAAATTTGAGCCCGTTACACACACCGTGCAGATGAATTCCCTCTCCGACGTATTTTCCTTTGAGGAGCTTGGCGACTTTCTCACTCGCATGCAAGCGGCACTCCCCCACCCCGTTTACTCGGTAGAGCCGAAAATTGACGGTTTGTCAGTTTCGCTGCGCTACGAAAACGGCGTGCTGGTAACAGGTGCTACGCGCGGTGACGGTACTGTGGGAGAGGACGTGACGCAAAACATTAAAACGATCTTCTCGGTGCCCCTTACCCTCAAGGAGCCGCTTTCCCTTACCGTGCGCGGTGAGGTCTATATGCCTCGTGCAACCTTTTATAAGATCAACGAAAAGCGCGAGCGCGAGGGACTTTCCTTGCTTGCAAATCCCCGCAACGCGGCGGCAGGGTCCCTGAGGCAGCTTGACCCCCGTATTGCCGCTGAACGCAAGCTTGATATTTTTATTTTCAATTTTCAAGAGGGCAGCCTCTATACCGACGGGCACGCGCCCACCTCGCACACCGAGACGCTTGAGCGCCTAAGAGAGCTTGGCTTCAAGGTGCTGGAAAATCGCATCAAGGCAACGACCGCCCAAGAGGTGCTTGCACACATTGAAAAGCTTGGTGCCATGCGCGACGAGCTTGCCTTTGACATTGACGGCGTTGTAATTAAAATCGATAGCCTTGCGGACCGTGTAACGGTTGGCGAAGGCACCAAAACGCCAAAATGGGCGGTTGCCTACAAATTCCCCCCCGAGCAAAAGAAAACAAAGCTGCTTGATATTGAAATTGCAGTAGGGCGCACGGGCGTGCTGACCCCTACCGCCATTCTTTCCCCTGTGCGCCTTGCCGGCACCACGGTTTCGCGCGCGACACTGCACAATGCCGATTTTATCAAGGAGCGTGGCATTATGCTGGGCGATACGGTAACCGTGCAAAAGGCGGGCGACATCATTCCCGAGGTGGTAACCGCGCATCCCTCTGTGCGTGACGGCAGCGAGCGTGATTTTTCTATGCCCACGCATTGCCCCTCATGTGGCGAGCCTGTCACGCGCGACGGTGATGACGGTGCCGCCATTCGCTGTACCAACAGCGCCTGCCCTGCACAGCTTTCACGCGGCATTGAGCATTTTGCCTCAAAGGGTGCTATGGATATTGACGGTCTTGGCCCTCAAGTGGTAGACCTGCTGCTGAAAAACGATCTGATCCACGACGTGGCAGACCTCTATGCGCTCACCGAAAACGAGATTGCCCCGCTTGACCGCATGGGTGAAAAATCGGCAAGCAACCTCATTGCAGCCATTGCGCGCTCAAAGAGCGCGGGACTTGAAAGACTAATCTTTGCACTTGGCATTCGCGGCATTGGACAGGTTGCGGCAACTGCGCTTGCCGCCAAATATCGTACACTCGAGGCACTTATTGCGGCAACCGCCGAGGAGCTTGTGACCATTGAGGATTTTGGGCAGATCACTGCCGACTATGTGGTAGATTATTTCTCGCATCCGCAAAATATTTTGCTTTGTGAGCGCCTGATACACGCAGGCGTGCTGACCGAAGCAACTGCCGCCCCCATGGGCGACAAGCTGGCAGGTCTTACCTTTGTGCTGACGGGTACACTACCGACGCTGACACGTGATGAAGCCTCGGAGCGCATTCGCTTGGCAGGTGGCAAGGTTGCGGGATCGGTTTCCAAGAAGACCTCCTTTGTGGTTGCAGGCGAGGCAGCAGGCTCTAAACTGACCAAGGCGCAATCTCTTGGTGTTTCCGTGATTGACGAAGCGGAGCTTTTGCGCATGTTAGAATGATAAAATACTTTGACAATTGCACTTTTTTGCAAAAAAGAATGCTTAAGGCTTTCCCTATTCACCAATCATTCATATATTTGTGCTATTCTTAAATTGCTTTATAACTAACTTTTTTAACTATACTATATCAGCGGCTTCTGCTGAGGAAAGTGCATATGAATAAAATCAGTTTATTTTTAAAGGGCATTGTTATTGGCTTTGCCAGCCTTGGTGTACCCGGTCTTAGCGCCAGCACCATTGCCATTGTGCTCTTCGTATATTACGATATGATCTATGCGATCAGCCATATTTTCAGTCAACCGAAAAAAAGCATAAGCTTTCTTACCGTTTTGCTGGCAGGCTATGGCATCGGCTGTCTTGGCGGTGCTTGGGCAGTAAATACCCTTTATATGAATTATCCCATTCCTGTGATTGCGGCGGTGCTCGGATTTCTCATTGGCAGCGTGCCCCGTATGGCAGCTGACAGCAAAGAGGATTTCAAGCGCTGGCCAAACTGGGTGGTTATGGTAACAGTAGCTTCGATCTTCCTGATCTACGCTATGGTCATTACCGACGGACATGCCGTTTCCTTTGAAAAGGTTCGCTTCCCGCTTGATTTCATTTTAATAGCGATCGTAGGTGCTGTAACCTCGATGACGCTGGTGATTCCGGGCGTGGATTTCGCGGTAACCCTGATGGCGCTCGGCTACTACTATGCCTTTATCGACCTTGTAGGCAACTTTGCGGCACTCAACTTCACGCGCCTATTGCTCCTTGCCTTTTATCTGGTTGGCTACGGCTTCGGCTCAGTGGCGCTCTCAAAGGGTCTGCGTTTTCTCATCAAGCGCTATCCCCGTCAGTTGCACTGTGTTAACCTCGCCATGATCACGGTGTCGCCGATCATCGTGGTGAAAAAGTGCCTGATCGATAATCCCAATGAAAAGACCATGCTGCAAAATATCTCCTGGAAGGCTTGGATCTGGGCATTTATCATGTTTGCGGTCGGCTATTTTGCCTTTACTTGGGTGCCGATGCTGCTTCGCTACCTCGGCTTTTTACCCAAGCAAACCGAAAAGGTGATTGCTACCGAAAACGCCGCTGCGCGTGCAAGTATTCCGCTTGAAGAAGCTGCGCAAGCACAGGAAAAGAACGAAAACAATACCAAGGCTGAGGTCATTACCATTCCTATAGTACAGGAAGAGGCACCTACTGCCGAAAATAACGACCCCATTTCATAAAAGCAAAAACGCCCGCGCAATGCGCGGGCGTTTTTTCTTCATTACTTATACTTGCGCTTGCGTGCAGCTTCAGACTTCTTCTTACGCTTTACGCTGGGCTTTTCGTAATGCTCTCTCTTGCGAAGTTCGGCAAGAACACCGGAACGTGCGCATTGACGCTTAAAGCGACGCAGAGCACTGTCAAGGGACTCGCCCTCCTTCAGTTTCACTTCTGCCATTTTCTATATCCCTCCCCTCGCGGTTGCAAAACAACAATCTTTTACTATTATACACAGTTTTTCTCACCGTGTCAATAGCATTTGTAATTTTTGTGCAGAAATTTTATCTGACTACAAAATTGACAATTTTATCGGGCACAACGATCTCTTTTACGACCGTCTTTCCCTCAAGGGCGGCAGCTACACGCTCGTCTGCTTTGGCAATCTCGAGCGCGGTTTCCTTATCGGCACCCTTGGGCATCGTAACAACGCCCTTGAGCTTACCGCACACCTGCACAGCAACCTCTACGGTTGAAAGCTCAGTCTTTGCCTCGTCATATTCGGGCCATGCGGCAAGCGAGCAGAAGCCCTCGCCGCCAATGCTCTCCCAAACCTCCTCACACAGGTGAGGTGCGAAGGGCGAAAGCAGGCGAACAAGCGTGCCAAGCTCGGTAACGGTAAGATGACCAACCTCATCGATCTCATTTAAGAGCGTCATCATTGCGGCGATCGCGGTATTAAACTTCATTTCCTCAATATCGGAGGAAACCTTTTTGATGGTGCGATGGAACGGGGTTTCCAGCTCCTTGGTCACACCCGTGCCTTCAGCGCGTTCAGCAAGCTGTGCCACGCGGTCAAGGAAGCGCTTACAGCCGCGCATGCTGCTCTCAGACCAGGGTGCGGCAGAGCCGTAGTCACCCATAAAGAGGATATACACGCGAAGCGTATCCGCACCAAAGGTATCGACCACATCGTTAGGATCTACTACATTACCGCGCGACTTCGACATCTTCTGTCCGTCAGGACCGAGGATAAGGCCCTGTGCCGTACGCTTTGCGTAGGGCTCAGCAGTAGGCACAACGCCAATATCGTAAAGGAACTTATGCCAGAAGCGGCTGTAAATAAGATGGCGCGTTACGTGCTCCATACCGCCGTTATACCAATCAACAGGCAGCCAATATTTCAGCTTGTCATAATCGGCAAGGCAATCGGTATTCAGCGGATCGATATAGCGCAGGAAATACCAGGACGAGCCTGCCCATTGGGGCATGGTATCGGTTTCGCGCCTTGCTGCTCCCCCACACTTGGGGCACTTGCAATTTACAAAGCTCTCAATCTTGGCAAGGGGAGATTCGCCACCCTCTCCGGGCGCAAAGTTTTCAACTGCAGGCAAACGAAGCGGCAGCTCCTCATAGGGCACCGCCACCATGCCGCATTTTTCACAGTGCACGATCGGGATAGGCTCGCCCCAATAACGCTGACGGTTGAACGCCCAATCCTTCATCTTATACTGCACGCCAGCCTCGCCAACGCCAAGCTCCTCAAGCTTTTTGATCATGGCGGCAATCGAGGTCTTTTTGTCAGTGAAGCCGTTGAGGAAGTCGGAATTGACCATTTCGCCGTCACCCGTGTACGCCTCGTTTGTCACATCGCCGCCCTTGATGACCTCAACAATATCAATACCAAACTTCTTTGCAAAGGCAAAGTCACGGTCGTCGTGCGCAGGCACTGCCATAATAGCACCCGTGCCGTAGCCCATCATAACATAGTCGGAAATATAGATCGGGATATCCTTGCCCGTAATCGGATGTACAGCACAAAGCCCCTCGATCTTAACACCGGTTTTATCCTTGTTCATCTGGGTGCGCTCAAACTCGGTCTTTTTCGCGCAAGCCTCGCGATACTCATCGAGCGCCGCCGCGTTTTGAATACGGTCGCGGTAACGGTCAAGCACAGGATGCTCGGGCGCCATAACCATAAAGGTAACGCCAAAGAGCGTGTCGGGGCGGGTGGTGTAAATGCGCAGCTTCTCATCGGTACCACCAAGCGAAAAGTTTACAAAAGCACCCGTGGATTTACCGATCCAGTTGACCTGCTGCATCTTGACGTTTGGCAGATAATCCACTTCATCAAGACCCTGCAGCAGCTTGTCTGCATAAGCGGTAATACGAAGATACCAAACGTCCTTGGATTTCTGCACGATGTCGCTGTGGCAGATATCACACTTGCCGCCCTGCGAGTCCTCGTTAGAAAGCACCACCTTGCACGAGGGGCAATAGTTTACCAGCGCCGTGTCACGGAACACAAGACCGTTTTCAAACATTTTAAGGAAGATCCACTGTGTCCAGCGGTAATAGCCCTCCTCGGTGGTATCAACAACACGCTCCCAATCAAAGGAGAAGCCCACGCGGCGCAGCTGCTGCGTGAATTTTGCAATATTGTTATCAGTCACCTGACGGGGATGAATGCCCGTTTTAATGGCATAGTTTTCGGTAGGCAAGCCATAGGCATCAAAGCCGATGGGAAACAGTACATTGTAGCCCTCCATGCGGCGCTTGCGGCTCACAACCTCAAGCCCCGAATATGCCTTAATGTGACCCACGTGCATACCTGCACCGCTGGGATAGGGAAACTCTACAAGCCCATAAAACTTTTTGCGGTTGTCGTGATCCTTGGCATGGAAAACGCCTGCCTTGTCCCATTTCTCCTGCCATTTCTTTTCAATGGCGGCAAAATCGTATCTCATAGTTACTCCTCAGTTGTTTCTTTATATAATTTATCAAGATTGAAAAACTCGCGTGATTCACGGTCGAAAATATGCACCATAACGATGCCGTAATCCACGATCTGCCAAGAACGCGTGCCAACACCGTCGGCGTGCAAAGGGTGCACGTCACGCAGCGAAAGCTTATATTCAAGCTCATCGGCGAGTGCCTTTACGTGAGGGCCCGAGGTACCCGTGGCAAGCACAAGATAATCTGTAATATCACTGCGCCCCTCGACCGACAAGACCGAAACGTTAGCGCCCTTTTTGCTCTCCAAAATATCGCGGCATGCCAAGGCGAGCTCCTTTGCGGTAGCATCCGCAAGGGACGGTAGCTTTACTTCCTGTTCCATCATTTCTTCGTTCATATTACATTCCTTTCAAAAGGCTTAGTTTCTTTCTTAGATCCTCACACGCAGCAAGCGTATCAAGGCAAACACAGGCGCCCTTCACCTCAAGATTTGATACCGTGAGGAAAAGTGCCGCGAGCATGACTGACCATAAATGTTGCTCGCGTGTCGCCATATCCATGCCTTCGGGCTTAGCGTCAAAAAACATCTTGCGCAAGCGCACGCAATCGCCAAACCTTCTGCCCTCTTCGATATAATCCGCCAGATACAACAGCGCCTCGGGCACGGTCATAGCGCCGTGACCCGTGGTATGCCAGCGCACTGCGCTGAGCAGTGTTTCGTTGGCAAAATCGGGATATTGACAAGGGATCAAAAGTGCCGCCGTAATGGCGTGAAGGATCTTGGGAGAGGATGCCTCGTCGGGGCGAAGTGAAATGCCGCGCGCCGCGATCAATTCCCTTTGCCACTCCTCATTTCGTTCCTTTGTGACATCGTGCAAAATGGCGGCTGCACGCAGCAGGCTCACCTCTTTGGGCACGTAAAGCGCCGCAAGGCGCGCTGCCATCTCCTCTACCCCTTTGGTGTGTGCAAAGCGATAGGGTGACATTTCCTTCTCTACTTTTTCACGCAAGCGCGAAAGCTGCTCTTCATCAAAATGTTTACACATAAAGACCGTTTTCCTTAATATATTGTGCAACGGCGGCGGGCACCGCATCCTCAATGCTTTCTCCCGCCCTTACGCGGTCACGCACCTCGGTGGAGGAAACATCCACAAACTCCATCGGCACGCGGCGCACGATCTTGCCGTACTTTGCCAGATACTCTTTATTTTTTGCAACGATGCGCCCCTCGATGATCGGATCATTTTCCCTTCTCATATAAATGGGATAGCAGAGCCTGAAGATCTCCTCTGACTCGCGCCACCGATCAAGTGTGAGCATCATATCGGTGCCCATGAGCAAAAACAGACGCCTGTCCTCGCCCGCAAAGGCACGCAATGTATCAACGGTATAGCTGGGTCCTTCGCGCATAAGCTCTATATCGCTGACAAATACGCGCTCCATATCGCCAAACGCCAGCTCGCACATCTTCAGTCGATGCCGCGGATCATCGTTGGCATCGAGCTGCTTGTGCGGCGGCACGGCGGCAGGAATGATATACAAAAGATCAAGCTCCATTTGACGGAAAAACTCCTGTGCCGCCTTCACATGTCCGTTGTGCACAGGCGCAAAGGTGCCGCCGTAAATGCCGATGCGCATGATACCGTTTATCATAGCTCTATCTTCTTTTTGGTCTTGGATTCGCGGTAAAGCACACACTTGGTGCCAATGACACAAACCACCTCGGCGCCTGTTTTTTCCGCCAGCTCCTCGGCAGCGCCACGCGCACCGAGATCGCAATTTTCAAGCACGCGGAGCTTGATGAGCTCGCGCGCCTCAAGGGCATCGCCAACAGTGGCAACAAGCGTTTCGGAAATGCCGCCTTTGCCGATCTGCATAATGGTATCCATAGTCGATGCCATAGAACGCAGCATCGCGCGTTGTTTACTTGTAAGCATAAATCAGTTCTCCTTTATCCTTTCGGCAAAAAGCTTTGCAAAGGCGCGCACGGCCTCACCCCTGTGGCTGATGCCGTTCTTTTCCTCACGGTCAAGCTCGGCAAAGGTTTTATCTAGCGGGGCGTAATAAAACAGCGGATCATAGCCAAAGCCGCCCTCGCCACGGGGAGCGTTTAAAATTTCACCCGCAACGCGCCCCTCGGCAACAATAGGCTCGCTGCCGTCGGGAAAAGCACAGGCAAAGACTGCGACAAACGCGGCAGAACGATCGCTCTTCCCCTCTAGGTTTTGGAGCAAAAGCGCGTTGTTTGCGGCATCATCACCATGCGCGCCCGCATAGCGCGCGGAAAACACGCCGGGTGCGCCGCCAAGTGCCTCCACGCAAAGCCCCGAATCATCTGCCAGCGCAATATATCCTTTTGCCGCAACGGCATTTGCCTTAAGAAGTGCATTCTCGGCAAATGTAGTACCGTTTTCCTCAATCTCCTCGGTAAAACCGATATCATCAAGGGATTTTAAGGCAATGATATCACCAAGCTCCGCCGCAAGCAGGCTCTCTAATTCCCTTAGCTTGCCGCGATTGCGGCTGGCAAGCACGACCTCGTATCTTTTCATCATTCAAACAGTGCGGCAACAAATTCTTCCGCATCAAACTCCTGCATGTCATTGATCTTCTCTCCAACACCGATAAACTTAACGGGAAGCCCGAGCTCATGGCGAATGGAAAGCACGATACCGCCCTTGGCTGTACCGTCAAGCTTGTTGAGGATAAGCCCCGTGATCTCTGCCGCCTTGCCAAATTCCTTTGCCTGTGAAATGGCATTTTGCCCGGTGGTTGCGTCAAGCACCAATAGGTTTTCACGGGTGGCATCGGGCAATTCACGAGAAATAACACGGTTGATCTTAGCAAGCTCATCCATGAGGTTCTTTTTGTTGTGCAAGCGCCCTGCCGTATCAACGATCAAAACGTCTGCACCCTTCTTTTTGGTATATTGAATGGCATCGTATACCACCGCTGCGGGGTCAGACCCCTCATGCTGCTTCACGATATCCACACCCGCACGGTCACACCAAACCGAAAGCTGATCGATTGCGGCGGCGCGGAAGGTATCCGCCGCTGCCACAACAACGCTTTTTTTCGCCTGCTTCAGGCGGTTTGATATTTTACCGATCGAGGTGGTCTTTCCCGCGCCGTTCACACCGATGATCAAAACGACGGTTGGCGTGGTGTCAAGCTTTAAGGGCTCGCCCTGCCCGATCATATCGGCAAGGATCACGCGCAAGCTCGCCTTGATATCCTCGGGCTCCTTCAGACGTCCCTCTTTGATCTCATCGCGCAGGCGATCCAAAATTTCTTCCGTTGCCGAAACGCCCACGTCGGCGGTGATCAGCAGCTCCTCAAGCTCCTCAAGCAGCTCCTCATCCACGCGCACAAAGTGCTTGAGCATGGCATCGATCCTTCCAAAAAGCGCGTTTTTTGTTTTGGCAAGACCCTCTTTTAATTTAGTTAAAAATCCCATTCCACTCATCTCCCTTTTGCTTGCCCGAAATAGAGTTTACGTCAAGCGCAAGCACCTTGGAAATGCCGCGCTCGGGCATGGTTACACCGTAAAGGCGCTGTGCTGCCTCCATGGTGCCGCGGCGGTGTGTAATAAGTATAAATTGCGTATCCAGCGAATAACGCTTGATGTATGCCGCAAATCGTGCTACGTTCACCTCGTCAAGTGCCGCCTCGATCTCATCAAGAATAAAGAAGGGCGTTGGGTTGACCTGCAAAATGGCAAAGAACAAGGCAATGGCAACAAAGGATTGCTCGCCACCCGAAAGCATGGTAAGATTTTTAATGATCTTGCCGGGAGGTGCCGCCTTGATCTCGATACCGGAGGTAAGCACGTCCGAGGGATCAGAGAGCGAAATTTCAGCACTACCGCCACCAAACAGCTCTGAGAAGGTGCGGTTGAAGTTTTCATTGATCTGATTAAAGGTGGCTACAAAGGAGGTCTTCATTTCGCCTTCGAGATCCGCAATAATCTTCAACAGATCGTCGCGCGCGGCGGTCATATCGTCGATCTGCGCCTTCATGGTATCGTAGCGCTCCTTGATCTCCTTGTACTTGTTGACCGCATCCAGGTCAACGTTGCCAATGGCACGAAGACGGTTACGGCAGCTGACCTGCAATTCAACCGCAGCGGCGCGGTCGGCAGCAGTCAGCGCGGGGAAGCCGAGTGCCAACGCATCGTTTCTGGTCATCTCATAATCTTCCCAGAATTTTGCCGCGATCTTATCCTGCTCCTCACGCAGAGAATTCAACTTGTTTTCATTTTTCGTATGCGCTTGGAAGATCGTTTGCTGCTCCGCCATCTTATCACGCAGCTTTTCACTGACAACGGCGCGCTTTCTCTCAATATCCATGTTGCCTGTTGTCAGCCTCTGGCGGCGCTCGCTCAGCTCAGCAAGCACACGCTCGCCCTCCGCAAAGGTATTACGGTTTGCCTGCTGGCGCAACGTTTCACTTTGAATACTATCCTCAAACTCAGCAATACGCACGCGTTCTGCCTCGATCTCAGCGCGAATGACATTGGCGCGCGCGTCGGAATCGGCAATATAAAGCTCAACTGTTTCAATATCCTTGCGCACAGCACTGATCTTGATGTATAGCTCGGTCATTTCCTGCTCTACCGCGCTCTTTTGATCCAAAAGCCCGTTGCGCTCCACGTCCTTTTCGGCGCGGAGCGCGCTGATCTCCTCGATCTGGCGGCGAAGTGTCTTTTCCTCCTCGGCAAGGCGGACAAGCTCATCATCGTAGCCTGCGCGCTGCAGTGTAAGCGCTTCAAAATCAGCATGCAGCTTTTCGATCAACGCCTCGTTTGCATCATACTTGGCGCGCCACTGTGCGGCTTCTCCCGCCTCAGCGCTTTGCAGTGCAAAGAGAAGCGATTGGCGGTTTGCCTCATCGTCACGCTCAAGGGTAAGCGATTTCATTTCATCCTCAAGTCCATTGCGACGCTCTGCCAGCTCTTTGAGCTTTGCGGTATAGACCTTCAGCTTTTCACCAAGCTCCTCGATCTGACCCGTGCGGGAAAGAACACCCGCCTTTTGCTTCACTGAGCCGCCCGTAAAGGAGCCGCCGGCATTGATGACCTGCCCGTCAAGCGTTACGACCTTGACGCGGAACTTGGTCTTTTTCGCCATTTCAGTGGCGCTATCGAGATCCTCAAACACAACGGTTCTGCCAAGCAGAGAGGATACGACCTCATAAAACTTATCCTCACAGCTAAGAAGCTCGGATGCAATGCCAACATAGCCGCGGCATTCGGCTGCCTGCTCCATTTCAGCGGTAACGCTAAGTCCGCGCATGGAGGAAAGGGGGAAGAAGGTGGCTCTGCCCGCCTCCGCACGCTTCAGTGCGAACATGGCGGCCTTTGCAACGCTCTCATCCTCAACTACAATGTGCTGCAGATTGGCCCCAAGCGCCGTTTCCATGGCAACCACGTACTTTTTATCCACCGAAATGACCTTGGAAAGCGGCCCGTAGATCTTGCCGCACCTTCTGCCGTCCTTATCGGTAATTTTGCCGTTTGCATACGCATCCATGACATAGCGCACGCTGTTGCTATAGCCCTCAAAGTGCTCCTCCATGGCGCGGAATGCCTCCATGCGTTGACGGGCAATATCGGACTGCACCTTGTAATCCGCCTCTTCCTCGCCTACCTCATGGAGCTCCTCGGAGAGCTCGCGCATGCGCGCGTCAAGGGTTGCGATCTTCGCATTTGCATCATCGATCTCTCGCTGATAGCCTGCCGCCGCTTTTTCCTTCTCGGCGCACTGTGCCGCAAGCATCAGGGAGGTCTTACGGTACTCCTCTATCTCAGCGGTCATGGCTTCGTTTTTATCGCTATCGGTGATCTTGTTGTTTTCCAGCACCTTTTGGCGCACGGTAATATCAGCAACCTCGGTTTCACGCTCGCTGACATCAGCCAAAGCCGTTGCGATCTCCCCTGCCAGCTGCAGCGCTTTATTGGCAAGATCCTGCGCTTCCTCCGCCTTGGCGGTATGCGCTGCCTCCAAGGTATTGCACTCTTCCGCTAACACTGCAAGCTCCGCACGGCGGCGGTCGCCCTCGGTAGCTTCAAGCTGCAGCATGCGCTCCTTCTCCTGCACGGTGCGCTCTGCTGCTTCTATTTTCTCTTTTGTGTTTGCAATTTTTGTCGTAGCGACGCTGTACTGATTGTCACGCTCGTAGTTTTCCTTTTCAAGGGCGCGAATCCTTTCGAGCACCTCTTCAGCGGCTGCTGTATTTGCCTGGCTTTCCTCAAACAAGCGATCACTTTGTGAATTATAATCGGCGATCACTTCCTCCGCCAGGCGCAGATCATAGGTGCTGTTGCGGAAATTTTCCTCCGCACGCTCGATCTCACCGCGCAAGCGCTCCGAGTCAAAGAGCCAAAGCTGTACGTCTACCTGCTTTTTGGTCTCATGCAGCTCAAGTGCCTTTTTGGCGCGCTCTGCCTCCTTTTCAAGCGGCACGACCTGTGCCTCTACCTCGGTAAAGATATCGGTCACGCGCGTCATATTTTCCTCGGTGGTCTTTAGCTTACGCTCGGTTTCGTTTTTACGGTGACGGTATTTTGCAATGCCCGAAGCATCCTCAAAAATACTGCGGCGCTCATCGGATTTTCGAGAGATGATCTCCGCGATCTTACCCTGACCGATGATAGAATAGCCGTCACGGCCGATACCCGTGTTCATAAACAGCTCATATATGTCGCGCAAGCGGCAGGCGCGGCGATTGATATAGTATTCACTCTCACCCGCACGGTAATAGCGACGGGTAACGGTAACCTCATCACCGGGATAATCCAATTTGTTTTCCTCATCGGTGTTGTCAAAGGTGACCGACACCTCGGCAAAGCCCATTGGACGGCGGCTGTCCGCACCGCCGAAAATGATGTCTTCCATTTTGGCGCCGCGCAGACTTTTTGAGGAGATCTCACCAAGCACCCAACGCATAGCATCGGAAATGTTAGACTTACCGCTGCCGTTAGGACCCACGATGACCGTGGTGCCACGTTCAAAATTCAATTTTGTTTTGTCGGGAAAGGACTTAAAGCCCTGTAGTTCAAGAGATTTAAGATACAAGAGCCACGTCTCCTTTCTACTAAAATATAATATTAATAATTTATTATAACGCATAACGCGCGATTTTGCAAGTGCTTTTTTGGGAATGCCGGTGTTTTTTTCGCCAAACTTAACAAAAACCTGCCGCCGCAAGCTTTTGGCTTGCGGCGGCAGGTAAAAAAACGTTATTTCTCTATAAATTCAGCGTGGCAAATAGCGCTTGAGTGCCTCGCAGGCGGCACGCTGCTCAGCCTCCTTTTTGGATGTTCCCGTGCCCTTTCCAAATTCATTGGAATTGATCAGCACACGCACCGTAAAGCGCTTGGCATTGTCGGGGCCTGTCTCCCCTATCGTTTCATATCGAAGCTCCTCGCCCGGCATTTGCTGCACATATTGCTGAAGCAGGGTCTTATAATCCTCAAGTGGTAGCAGCTCGCTTTGCATTTTAAAAAGCTCCGCCTTCACAAAGGGCAACACAAATTCAGCCACGCGCGACAGTTCCCCGCAATCAAGATACATCGCACCCAGCAACGCCTCAAAGGCATCCTCAAGGAGCTTGGGCTTTTCTCGCCCATCCTTTTCCTCGCCCTTGCCAAGCAAAAGATAGGCGCCAAGCTCTATCTTGGCGGCATACTCTGCCAGCGCGCGCTGACATACCAGATTTTTGCGAAGGACCGTCAGGCGCCCCTCCGGCAGCTCAGGGTAAGTATTGTAAAGATAGCTGCAAACGGTAAGAGATAACACACTGTCACCAAGAAACTCAAGGCGCTCGTTCGAGCCGATCCTGCCCGTTTTCTGCTCGTTTGCAAACGAGGTGTGCGTAAGTGCGCGCACAAGCAGCGCTTCATCGGCAAAGTAATATCCGATACGCGCTTGAAGTAATGCGATATCCCGTGACACCGTTATCCCCCCTTTTTCTGTTATTTTTGTAAAAACTCGACCCGTCTATCCCTTTTTTTACTGCTTGCACGAATCAAGCACGAGTGAAAGTGCCTCTATGGCACGTGCGGAAAGCGCCTCATTGCGCTTTGCCTTACCGCCCTTTACCTTATAGGAAAGACGATCCACGATGCCGAAATTCGCGTTCATGGGCAAGAAATCGCCCATGCCACCGTTTGAAACGTAGCCTGCCATGGCGCCGAGCATTGTATGACGCGGAAAGGAGAAGGACTCCATACCGCGCGCGCGGCGTGCGGCGTTGATGCCCGCGACAAGCCCTGAGCCTGCAGACTCGATATACCCCTCAACACCTGTCATTTGCCCTGCAAAAAAGAGGTCGGGGCGCGCAATCACCGCATAAGTATCGTTCAGGAATCCCGGAGATTGCAGATACGTATTGCGATGCATCACTCCATAGCGCAAAAACGTTGCGTTTTCAAGCCCCGGAATAAGCGAGAACACGCGCTTTTGCTCAGGAAACGCGAGATGCGTCTGAAAGCCCACAAGATTATACATCGTGCCCTCTTTATTTTCCTTGCGAAGCTGTACTACGGCATAATATTCCTTGCCTACACGCGGGTCGATAAGACCTACGGGCTTAAGCGGACCGTAACGGAGCGTGTCGTATCCGCGGCGTGCCATGACCTCAACGGGCATGCACCCCTCAAACACCTTCAGCTCTTTTTTGTCAAAGTCCTTCAATTCCGCCTCACGCGCATGAGTCAGCTCGTGATAAAACACGTCGTACTGCTCCTTGGTCATGGGGCAGTTGATATAATCGGCATCACCCTTATCGTAACGCGAGGCGAAAAAGGCAACATCCATATTGATACTCGAAAACTCCACGATAGGCGCTACGGCATCAAAGAAATGTAGCCCGTCCCCACCCATAAGTGCCGCAATATCCGCGGCAAGCGGATCGGTGGTAAGAGGCCCTGTCGCAACGACAGTGATCCCATCCCCTTCAAGGCTTGTGACCTCTCGCTCCTCTACGGTGATCAGCGGATGCGATCTGATGCGGTCTGTGATATACGCCGAAAAAAGATCACGGTCGACTGCAAGTGCTGAGCCTGCGGGTACACGGGTAGCATCTGCCGCCTCAAGCACAAGCGAGCCCACGCGGCGCATCTCCTCCTTTAAAAGTCCTACGGCATTGGAGAGCGCATCGGATCTAAGAGAATTGGAGCAGCAAAGCTCGGCAAAGCCATTGCTGTGATGTGCGGGAGTCCTCTTGCTCGGCTTCATTTCAACAAGCGTTACGGGCACGCCGCGCGTGGCAATTTGCCACGCGGCCTCACACCCCGCAAGCCCTGCACCAAGCACACGCACACGGGGCGTGCTCATGCCTCGCTCTCCACGCTGTCCTGCGTTTCCTCTACCTCGCAGCGATAGCCGCAGTCCTTATCGTGACAAACCAAAAGCGCCTTACCTTTTTTGCGGAAGAGCATCTTGCCGCAATCGGGGCAGGTCTGTGCTACGGGCATATCCCAAGAGGAAAAATCACATTCGGGATAGCGTTCACAGCTGTAAAATACCGTTTTATTGCGCCCTGTTTTGATCAGGATCTTAGACTGACACTTGGGACAGGGCACGTCAAGCTCCTTGGTTTTTTGCTTTGTAAAATTGCATGCAGGATACTGCGAGCATGCGAAAAAGGTACCGTAACGGCCTGTGCGCTGTACCATGTCCGCACCGCAAGCCTCGCACTTAAAATCTGCTACAACAGGCTCCTTTTTCTCTTCCTTTTGTACAACCTCCTGCGGCTTTTCGGCCTCAAGCGGCTTGGTGTTTTTACAAGTGGGATAATTGGGGCAAGCGGCAAATTTACCGTATCTGCCGTTTTTGATCACCATTTTGGCTCCGCACTTATCGCAGATGATATCGGTTTCCTCCACAGGCAAGCGGAAGTCACCCTTGCCAATGGTTTCCTCGGCCTTGGCAAGCTCTTTGGAAAAGCCCTGCCAGAACTTTTCAAGCACCGCCGTCATCTCGGCATTGCCCTCTTCGATCTCATCAAGCTCGGTTTCCATTTGCGCCGTAAACGCATAGTCAACAATATCCGAGAAGTTCTCCTTCATCAGCTTTGTGGTAACCTCGCCCAAGGGCGTGGGAACAAGCGATTTTCCATCACGTGTCACATAATTACGGGACACGATGGTGGTGATAATGGTATTATACGTGCTGGGGCGACCGATGCCCTTTTCATCAAGGAACTTGATGAGGGAAGCTTCGGTGTAGCGTGCGGGCGGCTCGGTAAAGTGGCACTGAGGGGTTACGCTTTGCGCAGAAATGCAAGCACCCTCCTCAAGATCGGGGATGCGCAGATCGCGCTGCTCGCCGTGTGCATCCGCACGGGCATCCTCCTCCTCGCTCTCCTCATAAACAGCCATATATCCGGGGAAGGCCACGCTATAACCGCTTGCGCGGAAGATGTAGCCCGCTGCCTCCAGCTCAAGCGACAGGGTGTTCAGTGTAGCAGACTCCATTTGGCTTGCAACAAAACGCTCCCAGATCAACTTATAAAGACGATATTGATCAATGGTAAGATATTTGTGTACCTTTGCGGGGTCAAGCGCAACATTTGCGGGTCGAATTGCCTCGTGCGCATCCTGTGCACCGGCACGTGCCTTATAGGTGCGAGGTGTCTTAGGGCAGCACGCCTCGCCGTATTTTGCGGCGATCAGCTCGCGCGCGGCATTTTGTGCATCAACCGAAACGCGCAGGGAGTCGGTACGCATATAGGTGATAAGACCCTGCACGCCACCGTTCTCGGTGCCAACATTTACGCCCTCATACAGCTCCTGCGCCACACGCATGATACGCTGTGATTGGAAGCCAAGCTTGCGCGATGCCTCCTGCTGCATCGTAGAGGTGGTAAAGGGGGGCGCGGGCAGCTTTTGACGGGTGGCTCGCTTAACGCTCTTGACGGTAAAGTCCTTACCTGCAACAGCATTGACAACAAAGTTGGCGCTCACCTCATCGGGAAGCTTGATCTTACCATCCACATTACCGTAAAAACGAACGGTAAAGCTCTTATCACCGGCACCGAGCGCGGCATCGATCGTCCAATACTCCTCAGGCTTGAACGCGCGGATCTCCTCCTCGCGGTCAACGATAATGCGAGAAGCCACCGACTGCACACGACCTGCGGAGAGGCCATTTTTTACAGATTTCCAAAGATAGGGAGAAAGCTTATATCCTACAACACGGTCCCAAATACGGCGTGTCTGCTGTGCGTTAACAAGGTTCATATCGATCGCGCGGGGCGACTTGATCGCAGCACGCACCACATCGGGTGTGATCTCATTAAAGGTCACGCGAAGCGTCTTTGCGGGATCAAGACCAAGTGCCGTGGCAAGATGCCAAGCAATTGCCTCTCCCTCGCGGTCAGGGTCGGGTGCGAGAAATACCTTTTTCGCGTTTTTTGCCTCACGGCGGATCTCCTTGATAAGATCTCCCTTGCCGCGAATGTTGATATAATGAGCCTCAAAGCCATTTTCGATATCCACGCTGAGCGAGCTCTTGGGAAGATCGCGCACGTGCCCCTTAGAGGCGATTACCTTATAGTTTGATCCAAGATACTTTTTGATTGCAGTCGCTTTAGAGGGCGACTCCACGATCACGAGATTTGCCATGTATAGTTCCTTTCAAATAAATTACATTCAAGCATCGAAGGGTTTCTTTTGATATGTTCCACCCGGCATCGAAGAAACGAGGCCAAGTATTTCAAACAACGTCATTGCCGCAACTGCATCCTTTGCCGGCACGCCTAAACCAACCAAAAGGTCGATGGTAAACGCGCCATCCGGCAAATTATCATAAATGCTTCTCTGTGCGGCGGTAAGAGTAGCAAGCGTTTGGGGGGTGGGCAACACCTCACGTACGGTGTGCGTTTCTCCCTCATCCTCTTTCTCTCTTTTTACCCTTTTTTTATCGGTCGACTTACGCGGCAGGTCTTCCCCTGCAACACCCTCCCAATCGCTTGCCACATGCAAGCCGTGTGCACGCAGCTTTTCGGGAGTAGCACCTGCATATTGCATCACATCATCCAGGGATCTCAGCATCGCAGTATCGCGATACAAAAAGCGAAAATGCGAGAGGATATCCTCAGCCGAAAGTGCAATATTGGCACCCGCGCGCAGCAGCAGATTGCAGCCTGCCGAGCGTGCGCAGTCGACATCACCCGGTACGGCAAACAGAGATTTACCCTGCAAAAGCGCGTAACGTGCGGTGATCAGCGCGCCGCTTTTTTCATCGCCCTCCACAACCACCACCGTCTCAGAAAGCGCGCTGATGATACGGTTTCGTATGGGGAAATTCCAAGAATTTGGCGGTGTACCGGGTGCAAATTCCGTTACGATAGCACCAAATTCCGCGACCTCTGAGAAAAGGCGCGTATGATGCTTTGGATATACGCGATCGATCCCGCATCCAAGTACTGCTATCGTAGGGGCGCCCGCGTCGATTGCCGCCGCTGCGGCAACACCGTCAATACCCTCGGCAAGACCGCTGACTACAACTGCGCCCGCGGCGGCAAGCTCAAAGGATAGTTTATACGCCACGCGCTCTCCGTATGCATCGGCTGTACGTGTGCCAACCACACCGACAAACGGACATTTGCCAACCGCCGGCATATTGCCGCGGCAGTAGAGCACGGCGGGCGGCTCTGCAATGGCGAAAAGAGCGGCGGGGTACGCAGGCATATCGGGCGTGAGCACCGTAACACCCATGCGGTCGCAATACGCGAGGATCCGCCCCACTTCCCTTTCATGCTTCTCAAATTTCAATGCGGCAAGTGCGCCCTTTCCAAGATCGGGCAAGACCGATAGCAGCTCGCTCTGCTCTGCCGCAAAGATACGCTCGGGCGTGCCAAAGTGATGCAGCAGCGGCTTTAAGCGTGCGCTGCGCGGCCCGAGTGCAAGCGATAACGCGACCCACGCCGCGCACCGTTGTGTTTTACTCATGTTAAGCTCCTCTGTAAAGCTCCCACAGGAGAACCGAGGCAGCAACACCGGCATTGAGCGATTCCACGCCCGGCTCCATTGGAATATAGATCCTGTCTGTCGCGGCTTCGATCACCGCAGGGCTAAGCCCATGCCCTTCATTTCCAACCACAACAGCATCCCCCGGGCGAAGCACTGCTTGCCCAAGCCTTACCGCCTGCGCACCAAGGGTGGCAGCAAACACGCGTGTGTGCGTTGCAAAGTGGCGCACTGCATCAACAAAATCCTCTATCACAAAGATCGGTTGATGAAAAAGCGTTCCCATTGCCGCACGCAAAACGCGCGAGTTGTAGATATCGGCACAGTCGGCGGAGAGCACAAGGGCATCCACACCAAACGCGCGTGCGACGCGCACAATGGTGCCAAGATTGCCGGGGTCGCGCACGCTTTCAAGAAAAAGAACACGTGCAGACGGCGAAAATTTTTGCTCGCGCCATTTATCTATTGTAATGATTTTATGGATTTTGTCAAGACGTTTTGACAGACACATTACCCCTTCGGGTGATTTTTCCTCGGAAATGCGGTCAAAAAGGCTATCGGGCAATATCACGCTGCGACACCCTTCGGGGAGCGCAAGCGCACCCGCCGCATCCATAATAGCGTCTACCGCGCTCTCGCGCAGCAGCACTGCCACAAGAGGCAGATGATGCAGAAGCGCCTCCAAAAAAAGCTTCTTGCCGTCAAAACGAAAAAGCCCCTGTGCCTCACGGTGCTTTCGCTCGGTAAGCTTTGCGGCAAGCATGACAAGCGGATTTTGTCTGGATGTAATGAGTTCCTGCGGTTTTTGCATACCGTTTCCCTCCTTTTTGTCAAATTTAAACTAAAAAAGCACGCGTTTCAGGGGCAGATCAGCACACCCCAAAAACAGTAAAAAACCCGGCGCGTAACCGGGTTTTTTAACTCAAAGTGCTGCCTTAGCCTGCGCTGCGAGAGCAGCAAAAGCCTGCTTGTCGGAAACAGCGAGGTCTGCGAGCATCTTGCGGTTGAGATCAACGCCAGCCTTCTTCAGACCATGCATCATAGTAGAATAGTTCATGCCGTTTACCTTTGCCTCAGCAGAGATACGGGTGATCCAAAGGCTACGGAAATCTCTCTTCTTCATCTTGCGGCCTGCAAATGCATAGTTGCCGCTCTTCATTACCTGCTCTTTTGCCATCTTGAAGTGCTTAGATTTTGCACCCCAGTAGCCCTTAGCAGCCTTCAATACCTTATTTCTTCTCTTGCGCGTCATCATCGCGCCCTTAACTCTTGCCATTTTACGATCCTCCGATTATCTTATTTCTGAATGAGCTGACGCGCGGTTGCGGTCATAGCGGGGCTAAGGATAGCGGAAGAACGAAGATGTCTTTTGCGCTTTGCATCCTTGAGGCCGAGGTTGTGACGATGGTGGCAGTGATTGATCTTTACCTTACCGGTGCCGGTAACGGAAAATCTCTTGGCCGAAGCCTTATGCGTTTTGATTTTTCCCATTTTATTTACTCCTTTTAACGTGATCTTATTTTAGGCGGCACACGCCGCAAGGGATTTAATTTTTGGCGGGGGTGTTTTTCTGCGGTACAACGATCATGCTGAGAATTCTACCGTCAAGCACGGGCTTCTTTTCCACGGTGCCAACAGAGGAAACCGCAGCCTCAAAGCGAGTGAGCATTTCGCGGCCAAGCTCCTGATGCGCCATTTCGCGACCCTTGAAGCGAACCACCACGCGCACCTTGTTGCCTGCAGTGAGGAAACGAATGGCATTACGCGCCTTGGTTTCAAAATCGTGTACATCGATACGGCAGGAAAGCTGAACCTCCTTCAGTTCTACGACCTGCTGCTTCTTCTTTGCTTCCTTTTCCTTTTTTTCACGGTCGAAGCGATACTTGCCATAATCCATGATACGGCAAACGGGGGGTGTTGCCTGCGGTGCGATCAAAACCAGATCGAGCCCGCGATCATAAGCAATCTTCAGTGCGGCGTTGCCGGACATCATGCCGAGTGTTTCTCCGTCGTCACCGATCACACGAACTTCCTTTTCTTTAATTTCTTCGTTGATCAGCAATTCTTTTGAAGCGCTAATAGAACAGTACCTCCATTTCCGGGGGTTGACCCGGTGAAATAAAAAATCGCGCAAAGCATACGCCCCGCACGACACAATACACCTATAAAAGGTGAACATATCAACCGAGCGCGCTCCTTGGCGGCAGGGTGAGAACGCGGAACGTTCTGCTTCTTTGCCCCGATATTATAACACGGCGCTTGGTGCTTGTCAAGAGTTTTTTGAAATTTTTTCGTTATTTATTTTTACATTCCACAAAAAGCAAAAAGCGCCTCGACCGGAAGTCGAAACACATTTCAACAAAAATGCACGGTGGTAGGAACGCTTGCCCGTGTTGGTGTCATAAGCTTGACACTCCGCGCAAGGGTTGACCGCCGTGCACCACGCCCCCTTTTCGAGCGCCTTGTCATTATAACGCATTTTTTCGCGTTTGTAAAGTGTTCAAAACCGACAATTTTTTTGTCAAATTTTCGTGAAAATATCCACAAATAGAAAAAAACGGTATAACACCATGCGTTTTTTGTGACTTTTGCCGATTTTTGCAATCTTCATCCTGCTTATGACAAGATTGGTACAAAAAATTCACAATTTTGTAATTTTTTACGCCGCGTCAAAAACCGCTGAACCACACACGTTTTGATGCCTCGTGTGAAAAAATTTACCATAAATATTATATTTTCGCAAAAAGCACTAGCAAATGACAAAAATATGTGTTATAATATACTCTATATTATTGTTTATACCCGAAAGGATCCTTCCCCATGGCACAGTACTTTGAAAAGGCAGATAAGCTGACCCTGCCCGTCATACCCCTCGGGGGCATTACGGCTTTTCCTGCCATTCCCGTTAATTTTGAACTGACCGACGATGTATCGATCGCTGCCGCCGACGCGGCAAATGCGACCGATGCCTTCGTATTTCTTATTTCCCTTCAGGCACCCACGACAAGCGAGCTGACAGCCGATCTTTTTTACAAGACCGGCACCGTAGCAAAAATCAAGCAAAGCGTAAAGACACCCGACGGCAGCATGCGTGTGATCTTAGAGGGCTATGCCCGTGGCGACATGCTTGATCTTCACCGTTTTGCAGACTATTACACAGCCACAGTGCTTGTAAAAACGATCGAACAGGTCAGCTCGCCCGATCTGCGCGATGAGGCAATGCTGCGCGAGGGCGCACGGCTGCTTGATGAAATGAAGGAGCTCCTGCCCACCATTACCGACGATGTGATAAAAACGGCAAAGGAAATCAAGTCGCCCGGCGCATTTGCGGATTTCGTAGCGGCAAACATATTGGTGCGCGGCGAGGACAAGCAGCTGATACTTGAGGCGTATGATCCGACTGACCGTCTTGAATGCCTGTTGCCCCTGATGCAAGAGGAAACCGAGCTGCTGCGCTGTGAGATCGAGATCCACCGCGAGGTGCGCGAGCGCCTGAACCAAAACCAAAAGGAGTTTTACCTGCGTGAGCAGCTGCGCACGATCGAAGAAGAGCTTGGCGACGGGGGCGAGAGTGAGCTTGATGAATTTGAGGCACGCATTCGCGCGGCACACATGCCCGAGGAAACCGAAAAAAAGCTTTTAAAAGAGCTTTCGCGCATGGCAAAAACGCCCTTTGGCTCCTCCGAGGCAAGCGTCCTCAGGTCCTACCTTGACGTGTGCCTTGAGCTGCCTTGGAACAAAAAAACAGAGGATCGCGTGGATATCGCAGTTGCCAAAAAGATCCTTGATGACGATCACGAAGGTCTTACAAAGGTAAAGGAGCGCATTCTTGAATTCCTTGCAGTGCGCAAGCTAAATCCCACGCTTGGCAATCAGGTCATCTGCCTTGTAGGCCCCCCCGGTGTTGGCAAGACCTCCGTCGCACAATCCATTGCGCGCGCGATGAACCGCAAGTATGTGCGCGTATCGCTTGGTGGTGTGCGTGATGAGGCGGATATCCGCGGACACCGCAAGACCTATCTTGGCGCAATGCCCGGGCGCATTATTGCGGCACTCACCGAGGCGCGCTGCTGCAACCCCCTTATTTTGCTTGACGAGATCGATAAAATGACGCGCAATTCGCACGGCGACCCCTCCTCGGCACTGCTTGAGGTGCTTGACGGCGAGCAGAACAAGCATTTCCGCGACCACTTCACAGAAATCCCCTTCGATCTTTCCGAGTGCGTGTTTATCGCGACAGCAAACACCCTGGAAGGTGTACCGCGGCCCCTCATTGACCGCATGGAGATCATTGAGCTTTCTACATACACCAAGTCCGAAAAAATGGCGATCGCCAAAAAACACCTCATACCAAAGCAATTAAAGCGTCACGGTCTTGACCGCCGCCGCTTGCGCATTACCGATGAAGCGGTTTCGGGCATCATTGACGACTACACGCGCGAAGCGGGTGTGCGCAATCTTGAGCGCGAGCTCGCCAACATCTGCCGCAAAACGGCAAAGCGTGTCGCCTCGGGCGTGCGCGGTCTTACCACCGTGAAAAACGAGAATCTGGAGGAGCTGCTTGGCCCCCGCAAGCTGCCGCGAGAGAAGGCAGACGGTGAGGATACTTGCGGCGTGGTAAACGGGCTTGCCTATACCGAGGCGGGCGGCGACCTTTTAAAGGTTGAGGCACTGCCCTTTCCCGGTGACGGCAAGATCGAGCTGACAGGCTCTCTTGGCGACGTGATGAAGGAATCCGCACGCATTGCGGTCAGCTATCTGCGCGCCAATGCAGATAAATTTGATATTCCTGCTGATTTTTATAAAACATACGATCTGCACATTCACTTCCCCGAGGGTGCCGTGCCAAAGGACGGCCCCTCTGCCGGTGCCGCCATGGTAACCGCGCTGGTGAGTGCGCTTTCGGGCAAGCCCGTGCGCCACGATATTGCCATGACGGGCGAAGTAACGCTTACAGGTAACGTATTGCCCATTGGCGGCTTAAAGGAAAAGACGATGGCTGCCGCCATTGCGGGTGTTAAAACTGTTTTGATCCCCGAGGGCAATATGCGCGATCTGCCATTGCTTGACCCCGATGCCGTGGCGGCGCTTGAGATCCTGCCCTGCCGCAATCTTTTTGATGTGCTCGATCGCGCCTTAGTTGGAGGCATTCCCTGCCGCAAGGCTTCCAAGAGCACAAGCCGGATTTCCTGCCACATCGCCGAAACTGCCAAGCAAGCATAACGCAAGGAGTTTTTATGAATTTACAGAACACAAAGCTTTTCATCAGTGCGGGCGAGATTCGCCAATTCCCCTCGCACCCCGTGCCGCAGATCGCGCTTTCGGGGCGCTCAAACGTGGGAAAAAGCTCACTGATCAATACCGTTCTCGGGCGCAAATCGCTTGCACGTGTCAGCGGTGCGCCCGGCAAGACCATCACCATCAATTTTTATGACGTTGACGGCAAGCTGTTTTTGGTGGACCTGCCCGGCTACGGCTTTGCAAAGCGTCCCCCTGCAGACAAGGCAAAATGGTCGGCACTCACTGACGGATTTTTTACCGCAAACAGAAACATCGACCGTCTTGCGCTGGTATTACAGCTTGTTGACCTTAAGGTCGGCCCCACCGCCGACGACGTCATGATGCTGCGCTATCTTAGCGAGGCAGGACTGCCCTTTGCGGTGGTTGCCACCAAAGCGGATAAGCTCAACAAGACCGAGCGTGAGGCAGCGCTTGCGCGCCTTGCCGATCATCCCGACATTCCGACCGATACACCCGTGATCCCCTTTTCCTCTCTTAAGGGAGAAGGCAGGGACGAGGTTTGGCGCATCATTTCCCGTTATACGGGTGTAAAGGTATAAGATATGATCAGATTACTTGTTGTAAGGCACGGTCATACCGTAACCAATGCAACACACCGCTACACGGGTCAGCTTGACGCGCCTCTGACAGACGAGGGGGTGAGCCAAGCGGCGCGCCTTGCGACATATCTTGCCGCGCACGAAAAAATAGACAAGATCTACGCCAGCGACCTCTCGCGTGCCATCCATACCGCCGCGCCGACCGCGGCACACTTTGGGCTTGAGATCATACCAATGCCCGACCTGCGCGAAATTGACGTGGGCGAGTGGACAGGCATGCCCTTTGAAGAAGTTGACCGCGGATACAAGGCACACCCACAGCTCCTTGAGGATGTTAAATATCCTTATCCCGGCGGCGAATCCTTCTTTGATCTTTTTGTGCGTACAGAAAAAGCGCTGCAACAGATCATTGCTGAAAATGAGGACAAGACTGTAATGATCGTCACGCACGCAGGGGGTGTGCGGTGCATCAGCTGTATGGCGGCAGGCGATCCTGATACCATGGCGCGCAAGCACCCCGCCATTGCCAACACCGCCATGGACATCTATCACTGTGAAAACGGCAAACTGACCCAAGTGGCACATGAGGTAAAGGAGCATCTTCAAAACTTATGACACGCATCATTTTAGTGCGCCACGGGCGCAGTATGGCAAACGTTGCCGATATTTTTGCAGGCATTACCGAAACGCCTCTCACCCCACACGGACTTTTGCAGGCACAGGCGGTAGCCAACTACCTCTTTGAGCATGAAAAGATAGACAAGGTTTACGCCAGCCCCCTCTCGCGCGCCGTGGATACGGTGCGCCCGACCGCTGAGCGCTTTGGCTTGCCTGTGATCCCCGACGAGGGGCTTATTGAGGTAAACGGCGGGCTTTGGGAGGGTCTTTCCTTTGCCGAGCTTGCCGAAAAATACCCGGAGGACTTTAACCCTTGGATGTCCCCCACTCCCGTGAACGCCTCCCCAACAGGGGGCGAAAGCACACGAATGGTCTATGCCCGTGTGGTTGCCTGCATCAAGCGCATTGCCGAAGAAAACGAGGGCAAGACCGTTCTTGTTGGCTCCCATATGACACCTGTGCGCGCACTTCTTGTGGAGGCGCTCTTTGGCACCGTAGAGGCCTATACGCGCAAGGTTGCCGTACCCAACGCCTCGCTCCACATCCTGCGCTATGAAAACGGCGCTCTCGCTCCCGAAAAAATTTCGATCACCGAGCATCTCGGTGAGGATCTACTATAAAATTCCGAAAGGACACCCTTATGATCTTACATTCTCACCTTGACACAAACGAGCAGGGACATCTGACCATTGGCGGTATGGATACCGTAGCCCTTGCCAAGGAGTTTGGCACACCTGCTTATATCATGGATGAAGCCGCGATCCGCGCGCGTTTTCGCACCTATCTTACTGCCGCGCGCACCCATTTCGGTGAAAATGCACTGCCCGCCTTTGCCTCAAAAGCACTTTGCTTTACCGAGATCTACCGCATTGCCGCAGAGGAGGGACTTGGCATCGACTGCGTATCGGGCGGTGAGCTGTATACCGCAAAGCGCGCGAGCTTTCCTGCCGAGCACATTTATTTCCACGGCAACAACAAGACCGACGCGGATCTCGCGCAGGCGCTTGACATGGGCGTTGGCACCATTGTGGTAGACAATGCCGATGAGCTTTTGGCACTTGACGCGCTTGCAAGCAACGCGGGCAAGACGCAGCGCATTTTGCTGCGCATCACCCCCGGCATCGACCCCCACACCCACCGTGCCATTCGAACGGGCAACGTGGATTCAAAGTTTGGCAACGCCATTGTGACAGGTGGAGCGATGGAGATCACCAAGCTGGCGCTTTCGCTCTCCTGCGTGCGCCTCGTAGGCTTCCATTGCCACGTGGGCTCTCAAATTTTTGATCTCTCCCCCTTCCGTGATGCCGCGGACATTATGATGCGCTATATCGCTGACGTAAAGCGCGAAACGGGCTTTGTCACGGAGGAGCTGAATCTTGGCGGCGGACTTGCCGCGCGCTACACCGAAGCCGATGCCACGGTCGATTATGCCGATGCCATTGCAAAGATCGCCGCCATCGTACGAAACAAGGCGCAGGAAATGGACGTTGCCATGCCGCGCGTGATTCTGGAGCCCGGACGCTCGCTGGTGGCGGAAGCAGGTATTACGCTTTACACCGTTGGCGGTGTGAAGGAGATTCCCGGCTTTAAAAATTATATTTCGGTAGACGGCGGCATGCCCGATAACCCCCGCTATGCCCTTTACCAATCGGAATACACGGCGCTGATCGCCAACCGCGCGGCAGACCCTGCGGATTACCGCGCAACGGTAGCGGGCAGATGCTGTGAATCGGGCGATCTCATTGGTGAGGATATGCCCATTCAGCGCGCCTCGCGCGGCGATATTCTTGCCGTGCTCACAACAGGCGCATACAACTACTCCATGGCATCAAATTACAATCGCCTCCCCCGTCCGCCCGTTATTTTGGTGCGTGACGGTGTGGCACGTATTGCGGTACGCCGTGAGAGCTTTGAGGACCTTGTGAGAAACGACGTATAATCTCACCCAAAGGAGTTTTTTATGTTTCGTTACATGCTCGGTGGCGGTGACATGCAATCCTATCTTATTGGCATGCTGCTCTCGTTACCTATCGTTTTTCTTTCCCTGTCGTTGCATGAAACCGCGCACGGCTATATCGCCTATCGGCTTGGTGACCCCACAGCAAAAAGCCTTGGGCGCCTTACGCTTAACCCCATAAAGCACCTTGATCCCATCGGCTTTCTTTGCATGCTGCTGGCAGGCTTTGGTTGGGCAAACCCCGTGCCCGTGAACTCGCGCTATTTTAAAAATCCCCGTCGCGATATCGCGCTGGTAGGACTTTCGGGGCCACTTTCCAACCTTTTGCTCTCCTTTGTTTTCTTGCTTTTGCTCCGTTTTGTGGGCTTTGGCTGGCTTGCCACACTCCCCGTAAAAACCGAGCTGCAATTTAACCTTGTTTATTTCGCCATTCTCTTTCTTTACTATGGTGTTTACATGAACATTACGCTGGCAATATTCAACCTGTTGCCCGTACCCCCGCTTGACGGGTCGCGTATTTTCTATGTATTTTTGCCGCCCCGCCTTTACTATAAGGTCATGCAGCACGAGCGCACGATCACCCTTGTGGTAATGGCGCTGCTGTTGCTCGGCCCCCTTTCCTCACTGATCAATCTGCTCTCGTCCCTGATCCTGAAGGGCATGTTTGCTTTGGTGGGGATGCCCGGCTTTTTACTCTGATATCCGCGACAATTTGAAATAAGGAGCTTTTCATGGAAAACATGACATACAAGCTAACAGATTTCGAGGGTCCCCTTGATCTTCTGCTTGCCTTGATAGAAAAAAATAAAATGAATATCCTTGACATCAAGATCTCGCTGATCTGCGACCAATATCTTGAGTTTCTTGCCGAGGCAAGAGAGATGGATATGGATATTGCAACTGACTTTCTCAATATGGCAAGTCAGCTGATGGTGTGGAAAAGCGAAATGCTGATCCCGCACGAGGAGGTAGGAGAAAAGCCTGCGCGCTTTGACCTGTCGGACATCTTGGTGCGCCACCAGCATGCCAAGGAGGCGGCGCCCAAAATGCATCCGCTTTATGCCTTTTACAGCAACCGTTTTGTCAAGGATACCGATGAAATTTCGCCCGACCGCAGCTTTGTTGCCGATCAAAACGTGGAGGATCTGCTCTCGGCAGTGCGACGCATCAATTCCTATCGCGACTCAATGGAGCGCGTAAAGACCGCGTTTGTACCGATGACAAGCAAGCCGATCGTGCCCGTTGAGGGCAAGATCGTGATCATTCTTGACACGCTTGAAACAAGGGGCACTGCCACCCTGCGCGAGCTTCTTGTCGATGCCCCCAGCTTAGCTGATCTGATCGCCTCATTTATGGGCGTGCTGGAGCTGATGAAGGTGCGAAAGATCATCATGGAGGACGTCGAAGACGAGGGTAACTCCGTGCACGGAGAAAACACCCGATTCTTCCTCAATCCCGATGCCCCCGTTGATGAGGAAATTGACATAAACGCGGATTTCTCCGCTATCCCTACATAAAGGAGAATAACGAACATGGCTACTGAACCTGAAGTAAATCTGCAACCGATCAAAAATTTAGAAAGCTGCATTGAGGCAGTGGTGTTTGCCGCAGGATATCCCGTTCCCTATCAAAAGCTTGCCGAGGTAACAGGTCTTGGTACACGCGAGGTAAAGCGCCTTGCCGAGCGCATTGCCAAAAGATATGCGGACGACACACACGGCATTATGCTTTTGTGCTTTAAGGACACCTGTCAATTCTGCACCAAGGAGCAGTACGGTGCCTATATCCGCGAAGCGCTCTCCATTCGCCGCGGTGGCAACCTTTCGGGCTCCTCGATGGAGGTGCTTGCCATTGTTGCCTACAATCAGCCTGTTACGCGTGCCTTTATCGATGCCGTGCGCGGTGTTGACAGCAACTATGCGGTAAACTCCCTTATTGACAAGGAGCTGATCGTTTCGGTAGGACGCCTTGACGCGCCCGGCCGCCCTGTGCTTTACGGCACCACGGATAAGTTTTTACGTGTATTTGGTCTTACCACCCTTGACGATCTGCCCAAGACCGAGATCAATCTCCCCGCCGCAAGACCCGGCGAGCAGCTTTCGATCGCGGCGGAGGCAATGAACGGTGAGAGCACTGCCGCGGGTGCCGACGGCATGACGGCTTCTGCAGCGGAAGAATAACACAAAGACAAAACGAGGTTTAAAGGAGGTGAGCATATGCCAACACTCTTGATCGTGCTATTGGCGATCCTGCTTTTTTTGCTGCTATTGCTCACCCTGCGCGTGCGCTTTGTTTTGGTCTGCCGTGAAACGGTGGTGCTAAAACTGGGCATCCTCTGCTTTTGTGTTACGCTGTTTCCGAAACGAAGCAAGCGGCGCGATCCAAAAAAATACACTCCCGCAAAAATTTGCAAGCGGAAAAGGCGCGCGACACGCAAGGCAGAAAAAAAGGCAAAGCGTGCCGCAAAAAAAGCCGCTAAGCAAGCAAAAAAGAACAACGTCACAAAAGGTGCACACAAGGCAGACACGCTCTCCCTGCACGAAAAAATTGTGCTGGTGCGCGCATTAACAGCAGCATTGATACGCAAAACAAGCAAGCATCTGCACCTTACCGCCGCGCGGCTGCACATTCGTGTTGCAACGGGTGACGCTGCCACCACGGCGATCCTTTACGGCGCGGTATCTGCCTCGCTTTCCTATCTCTTAGCAGCGCTTGACCGCACGGTGAATTTGAAATCGAAGCCACACGACATCAGCGTTTTTGCAGACTATCTCAGGGAAAAGTCAAGCGCTGACGTAAAGCTTGTATTTTCTATGCGTAGCATCGGTGCTCTATCGCTGCTTTTCTCGGTAATGCTTGCCTTTGTCAAGCAAAAGCATGCGATACGCGTGGCGCGTCGCAAAGATGCAAAAATCGATCAACGCGAAAAAAATAACGATACTATATAAAGATCTGACCTCGGCAGATCAAGAAAGGAGCCCTTACAATGGCTGAACAAAACGAAAACAAAATGCAGGAAATGATCCGCACTTCGCTCGAAAACATCCGCGCGATGGTAGATGCCAACACCGTTGTCGGCACACCCATTGAAACACCCTCGGGCACTACGATCATTCCCGTTTCCAAGATCTCGGTCGGCTATGCCTCGGGTGGCACTGACACCACCTCGAAAAAGGACGCAACGGCAAAGGTGCTGTTTGCGGGTGGCGGCGGCACGGGCCTTTCGGTACAGCCTGTCTGCTTTCTCGCAGTAGATGCCACGGGTAATGTAGAGGTGCTCCCTCTTTCTACCAATGGCGAGAGCGACACCATTGAAAAGATCGCGGGCATTATTGAAAGAACCCCCGATATCATTGCGCGCGTAAAAGCGATCTTCCCCAAAAAGAAGAATAAAAAGGAAAACGACGAGGCGGTTGAAAAGGTGGCCAAGGCTGCCGCAGAAAAGGTGGCCGAAACTACCGATACCGCGGAAAAGGCAGAATAAATCGGCATATTAAAAAGCGCAGCTCCATATAGTCAAGTACAACGATAAGGAGGTGCGCCATGCCCCGTTTTTTGCGTTTTTCGGTGCTACTGCTAACACTGCTGTTGCTGCTTGCTACCCTGCCCGCTTTTGGCACAAATGAGCGAGAGGTCGCGGTAACGTTACCCCCACCTACCACTGCCGCACCCACGGTTTCGGCAGCGTGTGCCGCGCTCTTTGACCCTGTAAGCGACTGCTTTTTACTGTCGAAGAATGCCGACGAGCGTCGCCCAATGGCAAGCACCACCAAGATCATGACAGCGTTGGTGGTTTTAACGCACTGCAATCTTGCTGATACGATAAAAGTACCGCGTGAGGCAGTTGGCGTGGAGGGCTCCTCGATCTATCTTTTTGAAAATGAGGAGATCACCGTAGAAACACTATTGTATGCACTGCTCTTAAATTCAGCAAACGATGCAGCCGTAGCGTTGGCGATCCACACGGCAGGCAGTGTTGCGGCGTTTGCCGATCTCATGAACGAAAAAGCAGCTGACCTACACCTCACAAGCACGCATTTTACCAATCCGCACGGGCTTTACGATGAAGCGCATTACACCACCGCGCGAGAGCTGGCGCTCATTACCGCCGCAGCACTTAAAAACGAGGTCTTTGCAAAAATAGTAGCAACAAAACGCTACTCCGTGCCGCAAAACGGCACCGATGCCACAAGGCTGTTTCTCAATCATAACCGTTTGCTACGCACCTATGAGGGTGCGATCGGCGTAAAAACAGGCTTTACCAAAAAAAGCGGCAGATGCCTTGTGAGTGCCGCCAAAAACAACGACCTCACCCTGATTGCCGTAACCTTAGATGCCCCCAATGATTGGCAGGATCATACCGCCATGCTTGATTGGGGCTTTGCGGAGTATGAGGGCTTTTGCCCCATGCCCGAGGCAATCACGCTGCCCGTTGTGGGCGGCGTTGCCACAGAGGTCACCCTAGAGCCGGATAGTAGCCTTTCCCTCACCCTACCGCGTGCACACGCAGAGATCGCCTGTACACTGGAGGCGCCGCGCTTTTTGTTTGCGGGCTTTGCGGCAGGTGAGGCAGTCGGTCAGTTGGTCTACCGTATGGACGGCAAGGTGATCGGCACCGTTTCACTCAAAACAGCAAGCGGCGTGGAAAAGTCAAGGCTGCACCGCACGTTTTTTCAAAAGATACAGGATATTTTTATCAAATAAAGGAGTGCCGCATGGAAAATAAGACCCTGCGATTGCAAAAATATTTTACCGATTGCGGCGTGCTTTCCCGCCGAGCGGCGGAGGAGGAGATCCGCTGTGGGCGCGTGACGGTCAACGGCGCGACCGCCACCGTAGGACAGCTGATCGATCCCGAAATCGATGTGGTCGTTTGGCGCGGCAAAAAGATCCGTCCCACGGCAACCGAGCACCATTACATTTTATTAAATAAGCCGCGTGGATTTGTAACCACACTCTCTGACGAAAAGGGCAGAAAAACCGTTGCCGAGCTTGTAGCAGATGTTGGCGTGCGGCTCTACCCTGTGGGGCGCCTCGACATGGATTCTGACGGTCTGCTTTTGATGACCGATGACGGAGCGCTGACCAACCGTTTAACACACCCACGTCACGAGATACCCAAGCATTACCACGTAACGGTAAAGGGAGATGTAGATAAAGACACCCTTGCACGGCTTTGTTCCCCCTTCCTGCTTGACGGCTACCGCACCCTGCCCGTGCAGGTTGAAATACTTGCGCATCATGGCAACGAAACAAAACTCTGCTTCTCGCTTTATGAGGGCCGAAATCGCCAGATCCGGCGCATGTGCGAGGAGGTTGGACTAAAGATCCTGCGACTGTCGCGCGTAGCCATCGGCGAGATCCGCCTCGGCAATCTGCAAGACGGCAAATATCGACATCTGACTGCTGCTGAGATCGCCTATCTCAAGGGCGAAAAAGCGACATGAAAATACAGCGAAATACTTATTGTTTCGACTCTCGCGCAGTGTAGCGGGGAGCGATCTCAAATTGAGGTCGCTCCCCGCTATTTTTTTCTTTCTTGCGAATGGTGATGGTTTTTATCAAAGCCAATCGACTTTTGGAAGAAACTAGTAATATCTACCAAAGGTCAGGTTGAAAGTTTGGGATATATTTTCTATCTGAAGCACTTGTATAAAATGGTAAAATATGGTAATATATGGATGCACAAAAAATACTTGAATTCGGAGGTTTTCAACAATGGAATACAACACAAAGATACTCATTGCCGATGAAAGCGCACAAGAACGACAAATTATGCGCGAGGCGCTGGGGCGTGCAGGATGGCGCTTTATCGATGAAGCGACAAATGGCGAGGAAGCACTCACAAAGCTGACACGCAATCATTACGATGCGGCACTCATCGACATGATGCTCACCCGCCTTGACGGCATAGGAGTATTGCGCAGCTACAAAGCAAGCACTGCCGATGCAAATCCACCTGCCTTTTTGGTGGTTTCTCCCGTGGCAGGTCAAACCATGATTGCCGAAGCGGTAGCTTCCGGAGCTGATCTTTGCCTAATGAAGCCCTTTGACGCAAAAAGCCTTTGCGAGCATTTGCGCCGCCTGTTGGAGGCACGGGGCACGGCTGTAAAGGGCGCTCCCGCAAAAGGCGCCGATGCCATTCCCGATATTGAAACACAGGTAACAAAGATCATACATCAAATCGGCGTGCCCGCGCATATTAAGGGCTATCAGTACCTGCGCACCGCCATCCTTTTGACCATTCAAGACAGTGATATCATCAACTCGGTGACCAAGGTGCTCTACCCTTCCGTGGCGAAGAAATACCAAACGACCACATCCCGCGTGGAGCGTGCCATTCGCCACGCGATCGAGGTCGCATGGGATAGGGGCGACGTCGATACGCTCAATAGCTACTTTGGCTACACCATTCAAAACAATCGCGGAAAGCCCACGAATTCGGAATTTATTGCCATGATCGCGGATAATCTCAGATTAAAATATAAGCTGAACTAAAAGGCAAAAAACACCGCCTGTCGGCGGTGTTTTTTAATCGGGGATATACTCCATAATATCCTCTATTCTGCAGGAAAGCGCATTACAGAGCTTGTTTAGTGTTTTTGTTTCAATATTCTCATTTGCCTTTAGGCGGCGAATGGTTTTACTGTCAAGCCCGCATTGCTCGCGCAACCAATAGGTTGAAACATTTTTTTGACGCATTGTTTCAAACAATTTTTCAAATGTGATCATATCATGCTCTTCCCGTTTGCATTTTAGGGTATTATTGCATTAAATTTTCAACCAGTCTCTCAATCAATTTCTGGTTTTCGACCGATAATTGGGTGTATTTCTTCATAAAGCCGACTGCTTCAAAATCTGCGCGATTTCCGCGCAAAATGTAATCGGCACTAACATTAAGGACATTGCAAAGCTTTACTAAATTTTCAGGTCGAATCGCCTTTTTGCCAAGCTCAACGTTGGAGATCATCTGCACAGATACCTCCATACGCTCGGCAAGAGCCTCTTGTGTCAGGTGCAATTCTTTGCGGCACGCATTGATTCTAGCACCAACTTGCTTTAATAATTTCTCGTCACCCATAGCATCCTCCACAACATCTATTGTACTAATTATATATGCTGTGAGCGATAATTTTAACAGCCTATGGATTGACAAAATACACTCATAGTAATATAATGGATTGAGAAATGACCATTTTTTAAAATTTCGGAGGTTAGAATGGAACTATACAAGAACATACTCTGCACGCTTTTACAAAACAATGCCGTTGAGGTGCACTTTCCCAATCTCGCGCTCCCCTCTGATTTTTTCAGTGCCGTTTGCTATCGCACTCTCAAAAAGATCAAAGCTGTTATCGAGGACAACACCCTTGAAGATCCCGAATGCTTCGAAAGGATCGAAGAGATCATGCAAATTTTTGAGGAGCTTTGCGGCAAAATTCCGCATAGGCACGATTTTGGGTAAAAAAGCACCATGTAGGGGAGGGGTTCCCTCCTCCCGATTTATATGTTGTGAATTGTGGGAGGGGGAACCCCTCCCCTACGAGATACGCGCAAACAAAACGGAAAAATCCCGAACGGCACATGCTTACATGACCGTTCGGGATTTTGTTTTTATGGCATCAAGCGTTAAACATCAATAATAAAATGCGTGGTTGCCGATCTTGCCAAAGTAGGCGCGGTTTTTGCTTGCCCAGCTATTGGGCGCTTTTGCGGGATTGACAAAGTACAAGATCCCCTCACTAACGGTATAGCCCTCAAGGCAGATCTTAGCGGCGATAATACTCTCCTCGGTGGGGGTACCGTAGATCGTGCCATTTGCGGCGGGGGTGAACTGCACGCCGTGCTTTTTGTCAAAAATTACGCCATAAATGGTATTGGGAAATGCGCTGTTACGCACACGATTGAGGATAACGTTCCCTACGGCAATCTTCCCGAGGAGCGGTTCTCCCTTTGCCTCGGCGCTGATGATGCGCGAAAGCCACAAGACCTCATCACTTCGGTAATAACTGCTCCCTGCGGCGATGCCGCCGCTACCGCGCGTGATGGCAAAGCCACCAAGGGTATTGCTCCATTTGATACCTGCTCCAAACGCGCGATACAGCTGCAAGATAGGGGCATACATCGTGCCGTTTTTCATAAAAACAGGCTGATCGTAGTAAAGATATCTGCCATTGGCAACGATATAGCTGCTTTCATCGGTGCAGGTAAGCGTCAAGGCGCTTGTTCTGACAGTGAGTGTGCGCGTATCCGAGCTGTATGTAACAGAAGCCGTAGGATAAAGATCCGTGGCGAATTTTCGGATCCCCACATACGTGGTATTATTTTTTACTTGAACGCTCCCCGAAAACGGCGCACCGTCTACGGTAACATTCACAGGTGAGGATGCAGCCGCGGTAAGCGGCACCATCAAAAACAGAGAAAATGCGACCAGAAGGGCTGCTATGAATTTCTTCAAAAATACGTCCTTTCTTGTCTGCCAGCAAACGATTGGTTTGTAAAATCGCGACAATTTACACTATTATTGTACCATATGGAAGGAAGCAAATCAAGAAACAATATCTACCAAACAAAAACCGTTCCCTGCGGCTAGCCGCGGGAACGGTTTTTCACTTTATGTATTTAAACGGACTGCGTTTGCTTTGTCTTTTCCCTCTCGCCTTGATAAAGCGGTGTAGCATTTTTGAGCAGCTTCTCGGTGTTGGCAAAAACCGCATCGGCTAGCGCGCCAAGCTTTTTTTGCATATGTAAAAAGCGCTTATAATCTGCGCGCTTTGCCTCGTGCAGATCACTGCCGAGTGCCACGACCTTGCCCTCACGTATCAGCTCGACGTAACGCTTAACATTCTTGAAGGGGCCAAACGCCTCAGCATTGACCTGAGCCAATATGCCCTTGTCAAGCAGAAGCTCCACGTTCTCAAGATCATAGCGATTGATATGCGCGAGAATCGGTACAAGCCCCCGCTCTCGCACGCCAAGCACGGTATTGATCAACCCCTCGCTCCAATTTCTAAAGGGCATTTCAAGCAAAATAACGTTCGTACCCGAAATGGCAAGGCTTTCAAGATCCTTCATCTTATGTAGCCCCTCGCAAACAAGCACCTCTGCCGCCGGATACACCGCGGGCAATGCCTCTAAGGGGAGCTTTTCGCGCATGGCATCCAGCGCCCCCTCGCGCGCCGCGAGAAAGAAAGCGATGCTATCCTCATTCGGGTAAAAATGAGGGGTTGCCACTACGGCATCGGTGCCTGCACTCTTGATCAGGTTTAATTGCTCCAGCGACATAGCAGAGCTATGACAGCCGTGATCGCAGCGCGGCAAAACATGTGCATGAAAATCAATGATCATAAGCACCCTCACATTTCTTTTTGTTATTTTTATTGTAACACAGGGTGAGGGCGTTGTCAACGCAAAACAATGCGTATAACCCGGAATTTTACATAAGTATTTTATAAATATTTATAAATAAATTTTAGAAACACTAGAAATGGCTTCAATAATATGGTATACTGAAAGCAATTATCAAAAGGAGGCGGCTATGATCAGCAAAAAACAGCGCGCGGCGTTTGAGCACCCCCAGGATGCCTTTCGCCCCATTTACTATTTTGATCTCCCCGCGCCCCATGCCGCGGATGTTGACGCGCACATTATGGCAGGGATCGATGCCTGCCTTACTGCGGGATGTGGCACACTCATTCCAAGGCTTCCCGAAAACACAGAGCTGCAAAGCATGAATGATGTGGATGCCGTGCGCCACATGTACCAAACGCTTTTGGAGCACGCCACAAAAAAAGAGTTAAAGGTTGGCTTTTTCTTTGACTTTTCCTTTGAACGCTTTGTGATCGGAATGCTTGATGATCTTGGCGAAACCGACCTGCATGCAAATTTGCTTGAATGCAAGGAATATATTTGCCGTGCCGAGGAGCAGCTCTCTCGCCGCTTGCAGGGAGAGGATCCGCTCTCTGTGATCGCCTATTCCGAGTCCTATGGCGAGGTGATCGATCTGCGCTCCTTTATCAAGGAGGGAAAGATCTGCTGGCAAGTGCCGCGCGGCAACTGGGTGGTGCGGGAATACCGCACCGTTGAGGAGCCCAACTGTCGCCGTGCCAATTATCTTTCTTTTGATGCCTCCTACCGCTATTTAGAGCTTGTTTTCGGCTTGTTTGCCGAGGTATTGACGCCTTACATTGGCAACACGCTTACCACGCTTGCTTACTCGGGCATCGGATTTCACGGCAAAAACCGCCGTGATTGGGACAGCTCCTTTAACACCTTGTTTTTTGAGCGCTTTGGCATTGACCCCGCACCGCTTTATCCTGCTCTGTTTGGCTATGCCGGGAAGGATACTGTGCACTACAAGGCAATGCTCATGACGGTGCGCGCCTCTATGCTGGAGAATGGTATCATAAAGGCTTTGCAAAAATTTGCCCAAAAGCACGGGCTTGCGACCTTTGGCACACTCTCTGAGCCAAAGCTCACTGCCTGCTCCTTTACCTCGGGCGATACGATGCTGTGCAACGCCTACTCTCCCTGTGCACTCCTTGACAAGGCATATCTGTACGGCACAAACTCAATAAAAATTGCCGCGGGTGCCGCCTATAATTTTGACATAGAGTGCATCAATGGCGAGCTGTTTCGAGGCTATCGGCGCCACGACCGCACGCGCCTGCTTAAGGATGCAATGAACGCCTTTGCGCGCGGTGTAAACAACGCCGCACTGCACCTGCCGCAGGAGCTTATGGAAAACAGTGACTTTTGCGATTATGTCACGCGCGTGCAGGCTCTGCTGCGCGGTGGCAAGCATGTTGCGGATATTGCTCTGCTCTACCCCATTTACGATCTACATAGCAAGCTAACGCTTTATTCCTATCCCGCAAAAGGATATGAATATCCCGAAACACCTGCTGATTCGGACTACATGACGCTCATCAACGCCATCTCTTTTTACGCGGGGCATGACCTGACGGTGCTGCACCCCCATACAATGGCAACAAAATGTCGCACCGAGGGTGGTGCACTGTATCTTGACAACAAAACAAACAGCGAAGCATTTCGCATTGTTGTGCTCCCCGCAGCAAACATCATCAGCCTGCCTAACCTTCGCTTACTGAAAAAATTTTACGACGAGGGCGGAAAAATTCTTGCCACGGGCGTGCTTCCCACCATGGCGTTTGAATATGACAAGGAGGGCAAAAACGATGCTGAGGTCTGCCGCCTGACGCGTGAAATATTTGGCGAGGATGCTACAAGCAATCGCGTGCTGCGCCGTTACTGCCACAACAAAAACGCTGTAGGCGGTGAAGCAATATTCCTTTACTTTAACGCCACCGCCGTAGACGGCACACACATGACGAAAAGCTCTGTGGTAAACCGAGCCCTAAACTCCTTCCAAATTCCCTTTGACGTGTACTTGCCCGGCATGGCACGCTTTGAAGGAACGGGAGCACTCAACTCCATTTATCCCGAATTCCACAACGTAGGGCTTGACCGTTCCTTCCCTGATGGCGGCATGTTTCAGCACATACACAAGCGCCACGGCTGTGATGACGTGTATTACTTCTCCAACGGCACAGACGTTACCTACAATCACCACCTGCTGCTACGCGGCGCACACGACGTTGAAGAGTGGAACCCCCACACCGGCGAAATTCGCCCACGTGCCGAAAAATTTATCACCTATCAAGACGAGGTATATACCGATCTGCGCTTGACCCTGCCCGCCCACACCTCAACGTTTTTTGTCACGACCCCCGTAGATGTGCCCGCACAAGAGCTACCCGTGATCAACTCGATCGACAGTCTGGAAAGCGATCACGCGGCGCACACCTCTGAGTTTTAACTATAAAATTTACAAAATAAAGTCGATCTCTCGACCCAAGGAAAGGATTTGCTATGAAAAAAAGATTTGGCGTCATGCTCGATATGTCGAGAAACGCGGTTATGAAGCCCGATGAGGTAAAAAAATTTGCCGACACGATCAAAAAGCTTGGCTACAACATGATCCATCTCTATACCGAAGACACCTATGAGGTGCCCGGTGAGCCTTATTTCGGATATCTGCGCGGCAGATATTCGCAGGCGGAGTTAAAAGATATTGTTGCATACTGCGACTCGATCGGCATTGAGGTCATTCCCTGCATTCAAACGCTCGCGCACCTCAATCAGCTCTTTTACTGGAAGCCCTATGCCGCGATCAACGACACCGACGATATTCTGATGGTGGGTAACGAGCGCACCTACGAGCTGATCGAAAATATGTTAAAGAGCGTAAAGGAATGCTTTACCTCAAACGTTGTCAACATTGGCATAGATGAGGCTCACATGATAGGTCTTGGCAAATACCTTGACAAAAACGGCTTTGAAAACCGCTTCTCTATCATCCGCCGTCACCTTGACCGCGTGCTGGAGCTGACAAAGAAATATGACCTCGAGCCCATTATGTGGTCGGATATGTTCTTTCGCCTTGGCAACAAGGGCGCCTACGTCACCACCGACCGCTCGGTCATCACCGACGAGATCTTAGCTGCTTGCCCCGAAGGGGTCGAGCAGATCTATTGGGACTACTACTCCCAAACCAAGGAACGCTACGACGCGATGCTTGATATGCACGCCAAGTTCCCCGGCAAGACCTGGTTTGCGGGCGGTGCCTGGACTTGGGTAAGCTATGCCTCAAATAATGCCTTCTCGATCAAAACGATGTCCTTGGCGGCGCAATCCTGTAAGGAACACGACGTGGATAACGTGATGATGACGATGTGGGGCGACAACGGCAAGCTCTGCTCCTTCTACACCGTGCTCCCCTCGCTTTACGCCATTCGCCGCATCTACGACGGTGTTACGGATATGGAAGTGATCAAAAAGGAATTTGCCGAGATCACGGGCGAGGATTTCGACGCGATGATGCTCTTTGATCTCCCCGTAGACTTTGGCCATCTCAAATTGGATCACACCTACCCCCACATGTATATGCTCTACAGCGACCCCTTCCTTGGTGCGGTTGATGCCAGCATCAAAAAGAGCTATAAGGATGAATATTTGACGCTTGCCGACAAATTGGCAGCAGCCGCCAAGACAAGCCAATACAAATACGTATTTGAAAATGCCGAAACGCTTTGCCGTGCCCTTGCCATCAAGCACGACCTTGGTGTGCGCACCCGTGCCGCCTACAAAGCGGGCGACCGTGAAGCACTTGCCGCCGTGGCAGAGGACTACACCGCCGCGATTGAAGCCATTAAGACCTTTGAGGAAGCATTCCGTAAGATGTGGCTGACCGAAAACAAACCCAACGGCCTTGAGGTGACCGAGCTGCGCCACGGTGGCCTGCTCCTTCGCCTCGCGAACTGCCGCGACCGTTTGCTTGCTTACCTGAACGGAGATGAAGCTGCTGTTTCAGAGCTTGATGAGGATCTGCTTCCCTACCGCGGACACGGCTATCTCACTGATGAATTTGATATGCCGAGAATCCCCCGTTGGTGGCACGTAGCAAGCCCCAACCGCATCATTTAATTATTTGACAAAAAGAAATCTTGCCATGGGAAAACGTTTTGGCGTGATGCTCGACATGTCGAGAAACGGTGTAATGAAGCCCGACGAGGTAAAGAAATACGCCGCAACCATCAAAAAACTTGGATATAACATGATCCAGCTCTACACCGAGGACACCTACGAGGTGCCCGGCGAGCCTTATTTCGGATATCTGCGCGGCAGATATTCGCAAAAGGAGCTAAAGGATATCGTTGCATACTGTGACTCGATCGGCATTGAGGTCATCCCCTGCATTCAGGTGCTCGCGCACCTCAATCAGATCTTTATGTGGAAAAACTACGTGGCGATCAAGGACACCGATGATATTTTAATGGTCGGCGAGGAGTGCACCTACGAGCTCATTGAAAACATGTTCAAAAGCGTGAAGGAATGCTTCACTACAAATATCATAAACATCGGCATGGATGAAGCGCACATGTTAGGTCTTGGCAAATATCTTGACAAAAACGGCTTTCAAAACCGCTTTGACATCATCCGCCGCCACCTTGACCGCGTGCTCGCACTGACCAAGAAATACGAGCTTAAGCCCATTATGTGGTCGGATATGTTCTTCCGCCTTGCCAACCACGGCAGATACTTCACCACCGACCGCACCGTTATTACCGACGACATCGTTGCCTCTCGCCCCGAGGGTGTGGATCTCATTTATTGGGATTATTACAGCGAAACCAAAGAGCTCTACGACGCGATGCTCGAAATGCACGAGCGCTTCCCCGGCGAGACCTGGTTTGCGGGCGGTGCGAGAACGTGGGTGGGCTTTGCCTCCAACAACGCCTTTTCCCTGAAGACCATGTCGATGGCAATCACAACCACCCGTCAAACGGGTGGTTTGCACTAGGGCTAAAAGCCCAATAGTACCAGCCAGCGGCGGCTCAAGCCGCTGGCTTTTGCTTTCAAAAGCTGTCTGCAAAAATGCCTTCTCCTTGAGGAGAAGGTGGCAGCCGAAGGCTGACGGATGAGGTGTAGCGCGAAGCGCGTTTATGCGGCTCGTTGCAAAACTCGAACACGCCGCTATGACGGCTACACCTCACCACCCGCATAGCGGGTGGTTGTCTGTTTCGCACTTCGTGCGGGGGTGCCTGAAGGCACTAATACCAAAACGGATGTGCTTGCATCCGTTTTTGTGTTTTGATTTAAAATGGCTTGTTTTTTATTTCTGTTTATGCTATACTTGTAATATTCATTAAACGATGACCGCGGAGGTTTATCATGGCATTCGGTGATTTCCATACACACACAATTTTTTCGGACGGCTTTGGCACGGTTGAGGAAATGGTCGATAGCGCAAGAGCCAAGGGGCTTTTGGCACTCGGCATTTCTGACCACAGCATGACACCCTTTGACCTGCGCTATTGCATGCGCCCCGAAACGAACATTGAAAAATACGAGCCGACGGTACGCGAGGCGCAAAAAAAGGCGCGAGAGCTACACAACTTCCCCGTTCTTTTAGGCATTGAATGGGACTATGGCTCTGAAATTGAGCGCGAGCGCTACGACTACACCATTGGATCTGTCCATTACATCATTCGCAAAAACGGCGACATTTTTCCCGTTGACAGCCAGCCCGAAAAGGTGTTTGGCGGCATTGAGCACGTGTTTGGCGGCAACCGCCTCGACTTTGCCAAGGCATATTTTGAGCAAGTCGTCACCCACGCTGAAAAGAACAAGCCGACCTTTATGGGACATTTTGACCTACTCACCAAGCACCAAACCGTTGATGAGGATGACGAGGCGTATCTTGCCGTAGTACGCGAGGCACTTTCTGAGACGATCAAGCACGTGCCCCTGCTTGAGATCAACATGGGCGCGGTCATTCGTGGGCTGCGCTCCGTACCCTACCCACACCCCAAATTCCTGCCGCTGATACGAGAGCTTGGCGGCAAGGTCATTCTTTCCTCGGATGCGCACCACCCAGACAAGATCGCCTTTCAGTTCCCCGAAATGCTGCGCATGCTTGCCGATATCGGCTTCACACACGTATCGCGCCTGACGGAAAATGGCATCGTTGAGGATGAGATTGCTACGTTATTATATTAATTACAGCAAAAAAAGAAAAGAGCGCGTCGCCCGTTGGGCGACGCGCTCTTTTCTCTTTTAGTCTTTGATATCGACGTTCACTTTTTTGCCACAGCTACCTGCTGCCGCCTTCATAACGGAACGGATTGCCTTAGCAATGCGACCGTGACGGCCGATAACCATGCCCATGTCGTCGGCATGTACGCTCAAAGTCAGCGTTACTTCGTTGTTTTCTTCCTGCTCGGTTACAACCACGTCATCGGGATGATCCACGATAGCGGCGGCAATATCAACCAGGATTTCTTTGAGGCTCAACATACAACGCTCCGCGCGATCAACCGATCACGCCGGCTTTGGTCAGCAGTACCTTTACGGTCTCAGTGGGCTGTGCACCGTTGCCAAGCCACTTCTTTGCAGCATCGGCATTCACTGCCAGCTCCTTGGACTTGGGGTTGTAGTGACCGATCTCCTCGATGAAGCGACCGTCGCGGGGAGAGCGCTGATCTGCAACAACGATACGGTATGCGGGGCTGTGAGTCTTACCCGTACGGGTGAGTCTGATCTTAACCATGGTAAAAATCTCCTTTGTTTTTGTGTTTTATTTTAATTTATTGTTTATAAAAAATCCGTCAGAACGGAAGTTTCATCTTACCGAAAAGCGACCGCTTGCCACCGGGGCTTGTCAGCTGCTTCATCATCTTGCGCACGCCATCAAACTGCTTTAAAAGCTTGTTGACATCCTCTACCGTGGTGCCACTGCCTTTTGCAATACGCATTTTACGGGATGCGTTGATGATCTCGGGACGCTCACGCTCACGCTTGGTCATCGATTTGATGATCGCCTCAGTGCGCGCTATCTGCTTTTCATCGATCTTGGCATCCTTCAGTGCCCCGGGCTTAACACCCGGCATCATGCCCATCAGGCTTTCAATATTGCCCATCTTTTTTATCTGAGCAAACTGATCAAGATAATCGTCAAGCGTAAAAGTGGCGGCACGTATCTTCTTTTCAAGCTCAGCCGCCTGCTTTTGGTCAAACGCTTGCTCTGCCTTTTCAATGAGCGAGAGCACATCGCCCATGCCAAGGATACGGCTTGCCATACGGTCGGGATAAAAGGGCTCGATCGCATCAAGCTTTTCACCCACACCGATAAATTTGATGGGCTTGCCCGTCACGTGGCGCACCGAAAGCGCCGCACCGCCGCGGGTATCACCGTCAAGCTTTGTGAGGATCACACCCGTCACGTCAAGCTGCTCGTTAAAGTGCTCTGCAACGGTAACGGCGTCCTGACCGATCATAGCGTCGATCGTCAGCAGGATCTCGGTAGGATCGACTGCACGTCTGATATCCTGCAGCTCGCCCATAAGTGTTTCATCAATGTGCAAACGGCCTGCCGTATCGATAAACACCATATCATAGCCGTTCTTGGCGGCAAGCTTTAGTGCTTCCTTTGCGATCTTAACGGGCTTTTCCTTATCCCCCGGTGCATACACGGGAATATCCAGCTTTTCACCAAGGATCTGCAGCTGCTTGATCGCAGCGGGACGGTAAACGTCACACGCCACCAAAAGCGGCTTTTTGCCCTGCTTTTTATACATGCCCGCAAGCTTGCCGGCATGTGTGGTCTTACCTGCACCCTGTAAGCCAACCATCATGACGACCGTTGGGGGCTTGGGTGCTATGGTGAGCTTTGCCTGTGAGGTGCCCATGAGCTTTACAAGCTCCTCATTTACGATCTTTACGATCTGCTGTGCGGGAAGCAGAGATTCCATGACCTCAGCGCCCACCGCACGCTCGGAAACCATTTTGATAAAGTCCTTTACGACCTTGAAGTTTACATCCGCCTCAAGCAACGCAAGCTTGATCTCGCGCATGCCAGCCTTAACGTCAGCCTCTGTGAGCTTACCCTTGTTGCGAAAGAATTTAAAGGCGTTATTCAATTTCTCGGTTAAGCTTTGAAACATTTGATTGCCGCCTCTCTGTTTTGTTTTTCGGTATTGCGTTTACAGCTCCTCGACCGTTTCCCCGCTCGCCGCAGCGATCAGAGCTTTTGCCGCACTTGCCGTTTGTTGATCGTTTTCGGTGAGGGCAAGGAGTCGCGCCCCTGCCTCACGCACCGCGCTCTCGCGTGCCACGAGGTGAAGCCTGCTTTCAAAAAAGTAAAGCTCACGCTCTGCTTTTTTTAAGCTATCACGCACGCCTTGACGCGAAATGCCAACGTCGTCTGCAATTTCGCCAAGAGAAAGATCTTGATTGTAGTAAAGATCAAGCAGACGCTGCTGTCGGTCGGTAAGCAACTCAGCATACACGTCGATAAGCTCCGCTAATTGCAGATTTTTTTCAAACATAATCTCACCCTGTAAAGCAAATTACTTTACAGAGTATAACATATCCTCGCGCCCTTGTCAAGAGCTTTTTTGCTTTTTTCATAATTTTCTTTAAAATATCACGTTTTTCTCAAATCCAAGCGCCGCAAGCATGGCACGCGCGGTGCCCGTACCTGTTACGTGCATAAGATCCTCGGTAGTGATACCGTCCGCGCAATCGCTGCAAACGCTACGTACGCCAAGGCTAAAGCATACCTCACCCGATGGCAATCTCCCACCGCACAAATAGCACCTTTTCCCCACTTTCTCTCCCTTCCGCCCTTGACAACCAAGAGCCATTTCTTTTATAATATTTATGTTTCGGCAAAATATGTGGAGCGCTCACCCATTGTTGACAATAAAGGTGTGGCTGCGCTCGCATTTTTTTGCTATTATTATGTTAACAGTTAAAACGACGCTTGTCGTTACCTGTGGAAAGAGGATCCCCATGACGGTTTTGAGCGTTTGTGACCTTTCGCTCTCGTTTGGTGTGCGTACCCTGCTCGATCGCGTAAGCTTTTCGCTTGGCGAAAATGACAGACTTGGCGTGATCGGTGTGAACGGTTGCGGCAAATCTACGCTATTTAAGGTTATTACACAAGAGCTTTTGCCCGATAGCGGTAACGTGTTTATCGGCAACGGGAAAACAGTTGGCTTTGTACGGCAAGACGACGCCTTTGAAATAGATGAGGCAGCCGGCGACACCGCGCTTTTGCAAATGATTGCCGCTTTTCCCGAGCTGCTTCTTGCGGAAAAACGGTTGGAGGAGCTGGAATTTGACCTGCGTGTAAGAGAAAGCGAGGCAAACACCCCCGCGTATGCCGCACTGACTGCCGCCTATACCGAGCAGCACGATAAATTTATACAGGACGGCGGCCCCCAATTCCGCACGCGCGCAGCATCGGTGCTAAAGCGAATGGGCTTTGACGAGCGAGAGATGAATCAGCCCTTGTCTACCCTTTCAGGCGGTCAGCGTACACGCCTTGCACTTGCCCGTCAGCTTGCGCGCGAGCCCGACATTTTGCTGCTTGACGAGCCGACCAACCACCTTGATATTGATACCCTTTATTGGCTTGAAAGCTTTCTTTCGCAGTACAAAAAATGCGTGCTTGTGATCTCGCATGACCGCTATTTTCTTGACCGTGTCACAAATAAGACCTTGGTGCTGGAGCACGCACGTGCCACGCTCTACAACGGCGGCTACACCGCATCTGCAGAAAAGCGACGGATTGACCGCGAAATTGCTGAGCGGCATTACAAAAACCAGCAAAAGGAAATTGCACGGCAGGAAGCATATATTGCGCAGCAGCGCCAATGGAACAGAGAACGCAACATCATCGCGGCTGAATCGCGCCTAAAGCAGCTTGCCAAAATAGAACGCCTTGAAAAGCCCAAGGATGCCCCAAAGGCAATTCGCATGAGCTTTAGAGAAGCAACGCAAAGCGGAAACGAGGTGCTTTCGGCACGTGGATTATCAATGGCATTTGGCGAAAAAAGGCTGTTTAACGGGATCGACTTTTTGCTCCGAAAAAACGACCGCATGTTTATTACCGGCCCTAATGGGTGCGGAAAATCAACGCTGTTAAAGCTCTTGCTTAGCAAGCAGCAGCCAACGGCGGGGCGCGTGGAGCTGGGCTACAATGTAGAGATCGGATATTACGATCAGGAAAACCAAAACCTCACTTCTCAAAACACCGTGCTTGAGGAGCTTTGGTCTGCTTACCCCAATCTCACCGAAACCGAGATCAGGAGCACGCTTGCGCTGTTTTGCTTTGTAGGAGAGGATGTTTTTCGCACCGTATCGGTGCTTTCGGGCGGTGAGCGTGCACGTCTAACGCTCGCAAAGCTGATTCTTTCACATGTTAACCTGCTGGTGCTAGACGAGCCGACCAACCACCTTGATATTGATTCACGAGAAGCGTTGGAGGCGGCACTTGACGCATTTGACGGCACCGTGCTTGCCGTATCGCACGACCGCTATTTTATGGACAAGCTAGCCACCCGTGTTTTGGCGCTAAAGCCCCAAACGGGTGACGGAGATCTGCTTGACTATCATGTGACAAGCAAGGGGCGCGGTTACAGTGAGTTTTTGGAGTTTAAGCGCGACCGTATAGCGCGTATGCAGGAAACGCAAGAAGCGCATGATGCGATCACCCCCCAAAGCAGTAACAAAGCGGAGTATCTTGCACGCAAGCAAAGCGCCGCCGAGGAGCGCCGTGAGCGCGCACGTATTGCACGGCTGAAAAAAGAAGCTGAAAGCCTTGAAGCAGAGCTTGCAAGCATTGACGAGGAGCTTTACGGCGCTGCCGCCAGCGACTATGAGCGAGCCGCCACACTTGATGCGAGAAAAACCGAAGCAGAGGAGCGTCTGCTTGAAATATACGAGGAGATCGGCGTATAAAGCCCTAAAACAAAGCCCTCACCGTGATGCGGCTGTGATAAACAGCCACTCAGGGTGAGGGTTTTCTTTATACTTTAATATTTTACAAAAGGTATGAGTGAAAGAAGCAATTTGCGCTTTTTCTTTTTCCAAAGAAGCTTTTCTTCCTCATCCGATCTTTCAATCTCCATATTGATATACCAAAGCTCGCGCTTGAATTCCGGAAGGCGGATCACAAGAAAAACAATGAGCACGCCGACCAGCAGACAAGCTGCCAAAGCCATTATATACATTAAATTCATATAAACTCCCTTGCTCTCTTTTGTGCATCATACAATACACGAACATGCTCTATTATACAGTTTGTGTCGTTTCTTGTCAATACAATTTATATACAATGATTCGAGGTGTTTGATGGCGTTCGAGGTAATAGTATACAATGAAAAGGCTCTGCGCCGTAAACGCAGAGCCTTTCTTTTTTTGAAATTAAAGAACGGTTTTTGTTGCGATCACTTCCGTACCGTAAACGTCGGAAAGGATAACTGTGCCGGCAACGATGGGTGCCTGCACCTTTGCCGCGCGGATCTTTTCCATCACGTCAAAAATGTTTTCCTTCGGAATAGGAGCGGCGGTCTTCACACTCACCATGGTATCCACACGGTTTTCCACACGCACGATAGAGGTTACGGTACGTGTAGGATGTGTGCACTCATCGATCGCGTACTGCTTACCCTTCGGGCAGGCGTTTCCCGTTACGACAAGGTTGTCCTTTTCGCCCTCAACCGTCAGCGCACAGCCGCGGGGGCAGATAATGCAAGTCAGATTTCTATTCATCACAGCACCTCCAACGATACAGTAATGGGCTCTTGTGCCCCTTGGAGCTTCTCGCTCTTAACCGTGATCTTCTCCATTTCACCGGGCGCAGCCTTCAAGCGCTGTGCCGTAGCAAGCACCACGTCGCCCGATTTAACGGTAAAGCGCACCTTCGGGAAGGGCTGAGTCACACGCAGGAACAGCGACACGTCCTTGCCACTCTCGGTATGCACGCGCTGAGGCAGCACGTATCTCACACCGTTTCCGGGCTTGGTTTCTACCGTCTTACCCGAAACAGCACCGTTCTTTACAAAGCTTGCTGCACCAATACCTGCCATCTCCGCCTCGTCAGACACGTAGTCAACGAGATCGTGCACCTGCAAAACGTTACCGCACGCAAAAATACCGGGGATCTCGGTTTGGCGATTTTCATCTACCAAAGCACCCGAGGTAATGGGGTCGATCGGGATGCCGGCGCCACGCGTCAGCTCGTTTTCGGGGATCAGACCGCAGGAAAGAAGAAGTGTATCACAAGGAATGTAGCGCTTGGTTTCTTCGATCACGCGACGGTTTTCATCCACCTGCGCAATGGTAACACCCTCAACGCGCTCCTTGCCGTGGATCTCGGCAACGGTGGTGGAAAGGTAAAGCGGAATGCCGAAATCCTCAAGACATTGCACAATGTTACGGGTAAGGCCACCCGAATAAGGCATAAGCTCACAAACAGCCTCAACCTTAGCGCCCTCAAAGGTCATACGGCGCGCCATAATAAGACCGATATCGCCGGAACCGAGGATCACGACCTTTTTGCCAACCATATAACCTTCACAGTTGATAAACTTCTGCGCTGTACCCGCGCTGTAAACACCTGCAGGGCGTGTGCCGCTGATGTTCAGTGCACCGCGGCTGCGCTCACGGCAGCCCATAGCAAGCACTACGGCACCTGCCTTGATCTTAAGAACACCATCTTTGTTTTGTGCCGTCACCACGCGATCGGCAGTAACACCGGTTACGGTGGTTTCGCAGTACACCTTAATGCCGCGCTTTTCCACCTCGCAGCGGTACACGTCTGCGTACTCGGGACCGGTCAACTCACGGCCGAGCTTATGTAGACCAAAGCCGTTATGAATACATTGACGCAAAATACCGCCAACCGAGCTCTCACGGTCAAGCACGACCACGTCAGTAACGCCGCTATCATAAGCTGCGATTGCAGCCGCAAGCCCCGCGGGGCCGCCGCCAACAATGACAATATCATGTTCTCTCATTCTAAAGTCCTCCTTACAGCTTGCCGATCAGGGGCGTTGAGCCCTTACCGTTTTTCGTAACACTCTCCATAGCAACGCCTCTTTCCTCAGAAATAAGGCGCATAACGTAGGGCATGCAGAAGCCACCCTGACATCTGCCCATACCCGAACGCGTGCGGCGCTTTACACCGTCAATATCGCGTGCGGGGGGATTGCGACGGATCGCATCTCGAATCTCGCCCTCAGAAACAGTTTCGCAACGGCAAACGATCTTACCGTATGCGGGATGCTCCTTGATGTACGCATCCTTTTCATCGTCGCTCATTTCGCGGAACGCGTGCGGATTTTCACGCTTGCCACACCAATTCTCGCGCGCAACAGTAGCCAAGCCCTGTGTACGAAGCAGATCGATTACGTAATCGGCAATCGAAACACAGCAGGTAAGACCGGGGGAATCAATGGCTGCAACGTGGATCATATTCTCTACACTCTTTGCGGGGCAGATGATGAAATCGCCGCTCTTCTCGGAAGCACGGACACCCGAGAAGGACGTGATCACCTGGCGGAAATTAACGCTCGGCACGCTTTTCGCAGCAAGACGCGCCACTGCGTCAAGGCCTGCGGGAGTGGTGCTTGTTGCCTCGGGGCTCTCTACAACAGTGGCGGTGGGACCTGTTAAAAGGTTGCCGTCAACCGTGGGGCTAACGAGAATACCCTTGCCATCCTTGCTCGGCACCTGGAAGATGGTATGAGATACACGGCCCCCCTCGTTTTTATCCAGCAGCATGTACTCGCCTGCACGGGGAATGATCTTAAAGAAGTCGTCGCCTACCATAGCCGCTACACGGTCAGAATAGCCGCCGGCACAGTTGACAACATATCTACCCTTTACCACCTCGCCACCAGCAGAGGTTACAACAAATACATCTTGCTCCTTCTTGATGTCAGAAACAGCAAAATTGACCTTTAACTCCGTGCCGTTATCCATTGCATTTCCAATAGCGGCAACCGTCATCTCATAAGGGCAAACGATACCTGCATTGGTTACGTTCAACACAAGAGAAGCCGCGGGAGAAAGGGCAGGCTCAAGCACTCTTGCCTCATCACCGGTCAGGATCTCAAGCCCGGGGATACCGTTTTCCAAGCCACGCTCGTAAAGCTCTCTTACCGTTGCTTCCTCCTCAGGCGTGCCAAACGCACAAACAAACGAGCCGTTTTTGCGATAAGGCGCATGGATCTCATCCGCCACGTCGTAAAGCTTTTGTACGCCCTCGGCGTTGAGCTTTGCCTTCAGTGTTCCGGGCTCGGGGTCATATCCGCCGTGCACGATACCGCTGTTTGCTTTGCTCGCACCCATGGCTACGTCGTTTTCCTTTTCAAGCAAGCAGACCTTGAGGTCGTATTTCGACAGCTGTCTTGCCAACATGCCGCCGATCACACCTGCACCAACGATCACTACATCAAACATACTTCTTTTCCTTCCTATATGCTTATAAAATAAAATTTTATTCGGTATACCACAAGTCACATTTTCCGGTGGAAACTGCCAAAGCACCGCACTCAAGCGCTGAAAAGACCTCTTTTTTGGTTTCGATCAAGCCGCCTGCGATCACAGGGGTACGACCTCCCGAAAAGCGTGAAATGATCTTGCCGATCACACCGGGCATGATCTCGATAAAATCAGATGAGCAGTTTTCCAGATTTTCGCTAATACTCTCAATGCCTTTAGAATCCAGCGCAAAAAAGCGTTGCACCGCGATCAGCCCCTTCTCCTTTGCCTGACGCACCAGCTGCGTACGCGTGCTGATGATACCGTCAACGCCAAGCGAAGCAAGATATTCGATGCCGGCGCGGTCCTTGCCCACGCCATCGGCAAGATCGATGTGCACAAAAATGCATTTGCCTTGTGCATGTGCCGCCTTTACCTGCTCCGCTATCTTTAAAATACTTGCCTTCAGGCAAAAAATAACGTCAGCAGGCGAAGCGAGTGCCGCCTCAAATTGGTGATCGTGAACCGCCGCAATAATGGGATTGATTTCAAGCTGTGCTATCAATTCTTGTGGGGTCATACTTACTCCTCCGTATTAAAATAGGCAAAAAAAGATGCAAAGGTACACTTAGGGTAGCGTACTTTTGCATCTCCAATTCTCCATGCAAATTTCATTATACATTAATGCAGTTTGATTGTCAAGCGTTTTTTGAAAAATAACATCTCAAAAACAATGCCCTTCCAATACAGTTTCTCTTTCACTCTACGGCAAGCATTAGGCTTTGGGGATAAAGGACAAAACAATGGCTCCAGGACCCGTGTGCGTGCCGATCACGCAGCCAAGCTGACCGATCATGATCCCCTTTTCATTCTCGCCAAAGATCTCCTTGCTATCCTCAAGATAAGACTTTACCGTACCGTCGCTAAGATCGCCCGCATAAGTAATTGCCACGGGATAGGAAAAATCGATTCCACCTGCCGCCTTGACCGCATCATTCATCATCTTGTGACTCATGCGAACGCCGCGCGCTTTTCCAACAGTTTCAAGCTTGCCCTCGCCGTTGAGGGTAAGAACAGGCATAAAATGAAGCATGCCACCAACAAAAGCAGCTGTTTTTGAAACACGTCCGCCGCGCTTTAAATACTCGAGGGTCTGTACGCGCAAAAAAAGGCGTGCCTTTTTGCGCAATTCATTCAGCTCGGCACAAATTTCGGCAGCTGACTTGCCTGCATCACGCAATGCAATGGCATGCGCGATCAGAATCTGCTCGCCCGCAGTAGCCGAAAGGCTATCCACCAAAAACACCTTATCGGGATACGCGGCAGCAGCAATCGATGCGCTTTGGTAAGTGCCCGAAAGCCCCGAAGATATGGTAATAACCAGCACCTCGTCACCCTCTTTTACAGCCTCCTCGAAAAGCGCGTTAAACTCACCTACATTAACCTGACTGGTGCGCGCGAGCTCCTTATTGGCTTGCAGCTTATCGTAAAAAGCATCGGGGGTAATGTCAATACCGTCACGGTACTCTTCGCCCGCCAAAACAGTTTTCAAGGGCGCAAATAAAAGTCCCTGCTCCTTTGCCGCTTCTACCTTAATATCGGAAGCAGAATCTACAATAATTTTAACACTCATAATTTAACTTCCCTTGTTTTTATTTAACATAATCTTAAAATCAAACCGAAATAATTTGGCTCCACGCCATGCGTCCCTCGCTATCGGTAACACTGGCACGCACGTATGTTTCACCCGACATACACTGATATGTGGCGCGCGTAAGCCCCTCACCCTTTACCACGCGACCGCGAGAAACCACACAGTTGCTGTGAAAGGAGATCACCGAGGCAGGCGAGCATTCTACCACAAAGGTATCGCCCTCTCTTTTAAAATGGATCTCTGGACCCGTTGAGGCATAAAATCGCCCCTCGAGAATTGCTTTTTTGAGTGCGGCGGGTTCAACGCTATCACATTCCACCATAATAAATGCCGTGGGTTCAATACCGCCCACAGGCTCACCGTGATGAAAATCATCTGCCGCAAAAAGCGGAAAACACATACCGTTTGCGGCGTAGACATCAATCAGAAGCGAGGCATCCTCACGGGATACGTTGCGCGATACGGTATTGTAAATTTCAGTAGCATCGATTCCCTGCAGTGCGCGCACGCCCTCTGGTGTATTAAGCGACCAAGCGGGATGTGCCAACACCGCCATGCCGCCCGCGGCATGTATGGCATCTATGATATCCTGCGCGGCAACAGTGCCCATGCTTTGACGGTCCAGCAGGGGTGCGCGATCCGCAAACAAGCAAACAATATGGTAAATCCCCATTCCCGCATCACGTGCACCAACATGGTACTCTGCACCGGGGAGAATTGGCAGTCCCGAGATCGTATCCGCCTCGCCGTATATCCAGTGATCGGTCAGAGCAATGGCATCGTAGCCTGCATCACGGTAAAGTGCGGCAACAGCCTCAGGCGAGAGTCTGCCGTCGGAGCGTGTGGTATGCTGATGTAATCCCAATTTCATACGCTTTTTCCCAAACATATCTATGTACATTACGCCACTTCCTTGTTGTAAAATTCTCCCTCATTATACGGACTTTTCAAAGAAAAGTCAAGCCTACTGTGACAAAAAGCAGCATATTTGTCAGTTGGCGGCAGCACCTCCTGCTTGCAAGATTTCACAAAAATCACGCAAAAATCACGCTTCTCCCCCTTGGCAAATATAATTTTTTATGCTATAATAAAACGTTGTTTAGACATTTAAAAAGGAGAGAAGCTTATGATCCGTGAAGATTTACGCAATATTGCCATTATCGCCCACGTTGACCACGGCAAGACCACGCTGGTTGACCAAATGCTAAAGCAGGGTGGCATTTACCGTGAGAATCAGGAGACCGTGACCCGCGTTATGGACTCGGGTGACATTGAAAAGGAGCGCGGCATTACCATTTTAGCAAAAAATACCGCTGTACACTACAAGGATGTAAAAATCAATATTGTAGATACCCCCGGCCACGCCGATTTTGGCGGAGAGGTAGAGCGCGTGCTGAAAATGGTAAACGGCGTAATCTTGCTTGTGGATGCAGCTGAAGGCCCCATGCCCCAAACGCGTTTTGTGCTGCAGCGTGCACTTGAGCTAAACCACCGCGTGATCGTGGTGATCAACAAAATAGACAAGCCCGATGCACGTCTTGGCGAGGTGGAGGATGAGGTGCTTGAGCTTCTCATCGACCTCAACGCCTCTGATGAGCAGCTTGACAGCCCCATTCTTTACTGCTCGGGACGTGCGGGCACCGCATCGCGCGAGGCTGATGTAGAAGGCACCGATCTTACCCCTCTTTTCGATACCATTCTTGACTATATTCCCGCGCCTGAGGGTGACGACGAGGGCGGCCTTCAGCTTTTGGTATCCTCTATCGACTACAACGATTACGTGGGACGCATCGGCATCGGTCGCATTGAGCGCGGTGTGTTAAAGCAAAATCAGGATGCGCTTATTTGCAACTACCATTCGGGCGAAAATCCCAAGCGCACCAAGATCGTTTCGATCTATCAGATCGACGGCCTCACGCGTGTGCCCGTGGAAAGCGCACGCATGGGTGATATCGTTTGCTTCTCGGGCGCTGCCTCTATCACCATTGGCGACACCATTACCGCAACAACAAACCCCGAACCCTTGGAGTTTGTAAAGGTCAGCGAGCCCACCATGGAAATGACCTTTGCCGTAAACAGCAGCCCGCTCGCTGGCAAGGAGGGCAAATTTGTCACCTCTCGCCAACTGCGCGAGCGCCTGTATCGCGAAACGATGCGTGACGTATCGCTGCGCGTGGCAGACGGCGACACCACCGATGAGTTTAAGGTGGCAGGCAGAGGTGAGATGCACCTCTCCATTCTCATTGAAAATATGCGTCGTGAGGGCTACGAGCTTTGCTGCTCCAACCCGCGCGTGCTCTTCAAGGAGATCGACGGCGTAAAATGCGAGCCTATGGAAAAGGTAACGCTTGACGTACCGCTTGAATATGTTGGCCCCGTTGTTGAAAAGCTTGGTCAGCGCAAGGGCGATCTGCTTGAGATGCATCCCATTGGCGACCGCACGCGTATTGAATATCTCATTCCCTCCCGTTGCCTGATCGGTTATCGCTCCGAGTTCCTCACCGCCACCCACGGAGAGGGCGTGATCAACACGCTGTTTGATAGCTATCAGCCCTACCGCGGTGAGATCCCGATGCGCTTTACGGGCGCGCTTGTGGCATCGTGTGACGGTGAGACGACACGTTACGGTCTTTTCCACACCCAAGAGCGCGGCTATTTGTTTGTAGGTCCGCAAACAAAGGTGTATGAGGGCATGATCGTTGGTATGAATCCCAAAAATGATGACATTGCCGTCAACCCCTGCGCCGAAAAGAAGCTGACTGCGATCCGTTCGGCAGGTGCTGATGAAAAGCTTTTACTCACCCCGCCTGTGATCTTTACGCTTGAGGAAGCCATTGAATTCATCACCGATGACGAGCTTATTGAGGTAACGCCCAAATCCATCCGCCTGCGCAAAAAAATTCTAAATACAGAGTTACGTATGAAGGAAACAATGCGCATCCGTCGCGCTATGCAAAAATCTTAATATGCCTAAGGGGCTGTCACAGGTGACAGCCCCTTTTCCTGTTTTTACACATACAGAAAAGTCCCTGCATATAATGCTATGAAATCATATTGTCAAGGGGGATATATTATGGAGAAAGCCAGATTTGAGGGTAGCGGCACTAGAAGCATACCGCAAAACAATATTTTTGCGCGAGATATCTACCGCGCCTTTGTGGAGGAGCTGCAATCCATGACGACATACGTACAGGGTGCTATGACGCTGGCGCCCTATCTGCCCGCAGTTACAAAGCTGTTCGATGAAATCGCGCGAGTAGAGATCTCACATTACGAGCAGCTGGGGCAACTGCTTTTACATCTTGGTGTAGCGCCCGCGCTCAACACCCGCTTGCGCCAAGAGCCGATACACCTTGGCTTTGACGCTACAACCGAAGCATCCCACCTCGCGCGGCAGATGATGCACGAAAAAATAAACGAGGAGGAAAAGAGTGCGAAAGAATACCACCGCTTGTCAACAAACGCCCCCACAAGATCGATCGCCAATATGCTCTTGGCTATCGCCCAAGAGGAGGAGGAGCACGCTTTGGCACTGCGCGGGATGCTGAATCGCTTTGAAAACTCATAGCTTAACTGATATAACTGTTATTTACAGAAAAAACGCAAAATTGTTATAGCGTTACGCGAAATTTTACATCACATCTTAGATATGGGGGTATAAAAAATACCTTTTTGAGAAGAATAAAAGCACGATTTATAGGAGGCATACAACATGACGGATATCAGAAAATGCGGCATTGTGGGTGTGGGGAACGTGGGGGCAAGTACTGCCTTTTCCCTGATGAAAAGCGGGCTTTTTTCGGAAATGGTATTGATCGACATCAATCGCGAGCGCGCTGCGGGCGAGGCGGCTGATCTCAATCACGGTCTGCCCTTTTTGGCACCGATGGAGATCTATGCGGGCGACTACAAGGACCTTGCAAATGCCGGCTTGGTGATCATTACCGCAGGCGCGGCGCAAAAGCCCGGCGAAACAAGGCTTGACTTAGTGCGCGCCAACACCCGTGTTTTCAGCACCATTATCGAGCAAATTTGCAACTATAATACCGAATGCATTTTACTTGTGGTAACCAATCCCGTTGATGTGCTTACCGAGGTCACGCGTCGCGTTTCGGGGTTCCCCTCCTCGCGCGTGATCGGGTCAGGTACGGTGCTTGATACGGCGCGCCTGAAATATCTGCTTGGCAAGCGCGTTGGGGTGGATAGCCGAAACGTGCATGCCTTTATCATCGGCGAGCACGGTGACAGCGAGCTGCCTGTTTACAGCAGCGCCAACATCTCGGGCGTAGATCTCAACAGCTTTTGCGGGGCACAGGCATGCCTGTTAAATAGCGATGATCTACAAAAGCTGTTCATTGAGGTGCGCGACGCGGCATACGGTATTATCCGCGCCAAGGGCGCTACCTATTATGCCATTGCCGAGGCTGTACGTCGCATCGTAACCGCCATTGTGCGTGATGAGGACGCGATCTTGCCCGTATCGGTGTTGGCGAACGGGCATTACGGTCTTGGAGAGATCTGCATCAGCCTTCCCGCTGTTGTGGGAAGGTCGGGTATTATGCGTGTGCTGGATATGCCGCTCTCCCCCAAAGAGAAGCAGCTGCTACACGCCTCAGCCGCCCAGATCACAGATGTTTTAAACAGTCTTACACTTCAAAAAAGATAATAAAATGCCGTTGGCTGCTCAAAAGGAGCGGTCAACGGCATTTTCAATGTAATCAAGCGCGCTCGGCGCGGCGTATCGCCGCAGCAACGGCATCGCTGGTGTTGATCGGTTTTAAATAAAGCTCAGGATTTGCACGCGCAATGACGGAAAACAACTCATGCGCAAAATCGGGACCTATCTCCTCTATGCCGGCAAAATCAAGCTCAGCCACGGCAAAGCCCTCAAGCATTTCGCCAAGGCGACGCGCCTCGGAGCGAGAAACAGGATAGCCGCCGCCAAAAATACGCGACATAGGGATCTCGGTACGCACAAATCCCTCCTCAGGGTCGATATAGCGCGCCATGATCTCACCAAGATCGCGCGTGGTATCATTGGAAAGCGCCATTTGCACCGCAGTACCGCGGAAGCGCTCTCCCACTCCCTCATCCTCCGCATCCTCGGCATTGGGGGTAAAGAGCTGCATATCCGAACGGATCGCAAAATGGTCCATAAGACGCGAGGCAAAGAAGATTCCCTGCCCTGCGTGTGCCTCGGGCGCGGTGGTATAGCCACCCGCATAAAGAAGCGATGCTGCCTCAGCAGCGGTAATCAGCTCACCGGTTGCCTCACGCTGCTCCTGCTGAATACGGCGGAATATACCAATACCGTTATCAAGCACACCCACAATGGTAGACAGGCGACTGCGATTGACTACACATACGATTGCCGAAGCGCGTGCGTGCTCCATTGCATTATTGAGCATAGCGGTTATGGCATAGCGCCAGATCTTTTGCACACCAAAGGGCAGCTCCTCAAGCAGAGGGGCGATATCACGGTTGTAAATGCGATCCTCCGAGTGCTCCTTTGAGGTATCAATGGTAAAGCGCGTGGTGTGATAGAGCAAGCGATAGGGCATGGAGCCGCCTACTCGCTCAAGCTCACCCGCATCCTGCAAGCGATTGATATAATTATAAACAGTAGAACGCGAAAGCGAAAACGCCTCCATCGTTTTATCTACAAAATCGGGATCCTCCTCAAAAATGCGTTGCAGCAAATATTTTTCGGCAAGCAATCTTTCACTCTTTTTCATAACATGATCCTCCGCGGCACATAGCAGTAATCACAGTATATCGCAGAGTTTCCAACTTGTCAATATATTTTTCCAATTTTTTACTAATATATTTCTATTTTTTCGTGTGACAATTTAAAATTATGCCATTTTTTGGACTTTGGTTTTTAGTTTATATGATTTTCTTATTTTCTGCATCCTCGACGCACGCATCGGGCACGGTTGCAATTGCCGCACCCAGCAGGATTTTATAAAAGGGCAACAGGATTGCGGTGGTGGCTACGTTAAACACCGTGTGCAACAGCGCCACACCCCCCTCATTCATCAAAAGATCCGCTGATAGCACCCCAAAAAGCTGTAGCAAGTAAAAAACAAGCAACAAAATAACAGTGCCTGCCACATTAAAATATAAGTGCACAAAGGCGGCGCGCTTGGCATTGCGTTCTGTACCGATGCCGGAGAGCAACGCCGTCACGCAGGTGCCGATGTTTTGCCCCATGATAATGGGCACCGCCACGCCAAACCTGACGGCGCCTGTGGTAGTAAGCGCCTGCAAGATACCGACAGATGCCGAGGATGATTGGATAATTGCGGTAAGCACCGCACCCGCCAAAATACCTGCTACGGGATTTTGAAAAAGTGTTAGAACACGGCTGAAATCAGGGTTTTCGGCAAGCGGAGCAACTGCGTTGCTCATCGCCTGCATGCCTGCAAACAAAATGCCAAAGCCGCAAAGACCTGTGCCGATATGCTGTAATTTTTGCTGCTTGCAAGCAAGCAGCAGGATCACACCTGTAGCAGCCAACAAAGGTGAGAGCGCCGCGGGCTTTAAGATGCTTAAGAGCGGTGCATTGCCCGAAACACCGGAAAGGGAAAGAAGCCATGCCGTCACGGTCGTGCCAAGATTGGCGCCCATAATAACACCCACCGCATGTTGAAGCGTCATCATTCTTGCATTCACAAACCCAACCACCATAACCGTTGTAGCGCTGGAGGATTGTATCGCCGCTGTAACCAATGCGCCAAATATCACGCCTCGCAAGGGCGTGCGGCACATGCGCGCAAGCACCGCCTCCATTTTGCTGCCCGTTGTTTCGCGCAGGCTTTTACTCATGACACTCATGCCGTACAAAAAAAATGAAATTCCACCAAGAAATTGCAAAAAGTATGCCATGGAGCGCCTCCTTTTTTACCTACTATTGATAGTAGTATGTACTGCAAAAAGGTGCAATTTTTCGGTAAAATGAGGAAACGTATACGAAAAAGCAAGCACCACACTTACCCATACGAATATCGCAACAGAAAGGGAGGCACCACAAAAGTGCCTCCCGGGAGTCAATCTTTACTGATTATTTCTGCTGTTGCTGTACGCCCATACCCTGCTCGTAGCTCTCGATCATCTTCTTAACCATCTGACCGCCGATAGAGCCTGCCTGACGTGCAGTGAGGTCGCCGTTGTAGCCCTGGTTGAGGTTTACACCGACTTCGTTAGCAGCCTGCTGCTTGAATTGCTCAAGCGCCTGCTTTGCCTGCTTGTTAGCCATTTTTGTTCTCCTTCGTCGCGTGACTTCATCATCTGTCAACATCGCCTGTTCACAAGCGATAAATATCACGGACATTTCAATCTATTTTCAAGAGCGCTTGCTCGCAACAGTGGAAAGCCTCTGCCTTTGCCTACGCATTTGCGGTTGCGAGCAGCTGCTTCTCACTTGCGTTTTCACGCTCCGAAATATATTGTGCACTCCAATTAAAACTTTATGATTGGCAATTTTTTAAAAACACTATTGTAACGACCTCAGACCCTTTGTCATATTATGAGCCAAAAAAACTTGACAACTACACCGCTATCTGATAGAATAAAATTGCTATAATTCTTTAAAAAGTAGGTGAGTCATTATGAAAAATTTGTTTGATCTGACAGGCAAGGTTGCTGTGGTTATCGGCGGAAGCCGTGGACTTGGCAGAGGTATGGCAAGAGGACTTGCAGACGCGGGCGCTACCGTTGTCATCTCAAGCCGTGGAAAGGAAGCATTGCTTCAGGCAGCAGCCGAGCTTACCGCTGAGACAGGAAGCACGGTAGAGGGTATCGCACTGGACATCACGTCCACAGCCGCTATCAATTCCTTTGTCGACGAGGTTGCAAAGCGCTTTGGCAGGATCGATATCCTTATAAACTGCGCGGGTATCAATATCCGCAAGCCTGCGCTTGAGTACACCGAAGAGGAGTGGAACAGCGTTACCGATACGCAATTCAAATACGTGTTCTTTATGAACCAGGCAGTAGGAAAGCACATGGTGGCAAATAGGATCAAGGGTAGGATCATCAATGTTGGCTCCATTTCAAGCATGGTTGGTCTGAAGAACATGATAGCATACTGCTCCAGCAAGGGCGCTATCACACAAATGACCAAGGCTCTTGCAAACGAGTGGGCGCCTTACGGCATTACGGTAAACGCTATAGGTCCCGGATACTGTATGACTGAGATGACAAAGCCTCTTCTTTCCGATGAGACCGTTATGGCAAAATATAAGGAGAAGATCCCGATGGGCCGCCTCGGAACACCTGAGGACATGGCAACGACCGCAGTATATCTTGCGGCTGACGCATCGTGCTATGTAACAGGACAGATGATATACGTTGACGGCGGCTGGCTTGTAAACTGATCATAGATATAAAACCAAATAAGGCTGTTTCAAGTTGTTCAACTTGAGGCGGCCTTTTTTAAATTATTGAGCATCCAATTTAAACCTTGTGATCAGCAATTTTTATAGCGAAAAGACTACTGCCAATGCCATCAAAAATCCGAAGAAAAGATTACACTTTTTAAATATGCGTTTGGATTTTTTAACCGTCAGTGAGAAAAGGCAAGAACAGCGGCTTGCGATCGCATGAAAAGCCGTTCGTTTTTGCACACGCTACATATATTATATTGCATTGCAAACACGAAGACTCTACACAAGCACATCAAAAAAACGCATAGGATTTACAGCAAGAAATTAAAAATGCTACACGTTTTGTAAATATAGGTTTATCTCCTATCACACAAATATTTCCTTTCGTAATAAAATTCGTGTGCATTGCAGAAAAAATGAAGCACGCGCCATCATTTTTTCACAAAAACCGCACTTTTTTGCAAAAAAACGCGCAAAAAACATCAAAAAAGCGAATATATTTTCAAAAAGGGTTGACAAGCGCTTTTCTATTACTTATAATTTAGACTACCACCTTTGTATTCAAAAAACGCACAAAAGTGCGAGTTTTTGTAACATTTTTACCGAATGCTTGCCAAAACATCAAAGCAAGCAGCGGAAAGCATCTCTATTTAAATTGCACTCATAAGCTTTAATATGTTTTAAAAATCGCAATCACTTTTTATCGACAAAAAGCAAAATCCCGAGCCGTCATCGTCTGTGAAAGCTCTTGCATACTTCCTTATCTTTTTCAGACATTCTGCCAAAAAATGACGTCTTGCGGATCACACATTACTCTGTGTGCCAAAAGCACGCAGAACAACCAAAAGAAAGGGAGAATTATGAAAAGAAGAATTTTAGCCGCAGCGTTGACTGTTTTTATGTTGCTTACTCTTCTGCCCACCACAGTGTTTGCAGAAGATCCCAACACAGTCACCTCACCCCAAGACAACGGTTCCGCGGTTTCAACAGAAGAGAGCGGCAACGTTGATGTGCCCGAGTGGGACCCCTCTTCCACTCACTACACAAACGAGCACGATGAAAAGGTTGCATGGGAGGAAGCTGATCAATTGCCCAGCACCCCGGGTAACTATTATCTGACGACCAACGTAACACTTTCTGCGACATGGTCGATATCAGAGAGCATCCACCTCGACCTGAATGGTTATAGCGTGACTCTGCAGAACGAAGAAGGCGGTAGCGTTATTAACATTTCAAGCGGCACTCTTACCCTTTGCGACAGTGTTGGCACGGGTGTTATCACCGGTGGTAACGCTACCGACGGCGGCGGTGTGCTTCTTGCCGCAGGCGCTACACTGAATATGTACGGCGGTAGTATCACCGGAAATACCGCAAGTAAGGGCGGCGGTGTATCTGTACCCGCAAATGCTACATTTAATATGTATGGCGGCTCGATCATCGGCAATGATGCCACCGACTATTATACCAACAGTGTACACAAAGCAGGCACCTTCAATCAACAGGGCGGCACCGTGGGTGGTACCTGGGGCGGCATTGACTGGATCTTTACAGTCACGGCTGAAAACGGCATGGGTAAACTTACCATTGCCCCCACCACAGGCACACCCGAGCTGAATCCCAGACTCAAAAACACGGTGCGCTATGAGGTCGGCCATTGGAGAGAAGGCGTCCTTTATGATGCCAACGGCGTGGGTGTAGATGTACTTGCTCCACCCTATAACACAGCAAAGGTCGCCAGCTTGAAAATTGAAGAGGGCGTTACCGAGATCGGATCGTTTGCCGCACAAGGACTTCCTGCCACGGGCGAGCTTGTGATCCCCTCAACTGTCACGCGCATCGGACAGGAAGCGTTTATGAAATCCAAATTCACCAAGCTGACCTTTGCCACAAAGGAAGATGGCACCAGTGATTTGAGATGCATTGCGCAAGGCGCGTTTAAGCAATTGCCGATTACCTCTGTTGAACTGCCCGAAGGTCTTGTATGTATCCACCCGTGGGCATTTGTACTTTGCACAAGTCTTGAGGAAGTAACCATTCCCTCTACCGTAACCTCGATGTCGGGAAGCGGCGGACATATTGATTATAATGGGTACGGCAATTCCACAAACGGCGACAGTGCCGTTTTCGCAGCTTGCCCTAATCTGTCTTCTATTACATTTGCAAACGAGACTGTTAAAAATAATTTTTTGAAAACCAACGTCATTGGTACAACTGCAAACGGCACATCTCTTAAAACTCGCGTTTTTGAGGCATCCACCGGTCTTACCGGTTATGCTGACCTACAGGATGCTATCGAAGCGGCAGCCACAGAAGGCGGAAACGTAACCTTAGTGAACAGCTTTACGGTCGGTGCAGCTGAAACCGTTATTATTCCCGCAAATGTTACTGTAGATCTAAACGGAAAAACCTTGACCAACGCAGGCACGATCATCGCTCTTGGCGAGGTTTCGGGAACAGGCACGCTTGCCAACAATGGCACGTATGCGTCTAACCGTGACAATTCCATCGGCGAAAACGTCACCTTCACAGGCAATGATGTTGCACCGTATTACACGATCTCTTACGAGCTGGACGGCGGCATCATAGAAGGCACCTATCCGACTTATTATATTGGCACGGATGTCGTTCTGATCAACCCCACCAAGGTCGGCTACACCTTCACGGGCTGGTCCGGCACCGGTCTTAGCGGCAACGACAACATGTCGGTTACCGTTTCCCAAATCGATCAGGATCAATCCTTTACCGCCAACTGGACTCCTACTATATATAATGTAGAGTTGAACGTCATCAACAACTTTGCAAACAGTGGCACGTACTCTCTTGACAAGAGCACCGCCGTTATGGGCGAGGCTGTTACCGTTACTATTGCGTTAAATCCCGGTTACGTATTGAAAAATATTGGTTTGGATGCCGATGATATTCTCACCGATAACGGCGACGGCACCTATACCTTTACAATGCCCGCACGGGACGTTACCGTCGAGGCGGAGCTTTTGGCGGTTGCACAGGTGGGCGATACCAAGTATGCCAACATTGACGATGCAATCGCAGCCTGGACGCCAAATTCCACCTTAACGCTTTTGAGTGACGTGACGTTGACTTCTACGATTACGCTGTTATCTACCGAGCATCACATCCTCAACCTCAGCACCTATACCATAACGGCAGCTGAGGGAAAGAACGCATTTGAAATCAAGGCGAACGGTACGGGAAGCTCTGAGCGCAATGCCCTCACCATTCACGCTGACGCCACAAATCCCGGCGGAATCAATGCCGGTAAAAAGAGTGTTGTTTATTACAGCTACTCGGGAATTTCTTCCGAGGACCGTCCCATCATATCTATTACCGGCGGTGTCTTTACAGGCTCCACCTCAACCTTTGGCAGCGGCGGTATCTACTTTAAGGGAACAGCCGCAAGAAAATGTGCTACTGTTAATATAAGCGGCGGTACGTTTAACTGTTCGATCCTCGGCGCGACCAAATCAAAGCTTATTATCTCGGGCGGTACCTTTAATTACAGTGTGAGCTCGCAGGGCGACTCCACCTGTCATCGACGCATTTCGGGTGGAACCTTCAAGACCATAGGCTTTATGACAGCTGATGCAGCCAATAAATTCACTGTGGGAACATCCATGGGCTCCTTCAACGTAGGTCTTTATGTAGATGATAACGGTTATCTTGTCGTAGGCGGTCCTGTTATCACCGCCCCCGGTGATACCTTTAAGGCATCTGCCACTTATAGCAGCTTTAGCTCTTATCTTCAACACAGTAGTGCCGCTGCCAATCAGCTGTACTACACCAGCGTAAAGGAAGCCTTGGCTGACAACAACAAGACCACCGGCACAGTAACCGTGTATGACACCGCGATCGATCTTAGCGACATCAATTATAAGGGAACGATCGTTGTTCCCGAAACAAATAACAGCATTTCCATTACCTTTGCAGAGGGCACCACGCCCGCATGGAGCATTAAACTGCAAAACAGTGATAAACTTGCCATTTATACCGAAACAACAACTGATGAAAACGTAACACGTACATATTCTTTTGTACAGACCTCTGTCAATATTGCAGATAGTGGCGCTGTCCAAGCGGGCGAACCTGCAGAAGAAGGCAAGGCTACCTTGACAGCCGAACCCGAGGACGGTTACTATTTTGTAAACTGGACCAGCGGCGAGCAAGAGGTCAGCACCGACGCAACCTATTCCTTTGACCCTGCCGAGGTAACTGAACTGAGAGCAAATTTTGCGCTCAAGACCCCCGAAGCCGTGCCGACAGGTGCATTTATGTGGCCGGATAAGCTTGTTGATCTTGTTCCCAATGCAACTTACATCATCACAGCAAAAGGCACTTCTGTAGAGTGTGTAGCTGACGCAAACGGCGAGATTCTTGCGCAAGACGCATGGTATGGCACAAGCATCAGCGTCGTTAAAAAAGCTTCCGACGTCATGTACAGCGACAGCGAAGCGCAAGCAATAGAGCTGCCCACCTGTTATTTCATTACGATTGTCCACGGAAACAATATTGCCAATGAAAAGATCAAGCTGTTTGACTCTTACTTTGCGTATCCCGTACCCAAGACCGTGAACGGCAAGATCTTTATGGGCTGGTTTGACGATGAAAACTTTACCACGCCCCACGACTTTGACGCTGATGTCACTGCCGACGTCACACTCTTTGCAAAATATGCAAATTATGAGGAAGACCTAAAAGAGCTTAACGATGCAATAAATAACATGAACAGCTCTATTACAGCACTTGAAACTGCGCTCGCAGGCAAAGCAGATGCTGCGACTGTGAACGCGGCAATCGAAAGCCTGCAAGCGGCTATCTCTGCCCTTGAAAACGCAAAAGACAATTACGTAAGTGCAGATGCCACCCTGAAAGCAGGATTGGAAGCCACCATCGAGGCGGCGAGATCCTCAGCTGTTGATATGGCAACCGCTCTTGTAAACAGCGCAAAGGCTGAGTTGCAGGCTGCCATCGACACCAAAGCGGATGCCGCTACCGTGAATAATGCGCTTGCTGCACTCCGTGATGCAGTTGCAGATCTTGAAGCTGTAAAAGACAACTACGTTACAGCAGATGCTGCCCTCAAGGCTGAGCTTGAGGCTGCCATTGCTGCGGCTGAGGCTGCTGCTGTTGACGCTGCCACTGCCCTTGTGAACAACGCAAAAACTGAGCTGCAGGCTGCTATCAACACCAAGGCAGATGCCGCTACCGTGAACGATGCGCTTGTGGCGCTCCGTGATGCGATCACTGCCCTTGAAAATGTAAAAGATAACTACATCACAGCAGACGATGCCCTAAAGGCAGATCTGGAAGCTGCCATTGTAAGAGCACGCGCGGAGGCTATCATCATTGCAAACGACCTTGTTGATAACGCAAAAGCTGAGCTTCAAGCAGTTATCGACACCAAGGCGGATGCCGCTGCGGTAAACGATGCACTTGCTTCCCTTCGTGACGCGATTTCCGTTCTCGAGGCCGCAAAAGATAACTACGTTGCAGCAGATGCTGCCCTCAAGGCTGAGCTTGAGGCTGCCATTGCTGCGGCTGAGGCTGCTGCTGTTGATGCTGCAACGACGCTTGTAAACAATGCAAAGGCTGAGCTTCAAGCAGCTATTGACACCAAGGCGGATGCCGCAACCGTAAACGATGCACTTGCTTCCCTTCGTGACGCGATTTCCGTTCTTGAGACTGCAAAGGACAACTACGTTGCAGCAGACGCTGCCCTCAAGGCTGAGCTTGAGGCTGCCATTGCTGCGGCTGAGGCTGCTGCTGTTGATGCTGCTACTACCCTTGTGAACAATGCGAAGGCCGAGTTGCAGGCTGCCATCGACACCAAGGCAGATACCGCTACGGTAAATGACGCTATTGCCAACCTGCAATCGGCAATTGACGCGCTGGAAAGAGTTAAAAACGATTACATCATTGCCGACACGGCTTTGAAGATCGAGCTGGAAGCGCTCATCACAAGAACGCAAAGAGAAACCATTGATGCCGCAACCACGCTTGTCAATAACGCAAAGGCTGAGTTACAGGCTGCCATCGATACCAAAGCGGATGCCGCTACCGTGAACGATGCGCTTGCCGCACTCCGTGATGCTGTTGCCGCTCTTGAAGCTGTAAAAGACAACTACGTTGCAGCAGATGCTGCCCTCAAGGCTGAGCTTGAGGCTGCGATTGCCGCCGCCGAGGCTGCCGCTGTTGATGCTGCAACGACGCTTGTCAATAACGCAAAGGCTGAGTTACAGGCTGTTATCGACACCAAGGCAGATGCCGCTACCGTGAACGATGCACTTGCCGCACTCCGTGATGCTGTTGCAGCACTTGAGGCTGTAAAAGACAACTATGTTGCAGCAGATGCTGCCCTGAAGGCTGAGTTTGAGGCTGCGATTGCCGCCGCCGAGGCTGCCGCTGTGGATGCTGCCACTACCCTTGTCAACAACGCAAAGGCTGAGCTTCAAGCAGCTATTGACACCAAGGCGGATGCCGCTACCGTGAACGATGCGCTTGCCGCACTCCGCGATGCGGTTGCAGCACTTGAAGCTGTAAAAGACAATTACGTTGCAGCAGATGCTGCCCTCAAGGCTGAGCTTGAGGCTGCGATTGCCGCCGCCGAGGCTGCCGCTGTGGATGCTGCCACTACCCTTGTCAATAACGCAAAGGCTGAGTTGCAAGCTGCTATCGACACCAAGGCGGATGCCAATACGGTAAATGCAATTCTTGTAAATCTTCAGAACTCCGTTATTATTCTTCAGAATACAAAGGATAACTACATCGCCGCAGACGCTGCCCTGAAGGCTGAACTTGAGGCTGCCATTGCTGCGGCTGAGGCTGCCGCTGTGGATGCTGCCACTACCCTTGTCAACAACGCAAAGGCTGAGCTTCAAGCAGCTATTGACACCAAGGCGGATGCCGCCACCGTGAACGATGCGCTTGCCGCACTCCGTGATGCTGTTGCCGCTCTTGAAGCCGTAAAAGACGACTACGTTGCGGCCGATGCTGCCCTCAAGGCTGAGCTTGAAACCGCCATTGCTGCGGCTGAAGCTGCTGCTGTGGATGCCGCAACCACACTTGTGAACAACGCAAAGGCTGAGTTGCAAGCTGCTATCGACACCAAGGCGGATGCCGCTACCGTGAACGATGCACTTGCTGCACTCCGTGATGCTGTTGCAGCACTTGAAGCTGTAAAAGACAACTATGTTGCAGCAGACGCTGCCCTGAAGGCTGAGCTTGAGGATGCGATTGCCGCCGCCGAGGCTGCTGCCGTTGATGCTGCCACTACCCTTGTCAACAACGCAAAGGCTGAGTTACAGGCTGCTATCGACACCAAGGCAGATGCCGCTACCGTGAACGATGCACTTGCCGCACTCCGTGATGCTGTTGCAGCACTTGAGGCTGTAAAAGACAACTATGTTGCAGCAGATGCCGCCCTCAAGGCTGAGCTTGAGGCTGCGATTGCCGCCGCCGAGACTGCTGCCGTTGATGCTGCCACCACCCTTGTGAACAACGCAAAGGCTGAGTTGCAGGCTGCTATCGACACCAAGGCGGATGCCAATACGGTAAATGCAATTCTTGTAAATCTTCAGAACTCCGTTATTATTCTTCAGAATACAAAGGATAACTACATCGCCGCAGACGCTGCCCTGAAGGCTGAACTTGAGGCTGCCATTGCTGCTGCCGAGGCTGCTGCGGTTGACGCTGCCACTACCCTTGTGAACAATGCAAAAGCCGAGCTCCAAACTGCCATCGACACCAAGGCGGATGCTGCTCAAGTCAACGCAGCACTTGCCGAGCTTCAAACAGCAATTGATGCACTGAATGCTGTAAAAGACAACTACGTTACCGCAGATGCTGCTCTCAAGAACGAGCTGGAGGGGGCAATCGAAGCTGCCAAAACCGCGGCAATCGAGGCTGCTACCGATATGATTGATTCTTTAAGAACAGAGTTGCTGCATTCCATCGACATCAAAGCAGATGAAGCTACCGTCAACGAAGCTCTTGCTGCCCTTCAGAGCGCTATTGATGCTCTAGAGGCCGTAAAAGACAACTACGTTGCAGCAGATACTGCTCTCAAGGCAGAGCTTGAAACTGCGATTGCTGCCGCAGAGGCTGCTGCCGTTGATGCCGCAACCACACTGGTGAACAACGCAAAAGCCGAGCTTCAGGCTGCCATCGACGCCAAGGCGGATGCCGCGACGATGACTGCTGCCCTGTCCCAGCTGCAGGCCGCCATCGCAGCTCTTGAAAATGTGAAGGATAACTACATCGCTGCGGATGCCGCACTCAAGGCTGAGCTTGAGGCTGCCATCGCCGCCGCAAAGCAAGAGGCAATGGATTATGCCAAAGAATTTGCTCCTTATATAGGTGAAAACGGAAACTGGTGGATCGGCGATACCGATACCGGTGAGAGTGCAAACGGCATCCCCGGTGTAGGTATTGAAAAAATTGAAAAGACCGCCACCACCGGCAACATTGACACCTATACCATTACACTCACTAACGGTCAAACCTATACCTTTATCGTAACCAACGGTCAGAACGGCGCAACCGGTCAAAACGGTGCAAACGGTCAAAACGGTACAAACGGCAAGGATGGTGTTACCCCCCGACTTCGTGTCAACTCCGAAACTCGCCAATGGGAGGTTTCCTACGACAACGGCTTAACATGGAGCTCGCTTGGCGTAAGCGCACCGATTGAAGAAACTGCCGATCAAGGTGTAACGGCCCAAAGCACCGAAGAGCTTACGCCTGAGGAAGAAAAAGCAATGGCTGTGCCCGCAACCATTGCCGGAACCTCTCTTGCAGGCAGCAGTGCTCTTTTAGGCGCTTGGACGCTCTTGAAAAAGAAGAAAAAAATAGTATAAAAACGGTAATGACCCACAATCAAATTTAAACAACCAATAAAGCGTATTTCAATAAGAAAAGGAGAAGCTATGAATATCACGTTTATCGTTTTTATTTCGGTTCTCAGCACCCTCTCGCTATTCGCAACACTTTTGATTTTATATGAAATGATAAGGGAAAGCGGCATGAACAAGCGCGCCCGTATTGAGGCGGATAGCAAATTTCGCGAGGCCGTTCTTGCGGCAATTTCCGAAGGGCGCTCAGCAAAAGCAGAGCCCGTACAGGAAATACCCGTAACGCCTGTTTGTACTGCCGCAAACGAAGCTGCTGTAGCAGTCGCGACCGAAATTGTCCCCCCTGTAGTCGAAATCGTTACACCCGTGGTTGAAATTACACCCCCTGAGGCCGAGGAAAAGGAACCCGCCTCTGACAATGCCGCCAATGCAGAAGATGGGAAAATCAGCTTTTCTGCATCACAGCAGCAAACGCTTGACGAGCAATATCGCGCTCTTTCCAAGGAGCAAAAACGCTTTTATGACAAGATCGCCGCATATGCCGCAAGCAAGGAGGGCAGCAAATGCAACAAAAACCAGCGCTATCAGGAATATAAGATCGGCGCCAAGCGCATTGTGCGTCTGCGTATCAAGCGCGGCATTCTGCACTGCGAATTTTTAATGATCAACCGTGATCTTCGCAACCACTTCAGTGAAAGCAAGATCCCTGTTAAGGAAACCGCTACAGTAATCAAGGTGCAAAATACCGAAACCGTACAAATGGTATTTTCCAGCATCGATCTTGCAATTCAGTTGATCGAAGAAGAACGTGCCTACAAAAAGCAGCTTGCAAAAGAGCGCCGCAGGCAGTCTAAGCAACAAGCAAAGCTATAAAGTTTTTAAAGACACAAAAACAGAAAACCACCCATGGGTGGTTTTCTGTTTTTGCATTTTATATGAGCTGATGCTATAATAAAGGGCCTCTTCCCTGCTCTCGCATGTAAGAGGCCCCAAAAGCGTGTTTATTATTCGATTTTTGAAATGCCCCCGGCTACAAGCTCACTCAGGCGCTCATTGCGATAATTTGCGTAAATGCTAAAGGTGCCGTCCTCGCTTTGCTCGGTGGCATAATAAAGCACGTGGGTATCCACCGCAAAATGCGTTACTCCCGTGGCAATATCACGCAGCTCGCCGCCGTTATCGCTTACACAGAGCACACCCTCCTCGCGATAAAAGCAAAACAGATCATCTGCCGTAACGGTAAGAGTATCAGAAATAATACTATCGCAAATACGCTGTGTGCCTGTTTCGGCACGGTAAACATAAAGAGCATCCTCGTATCCCGTAAACAGCACGCGGCTGCCGTCAACATTGGTGCAATAGTAGGTCACGCCCCATTCAATGCGTGCAGATTCGGTCTTACCCTGCTTTACAAAATACAGTTCTCTGCTCACATTTTCCCCATTTTTACCTGTAAGCAAGAAATAAACACCCTTATCGGTTACGGTTACCGTTTCAAGGCTGTCAACATAGGAAACATCCGTGAGGTTGCCGCTACGGTCAAGGTAGGTCAGCTTTTTACCCGTGCCCACCTCGTGCAAAAAGTAATTCTGACAAAAGCTTTTCATCATGTATTGCGTGCCGCCCACAAGAGCACGGCTTGCAACCCTTTGATTGGGCAAGAGCTGCAAATACTCGGTGCTGGCAGCACCCACGATCTGCTTACGTTCTCCCTTGGAAAAGAGCACCGTACCACCGTTTTCGGTAAAGAGCACCTCGGTAAAGTCACGGTTGAAGATCAGAGAAGAAGGGTCAGGCGCGGTCGCGCATTTGACCTTTTGTACGTTATCACTGTCAAACACATAAAGCGCACCGCTTTCATCGGTGTAATAGATGTAACGGCTCCGATCACTGATCGCAATGGGAATAAGACCTGCGGCATTTTCAAAGTACGGGCGATTGCTTGAATAGGACTCCACACGCAAATAGGAAACACCGGCTGTGTCTGCTGCCGTGTAGGCTAGCTCCTTGCCGTTTTGGGAAAGGCAGTATGCGGGACTATTACAGTTTTTAGAGATAAGAGAAGCCTCATCATTCTTGCCCGTTTTACGGTAATACAAATGAGAGGGTGCAACGCGGTAAGCAAGTGCATCACCGTCTGCGGCAAGCACAAAATCGATCACATCCGTTGCAACGGAAATGATGTTTTTGCCCCGTATCAGATAAAGCTCCCCGCCGATCACCGCAGCACACGTATCTCCGCGCCCATTGAGTGAGGATGCGGTAAGCGTGCCCGCTACCCTCCCGCGTTCCGTACCGTTGACAAAAATCAGCGTCCGGTCCTCAGCGGGTACATACAAAAAGTTTACCGATGAGGTCTTTTCGGTATAGCGTGCGGGACGATTGTAATAAATAAATGCCGAAGCAACCAGCACCAAGAAGATCGCTAGGATCAGCCCCAAACGCAAAAAGAAATTGCGTTTCATTTGTCCGGGAAAATCAAGTGGAGGATGGGCATCGGAAACTGCGCGCCCTCCGGCTTTGACCATCTGCCCTGCAGGTAGTGCGATCGGCACATTGCGAATTGGCTCAAACGCTTGCGCACCGACAGTATCTTCGACAGGAGGCTGCTTTGCTTGTTCCTCCCCCGCCGTTATCGGTTCACTCTCGGGAGTGGTATTTGTTTGTGCTTTACGGCTCTGTGAGGCTTTTTTTGCACTCGTTATAGGTTTTTTCTTTACATCCGCTGCATCAATCTCATCCATGATTATGCTTGCATCAGCAGGTTTTTCTGCCGCATCGGTTGCCTTACTCGCCGTATTTTTTACACGTGAGGTGCCTGTTTTTGCAGTAGTCTTTTTGGTTGCTGTGCTCTTGGTTGCACCTGCTTTTGACACAGTACTGCTCTTTTTCGCAGCAGCGATCTGCGTTTTCTCCTCAGCACTCGGTTCTTTTTCCGTGACGCTTTCCGTTGCGTTAGCGACGGTCGTCGCTTCCTTTGCGCTGCTCTTTTTTGTGGCAGTAGCCTTGGTTACGGTGCTCGTCTTTACGGTAGCGCCTGCGGTGCTCCGCTTGCGAGCCGTCTTGGGCTTTGCTGCCGCCTCGGCTTCCGTTTCATGCGTTACTTTTTCTTCAGCCATGACGATCCCCTTTCACACATTATGACAATATATAATTTATTTTAACATGAAACGGCAAAAAAAGCAACCCCCTGCAACAAAAACCGCACAGAGAACATTATGTTCTCCGTGCGGCTTTCAAAACCACCTCGCGGTCACTGAACGGCTCTTTTGCCCCCATTACAAGCTGGCTTTCATCTCTCGCCTTACCCAAAACAAGCAGCGTATCCCCCGTGCGAAGATCCTCAATGGCGCGCAAGATCGCCTTGCGTCGAGAGGGGATGCAAAGATAGCGGCTTGCATCCTCAATTTCTAACACCATTTCTTGGATGATCCTCTTTACAGGCTCACTGCCCGGATCATCTGCCGTGAAATACACAAAATCGGCATGCTCCACAGCTGTTTTTCCAAGTGGCGCGCGACGGTGCACCGCACGCCCACCAACAGAGCCAAGCACAACACAAAGTCTGCCTCTTGTCACGCGGCGCAAGCTCTGCAGCACCCCTAAAAGATCCTCAGCCTCATACGCGACATCCAGAAAAACACGAGCCCCGTTATTTGAATATATACATTCCATACGGCCGATTGGTGCGGCATGGGACAAGCCCTGTGCGATCTCGGCAAGAGGGAGCCCTGCCGCAAGTGCCAATACCGCCGCTGCCGTAGCGTTTCTTGTGGCAAAATCCCCTATAACGGGATAGAAAATTTCCACAGTTTCCTTTTGGTATGTAAAGGAAAATGCAGTGCCGAGCGACCCATTTTCACACAAGATCCTGCTGTTTTGCGCCACAATATCCCCCATATCACCATAGCACACAACCCTGCCCTTTACGTCAAGATCGGCAATGGGCTCCGGAAGAAACACCAATGGCGACGGTGAGAGCAGCAGCTTTTTCTTTGCCGCCCAATAAGAGGTAAAATCCGGATGCATCTGCCCACCGATGTGCCTTGGTGCAAGGTCAGTTAGCAAGACAGCGGCAAACGGTATTGATTTTTCCGCATGATGCGCAAGCATATAGGCAGAAAACTCGATAATGGCAAACTCTGCTCTCTTGCGGCGCGCCGCGCGTAGCATGCGCTGCACATCTGCCGCGTTAGGGGCGACAGGCGAAGTCAATGTAAACTCCCCATCAATTTCCGTGCCGTCTGTGGTAAGCAAAGCAATCTTTTTCCCTGCATGCCGCAAGGTAGCAGCTAAGGTATCAGCAACCGAGGTCTTTCCGTGCGTGCCCGTAATGCCGAAAACTGTAAGGCTTCTTGCGGGATACCCAAAGCATCTTGCAGCCAACGCGCCAAGATGCGCCTCAGGGTCCTCTGTTGTATAAACAGCCGCATCCTCACGCAAGCCAAGACCGCGTGCAGCAAGGAAGCATCGGCACCCGTTTGCATACGCCACGGCGGCGCCGTAATGCCCGTCACCAATCGGAGTGCGCACACATACATAAACGGTGTTGACGGCAGCATCGGCAGGATCGGTTACAACATCCTTAATATTAAGATCATATACAGAAAGTGCACCCTTTGAGCGTGTAAAATCAAAGGGCGCAAACAACTTTTCAACCTTCAAAATAAGCCTCCACTTAAAATGTCGCATGCCCGACGCACGATAAAGCGCGCCTCGAGCTCTGTGCGATTGCGTGTTACAAACCCATCATACGCGCCGTCGCATTCAATCAAAAGCGGCAGGCGCAAACCGCTTTCATCATCAAGATCACGCAGGATCGCCAACAAGACCGCATCAGCAAGCGTGGGGGGTGCCATTACCAGTCTCACATCCGGCAAAAAACGCAATGTCAATGCTCGTTTTCCCGTAAGCACGGTGCTGCCTACCCCATACCGCTTTTCCATACGGCGCACGCATGTGTGTGCCTCTGTATTTGAACCCAAAATAATTGGAAAAAGACAATCACCAAGTATCTCCATCACGCCCGCACTCCTTCTCTTTTTATATATTATACTCCGATACGGCTGACAAAACAAGCGAAATTTGTAGATTTTAAAATTTCTCTTGCGGCAGATGCAAAAAAGGAGTATAATAGGCACAAGAGCCCTAAAAAACGCACCGTTCGGGGGACTTTTGGAGGTCATCATGAAAAAGGAAAATCTTTTACATATCTTCTCCCGTATGCCGCGGCTTGAAACCGAGCGCCTTATTCTGCGCCCCATGCGCGTATCCGATGCCGGGGATATGTTTGAATACGCCAGAAACCCGGACGTTACGCGCTATCTTTTATGGCAACCGCACCCTAATGTTGAACACACTCGCTCCTATCTTGAATATCTTGCAACCAGATACCGCCTTGGTATGCATTATGAGTGGGCGGTCATTCTAAAGGAAGAAAACCGCATGATCGGCACGTGCGGCTTTTGCGCTGTGGATTGCGCTAACAACAGGGGCGAGATCGGTTACGTTTTAAATCCCCAATACCGTGGCAAGGAAATCATGCCGGAGGCGGTGCGACGCGTACTTCGCTTTGGGTTTGACATGCTGGGGCTACACCGCATTGAGGCGCGCTATATGATCGGGAACGACGCCTCGCGACGTGTTATGGATAAGGTAGGTATGAAATTTGAGGGCGTGCGCCGTGAGGCAATGCTCATCAAGGGCGCGTATCGCGACATTGGCATTTGTGCGATTCTTTCAAACGAGTGCCGTACTGTATAAAATTTCCGCAAACGGTCAATACTCCTCCTAGCCGCACGGGAGTCGAACACATAAGGTTTTAAAAGGCACATTTTTCGCGGTACTTCACCGGATTTTTCTTAAATATTGGTATATTTCTCAAAAACTTCGGTTTGTTCCACAAAAAACCTCTTCTTTTAAAACTGTGAAGCACCCTGCGGCTCATAAATTTTTGATGGATTTTTTGTGGCAAGGTGCAGACAAGTATTACTTTTCAAGCCTTGACACGGGAAAAGACACTAAAATTTATCGCCGCAGGGCTTGTGGGTTCGACTCCCGTGCGGCTAACCAAATAAAGGGAGGGATTTTTATGGCAACCTATACCAAACCCGGTGTCGACGTTGAACGGCTGAAGGGCACCAAAACCGAGCAAAACCTACACACTGCGCTTTCGGGCGAATCACAGGCGTATTTGCGCTACAAGTGGTTTGAGAAAAAGGCAAAAAACGACGGATATGTGGAGATCTCCCACCTCTTCCGCGACACAGCGGCAAACGAGATGGAGCACGCGGAGCTTTGGTTCCGCTATCTTGGCGGATACAGCTCAACCGAGCGAAACCTGGATGCAGCCGCGGGCGGTGAGCACTTTGAATGGGCAACCATGTACGCTGAATTTGCCACCGACGCGCGCCGAGAGGGCTTTGACGTGATCGCCGATCTTTTTGATCGTGTAGCAAGCATCGAGAAGCAGCACGAGGAAAATTATCTAAAAAAGCTAAATGACGTAAAAAACGGCGAGGTGTTCAAATCAAACAGCCCCGCCACACGCTGGATCTGCCTGAACTGCGGCTACGTGGTGACTGCCCAAGAGCCACCCGCGCTCTGCCCCACCTGCCAGCACCCGCGCGGTTATTTTGCAAAAGACAAAGAAAACTGAGAAAAGCTCCCCCACCGCGGTGGGGGAGCTTTTGTTTTGTTTTTATTTGTGCATTGTTTCGTTACCTATCCTTGATTGCGTCAACGGGCTTCTTTCTTGCAATGCTACGCACAGGCAGGAAGGAAGCGAGCGCCGCCACCAAAACGCTCACGCCAAGCATAATGGCAACCTGTACCGCGCCAAACGACAGGAGCGTAATATTGATGCCCGAATTTCTCATGTAGTAATTGAGCACCAGGACAGCGGCAATCGACGTAGCGACCGCCAGCGCAAAGTTGATAAGTGCAATGATAAACGCCTCGCTGAAGAAAATCTTAAATACGTCAGACGAGCGTGCACCAACTGCACGAAGAATACCGATATCGCGCTTCTTGTAGGAAATAGAGGTGCTGATAAAGTTCATCAACAACAGTGCCGAGAAGAGCGCAAGGCCAAGACCTACCCATACAAACACCTGCGCAAGAATCTCGATGATCTCATTAAAACTGCCAAGCGTGTACATCACGGCGTTTTGCATCTCAAAGAGATAATCGGTAGTGTGCTCGTCGGAATAGGTAAGCTCAACCAACTTTTGAATCGCATCGGCATCACCCGCGCTGATCGGCGCAAGTGCAAAGGCATAGGAGCCGGGGGTGTGCTCAATGCGTTCCTCGGTATAGTTCGGCACAAATACTTCACCGCCAAACGAGACCTTTTCCTGCTCCGCCTTCCATGCGGTATATTCCTCGTAAATGGCATCACTTACTACCATCTCGTCGCCTTCGCTCGTTTCGGTGATAAAGAAGCCCACCACCTTGTGCTCACTGTAATCGGTTTTTTCCGTCTTACTTTGATCACCACCGTCCCACGAGGAGGATTCAAGCTTGAAAAGAAGACTGTTTACAGCAGTGAAAACATCTGCCATTGTCTGCCCCGTCATTGACAAATAGATCGTCATAGCACCTTCATAAAGTGCTACGCGTGTGCCGCCGAATTTACTCGAATTATAGGTATAATCCCAACGGTATTGACTCGTCAAACGCTCGATACGTTCGCTTTCACTCATACCACGCCACTCGCTTACTCTGCCTTCCATATGATCGTTCACATAAGTGTTTACAAATGCAGGCAAAGAATCGCTACCGTTTACAATGTGATAGCCTTGCGACACGAAATAATCAGCCAAAAGCGCACCGGCATATCTTTCAACCATGGCATTGTAACTGATTTGTGCGCCAAATTGCTCAAAGAGCGAAAGCATCTGCGACAAACCGTATTCACCCATGCTCACACCTGCGGGCAAGCCAAGCAGGGAGATCAGCGAATTTTTGATCACCGTGTTGCTCACAAAAGCATTTTTCATATCGCCGTATGTATGTGTAGCAGCACCGGTGGGCGCGTAATCAGCACCGTCCCAGCCCCATCTTTCTTTCCAGTAATCTGTCGCGCTGCCCCAGTACGAGCCGCCGTGCATGTCGTTTGCATCCTGCATTACCGCTGCTTCAAGCGCAGGATCTGCTGCCAGAGCATCGGCAATGTACTTATCACGGTAGGCAAGCTTTGCCGCTTGCACGACGTTATTATGCATCTTATACTCCGCAAACGATGCGGCGACATGGGGAGCAACCGCTGCTTCAAAGGCAGAAAGCTTTTCGGCGGAAAGTGCCATCTCTACACCGGGCAAAAGCTCGGAATTTGCCAATTGCTTGTAGGAAATCAACATCTCGTCAGCGGCAAGCGTATCCTTTGGCGCGCCTTCAAACGTGATCTTCTCCAGCTGAGGCAATACCGAGCTGCTGCCAACGTGCTGCAACCATGCGTTAACGGGAGCAGGATTGTCACCGTCAACCTCAGGTGCTTTATAAAAGCTTAGGAGAAGATTGCAGTTAAAGCCGCTCATATACTCGCCGAGCGACGAGCCGCCATAGCTCATGCCCATCATGGCAGTCATGGCATCGATATCATCCTTGTGAGCAAATGCCATGCCGTGGAAACCAAAATCACGCTCGTATTTCACTTCCTTTTCAAGGAACATGTCAAGCAGACTCGGCTCTTCCTCGGGTCCCTGCATCTGATGCGTATCGTCAGAAGGCATCAGATTTTGATAACGATCGTAATTAAAGTTGGTGTTGAGCACACCAACGATCGTCAGCGTATATGCCTGCGAATCACTTAGATTGGAATGACCGATATTGCGAATGGAAATGGTCTTACCGATGATCGCCTCAGCGGTTACATCCTTACCCTCAATAACAGTTGTGCCATCGGTATAGCCGTATTGCTGTAGCTGGCGCAGGAAGAACTCGGTAATTACGACCTCACCCTTATTGGCACGCCATTTGCCGGCCATTAACTGATATTCGGCAGGCAGCCTTTCCTGATCGATATCAATAAGTCCTGCAATACGACCCGAGAATACCGAGTTGCTTTCGTACTGCTTAAAAATGTGTTCCATATCAAAGTTTTGACTGTTGCTATAACTATCCACACGGTCATAGCCCGTAAACACAGGCAGGAAGTCAAGCCCTGTTAACTCCTTGAGCTTGGCAAGATCCGCATCATTCATGGCATGAGATTCGTGCCACGAATACATATCGCCGTCATCATAGATGCTCGTGCGGCGCACGCCCATGGTCATGGCGGCGGAACGGATCTCGGTGTCAATGATCGACTCGGTAGCAGCATTGATCTTTTCGTACGCCGCCATGGAGCTCGACAGGCCGAACATGGCAAAGGAGATAAAGGAAAGGAGGATCGTCATCACCAGACGGAACTTCTTGTGCTTTAAGCCCGATGCGCCCATTTTAACGGCGTTCTTCATCGGGAGCTTGGAGCGAATAAACTTGGACTCGTGCTTTTCGTATTTCTTGGTTTTGACATCCCTCTCGGGCTGGGTGTGCTCAAACACAGTGGTAGCGCCGTCCTTGGAAATGCCCACAGCAGAGCGCAGCTCCTCGTTTACGCGCCCATCGCCCGACAAAAGCACGTCGCCGCCCGCCTTTGCAAGGTAGGCATTGATCATTTCGAGATCGGCAGCGGTCAGCTTATAGCCGCTTTCAATACGCAAAATATGATCGTTGATACGATGCACACCGTCGCTGATCTTTTCAGCTTGGTGCTCGTGCTTGGTCACGTCCTCAATGATCCTGCCATCGGCAAGCTCCACGATACGGTCGGCATAACGCTCGGCGAAATCACGGTCATGAGAAACAACAAGCACAAGCTTGGTCTTTGACAATTCCTTTAAGGTGTCAAAAATTTGCTTACCCGTATTAGAGTCAAGCGCACCCGTGGGCTCATCCGCCATGATGATCTGCGGCTCCTTTACCAGCGCACGCGCAATCGCGACACGCTGCTTCTGACCGCCCGAAAGCTCATTGGGCTTGCGATGAGCGTAATTCAAAAGATCGACCGACGAGAGGATCTCATTGATCTTTTCTTCGGTTGCCTTTTTGCCCTGCAATTCAAGCGCAAGACCGATGTTGGCACCCACGGTAAAATCATCAAGTACGTTGTATTCTTGGAAAATAAAGCCGATAAACGTGTTACGGTAAGCATCAAAATCCGAGCCTGCAAAATCATTTGAGGACTTACCCTTGATGATAAACTCACCGCTATCATAGCTGTCAAGGCCACCCATAACATTAAGAAGCGTGGACTTACCGCTACCCGATTTACCGAGAATAAATACCATTCCGGATTCCGGGAAATTGATACTGACATTATCTAAGGCTTTGACCTCTTCGCCTGTCTTTGAGCGATAGACCTTTGTCACATTGCGTATCTCAAGCATTGAAGATACCTCCTCTTATATAGATTGATTAAATTATAAATCATTTCTATATATTTTTCAATAGGTAATAAAAAATTTCCCCTACGTCAAAAAGCACCTGTCACCGCCCGCGGGCGGTGACAGGTGCTTAAAATTTACTTAACGAAAGAAATTCACAACAGAGTATCCAAGCAGGATCGTAATGATAACAGGCAGACACCAAGTCATATAGTAGGTCATCCAACGGGGCATTTTAAGTCCCTCTCCGGCATTTAACTCATCGCAAAAGCCCTTACGTCCCCAGCCGTAGCGCGTGGTGCAAAACAGCACGTAAACAAGGCTGCCAAGCGGCAGGAGCACGTTGGATACCACAAAATCCTCCATATCGATGAAGTCCTTGCCAAACATCACGTCCTTTACGCCGCTCCAAATATTACAGCCGAAAATGGCGGGGAGTGTAAGCACAAGCAAAAGCCCAACGTTGACAAGCGCGATCGTGCGGCGATTGAGGCTTGTTAATTCAAGCCAGAAGGACATGATATTTTCAAACACGGCAATGACTGTGGAAAGCGCCGCGAACAGCAGGAACAGGAAGAACAGTGCACCGATAATGCGACCAACCACGGGGCCCATCGAGTTAAAGATACCCGCAAGTGTGGTGAAAAGGAAGCCGGCGCCCGCTTGATCAACACCGATGGTGCCACCGGGGTTGAAGGTGAAAAACGCAGGGAAAATAATAAGGCCAGCCGAGAGCGCCACAAAGGTATCAAGCCCCGTAATGGTGATTGCCTCACCAAGAAGCGAGCGCTTTTTATCAATGTAGCTACCAAAAATCGCAATAGAGCCGATACCCACGGAAAGGGTGAAAAACGCCTGCCCCATGGCGGCGGTTACGATCTCACCAAGGCGACCCTGTTTGATCGGCTCTACCGAGGGCACAAGATAGAACTTAAGCCCCTCTGCCGCGCCGTCCATGGTAAAGGCGTAAATGGCAAGGCCTAAAATGAGTGCAAAAAGCGCGATCATCATCACCTTTGTAATACGCTCCACGCCCTTTTGAAGTCCCAAGGAGCAAACGGCAAAGCAAACCACCACGATAATAGCGGTAGTTGCAATAAGAAGCCCGGGCTTAGCGAGAATGCCGCCGAAAAAGCCGCCGAGCGCCGCTGTATTGGCACCGTGATCCATGACAGCGCCACCCGTTAAAAATTGCCAAAAATAGATCAGCATCCATCCAACGATGACGGTATAAAACATCATCAAAAGATAGTTGCCCGCAATCCCCACGTATTTCATCAAATGCCACTTTTGGCCGGGCTTTTCCATCACCTCAAAGGAGGAAGCAATGCTGCGCTGGCTGGCACGACCCACGGCAAGCTCACAGCACATCACAGGGATACCGAGGGCTAACAAAAACGCAAGGTAAATAAGCACGAAGAGTGCACCGCCGTAAGCACCCGTAATAATGGGGAAGCGGTATACGTTGCCAAGGCCGATAGCACAGCCTGCGGAAATGAGCAAAAAGCCAAGTCGCGAGCCGAATTTTTCTCTTTGTTCCATACAACTGTCCTTTTCATTAAATTAATATCTCAATTATTATATCCCATCTTAAATAAAAAGTCAATCTTTTTTCACAAGTAATACACCCGCCTCCCCCGCAACATATAACGCAAGCAAGAAAAAGCCCCATAAAGCAAAAATGCCCGGAAAACTCCGAGCACCACAACAATATTAGTATAACACACTTTTCTTTACTTGTAAACCCCTAAAATATACAAGGTGCACATTTTCTCCCTATTCAATAATTTTTTGTTGTGTATTTCTTACAACTTGCCATATTGCAAAGCGCCAAAAAGTGTGCTATACTAAAAGCGAAGAAAAGAGGAGGTACGGTCCGATGAAAACCTAATTCCCGCGTTTCTTTTCTCAAAAGGATATCCTAAAAACGAGGTACGGTCCAATGGAAGTTTAACCCACAACTCTTTTCCCAAGTATATCTCAGAGTGAGGTATGGTCCCATGAGAAGCTAGTTGAATTCCAAGATTCAAGCCTTTGGGCTTAGCCCAAATTTCGCGATCTTACGTGTGTGTGAAACCAGATCGGCAATAGGTAGCGCCAATATAAATGTGAGTGGTATAAAAGAGATCGTATGAGGCGTCCACAGGTACGAATCACGTCCCCCTTCGCCCTTTTCAAGTTAGCATTACACCAAAAACCGGGTTGTTCTCCCTTAAGAACCAAAAAATATGTTTTAGGGCTGTAAGGCAAAAACAAAGGGTAGATAATAGAAAGAGAGGATCACAAAAGATGTTAGATATCAAGAGCGAACAGAAATGACCCTTGGTCGTAGGGATTTCCGCGATCAAGGGTCATTTCTTTTTGCGCTTGAGGGAGCCGTTTCTAAAAACAGCCGATATGGATAACTCCATATCGGCTGTTTTATTATGCTTTGGAATACAAGGGCGTTTTTTAGAATGTCAGCCCGGGCGACTCGTCCCTTGTGCCAAAAGGGATATCGATCTTCTCACCGCGCATATCGGCAAGAAGCGCATAATAGATCCACCGACGCAAATGGCGATTGGGGGACTTTAACACGTGCTGTGCGTAGTAGAAGGTCATATTATTGACGGGGTCAACCGTTGCATATGCGCCTGCGGCACCCATCCAACCAAAATCGGTAGAAATATTATCATTGTACGGTGTGCGCACACCAAGGCCGTATCCAAGACCGGGCAACCAGCGATTGAAGATGCTGTGCTGAAAGTCGTTCAGGCGGTCGGTCGCCATCAGGGCAATCGTTTCCTTTTTCAAAATGATGTCGCCGATGCGCAAAGCCTCCAAAAACTTGATATAATCCTCTACTGTGGAAACGCAACCGCCGCCACCGCCGGCAAACTCCTTGCCCAAATGACACCAAAAGCGCCAGACGGGCACGTATTCACCGGTTTGCGCGTCATATTGGAACTGCTTTGCAAATCCCTCCCAATCCTCAAGCGGATGCAGGAAGGAGGAGTTTTCCATGCCGAGGGGATCAAAAATATTTTTCTTGACGTAGCATTCAAACTTCTCGCCCGAAACAACCTCCACCAATGCGCCCAACACGTCATGAGCAAAACTGTATTTCCAGCCCTCGCCCGGCTCGTATTCAAGCGGAACCTTGGCAAACATATTGATCGTTTCTACCGTCGGGCAGTTGTTGCCGGGAATGGCGTAGTACTCCTCAAGCACGGGCGCGTGCATCGCGTACCCCATGCCTGCAGACATTTCAAACAAATGCTTGATCTTGATGGGATTTTTGGCTTTTCGCACACCACCGTCCTCTGTTTTTACCGTCATTTCGGCAAAGGCAGGCAGGTAGTCGGAAAGGTTATCCTCCAGCGAAAACAGTCCCTTTTCCCACAACTGCATGGCAGCAACGCAGGTGATAAACTTAGAGCAGGAATAAATGTGATATTTTTCCTTTCCTTTCATGGGAATCTTGTTTTCGGGGTCGGCATAGCCGCCCATGTATCGCAGGATGCACTCGCCATCCTTATAAACGATAAGGTCAAAACCGGGAATGCCCATCTCAAGAAAATGGTCACAAAGAGCCTTGGTTTGTTCAAACATATAAGAACCTCCTATATCTGTCCGTTTCACTAAGAACCCCGACGAGGGCACTCATGTACTACAAAATATGATACCATAAAATTGCGAACAAAACAAGGTTTTTGGGGGAAATTTTTGACTTTCTCGGCTCCGCAGCATGGCAGTAACGCAGGGTTCAAGGGCTCGCCACCCATAGCAACACAAAAGGGCAGCCCTTTCGGACTGCCCTTTTGTGTTGGTGCGGGTAAGAGGACGTTGCTCCACTTTGTCGGCGTTGCCGACACGTCTAAAGAATGCCTTGGCGGCAATGCCACCATTTGCCATGGGCAAAATCGGCATTCTTTTCTGCGGCGGCACTATACTTGCAGATTTTATGATTTCTGCACGCCGCAGGGTTCAAGGGCTCGCCACCCGAACCGCAAAACAAAAGACACCGCACAAGGCGGTGTCTTTTGTTTTGTGGTGCGGGTAAGAGGACGTTGACCCGCTTTCTGCGGCGATGCCGCAGACGCTTGAAGGACGCCTTGTCGGCAATGCCGACCATTTTGCAAGCAAAAACGGCGACCTTCTCTGCCGCCGCATTATTCTGCAAAATTTCGAAGTGCTACAAGGCGGCAGGGTTCAAGCCGATACTTGCGGCAAAACAAAAATGGCACCCGATTGGGTGCCATTTTTGTTTTGGTGCGGGTAAGAGGACTTGAACCTCCACGAAGTTGCCCCCACTAGAACCTGAATCTAGCGCGTCTGCCAATTCCGCCATACCCGCAAAGCGGGTATGGCGGAATGTACCGCCGATACCCGCAGTCGCAAATGTTATTTGCTTGGTCTGAGTGACACGACTTGAACGTGCGGCCTCTACCACCCCAAGGTAGCGCGCTACCAACTGCGCCACACCCAGATTTCTGCGACCTGTATATTGTAGCACAAAGGATTTTTCTTGTCAAGAGTTTTTTTAAAAAATTTTCTTTTTCCTTTTTTCATTCTTTTTACAAAAGGCATTGCTTTTTAACCCAACCTCTTCTATACTATATATAAGGTCGCTAGGCTACGAAAGGACATTCAAAAAATGACGTACTACCTCATCTATCTCGCCCTGATCAATCTTTTTACCTTTGTCTTATACGCTACCGATAAGCGTCGCGCAAGGCGAGGCGCTTGGCGTGTGCCGGAAAAAGCGTTGCTTGGCTTTTCGCTTTTGGGCGGTGCCGTCGGTGGGCTTGCCGCCATGCAATATTTCCGTCACAAAACAAGGCATTTTTACTTTTATGCCGTCAACGTATTCGGCATTTTGCTACACGCAGCAATTATTTTTTTGCTCCTTAGAGCCATATAAAAAAGCACGCGCCGCAGCGCGTGCTTTTTTATATTACGCTTGTGCCTTTTTCAGCTCAAGATCAAGCCACGTCATACCAAGTGTAAACGCATCATGCAGGCTGCCTTTGTCACCCTGCTTGATGATCTTATTGGGATCCTTGGCATCTACCACCTGAATAAGGACCTTGCTCGGCACTCTTGCCTCGCCCTCACCTGTATAACCCATAATGTCAAGGCACAGTACGCAAGGATCATTATTGAGATCACCGTAAATAATGGTATCGTTTTCACGCACCAGGGGCTTGCCCTGATACATCAGATATTCACCCTCAACCTTTTTTCTTGTATCAGCCATCATCCTGCCTCCTCTGCTAAATTTACTGCATTACAGTATATCACGTTATATAAAAAAAGTCAAGTCATTTGTAAAATATGGTTGTATTGCCTCTTATTTATATTTATAGAGATAGGGCTTTGCGGTCTGCAGTGCATGGGGAGTGACAGTATCGGCAAAGCACAGCGCATAAAGTCCATCGGCACGCAGTGAAAGCTCGCGCTGGCGGGCGGCACAAGCGCCAAGCCCTGCAATATCAGCTTGCTTGGTTACCACGTGAACGGTACGGCGCTTCATGGTTTCGTTAAGGAATTCCCTACCACGGGCATTTGCGGCAAGCAAACGGAGATATACGGGATGTGCCACAAGATCCTCTTTTTTAACACCTGCCAACAGGTAAAGGAGCGCACGGCGAATGCGCCCATCGGTATAGCGCTTGGTTGCTACCGCCTTGCAAAGCGCGCCATAGTCACCCGCGCTCCAAGCCGCCTTTTGTAGGCGACGATGCAGCCCCCCACCGCACTCGGCAATTTCATCGGGATTTCCCGTACCGTTTGCGCGCAAAACGGCAAGCAGTGCGCTGCCAAGACGGGCGGTGTCGGCAATGCCGTAGCGTTCTGCGGCTTCCCTGAAGATTTCTTGCGCCTCAAGCGGAATATACGCCTCAACACTCTCTCCCACGCGCAAAGCCTCGCGCAGCGCAGTGGCGGAAGGATGCTCCTCATTTCTCAGTACCGTTTGTCGGTATTCTGCACCCTTGCGGCTAACAGCAAAGGGTACCATATAAGGTGCTTCACGCGTCATGGCGCGCAAATACTCCACCGCCAAGATATCATTTGAGGAAACATTTTCGCCAAGTGCCGCAAAATACGCGGCAGCATCACCTGTATTTTGCATCACGTATGGCGCCTTTTTTCGATAATCCCCCTCGGGTGCACGCGCGGCAAGCGCGGAAAGCACCTCTATATCGCCGCACTCACTGCCAAAGGCAAGCGTATCTATCCCAAGACCTCCAAGCGCGCGCACACCTGCCGTGGCAAAATAGCGCGCCGACGAAGCTGAGAACGGAAACGGCAGCTGGAGCACAAGATCCGCGCCGCACGCCAAAGCCATGGCTGCACGCGATACAGGTGGCAGAATTGCCGCTTCACCGCGCTGTGTAAAATTACCGCTCATCAAGCACACAACGGTGTTGGCTCCGCGAACAGCTTTAAGCAGCCGTGCGTGCCCCGTATGGAACGGATTGTATTCGCAAATAATACCAACGTGTTTCATGCAGCAATTCCCCTCTTCTTCCGGAAAAATTTGGCTTTTTTCTCAATGAAATATTGAAAAAAGCATTTTCATGTGTTATACTATAGATTGTTACAATACTACTTAATATTTTTATGATTATTATGGAGGATCAAAAATGAACGTACTTGTTGTCAACGCGGGATCGAGCTCCCTGAAATATCAGCTTTTTGACACAAACACCGAAACCGTATTTGCCAAGGGCCTTTGCGAGCGCATTGGTATCGACGGCTCTGCTATTGAGCACAAGCAGCTTGTAAAGGGGCTTGTGGCAAGTGAAACGCGCCCGATGAAAAATCACGCAGAGGCGATGAGCCTTGTCGTAGAAAAGCTGCTTGACAAAGAATACGGCTGCATCTCTTCTATGGACGAGATCGAGGCTGTAGGTCACCGTGTAGTGCACGGCGGCGCATACTTCTCGGAGTCTGTGCTCCTTACCGACGACGTGCTCGGCAAACTTCGCCTTTGCCACGATTTTGCACCCCTTCACACCCCTGCACACATTCAGGGCATTGAGGGCTGCCTTGCCGTTATGCCCGGCAAGCCCCAGGTGCTGGTATTTGATACCGCCTTCCACCAAACCATGAAGCCCGAGGCTTACATGTACGCACTGCCCTACGAGCTTTACCGCGACTACGGCGTGCGCCGCTACGGTGCACACGGCACCTCTCACCGCTTTGTTGCAGGCGAGATGCTGAAGATCCTTGGCAAGACCGAGGGCACGAAAATCGTGACCTGCCACATCGGCAACGGCTCCTCTATTTCCGCTGTCAAGGACGGCAAGGTAATGGATACCTCCATGGGCTTTACCCCCCTTGCAGGTGTGGAAATGGGCACACGTTGCGGCGATATCGACCCTGCGATCGTTCCCTTTATGATGGAGAAATTGAACCTCACACCCGCAGGTGTCAGTGATTTGATGAACAAAAAATCCGGCTTCCTCGGTGTAACGAGCGGCTACTCCTCCGACTCTCGTGACCTGCAAAAGGCAATTGCCGACGGCCCCTCCAACCCGCATCATGAGCAGGCAAAGCTTGCCATCAGCATCCTTAAGCTCCAGCTGAAGAAGTATATCGGCGCATATGCTGCCGAGATGAATGGACTTGATGCCATTGTATTCACCGCAGGTATCGGCGAAAACAGCACCACGCTTCGCGAGGCGGTTCTCACCGATCTTGACTTCCTTGGCATTGATGTCGACAAGGAGTTGAACGCCAAGATCACAAGACAGTCAAACAACGTCAAGATCTCTACCGCTGCCTCTAAGGTTGCCGTTTACGTGATCCCCACCAACGAGGAGCTGCTGATCGCACGCGACACCGCAGCAATCGTTAGCGCGATCTAAACACAGTATAACACAGGGCTTGCCGTTTGGCAAGCCGCAAAAGGAGATATCATGAGCAAAACGTTAAAAAAATTGCCGAGCTTTGCGGGCGTCACGGGTCCCGTTGTCACCGTTGTCATGGACGGCGTGGGTCTTGCACCCGATACCGTTGGAAATGCTGTTGCCACAGCATATACCCCCTGCCTTGACATGCTGATGAAAAGCTACCCGACCGTGAGTCTGAAGGCGCACGGCACTGCCGTTGGTCTTCCCTCCGATGACGACATGGGCAACTCCGAGGTAGGACACAATGCCCTCGGTGCCGGTCAGGTATTCGCGCAGGGTGCAAAGCTGGTTTCAAATTCCATTGAAAGCGGCAAGATGTTTGCCTCTGCCACTTGGCAGGAGCTTGTCGCAAACGTTAAGGCAACCGGTGGCACGCTTCATTTCCTCGGCCTGTTTTCCGACGGAAACGTGCACTCTCACATCGACCACCTGAAGGCAATGGTGAAAGAGGCAAAGGCTGAGGGCGTAAAAACTGTTCGTATCCATACCCTCATCGACGGGCGTGACGTAGGCGAGACCTCCGCGCTTGAATATATCGAGCCGTTTGAGGCGTTCCTCGCAGAACTAAATTCCGCTGATTTTGACGCCGCGATCGCGAGCGGCGGCGGACGCATGACCATTACGATGGACCGCTACGAGGCAAACTGGGCAATGGTTGAGCTTGGCTGGAAAACGCACGTGCTTGGCGAAGGTCGTCAGTTTGCAAGTGCGGCTGAGGCTGTTAAGACCTACCGTTCCGAAGCAAAGGTGATCGATCAGGATCTGCCTCCCTTCGTGATTGCCAAGGGCGGTAACCCCATAGGCACCGTAAACGACGGTGACAGCGTGATCTTTTACAACTTCCGCGGTGACCGCTCGATCGAGATCTCCAAAGCCTTTGACGGCGGCGCAGAATTTGACAAGTTTGACCGCATTCGTGTACCGAATGTGGTATACGCAGGCATGCTTGAATATGACGGCGACCTGCACATTCCGAAGAAATATCTGGTATCTCCCCCCGAAATTACCAACACCATGAGTGAGTATCTCGCAAACGCAGGTGTTACACAGCTTGCCATTTCCGAAACGCAAAAGTACGGTCACGTAACCTACTTCTGGAACGGAAACAAATCGGGCAAATTCTCCGAGGAGCTTGAAACCTATATTGAGATCCCCTCTGACGTTGTGCCCTTTGAGCAGCGCCCTTGGATGAAGTGTGCTGAAATTACCGACAAGCTCATTGAGTGCCTTGAGAGCGGAAAATACAAGTATCTGCGCGTCAACTTCCCGAACGGCGATATGGTGGGTCACACCGGCTCGCTTGCCGCAACCCGCTGCTCGATGGAAGCGCTTGACCTGCAGCTTGCTCGCTTGCTCCCCGTCATTGACCGTCTTGGCGGCGTGGCGCTTCTCACCGCTGACCACGGCAATGCCGACGAGATGTACGAAACCGACAAGCAGGGTCAGCCCAAGGTAGGCAAGGATGGCTCTTACAAGGCAAAGACCAGCCACACCCTCAACCGTGTGCCCTGCATCATTTACGACAACACCGAGGCAAAGAACGCCTATACCGTAAAGGCAGACGACGGTAGCTTTGGACTTTCAAACGTTGCCGCAACCATGGTCAATCTCATGGGCTTTGAGGCACCCGATATGTGGGATGACTCCATTATTGAAGTAAAATAAACCTTTCTTAAATGGGCGAATGCTCGGGCACACCGGCATTCGCCCGTTATTTATTGATTTTTACAATTATCCGTTCTATACTCCATTTCCATTTTCTCCGTTACTTGCTATACTTTATTTATAAGTCAACCGCAAAAAGCAGAAAAGTACATATTTTTAGCAACATTTTGCATTTACACCGATCATATGCCATGTTACAATCATACTGTAAATTACGGGCATTGACGCGTTCATTACAATATTATAATGTTTAACAAAGGAGCAAACGCTATGTTTAACGTAAAGGAATACGGCGCGCTCGGTAACGGCATAGCACTTGATTCGAAGGCAATTCAAAAGGCGATCGACGCTTGCGCTGCAGCCGGCGGCGGCACGGTTGAGGATCGCGAGATCGTGATGAATGAGGTAAGAGACGGTTACCCCACCGCCAAGAGATACGGTAAAAAGTCCCCCGTTTACGGACTTTTTGCAAGAAATGTGGATAACCTCAAGCTTTACAACGTCGATTTTATGACCGAGCAGCCCGACGCGCGCGACGCGATGCTGCTTGAAAATGTTACTCGCTTCAAACAGGTATAATTACATAACAAAAGCCGATGCAAGCAGAGCTTGCATCGGCTTTCTCTTTGCACGCCTTGCCGTGGCAAGGCGTTTTTCATTTGCTTGATATCTATTAGAAAATATGGTTATCAGCGGCGTTGCCAGTATTCCTCGCAATACCTATCCCTCAAATACCATGCCGCGGTAGAAGTATTTTCCAAAACTGTGGTATCATGGAATGTTATCCACCCCACCTTCCACCCTGTGGTGTTCACAAAAACCACGCTCGCAAGGCTCGTGCACTCTTCAAACGCACAGCTACCAATACTAGTTACGCTATTGGGGATTGTAATGCTTGTAAGACTCTTACAGTATTTAAATGCACCACCGCCAATGCTCTCAAGCCGGCTGTTCGCACCAAAGCTCACACTCGTAAGGCTCTTGCAACCATAGAAAGCATACCCGCCGATCGAGGTGACGCTATCCGGAATCGTGATGCTCGCAAGGCTGGTGCAGACATCGAACGTATTATCGGCAATACTGGTAATGCTATCGGAAATCGTGATACTCGCAAGACTGATGCAATCCGAAAACGCACTCCTGCCAATGCTGGTGACACTATCGGGAATCGTGATACTCGCAAGGCTCTTACAGTTGTTAAATGCACTATTACCAATGCTGGTAACACCGTTGGAAATTGTAATGCTCTCAAGACCAGTACAATCCGTAAACGCAGAAGCACCAATGCTGGTAACAGTAGAGGGAATCGTGATACTCACAAGATCCTCTTCCAAAGCAAATGCGGCGTCGTGGATAGTGGTGACAGGATAACCGCCAATATAAGCGGGGATAACAATATCGGTAATGCCTTGATAGGGAAGACACCCCTGAATGGTTACCGCTTCTTCTTTTATCCGATAGCTAAGAGCCGTAGGGAGCGTCTCGCCCCTCCATTTGGCATAGACGGAAATGTTTTTTGCCGGCATAGCGTCGTTTACGGGATCGGTCAAAGAGTAAGTGGCATACCAACCCTCAAAAACGGTGTTCTCGCGTGTAGGTTCTACAGTGGGGACAAGAGGCTTGCCAAACTTAATGCTTTCGGTAACAATGCCCTGGGCACTGTTATAATGAAATGTTACCTCATATGCGGTACGCTCAAAGTAACATTCAAAGGTGTGGGGGCGATCGGTCATCGTCAGAGGTGCCACGGTGGGAGTAGTAAAGCCCTCATAGCTACCGAGCGTAGGGGTGTAAACGGTACCCTGCGCCACCGTTTCGGTCAAGGTTTCAAGCAAGGTGTAGGTGCCGTCAAGCTCCTCAAGATACTGATTAACGGTCACAAACAGCGCGTCAGTGGTAAAGGTAATGCTAATCTGCTCCTCGGCGCTGCCGTTTTGATAGGTAGCAACCAGCGTATAGGTGGTGTCGGAAACGAGGTCGCCAACTATGGTGGCACTCACGTCAATATCCCTTACCTTGGTGTCGTTTTGATAAAGTGCCAAGCCCATTACGGTCTTTGTGGCAAACGCCTGATCCCAAAGGAAGGCAAACGAAAGGGTGTTTGTGCCGATCTCCACTTCGTCAAACAAAACAATAGACTTGGTGTAGGCGGCGTGCTTGGAAAGAATATGGCGTGCAATGCCCTCTCCGTCAAGTGCGTCATAGGTCGCAATAATTGCGCACTCATACAATGCCCCCGTGGCGAGCCCCTCAAAGGTAACTGTTGTTTTTCCTGTAGCAGAAATATCCTTGCGCGCCACGATCCGCTCGCCGTCGTAAAGCACGGCTTCCACACTGCCCGTGAGCGTTTCAAAGAGGTTTTTAGTATCCGAAACATCCACCGCAAAGGAGATGCTATTGAAGCCGAGCACCAGGTCGCTGAAGGCAGCGGCGGGCTGCTTTTCGGTGTAAACACCGATCTCAACCGTGCGCTCACCGCCAATCTTAACGTCCTTGATCTTGGTACCATCTACGTATTTAATGGCATCGATGGTGTAGGACACCATACCTTCGACCTCACCGACGTTCACCTTCAAAATGAGATTTTCAAGATCCGACCCCTCCTCAAACATATAAGAGGAATACATTTTACCGTTGAGGGTAAAGGAAAGGATCACAAAATTATCGGGGTTATCGATATGTACCGTGATATATACATCCTCATTCGGCTTTGCATAATAGCGCGGCTCTACGCTTTGCACGTGAAACGCACCTACAGCATCGCCAATGGGAGTTTCAAAGGGCTGATCACCGATCGTTTTATCGGCATCGGCATAATCACCGTTTAAGTGCTTGTTGCCATAGGCGTTGCCATTGCCGTTGCCGGGATCAAGATAGCTCGGCAACGTGGCGCTGGCGCTTACGGTGGGGGCGGTATTGGATACCGTCATACCCGTATACACAGGCACCTCCTTGGCGAAAAGCACCACGAGGAGCACGGTTGTCGCCACGAGAAGCAGACTTGCCGCCATCGCGCCCCCGCGGATCAGCCACATTTTTTTGATGCGGCGCTTTAGCGCCAGTAAAAGATTGGAGCGCTCCTGTGTCGCCTTTTCTACGATCTCACTGTCGATTTTTGAAACCACCTCAAGATTTCTTCTTTGCTTCTTACTCACAGCGAATGCCCTCCTTTTCAAGATGCCGGCGCAAGCCCTCTCTCAGCTCGGCGAGCTCGCGATACACGCTGCGCTCACCCGCTTGCAGCATTTTAGCGATCTCGGAGATCTTGTCTGCATAATAGTAGCGACAAACAAACAGCAGTCGCTCGCGGTCGCCAAGTCCCTTTAAGTAATCGTTTAGCATACGCGCAAGCTCGGCGATCGCCAGCTCCTCGTCCATGCTCATCTCGTTTGGCGTGCAGGTATCGAGCTCCTCGAGCGAGATCAGCATCTCTGAGGGGATGCGCTTTTTAGCCGCGTTGTAACGGTGCTTGTCAACCGCAATATTCCGCATGATCTTGGAGAGAAATGCGTGAAGAATGCTGGGGCGTGTTGGCGGAATGCGGTTCCACGTATTCAGATACGTGTCGTTGAGGCATTCCTCACAGTCAAGCGTATCCTGCACGATATTGTAAGCAATGGTAAAAAGATATTTACCATATTTGCGATCCGTTTCCTTGATCGCGCGCTCGTTGCGTGCGAAATAAAGATCGATGATCTGCTCATCAGGCAGAGTCGCTCGGTTCTTTTCTTTTGTTGCTTCCTTCATAAAGCTTCTCCTTTTGCGAAGTCTTGATTCGCCCTTTGAAAAAGAGGTCCTCTATTTATACATGCCGTAAAACGCGCCAAAACCTGCCATAAAATCTTAAAAATAGCAATAACTCTGTCGAAAAAAATGAAAAAACCTGCCAAAACTTCTTTCAGATATTTTTAAAAATCAGGCAAAAGACGGCCGTATTTTAAACAAAAACCCCCCGTTTGGGGGGATTTTTGATTTTTTATCTTCTCTTTTCTTCAATTTCAAGAAGCAATTCGGCGAGGAACGCGTCAACTGCGACAGCGCCCTTATCGCCCTCCTTACGGGAGCGAACGGCAACCGTTGCGGCGTTCATTTCGTTGTCGCCGATCACGAGCATATAAGGCACCTTTTCCAGCTGCGTGGTGCGGATCTTTTTACCAATGGTTTCGTTACGGTCGTCAACCTCAACGCGCACGCCCTTAGCGGCAAGCTTGCGCTTTACATCATAAGCGTAATCAATGTGCTCATCACCGATGGGGAGAATGCGAACCTGCTCGGGCGCCATCCAGGTGGGAAGTGCGCCTGCGTAGCGCTCAATGAGATAGGCGAGCGTACGCTCGTAGCAGCCAAGCGAGGTGCGGTGAATAATATAAGGCGTTTTCATCTGTCCGTCGCTATCGACGTACTCCATGCCAAACTTCTCGGCGAGCAGCATATCGATCTGAATGGTAACGATGGTATCCTCCTTACCAAACACGTTCTTATACTGAATATCGAGCTTCGGGCCGTAGAATGCCGCCTCATCAATACCAATGGTGTATTGCACACCGAGATTATCGAGAATGTTGCCCATCACGCGCTGTGCCTCTTCCCACTGCTCTGCCGTTCCCTCATACTTGATGCCTGCACGGGCAGGATCCCACTGTGAGAAGCGGAAGGTGCAGTTTTCAAGCATGCCAACGGTATCAAGAACATACTTGGCAAGCTCAAGACAGCCGCGGAACTCCTCCTCAAGCTGCTCGGGGCGAAGGACAAGGTGACCCTCGGAAATGGTAAACTGTCTGACGCGAATGAGGCCGTGCATCTCACCCGAATCCTCGTTACGGAACAAGGTAGAGGTTTCGCCAAGGCGCATCGGCAGCTCACGGTAGGAGCGCTTTTTATTAAGGAATACCTGATACTGGAACGGGCACGTCATCGGGCGAAGGGCAAAGCACTCCTTGCTGTAATCATCGGGATCTCCCATAATAAACATGCCATCACGGTAATGATCCCAGTGGCCCGAGATCTTGAAGAGCTCGCGCTTTGCCATCAAGGGTGTTTTGGTCAAGAGATAACCGCGCTTTTGCTCCTCATCCTCGATCCAGCGCTGCAGCGTTTGAATCACGCGTGAGCCCTTGGGCAAAAGAATGGGCAAGCCCTGACCGATCTCCTCCACAGTAGTGAAATACTCAAGCTCGCGACCGATCTTGTTATGGTCGCGCTTTCTTGCCTCCTCAAGCGCTTCGAGGTGCGCCTTGAGCTCCTCCTTTGAGGGGAAGGCTACGCCATACACACGCTGCAGCATCTTGTTTTTTTGGTCGCCCTTCCAATATGCGCCCGTGCACTGCGTAAGCTTAATAGCCTTTACCGCAGCGGTAGAGAAAAGATGAGGGCCTGCACAAAGGTCAACAAACTCTCCCTGACGGTAGAAGCTGATCACGGCATCAGCGGGCAGCTCATCGATCAGCTGCACCTTGTAAGGCTCTCCCTTTTCCTCCATAAATGCCCTAGCCTCCTCACGGGGAAGCTCGAAGCGCTGAATCAAAAGATTTTCCTTAACGATCTTTTTCATCTCGCCCTCAAGCGCCGCAAGCACGTCGGGGGTAAAGGGGATATCGCTATCAAAATCATAGTAAAATCCGCTTTCCACAGCGGGACCGATGGTAAGCTTGGTGGCGGGATACAGGCGCTTTACTGCCTGTGCCAAAATGTGTGCTGCCGTATGATCAAACACATGCTTGCCTGCGGCATCCGCGAAGGTAAGCAACTTGACCTCAGAGTCGCCAGCAAGCGTGTGCGTCATACCGACAACAGCGCCGTCAACCTCTGCGGCAATATGTGCGCGCGTAACGAGGTCGCCAGCCCTTGCCGCATCAAAAACCGACAACGGTGCTTCAAATTCTAAGTTTTTTTCGGGAAAGCTTACTTTAAACATATCATTTACTCCTTTGAGAATATTTAAAAACATACGCACCCCGACAGGGCACAAAGACCTGTCGGGGTGCGATACTATCACACGGTTCCACCCGAGCGTTTCACTCATAATTTATACAGCTTGGCGTTTGGGCGGTACCCGATGTATCCCTTGTGAAGAACGTTTCAGCTTGCCGTTCTCTCTCTGTGCACAGTAATACAGGGGCGTGTTCCAAACACTTTATTATTTTTTACTGCGATTGTACTCGCTTCTTGGATTTAAGAAGTTTCTCCAATCAAGATCGCCGCGATCAAGCGCTGTGATCAGTACCTCCGCAGTCGCAATATTGGTTGCAACGGGAATGTTGTATCGGTCACAGGCAAGCAAAAGCTCCTGCCCCTCTTTATCGTCATAAATTGCCTCAGGACGCGTGTCGCGGAAATACAGCAAAATATCGATCTCGTTATACGCAACGCGTGTGGCGATCTGCTGCTCTCCCCCTTGCTCACCCGTAAGCATTTTTTCGATGGTAAGACCTGTGGCTTCCGAAATGTACTTCGCGGTAATGCTGGTGGCACATAGGTTATGCTTGCTAAGCACGCCGCAATACGCAATACAGAACTGTGTCATCAGTTCCTTCTTCATGTCTGCCGCAATAATGGCAATTTCCATGCAAGGCACCTTCCTTCCCTCGACCGTAGAATATCAGTGTCAAGAATACTGTTTATTCCAATACATTATAACATATCCTATGCCTTACTGTCAATGATATTTCAGGATTTTCCCTTAAATTTAAGAGTGCACCCCAAATACAACAGCATTTGGGGTGCACTCTTTTGTTTTTTATTATTCCTCAACGGGAGCCTCTTCTACGGCTTCCTCAGGCATTGCGGCCTCAGCGGCAGCAACCTCCTCAAGAAGTGCGCGGATAGAAAGGCTTACCTTTTGCTTCTCGCTATCGATCTCAATGATCTTAGCGTCAACGCTCTGACCGATCTCCAGCACGTCAGCGGGCTTGCCGATGCGAGTCATAGCGATCTGCGAAATGTGAATAAGGCCGTCAACACCGTCGATGATCTCTGCAAATGCGCCGAAGGGCATCATGCTTACGATCTTAACGGGAACAACGTCGCCAACCTGGCACTTGTTCGTAAAGATGAACCAGGGGTTGGTATCCTCGGTCTTGTAGCCAAGAGAGATGCGCTTCTTCTCGCGGTCAAAGGACTTCACGAAAACGGTAACGGTTTCGCCAATGGAGAGAACCTCTGCGGGGTTTTTGATGTGCTTCCAGGAAAGCTCGCTGGTATGCACCATGCCGTCAACACCGCCAAGATCTACAAACGCACCGTAGGAGGTCATGCTCTTTACAACACCGGTGTAGGTCTTACCCTCCTCGATAGATGCCCAGAACTCCTCTTCCTGTGCGCGGCGCTCCTCACGAAGCACAACGCGAATGGAGCCGATCGCCTTATGGCCCTGCTCCTTCACCTCGATCACCTTGAACTTGATGCTCGTGCCCTTCAGGGGAGCGAGATCGCCGTCCTTGGGAACACCGGTCTGAGATGCGGGAATGAATACGCGGTTGCCGTAAACGAATACGATTACGCCGCCCTTCACTACGTCTGCAACGGTAGCCTCAAGCACCTCGTTTGCCTCTTTTGCGGCAACGATCTTTTCCCAATTCTTGCCGGAGTCAACGCGTCTTTTGTCAAGCTCTGCCACACCCTCGATGTCGCTTACGCGGATCACCTTGGCTTCTACGGTGTCGCCTACCTTGAACTGCTCAGTCAGCTTTACAGAAGGGTCATCGCTTACGCGGTCGGCCTTGATGTAGCCGGTTACGCCTGCGCCGAGATCCAGCTGCAGCTCAGTGTCGGATACGTGGGATACGGTACCGGTAACGATTGCTCCTGTATGTAAATTTTTGACTTCAGTTTCTTCAAGAAGTTTTGCAAAGTTTTCTGCTTCAGTCATTGTTTTATATACCTCCTCAATGATCTCTTGCGGGGTCGAAGCTCCCGCAACTATACCCACTTTGCGATGGGTCAATGAAAACGTCTTCACCAAAGGCATTTGCGCCGTATCGGTCACACGGAGCGTTTCGGGGCAGTGTGCTTGGCAGATATCGAAAAGCTTTGCGGTGTTTGAGCTTTCCTTGCCGCCAATCACGATCATACCGTCTGAAATTGCGGCAAGCGCCGCCGCTTCTGTCTGTCGGGAATCCGTAACATTACATATTGTATCAAAAATTAAAGCATTTGTACAGACCTTTTTTAAAAGTTTTTGACATTTTTTCCATTCTGTTAAATTTTGGGTGGTTTGTGCTACCATTACGGGCACTTTTGACAAAATTTTCTCCCCAAGTGCGCCGGTAAGTGCTGTCGCAAAGCTTGAAAAATCCGAAAAAACGTATTTTTCGCCGTCAAAGCAGCTCATAAAGCCCTCCACCTCGGGATGGGCAGCATTGCCGATGCAAATGAAAATATGCGTGTCTTTCCCTCCGTTTTGTGAAAGCTCCCCGGCAATGCGATGGATCTTGGTGACAAACGGACAGGTGCAATCCACGAAGGAAAATCCCTCGTGTGCGGCGGCAAGCGCCTCTAATTGCGCTCTTATCTCGCGACTGATGCCATGCGCGCGCACAAAAACCGTAATGGGCGTGTCGGGCGAAGCGGTTGTGGCAAGCGAAGCAAGCTCATCCGCCTTGATCGCGCGAACACCTCTTGCAGCAAGCCCCTCGTTATATTCCTCGTTATGTATGAGGTGCCCGAGCGTTACAATGCGCTCGCCGCTCTTGGCTTGTGCCATACGGCTATGCAGCCGTTCCGTCGCATTGCGCACGCCGGGGCAAAAGCCCGCATTTTTGGCAATCGTAACTTCCATTATTTCACCGTGTCCCCAAGGCGGCAGATCTCGCCATAGACCCTCTCGGAGATACGCGCGTATTCGCCTGTTTTTTGCGCGTCATACGAAAACTCAGCAAACGGGATCGGTTCTCCGATCACTACCGTCACGCGCCTGAAAAATTTCCAGGTGTAATTTTTCATCTTGATGTGCACGGGCAGGATCTGCGCCCCAGCGTGCGAGGCGATCATTGCCGCACCGTTTTTCACTCTGCACTCACGCGGGTCCTTACCGGCACAGCGCGTGCCCTGCGGGAAAAGCCCGATGCTCCTTCCATTCTCAAGCAGCTTGATCGCATGCTTAATGGCGCCCACATCCCCCTTGCCGCGGGAAACGGGATAGGCACCGAGCCAGCGCACCAGCGTGCCGATCACCGGCACACGAAACAGCTCAGCCTTTGCCATAAAATGGGGCTGCTGACGGCGCAGCGCAATGCACAAAAACACAGGGTCAAGCACGGTTTGATGATTGGCACAAACCAGATATACGCCCTCTTTCTTTTTCGGCTCGTTTTTTCGCCCTACCACACGTACGCGAAATAGCAGCTTAGCAGGGATAACGAGCAGAGTGCGAATGATAATGTAAAAAACACTTTTCATACCGTTACACCGCTTTTTTCTCGAATGATTGCAAGCACCGCCTCTACGTTTTCCTCGATACTCATATCCGAGTTATCCAACAAAACGGCATCGGGCGCCGCTACTGCGGGCGCTACGGCACGGTTGCGATCGTTATTGTCGCGCTCGATCATTTCACGCAGCACGTCCTCGTAATTTGCCTCCATGCCCTTTGCCAAAAGCTCCTTGGTGCGACGCATGGCGCGTGCCTCGTTTGAAGCAGTCATAAAAATTTTTACGTCAGCATGGGGTAAAATAACGGTGCCGATATCACGCCCGTCCATGATAACGCTGTTTTTGGCAGCGATATCGCGTTGCGTATCCAGCAAAAAATCACGTACCGCAGGTACGGCAGATACAGCCGATGCGTACATGGAGATCTCGGGCTCGCGAATGCGGTCGCCAAGATCCTCGCCGTTCAGATAAACGTGCTGTGCGCCGTTTTCATAGCGCACCTCGATCTTAATGTGCGGCAAGCAGGAAACAATACCCTCGATATCGGTGCGCGCAAAGCCCTTACTTCTCACAAAGTAGCCGACCGTGCGATAAAGCGCACCCGTGTCCACGTAAACAATGCCAAGCCGTGCGGCAACCGCCTTTGCTATGCTGCTTTTTCCGGCACCGCTGGGGCCGTCAATGGCAATTCTGATCATGCTGTTTCTCCTTGTTAACTTATTCTATCATACATACGGCGCTCTCGCCTGCGAGAACCGCAGTGGAAAACGCAATCTGCAAATTAAAGCCGCCCGTATAGGCATCAAGATCAAGCACCTCGCCCGCAAAGTAGAGCCCCTGCGCCTTTTTTGATGCCATGGTACGGGGCGAGATCTCCGTTAGGGCAACACCGCCCTTGGTGATAATTGCCTCTGCAATGGGGCGGAAGCCGCGCACCTTAACAGGAAGCCCCTTTAAAAGTGCGAGAAGCGCAAAACGCTCCTCTCTTGTGATAGCATTGACCTTTTTGCGCGCATCAATACCCGACAGGCGCACCAGGGGTGCGATCAGCTTTTGCGGCAAGAGGTCGGATAGTGCGTTTAGAAAATCGCGGTTTTGATATTTTTTAAAGTCCGACAAAAGGCGTGCATCCAGCGTTTTTTCATCAAGCGCAGGCTTAAGATCGATAAAAAGTGTATACCGCCCCGGGCACATATCGGTCAAATGCGCCGATGCCGAGAGCACAAGCGGACCGGAAAGACCGTAATGCGTAAAAAGCATTTCTCCGAAATCCTCAAACACGGTCTTGTTTTTTACAGCATCGCGTACCGAAAGGCGCACATTTCTAAGGGAAAGGCCCTGCACGCCCGCGCAAAAATTACCGTCCTCTACCAAGGGCACCAGAGATGCCGTAGGAGTAACAACGGTATGCCCCACCGCAGTAGCAAAGCGATAACCGTCGCCTGTGGAGCCCGTCAAAGGATAGGAAACGCCGCCCGTAGCCACGATCACGGCATCAAATTGCATTTCGCCGCGCGAGGTGCGCACACCGCGCACACGCCCCCCTTCAACAAGGAGCTCTGCCACTGTAGCACAAACGATATTCACACCCGTGCGGCGGCATTCACGCACCAGCGCGTCCACAATATCGGTCGCCTTATCGGAAACGGGAAAAACACGGTTGCCGCGTTCAACCTTAAGCGGCACGCCAAGCTCCTCAAAAAAAGCCTCGGTATCCTCCGCACCAAAGCGATCCCATGCGGAGAAAAGGAAGCGCGCATTGCCCGTAACATTCGCAAAAAACACATCCCGTGTGCAATGATTTGTAACATTGCACCTGCCCTTGCCCGTAATGCGCAGCTTACGACCGCAGCGCTCATTTTTTTCAAATACGGTAACGTCGGCGCCAAGGCGCGCGGCATGTATTGCCGCCATGAGCCCTGCCGCACCGCCACCGATCACAGCAACTGTTACTGCCATACTCAACTGTTTTTATCATACACGTCGTATTCGTCCCAAATACGCTCAAGACGGTGCAAGCGATCGGTAACCTCGTCATGCTTGCGCATCGAAACAGCAGCCACCATAGCATTGATGATGCTAAGCGGTGCCACCAAGGAATCCACAAAGGATGCCATGTCACTGCGTGCCGTCAAAAGCTGATCGCTTTCAGGGGCAAGGGGCGACGTGGCACTGTCGGTCAGTGCCACAACATCAGCACCCGCACGGTGCGCAAACTCCACGGCACGTACCGTGCGCTTGGAATAGCGTGGAAAGCTGATCGCAATAAAAACATCCTCGGGACCAATATCAAGCAGCTGCTCAAAGATCTCGGTGCCCGTTGTGCCCTCTACGGCACGCACATTGTCAAACATCATGCGGAAATTAAAGGTAAGAAAATCGGCAAGTGCCGCTGAGGAGCGCACGCCCAAAATATAGATGTTACGCGCCGCCACGATCTTTTCAACCGCACCGTAAAACGCATCCCGATCAATGGCATCAAGCGTGTGGCGGATCTTGTCCGCATCGGCCTGCAGCACATGATCGAGTATGTTGTTCTTATCAAGCAGGTTATCTGCAACCTGCATACGCTGCGCGGCAGTAAGATTGGTTTTGGCAAGCTCCTGCAGGGCACGCTGCATTTCGGGATAGCCCGCAAACCCAAGCTCGTTGGCAAAGCGCACGACGGTAGATTCCGAAACCGCTACGAGGCTGCCAAGGCGCGACGCCGTCATATAGGCAGCACGGTCGTAATGATTTAAGATATATTGCGCAATGAGGCGCTGACCCTTTGAAAATTCGGGCATACGCGCTGTCATTTGCTGAAGCAGATTTTGTTTCATACCGTTCCCTCCGTTGCGCTGCGCCGTGGCAGCATCTATGGATATCAATATAATATTTTATAACAAAATCTATAAAAAGTCAAGTACTGCACGCAACATTAAAATTGGGCTTGACAAGCAAAAAAAGGTGTGTTATACTAAGTCGGTAAAGACTGTGACCGAAAGAGTAGGCAAGCTGAAACCGCAAAGAGAGCCGTTGGGTGGTGTAAAACGGAGGGGGCACTTGCCGAAATACATTCGCGAGTTGCGCACCGAACAGGGATATCCTCAGTAGGCTGCGACGGTGTCGCCCGTTACGCGAGCTGCGGCAATTATGCCGTTTGAGATGCCGCCTATGGCGGTAAACAGAGGTGGTACCGCGATCATTCGCCCTCTTGCCGTTTGGCAGGGGCGTTTTTATTTTGTTTTTAAAGCAAAGGAGATAGAGCATGAAAATTTACGAAGAATTGGTTGCCCGCGGCCTGATTGCACAGGTGACCGACGAGGCGGAGATCCGCGACCTTGTAAACGAGGGGAAAGCAACCTTTTACATCGGTTTTGACCCGACGGCAGATTCGCTGCACGTAGGGCATTTTATGGCGCTTTGCCTGATGAAGCGCTTGCAAATGGCAGGCAATAAGCCTGTGGTTCTGATCGGTGGCGGTACTGCTATGATCGGCGACCCGTCGGGTCGAACCGACATGCGCAAAATGATGACGCGCGAAACGATCGATCACAACGTGGCATGCTTTAAAAAGCAGATGTCGCGCTTTATTGATTTTGACAACGCCATTCTGGTCAACAATGCCGATTGGCTGCTTGACCTCAACTACGTAGACGTGCTGCGTGACGTAGGTGCGTGCTTCTCGGTAAACAAGATGCTTTCTGCCGAGTGCTACAAGCAGCGCATGGAGAAGGGCCTGTCCTTCCTTGAGTTCAATTACATGATCATGCAGTCCTACGACTTTTATCACCTGTACAAGACCTACAACTGCAATATGCAGTTTGGCGGTGACGACCAATGGTCCAATATGCTTGGCGGTACCGAGCTGATCCGCAAAAAGCTTGGTAAGGATGCCTACGCCATGACCATTACCCTGCTCTTAAACTCCGAGGGCAAAAAGATGGGCAAGACCGCAAGCGGCGCCGTTTGGCTTGATCCCGAAAAAACCACACCTTACGAGTTTTACCAATATTGGCGCAACGTTGGCGATGCCGATGTGCTGAGGTGCATCCGCATGCTCACCTTCCTGCCCGTTGAGGAGATCGACAAGATGGACACATGGGAGGGCGAGCAATTAAACCGCGCCAAGGAGATCCTTGCTTTTGAGCTTACTAAGCTGGTGCACGGCGAGGAGGAGGCGGCAAAGGCCGAGGCAAGCGCTAAGGCGCTGTTTGGTGCAGGCTCCGCTGCCGATGCGCCCACCACCGAGCTGTCCGACACGGATCTTGTTGACGGCGCCATTGACATTCTTACCTTGCTTGTAAAAACCGAGCTTTGCGCCTCCAAGTCCGAGGCACGCCGCAACGTGCAGCAGGGCGGTGTTACGGTTGAGGGCGACAAGGTGACCGATATCTCCAAGACCTACACCAAGGCAGAGCTCGCCGAGGGTCTGCTTGTAAAGCGCGGCAAAAAGAACTACCGTCGCGCACTCATAAAGTAAAGCAATAAACTCTCCATATCATAGAATTGCCCCCACTTGCGCTGTTGCGCAAGTGGGGGCAGCTTTATTTGCCACAAGTTTATTTTTACTGTACAGCATCTAACGTGCCGACGGTATATGTTTTAGCGTAAAGCGTTGCCGCCTTAAGATAGGTCAGCCTTCCGTTTTCAATACCAATAATGCCGTAAATACTCTCGCCCACAGCAAGATCGGTTGCCAAATACACGCGGTAATCGGTTGTGGGGGCACTAAGATTCACGCAGCTGATCGAATTGCCTGAGTTATAATAAAGATACTGACCTTCAAGCCAAAGCCCTGTAAAGCAATCGGTATAATAACTGCCTTGACCTGCCGCCCAATAGCCGCCCTTGACATCAAGAAAATGCGTCATGGCGGTAATATCCGTTCCCGAAAGAATAGCTCCGCGCGAAGACTTTGTGTCTTCGGCACGAACGGTCAGATAATACACACCGTTGTGATTTAAAATAGGGGTATTTGTTTTGCGGAACACGGCGGCATCATATTTGGTGTTGGTTGCCGCCTGTGCCGTTACCCATTCGCGATGTCGGTCGGCTTCCTTTTTTGTTGCATCGATCGCAACAAGCCCCGCGTCGCTTTGCAAAAAATACGTATACGAGGTAAGCGTGGGGTAGCTTTTGCTATCGTCCCACGTAATGTCAACGTGATACCATGCGCCATCGATCTTCACCAAATTCCACGCATGCTTCATCTTATCGCTTGTAACGGGTATAGCTTCAATACCCAGCTCCCGTGCCGCCGCTATCAGCCCGAGCATATATGCCTGACACACACCCTTTTTGGTTGTAAAAAAGGTATACGCATCGCGAATTGTCAGCGTTTCATCATAGCTGTAATTTTGCACGAAATAATCATGCAGATAAAGTATCTTATCAAAATCCGTGCCGTTTTCGGGTGCATCCGCCACGATCTCGGCAAGCTTTTGAAGGTACACCTCTCGCATGCCAAGCACCTCGTCCTTGGTGGCGGTATAATTTGGCGCAACAGAGAGCACCGTTTCCTCACTTGAAAACGTCATTTTGTACGAGGGCTGCAAATAAAAATACTCAGGCGAAGAATATGCAATCGAAGCCATTGCCGTCTTTACCGCTTCCTTTGTAGGAGAAAGCGAAGAAAGATCAATAACAGTGTCTATATTGGAAATGCCCTCGCGCAGAGCTTCTTCAAGGGAAGCATCTACATCGGCAGAAGGATTATAATCGGTATAATTGCCGCCGCTATCCACAGGCCCGCTTAGCGGCTCCTGCTCCTCCTCACTTTTTGAATCTGCTATCGCAAGCAAACGGTCAAAGCGCTCAAGCGCACCGTTAAAATACGAGGTAACATCATCAATGAGAGAAAGCTTTTCATACCGCCAAAGACAAAAGGAGGCAAAAAAGATGATCAAAAGCAGGGCGCTAACACTCCTTAAAAAGCCCTTCATCTCTTATACCTCCTTATTTAAGTTTTATCTCTGTTTTAAAGCGCTTGGCGCATAGCCTGCTCTGCGGCTTCGCACCCTTCCCCCTCAAAAAGCTCGGGGGCATTCAAGGGATCCTGTGCCTCAGCCGGCATTACCACATCCTCCCCATCGGGATCGGGCGCAACAACGGCATCCAGCAAAAGTGCCGCGCCAACAGTGCTGCCTGCCGCTGCCGCAAGTGCCAACAAAGCCTCGGTAATGCTTCGGCGGCGCACCGCAAGCACAATAAAGGTAACGGTTAGCACCAAGGCCGAAAGCACTGCCGAAAGCCCCAAGGCCTGCCTTGCTTCTTTCTTTATTTTCATGCAGCGCACCTCCCTCTTACTGACCTGCGTTCATTTTGAGATATGCATTGATAAATCCGTCGATCTCGCCATCCATCACGGCACCGATATTGCCGTTTTCAAAGCCCGTTCTGGTATCCTTTGCAAGCGTATAGGGCATAAACACATAGGAACGGATCTGTGATCCCCACTCGATATTTACCTTATTGCCTTGAATTTCCTCAATGGTGTCAAGGCGCTCACGCAGCTTGATCTCCATGAGCTTTGCCTTAAGCATCTTCATAGCAGTTTCCTTGTTCTGCAGCTGACTGCGCTCAGTCTGGCAGCCAACTACAATACCGGTGGGCTTATGCAAAATGCGAATGGCAGAGTCGGTTTTATTGATATGCTGACCGCCCGCGCCACTCGAACGGTGGGCAGTGACCTCAATATCCTCATCGCGAACCTCTACGGCATCCACATCATCAAACTCGGGCATAACCTCGATGGAAGCAAAGGAGGTCTGGCGTCTGCCTGCGGCATCAAAGGGAGAAACGCGCACCAAACGATGCACTCCGTTTTCACTTTTTAGGTAACCGTAAGCATTTGTGCCCTCTACCATGATCGTAGCGCTCTTAATACCTGCCATATCGCCGTCAAGCCAATCGACCAGCTTATATTTAAAGCCGCGGCGCTCCGCCCAACGTGTGATCATACGGTAAAGCATTTGCGCCCAATCCTGTGCCTCAGTACCGCCCGCACCCGGGTGGAAGGAAACAATAGCATTGCTACGGTCATACTCACCGTTGAGGAGTACCTCCATGCGCTGTGCATCTTCCGCTTCAACGATGGCAGCAAGCTCAGCCTCAACCTCCTCTACACAGCTTTCATCCTCTGCCTCAATGGCAATTTCGGCAAGGGCGATCGCATCCTCAAGGCGCGCACAAAGCGCTTCATATTCGGCAATGGTATCCTTACTTTGCTTTAATTCCTGCAGCACCTTTGCGGAATTGGGGTCAGCCCAAAACGAAGGGTCTGCCGTTTTTTGCTCCAGCTCCGCCACACGTGCGGCAAGATCCTCCACGCGGAGCGCCCCGCCAAGATCCTGCAATTTTTCACGCATATCGATCAGCTCGTGTCTGGCATTTTCAAGTGCGATAATCAAAAAAGTACCTCCCGCCGCATAAGCGACATTTTCCATTATACTAATTACAGTAATTATAACATATTTTTCCCGTTTTGACAAGGGGGATACCAAAAATAGAATAAATGAGGGGAGTGCCGATCGGCACTCCCCTTTGTCTTTTGCTCTTATTATGCAAAACGAATGGTTCTCACGCGGCGCACACCGTCAAGTGCAAGAATATCATTCTCTGCCTGCTCGGTGACCTCACCGTTTACCTCAAGAATGGTATAAGCATTGTCGCCCTTGGATTTGTTGAGCATGTTCTCGATATTGATGCCATCCTTTGCCATAACAGAAGACACGTTTGCAAGCACAGCGGGAACGTTTGCGTGCAGCACGCAAACGCGCGCCTTTGCCGATACAGGCATTGATGCGGCAGGATAGTTTACACTGTTGCGGATATTGCCGTAACGGATGTACTCGTCAAGCTCGTCAGCAGCCATTACCGCACAGTTGTCCTCGGATTCCTCCGTAGAGCCGCCAAGATGCGGGATCACGATAGCGCCGGGAATGGAAACCGTTTCCTCGGTGGGGAAATCGGTTACGTACGCCGAAACTGCACCGCTTGCCATGGCTGCGGCAAGATCAGCTGCATTTACAAGCTCTGCACGCGCGAGGTTGATGATCTTTACGCCATTTTTCATCTGTGCAATTGTTTGCGCGTTGATCATGCCCGTGGTTGTTTCGGTGGCAGGCACATGAAGCGTGAGGTAATCAGCTTTCTGATAAACCTCCTCATACGTGGTGGCTTTTTCAATATGGTGATCAAGGTTCCATGCGCCCGCAACAGAAAGGTAAGGGTCACATCCAACGACCTTCATACCAAGCTTTACGGCAACGTTTGCTACCAAGCCGCCAATGGCGCCAAGGCCGATAACGCCAAGCGTTTTACCCTTGATCTCGGTGCCGCCAAACTGCGATTTTCCTGCCTCGACCTGCTTAGCAACGTCAGCAGTGCCCGCAAGCGAGCGTGCCCAGTTGATGCCGCCCACTACATCGCGAGAAGCAAGAAGCAGTGCGCAGATCGCAAGCTCCTTTACGCCGTTTGCATTGGCACCGGGAGTATTGAACACCACAATGCCCTCCTCGGCACAGCGTGCAACGGGAATGTTATTGACACCCGCACCCGCACGTGCAATGGCAAGCAATTCGGGGTTAAAGGTCATATCATGAAGCTTAGCGGAGCGAACCATAATACCAACAGGTGCGCTGACATCGGTGCCGCATTGATATACGGTGGGGTCAAGACGCTCGGTACCCACTTTCGCAATTTTGTTAAGTAAAAGAATATTTTTCATTTTTATTGCTTCCTTTCAAGCCTTGGGATTGGCAGCGGCAAATTCCTTCATAAACGCTACCAGCTTATCAACGCCCTCGCTGGGCATTGCATTGTAGATCGAAGCACGCATACCGCCAACCGAACGGTGGCCCTTAAGATTCTTTAAGCCTGCAGCTGCTGCCTCCTTGGCAAATTTCTTGTCAAGCTCAGCATCGCCCGTAACAAAGGTAACGTTCATCATCGAACGGCTCTCCTTCTTCACAGGAGCGATATAGTAGCTTTGGCTATCAAGGTAGTTATAAAGAACGGCAGCCTTCTTTTCATTGTACTTCTTCATTTCGGAAAGCCCGCCGATCGAAAGGAGCCACTCGCAAACCAGCTTTGCTACGTAAATGGTGTAGCAAGGGGGCGTGTTGTACATGGAGCCGTTCTCTGCCATGGTCTTCCACTCAAGCATCGTGGGCATTTTGGGATCGGCATACTCAAGCAGATCCTCACGCACAATAACAATGGTAAGACCTGCAGGTGCCATGTTTTTCTGCGCGCCTGCGTAGATCACGCCAAAGCGGCTCACGTCAACAGGCTCGGAAAGAATGCAGGAGGACATGTCTGCAACAAGGGGAATATCACCCGTGTCGGGAATGTCAGCATACTTTGTGCCGTAAATAGTGTTGTTGTAGCAAATATGCACATAGGAAGCATCAGGACGGAACATATCGCGCGTAAGAGCAGGTATGTGGTCGAAGTTATCTTCCTTGCTGGTGGCAGTGCAAACAACGTCATAGCCCATCTTCTGCGCTTCCTTAAATGCCTTGCCGGAGAACTGACCCGAAACCACGTAGTCAGCCTTGCCGGTGCGACCGATGAGGTTCAGCGGAACTGCCGCAAATTGGGTAGAAGCGCCACCCTGCAAAAAGAGCACCTTATAGTTCTCCGGAATGTTCATCAGCTCGCGAAGCATCTTTTCAGCATCAGCAATGATTGCTTCATAATCAGGGGAGCGGTGTGACATCTCCATAACGGACATACCGGAATCACCGTATGTAATCAGCTCTGCCGCTGCCTTTTCAAGCACGGGCAGGGGGAGCATAGAGGGACCTGCGGAAAAGTTAAATACTCTGTTCATCATAAGCCTCCAATAACCGAAAGCATCATTGCTTTCTATAAAATAGATTACTTTTTATTATATACCTTTGTTTTTTTCATGTCAAGGTCTTTGATAAAAAATATACAATGCGGCACACAAAAAAAGCGGAGTGAATTTCACTCCGCTTTATGTATTTTAAACAAACAAACCAAACACCAGCGCCATAAGCAGGGAAACCACGGTTGGAATCAGGCAGCAGGTCGCGCCGATGTCAGCATACGATTCCTTGTGCTTACAGTTACACACGGCAAGCAGACCCATAAGAGGGCCGGCTGTTGCGGTGGTGCCGTAATAGCTTGTGGGGATAATGTTTTGGATCTGCGGCGAGCCAGGCAGACAGATCATTGTAATACCAAAGGAGCCAAATGCAATTGCCGCAGGCAAAAGAGTACGCGGAAGGTTAGCCTCACGGTAAATAGCAAGTCCCAAAAAAATTCCAATCAACAAACGATCATTTTGCAATACTCCTTGCAGATTTAAATTAGAATTGCTTGTTTATCATATCAAATCCAACATAAAAGTAAATACGGTTTGCACATTATTCCATAATTGTGAGCATAAAAGTATAAATCTCCTGCATTTGCAGATACTAACACGGCACACATTAAAAATCACAAGGAGATTTTATATATGAAAGCAACAGGAATCGTCAGGCGCATCGATGATCTCGGTCGCGTCGTGATCCCCAAAGAAATCAGAAGAACCATGCGTATCCGCGAGGGCGACCCTCTTGAAATTTATACAGACCGCGAGGGCGAGGTCATTTTTAAAAAATATTCTCCCATTGGCGAGCTTGCCGCTTTTGCGGGCGAATATGCCGAAACACTGCACAAGACCTGCTCACTTAGCGTTGTGATCTGCGACAGGGATGCCGTGATCGCCACGGCAGGTGTGCCGCGAAAGGAATACGGCGAAAAATCGGTATCCGAGGCGCTTGAAAAGATCATCGAGAGCCGTTCTATGTATGTATGGCGTGACGGCATGGAGCGCATCCCCGCAATAGCCGAGGGCGGTAGTCATACCGTAAGCTGCGCGATGCCGATCCTTGCCGAAGGAGATATTGTTGGCTGCGTGGTATCCCTCACAACGGGTGATAAAAACGACAGAACCATGCCTGCATCCGATGTGGAAAGCAAGCTTATTCAAACGGCGGCAGGATTTCTCGGGAAGCAACTCGAATCGTAAAAAAATGGCTCAAATGCTTTTGCATTTGAGCCATTTTTTATTTGCGCCACGGCATATAAAGCCTTCTTAACGGCAGTACTCCCTGCTCCTCAATACGGTTTTCAATTGCCGCAAAGAAGCAAACTGCCAAAAAAGCATAAGGAACGGGACAAAATTCACCCGGATTTACCATGGACATGAGAAGCAGGCCGAAATAGCAAAGCGCAAAGCCGAAATCGGTTGTACGCCACACACGCCGGGAAAGGCAAGCGCGTGTATATAGCTGGTAGCCCCATGCCAAAATACCTGCAATACCAAGGCCGCCTACGACCTGTGAAATAAAAATATGATACCAATTGATCGTTCCCTGCTTACCGGAAAACAGATCAGCATTACCACGGTAGCCAAGACCGCTGCCGAAAAGCGGATTTTCGCGAAAATTCTCAAGGCCGCGTGCAAACAGCTTCCACCGCACCTCATCTTTGCCTGTAAAATTCACGATATCCGGATTATAGTAAAGCAGGATCAGCAAGCCTGCTGCCACCGCACAAATGCAGATAAAGCAGACACCGCTACAGATTTTCTTCACACGATTCTCCTCTTGGAGCCACGCCCAAAGGCAACAAGCCACAAGCTCTATTCCCACCAAAAGCTGGCCTCCGCGAGAGCCTGCCAGCAAGGTGGCAGCAAACATAAAGAACAGCAAAAGATAGTGTCTGAAGCCTCTGTTTTTTTGTGCAAGCGCCGCAGGTAACGCGATCATCAGCATGGTAGAGATATTATTGCTCCATTGTGGAACCTCATAGCTAAAAATCGAGCCCACCTCTATAACAAACGGCACCATATACCAAAAAACAATGGCCGCCGCAGTCATGCCCCAATACAAAAGATCGCGCATAAAGGCATCTCGGTCTTCCCCTGTTTTCAGCTCATTTTTCACGATCCAATAGGAAAAGATCAGCCCGGGGCCAAGCCCTGCCATAAAAGCAAGCGAGGCCGGTCGAAAATAATCAGCAAAAGATATCATGCCCACACCGCCAAGAAGCGTTGCTACGCTGACCGCCACAAGTGACAAAGCCGATGCGCCCCAAGAAAAGCGAGGCTTTTTGCGCATCAGATACACCGTCATACCGAGAAGCACTACGGGCAAGAGCCAAATGTACCGAACAAAAACAGAAAAGGAATCGTAGCAAAAGATAAGCAGCAGGCTAAGCTGTAAAAATAGTAACGTTAGATATTTTGTGCTTCTAAGAAGAAACAATCCAACACAGAGAACACAGATAAGTGCCACAGCGATAGGGGCGATCCTTTCGGTTTCGCCCCCCGTAAGCACTGCCGCAAGGAACACAAAAAGGCTGAGTCCCACGCGAAATATATCTGCGCCGTATTTCCGTATAACAGTTTTCATCATCCATTCCCTACGACAGCAGGACAGAACTTACTCATCGGATCCATTTTCAGAACGATGAACATATTTACCGTATTTGCTGTAATTGCTGTAATGCGAATAATAGCCAAAGGAGCCCTTTGCATTTACATCATTGAGCACGAATCCCGCGATGTTAGCACGCGTTGCCAAAAGCTTATCTATAACCTCGGATATCGCATCGACCTTGGAATAACCTGCGCGCGCTACGATAATATAGCTCGATACCATCGAGGTCAAAACACCTGCGTCTGCAGTTTCAAGCAGCGGAGGCAGATCGATAAACACATAATCGTATTTTTCCTTTGCCGCAGCAAGCAAGGACTGCATTCTCTCAGATGCCAACAGCTCTGAAGGGTTGGGCGGTATACGACCACAAGTCATTATATCGAGCGTTTCATATGCATTCTTTATAACGCAGGTCTCAAGCGGATTTTCGTCAATGCCCGCCAAAGCCTCAGAAAGCCCGTGCTGCTCTGCAGGCAGATCAAAAACCTTGTGCTGCACGGGGCAACGCATATCACCGTCGATCAAAAGCACCTTTTTGCCAAGCTGCGCAAAGCTGACGGCAATGTTAGCGACAACAAGGCTCTTGCCCGCCCCGGCAAATCCGGAGGTAACGGCAAACACCGGGCACTGATTATCCTTTATGGCTACATACATCAGGTTAGTGCGCAAGGTTTTAAAGGATTCGGCGATAGAGAACGGGGTCTCCACTGCAAGCAAGCGATCATCATAGTTTCGCTGAATATGTCCCGAAGCATTGGGCGCATCCAGCGCTTGTGCACCGTGTTTTTTGGCACCCTCCGTCTTCTTATTGCTCCAGCGCGGGATCTGGCCCACCACAGGAAGCCCGGACGTGTTTTTCAGCGATTCCTCGTCATATACAGTCTTATCAAGGAATGCTTTAAGGAAGAACAGTACATACATGAGAGCAAAAGCAAGAATGCCGCCCATTGCTGTGTTGGCAAGCGTATTGGGAGAATCCGACGATGTTGCCACCGAACCGTATTCGATCAGCTTGACGTTAACATATGCCCTAGTACTGTCATTGAGCAAAAGCTCGGGAGCCATTTCCTCTATGATATGTAAAATATCATACGCCTCTTGAGGGTTTGTAGACGACACCCTTACCTCAAATACAGGGAGGCTACCCTTAACGGAAGCGGATATCTTTGAAGAAAGCTGCGCTAATGTGAGCGCTTTGCCATGCTTCTCGTTATACTCCTTTAAGATCCTGCTGAGAAATACGTTTCCCTGCACCTCGTTTGCATAGTTGGCAGCAAACTGCGCAGCACCCGCTTGATAGCTGCTGTTCATCACGCCTTCCTTGTTAGAGGTGTTTTCTACCGAAAATTCAGCAGCAGATGAATAAACGGGGGCAATGAACAGCTTGGTGAAGGCAAACGCACCCGTAGCGCCCACAACAAGCGCAAGGAGCAACGGAATCAGGCGCTTGGTGAAAACTGCCACAAAAAAACTTAAGGTAATTTCATTTGTTTTTGTTTGTTCGTTCATATAATTTACTCCTTGCTTTTAGAGATTGCCGCATTGGTACGCTTATCGGCACGGTAGGTGGGAACCAGCTCCTTGATCAGCGCAAGTAGCGTTACGTTATCATTCGTTGCGGCAGCAGCCTGCATCTGATCGAGCGTACGATCAAGCAACGCGCTATCGATCTGAATGGGATTACCAATATAAATTTTCTTATTGGGAGTTTTTCGCATCCCCTCTTCGTTCAAGAGCAGCTCCTCAAAAAGCTTTTCACCCTGGCGCAGGCCCGTAAAGGTGATTTGAATATCCTCATAAGGTGTATATCCGGAAAGTCGGATCAAATTTTCGGCAAGCGACACAATGCGCACCGGCTCACCCATATCAAGCACGAAGATCTCACCGCCCGTAGCATACGCTCCCGCTTGCAGCACAAGCGAAACAGCCTCGGGAATGGTCATAAAATAACGGATAATATCCTTATGCGTTACTGTGACAGGACCGCCCTGTGCAATTTGGCGCTTGAACAGCGGAATTACACTACCGTTACTGCCAAGCACGTTGCCGAAGCGTACGGCGACGTAATCAGTCTTCTCGGAATGCTGCGCAAAATTCTGCACGATCATCTCGCATATACGCTTTGTGGCACCCATGACGTTGGTGGGATTTACCGCCTTATCGGTAGAGATCATAACAAAGCGCTCTGCGCCGAAATCGTTTGCCGCCTTGGCAACGTTGTATGTACCGAACACATTGTTTTTAACAGCCTCTGCGGGGCTGGTTTCCATCAGGGGAACGTGCTTGTGTGCCGCCGCGTGGAATACGATATGCGGGTGCACCATCGCAAACACATCATTCACACGCCTTGCCTCGCGCACGCTACCAATGAGCACCTTGAGATCAAGATACGGGAAATTACGACGCAGCTCCATTTCGATATCATAAGCGTTGTTTTCGTAGATATCAAAAATGGTAAGCGAGGCGGGATTGTGTGCCGCGATCTGTCGGCAAAGCTCACTGCCGATCGAGCCGCCACCGCCCGTAACCAAAATATTTTTCCCCTCAATATAGCCGAAAACCTCACGCGTGTTAACTCTGATCGGTTCACGCCCGAGAAGGTCATCAATGCTGACATCTCGCATCTGATGCGTCATTGCTGTCCCATCGATCATCTCATGCATGCCCGGCAAAATACGAACGCGACATTTGGTGCGTGCACAGATCTCGCAGATCTCTCGGATCGCCTGCCTTTGTGCCGAAGGGATCACGATAAAAATCTGCTCTACACCGTATTTGGCAACCGCCTCCTCAATGTCGTTGCGATTTCCCACAACAGGAACATTGCAAATACGCGTGTTAAACTTCTGGGGGTCATCATCGATAATACAAAGCGGCTTATACGCGATCTTATTGGAAGCATTCATTTCTCGAATGATCGTAGTGCCGGCATCACCGCCACCAACGACCATAACAGGAATTCTCTCTTTTCGGTCGACAAAGCGATGCCGCCACGCAGTTGTAAAGCGCGACCGGTAGCGCGATATGCAGATCAAGTCAAAAAGAATCACAAATGCGAGAATGATCTCACGCATGCGAAATCCTGCGACCAGATACTGAAAGAGTATATTGGGAACCATTGCGACCAGCACGCCAAGGCAAATGCGCAGCATTTCCTCAAATCCCGCATTTTTAAGGGACATGTTATAAAAACCGCACAGTGCAAATACCGAAAGAGTCAGAACCGCAGTACCCAAAATACCGAATATATTCTCAAAAGCATTGCCTATACTATTGGTAAACAGTACGCGTGCAAGAAGCAGTGAAAATATCAAGAACGCAAGATCTGCAAGGATCAATACCACTATTTTCCGAATTTTTCGCCAACAGATATTTGACATTTTGTCACCTCACTGGAATTGAACGATTTGTGGAACACATTTAAGTAAAAAAGAGTTAATCCGCAGGTTCGGGAAGATCCTTGCTTTTTTCCTTTTTCTTTACTTCCCGTTTTTCTGCCTTTTCTTGGCGCTCCGCCTCATCACGCTCGCGCTTCTTTTGCTTTTCAGCCTCATCACGCTCGCGCTTTTCCTGACGCTCACGCTCACGGCGCTCACGCTCGATCTGATCGGGATCGGTATAGCGCGCCTCCAGCATTTCCTGTGCCACTACCTTAAGATAGGCAGAAAGTGAAAGAATATCAAGCAGTGCCACAAAAAAATCATGGTCATCCTCTACGTCAAGGTTGTCCTCTTGCAGCAAGGAGAGCACCAACGCGCCAACGCGCGAACGGTTGCTTTCCTTCACGGAAAGGAATTGCTGATATCCTGCGGCAAGATCGCTGCCCGCAAAGCCACAGTCATTGCGCACACCCATAAGCACACGCTTGATCTCCGCGATGGAGAGCGTGTTTTTGAGCGCATATACAAGCAGCATCTCGATGATGTGCTCACGCGTATATTTCTTACCCACGATCGGGCTGATCAGACCGTCCTTGGAGTAATTGTTGATCATTGTTTTCGTCAGCGCACGCTCACGATACCGCACGGATGCACCGTTGTTTTTGTCAGCAACAAGACTTAAGATCTGATCGAGATACAGATCGATGGCAGGGATATCCGTATCGGAAAGATCAGCATCCTTTACGGCAACCCCAATAAGGGCTTCAAGCTCCTTTAACGTCATATAGAACTTCCCCTTCCTGCGTGATAAAACAAAATACGACTGTGACATACACAACTATTATAGCGTTTGACACACCAAAAGTCAATACGAAAACGGATTTTTTATATTATTCATCATATAAATATATGATTTCGCAAAGTAACACGCCGTAAAAAAGGGCCGCGTTTTCAAACGCAGCCCTTTTTGCAGCTATTATTTCCGCATGCCGTCATCCCACAAAATAAGGCTTCCGGCAGCACGTGTTTTATTAAGATCGATCAAGCGCTGATTCGAAGAGCCGCGGAAACGCAAGCGGATATCCTTTTTCGCTTCCACAAATCTGCCATCAACAAGCACGTCAATGAGGTCAAGCATTTCATCAGTCACTTCGCATCGCGCACGGCTCTCGCCCATCAGCTGCTCAAGCACATAGCCCGAGTAGCACCAAACGGATTTAGTGGGATACTGTGCCTTGATTTTCCTCAAAAGCGGCAGTAAGGCTCGCTGATTTTGCGGCTCAAACGGCTCACCCCCAAGCAACGAAAATCCGCCAATATGCTCCGGTGCCAGCAAATCAAGAATTTCTCGCTCCGTTTGAGGGGTAAACGGCTCGCCGTAGTTAAAATCCCACGTATCCTTGTTAAAGCAGCCGGGGCAATGGTGCGTGCAGCCCGACACAAAAAGTGAAACACGTATGCCGGGACCGTTTGCAATATCACATTTTTTAATTGCACCGTAATTCATAAGGATCAAAGATGCAGCACGCGCTCACGAATTTCCTGTGTGCGCCCTTGGTTCCAATACTGAGAGCCAATATATCCGCAGGTACGGCGCGCTACGTTCATCTTGTTTTGGTCACGGTTGTGGCAATGAGGGCACTCCCAAACAAGCTTGCCGTCATCCTCTACAATAACGATCTCTCCGTCATAACCGCACACCTGGCAGTAATCGCTCTTGGTGTTAAGCTCGGCGTACATAATGTTATTGTAAATAAACTTCATGACCTCAAGCACCGCATCAAGGTTATCCTGCATGTTGGGAACCTCGACATAGCTGATCGCGCCACCGGGAGAAAGCTCTTGGAATTTAGACTCAAACGCGAGCTTCTCGAAGGCATCGATCTCCTCAGTTACGTGAACGTGATAGGAATTTGTGATATAGCTCTTATCGGTTACGCCACGAATTTTACCAAAACGCTTCTGCAAGCACTTGGCAAATTTATAGGTCGTGGACTCAAGGGGTGTGCCATAAAGAGAATAATGAATGTTCTCCTCAGCCTTCCACTTCTTGCAGGCATCATTCATGCGATGCATTACCGCAAGACCAAAGCTCTGACCCTCAGGGTCGGTAAGCTTCTTGCCCGTTACGGCATATACGCACTCCCAAAGACCTGCGTAACCAAGCGAAATGGTAGAATAACCGCCGTGAAGGAGCTTGGTGATCGGCTCGCCCTTTTCAAGGCGTGCAAGCGCACCGTACTGCCACAAAATAGGTGCGGCATCGGAAAGCGTTCCCTCAAGGCGCTCATGACGGCACTGCAGCGCGCGGTGGCAAAGCTCCAGACGCTCATCCAGCACCTGCCAGAATTTTTCAATATTTCTACCTTCAAGGGTTGCGGTGCACGCGGCATCCACCAGATTGATGGTAACAACACCCTGATTGAAGCGGCCGTAATACTTCGCCTTGCCGTTTTCATCCACCCAAGGCGTGAGGAACGAACGGCAACCCATGCAGGTATAACAATTCCCGTCACCATTGTCATCAACCTTAAGGCTCTTCATCACCTTTTCGGAGATGTAATCGGGCACCATGCGCTTTGCCGTGCACTGTGCGGCAAGCTTTGTGAGCTCGTAGTAGGGGGAATCATCATGAATATTATCCTCCTCAAGCACGTAAATAAGCTTGGGGAATGCGGGCGTAACGTACACACCTGCCTCATTTTTTACACCGCGGATGCGTTGACGCAGCACCTCGCGAATGATCAGCGCAAGATCATGCTTGAGCTGAGGATCCTGTGCCTCGCCAAGGTACATAAATACCGTAACAAAGGGTGCTTGTCCGTTGGTGGTCAGCAGCGTTACGACCTGATACTGAATGGTCTGTACGCCACGGCTGATCTCCTTGAGGAGTCGCTGCTCTACGATCTCAGCGATCTTTTCCTCGCTCGGCATGATACCAAGATCCTCCATTTCAGCGAGAACCTCACCTCTGATCTTATCACGCGACACCTGCACAAAGGGTGCAAGGTGCGTCAGAGAAATGCTCTGGCCGCCGTATTGGTTGGAGGCGACCTGCGCAATGATCTGCGTGGCGATGTTGCAGGCAGTAGAAAAGCTGTGCGGCTTTTCGATAAGCGTGCCGCTGATCACGGTGCCGTTTTGCAGCATATCCTCAAGATTGACAAGGTCACAGTTGTGCATATGCTGTGCAAAATAATCTGCATCGTGGAAGTGGATGATGCCCTCCTCATGTGCACGCACAATGTCCTCAGGGAGCAGAATGCGGCGCGTAAGGTCCTTTGACACCTCGCCTGCCATATAGTCGCGCTGTACGCTGTTGACAGTGGGGTTTTTGTTGGAGTTCTCCTGCTTCACTTCCTCATTGTTGCATTCAATGAGAGAAAGGATATTTTCGTCGGTGGTATTAGCACGGCGTGCCAGGTTGCGGGTAAAGCGATAACGAATGTAACGCTTTGCCGTTTCGGGTGCATTTTGCTGAATGATAAGCGTTTCGACAAGCTCCTGGATCTCCTCCACAGAAAGCGCGCGCCCTACATCCTCACAATAATCCTCAATGACAAAGGAAATATAGTCAATTTGGCGCTTGGTAAGTTCCGGTTTGCCCTCGCCGCTTTCGTTCGCCTTCTCAATAGCGCGTACGATCTTCTCGCGGTCAAAGGTCACTTCAGAGCCGTTTCTTTTAATGATCTTCATTTTTTCCTCTCCCTTCAGGCGCCCCGTGCGCCCCTATATTTAGATGCGTTTTTGGAATGAAACACAATATGTTGTGTCAGGCAGGAAATAGTATACCACGAATTGCGAAAAAAGGCAAGTACTTTTTCAATAAAATAATACACAAAAATGATGCCTGTTTTTTGGGCTGTTTGTCATCTTTGCGATACACAATAAATAAAAGCCTTGCCATGCTTAAATAACAGCCTTGATCACAGAAAATTTTATAAAAATATATTTTTCCTTCTGCTCTTGCATTATTCGTAAAAATGCGGTAAAATATAGAGCGATCAAAATTTTGAGGATAGAATTATGGATGAAAGAACAAGACAAGAAATAGAGCGCAGACGCACGTTTGCGATCATCTCGCACCCCGATGCAGGTAAAACCACGCTGACCGAAAAGCTGCTTCTTTACGGCGGCGCCATTCAATCTGCCGGCTCCGTTAAGGGCAAGCAAAGCGATCGCCATGCCGTTTCTGACTGGATGGAGCTTGAAAAGCAGCGCGGCATCTCTGTAACCTCGTCAGTGCTTCAATTTGAATACAACGGCTATTGCATCAACATTCTTGACACCCCCGGGCATCAAGACTTTTCAGAGGACACCTACCGCACTCTGATGGCGGCAGACAGCGCTGTTATGGTCATTGATGCGGCAAAGGGCATCGAGCCCCAAACGCGCAAGCTCTTTCACGTTTGCGCCAAGCGCGGCATCCCGATCTTTACCTTTATTAATAAGCTTGACCACGAGGCACGCGATCCCTTTGATCTGCTTGATGAGCTCGAGCGCGAGTTTGGCATCGGCACCTATCCCATGAACTGGCCCATTAGCTGCGGCGTGACCTTTAAGGGCGTTTATGACCGCCGCGAGCACGCCATTCATGCCTTTGACGACGCACACCGCGGCAGAAGCCGCCTTGCCTCGATCGCATGCGACATTTCCGACACCGAAAAGCTTGATGAGCTGATCGGCGAGAACCTGCGCGAGGAGCTCGTGGAGCAGGTAGAGCTGCTTGACGGCGCTTCCTTTGATTTTGACCTTGAAGCCATTGCGAGGGGCAAGCTCTCGCCTGTATTTTTCGGCTCGGCGCTCAACAACTTCGGCGTTGAGGATTTTCTAAGATACTTCTTGCAGCTGACCCCCACGCCCCTGCCCCGCACGACCGAAACAGAAACGGTGGATCCGTTTGATGACCGCTTCTCCGCGTTTGTTTTCAAAATTCAGGCAAACATGAACAAGGCGCACCGCGACCGCATTGCCTTTTTGCGCATTTGCTCGGGCAAGTTTGAACGCGGAAAGGAATACTATCACATGCAGGCGGGCAAGCCCATCAAGCTGGCACAGCCCCAGCAAATGATGGCAGAAGCACGTGAGGGCATTGACGAGGCATATGCGGGTGACATCATCGGCGTATTTGACCCCGGCGTATTTTCGATTGGCGACACGGTATGCACCAAGGATCGCAAGCTTGCCTTTGAGGGGATCCCCACCTTTGCACCCGAGCATTTTGCCATGGTGGAGCAGATCGATTCCATGAAGCGCAAGCAGTTCCAAAAGGGCATGAACCAAATTGCGCAGGAGGGTGCCATTCGCATCTTCTTTGAGCCCGACAGCGGCTACGAGCGCGTGTTTGTGGGCGTAATCGGCACGCTTCAATACGATGTGCTGCAGTTCCGTATGAAATCGGAATACGGCGTAGAATATATCAAGCGCGATCTCCCCTTCCAATACATTCAACGCATCAAGGAATATAACGGTGAACTTGCCAAGCTCAATTTGGCATCCGATACCCGACGCGTTACCGATGTGCGTGGCAAAAACTACCTCCTCTTTACCGGACAGTGGAGCATCAAGTGGGCGCTTGACAACAACCCCTCCTTGGTGTTAGAGGACTTCGACCGCCAATAATCCAACAAAGAAATTTTGCTTTTCCAATTTTTAAGTAAAATATTCTATTTTTTAATTCTATAATTTCTGTTTTTGCAGTGCCGCACGCTTTGTCCGCCGCGGCACTCTCTCTTTTGGCAGAATTTTGCTGTGCCTTGCCCAAAAAAATTTGATTGACATTCCTAAAAAAACATGATATACTTTTTATTGAAAAAGCGAGGGTTTCCCCTATTTACCCTTGCCACATATTTTCCGTGTGTACGGAAATACTACGAAGTGAGGTTTTAACCATGACCGAAAAAGAAATGAACGAAGTTGAAATTTACACCCTTCAAGACGAGGAGGGCAACGAGCACGAGTTTGAGCTTATCGGCACCTGCGAGAAAAACGGCATTAAGTATTATGCTATGATCTCCGTAGAGGACGCCGAGAAGAACAACGATGTGTGTGAGTACACCATCCTCAAAACCGTTGTGGAAAACGGCGAGGAGAGCCTTGTTACCATTGATGACGACGACGAGTTTGACGACGTTGCCGACTACTTTGATGACATGTTTGCCTCTGAGATCGACCACGATCAATAACAAAAATTTTATGAACAGCCTGCTTAGTACGTGATAATGCGGTTGGTGGAGCCTACACGTATGAAATGGAGCCCGAAATCAGTCCGAATGTGGTTTGCAGACCTCCCTTTTCCTGTATCGATTGACTTGTCTCGACAGGCAAAAGGACGCTGGGAGCAGTAAAGCATACGGCAGGGCACCGCCTTGTGAAAACAGGGTTCTGATATACCGGTTACACGGCTCGGCGGGTCACTCTTTTGTTCGCGCCCTGCGCGATCCTGTCGCTGCGGCGGCTTTGCGTTTTGCCGCAAAGCCGCCGCTTTGCTATTTTATAATTTTTATTGACCGGTTTCATAATTTAAAATAAGGAGTAATTGAATCATGGGCATTATCAAAGCAACACTTTCCGCCATTGGTGGCGGACTTGCCGATACCTGGCAGGAGGTAATAGAAGCTGAAGCCATGCATGATACCACGGTTTTTTGCAAGGGCGTAAAGGTTAGAAAAAACGATAAACGTAACAGCAACAAAAAAGGCACAGAGGATACGATTTCAAACGGCTCTATCATTCATGTATATGACAATCAATTCATGATTTTGGTTGACGGCGGCAAGGTAGTAGACTTCACCGCTGAGCCGGGATATTACAAGGTAGACAACAGTGCCATGCCCTCTCTTTTTGCGGGTCAGTTTGGCAAATCGCTTGCAGAAACCTTTAGCCGTATCAAATACGGCGGTGTTCCCTCCTCCTCTCAAAAGGCATTTTTCATCAATCTGCAGGAGATCAAGGGCATTAAATTCGGCACGCGCAACCCTGTAAATTATTTTGATAATTTTTATAATTCCGAATTGTTCCTGCGCGCCTTCGGTACATATTCCATCAAGATCACAGATCCGCTGAAATTCTATGCCGAGGCAATTCCGCGCAGTGCCGAGGCGGTGGAGATTGACGACATCAACGAGCAATATCTTTCCGAATTCCTTGATGCGCTGCAGGCGGCGATCAACCGCATGTCCGCAGACGGCATTCGCATTTCGCACGTCGCCTCAAGATCCCGCGAGCTTTCAAGCTACATGGCAAACGAGCTTGACAAGGATTGGAAGGCGCTGCGCGGCTTTGAGGTGCTTTCGGTCGGCATTGCCAGTGTTTCTTACGATGAGGAGTCGAAAAAGCTGATCAACATGCGCAACCAAGGCGCCATGCTTGGCGATGCCGCCGTACGTGAGGGCTATGTACAGGGCGCGATCGCACGCGGCTTTGAAGCGGCAGGCAACAACCCCGGCGGCTCTGCCACCACCTTTATGGGCATGGGCATGGGCATGAACGCGGCTGGCGGCTTTGGTGCCTTTTCCGAAACCAATCGCGCGGCAATGGAGCGCGACGCGGCAGCAAAGGCTGCCAAGGCTGCCGGTTGGACCTGTAGCTGCGGCGCGCAGAATGACGGAAAGTTCTGTTCTGAGTGCGGCGCAAAGCAGCCCAGTGCCGCCGCGGGCTGGATCTGCCCCAAGTGCGGCAACAGCGCAAGCGGCAAATTCTGCTCGGAATGCGGTGAAAAAGCACCCGTTGCGGGGGATAAATGGTTCTGCTCGGAGTGCGGCACACAAAATGACGGCAAATTCTGTCAGAACTGCGGCAAGAAAAAGGATTGATCATGGTAGAAGCAACCGTTACATATCAATGCCCAAATTGCGCGGCACCGCTTGCGTTTGATCCGGGCACAGGCAAGTTTTCTTGTGAATACTGCCGCTCGGAATTCACAAAAGAGGAGCTTGACGCCACCGAAACGGCAAGAAAAGCGGAGGAAGCCGCCTCCGAGGCGGCGGAGCGCGCAGCCGAGGAAAGCGAGATTCCCGACAATGAATTTTGCTCCCAAATACGCACCTATATGTGTTCCTCGTGCGGTGCCGAGATCATGGCAGACGAAACCACGGCAGCAACGGTTTGTCCCTACTGCCATAGCTACGTTCTTTTTTCGGGCCGCCTTTCGGGGCAAATGAAGCCACACAAGGTGATCCCGTTTCAATTTGACAAAGCTGCCGCTCAAGAAAAGTTTTTTGCGTTTGCAGGCAAACGGCGCTTTGTGCCGCGAGATTTTTTGTCTGCTGAGCAGGTAGATAAGATCTGCGGCATCTATTACCCGTTTTGGGTCACGGATGCAGATGTTTCTGCCTCTATGACCGCGCGCGCGACCCGCGTTCGCACCTGGCGGCAAGGGGATTATCGCTACACCGAAACCTCCAATTACCACATTCGTCGCGCAGGCGAGATCCATTTTGAGGATATCGTCACGCCGGCGATCACGGAGGAGGACCGCGAGATGCTTGACGGGATCCTGCCCTACCCCTCGGATTCCCTGCAGGAATTTTCAATGCCCTATCTCTCGGGCTTTGTTGCGAAAAAGCGCAACATTGAAAAGGAGGCCGTACGTGAGGCGGTGCGTGCCCGCATGACAAGCTACGCAACCACCTTGCTTTCCAGTACCATTAGCGGCTATGCAACCGTTTCTCCCAGCACGCCGCGCCTGCTCACAAAGGTTCTGCATTGGGATTACACACTGATGCCCATTTGGCTGCTGACCTACCGCCACAAAGGCAAGACCTACACCTACGCCATGAACGGCTACACAGGGAAGGTATGGGGCAGATTTCCCGTCAGCGGCAAAAAGCTCGCGATCCTTGGGGCGCTTGTTGGCATTGGGGCGGGCATTCTCGCCGCGCTTTTAAAGCTGTTTTTGTTTAAATAAGGGGGGAACGGTATGAAAAAAATACTCTTATTATGCCTTCTCATCCCTCTCATTGCTACAGCTTTCACCATCTCCTTGCTTGCGGCAGAAGTAACAACTACTTCGCTGTCCACCGAGGTAAAGGTGGTTGATCGACTCGGTATACTGAGCGAAGAAGATAAAAAAAGCATATCTCCTTCGGCACAAACTGACACTCACGGTATTAAGCTTTGTCTTATCACCATGCAAACAGCCTATTCGGATGACTATTTAACTAAAAATGAAATTTACACCTTGTTAGATTTTTCCGATTGGGGCCCGCAAAAAATACATGCCGTGGTTCTCGTTGTACGCATGACGGGTGCTAATAACAAATTTTATTACGATATGTACACCTACGGAAATGCAACCGAGATTTTTTCGGATTATGACGTTAACCGTATATTGGATACAGATGCTGTTTACGATAACCTCAAGGCAGGCAACATCAAGGACGGCACGGCAGCATTTTTTTCGCTTTGTGCCGACGAGATTGACGGGCATTATAAGGCGCTTGAGGCAAAAGAACGCCGCAAACCGCTTGTTGTTGTTTTGATCGCGGCTGTGGCCGGGCTTGTAAGCGCCGGTGGCAGCGTGCTTGGCGTGGTGCTTTACTATCGAAAAAAGCAGCATGGCATTACATATCCGCTTGACCGCTATGCAAAGCTGAATCTAACGCACCGCGAGGACCGTTTTGTCGGCAGCTATGTCACACGTGTGCGCATACAGTCAAGCAGCTCAAATGGCGGATCCCGTGGTGGCGGATCCCGTGGTGGCGGAGGCGGCAGACGCGGCGGCAGATAACAAAAAAAGAACTCAACTTTTTTAGGTTGAGTTCTTTTTTGATTGATATTTAAAAATTGCAGAAATTATGTGATAACTATCTTGTTGACTTTCGTCATATATTATGTTACAATATATAATGACAAAAAACGGCTTTGCCGAATTTAATAAAACGAGGTACCAATTTATGAACATTATCGTTTGCAAAAACTATGAGGAAATGTCCCAGCACGGCGCACAAATGATCGCAAGTCTGGTTAAGGAAAAACCGAGCTGCGTGCTAGGTCTTGCCACAGGCTCTACCCCCGAGGGCATGTATGCTGCCCTTGTTGAAATGTGCAAAAAGGGTGAGCTCAGCTTTAAAGATGTGACCTCTGTAAATCTTGATGAATACTACCCTATTGATCCCGCCAACGATCAGAGCTACCGCTACTTTATGAATCACCAGCTCTTTGATCACATTGACATTGACAAGGCAAACACCAACGTGCCCGATGGCACCGCTGCCGATCCCGTTGCAGAATGCAAGCGCTACGAGCAGCTCGTAACCGATCTTGGCGGCATCGATATCCAGATCCTTGGCATTGGCAGAAACGGTCATATCGGCTTTAACGAGCCCGACACCAAGCTGATGCTTGACACCCACGTAACCGATCTTACTGAGGATACGATCGAGGCAAATGCACGCTTTTTTGCGAGTGCAAACGACGTGCCGCGCCGCGCGCTCACCATGGGCATTGGCACCATTTTCAAGGCAAAGAAGATCGTTATTATGGCTTCGGGCGCCTCTAAAAGGGATGCCGTATCCGCCATGCTCGAGCGCACCATCGATACAAGCTTCCCCGCAACGATGCTCAACCTTCACCCCGACGTGACCCTAATTTGCACCGCAGATGTGCTTGATTGATTTTCTCACGCACAAAAAGGACTTTATTAATATTTGATTACGATCGGAAAGGCAATGGGAGTGTGACTTGTGCGATCTCCCATCTGTTAATGATGAATATAGAAAAAATTATTTCGGCTTTTGATTTTAACTCACCTATACTCTCCATTGATGAATGTAAGATAGGACATATCAACAGCACATTTTTTGTAAAGTGTGCAAGTGGCCGCTACATTGCGCAAAAAATCAAAAAAGGTGTCTTTAAGGATCCTGCTGCGATCATGAAAAATGTGGTAGGCGTTACCGACCATATTCGCGCCAAGCTTGCCGCTTGCGGCGGCGATGTGCAAAACAGCGCCCTGCAATTTATAAAAAGCGGCGACCGTTACTATCATATCGACAAAAACGGCGAATATTGGCGTGCCTATCAATATGTTGACGGAGTTTGTTATGATAAATGCGACACGCCCGCATTATTTACACGTGTAGGCGCGGCATTTGGCAACTTCCAAAATCAATTGGCCGATTACGACATATCCACTCTTCATGAGACGATCCCCAACTTTCATAACACAGAAAAACGTTATGAGGCATTTGAAGCAGCAGTTGCCGCCGATATCTGCGGGCGCGCCGCTGCGTGTGCGGCAGAAATTGAGTTTATCCGTGCGCGCCGCAAGGACTGCTCGTTTATCGTTGACGGTCTTGCAAGCGGGCTGTTCCCCTTACGTGTAACGCACAACGACACAAAGCCAAATAATGTCATCATGGATAAGAACACGGGAGAGGGTCTTTGTGTGATCGATCTTGACACCGTAATGCCGGGATCGCTCTTATATGACTTTGGCGATGCCATACGCTTTGGTGCATCAAGCGCGACAGAGGATGAGACCGATCTTGACAAGGTGTTTGTAAGAGTCGATATGTTTGAAGCCTACACAAAGGGCTTTGTGACAAGCCTTTCAAAGCGCATCACAAAAGAAGAGCTTCGGGCACTGCCCGAGGGTGCGCGCATTCTGACCTTGGAGCAAGGCATCCGTTTTCTGACTGATCACCTGCAAGGTGACACTTATTTCCGCATTCAGCACGAGGGGCACAATCTTGAGCGCGCACGCACGCAGCTCAAGCTGGTTGCAGACATGGAAGAAAAACACCCCCTGTTGCAATCGATCGTTGATCAATACCTTTAAATTCCCGCCTGAAAAAGCCGCTTTTTCTGCTGTAATTTATCACAGGAAAGCGGCTTTTTCTTTGCTTTTCTTTTCCGTTCAAGAAAGTGGGTATTTAATTTTTTGAAAAGGGGTTTACAAATTCTCGTTTCTTGTGTATAATATATAGAAAGATCTAGGATCGGGAAAAGGCCCGCGGACCTGTTAAGAGAGTGCTGCCTTGGCTGTAAGCAGCATACGGGAAGGTGGGAGATGTGCACCCGTGAGATGTGGCGGTGAGCGCTTTTTGCGTTAGCCGTTGCCGTAGCCCGCGTTAAGGGAGAACCGTTCGGCATTCGGGCGGTAAGGGGGAAACCCAAAGCAGAGTGGAACCGCGGTTCATGCCGCCTCTGTACCGGTTGGTACAGGGGTGTTTTTTATTAAAAACAACCCTAAAAAAGTTGAGAGGTTTTTGTATGAATATTGATTATGAGAAGATTGCAGAAGGCGCTGCGATTCTTGGTGATACGCTACGCAAGGTAGCCAAGGACGCGTATCGCGGCGGGCGCGACTTTATCGATGAGGTCCGCTATGACGTGGAAGCCTTCCGTCAACGCGACCCCGCCGCCACGAGCAATGCCGAGATCCTTTTGCTCTATTCAGGTCTGCACGCGCGCACGGCGCACCGTGTTTCGCACAAGCTCTATAAAAAAGGTCACACCTTTACCGCAAGACTGATCAGCCAAGGAGCAAAGTTTGTTACGGGCATTGAAATCCACCCGGGCGCCACCATCGGCCGTGGGCTTGTGATCGACCACGGCGCGGGCGTTGTGATCGGTGAAACTGCCGAGATCGGTGACAACTGCACCATTTATCAGGGCGTAACACTTGGCGGCACAGGTAAAAACGTGGGCAAGCGTCACCCCACACTTGGCGACAACGTCATGATCGGTGCGGGTGCTAAGGTCTTAGGACCTCTTACGATCGGTGACAACGCCAAAATTGCCGCAGGCGCTGTGGCTTTACACGACATTCCCTCAGACAGCACCGCCGTGGGTATCCCCGCACGCGTGGTAAGCGTTGGGGGTGTGCGCATTGCCAACGACCTTGACCAGATCCACATTCCCGATCCTATTAAAGAGGAGCTCACGGCGCTACGTGCCGAAAGCGAAAAGCTGCGCCGACGTCTTCTAAAGCTGGAAAAGGCTCTCACGCCCGACGCAAAGGCAGAGTCCGCCCCGAAAAAAGCAAAGAAAACCGCAAAGGAGTAATCTATGTATCTTTACAACACAGCGACGCATAAAAGAGAAGAATTTGTACCCAATGAGCCCGGCAAGGTAAGCATTTACACCTGCGGTCCCACGGTTTATCACTATGCACACATCGGCAACCTGCGCACCTATATCATGGAGGATATCCTTGACCGTTATATGCGTTACGTTGGCTATAACGTAACACGTGTGATGAATATTACCGACGTGGGGCACCTCTCAAGCGACGGTGACACCGGCGAGGACAAAATGCTGAAGGGCGCCAAGCGCGAAAAGAAGACGGTAATGGAGATTGCCAAATATTATACCGATTGCTTTTTCGCCGATTGTGAAAAGCTCAACATCCGTCGCCCTGATATCATTGATCCTGCCACCGCTTGCGTTGATGATTTCATCCGCGTGATCGAGGCATTGATCGAAAAGGGCTTTGCCTACGAGGCAGGCGGCAACATCTATTTTGACACCTCTAAACTTTCGCAATACTATATTTTCAACGACTTTACCTCTGAGGATCTTGCCGTAGGCGTTCGAGAGGGCGTTGAGGAGGATAGCAACAAGCGCAACAAGGCTGATTTCGTACTTTGGTTTACCAAATCCAAATTCGAGGATCAGGAGCTCAAGTGGGACAGCCCTTGGGGCATCGGCTATCCCGGCTGGCATATTGAGTGCTCCTGCATTGCCATGAAGCATCTTGGCGAGCGCCTTGATATCCACTGCGGCGGCATTGACAACGCCTTCCCCCACCACACCAACGAAATTGCACAAAGCGAGGCATATCTCGGTCACAAGTGGTGCAACTATTGGATGCACGTGCTTCACCTGAACACAGACAGCGGCAAAATGTCAAAATCCAAGGGCGAATTTCTTACCGTATCCTTGCTTGAAAGCAAGGGCTACGATCCGCTTGCTTACCGCTTCTTCTGCCTTGGCTCGCATTATCGCAGATCCTTGGTCTTTTCCTTTGAAAATCTTGATAACGCAGTTGTTTCCTACAACAAGCTGATTGCGCGCATTGCGGCTCTGAAGGTAGTAGAGGGCGAGGAGATCGATCAAGATGCCTTGGATGCACTTAAGGCAAAATTCAGAGAAGCGCTTGACAATGACCTTAACACCTCGCTTGCGATCACAGCACTTTATAATGTATTAAAATCCACCGCAAACACCGCCACCAAGCGTGCGGCAATTAAGGATTTTGATACCGTTTTGGCGCTTAATCTGCTTGATGCGGCAGATGCGTTGGCAAAGCAAAAGGCCGAGGAAGCTGCTAAGGCTGCCGTTCGCACCTACTCTGACGACCCGGAGATCCGCGCCATTGAAGAAGCGATCGATGCACGCGCCGCCGCAAAGAAGGCAAAGAACTATGCCGAGGCCGATCGCATCCGCCAAGAGCTTTTGGAAAAAGGCATTGTACTGACGGATACATCCAGTGGAACAACTTGGGCAAAAAAGGCTTGATATAATTTGCAAAGTAACCATATTCCCCCTGCTCTTTTTGTACAAATACACAAAATCCCAAAAAACTATTGCATTTTTTTGCAACACATGCTATACTGTACCTATCCATAAAACTATAACGGAGGACATACTTATGAAAGTCTTTACTCGTGTTTTATCCCTTACTTTGATTGCAATCATGCTTTGTTTTTCGCTTGCTTCTTGTGCCAAAAAGGTAGAAACCGGTGAATACGTTATAGGCGATCCCGGTCTGACCGGTTGCTATGAAGGCTACACCTTTGACGGCAAGACCTTTTCCTACAACACCTACATTAGTTACGTAAAGCAAGATGCTCTTTCTTATACCGGTGAGTACGAGATCGAAGTAATCAAGCCTGAGGACAAGGAAGCACGCAAGGCAGACAAGGATAACGGCATTACGCGTGGCAACATCACTCTTACTTGGGTAGATGCAGCCGGTGCAACCCAAACAAAGACTATGCCTATCGTTATCGATGAGGTTAACTTCACCGTGACTGTGGACCATGTTCCTTTCACGCTCTACCTCGGTGCTCAAGGATAATTTAAGTATTGTAATTCAAGTATTATAGAAAAAGAGGCGGCATAATGCCGCCTCTTTTTCTATAAGCCTGCGCGCTCACGTAAGCGCCAAAGCGTGTTCTTACCCTGTCCTTCGGATATGACAAGCCCCTCCTGCCGCATTTGTATAAGATAGCGACGCACACGTGGAAGCGGCAATCCCACACTCGATGCGATCTGTGCCGCACGAGCAAATATTACTGCCGTAAGATGCTCCGCGATCATTTGCTTGATCGCCACCGCAGGTATCGTGCGTTTTTTTGTGTTCTCCCCACTGTAAGCAGGTTGCTTCCTTATGGGAAGCGTTAGGGTGGTACGTTCCGGTTCAAAGCGCTCCTCAAAAAACGGTGTTGGGCGGGCATTTTTTCGCCAATCAGCAAACATACGCGGAATACCGCCGCCTATCCCCGCGCCCTCGCCAATGAGCAAAAACATACGGGAAATCGCCTTGTTGCGCGAATCAGACACACCGCCTGCACGTGCTTGCCCCGGGTCAATACGAAATGCACCGGGGTTTGAAAACCGCAGCATATCGGCAGCCTTTTCCACCAAAACACCGCCACGTTCACGGTAATTGGCATTTACAAGGCAGTTGACAAGTGCCTCCTCAATCGCATTTCTTGCCGCCACGCTGCGCGGAAATCCAATGTGCAGCTCGGCAATAGCGCGGTAAAAAAATTGATATAGATTTCCCCTATATTCCTCACCTTCATTTGGTGTACCATCTTTCTTGAAAGCAACACGATATGTCGGTATTTCGCGCAGTATCGCTTCATATTTGCCGAACATCAAAAGCCCTGCCATGCTCGGGTGCAGAGCGCCGTCAGCACCCGTCCCCGCCGCATTGATCTGTATTAAAAATTCATTTTGACTGCATCTCTCATACGCGTGCCCGGGGCGCAGCACCTTCATTTGCGCGCGATATTGCAAAATTGTATCGGAGCAAAGCACATCAAGCGAGCATTCCTCAAGTAAGCGCATATCCTGCGAGCGTGCGGCGGCATCGCGCCGCATCACATCGATCTCCTCGGAGGTACAGCGATAATCGCCCTCTCCGCCCCGGCGGTAAGTGCCGTGATACATATCATTTTCAATATAAACAGGCTTATCAGCTCGGTGTGCGCGCGGCACCTCTATCACAACGATGCGCTTACCGTCCACGCGCTCCACGCGCACGCTATCCTTAGTTAAAATGTTTACGTTTACGCGACGTGGGTCGTTGAGCTGTCGCCAAATTTTTCTAATAAGCCCTTGCGGATCGGGCAGGTCAAGCGCGTGAAAGCTCTTATCCTTTCCCTCCTCCACGCCAAGCAATATCACGCCGCCCATGGTATTGGCAAAGGAAGAATAGGTTTCCCACACACTATACGGCAAGCCGCCCATTGCACGTTTCGCCTCAATACGGTTGTTCTCACGGTATTTTTCTACGTGCTTAAAATCGATCATGGGAACACCCCCTTTATTTTATTTTAACACGATTTGACGCAAAAAGCAACCACGTTACCGAAAATCAAAGCACGGCATTTTTGGGCTCTAAAAAATCGCAAAAATTTACTTGCTTTTTAAAATTTCATATGCTATAATGTTACCATGCAAGGCGCTCATGCCTTACAAAATACATAATTTCATGGAGGAACTCATAATGAAAAAGTTTGCACGCATTCTTGCACTCACTCTTGTTGCTGTTATGCTCTGCGCAACGCTTGCATCCTGCGGCGGTGTTGCTTCCGGCGATTACTATGCCGGCGAAAAGGACACCACCAAAACCTATACGATGTATTCGTTCAGCGGTAACAAGGTAACCTTTACCTCTTACCTGCTGGGCAACAAGGTTGACAGCGCTACTCTTGAGGGCAAATACAAGGTTGACGGCGACGAGATCATCTTTACTTGGGTCGATGCTGACGGCAAAGAAACCACCGATACAAAGGCTTTTGCTGAAAACGAAGACGGCTCTATCAAGATCGGTCTTGTTACCTACAAAAAAATTGAAAAATAATCTTTTATAAAAAGTTTGTCAGTGGGATTTATAAAACAATTTTACCCCAATGACACAAAACAGGACAGAGAAATTTCGGTTTCTCTGTCCTGTTTTTTAATGATTTGTTTGATATATATATTTAATATATACCTTGACTTTTCTGGTGTACAATGATACAATAATAAGGTCGAAAGAAAAATTAGTTTAACATTAAACTAATTTCAAGCGTCGGGGTGTTCCCGAAAGGAGGAAATATGCTAAAAAGATTGTTGCGCTGTGTGCGCGAATTCAAAAAGCCGACGGTCTTAACGCTCATTTTTATTGTGGGCGAGTCGATCATCGAAACACTCATTCCGTTTATCACAGCAAACCTTGTCAATCAGATCAAGGCGGGGGCTGCGCTCGCCGAGGTGATCAAGGTGGGAATCGTGCTTGCTGTTATGGCCTGCCTTTCCCTTGCCTGCGGTGGCATCGCGGGCTTTTGCTGCGCACGTGCAGCTGCGGGCTTTGGCAAAAACGTGCGCCATGACCTTTATCAAAAAATAGGAGATTTTTCCTTTGAAAACATTGATAAATTCTCCTCTTCGTCACTGGTAACACGCATGACGACTGACGTGCAAAACGTACAAATGTCCTACATGATGCTCATTCGCACCGCCATCCGCGCGCCCTTGATGCTCATTTTCTCGGTCATCATGTCCTTTGTGATGGGCGGCATGCTTGCCATGACCTTTGTGGTCATCATTCCCGTGCTTGCTTTTGGACTTATGATGGTAGGCAAAAAGGCAATGCCTGCGTTTCGCCGCGTATTCCGCAAGTACGACCGCCTCAACGAATCGATCGAGGAAAACGTGCGCGCCATGCGTGTGGTAAAGGGCTTTTCGCGTGAGGAATATGAAAAAGAGAAGTTTGGCGTTGCCGCCGAGGATATTCGCGGTGATTTTGTAAAGGCCGAGCGTATCGTGGCGTGGAACCGCCCCATTATGCAGATCTGCCTTTACTTTAACATGATCTTTGTATTGCTGGTAGGCTCTCGCATGGCGATCGAGGGCATTTCGGGCGTTGACGTGGGGCAGCTCTCTGCCATGCTCACGTACGGCATGCAGGTTTTGATGTCACTGATGATGCTTTCTATGATCTACGTCATCCTCACCATGTCTGCCGAGTCGATGAAGCGTATTTATGAGGTGCTCGGCGAGGAGCCGACGCTGGTAAACCCCGAAAATGCCATAATGACCGTAAAGGACGGCTCGATCGATTTCAAGGGTGTCAGCTTCAAATATTCTGCCAAGGCAAAGCGCTATGCGCTCTCCGATATCGATCTGCGCGTGAAATCGGGCATGACTGTGGGCGTGATCGGCGGTACAGGATCGGGCAAAACGACCTTTGTTCAACTCGTGCCCCGTCTTTACGATGCCACCGAGGGCAGTGTGCTGGTTGGCGGCGTTGATGTATGTCAATACGACATCAAGGCCCTGCGCGATGCTGTGGCAATGGTGCTTCAAAAGAACCTTTTGTTTTCGGGCACGATCAAGGAAAATCTGCGTTGGGGTAATCCGAACGCCACCGATGAGGAGCTGATCGAGGCTTGCCGCTTGGCGCAGGCACATGATTTTGTTTCCTCCTTCCCCGATGGATACGATACCTACATCGAGCAGGGCGGCACCAATGTTTCGGGCGGTCAAAAGCAGCGCCTTTGCATTGCCCGCGCGCTTCTCAAAAAGCCGAAGATCCTTATCCTTGACGACTCCACAAGTGCAGTCGATACCAAAACCGATGCGCTGATTCGCGAGGGCTTCCGTTCCTTTATCCCCGAAACCACCAAGATCATCATCGCACAGCGCGTGGCTTCGGTGGAGGATGCCGACCTGATCCTTGTGATGGAAAACGGCAGGATCTGTGCCGCAGGCAAGCATGAGGAATTGCTGACCTCTTGTGATATTTACCGTGAGATCTACGAGCAACAAACGAGAGGGGGCAATGAAAATGAGTAAGAAGCAATCTATGATGAAGCGCCCCAAGGCAAGCCCCCGCGTGCTTGCACGCGTTTTGAAAATGCTTTTTGGCTATTATCCCGTGCTTGCCCCCGTCATTGTCGTTTGTATTTTGATCTCCGCTGTGACCGCAGCGCTCCCTGCCGTCTTTATGCAGAAGGTTATTGCTGCCATTGAGCAAGCCCAGCTTTCGGGTGCCACATGGAGCGAGGCATCGGGCGAGATCGTGCCTAAGGTCATCCTGTTGGCTTCCTTTTACATCGTTTCCTGGATCGCCATTGTCTTGCAGACACAGCTTATGGCGATCATCACGCAGGGCTTTCTTTGCAAGCTCCGTCGCACGATGTTTGATAAGATGCAAAATCTGCCCATCCGATATTTTGATACCCACAAGCACGGCGATATCATGAGCCGCTATACCAACGATATTGATGCGTTGCGCGAGCTTATTTCTCAAGCAATGCCCTCGCTGCTGAACTCCATTGTTATTCTTGTATCCGTGCTTTTCGTGATGCTGTATTTCAGCCTTTGGATGACACTAGTGCTCCTTGTCGGTGTATTTGCCATGGTCACGGTATCCAAAAAGATCGGTGGCGGCTCCGCCAAATACTTTATTCGCCAGCAACGCGCCATGGGTAAGACCGAGGGCTACGTGCAGGAAATGATGAACGGTCAAAAGGTCGTAAAGGTGTTCTGCCATGAGGAAGCGGCAATGCGCGATTTTGAAGAGATCAATGAAGCGCTCTTTAAGGATAGCGCACGCGCCCATGCATATGCCAATACCTTGGGCCCTATCATCGGCAACATCGGCAATATTCTCTATGTCATTATGGCGGTAGTAGGCGGTGTCTTCCTGCTTTCACGCATTCCGAATGTTGGACTTTCCACGCTCCTTCACCGTGGCGGTGGCTTTGCTGCCTTTAGTATCAGTATCATTGTGCCATTCCTCAATATGGCGAAGCAGTTCACGGGCAATGTCAATCAAGCCTCACAGCAGATCAATGCAGTAGTAATGGGCATGGCAGGCGGTGCACGTCTGTTTGAAATGATGGATGAAGCACCCGAGGCAGACGAGGGATATGTAACCTTGGTAAATGCCAAGATCGATGACAAGGGCAACATCACCGAAACGACCGAGCGCACGGGTCTGTGGGCTTGGCGTCACCCGCACCAAGCAGACGGAACTGTAACCTACACGCGTCTTTGCGGCGACGTGCGCCTCACTGAGGTGGATTTTGCCTATGAAGAAGGCAAGCCTGTTTTGCGAGACGTCAGCGTGTATGCCGAGCCCGGCCAAAAGGTTGCCTTTGTAGGTGCTACAGGCGCAGGTAAGACCACGATCACCAATCTGATCAACCGTTTTTATGACATTGCCGACGGCAAGATCCGTTACGACGGTATCAATATCAACAAGATCAAGAAATCCGATCTGCGCCGCTCGCTCGGCATCGTTTTGCAGGATACCAACCTCTTTACCGGCTCTGTTATGGATAACATCCGCTACGGTCGTCTTGACGCAACCGATGAGGAATGTCGCGCGGCCGCCGCGCTTGTCGGTGCTGACGATTTCATTTCTCGTTTGCCGCAGGGCTATGATACCGAGCTTTCGGGCAACGGCGCCAACCTCTCGCAGGGTCAGCGCCAGATGATCGCCATTGCGCGCGCCGCGGTTGCCGATCCGCCCGTCATGATCATGGATGAGGCAACCTCCTCGATCGACACCCGTACCGAGGCGATCGTGCAGCGCGGTATGGATAAGCTGATGGAGGGCAGAACAGTATTTGTCATTGCCCACCGTCTTTCCACCGTTATGAATTCCGATGTCATTATGGTGCTTGACCACGGCAAGATCATTGAGCGTGGCAACCACGACAAGCTGATTGCCGAAAAGGGCGTTTACTATCAGCTCTATACAGGCGCTTTTGAGCTTGAATAAAACAAAAAAACATCACCCATGCACCAAGCTTTTGGTACATGGGTGATGTTTTTTAAAACGGTATCAACTCTACAAGAAACACCGTAGCACACGCAAACGCGGCAACCACGGGCAGCTTACAGCCCTTAAGCGAAAGCAAAACAGCAACGGCGAGGGCAGCGAGTGCTGACCAGATAACGTTTGTTGCGGAAAGGATCGCGGGAAAGGTCATCACTGAAAGTGTCACATACGGCACGTAATGAAGAAACGAGCGCACCGTGCGGTTTTTGATCTCACGGCGAATGAGCACCAAAGGCAGCACACGAATGAGATACGTAACACCTGCCATAAGCAAGATAGCAAGCACAATATTATTGACCATGCTCTGCCACCTCCCCTTCAGCACATGACCGTTCGGCTTCATCCTTTATGGGGAACAGGATTGCCGCCGCAGCTGAAATAAGAATTGTGAGCGCGATGATGCGAAATCCCTCGGTAAACCATGTAAGTGAGAGCTTAGCGCAAAGATATGTAAGCAACGCGCTTGCCGCCATGGAAACCGCCACAAGCCCTGCAATGATACGGCTTTTTCTTGCAGGCGGCAGGATAATGGCAAGAAACATCGCGTAAAGCGCCACACCAAGCGCACCCACGGCGCGAGCAGGCAAAATATTGCCCATAACGGCACCAAGCAGCGTACCCAGTGTCCAGCCCGGCACAGCAACGGAAATCGCGCCATAGCTGTAATAAGGCGAGAGCTTATCCTCTACTGCAGCAGATATGCCAAAGATCTCATCGGTTACACCATAACCCACCAAAAGACGGTGCAAAAAGCCCGTTTCGGGTGCAAGCTTTTGAGAGAGCGAGCAGGACATCAGCAAATAGCGAATGTTGATAACAAGCTGTGTAAAGGCAAGCTCGACATAGGTGGTACCCACCCCAAGCAGTGCAATGCCTGCCGCCTCCCCCGCTGAGGTCACGTTTAAAAACGAGAGCAGGGCGGATTGCCACGCGGTAAGCCCTGCCATGGTTGCCTTGATGCCAAGCGCAAAAGCCACGGCAAAATATCCAATGGCAATGGGTATGCCGTCGCGAACACCCCTCAAAAACCATGTTTTTCGAGTTGTCATACTATTTACCCTTCTAAAAATTAAATAACCGTTGTCTATTGTACCCCTTTTCTCGCGTCAAGTCAAGAGCTTTTTACTATAATATAAATGCGAGGGCATAAAACAAGCACCGCCAATGCGACAAAGGCATTTGCGGTGCTTGTAATTTTATATACCCTTTACAGCTGCAACGCGTTAGTGGGGATCCGAATATACCTTATAGGGAACAACAAGCGAGCCGTTATAGAAAATATAGGTCTCGATCTCCCCTATGCTGGTACCGTAATCTATCAAGATGTCGGCGATATTTGCTTCACTCAGGTGCGTGCCGTCCTTAACGGAAATGATCAGCGCACCGCCACCGGTATATATGGTCTTACCAAGCGCGCGGTAAATTGCCCGCGCCTCAGCAGAATTGCCCTCATCGCCAACGGCATCACTGTCAGCACCGAAACGGATCAGACGACTCTCATATAAGTTAGCATCACTGTCATCATGCAAGCGTTTATATCCCTTAACCGATTCATCAAAAACCAGCAACACCGAGAACCTTGACAGCTCCTCAAGCTTTGCTTGCTCCTCGCTTGTATAAGGAGAGAATTTATCCCCTGCGGGATATTGATAAACACCGCCTTGTGTATCAGAAAAATCGAGAAGCGCAGCTCTTGCAAGCAATATCGGTGAAGGGCTGTAACCTTTCGCATTGGCATAAACGTACGCAACAGATCCGTCTGTATATGTAATTTTAACATACCCCACAGCAGTGTAATCTTTAGATCCGGAAAGCTCGGAGTCGATAGAAAGAGCGCCCACAAAATAGACCTCTTCTCCTGCATTTGCAAGCATGTCAGCCGCAGGGATTTCAAGCGGTGTTTTGCCTGCCTTCTCAAATGCCGCATGCGTAAGCGTACCACCCGTCGCGGCAATATCACTCGCAGTAAAGATCAATGTACCGCATGTAACATCGGCAATAAATGTGTTAAATTTTTCCCACTCTGCTTTCTTCACCTTGGTGACAAAAGAGATATTCGCATTTGTGCCGTCAAGCACCAAAGAAGCATCCTCGGTTTTCAAATTAAGGTATACGGGAGCAAAGCTTATATTCTCCCCCGCTTCGTATGTGTAGATGGATCCTATCTGCAAAAAAACGGTGCCGTCTTCGGTTTTTGCTTGCCAACCCACACAAGAGCCTGCACTTGTGCCGGCGGGAGAGGGCACGCGTATGCTCCCCGCTTGTGCGGTTTCTACCTGTGCAGACAGCACCCCGGCTTCGCCAAAGGTGATATAGCTTTTGTCTTCATTGCCACCGCAGGCGATCAACACCGCAAGACAAAGCATGAGTAAAATCAAAAAGCAAAAGCGCCGCATAGTACATTTCCCCCTTGATTACAGTTTTACATTCCTAATCATAAAATTATACAATATTATTATAACAGATAACCAAAAAAAGTCAAGCGTGCTTTTTGTCACATTCCGTCACAAAAAGGCGCAGTGCGTGGCACTGCGCCCTAAAAAAGCTACCGTGTTTTATTTTTTGAGTTGTTCCCTTACATAAGCAATTTGCTCTTTCACGGATTTCACAGAGGGACCGCCAAGAGATGTACGCTTTGCCACGCATGCCGAAAGATCGATGGCATCGTAAAGATCGCCTTCAAAAAGATCGCTGTATCCACGGTAGACCTCAAGCGGCAGCGTTTCGAGAACGGCACCCGTCTTGATACATTCTGCAACGATAGCGCCCGAAATACGGTACGCATCACGGAAGGGCATGCCCTTTTTCACCAGATAGTCGGCAAGATCGGTAGCGTTGATAAAGCCCTCCTCAGCGGCCTTTCTCATGCGGTCGGCACGCACAGTCATGGTGTCGATCATGGGTGTCATGACATCAAGGCACATCTGTACCGTTTCAGCGGCATCAAATACGCTCTCCTTATCCTCCTGCATATCCTTGTTATATGCAAGCGGCAATCCCTTCATGGTCGTAAGCAGCGCCATAAGATCACCGTAAACGCGACCCGTTTTTCCTCTGATCAGCTCTGCCATATCGGGGTTTTTCTTTTGCGGCATGATCGACGAGCCCGTGGTGTACGCATCAGAAAGCTCTACAAAGCGAAACTCCCAGCTTGACCACAGAATAAGCTCCTCGGAAAAGCGAGAGAGGTGCATCATTAAAACCGCGCACGCGCTCATAAAATCAAGGCAGAAATCACGGTCGGAAACACCGTCGATGCTGTTTCTTGCAACATCGGCAAAGCCAAGCTCACGCGCCTCAAACCAACGGTCTGTATCATAAGTAGTACCCGCCAAGGCACAAGAGCCAATCGGGCAAACATTCATGCGTGCGGCGGCATCCTCAAAGCGGGATTTGTCACGCAGCAGCATCATGGCATATGCCAGCAAATGGTGCGAAAAAACAATGGGCTGTGCGCGCTGCAAATGCGTGTAGCCGGGCAGAATGCAGTTGTCATACTGCGCCGCCTTGCTTGCCAGCACCTCGGTGAGCGCTACGATCTTTTCTGTGATCGCGCCGATCTCATCGCGCAGATAAAGGCGCAGATCAAGTGCAACCTGATCGTTTCTGCTTCTTGCAGTATGCAGCTTCTTTCCCACCGCGCCAAGGCGCTTTGTCAGCACCTCCTCAACGAACATATGGATATCCTCGCAGCTTGGGTCAAACTCAAGTGCGCCGCTATCAATATCAGCAAGGATCCCCGAAAGGCCCTTAATAAGGGTCTGCGCCTCATCCGAGGTGATGATGCCCTGCCTCGCGAGCATTGCGGCGTGCGCCATGCTGCCCGTGATATCCTGCTTGTACATTTTACAGTCAAAGCGCAACGACGAGTTAAAATCGTCCGCCAGCTTTTCAGTTTGTCCGGCGGTTCTTCCCGCCCACATCTTTGCCATAAACTTCTCTCCTTAAAAATAGTCGAAGGGAGTCGCACCCAAAAGGTTTTAAGAGCTATATTTTCCGCGACACTACGCCAAATTTTCCTTAAATGAACACCATAGGACTGCCGCACCAAAGGCGCGGCAGTCCGTAGTACTTTCTGATCATTTCAGCTTGCCCATGTCAGACATTGCCTGCACCTGGATCGGCAGACCAAAGAGGTTGATAAAGCCCTCTGCGTCCTTCTGGTTATAGTTACTCTCGCCAAAGGTGGCGATCTCCTCGCTGTAAAGCGTGTAGGGGCTCCAAGTGCCCGCATTGATCATATTGCCCTTGTAAAGCTTCAGACGCACCTTACCGCACACGCGCTCCTGCGTCTTATCAACGAAGGCGGCAAGTGCCTCACGCAGAGGGGTAAACCACTGACCGTTGTATACAAGCTCACCGTAGGTCACAGCAAGCTTCTGCTTTTCGTGCATCGTGTACTTATCAAGGCAAAGCGTTTCAAGCACGCTGTGTGCCTTGTAAAGAATTGCGCCGCCGGGCGTTTCGTATACGCCGCGACACTTCATGCCGACAAGACGGTTCTCAACGATGTCAAGCAGACCGATGCCATTCTCACCGCCGATCTTGTTAAGGGCAAGGATAATGTTCTTAGCGGACATCTTTTCGCCGTTGAGTGCAACAGGTGCGCCCTTGTCAAACTCAAGCTCGATGTAGGTAGGAACGTCGGGTGCGTTGATGGGAGAAACGCCCATTTCAAGGAAGCCGGGCTTCTCGTACTGCGGCTCGTTGCCGGTATCCTCAAGATCAAGACCCTCGTGAGAAAGATGCCAGAGGTTCTTATCCTTGGAGTAGTTAGTTTCGCGGTTGATCTTCAGGGGTACGTTGTGTGCCTCTGCGTAATCGATCTCCTCCTCACGGGACTTGATGCTCCACTCACGCCAGGGAGCGATGATGGGCATATCGGGTGCAAAGCGCTTGATGGTCAGCTCAAAGCGGACCTGGTCATTACCCTTACCGGTGCAGCCGTGTGCAATCGCATCGGCGCCCTCCTTGATCGCAATATCAACCAGAGCCTTTGCAATGCAGGGGCGTGCGTGGCTGGTGCCAAGCAGGTACTCCTCATAAATTGCGCCTGCCTTTACGCAGGGGATGATATAATTATCAACATAATCGTCAGTCAAGTCAAGCACGTAGCACTTGGAAGCGCCGGTTTTGATTGCCTTCTCCTCAAGCCCCTCAAGCTCATCCGCCTGACCCACATTACCGGAAACAGCAATAACCTCACAGTTATTGTAGTTCTCCTTGAGCCACGGAATGATAATAGAGGTGTCAAGACCGCCGGAATAGGCAAGCACTACTTTTTTGATATCTTTCTTTTCCATGATTTTAAGATCTCCTTATATAAAGTTATATAAAATTTCGCACAGTCGAAATCGCATGGCATTATCATAGCACTTCTTCAAGCGTTTGTCAAGCATTTTTGTGAATATTTTTGCATTATTTTTCAAATTGTGGGTACAAGTCAAAAATGTATAAAAAGACAAGCATTTTTTTGTTAAAAATGCGCGGAAAGCCACTCGTAAAGTTTTTAATAATTTTTAATAAAATAATAATTCCTCGTAAATATATCAAATAACTATAGCTACATCATTTGCAATTACATCAGTCGGTAAGTTTGGCTGCAGGGGAGCAGGCTTGCGCATACGGAAACAGCAGCACAAAAGTCTTTGCTTTGCCTGCTTTTTGATGAATATTTTTTCACTCATATTCACCGAAAATGCATTTTTACAAAAAACCGCCGCAAGGAAACACAGCAACCCGTGCTTCCCTGCGGCGGCAGGAAATGTGCGTTACATTTCTTCGATCGCGTCCTCAGAACGAAAGATCAAGGAAATACACCAGATGCCGGCAAGCGCCACAACGGTATAAATGATACGGGCAAGCAAGGTGCCCGCGCCACCGCTGATCCACGCAACCGCATCAAAGCTGAACAGCCCGATCGCACCCCAATTGAGGGCGCCTACCACAACAAGGATCAGGGCAATACGGTCAATGACAGTCATTCTTTTTACCTCTTTTCTGGGAGCCGTGCATCAAGTCACAATGCTCTCGGGTATAGTTTTTACGTTTTTCCAAAAACAAAACAAGGCAAAAAATGCCGATTTATTTACATTGACAAATTTTTGTGATATAATAAGGATAGAAAGAACAAACAACTAAGGAGGTGAGTGAAATGCAAGTGGATATTCAAGGGCAAATACCCGCATACGTGCGCAATATTTTAGATGTTTTGCGGCAAAACGGCAAGCGCGGATATCTTGTAGGCGGCAGTCTGCGCGACCTTTTGCGCGGTGTCATACCACACGATTTTGACCTTACCACAAACGCCACCCCCTCCGAAATGCTTGAAATTTTTAAGGATTTTCGCATCATTCCAACAGGGCTCGCGCACGGCACGCTCACCGTCCTCTCGGAAGGAAAGCCCGTGGAGATCACCACGCATCGCACCGACGGTGCTTACAGTGACAGCCGACACCCCGACAACGTGACCTTCACCCCGGATCTTGCTGCGGATCTTGCGCGCCGCGATTTTACGGTCAATGCCATGGCATGGAGCGAGGAAACGGGGCTGGTCGATCTTTTTGGCGGTCAAGCCGATCTTGCCAACGGTATTCTTCGCGCCGTAGGCGATCCCGAAAAGCGTTTTTGCGAGGATGCCTTGCGCATTTTGCGCTGCTTCCGATTTTCCTCACAGCTTGATTTTACGGTAGAGCCCGAAACCGAACGCGCCGCTAGCCTTTGCGCCTCGCGCCTTGGGGATATTGCAATCGAGCGTATTTTTTCAGAGCTGACGCGAACCGTCTTAGGCGTCGCACCCGAGCGCGGGTTCACCCTCATGCAGCATGCCGGGTGCTTACCTTATATATTTTTTGATATTTCGCCTGATCTTACGCGCCTTGCAGCGCTTAACATTTTGCCAAAGCAAGCGCCGCTTCGCATGGCGGCATTGCTGCACAGGGAAACACCCGAAGCACTGCGCCACCTTACTAGGTGCTGGCATACACCGAATGCGTTTTCCGATAGCATGTGCGCCTATATTGCCGCACTTGGCGAAATGATTCCCGAAAGCCCTTACGAGGCAAGGCGATTTGTTTGCCGCCATTTCCCACACTTTGAGGGTGCGCTACTGCTGCGGGCTGCGCTCTTTGGCGAGGATATTGAGCGCGCATTGCTGCTCACGCAAACCGTTTTAAAGGACGGCACCGCAGTGGAGCTGCGCCGCTTGGCAGTAAACGGCAAAACGCTGCAGGAAAAGGTGGGGGTACGTGTTGAAAAAACGGCGTCATTGCTCGCTTGCCTGCAGGATCTTGTATGGCAGGATCCCGCGGCAAATCGCCGCGACACCCTGTTGGCGGCGGCACACCACATTTGTGAAAAGGAGGAATGGCTGTGATGAATACTGTTTCCTTTGAAGAATTTACCTATCCCTCATCTGACGGTATTAACACCGTACACGCATGCGTGTGGATCCCGCAGGATACCGAGCCGCGCGCTATCATTCAGCTTGCGCACGGCATGTGCGAATATGTCGCACGCTATGATGAATGGGCACGTCGCTTTGCCGAACGGGGCATTATATTTTGTGGCAACGATCACTTAGGGCACGGTCAAACCGCTGGGGCAAAGACCGACCTTGGCTACACGGCTACACGGGGTGGCGCCGATTATATCGTAGAGGATCTCTATACTATGACCGGCATTATCAAGGACCGTTTCCCCGACCTGCCGCTCTTTCTTTACGGGCATAGCATGGGCTCCTTTGCGGCAAGACTATACCTTGTGCGCTACGGCGAGGAGCTGACAGGTGCGCTGATCAGCGGCACGGCAGGGCCCGAGCAGCCCACGGCCCTCGCGCTGAAGCTAACACATGCCATTGCACGTGCAAAGGGGCACCGTCACCGCAGTAAATTCATCACATCACTCGCCTTTGGCGCTTATAACAAGCGTTTTGCAAAGGAAAAGGATCCCAACGCATGGCTCACTCGCGAGCGCAGTGTGCGCGAGCGCTATGCAAGTGATCCCTTCTGCTGTTACGTGTTTACCGCGGCAGGTTACGATACCCTTTTCCATCTGCTTGGCGCTGTTTCAAGCAAGCAATGGGCAGAAAACGTGCCAAAGCATTTGCCCATTCTGCTTTTTGCGGGCGATATGGACCCTGTTGGCAATTATGGCAAAGGCGTGAAAAAGATCTATGAGCGTTTATTGGTGCAGAAATGCAATGTCACGCTAAAGCTTTATGAGGGTGGCAGACACGAAATGCACAACGAGGAAAACCGCGACGAGGTGTTTGAGGATATCATGGACTTCCTTGCGAAAATACCCATGCCACTGACCGATCAAGGAGTATAATATGAGCTTTGAAAAATTAAAGGAAACAAAAGGACGTGTGCTCGGCATTGATTTTGGAGAGGCGCGCACGGGTCTTGCCGTATCCGATGCCTCTCGCATGCTTGCCTCAGGCATTGGCAACATTAAGGGCGGCGGGCTTGAGCGCTCGGTCGAGGCAATTGCCGAGGTCGTACAAACCGAGAGAATCAGTGGAATCGTACTAGGGCTTCCCGTAAACATGAACGGCACGGAGGGTCCGCGCGCGGCGCGCATCCGCCAATTTGCCGCCATGCTTGAGGAAAGGATGCCCGAGATCCCCCTTGCCCTCATGGACGAGCGCATGACCACCATGGCAGCCTCTCGCTTTCTGAATGAAACCAACACCAGAGGTCAGCGCAGAAAGGGCGTGATCGACACGCTTTCCGCCGAGATCATTCTGCAAAACGCGCTCGACAAGCTTCGCCGATAACATGAAGGAGATACGCACTTATCGCGCAGGCGACACGGTCTATACTTATACCTTTGCGCGCAAAAATGTGAAAAATCTTACGTTGCGCGTCAAAGAGGACGGCTCCTTACACGTTTCCGTGCCGCAACGCACGGCACTCTCTCGCGTGGAGGAATTTCTTGCGTCACAAACCGACTTTGTCGAAAGGACCAGAAACAAATTGGCAGAGCGCCGAGCGGCAGCACCCAAGCCCTTGCAGCTGATAACGGGTGAAAGCCTGCCTATTTGGGGAATTCCCCATACCGTTTGGGTCGCAAAAGGCAGCAAACGCTGTGCCAAAGCAGAAAGCGGCACGCTTTATCTTACCGTAAAGGAACCCGAGGATCAAGCAGAGCGCATGAAATGCTTTGCGGAATTTCTTGACCGCGAAGCCAGAGAGCGCCTCACGGCACGTACGAGAGAACTTTGTCCGATCTTTGCGCCAAAGCCCCCGAGAACACCCACACTTACCTTTCGCACCATGAAGACCAAATGGGGTGTTTGCCGACCGCGCACGGGGCGCGTGACACTCAATCGCAACCTCGTTTTTTTGCCCCCCGCACTTGTCGATTACGTGATCTGCCATGAGCTTGCACATTTTCATCACGCCGATCACAGCACGGCATTTTGGCAATATCTTGCCACTATTATGCCCGATTGCAAGGAGCGCAGAAAGGCATTAAACGCCTTTTCGATCCCGAAGCTTCAAGAAAGTAAAGCGCCTCGTTAGATTTTGCAAAAAATCACACCCGTGCACCAAAACTCGGCACACGGGTGTGATTTTTATTATCCGATCATGCAAAGAATGAGCAGCAAGCCGATCAGCAAGGAGCTTACTAAAAGCAGTAATAGGAAAATGCGCGACCAACGCCGCACACGGAGGTGCTTTGCGCGCGCCGGGCGAATAAACAGCAGGATCGCGGCAAGCAAGGCAGCGCCCCATGCGGCAACGGCAAAGATCGCCAAAAACACAAGCATAAATGCAACACCGATGCTCTGTGCACCCTCCATGTCATGGAAATGGATCGAGATCAGTGCCGATACACCGAAATATGCCGCAAAGCACGCAAGTAGCAAGGCAGCAACAGTCAAAACAGCTCCAATGATAAATAATACGCGTTCACTTGTTTTCACAGTCGTTCTCCTTTCTTATTTCTTATTTTCCAACACAAAAATGAGAAAAAATATCTGCCACAATATCCTCGCCAACGGCTCTGCCGTCAACCTCGCCAACCGCTGACATAGCAAGCTCGGCATCCACACAAGAGGCATCAAGCGGAACACCCGCATCAAGCGCCGCGATGGCGGCATCCAATGCCTTGACCGCGCGTGTAAGCGCGGCAAATTGACGCGCATTTGCCACAACGGCATCATGGCGAAGATCGATATCGGCGGTATAAAGGGCGCTTACCAATTCACTAAGGGCAGAGATTTCATTATCCCTTGCACTTACCGTGACAACGTGCGAAAAATCGGCAAGGAGTGCCTTGGGAAACAGCGCATCCTTATCCTGCTTGTTGAGCACCACGACAACCGTGCCACGTACCCTTTTCAGGCGCTCCAAAAACGCTATGACCCTCTCATCGGGTGCAAGGCTGCCGTCAAGCACGGCAAGCACCAGCTCGGCACGGTCGATCGCGGCATCGGCACGCGCCACACCGATCTGCTCCACGGCATCATCAGTGTCACGCAGCCCCGCCGTATCCGACAGGCGAAGGGTCACATTGCCAAGCGATACCGTTTCGCTGATGATATCGCGTGTGGTGCCTGCAATATCGGTCACAATGGCGGCGTCGTATCCCACAATAGTATTATAAAGCGTGGATTTGCCCGCATTGACAGGACCGCAAATTACCGTTTCAATTCCCTCACTCACAGCTCTGCCGCACTGCCACGTGGCGGCAAGCGCTTCGGTCTTTGCCTTCACCTGTGCAAGTGCCGTGCGCAGCTCCTCTGCGCTCATGCTGTTAAGATCCTCATCGGGAAAATCAACCTTGGCATAGATATCCGAAAGGATGGCGGAAAGGCGCTCGTAGATCTCACGTGTGGCATCGGCAAGCTTGCCCTCCATACCACCGCGCGCAAGCGCAAGCTGCCCCTTGTTGCCTGCATCAAGCAGTGCGCCAAGTGCCTCTGCGGAGGAAAGCCCCATTTTACCGTTCATCATGGCGCGCGCGGTAAACTCGCCCGCCTCGGCAGGGCGCGCCCCCGCCGCAAGGACAGCACCAAGCACGGCTTCGGTCAAAAGCACACCGCCGTGGCAGGAGATCTCTGCCACATCCTCACCCGTAAAGGATGCAGGGGCGGCAAAATAAGTAACCAGCCCCTCGTCGATCACCTCGCCCGCAGGCGTGCAGATATCGCCAAAGCAGGCGCGCCGCGGATTGTCTGTGGGGGATTTGCCACGCGGCAAAAATATCTCTGCCAGCACCGCAGCAGTATTGGCGCCCGATATGCGAATCACAGCAATACCGCCCTTGCCGCGCGGTGTAGAAATGGCGGCTATCGTATCATACACTTTCATAAAAACCACAACACGGTGCGGGTTTTGCCTTGCGGCAGTGCCCCGCACCGTGCCCTTTTACTTTTGATTAAAATTCTGCAAATTCCTCAAATTCCTGACGGGGAGCGGAGACTTCCTTCACCTCGGTATCGAGATACATCACAACCTTACGGTTGTTTTCGCTGCCGATAGAGTTGGTAGAAACGCCCTCAATATGCTGCACCTCAGAGTGAATGATGCGGCGCTCGTAAGGATTCATCGGCTCAAGCATCACGCTCTTTTTATAGCGCAATACCTGCTCTGCTTTTCTGCGAGCCAAAGCACGCAGTGTTTCCTCACGCTTAGCGCGGTAATTTTCTACATCAACGGTAATACGGCAGAAATCACGCTTCTCGCCCGCAACCTTTTTGTTTGCGGCAAGGTTTGCAAGATACTGCAAGGAGTCGAGCGTATCGCCATGGTGACCGATCAGCACTCCTGCGCCCTCGCCCTCCACACAGATCAGCTTGTTCTCATCCTTTTCACTGCTCTCTACAAGCTTGACGTTGGCATTGATGCCCATGCCGCCAACCAGTGCGCGAATCAGCTCCACTGCGGCATTTACACCCTTAGCAGCATATACGGCAGTGATTTTTGCAGGTGCTGCACCAAAGCCGAGAAAGCCCTTCTTCGGCTCCTCTACAACGGTATAGGTGATTGCATCGGCGCTGGGTGCGCCAAGATCTGCCACTGCCTTCAAAACAGCCTCTTCAACGGTTTTGGCTGTTACGGTAATTTCCTTTTTCATACTCTATCCTCACTTATTCTTGTTGTCCGTGTTTTTGCGATCCTCTTTGAGGTTGGGCACCTGAGAGGGCTTCACCTCTGTGGCAGGCTCATCCTTCTCCACCTTCTTCTTTGCAGGCTCCTCGACCCTTTCGGGCACGGGGGGCGGCAGAGGCTCATCATCCTCGTCGATATAGTGCAAAGAACGGGGCTTGGTGCCGGATGCAGCAGTACGCTCTACGGGTCTGCTTTCCGATTTGCCCTTGCCCTTAAGTGCCTTTTCAGCTGCCTTATAATCCTCCTCGGTAAAGACAGGAACGGGCATCACCTTACTCATAATGAAAGACTTAAGGGTGGAGAGCACGCTCTTAAACATCCAGTAAATACCAACCGCGGCAGGAACGATGAATGCGATATACACACTCATCAAAGGCATGGTAATATCCATCATGTTGTTGGAGCATCCCATTTGTGCATCCTGCACGGCAGGCTGATAGGTGAACTTGCGGTTGAGCTTCATGCTGGCAAAATAGAATACAAATGTGAGGATCGGCACCAAAACGAGAATGCTGGTAAACGAGGGAACGTTACCCATGTTTTGACCAAACAACTCGAAATCGGGAATCGCAACGTTCGTCAGATCCGCATAACACTCAGAGGCGTTAGAATAGTAAGCAAAGCTCTTAAGCCCCTCGAGCTTGTTACCTGCCTGAGAGAGCAGCTCGATGGTGCCCTTGCCGTTACCGATGCTAAGGCCAAGACCGCCTGCCGCCTTTGCGGTGGTGCAGTAGGTCGTCAGAGCACTCGAAAGAGTAGCCGCCTTACCAAGCACGTAACGAAGGGGATCAATCACGATCTGATAGAGCGCCAAGATAACAGGAAGCTGAATGAGCAGGGGCAGGCAGCCACCCATGGGGTTATAGCCCTCCTCCTGGTACATCTTTTGGATCTCTTGCGCCATCTTTTGCTGGGTTGCCTGGTCGTTGCGACCCTTGTATTTGTTACGAATCGCCATTTCCTTGGGACGCAGCTTTGCTTGCTTGATGGAGTTCTTCTGCTGCTTAATACCAAAGGGCAGCATCACGATCTCTACCACCAACGCAAAAACGAGAAGACCGAGCACGTATTTGCCACCCGTGATCTTGGTCAGGATCTGCAGGAACTTACCGATCCAAACAAGCAGGGTGTCAATGGGACCGTTATCCGCCTCAAGCGAAACGGTTTCGCCCATACGGGTCACGATATCCTTGACCTGCTCGGCGGTGAGCGCGGTGCGGAACTCCTCGAATTTTACCTTGGACGCATCATCTTGAGGCTTTACAAGCTCAAGCGCAGCCTTTGCGCCCTCAAGATCAACAACACCAAGGTCAGGCGCATCGGCATTCTTATCAAAGCCCTCTGCGCTCATATTATAGCCACGGGATGCGGCTACAAATTTTTCACGCGCCTCAGCACTCATCGGCAAAATGCGCGTAAAATACGTGGCGGCATCAGCATCCGCCGCAGTCCAAGAGGACTCGATCTTTTCCTCTTTCGAACCGGCACAGCTTGTCAGTGAGAGCATTGCCGCACCAATGAGCAAAACTGCTAGCAGCGCTGTGACAATTCTCACAATTCTTTTCTTGTTCATAGATTTTTTTCCTTTCCATGGATGGAAGCTTCATCGGGCGCATTGCCCGTTGCTTCACGATTGAACGCAATCACATCGACGTCTTCTTTCCCGTGACGTCCGCTGCCGTTCTCACAGCACTCATCGGGTATGGGGATCTCACGCGAGCCCTTATAGCGAAGTCCCTTTTCGGGCACAGGGTCGTAGCCGCCCACGCAGTAAGGATTACAACGGAGTATCCGCCAAACAGTCAGTATCAGCCCTACAAAAAACCCTCGCTTTTCAAATGCCTCGAGCGCATACGCTGAGCAAGAGGGGGTAAAGCGGCAACACGCACCGCCCTTTAAGGGAGATAAAAACCTTCTGTAAAAGCGCACCAGCCAAATACAAATATGCTTCATTTTACATCCTCGGTCAGCATGCCGAGCGCGCGAAACGCGCGAAGCATATCCCTTGTAACATCATCTGCCTTTTTGCCGCAGATCTCATCGCGTGCCGCCAATACCACAAGATATCCCGCCTTAAGACCGTAGCCGGTCTTGATGGCACGGTATCCCTCGCGCAAGAGGCGCTTGGCACGGTTTCGTACCACCGCACCGCCAAGCCGTTTGCCTACAGACAGGCCCACGCGATTGAAATACTTTTTCTCGGGATTGGCAAGCATCAGCCTTTTGGCAGCATAATCGCGCAGCACATAAACCGCTACGGTCTTTGTGACGTACCGCTCGCCCTTATGAAATGCCTTGTTGTAAAGATGATGTTCCTTAATAGCGTAATTTTTCATGATGCACTGCCCCTTTTACACTTCCGTTACAATGATTTTGTGAAAATAAACGATTGGGGAGAAAAGATTGCCGCAAGCGAAAAATACCGATGTCTATGACAGTTGCCAGAGACATCGGTCGTTTTCTATGTGGCGCGGGACTTAGTAAGTCAGTCTCTTTCTGCCTTTTGCACGTCTTCTCTTCAGAACGTTTCTGCCGTCGGCAGTTCTCATTCTCTTTCTAAAGCCGTGCTCTTTCTTTCTTTGACGTTTTTTGGGTTGGTAAGTTCTGAGCATCGTTAGCACCTCCTTAATTTTAAAATCGGAAGCGTGTTTCGGGTGATACCTGGTATCCTCTACCGGAACGCTTTTTACAGTGACTTATTTATTATATACGCACTTTTACCAATTGTCAAGAGTTTTTTTCGTTTTTGCCAAAATTTTTTCTTTCCTTGTTTTATATCATGCACGCAAGCGCGTGCAGCTCTTGCATTTTTTTGCGCGCTGTGCTATACTGTAAGGGCGCTTGGCGCACAAGAGGCGCACAAACGCATAGAAAAGAGGAACTATGAAAATTTTAGTTTTGGGCGACGTGGTAGGCGAGCGCACGTTGCCATTCCTACAAAAAACGCTTTGGGATAAGCGACGCGCGCTTGGCGCCGACCTTGTCATTGCCAACGGTGAAAACGTTTGTGATATTCACGGGCTTTCAGGAAAAGCCGCCGAGGCGCTTTTCGCCTTTGGCGTTGATTTTATCACATCGGGCAATCACATCTTTGACCGCCGAGATGCCCATGCCTTTTTAAACGACACCAACGCCGTGATCAGACCCTGCAATTATCCCGCCGTCTGCCCCGGCGAGGGCTCACGTGTCATTACCTCTGCCGAGGGGTGGCGCGTGCTTGTGGTAAACGTAGCGGGGTCGGTGTTTATGGAAGCCCTTGGCGATCCGTTCCGTGCCGTTGAGTTGGAATTGGAGCGCGCACGCCGCACTTACGATCTTGCCGTGCTTGACATTCATGCTGAGGCAACCTCCGAAAAATTGGCGCTCGCACGCTACTTTGACGGGCGATTTGCCGCCATTTTCGGCACACACACCCATGTGCAGACCGCCGACGAGCAGATCTTACCAAACGGAACGGGCTATATCACCGACGTTGGCATGACAGGGCCCGTGAACAGCATTCTTGGCGTTACACCCACTGACGTGATCGAAAAAATGCGCACGCACATGCCGCACCGCTTTACGGTAGCACAGGGCGATATCGCGGCAAACGGCGTGCTGTTTGACATCGATCCCGTTACCGCACTTACACGTGCTGTGACACGCATCAAATTTTAAACGAGAGGCAACGGTATGAATAAAGTCAAATTTTGGGGCGGCGCACTGCTTGCGCCCACACCGCCCGTAATGGTAAGCTGCGGTAATGCGGAGCATGCCAATATTATTACAGTTGCGTGGACAGGCATTACCAACACCGTGCCTCCAAAGGCATACATTTCAGTACGCCCCACACGGCATTCGTACGGTATGATCAAGGAAAGCGGCGAGTTTGTGCTTAACCTCACCCCTGCCTCATTGGTGCGCGCCGCCGACTACTGCGGCACCTATACGGGCGCTAAGGTCGACAAGTTCAAAAAATGCAATCTGACCAAGCTTGCAGTAGAGGAGGTTGCCTGCCCCTTGATTGCCGAGGCTCCCATTTCCCTTTGCTGCCGCGTGAGCAACATAATGCCGCTTGGCTCACACGATATGTTTCTTGCCGATATCGTGGCGGTCTATGCCAACGAGGAAATGCTTGACGAAAAGGGAAAGCTGCACATAGCAAAGGCAGGTCTTTGTGCCTATGCACACGGAGAGTATTTTGCGCTTGGCAAGCGCGTTGGCACCTTTGGCTTTTCCGCCAAAAAGAAAAAAGGACAAAAGCCACGCAAATGACCCGATAAACACCCTGCTTGCAAATTGCAAGCAGGGTACTTTTTTGCTTTTGGGGCATACTATGCTACAAAGGAAAGAGGGGATGGCTATGTTTTACAAAATTTCAACCTCCGCGCATGAGACATGCACAGAGCTGCCCGATGGCAACGGTATCACAGCAGGGTATATCAACACCGAGGAGCTTGAAAAAATTGCACCCGTGTTGGGCTTTTCTGCCACAACTGTTCGACAATGCCGCGAGGAGGTGCGCTATTTCAGGAGCAGCATCGAGATCTACGATCAATACAGCTTTGGCACGATAAAGCGCACAACGGGTGACGAAAACGGCGAGGATTGTATCGCATTTTACATGACAGCAAGGCTGTTTTTGGTAGTGGACATTCGCGACAGTGACGGCAGCACAAGACGCGCGTTTGAGGCGGTGTTAAAGCGCTTTCCCCCAGCCGGTGTAACGCTTGAAAAGCTGGTTTTTGCCTTTCTTGACGCGATGATCGAGGGGGATGCCAAGATGCTTGAGGATATGGAATTTTCCCTTTCCGAGCCAGAAGAGCGTGTGCTGCAGGGCGATGCCGAGGACGGCTTTATCGGATTTTTACTCGCACAGCGGCGCAAGCTCCTGTTGCTGCGCAATTATTACGAGCAGCTCATCGACGTGGGAAAGGCGCTTGAGGAAAATGAAAACGATATCTTTGCCGAGGAGGATCTGCGCTATTTTAAGATCTTTACCGACAAGGCAGAGCGCCTTGAGCGCAACGTGCGTTCTCTGCGCGAGCAGCTGATGCAGCTGCGCGAGGCATACCAATCCATGCTTGATATCCGCTTGAATAACATCATGAAAATTTTCACGGTCTTATCCGCGGTTTTTTTGCCGCTTACGCTCATTACAGGCTGGTACGGTATGAATTTTACGGGCATGCCCGAGCTTACCTGGCGATACGGCTATTTGTACGTCATACTTTTGGCAGGCGCGGTGGCACTTGTCTGCATCCGCATTTTCAGACGCAGGCACTGGATGTAGTTTTGGCATAATTTTGAATTTTTTACAAACACATCTTGCAATTCTATTTATTATATGCTATAATGTAATTCAATATTTTGAAAGTGAGGTACCATTCTGTGCAATTTGAGAACAAAAACATTGCAAACGAAGTTGAACAAAATGAACTGTTGCGCGAATTGGTAGAGGAATCGGTCAGTGCATATCAAATTCCCGGCACTGCATTTGATAACTATCACATCAAGCGCGGTCTGCGCGAGCCCGACGGCTCGGGTGTTATGGCAGGCGTTACGCGCGTTTGTAACGCACATGGCTATATCATCAATGAGGGCGAGCGTACGCCTGTTGACGGGGCTCTCTATTACCGCGGCTACCGCATGACCGAGCTTTGCGAGAACTTCATAAAGGAAGATCGCTTTGGCTTTGCAGAAACCTGCTATCTGCTCTTTTTCGGGCATCTGCCTACAAGAGAGCAGCTTGAGAAATTCTGCCGCCTGATCAGCAGCTACGAAAATCTCCCCCCGCGCTTTGATGAGGACATTTTGATGAAGGCTCCCTCCCCCTCTATTATGAACAAGATCGCAACGGGTGTGCTTTCTCTTTACGCTTACGACGAAAATCCCGATGATACCAGCCTTGCCAACATGCTGCGCCAGAGCATGTCGCTGATCGCGCGCGTGCCGATCATTGCGGCACACGCTTATGCCGTAAACCGCAATGTCTTTGGCGGTCACAGCTTAAATCTACATAACCCCCACCCCGAGCTTTCTACCGCGCAGAACTTCTTGCGCATGCTTCGTTCAAACAAGACCTATACCGATGAGGAGGCTAAGCTCCTTGACCTTTGCCTTGTCGTGCACGCAGAGCACGGCGGCGGTAACAACTCCTCCTTTGCCTGCCGCGTACTCTCCTCCTCGGGCACTGACACCTATTCCGCCATCAGCGCGGCAATCGGTTCCCTTAAGGGTCCCCGTCACGGCGGCGCCAATATTAAGGTGCAGGAAATGTTTGATAATATCAAAGCAAACGTAAAAAATCCGCTTGATGACGGTCAGCTTGCCGATTACCTGCTTCAGATCATGGAGGGCAAGGCAAACGACGGTAGCGGTCTTGTATACGGCATGGGGCATGCCATCTACACCATGTCCGACCCCCGCGCACTGATGCTTAAGCGCGAGGCACGCAAGCTCGCTATGAAAAAGGGCTTTGGCGAGGATTACAAACTGCTTGAATCGATCGAGCGACTCACCCCGGAGCTCTTCTGCAAGCACAAGGGCATCAACAAGGAAATGTGTGCAAACGTGGACCTTTATTCGGGTCTTATTTACCGTATGCTGGGCATTCCCGAAAGCATGTATACGCCTTTGTTTGCCATTGCGCGCGTTGCCGGCTGGTGCGCACACCGCATGGAGGAGTACACTACCGCCAAACGCATTATTCGCCCTGCCTATAAGTGCATCACTCCCGCAAGGTCCTACACTCCGCTCGATGAGCGCAAATGATAACAAAAAAATGCGACATGCAGCAGCATGTCGCATTTTTGTTTAAATCTTAAATACCAAGGAACGCGGCACCAATGATGCCTGCATCGTTGCCAAGCTCCGCAATCACCACTCTGGTATCAGGTGGAATTTCGCCGCCGTACTTTTCCCTGTTCACAATGGGCAAAAGCGGTGCGAGCAACGCCTCACCCTCGCCGGAAATGCCACCACCCAAACAAATCACCTCGGGGCGAAAAATATTTATCATGTTGGTGATGCCGCATGCAAGATAAGAGATATACATATCTACGACCTCAAGGGCAGCCGTATCGCCCGCACGCATCGCATCAAAGGCAGTTCTGCCGTTTATGCTACCGCGTTTCGCGGCAAGCTCGCTCATCAGCGTTTTTCTCCCCATCTCTTGGCATTGCTCTATTTTTTCCTTGGTCATACGCACAAGTGCTGTTGCCGAGCTATAAGCCTCCCAACAGCCGCGTCTGCCGCACGTGCAGGGCGCGCCGCCCTGCTCGATCACCATGTGCCCGAGCTCGCCGCCCGTAAAGTTAAAGCCCGAAAGGAGCTTTCCGTCAATGATGACACCGCCGCCAACACCCGTACCAAGCGTTACCATTACCGAGCTTTTCGTGCCGCGCGCGGCGCCTGCAATTGCCTCACCCCAAGCCGCGGCATTCGCATCATTCTCTGCGTGCACGTTTTCAATTCCGGTTTTTAAACGAAGCATCTCTACCACGGGAAAATACTCAAAGGAAAAATTGTTACAATATCCCACCACGCCCTTGACAGTATCAACAGCCCCCGGGCAAGCAACACCGATCGCCTCAACGTCCGATAGCAAAACACCTGCACTTTGGCAAATGCCAAGACAAAGCGCAGCCATTTTATCTGCAAGCTCCTCTGCCGTGCGCGTAGCGGCAAGCGTAGGCTCGCTTACCTTTTTCACGATCTCATATTTTTCGTTTACCAAACCGACAGCAATGTTTGTGCCGCCAAGATCTATACCTATACGATACATGTTTTTTCCTTTTCCTGTTGTAAATATTATTTTATCCCTCTTATAATTATAGTGCTTCTTTGCACGAAATATATGCCTTTTTTTAAACATGTGCAGCAAATTTGCAACACGTTATGCATTTCTCCGCTCCATAAGTGATTACCAAACAAACGGTATCAAGCGATATTTTACCTTTGTTTTGTACGCTGTATATCCTTCAAGCCCGTCTGACAAAACCTTTTCTTCGTTTAAAATGCGGATAACGGTTACCACGGGATATAACGCAAACGGTATCAGCCCCCAAAACGAGCCAAGGATCAGCGGCAGCGGCAGAAACATAAACAGCGTGGCAAGATACATGGGGTGACGGACAATGCCATATAGCCCCGTGCTGATCACCACTTGATCTTTCTGCACCTCTACCGTGCGTGAAAGATACGCGTTTTCTCGCATGACCTCGGCATACATACCGTAGCCAATAAGGAACAGCACCGATGCTACAACCACAAGCCCAAGCGGCACGCTTGACCACCCAAAGCGAAAGTCAAGTGCGGACAGCACAAACCCCGCCGGAAACATCAAGCCCGAGAGCGCAATCACGCCTTTTTGCGTTTTTTCGCTTTCCTTGTTGCTCAGCCGCTTTTCAAGAAGAGCGGGTGCTTTTGTAAACAGAACAATTCCCATTATCAGCATAGGAACAAACAACAATACAATAAACAGCCACGCGCCGGGGTAAGAAAGCGTGCCCGCAGGCACAAAAAGCATTGTGCCAAGGAGCACCAGCCCGAGCAAAAATTTTGTCAAAGCGGAAATGAAAAGCTTCATCGTACACCTCCCCAATATTTCCTTGACCCGTTGCACAAAAGCACAAACGGCACTAAAAATCACCGTGAGCAAAGCAACGCCAAGTAATACAATGAGATCACCGTTTACTTTACAGCCTCGTTCACAGCCCTTATAATGATTTCTCTTTCCTCCTGTGTCACGGGCACGTCAAACTCGTTGAAGGCATTGCCCGTAACATCCTTTTTCGTGAGAAACTTATACCAGCAGAGCGCCAACAAATACCTGCCTGCTCCAAGAGATGCGTGGAAGGTGTCACGATGTACCTTTTCCAATCCCATATTGAGAGCGTGCATCATTGCCTCGCCGCAAGGAATCATGCCGTCCGCCTTTATGCTTTGCACCGCCTTACTATAAGAATCGCGAACGGCAGATAGCATTTCCTTTGCAGAAGCAAATCCTGTGTGCATCAACTTTTCGCTGCCATCTTCATATGCCCATGTTTGATGGATCAGGATCTTTGTATGAGGGCAATACTTTCTAACATACGCCGCTAACGCCTCAAGATAGGGGGAGTAGGTTTCGTATTTTCCGCTAACGGGGCTTGCCTGCTGTAAAGTAATAAAATCCCAATTATCACTGACAAGCGCCTCACGGATCGACACCTTGATACCCGTTTTCTCGCCGTTGAACTCAAAATCGTACGCGGCGTTGTCGTCAAGCATATTAATATAATGCTTTTGCAAGGGGCAACCGCCGATATGAAGGTTGACGGTTTTTAGGTTCGTGCCGTCGGCCTTAGCCAGACGGTACAAATAACGGTGCGCGTCCTGCGAAAAGCTGTTTCCAATGGATAAGATTTTCATGTGAAGACCTCTCATTCTTTCCTAATGATCACATTGCTGTAAAATACACCTTTTAGTTTGACTCAAAAATCATATTCGTCCCCAGCCGATTTTGGCGCATTTTTTAATTTTAAACACAGGTCTGGTAGGGGACGGCGCCTTCGACGTCCCGTCCCCTTAAATGCTCATTACGGGCTGTCGTGGGCGCCAGCCCCTACGGTTTTACGGTCATTTTCTCGTCAGACACACGACACTTTCGACGTGTCCGGTTCTCGGAAAGAGATCAACCGGCGTTACCGCACCGATCTCATAGCCGAGATCCTTTAAGATTGCACAGTCGCGCGCGAGGGTGTCGGGGCCGCAGGAAACATAAACGATGCGCGGCACCTCTCTCTTCGCCAAAAATTCAAGGAGCGTGCGGTCACACCCTTTTCGGGGCGGATCAAGAATCACCACATCGGGGTGAAGCGTGCCGCGCGCGCTTTCTGCTGCGGCAAGGAGCTTTTCGGTATCGGCTGCATCTCCGCAATAAAACTGCGCGTTTTCAATACCGTTTCGTGCCGCATTTACCTTTGCCGACTCTATCGCCGCAGGCACGATCTCAATACCAATGACCTCGGAAAAGCCATCTGCCATAGACAAGCCGATCGTACCTGCACCGCAATAAAGATCAAGCAAAAGTCCATTTTTGCTATCCGTTACGGCACGTTTCTTGGCGATGCCGTAAAGCAGCTCGGCTGCATCGTGGTTGACCTGATAAAAGGCGCTTGGTGCAATTGCAAAACGCACGCCGCAAAGCACATCATCCAGGTGATCCTTCCCCCAAAGCGCGCGGTAGGTATTTCCCAGCACCACATTGGTGCTTTTTTTGTTTATGTTAAGTAAAATTGAGGTGATCCCGGGAAACGCTTCACAAAGCGCCGTGACAAACCCCTGCTCATCGGGCAGGCGATCTCCGTTTATCACAGGGCAGACCATGATATCGCCCGTGTTCTTTCCCTCGCGCAAAAACAGGTGCCGCAAAAGCCCCTTGCCCGTTTCCTCGTTATACGCGCTCACGCCTTGCGCAGTTAAAAGTGCGCATACGGTATGTAAGATCTCATCAAATATCGGGGGCTGCAGCGAGCAATGCTCCGCCACGACCACACGGTGTGTTTTTTGTGCGTAAAAGCCGCCGCACAATCGGTTTTTCGACATGGTGATAGGGTATTCTGCCTTATTGCGATATCCCTTGACCGTACCTGTTGTCCGTACATCCTCAACCTTGACCTCGGCAAGTCCCGCCTTACGGAAGCACTGTCTGACATATTCCCGCTTGAGCTCAAGCTCGCGCGCATAGGAAAGATGCCGATAAACACAACCGCCGCAGGAAAGCGGCGCAGAGCAAAAGCCCTCCTCACGGTACTGTGACGAGGTTATGATCTTAACAAGCCTTCCTACGGCGTAGGTTTTATTCACCTTGATCAGCTCAGCCAAAACGCGGTCGCCAACAACGGCGCCCGCAACAAACACGGCTCTCCCGTCAGGGGCACGGCCAACGCCGCACCCCAAATTGTTCAGATCAACGATATCCAAGGTCAGTTGACTGCCCTTCTTCAAAATTTCAACACCCGTGGTGGGTTTTTTCTGCATATCGGACATTAAATATAAAACTCCTCACCCGTTTCAAGACAAAGACAGCCAAGCTTGCCGCCATCCTTGATGCCGCAATCAATACGAATGATATTGCCCTCTTTTTCAATACTGCCGCTTTTGGTGGGTGTGTGTCCTATGATCACTACACGGTCCTCGTAGTAAGCTTCCTCACTAGGGGTGACAAAAAAGTTTTCAGGCTCATATTCGTCAAGCGGCTTTTCAGGATCAAAGCAATCGATGCCCGCATGCACCAGCACGTAATCCTTGCCGCCTGCTTCAACCTCCTCATACAGCGCAAAATCCGACAGATAGTCAAGAAGCCCCTCACGCATATCGTTATCAAGTGCGCGGAAGCCCTCAAGCGTAGCGGCGCCGCCCTCACGGCTCCATGCCGTCATTTCAGCAGCAAAATCAGCATCGGGCATGCTACCGCTCTTTAGCATCCGATCAAAGCCCGAAAGCATACGTAGCGCCAAAAAGTCATGCTCACCTGCCACGGGATACACATTTTCGCACATGCTGAGCTCGGTAAGCAACGCCACAGCATCCTCACCGTAATCGGCGGTATCCCCAAGCACATAAAGAATATCGTTCTTAGAAAATCTGATCTTTTGAAGCAGGGCTTGATATTTATCAAGCGCACCGTGCAAATTGGCGACCACGTAAGTCATAGTTATCTCCTTTTTTGCAAAAAATCATACCGTTATAGAGTATGTAGGGCGGTAGTGGGCATAATGTCTACCACAATAGCAGGATCCGCCTCAAGCACCGTATCTGCAAGATAGGCGCAGATCGGAAACTCGGTTGCATAATGCCCTGCCTCGATCATCGCAAGCCCCTCCTCGGGTGCGTCAAGCATGCGGTGGTAGCCGATGCGCCCCGAAAGAAAGAGATCCGCACCTGCCGCCCTTGCCGCCTCAACAAAATCGCCGCCTTCGCCACCGCACACTGCAATTTTTTGCACCGTGCCCTCGCCCGCAAGCAGCACCGCAGGGGCACCCAACGCGTCCTTGGCCAATTGCGCAAAGGCATTGGCATCCATGGGAGCCTTCAACACACCTATTCTTCCGCAGGGCACCTCGCCCTCGGGCGCAAAGGGCTGCACGTGGGCAAGCCCCAGCTTAGCGGCTAAAATATCATTTACGCCGCCGCTTACCGCATCCAGCCTTGTGTGAAAGGACATCGCCGAAACACCGGCACAGGCAAGGCGCAGCAGCTTTGCGGGCACGGCATGCGTTGGCACAAGCGCTTTGATGCCACGAAATAGCAACGGATGGTGGGTAAGCAATACATCATATCCGCCGCGCACAGCCGCCTCTACTACCGCAGCGGTAGGATCAAGCGCAACCAGCACACGCTTCACCTCTTTGGCGGGTGAGGGTGCACAGCAAAGCCCATCATTATCCCATTCTGCCGAAAGCGCACGCGGAAATTTATCTTCTAAAAAACGATACAGTTCTTCTACCGTCATAATATACCCCTCATTTTGAAAAAAGGGGATGCCTCAAACCGTAATTTGAGACAGCCCCTTTCGTTTACAACCAAAAACAAGTCCTTTTTGAAGTCGGGCTGTTATTGTGCCGACAAAAATTCGTTCAGCTTTTTCACAAGTGCATCCGCATCGGTGCCGTGCACCATGCAAGCATCCTCGATGCTCTCGCCACGTGCAGAGGGACAACCAAGACAATGCATGCCGATCTCAAAGAAAAACTGAGCCGTAGCGGGATTAAAATCAAGTACTTCTCCAATAATGCTTTGCTTTGTAACAGTCATAGCAAAAACCTCCTTGTAATTTACTGCTTTTATTATAACCCCTTTTTCCCGTTTTGTCAATGAAAACATAACTTTAATATAATAAAACGGTTATAAACGCCATAAAAATAACACCTTTTGCAAATAGATAAATTCATTACTTGTATTTTTCGCGGTTTTATGTTATACTAATACCAATCACAGAAAATTCCCCACTTAAAGAGGTGACACGACATGGTCTGGAAAATCATTGTAACAGTGCTTTCAAGTTATCTTGTAGGCAGCATCAACCCCTCCTATATCATTGGTCGTTTAAAAGGGATCGATATCCGCAGACAGGGCTCCGGTAACGCGGGCGCCTCAAATGCAACCGTTGTGCTTGGCAAGTGGGTCGGCATTTTCAGCGGCGTATTTGATATTTTAAAAGCAACGGGCGTGATGCTGCTGTTCCCTCTCATTTTTAAAGACGTACCCTATCTTGCCGAGTGTGCCGGCGTTGCCTGCATCATCGGGCACATTTTCCCCATCTTTATGAACTTTAAGGGTGGCAAGGGGCTCGCGTGCTTTGGCGGTCTTGTGCTTGCCATTGACCCGCGCCTGTTTGGTCTCATTCTTGCAGCAGAAATTCTACTTCTGCTTTTGGTCGATTACATCTGCATCGTACCGATCACTGCGGTCATCATTATCCCCATCGTTTACGGCGTATTCGGTGTAAGCGGTCTTGATTGGCTTTGGCGCGCGGCAGGCGGCTGGTGGGGTGCCGCGATCATTGGCATCGCTTCGGTCGTAATGCTGCTGCGACACATGCAAAACGTCAAGCGTATCATCAAGGGCAAGGAAATGCGCTTCAGTTATGTTTGGATGAATGAAGAAGACAGAAAAAAAGAACTCATCCGCATCGGCAAGCTTGAGGAGCACCAAGAGTTGACTGAAAAATTTGATGCCAAAGCCTGATTACACACATATATCCCTACTTCATATACTAAATTGAATACCATTGGCAAAAGAAAGGAGCTATTATGAATATTACACTTTACGGTTCTGCCAGCGATCGCATTGATCGCGCATATATTGACGGTGTTGAGGCATTAGGGCGCGCCATTGCAAAGCGCGGACACACCATGGTTTTTGGTGCAGGCTCAACAGGCCTTATGGGCGCAGCCGCAAGAGGTATGCACGAGGCAGGCGGCAATATCATCGGCGTTACGCCGCATTTTATGCACACGCTTGAGCCTGTTAGCACGCTTTGCACAGAGCTGATCGCCACCGAAACGATGGCAGAGCGCAAGACCATTATGGAGGAAAAGGCAGATGCCTTTATCATTACGCCCGGCGGTCTTGGCACACTTGATGAATTCTTCCAGATCCTGACTCTCAAGATCCTTGGCAGACACGATAAGCCCATTGTGCTGTATAACATCAACGGCTATTGGGATAGCCTGCTTGGTGTGATCGGCGCGTATATTCTGAAATCCTTTGTTTCCCCTGAAGTCGCAAATGATTTTTGCATTTGCGAAACGCCCGAATCGGTATTTAAGGCGATCGAAAAGCCGCGCGCGACACAGGTCTAATATGTAAAAACAGCTTACGCCGCACCCAATGGTGCGGCGTGTTTTTTTATTTGCGTGGGGCTTTTTTTAGATCGTGCACGGCGGGTGCATCCAGCAGCTTGCCTTCCGGTGTAAAGCGCGATCCGTGACACGGGCAATCCCAGCTGTGCTCCTGCTTATTATAGCGAAGCGCACACCCAAGATGCCCACAGCGCGGTACTGTGGGGCGCAAATAGTGCTTTAGCACCGCACCCGTTTCGCGCAAAAAGCGCAGTGGCGGTATTTGGCGCGATGGCGCAAAGAAAGCGGAATACGGATTGCTTTTTCCGTGTATCAAATCAGTCAAAATCATCGCAGAAAGCATTGCCGAGGTCATACCCCACTTGCCAAAGCCCGTTGCCACATATACATTTTGCAGACCCTTGGCATAGGCGCCAATATAGGGCATGCCGTCAAGCGTCATACAATCCTGCGCCGCAAATCGCGCAACAATATTGGCACCGGGATAACGTGCGGCAGCAAACTCCTCTAAAACGCCGTAGCCGCCACCGCCCGTACCTGTGCGATGCGTGCCGCCCCCGAGCAGCAGATAGCCGTCAAAGCTTCTAATGGAAACACCTTTTCCTGCACCGTCTGCCCACATACCGCGTGGCAAGGGTGCATTTTCAAGTGCCAACACGTAAGAGCGACTTTGATACATTTTAAAAGGGTATCCACCCCGCCACCGCAAAAACGGAAAGTGTGTTGCCACCACCGTGTGCTTTGCCCTCACGGTTTTCCCGTCTGCCGTCACAGCCCCACCTGCAAAAAGCCCCACAACAGGTGTATTTTCACAAATGCGTATCCCGCCAAGCTGTGCCGCAAGAAAGCGCACAGGATGAAATTGCGCTTGCCCCGGCACGCGAATAGCTCCCACGGTCGGAAATGGCAACTCCTGCGGCAGCTCCCAGCTTGCCTTCATACCGATGGCACAAAGCACCTCCAGCTCACGCTCCAAGGCGCGCGCATCCTTTTTCTCATACGCATAAAAGTCACGCGTTTCAAAGCTGCAATCCACACCCCTTGCCATGTCACGGTAACGATCGAGTGCTTGACGGTTTGCCTCGGCAAAGATCGCCGCGCCACCATTTCCGTACCGCTTGGCAATATCCGCATAGCAAAACCCATGCTGCACCGTGATCTTTGCGGTCGTATTTCCCGTTTGCCCGCTGCAAAGGCGATCTGCCTCAAGAAGCAACACATCATAGCCCGCATCGCACAGCAGCCGTGCTGTGAGTATGCCTACGATACCGCCACCAATGACCACTACATCAGCCTTGGTATCCTCTCGCAAGCCTTCAAATTGCGGCATCTTAACGCTTGACAAAAAAATGGATTCTTGTTTCATATTTCATCACCACCGCAATTAGTATATCCCACGCACGGCAAGCACATACTGAGACAAGTAACACACGCAAGCCAAAGTTGACAAATAAAATTTACGTTTTTGACCTATTTTCTTCTATTTTTGCAATTTTTTAAAGATTTTTACCTATATCGCAACCAATAGTTGCACAGTTTTCCATTTAAAGTTGCTTGATTTTATCCTTGAAGTTTGTTATAATAGGCTTATTAATAAAAAAATGTCGAGGATTGTAATATGACGATCGGAGAAAAAATCACAAAGCTGCGTGCAGGTGCAGGCGTTTCTCAAGAACAGCTTGCCGATGCACTGCTTGTTTCAAGGCAATCGATTTCCAAATGGGAAATGAATCAAGCCACACCGCAATGCGAAAAAATCGTGCAGATTGCGGCGTACTTTAACATCTCAACCGATGAGCTTTTGCTTGAAGGTGTTGCCGTAAAGCCAAAGACCGGAAGCACGCAAAATAAATACTTTGGCACAGACGGCTTCAGAGGCGAAGCCAACGTTGACCTGACCTCCATGCATGCTTATAAGGTAGGGCGTTTTCTTGGGTGGTATTACTCGCAAAAGGAACACTGCGTTGGAAGCAGAGCACGCATTGTGATCGGTAAGGATACCAGGCGCTCAAGCTATATGCTGGAGTATTCCATCGTCGCAGGCATCACCGCCTCGGGCGCTGATGCTTATATGTTGCACGTTACCACAACGCCAAGCGTTTCCTATGTAACCAGATGTGACGAATTTGACTGCGGTATCATGATCACCGCATCACACAATCCCTTTTTTGATAACGGGATCAAGATCGTCAATCGTTACGGAGAAAAATTGGAAGACGATGTCACAGCGCTGATCGAAGCATATCTTGACGGAAACCTCAACGCACTCGGGGTCATCGGCACAGATATCCCCTTTGCCACAAGAAGCAAGATCGGCTGCATCGTTGACTATGCCTCGGGCAGAAACCGTTACATTGCATATCTCATTTCCTTGGCATCACACTCCTATAAAAATCTAAAGATCGGTCTTGACTGCGCAAACGGCTCCTCTTGGGCGATCGCCAAAGCGGTGTTCAGTGCACTTGGTGCTAAGACCCTTGTGATCGGCGCGGATCCTAATGGACTCAATGTCAACGAGAATTGTGGGTCAACACACATTGAGGCACTTTGCAAGCTTGTAAAGGACAATCATTTGGACATGGGATTCGCCTTTGACGGTGATGCCGACCGCTGTATTGCTGTTGATGAAAACGGCACTGTTATTGACGGTGATAAGATGCTCTATATCCTCGGGCAGCGTTTGCAATCAAGGGGTATGCTGAACAACGATACACTTGTCGCCACCGTTATGTCTAACAGCGGCTTTTTGGAAAGCCTTACCGCAGCAGGCATCAAATGTGTGCAGACCAAGGTGGGCGACCGCTTTGTATATGAATGTATGCAGAAAAACGACTATTCGCTCGGTGGAGAGAGCTCGGGGCATATTATACTCAAAAAATATGCCACAACGGGCGACGGACTTCTCACCGCGATCATGTTGACAGAGCAGGTCTGCGACACAAAAAGCCCCTTATCAAAGTTGGCTGAGCCCGTGGTGCTTTACCCCCAACTTTTAGAAAATCTTTGTGTCAAGGATAAAACGGCTGCCATTGAGGATACCTTTGTGCAGAGACAGGTGGCGGCTGTTGAAAAGCAGATCAACAAAAAAGGAAGAGTTCTGCTTCGTAGCAGTGGCACTGAGCCGCTTGTACGCATTATGATAGAGGCAGAAACCATGGAAAAGTGTCACCAATATGCCGACAGCATTGCCGCAGTGATCAAGGAAAGAGGTCATTGCACAGAGTAATCCACTCTCTTACTTCTATGCAGAAGAAGCAATACAAGCAAACGAGCCTTGCTCTGCCCTTACGGGAACAGATCAAGGCTCGTTATTTATTACCCCAGCATCACATCAAGCAGCATCATAACGGCAAACCCAAGCACGATCCCCATGGTAGCAAAATAAGGCTGCGCCTCATTGTTTTTTTGACATTCAGGAATCAACTCGTGCACGGCAACCAATATCATAGCGCCCGCAGCAAAGGCTAGTGCCCACGGCAGGATCGCTTCAACATAAACGACCAGCAACGCGCCGATCACACCGGCTATCGGCTCTACCATACCCGATGCCTGCCCGCAAAAAAAGCTCTTTTTTCTCGAATAGCCCTCTCTGCGCAGCGGAACGGAAACTGCCGCCCCCTCAGGAAAGTTTTGCAAACCGATACCAATGGCAATGGTAACGGCGCCCATAAGCCCCTCTGTGGTAACACCGCTTTTTTGCAGCACACCAAACGCAACACCGACAGCAAGCCCCTCGGGTATATTATGAAGCGTGATCGATAAGATCAACATCATGACCCTACCAACACGCGTAGCTTCCCCCTCCCCCGTATTACTTACCTTTCTTTGCGTGAGAGTTACGACCTTATCGCTTCCCCACATAAAGATCGCGCCAAACAAAAAGCCCGCTGTTGCCACAACATAAGCAGGCAGCTTTGATGCAGCTTCTGCGCGCGCGATGGCAGGCTGCAAAAGCGACCAAAAGCTAGCGGCGATCATGACACCGGAGGCAAATCCAAGCATAAGGTTTAATGCCCTTGGATTGGGGGACTTAAAAAAGACAACCGTTGCAGCACCAAGGGCTGTTACCAGCCACGTGCCGAGTGTTGCAATCAGCGCCATTAATACAATAGCATCCATCTTGCACCTCCAATATTCAGTATATTTTTTGTCGATATAAGTTGTGTGACAAAAACATGCTAAATACCGGGGAAACAAAAAAAAGCACGCGGCATAAGCCGCGTGCCTCTTTTTGAAAGCTAAGATTAGATCTCAGCGAAATACTTAATGGTGCGAACCATCTGGCTGGTGTAGCTGTTCTCATTGTCGTACCAAGAAACAACCTGAACCTGGTAGGTCTCGTCGTCGATCTTGGAAACCATGGTCTGGGTAGCATCAAACAAAGAGCCGTAACGCATGCCGATGATGTCGGAGGAAACGATCTCCTCGGTGTTGTAGCCGTAGGACTCAGTAGCAGCAGCCTTCATAGCAGCGTTGATGCCTTCCTTGGTTACGTCCTTACCCTTTACAACAGCAACCAGAATAGTGGTGGAGCCGGTGCAGGTGGGAACGCGCTGAGCGGAGCCGATCAGCTTGCCGTTGAGCTCGGGAATAACAAGACCGATTGCCTTAGCAGCGCCGGTAGAGTTGGGAACGATGTTCTGTGCGCCTGCACGTGCACGGCGAAGGTCGCCCTTGCGCTGAGGACCGTCAAGGATCATCTGGTCACCGGTGTATGCATGAACAGTGGTCATGATACCGGACTGGATAGCAGCGTAATCGTTCAGAGCCTTAGCCATGGGAGCCAAGCAGTTGGTGGTGCAGGATGCAGCAGAGATAACCTGGTCATCAGCAGTGAGAGTGTTGTGGTTTACATTGTAAACGATGGTCTTAAGATCGTTGCCTGCGGGAGCAGAGATAACAACCTTCTTAGCGCCTGCCTGAATGTGAGCCATGGACTTCTCCTTAGAGGTGTAGAAGCCGGTGCACTCGAGCACTACGTCAACGTCAAGCTTACCCCAAGGGCAGTCAGCAGCGTTCTTCTCAGCGTAGATCATGATCTCCTTGCCGTCAACGATGATAGAATTGTCGGTAGCCTCAACCGTGTGAAGGCCCTCACCCATCTTACCGCAGTAGGGACCCTGAGCGGTGTCGTACTTGAGAAGGTGAGCAAGCATTGCGGGGCTGGTCAGGTCATTGATAGCAACAACCTCATAACCTTCTGCCGCGAACATCTGACGGAACGCAAGGCGTCCGATACGGCCAAAGCCGTTAATAGCAACTTTTACAGACATTGTAAAAATCCTCCGTTTTGTTTTGATTTTTCGTGATAGCCTTTCGACTATCCGCATTTGGAACCACTGTACATTTTACCCTATTTTTTACATCTTGACAAGGGCTTTGTGAAAAATTCATCATTTTTTTGCAAATTGCACATTTTCACGCCATTTTTGCACAATAATTCGTGAAACTGCTTATATTTTTCTTATCTTTCAAATACAGAACGCAGTACCGCATGCTTTTCTGTCGCCTTTTCGCTCGTTTCTCCTACGACACAGTAGTAGTATTTGCATTTCGGCTCAGTGCCGCTCGGGCGCACTGCCACAAAGCTACCGTCAGACAAGAGATAGCGCAGGACGTTAGATTTCGGGAATCCCGCGCGACACATCGCCTCGGACAAATAATCCTCAACCGCTACAACGGTAATGTCACCGATGCCACGGGGCGGGTCCTTTCTCAAGGTCTCAAGAAGCGCCGCGATCTTTGAAACACCCGCCGCACCCTTATGCACGACATTGGTCTGTGCATCGAGATAATATCCGTGCTCGGCGTAAAGCTCCTGTAGCACATCGCAAAGCGTTTTGCCCTGTGCCTTATAATACGCTGCCGCCTCACAAAGCATAAGCGAAGCCTGCACGCCGTCCTTATCGCGCGCGAAATCAGCGATCAGACAGCCATAGCTCTCCTCATAGCCAAAGACGTAGGTGGCGCCACCCTTCGTTTCATAATCGTGGATCTTGTCACCGATAAATTTAAATCCAGTAAGCGTTTTTTCAACACGTACGCCGTATTTCTCGCAAATGCGGTCACCAAGCGTTGAGGTCACAATGGTGTTGCACATCACCGCATCCGCGGGCAATGTACCAAGCTCCTTGCGCGTTGCGAAAATATACTCAAGCAGGATCGCACCAGATTGGTTACCTGTGAGGAGCGTATATGCATCACCCTGTCTTACCGCAACACCAAGGCGGTCACAGTCAGGGTCGGTGGTAATGGCGATATCCGCCTTTGCCTTCTTGGCATAGGCAAGGCAAAGATCGTAGGCATCGCGTGCTTCGGGATTGGGATTCTTTGTGCCGCTGAATTCGGGATCTGCCTCACATTGCTCAAGCACGGGTAAAACGTTGTAGCCGCAACGCGAAAGCACCTCGCGCACCGGCACGTTTCCCGTACCGTGTTGGGGGGAATATACCACGGAAAGCTCCTGTGCACACACATCGGGGCGCAAGCGAATACCCATAACCGCCTGATAATATGCCTCGTCGATCTCGGGCGGCAGAGTCACGATCAGATCGCCAGCCTCAGCAGGCGATTTCACCTTTACCGAAAGCGGATCATCAATTTCGCTGATAATATCGATCAAGGTATCGCAAAGGTGCGGCATGAGCTGGCAGCCGTTTTCATCATATACCTTGTAGCCGTTATATTCGGCAGGATTGTGAGAGGCGGTGATCATAATACCGCCGACAGCTTTCTTATAGCGCACGGCAAAGGAAAGCTCGGGCGTAGGGCGCAGTGCATCAAAAATGTAGGCCTTGATGCCCTCCTCGGCAAGCACGCCTGCTGACTCCATGCAAAACTCGCGGCTCATGCGACGGTTATCATGGGCAATGACAACACCGCGTGTGGCGGCATCCTCGCCAAACATCTTTTTTAAGTAACGTGCAAAGCCAAGCGTTGCCTTGCGAACGGTATAGCGGTTGAGGCGGTTGGTTCCCGCGCCGATAAGATCGCGCATACCTGCCGTACCAAAGGCAAGATTGCGATAAAAGCGGTCGTAGATCTCGTTTTCATCTCCCGCGATCCGCGCAAGCTCTTCTCTTGTTTCCTCGTCTGCATTTTCCATCCATTTGTTGTAAAGCTCCAAAGCGCTCATCTTAATTCTCCTCTCGAGATTATTCCGATATATATATTTTAGCATATCTTTTCCAAAAATTCAATGTCTCATGAAAAATTTACCATTTTCTAGGTGTTTGTACAAATAACAGGGTTGACAAGCCCCTTTTTTTTAATTATAATGTAACATGTATTATGATATGCATGTTTTCGAAAAGAAACAAGGAAGGACACCGAAATGGCCAAAGAAAAAAAGCTTGTTGAGCAGATCACCGCAATGGACGAGGATTTTGCGAAATGGTACACTGATGTTGTAAAAAAGGCAGAGCTGATGGATTATTCGAGCGTGAAGGGTTGCATGATCCTGCGCCCCTACGGCTATGCCATTTGGGAAAATATTCAAAAGGATCTTGACGCACGCTTTAAGAAGACGGGACACGAAAACGTTTATATGCCGATGTTTATCCCCGAAAGCCTTCTCACAAAGGAAAAGGACCACGTTGAGGGCTTTGCGCCCGAATGTGCGTGGGTCACGTTTGGCGGCGACACCAAACTGACCGAGCGCCTTGCCGTGCGCCCCACCTCGGAAACTCTTTTCTGTGAGCATTTCAAGACCGTGATCCAATCCTACCGCGACCTCCCCAAGCTCTACAATCAGTGGTGCTCAGTGGTGCGTTGGGAAAAGACCACGCGCCCGTTCCTGAGAACCTCTGAGTTTCTGTGGCAAGAGGGTCATACCATGCACGAAACTGCCGAGGAGGCACAGGCAGAGACCCTGCAAATGCTTGGCATCTACCGCGACTTCTACCTTGAGTCGCTTGCTATCCCCGCCATTACGGGTCAGAAGACCGACAAAGAAAAATTTGCAGGCGCCGAGGCGACCTATACCATTGAGCCGATGATGCACAACGGCGTAGCGCTTCAGGGCGGCACCTCTCACTACTTCGGTGACGGCTTTGCCAAGGCATTTGATATCACCTACGCCGCACGCGACAATACCGTAAAATATCCGCACCAGACCTCTTGGGGTGTTTCGACCCGTATGATCGGTGCGATCATCATGACGCACGGCGATGACAACGGTCTTATCCTTCCCCCCGCGATCGCCCCTATTCAGGTTGCCATCATTCCCGTGGCACAGCATAAGGAGGGTGTACTTGAGAAGGCAGGCGAAATTAAAGAACGTCTTGCAAAAACGCTGCGCGTCAAGCTTGACGACAGTGAGCAATCCACCGGCTGGAAGTTTAGCCAGTACGAGATGAAGGGCGTGCCCGTTCGTCTTGAGATTGGCCCCAAGGATATCGAAAACAACTCCTGCGTGCTCGTCAGCCGCGTAACGCGCGAGAAGAAATTTGTATCGCTTGACAACGTTGAGGCAGAGGTTGCCGCTATGCTTGAGCAAGTATACAATGAACTTGTTGCACGTGCCTCCAAAAACCTTGAGGAGAAAACGCATACTGCCACCAGCCTTGAGGAGTTCCTTGACGTGGCAGAAAACAAGCCCGGATTTATCAAAGCAATGTGGTGCGGTGATGTTACCTGCGAGGAAGCGATCAAGGAGAAAACAGGGGGCGTGAAATCCCGCTGCATTCCCTTTACTGAGGAAAGGCTCTGTGACAAGTGTGTTTGCTGCGGCAAGCCCGCCAAGCACATGGTCGTTTGGGGCAGACAATATTAAAAAAGATCTACGCCCTTGGCAAATCGCCAAGGGCGTATTGTTATAAAGAGAGCAAGACAAGTTGATACTTATGGCTTACTTTTGGCACTGTTCAATCGTGAGATCCCCAAGACCTAAGGCCACAGGGCATCACCAGCGCTTCCCGCGCCTGAGTTACCCACAATCAAAAAAATTCTTTACAAAACGCGCGATATCTGATATACTAATAATAGTTCCAAAGGCACATTCATAAAAAATTCAAGAAAAGAGGATTTCGTATGAGCTTTTTAAAAGGAAAAACTGCAATTGTTACAGGCGGCGGATACGCCGTGCTTTCTGATGGCAGATGCGGCTCGATCGGCTACGGCATCGCTACCGCATACGCAAAAGAGGGCGCAAACCTTGTGATCACAGGACGCAATGTTGCCAAGCTTGAAAAGGCAAAGGAGGAGCTTGAGCGCCTTTACGGTATCAAGGTTCTCGCCATTGCCGCAGATATTGCCGACGGGCAGGACAATGAGGCTGTTGCCAAGGGCGTTGCCGAGGCGGCAATGAAGGAGTTTGGCAGAATTGACGTGCTGATCAACAACGCGCAAGCCTCTGCTTCCGGCGTTACCATTCAAGACCACACCACCGAGCAATTCAATCTTGCAATGTATTCCGGACTTTACGCAACCTTTTACTATATGAAAGCCTGCTACCCTTACCTGAAGGAAACTAAGGGAAGCGTTATTAACTTCGCTTCGGGCGCGGGGCTTTTCGGCAACTACGGACAAGGCTCCTACGCCGCCGCCAAGGAGGCCATTCGCGGTCTTTCCCGCGTAGCGGCAACCGAATGGGCAAAGGATGGCATCAACACCAACGTGGTATGCCCGCTTGCTTGGACCGCACAGCTTGAAAACTTTGAAAAGGCATATCCCGATGCCTTTAAAGCGAACGTAAAAATGCCCCCCGCAGGTCACTTTGGCGACCCCGAAACCGAAATCGGTCGCGTATGCGTTCAACTTGCCAACCCCGACTTCAAGTATATGAACGGTGAGACCGTTACCCTTGAGGGCGGCATGGGCTTAAGACCTTAATTGAATTTTTGCAGCGACTCGTTGCCGCTACCTAAAAAAGGAGTGCCCATAGGGTTGTACCCTAAAGGACAGTTTTCAAAAAATACGGTATATCTCTAAAGAGGTATGCCGTATTTTGCGTTTGTGGCTACAAATGCAGTGCTTGTCAGGAAAATTGACAAGCCATAGATGAACATAAAAAAGGCTCCCTTGTGTAAAGGGAGCTGTCAGCGAAGCTGACTGAGGGATTGTTCTACGAGGTGATCAATATATTCACAGACACCTCGAAAGTTTTTATGTATTTCTGTATTTGGTATTCTGATAACTGTCAATCCATATTCTTCAAGAAAAGCAGTTCTTTCTTCATCGTATTGCTTTCCTTCCTCGGTATAATGCCCAGAACCGTCAAGCTCTATGACGAGCTTTGCCTCTGCACAGTAAAAATCTGCGATATACTTACCGAGAACCTTTTGACGAGAAAAGCGAATAGGATGGGTACACAGGAAATCATACCAAAGGTGTTTTTCTTCCTTGGTCATATTCTTCCGCAGCATTTTTGCGGTTGGCACTATGTCCTTATTGTGTTTTCTTTGCATTACAATCCCTCCGTCACGCTTCGCGTGCCACCTCCCTTTACACAAGGGAGGCTTAGCCTAAACCGATTATTTATCGTGTTGTTTTGATAATATGCAATTCAATTCATATAAAGCAGTCTTGTTAGAATCCCATTGCAATCTTTCTCTTGCTTCTTTGTATGGGAGCCAAACAAGTTCTGTATGTTCATGTGATAAAACAAGCTCGGCGTTACATTCAAAGCCGAATGAATATTCGGGAATGACATACATATCATCAGACCAACCGTAAAGGTTTCTGCGAGGGAATATTTCAACAGGAATATAGCACATCGACTTTAACGAAATAATATTGTTTGCAGTTATACCGCCTTCTTCAATTATTTCTCTTTTTGCCGCATCTTTGGGCGTTTCTTTATCTTCACCACCCCCGGC
>SVSS01000009.1 GCA_015064185.1 Oscillospiraceae bacterium | reverse complement strand
TAGATATCCCTCCTGCTTCGAGCAGGTAAGGTCACTTGTAGACTACGAGTTTGATAGGTCGGAGGTGTAAGTGCAGTAATGTATTTAGCTGACCGATACTAATAGACCGAGGGCTTGAACTTTTGAGTGCGCAGCACTCCTGTTCAAGACAACAATTACTTGAGTTTCTTTCTACTCACCAACCTTTGTTCGGTTTTCAATGGACATTAAGTTCATTATAGTCGGTGATTTTAACGCAGAGGGTCCACCCGTTCCCATTCCGAACACGGAAGTTAAGCTCTGCAGTGGCGACAATACTTGTCTGGAGACGGACTGGGAAGATAGCTCGTTGCCGACACAACGCAACCCTTCGGGTTGAACGAGGGGTTACGGAAACGTAACCCCTTAAAAATTTCTTTTGAAAGAGTGTATAACTTACTCTTTTATTCATAGAATAAAGGTAAGCATATATTCCTCCTTAGCTCATGTCGGCCCACCGCCTTCGCTAAGCAGGAATACTCATTTCATTCATATTCCTCCTTAGCTCAGTCGGTAGAGCGCATGACTGTTAATCATGATGTCGCTGGTTCAAGCCCAGCAGGGGGAGCCAAAAAGGAAGAACCACCCAATCGGGTGGTTCTTCCTTTTTGCAGCCCCCTGCCTTGTTTGGGCTTGAACCAGCGACATCTACAGTTAAAAGTCACAGCGCGAAGCGCGGTGACGGGCAATGTTTTTGCTTGCAAAAACTTGCCATGTGGCAACGCCACATAAGTTAATAGCGCCAACGGCGCGTCATGATGTCGCACTTTGGATTTTGGATCTTTCCACGAGCGCAAAGCGATTGTAGAAAAGCACCAGCAGGGGAACCTCCCCTTCCTCCCTCCCACACCCCGGCGCTCCGCGCCACCCCTCGCCGTCCCCCGAGGGGACACTCTTTTTTGTCATCACACTTTTAAACCCTTTGCATTAGGACCAGCGACAGCTGCGAGCAAAAGTCACAGCGCGAAGTGCGAGAGTAGTTCGCTTTACATTGATTTTTGCAAATCATAACCACCCGTCAAACGGGTGGTTTGCACTAGGGCTAAAAGCCCAACACTACCGGCCAGCGGCTCAAGCCGCTGGCTTTTGCTTTCAAAAGCCGTCTGCAAAAATGCCTTCTCCTTGAGGAGAAGGTGGCAGCTGAAGGCTGACGGATGAGGTGTAGCGCGAAGCGCGTTTGTGCGGCTCATTGCAAAACTCGAACACGCCGCTATGGCGGCTACACCTCACCACCCGCTACGCGGGAGCCTCTCCTCAAGGAGAAGCCTTATGTAACGACACACTCTATACAAAAGGGGTATAACCCATTATTCCCCACCCGCATAGCGGGTGGTTGCCTGTTTCGCACTTCGTGCGGGGGTGCCTGAAGGCACTAATGAGAAAAGGGACGCAATGGCGTCCCTTTTCATTCTTTGGGTATGCTTTTCATTCCAATTAAGCTATTTTATATTTTGCCTGCAAGAATCAATTTTTCAAGGGCTTCTATCACCTCGGCGGCGGCAGACTCCCAAACTGCTGATTTTGTAGTATAGGTGGCAATATTCTTTAAGCAATCCTTGGCGTTTGCGACGGCAAAGGAAACGTCGCATTTTTCGAACAAGGGGATATCGTTTTCATAGTCTCCCATTCCTACAAGCACACGCGCCCCGAGTTTTTCCTTGAGAATTTTTGCCGAAACACCTTTGGTATATTCGGTTTGCATGATCTCAAGGTATGTCGCAAAGCTTCGCGCAAACGTGTATTGCGGATAATCAAGGGCTTCGCAAAAGGCCCTCAGCTTGTTTCCCTCGGCGGCGTCGGCGCAGTTAATGGTGATCTTGTATTTTTCGATGGCGAGGGATTCCTTTTTCTCAAATGCATAATATTCCTTCGGGGTATATTGCGTTATTTTGTCGGCACAAAATACGTTTATTCTCTCAATATTCACGCCCGAAGTCAAAATTTTTTCTATGGCCTCAAAGACTTCGCCATCAAGAGCTCCCTTACGCAGGATCTCGCCGCTTTCAACGTCGCAAATAAGGGTGCCTCCAAAACAAATGCAGTAGGTGTTGGGCTTGATAAGATGCTGCTTTGCCCGAAGATACTCGGGGGGTCTTCCGCTTGTTATCGCAAAGTGCCCGCCCTCGGACATAAAATAATTTATCGCCGATTGTGTCTTCTCGGGCACGGTGTTTTTGTAAAACAGCGTGCCGTCCCAATCCGAGGCGATCAAAACTCCATCAAATAATCCCATGCCGTATTCTCCTTTTCACTATCACCATTGTTTATTATACCATTTGGGGGAAAGCTTTTCAAGCATCTTGATGAATTTCGGTGCTGTGCTTTGTGCATATCAAGTGTGATTGCCTCGGCATAATTTTTGTTGACGTATTATTTTGGGTATGCTATAATAAACCCTACTACGGGGTCGAGAAATCCCCACTCAACCGTTGGTATGTAGACTTTTTAGGTGGATTTGGCTATACTAAAGGCGAAAGGAGGCGCGCCATGGATCAAGTAAAGATTGGCAGATTTATTGCCCAACGGAGAAAAAATGCGGGACTGACGCAAATGCAGTTAGCGGAAAAGCTTGGGATCACGGACAGAGCTGTATCAAAGTGGGAAACGGGCAGAGCCATGCCTGATTCCGCGATCATGCTGGAGCTTTGCGCGATCCTTTCGATCAGCGTGAACGATTTGTTATGTGGGGAGGTCGTTTTGGTGGAGAACTATAACAAGGAGCTTGAAAACCGTTTGCTGGAAATGGTAAGGGAAAAGGAGCAAAGCGACAGGCACCTGCTCGTGCTTGAATGGGTGGTGGGAATATTCTCCTGTATCATTTTATTTGTACCGATATTTCTTGCGGCGTTCTTGGATATGGAGGAGTGGAAGCGCGTGCTTATATGCTTCTCGGGATTCTTGCCTGCTTTTGTTGGGTTTTTCTTTACCCTGCGCATCGAGCAGGTGGCAGGATACTACGAGTGCCGCTTTTGCGGGCATAAATACGTGCCCAATTACAAGGCGATGTGTCGCGCAATGCATATGGGCAGAACGCGCTATCTCCAATGCCCCCATTGTCAGAAGAAATCGTGGCAAAAGAAGGTTATCAGCAAGGATTGAGCGAAAAACCGCCCCAACGGGGCGGTTTTTTACTTGAGTCAACGGGTGGCGGGCACCCTACACCTCATCCGTCTTGCTTTGCAAGACACCTTCCCCTCAAGGGGAAGGCTTTTGCGGTATAAAGACCGGCGCGGGCGGCTTTTTATTTTTATAAATCGTTTATCTTTTTTACTTTGCTTTGTGCGGTGACGCGTGCTATAATAGGGATATAAAACTAAGCAACAAAGGAGTGCGTGATGTTACTTTCTGCAATATGATAAGGGTTCACGATATATTTGGCGTGAGAGGTATGCTAGACGTATTCGCGAAGGCGGGCTTCGAGGGAGTTGATTTTAACAATGATATCCCCGAATTTTATACCGCAGAGCACGACAGGGCGTTTTATCGCGAGCTCGGCAATTGCGCAAGAGAAAAGGGCATTGCAATTTGCCAGGCGCATGCGGCATACCCTCCGAGCTTTCTAGATGATGTGGAGAAAACCGAAAAGCGGTTTTTTGAGATCGTACAGGGCATGCAAAATGCCGCCGACCTTGGCGCGCCGATGATCGTGGTGCATCCGTGTACACACCTTGATTGCACCGTTGACGGGAATTTTGAAAAAATGTATCAATGCAATCTTAGTTTTTACCGTCGGCTCATTCCTTATGCCAAGGAATTTGGCATCAAGATCGCGATAGAAAATTTAAGACGTGCTGCGGTGACCAATATTGCCCGATGCGCTTTGCCGCCTTTACGACGAGCTGAATGATTCTGTGTTTACCGTTTGCCTTGACGTCGGCCATTGCTTTTTGCACGGCGTTGACCCTGCCACAGCGATCCGAACTCTTGGGCATCGCCTCGTGAAGGGCTGTTTGCATATTCACGATAATATGGGTGTTGCCGACGAGCACACCTTGCCCTATTACGGCAAGATCGAGTGGGAAAGCGTGATGAAGGCGCTTGCCGATATCGGCTATGAGGGTAATTTTAATTATGAGGCATCGGGTTTTATCAAGAATGTTCCCCAAGAGCTGCGGCCTGATGGGCTTGCCTTTATGGCAAGGGTGGGGCATTATCTCGTAAGCCGCTTTGAATATTATAAAAAGAACCGATAACCGAAAAAGAATGCCCGCCCTTGAGGCGGGTTTTTCTTGGCAGCGGCAGAAAAAATCCACAAAAAAGTGCGCGGATTTTGGGAAAATTTGACACATTTTTAGAACTTTATTTTTTTTGCATTTTCTATTGTTTTTGATACCGTGTGGGTGTATAATGAGGACATTCTGTGCAAAAAAGAGGCCTTTACTCATGCTCCAAGATCTACTGTTTTCCGCCAACGTTGTCATCCCCATTTTTTTGCTTATTATGCTCGGTTATGCGCTCACGCGCGTTAAATTGTGGGACGGGCATTTTTTGAAAATCGCAAACGATCTTTGCTTCAAATGTTTGTTGCCTGTACTGCTGTTTTACAACGTAGCAACGGCAAACATTTTTGAGGTTTTTAACGGTAAGCTGATCATTTACGTTTGCGTATGCGCTTGCGCGATCTGTGGGCTGCTGTTTTTGCTTGTTCCGCTGCTTGTTAAGGACAACAAGCGCCGCGGCGTGTTGATACAGGGCACGTTCCGTTCGAATTTCCTGTTATTTGGCGTACCGCTTGGGCTCAGCATTGGCGGTGATGCGGGTGCGGTGCTGGCGGCTGTGGTGGCATCGTTTTACGTGCCGATGATCAATATGCTGTCGGTCATTTCCCTTTACGAGTTTAGCGATGCCGAAAATAAGAGCTTAAAATCTGCATTGGTGGGAATCATTAAAAACCCTCTTGTCATCGGCGGTGTTTCGGGCCTTGTTTTCTCGCTCATTCGCAACAGTATCGGCTTTGAGCTGCCTGTGATGCTGGACACGACTCTGTTTAACATCAAATCGGCGGCGACACCTCTTGCTTTTCTTGTGCTGGGTGGCGACCTTAAGTTTGGCAACATGCTGAAAAACGTTAAATTTTCGCTGTGCGCAGTGATCGGCAAAATTGTGCTGATACCCGCAATCATGATACCTGTTTCGGCACTGCTTGGCTTTGGAAGGCTCGAAATGGCGATCCTTGTCGCCGTGTTTGCAACGCCCAACGCGGTTTCAAGCTATGCAATGGCGAGGAATTACGAAGCGGACTACGAGCTCGCGGGCGAGATCATTACGCTTGGCACACTCCTGTCGCTCTTTACTATGTTTGTCGTTATCACTCTCACAAAATCTCTTGGGTGGATCTGAAAAAGCAAAGATATTCTTACTTTTAGTAAGAATATGCATTGACAAAACCACCCCAAAATGAGATAATATCCATAGTGGAGCGATCTATGTTTTTAGGAAGGGAAGCCGACATTACCGTGGCTTTGGGTTTACAATATGGATTTTATGAAAAAAAGCGCAGAGTTTGATCTCATTGGTCTTGGTGAGGTGATGCTTCGCCTCTCGCCCCCAGATAAGGAAAAGATCTCACAAAGTGAGGTGTTTGAAAAAAATTGCGGCGGGTCGGAATTTAACGTAACGTCGGGCGCCGCTAATCTTGGCATTCGCGCGGCGGTGGTGACAAAGCTGCCCAAAAACAAATTGGGCCACTACATTGCAAGAAGAATTCGTTACGGCACGGTGTCTGACGACTACGTGGTGTGGGATTACAGTGAAAACAAGCGCCTTGGTATTTATTACTATGAAAGCGGCGTGTATCCCCGCAAGTCCGCCGTGGTGTACGACCGTGCGGGTGCCTCGGTGTGCTCGCTGGATATTTCCGAGATCCCTGAGGATATTTATCAAAAAACGCGCGTGTTTCACGTCAGCTCAATTTCTCTCGCGCTTGGCAAGACCCTGCGCGCAACCACGCTTGCCGTAATGAAAAAAATGAAGGAAAACGGCGTTGCGATCAGCTTTGACGTCAACTACCGCGCCACGCTCTGGAGCGAGGAGGAGGCGCGTGAGGTGATAACAGGTATTTTGCCGCTGGTGGACATTTTGTTTGTTTCCGAGGAGACCTCGCGCCGCATGATGGGGAAGACGGGCACGCTTGATGAAATTATGAAGAGCTATGTAGAGGAATACGGCTGCAAGCTGGTGGCAACCACGCGCCGCGAGGTGGTAAGCCCTACCAAGCACAACTTTGGGTCGAGAATTTATTACAACGGCGAATTTTTCGAGGAGCCGCACTACATGGGCATTGAGGTCATTGACCGCGTGGGCAGTGGCGATGCGTATGTGGCGGGCGTGCTTTACGGGCTTCTGACGGGGAATGACGTGGCACGCGCTATGTCCTACGGCAACGCGCTCAGCGCGATTAAAAACACCGTATCGGGCGATATGTCGATCAGCTCGATCGATGAGGTGGATTCGGTCATTGCCTCTCATCGCGTCACAGGCAAGCAGGACGAAATGGTCAGATAATTGCAAAGGGGCAAAGGTGGCGGATAACACGGTTATTTTGGATAAGTCGACCTTGACGATCTACACGGAATAAAGAATTATATTTTCAAGTAATAAAAAAGCACTGATGCTACACAAAAATGTAGCATCAGTGCTTTTTTTCGGTTCACAGATCACCCGCGAAAGGGTGTTTGCGACTGTGCACCGGGACAAGAAGCTGCGCTTACGGTCTGTACTCTAAAGGACAGTTTTTGAGTGGAACAGAATACAGCACCTACCGACAGGAAAAGGACAGAGAATGTTTTTACACTCTCTGTCCTCTTTTCTTGACAAGCACTGCATTTGTGGTCACAAATGCATATAGTGAAATATTTTGCTTTGCAAAATGTGAAATAATGTTCTGTCGAACATTGTGAAATATCTCGCTCTGCTCGATGTGAAATGAAATAAATCCCCTCACGCCCGCAGGCATTTCACTCGCTGAAAGCGAATTTCACGCACAAAGTGCATTTCACAAATCCCGTAAGGGATTTATTTCGTTGCGCAGTGTCCTTAAGGACACTGCGCATAAGGTTATCCTTTTTTTGCGGAAATTGCCGCACGGTATGCGCTTTTTCGTTCCTCACGGGCGATTTTGTACAGCTCCTCGGTTGCAAGGCGCGCTTTAGCGGCAAAATCGCCCGCATTTTTGGGGAAGCAGTAGTAAAGCGCGCGGTTGGTGCCGATTGAAATGACGTCGCCGATCTCGTACCAATTAAAGTCGGCATTCAGGGTGTAAGAGAGAATGGGATCCTGCGTATAGTCAAGCTTGCCCTCGCACCCTGTGAGATGAAAGCCCGCCATGGAGTGTGTAAGGTGTCCCTCGCCCACGCGATATAGGCACTTGCTGTCTGTCAGCATATAAATATCCACATCAAGATCAAGCAGGTAGGTGCGGCTGTCGATCTCGTGTCGCACACATGCGCGCTCCCAGCGGTACCAATCGGGCACGTGGGAGAAGTAGCCCTCGCCCTCACGGGCGACAAGATAGCCGTACTCGTCAAGCTCCCATGCCTTGCCACAGGCATGGCAGGTGAGTGTGATGCCCTTGCCCTCCATTTGACCCTCGGTTTGGCAATGGGGGCACTTGTAGAGCACACGGTTCAGGCAGTCGGCGCGAAAGGGCTCGGCAATGCAGACCTTATTTTCCTGCTGCCAGCGGAAGTTGTCAAAGGCGAATTTCTCGCCGATGCGGCGGTTGATCTCCTCGGCAGAAAGCTCTTTTATCTCATCGGCGGATAAAAGATATTCCATGGTGGCAGAGGTCTTGACGTGGCGCAGCTGTAAATTGTTGTAAAGGGGATCGCGCGCAAAGGCACCCTTGGTTTCGATCACTACCACAGGCACACCGAGAAGCTTGACGCATTTGCCAAGGTGGTCGGGCAGGACAGTGGCGGTACCGTCAAAGGAATACCCTGCCTCGGGGAACATCAATATCGAGCTTTTCAGCCTTTTGGTGGCATAGATCATATCACGCACAAGGTTTAAGTCAGATACAAATTTGTTGGTCGGAATGCAGCCAAGCAGGCGCATTAAGAGTTTTTTGCCCACAAATCCGTCGGTCGTGCAAATAATGTTGTAGGGGCGGCGGTGCAGCATCTCGGATGCCATTTTGAGATCGATAAAGCTCGAATGGTTCATCAAAAACAGCGCCGCCTCGCGCCTACCGAGGCGCTCCATGCCGATCCTTTTGTATGTAAAGTGGGTGGCGATGAGTGCAGGTGCAGAAACAATGCGCAGCAGCAGGCGCCAAAAAAACCGTTGCTTTAAGGGCTTTTTGTGGTGATGGGCGGGAAGCGCCAGCACCTCTTCGTAGCTTTTGTTCTTTATTTTGATTCTCATATTGTCAACCTACCTTGCTGAAATAAATCATACATCTTTAGGATAACACATGCTGCTTCAATTTGCAACTGACAAATACTGCCTATTTGTATCAGCGGTCAAGGACGTTGCGCGAAAGCGCACCAAGGAACCCCGTGGCGGTGAAGACCTTATACGCGCCAATGCTCTCACCCGTGTCGATCTCGCGGTAAAAGCTCGTGCTGCCCGCATAGAGCTCCTTTGGCACGGGATTGACGATCAGCATTTTACTGCCGTCTGCCTCAAAGGAGAAATCAAACTGCGTGGTGTAGCGGAAATATTCTACGCGCCGAAAGCGGAAGCTATGTAGGCACTGTACGATGCCGTGCTGCGAAAAAAAGAGCGGCGTGTGGCGCTTTAATGCGCAAAACAGCTTGCAATGGTATGTTTTTTCGTTATACCGTACCGTAAAATTGACCTCATCGCGAAGGAAAAGGAGCGAGCGGTAGGGACGCTTTATGGGGGATAGCGTTGCACCGATCTCAAAGCAAAGCAGCTTTAAGCGCCCCAAGAATTTGCGGCGGATGCGGCAGGCGCGCAGGAAACGGAAGGACAGGAAAAAGGCAACGATGGCGATGACCAGGATCAGTGTCAGCCAAAAATACAGGCTGAAAAACAGCAGCAAAACCCGAAATGCCGTGGCAAATATCTCAAGACTGTAGATAATGAGAAGAGCGCCAAGATTGTAAACTATTCCAATGCCGAGAAGCTTTAAAATAAGATGGCGCACAAAGTGTATTTCATCATCACGCTCCCGATACGCGATCCAAAAGAAAGCGGAATAGCGCGCAAACAGCCAAAGGCCAAAGAACACAGGCAGCACGATTGCGAGTGTAAGCAGCTTTTTGAGTGTGCGCGAGGAGATGGCGCCAAACAAAAGATCGGCAAAGGGGCTGAAGCCAAGCTCTATCGGAAAAATGATCGGCAGGGCGAGCAGTATGCCAAGCTCAAGCAGCATATCCTTTGAGGTAAGGATGAGGCGCAGCATCTCGCGCGGCATGCAGTGATGGATATCCTTTTCCGAGCGATAGGCAAGGGCAAGCTCGACCAGCTTTTTGTCGGTTTCGCCAAACACGCGTACGGTACTGTGAAAAACGAGAGGGAGCAGGACCGCAGCGGAGAGCTTTACAAATCCCGAGAACAGATAGGAGATGCCGAAGATCGACAAAAACGAAAAATATAGGGCAAGCGAGCGACAGATGCGCAAATATACGGGTATATATTTTTTGAGTTCTTCCACGGTAGGCTCCCCCCTTTGCAGTAACATTATTTACAGTATAGCATAAATTTTACCGCTTGTAAATCCCGGTACGGTTGAATTAGAGTGCCAGCCAAAGCGTGAGGGTGTTTTCGCCCGTTTGGTAGGTGCCATGCAGGCGATAGCCCTCGGTTTTTACAAAGGAAAGGAGAAAATCACGCATGATGCGCGTGCCCGAAGCGTTGCCGCCGCGAAATGCTTGCTCGTGCGAGGTGTAGGCATACTCTCCCGTGTGGTAGATGAGAATGGCTTTGGGGGGATCTTTTTGTATCAGCTCGATATCCCCAAGCACGGCATCGTCACTTGCCACGTCAAACCACTGTACCTTGGTAAAGGTGCCGGGGTCAGGACGGTTGGTCAGCACGTAAAAAATGGGGATCTGCGGAAAGCAAAAAATGGGATCGCTTTCGGCGGTATGTGCGGTAATGGCATGCACGATCTCCTCATATACCGCTTTTGTTTGGGGGGAAACGGCAAGCCCCTGTGTGTGGGGGAGGTCAAGCGGGGCGGTGCTTTCCCAAAAGGATGCCGCGGTCATGCCCCACCAATTGTAGGTGTAAACAAGCTTTTTATCAGCACTGCACAGGGCAAGCAAAAGGCAGAGCAGAACCGTTCCGCCACGCGCAAGCAGAATACCTGTTGCCGCCTTGGCGCGATGGTGGAAGATTTTAAGATATGATTCACACAAAAAAAGAAGTGCGCAAATGAGAAATATAACGCCAAAGGAGGCCTGCCCCTCGGCAAGCCCGCCCGAGTTGCCGCAGCCAAACGATATGGCAAAATATGCGCCCGAGAGCACGAAAAAGGGCATCACGTCACGCATGGTGTCTGTGCCGCGGCGCATGTCAAGGATCCCCCACACGCCGCACGCCGCAAAAATGGGAGTGACGGTCAAAAAGATCGCATAGGTGGAAAGAAAGGCGGTTGGCAAAAGCCAACGCCCAAGCGGCTCGAAAAGAAGAACGGCAAATAGGGAGGGAGAAAGCAAAAGGAAAAAGATAAGCCCTGTTTCGGTGGTATAATTGTGCTTTGGTTGTGTGCTGTGGGGTGCTTGCTTTGAGAGAAGCCTTAGCCATACAAAAGCCCCCACGATGACAAAAAGGAAAAGCAGCGCCACGGGCAGTGCGTGCAAAAAGGCAGTGCCGTTGTGAAAAAGCCAACCAAACAAAATGGCATATATGCCGCCCTTGGCGCCTGCGGCGGCGGCGCCCGTCATGTTAAGATAGGCAACAAGTGAGCCGCTTTGCAAAAGCGCAATAGCGATGAGGGCAAGGATCAAGAGGGGCGGCAGGCAAAGGAGCGTTACATCACAAAGGATCGATTTTTTCGTTTTTTTGCACCATATGCCAAGATAAATGGTAAGGATAAGCGCATATGCGAAAAAAATGAGCCCGATGTTTTGCTTGATGTTGATGAAAATGCCGCAAAGCACGCCGCACCAAAAAAGTGCCTTGCGGCAGGGCAAGCCTGCGCACATGCGCTTGGCGGCGCGCAAAAGAAAATAAAGCGAGAATATGGCGAACACATCCATCATGCGCACGTAGTCGTAAAAGGTCTGCACCACCTCGGATTGCAGATAAAACGCGCCGCACACCGCCGCGATCATGGCGATATAGCTGCGCTTTTTGCCTACGATCTCGACGGCGCACAGGTAAAGTCCCACGGCAATCAGCGTAAAAAAGAGAATGCCAAGCCTGCGCAAAACGATCAGGTCGTAGCCAAAAATTTTTGTGAGAAGCGCAACGGTATAGATATAAACGGGGGGATAGAGATACTCAAAATCGCGGTAGGGCAAAAGGCCTTGGTTGATGCATTTGGCATAATAGGTGTACCACCCCTCTGCAAAGGGCAGAGTGCGTGTGTGAAGCGCGCAAACCAAAACAAGCACAAGAGCTGCGGTAAAAGTTAAAAAAATAAAAAATTGCCTGCTGCCGGTTTGTGCGCTGCCCTTTGCCGTAAACATATCGCTTTTCATGGTTACCTCCGTTTTGGGTTCTACAGGATAGTATGGCAGCTTTTTTGAAAAAAACAACAGCGGTATTCTTTTTTGGGAAAGTATAAACTAAATTTTGAAAAACCGCAAATTTCTCTTGCAAAAGAAGCGGTTATTTGGTATAATACTATAGTAAGCCGTAAAATAAGGCCATACCAGCCGGGGGAGTAGCGGGGCCCTGTACCTGAAATCCGCTATATGCAGGGGTGGATCCCTTTTTTGAGGACCGAAGCAATGCGGTCCGGCGCGTATTCTTTTGTGGTGACGAGTGGGTCTTGCGCAATCGGAGGCTGTGAACCATGTCAGGTGGGGAACCAAGCAGCATTAAACAGTTTTCCCGATGTGCCGCGAGGGTGCCTGCTCCGAGCAAGAGGTGCGAGTGCCGCGCAAAGGTGACGTTCGATCTTTAGGTGTATGGTCTTATTTTGCGGCTTAACGTTTAGCCGTTTTGCGGCAATCAAAAAAGGAGTGGTAAAGATGCATCAGGCTTTATATCGCAAATGGCGCCCCAAAACCTTTGACGACGTTTGTGGGCAAGAGCATATTACATCGGTCTTGCGCTATGAGATCAAAAACGGCGCACCCAGCCACGCCTATTTGTTTTGCGGCTCGCGCGGCACAGGTAAAACCACCTGCGCCAAGATCCTTGCCAAGGCGGTAAACTGCGAGGCACCCGTGAACGGTAGCCCCTGCTGCAAGTGCCCCTCCTGCCTTTCGATCGAGAACGGCAGCGCAACCGACGTGCTTGAAATGGACGCCGCCTCCAACAACGGCGTTGAAAATATCCGGGATATCCGCGATGAGGTGGTCTATACCCCCTCACAGCTTCGCTACCGCGTTTACATTGTAGACGAGGTGCATATGCTTTCCACCAGCGCATTTAACGCGCTTCTCAAGACGCTTGAGGAGCCGCCCGCGCACGTGATCTTTATTCTCGCCACAACCGAGCTGCACAAGCTTCCCGCAACCATTGTGTCGCGCTGTCAGCGCTTTGATTTCCGTCGCATTGCGTCGTCGGTTCTTGCGTCGCGTATTTCCTATATTGCAAAGGAAGAGCAAATAGAGCTTGACCCGGCCGCCGCCGAGCGCATTGCGCGCATGGCACAGGGCGGTATGCGTGACGCCATTAGCCTGCTTGAATTATGTGCCGGCGGTGGCGCTAAGATCGACACCCAAACGGTAGATGAAATGATGGGGTCGGTAGGCAGGGAGAGCATTCTTTCCCTTGTCGGTGCCGTGGCAAATGCCGATTACGATGCTATTTTTGAAGCGATCGACGAGGCGGTTTCTGCCTCGCGTGATCTTGCGGTATTTTGGCAGGATCTGATTGGCGTGTATCGCGATATGCTGGTGATGAAAACGACCGACCGCGCGGCACGCTATCTTGATCTTGCCGATGCCGAGGCGAGCGAATTAAAGACGCTTGCCGCGCACTTTACCAAGGGCACGCTTTTGGCGCATTGCCGCTTGCTTGAGGATGCGCTTTTCGCCATGCAAAAGGCAAATGCCGTGAAGCGCATGGTTGCAGAGCTGACGCTCGTGCGTATGTGCGATCCGCGCCTTGATACCTCACTTGAGAGCCTTGTGGCACGTGTAGAGAAATTAGAGGATGCGGCACTCACAGGAGCCCTTACGGCAAAAGGCACACCGCAGGTGCAAGCACAGGCGCCTGCTACACCAAAAAAGAAGAGTGCACCGCAGCAGCCTGACGGCGATGTACAGGCAGAACCGCCCAAGGCGGAGCCTGCTATAAAAAAGCAAGCTCCGACACCTGCGGCGCCCAAGGCAGCAAACGGTGGTAGGATCCTGACACGTATGCGTGGATTTATCAACTGTGTTGAGCGCATACGGCGAGAAAATGCCATGCTTGCCTCTTTTCTTGGCGATGCGCGCGCCTATCTTGATGAGCAAAAGCGCGTGGTGGTGATACTGCCCAACGCCTTTGCTGAGATGATGCTGGAGCAAAACGGCGGGCGCGATGTACTGCGTCACGCACTTTGCCTTGAGCTTGCACGTGAGGTGCACGACAACGAGCTGCTGGTGGAGACCAGAGATGCGCCGCGTGCAAAAAACGATACCATTATAGACGATATTTTATCTGCCGCTGAAGGTGGGCAGGAATAAGACATAAGGAGCAAAAACATGAGAGCAAATTATCCAAAGGGCATGGGTGGCGCAGGCAACATGAGCGCCATGCTGCAGCAAGCACAAAAAATGCAGGAGGATATGGCAGCCCTGCAGGAGGACCTTGACAACCGTGAGTATGAGGTCTCTGCCGGCGGCGGTGCCGTAAACGTAAAGATCAGCGGTAAAAAGCAGATCCTCTCGCTTGATATCGACCCCGAGATTGTAGATCCCGATGATATTGAAACGCTTTCCGATATTCTCATCGCCGCTGTAAATGAGGCGATCAAGCGTGTGGATGACACCAACACGGCGGAAATGTCCAAAATTACGGGTGCGCTTGGCGGCATGCCCGGTATGCCGGGGCTGTTTTAATGAGCTCGGGAATCGAAGCGCTTGATATTCTCGCGGAGCAATTTGCAAGACTGCCCGGTATTGGGCGAAAGTCGGCACAGCGCTTGGCGCTCTCCCTGCTTGAATACAGCGATGAGGATATTGCGGCATTTACGAAGGCCATTGGCGACGCCAAGGCAAAGATACATCGTTGCCCGATCTGCGAGAACCTTACTGACCGTGACGTGTGCCCGGTTTGCGCCAATCCCGCAAGGGATAAGAGCGTGATCTGCGTGGTCGAGGATGCGCGTGCCGTGATGGCGTTTGAGCGCGTGCGCTCCTTTAGCGGCGTGTATCACGTGCTGCACGGGCTGATCTCGCCGATGAGCGGCATTACCCCCGATACCCTTACCCTGCGCGAGCTTTTGCTGCGCTTGCAGGATGAAACGGTAAAAGAGGTGATCGTTGCCACGGGTGCGACCACCGAGGGTGAGGCGACCGCTATGTACATTGCAAGGCTTCTCTCGCCCCTTGGCATCAAGGTCACGCGCCTCGCGCACGGCATACCCTACGGCGGAGAGCTCGAATATGCCGATGAGATCACGCTTTCTCGTGCGCTTGAGGGCAGACGGGATTTTTGAGCGTGTTCTCCCGGGGGAGAACACGCAGATGAATTGCAACGTGGTTGCATGAATTGACACTGCGTGTCATGAATTGCAGTAAACTGCATGAATTGCCCTTGGGGCATGATATCCGTTGCAATTCAATTCATGGAGGAGGCATAGCGCCGACGAGAAATCATGGCGCAGCCAATTCATGATGCGATATTTGCGGAGCAAATGGCATCAATTCATCCAAAATAATAAAAAGAGCAAGAACGAAGGGAAAATCCTTTCACGCTTGCTCTTTTTTTGTTGCAAAACGGACCGTCGAGGACGCCGGTCCCTACAAAAGGTATGCCGCGTGGTGACATAGAATGTAAAAAACACCCATGTAGGGGCGCTTCACGAAGCGCCCGCAAAAGCCCCATGAAAACGGGCGCTTCGTGAAGCGCCCCTACAGATATAGCGTATCAATGAGGGAAATCGAAAAACAACAAGGGGGAGGCATTTCGCCTCCCCCTTTGAGATTTTTAAGAATTGCCGCGTTATGCGCCGAAGTTGTTTTCGCCGTAAACCTTTGCAATGAATTTTGCAATGTCGGTGTTGTCGATCTCGGTTTTGTTACCGATCAGCTCGGCAATGCCGTCGCCAAGCCCAAAGAAGGGAACGTTGGCATTGGAGTGATCGTCGGAATCAAAGCGATATACGCCCGTAGCTTCGTTATAGTCAAGCTTGCCGCACTCGTGGTCAGCGGTGACGATCAGGGCGGTTTCGGGGTGCATCATGGTAAAGCCGATCGCGTAAGCAATCACCTCATTGTAGCACTTCACGGAATTTTGCACGTGCGCAAGGGTTCTCGCGCCGCTTTGCACCTTGTGGGAGTTCTTGTCAACGTGCGCTTCCTCGATCATGGTGAAGAATTTGCTGTTTTTCTCGCTGACCAAGGCAAGCGCTTCACGCGCGTGATCAATCAGGGTTTCTTCTTTTACGTTATCAAGCGAGTTGGTATCGCCCTTGGCATAGGTGACCTCGCCCTTGGCGATCAGCTTTTCAATATCGGTGGCAATGGATGCGTCGTGGCGGTCGCCCGCGTGTGCAAGGAATGCCGCAGGCGTAGCATCGGTGATGTTGGCGGTGGTCAGGATCGCTGTCTTTGCACCCGTGCTGTGTGCCAGCTCGCGCACGTTCGTGACGTTTGTGCCGTCAGCCTTTTTGCCAACGAAATAGTTGATGGTCTTATGTCCTGTCGCCATTGCGGTTGCGGCAGCGGCACTGTCGGTAAACTCTGCTTCGCCGTTAAGGACTGATTGAGAGGCGGTTACCACCGAGGTCTTATAGGGCAGTCTTTCTGCCACAAATTCGCTAATAAGCCCCGAGCCTTCAACGCCAATGCCTGCCTGAATGTGCTCAAAGCCCATGCCGTCGCCGATCAGCAGGAGAACGGAGGTTGCCTTTTTAAAGGTGAACTTTTCGGGTGTTGCCGCGGTGGGAAGGGTGATATCGCTCTGGCTTCCAAAATAGTTATTTACCAGCGCCGAGGCGGCACCGCCAAGCATATAGGAGTTGCCCATCATCACAATTTTACCGCCGTTTTGGAACAGCAGGTATTCGTCAGCGGCGAGGCTGGTATTTTCCACAGCCTTAGATTGCGCACGGTTGGTCTTGCCAACCAGGATCTCGTGCTCGGTAGCGGCAGTCTTGTCGGAAACCATTTTCAGCTTGATGCCTGCGTTGTTATAAATGTAGTCGTAAAGGTTAACGGCAATATAGTAGGTGATCTTGTCGTTTTTATCGGCACCGTCGGGGTACACGATGGTATACTCGCTCAGCTTGACGCCCGAAACCGAAAGGTCACCAAGCATATAATCATATTTGCCAATGTAATCGCCGCCGTCAAAAACGGTTACCTTTTTCTTGTCGGCGTTGATGTAATTTTCAATAAAATAATCTACTGCGCGCACCGTTGCGGCGGAGTTGCCGCCCGTGATAACGACCTGCCCCTCGGAGTAGGAAATGATAAAATCTCTTTCACGGATGAGGGTAACGGCGTTTTCAGACGCCTTGCGGTTGGTGGTGCCGACAATGATCTCGGTATTGCTCTCGGGCGCAAAGTCGGATTCAAGCCTCAGCTTTACACCTGTTGCCTCGTTGATCGCATCGCGCAGCCTGGTTGCCGCGCCCTTTTCTGTGGCGGCAGTCTTGCTGTCGGAATAAATAATGGTATAGCTGCTCTCGCCGCCCTTTACGATATCCACGGGCTTGCCGTTTTTGTTGCAGGCAGCAAGTAGGGGCAGCAGCATCAAAATGGCAAGCAGCAGGCAAAGTATTCTTTTGTTTTTCATGTGATCGTTCTCCTTTGGAAAAGTCTTAATGTGGCTGTTCGGCTTTAAATTTACTCCTCATCGGGGAAGTAACTGTATTTTTGCGCCAGATTTGCGTGCAGGATCATATCCTTTACCTTCATCAATCGCGTGATGTTGCCGCGTTCGTTCTCCTCAAGCTTCATTTTGATGGATTTGATGGCGACAAGATAACGCGGCATCATGATATGCTCGAGGGCATTGACGCGGCGCCTTGTGCGCTCGATCTCCTCGGCAAGAAGCATTGCCTCCTTTTCGAGCTCAGCCATGCGAAGCATTTGGGGCAGCACCTCGCCAAAAGCGGCAATGGCACTGTCAAGCTCGCCCGAGGTAAAGGCAAAGCCGTAATTGGCGGCATCGCCCCCGCCCATGATCTCGGTGTGGAGAGAGGGGACGGTCACGCTCATGCGATTTTTCAGCGAAACCTCAATTTTTGCCTCGGTGCGCGGAAGCAAGAGCGCTGTGGCAAGCATTTTGGGATGCGTGGTGGCGGCGGCAAGCGAAAATGCGCCGCGCGCGGCATCCAGCGCCGCCTCTACTTCACTGCGTAGCTGCTTGCATTCGCGCACAACGGCAAGAAAGCAGCGCATCAGCTCATCGCGCTTGTCCTTTAGGAGCTTGTGCCCGCGCCGCGCCGTGGCGTAGCGCGCTTGCAGCTTTTTCAGTTCCATGCGCGTGGGGTTTACACGGATCTCTGCCATAAAAGCAATCCTTTCTTAATCCTTTGGATAGTATTTTTCAACCAATTCGGGCTTGATGCGCTTCATCTCGCTTCGGGGCAGGATGGAAAGCAGCTTCCAACCGAGGTCGAGCGTTTGCTCGATCGTGCGGCTCTCGTAAAAGCCTTGGTTCACGTATTCTGCCTCAAAGGCATCGGCAAATTTTGCATAAAGACGGTCAATGGGGGTCAGTGCCGCTTCACCAAGCACCACCATAAGCTCCTTGGCCTCCTTGCCGCGTGCATAGCTTGAGAAGAGCTGGTTCATGGTGCCTGCGTGGTCCTCGCGCGTTTTGCCGGCGCCAATACCCTTGTCCTTCAGACGCGACAGGGACGGAAGCACGTCAACAGGCGGCAGATACCCCTTGCGGTAAAGCTCGCGGGAAAGGATGATTTGCCCCTCGGTGATATAGCCCGTGAGGTCGGGAATGGGGTGGGTCTTATCATCCTCGGGCATGGAGAGAATGGGGATCATGGTAATAGAGCCGTTGCTGCCCGCCTTTCTGCCTGCACGCTCGTACATGGTGGCAAGGTCGGTGTAAAGATAGCCGGGATAGCCGCGGCGGCCGGGTACCTCCTTGCGTGCGGCAGAAACCTCACGCAACGCCTCGGCATAATTGGTGATATCGGTCATGATGACAAGCACGTGCATGTCACACTCAAACGCAAGATATTCCGCGGCGGTCAGTGCCATACGGGGCGTGGTAATACGCTCAATGGCAGGGTCAGAGGCAAGGTTGATAAAGAGCACGGTGCGGTCAATGGCGCCTGTCTTTTTGAAATCGGAAATAAAGAAGTCTGCCTCCTCAAAGGTGATGCCTACGGCGGCAAAGACTACGGCAAATTTCTCATCAGTGCCGCGCACCTTTGCCTGCCTTGCGATCTGTGCGGCAAGGTTGGCGTGGGGCAAGCCCGAGCCCGAGAAGATGGGCAGCTTTTGTCCGCGCACCAGGGTGTTAAGCCCGTCGATGGTGGAAATGCCCGTTTCAATAAATTCGGAGGGGTAGTGGCGCGCCGCGGGATTGATCGGCGTGCCGTTGATATCAAGCGTCTTTTCCTGCGGCATTGCCACGCCCCCGTCAATGGGCTTGCCCATGCCGTTCATGACGCGCCCGAGCATGCTTTCGCTCACGGCAAGCTCAACGCCGTGCCCCATAAAGCGCACACGGCTGTTGGCAAGGTTAAGACCTGCCGCGCTGTCAAAGAGCTGAACCAAAACGTTTCGACCGTCCACCTCAAGCACGCGGCAACGGCGGATCTCACCGTTTGGCAGCTCGATCTCGCCAAGCTCGTCGTATTTCACGCCGTCAACCTGCTTGACAAGCATCAAGGGTCCTGCAACCTCTTCAATGGTTCTGTATTCGCGTATCATTGCGCACCTCCTTGTGTCAGTGCCGAAAGCTCGGCATCGATCTGTGCCTCGATCTCGGCATATGCGGCGGTATAGTCGCGCATGGGTACTGCCTTGGCACGCCCGATACGCTCACGCACGGGGAGTGCGGCAACATCCGCTATATCAGCGCCCTGCTCAATGGCAAGGCGCGCTTTCTTATCAAAGCTGAAAATGAGATTCATGAGCGCATACATTTTGGGCAGTGCAGTGTAGCTGTCGTCCTCGTCAAAGGCGTTTTGCTGCAAAAAGTCCTCGCGGATCGACTGCGCCGTTTCCATGGTCATGCGGTCAGCGGGAGAGAGCGCGTCAGCGCCTACAAGCTTCACGATCTCCTGCAGCTCACTCTCCTGCTGGAGAATGCGCGCAAGCTCGTTTGTTTTGGACATCCAATCCTTTGCAATATTCTCCGAGAACCAATCGTTTAAGCGGTCACGGTAAAGCGAATAGGAGTTTAGCCAATTGATCGCGGGGAAGTGGCGGCGGTAGGCAAGGGTAGAATCAAGCCCCCAGAACACCTTTACGATACGCAGCGTTGCTTGCGTGACGGGCTCGGAGATATCGCCGCCCTGCGGGGATACCGCGCCGATGGCGGAAAGTGTGCCCACGCGCGCGTCCGAGCCAAGGCAGACAACCTTGCCCGCACGCTCGTAAAACTGTGCAAGGCGAGAGGTAAGGTAGGCGGGATAGCCCTCCTCGCCCGGCATCTCCTCAAGTCGCCCTGACATTTCGCGCAGTGCCTCTGCCCAGCGCGAGGTCGAATCCGCGATAACGGCAACCGAAAGTCCCATATCGCGGTAATATTCTGCAATGGTGATGCCCGTGTAGACCGATGCCTCGCGTGCCGCTACCGGCATATCCGATGTGTTGGCGATCAAAATGGTGCGATCCATCAGGGATCTGCCCGTTTTGGGGTCGGTCAGCTCGGGAAATTCGCGCAGTACATCGGTCATTTCGTTACCGCGCTCGCCACAGCCAATGTAAACAACAAGATCTACGTCACTCCACTTGGCAAGCTGGTGCTGCACCACGGTCTTGCCCGAGCCAAAGGGACCCGGCACGCATGCTGTGCCGCCCTTTGCAAGCGGAAAGAGTGCGTCGATCACGCGCTGACCCGAAATAAGGGGCTCAACAGGGGGCAGCTTTTCGCGGTAGGGGCGCGAGATACGCACCGGCCATTTCTGCATCAGGGTAATGGGCTCAATGGTGCCGTCCGCAAGCTGGAGCTTGCCAATGGGTGCAGTTACGGTAAACGTGCCTGCATGGATCTCGGCGATCCTGCCCGCTTTGCCGGGGGGAACCATGATCTTGTGGCGAATGACAGGTGTTTCCTCCACGTATCCGTAAACGTCACCCGACACGACCTCCTGTCCGTAGGAAACGGCAGGGGTAAAAAACCATTCCTTTTCTCTGTCAAGCGCGGGCTCATCAATGCCGCGCTGAATGTTTGTACCGTATTTTTGAAAGATTGCCTCAAGCGGGCGCTGAATACCGTCGTAGATCGAGGTAATAAGGCCGGGGCCAAGCTCGACCGACAGGGGCGCACCTGTGGAGATCACGCGGTCTCCGCGCCCAAGCCCCGCCGTTTCCTCATATACCTGAATGGAGGCGCGGTCGCCGTGCATCTCGATGATCTCGCCGATCAGGCGCTGCTCACCTACGCGAACCACGTCAAACATATTGGCCTCGCGCATGCCCTGTGCAATGACAAGGGGGCCCGAAACCTTTAAAATTCTTCCTTCAACCATGTTCATATACCTCTTTGGGTTTTTGGTTTATTCCTGAAACAGGATATCTGTGCCGACAGCACGCTCGGTGGCGTGCTTTAATGCCGTCATGCCGTAGCCGATCGAGCCGTTTTTACCGGGGATCGCGGTGATAATGGGCAAGGGCACATCCTTGTAGCGTGCCAGCTCCTCTGGCAGTGCTGCGCAAAGCTCCTCCGTCATAAAAATAACGGCGTATTCCTCGCTTTTTACCAGCGCCGAGAGTGTTGTAGCGGCATCAGCCGGGGTCGATGCCTCGAAGGTGGAAAATCCAAGCGCCATAAAGCCCTGTATGCTTTCAAGGTCGCCGATCATGCCGATCTTATACATAGCTTTCCCTCACCCTCGCTTTCAGTGTGTCGCCATCAAGCCCCGCCTGCTTTCCCGAGAGCAAAATGCGCAGATTTTTCACAGCCCCCTCAAGTGCATACAAATAGCACAGCGGGATCTCTGCCCCAAACGGCAGGTGCTTTACCTCCAGCAGGCGTGCAGTGATATAATCGTCCGCCCGCTTTTCTATTTCGGCAAGTGTAGATGCTCCCGCATGTTCCATTACGGTGCCATAGGGCGTTTTTTTGGCAAGTGCCGCCAAAAATGCCGCCTCGCCCTCCTCAAACGCTGTGGCAAAGAAACCCTCGCTCAGTGTGCCCGCGGGGAGCATGGACTTGTGGAACAGCGCCTGTGCCGTGTCGGGATCTGTACCGCGCAGCACGCGCAGACAAATGATGCAGTTGGTAAGATCGGCGCGCGCGCCTACCAGCGCTTCGGCAAAGGGTAAGCCGCCAGCCGCCTCGGCAAGATCGGCATAGAGCGCACAGTCAAGCAAAAAATCGATCTCGCGCGGATCAGCGGTCTTGGTGTATGCCTCCTTTGCCATGGCGATCGCCCCTGCCATATGCTGCGGCAGTGCGGCGGTATCGCCACTTTCGAGTGCTGCGATCAGCGCCTCGGTGGGCACGGACCCCGCGTCAATAAAGAGCGGGTTGGGGTCAAGCCCGCGATAACTGCATTTGAGATATGCTTTGATATTGTGACAGTCATAAGGGAATAGGACAAGATGCGTGATAGCAGGATCGGGTACCGATGCCGCTACCGTTTTAACGCCTTGCTTTAATATGGAAAGAAGCGCTTGCTCTGTGTCGGGCGTACCCTCAGTGGCAGAAAGGGAAATGCCTGCCGCCTCTTGCAGCGCCGCGATCACGTCATTTGCCGTGGCGCTTGTAAGCAATGTGCGTATCTGCTCCTTGCCCACAAGTGATGCCTCAAGCGATCGGATACGCGCGCAGGCGTATAAATAATCTGTGGGAGAATAGCGTGTTTGCATAAGACTCTCCTTACAATTCGGCGGTCGTTTCGTTATCTTCGGTAGCAAAGAGAATTGCCGCTACTTTGGATTCGAGTGAACGGCGCATTTCGCCCAGCAGCATTGACAGCGAGCAGTTTGCCTCAATATTGCCGTAACGCAAAATAAGTCCACCGTCAATATCTGCGGTGCTCTCGGAAAGGCGCACCTTTGCCGCGCGCGCCTCACCAATGTGGCGCAGTGCCGCGCGCTTGGCACCCTCTACAACGGCTGCGCCGTATGCAGCGCGGTCCTCCTCGTTCATCAGGACCTCATAGGTATCGAATTCGGTGACCTCGTCACCAAAGGCAAGCGAGCGCTCGGCGTTTTTCGCCTCCTCAACAAGCGCTTGCGCAAGGAGTGCGGTCAGGAGCTCTCGATACTTACCAAAGTCGGTGTCAAGCACCTCGGCTCTTGCCGCCTCAAATGCCTCGTCAATGAGGGCATTTTTTGTTTTGAGTAAAAGGTTACGACGCTCCATTGCCGCGGCAGATTTTGCACGCGATACAAGCGCCTCGCCCTTTCTTTGCGCATCCTCGGCGATCTCGGCGCGGAGCGCCGCGGCGCGCGCGGCAAAGTCCTGTGCCATTTGGCGGCAGTCGTTTTGCGCGCTCTCAAGGATCTCGCGCGCCCGCTCTTTGGCGTCGCCGAGAATGCGGTCAATGATCTTATCAAGTCCGGTCATGGGAAAAGTCCTTATACCTTGGCAAACAGAACGAGCAGGAGGGACACCAGAACAGCGAAGATCGCATAGGTTTCAACGAGTGCCGAGGCGGTGATCGCCTTACCTACCTCGTCGGGGCGTTTGGCAATGAGATTCACGCCCGAAACAGCAACTCTTGCCTGCTTGACGGCAGAATAGTAGCCAAGGATCGCGATCGGCAGCGATGCCATGAGGAAGTAAGCACCCTGGGCTGTCGTGAGCTCCACGGGTGTGCCAAGAATGCCGATCTTAAAGATGATCAAAAAGGCGGTAATCAGACCGTAGATGCCCTGCGTGCCGGGTAATGCCTGGAGAATGAGCGTCTTACCGAATTTGGAAGGGTCCTCGGTCAGGAGCCCTGAGGCCGCCTCACCAACCATACCAACGCCCTTGGCGCTGCCCATACCTGCAAGACCTGCCGCAAGTGCGGCGCCGAGCAGTGCGATGTTACGTCCCGAAAAAATGCTTGCAATGATTTCCATGATTTTACTCCTTTGTATTTCGTTTATGATTTTGTTTGTTGGTGTTTATGGGGCTTGCGGCGCTGCTGCAGGCTCCGCTGCTTCGTTCTCTAATTCTTCAGATACGTCGGTGGCGTATTTATCCGAAACCTTCATCGGGTTAAACGGTGAGCCGCCATCCTCGTAAAACTTGCCGAAAAACTCAATGTATTGCAGGCGCGACGTGTGCACAAAGGTGCCAAGCACGTTGATGACAAGATTGAGGAGATGGCCGACGATAAAGACCACGATCATGATCAAAAATCCGATGAAGGATGCCCCCTTCATGGTGGCAAGAATGTTTACCACCTGCGCAATGACGCCTGCGGCAAGACCAAGAGCAAGGATACGCGAATAGGAAAGCAAGTCCGAGGCGTAATTGATGAGGGAATAAAGTCCGCCAAGTCCGCCGATGATCTTGCCCGCCACACCCCTTTTGTGCCGCCCCTGTGTCGCAACGATGGCGACAACGCCAACGGCAATCAGTATAATGCCGACCGTGCGGTGGAAAAACACCGTGCCGATGCCTGCAAAGAGCGCCCAGTAGGAGCCGATGTCAAACAGAGCCGTAAGCGGGTGCCCCTCGCGGCACAGTACATAAGCCCTTACCGCCATACCCGCAAGCAGGTGGAGCGCACCGAAGGCAAGCGATACCACCAAAAAGCCCATGGGATTTTGGATGGGGTCAAACAGAATGGCTACGTTTGCCTCAAGAGAGGGGATAAGCGCAAGGTTTGGCATTTCCTCAGGAGCAAGCTCCAGCACGTTTTGCATAAAGGCAAGCGGAAAGTTGCCGAAATAGGAGCCAAAGATGACGCCGAATATGATGCAGGAGATGCCGCAGTAGCCAAACATCAGCAAAAACCGCTTCATGCCCTCGCGGGGATGCAGCCATCTTACCGCGCCAAAGCAGGCGATCACAAGGGTAAGCCCGTAGCCCGCGTCGGCAAACATCAGCCCGAAGATGAGGAAGTAAAAGATACTCATGATAAAGGTCGGGTCAAACTTTCCGTATCGGGGATAAGAATACATGCCGAGCACCCATTCAAAATTGCGGGCGTAGGGGTTGTTTTGCAAAAGTACGGGCACGTCGTCACCCTCAGCGGGGGGTGAGAACTCATATGCCGCCGCAACGCGGTCAAGCGCGCGAGAAACGCGCTCTCGCTCGCGTGTGGGGCACCAGCCCGTCAGCACGGCGCACTTTTTTGTGGAAAGGAGCACCGCTTTGTTTTGCTCGGTCAGGAGCGCGGTGTGCGCAAGATCGGACAGGATCTCGACCTCCGTGAGGTTTTCGGCAAGGACGTCAAGCCTTGCGTCAAGTCGCTCCATGTCGCTTTTTATTTTGTTGGCGCGGCTTTGCGCGGCATCAAAAATGGCGGTGGCATGCCCGTTTGTTTTGGGAATGCTTGCTTTAAGGAAGCCGAGCGCGGAAAGTGCCCTGAGGGTATCCTGCTCGGTTTGGCGGTGTGTGACCACGGCAAGATAAACGCCGCGGCTGTCCGATGACAGGATCTCGGCTACAAATCCGATCTCGCTTGCAAGTGCCTCAATGCGCTCCTGCTTTATGCCGGCAGGCAGACTGCCAAGCAGAAGAACTGCGGTCTTTGTGCCCTTGTCATCGAGTGAAAATTTAAAATCAAGATAGGGAATGAGAGATTGCATCAAGGCGTCCTCTTCTGCCAGCCTTGCCTTTAGTGCGGCTGTTCGCTCAGTCACCTTTTCGACCTCAAAAACGGTCTTCCATGCCTTTTCCTCGTCGCCCGATTGCTTGAACTCTGTGGGGTCAAAGGGAACAGGTATCGAAAAAAGCGGTTTTTTGCGGTGGGAGCGCTTGGTGAGCAGTGGTAGCACCGCATCGATCCGTGCTGCCTGCGCAGCTGCTTTCGCAGCGGCCCCCGGGTCAAGACCGGCGGCGGTAAGCTCGCCTGCCTCCTCGCGTGAGAGTGACACAGTGCCAAGGCGCATCAAGCGGCGCAGTACGGCATCGACCTCATCATGGGGCAGGATCACCGTCAGCTTTTCCATTTTGCTTACTGACATTTTTCAATGATCCCCCAAACGATTGATTTTACCGCTTCATCCATGTGCGTGCGTGCGCGCTCGGCAAGCTCCTCTGCCTCGCGCTCTGCTTCCTCACGCTTCTTTTCGGTAAGACGGCTTACGTGCTTGCTGATCTCCTCCAGCTCGGCATCGTATTCCGCGGTGGTTTGCTTCTCCACCTGCGCGCAGTGGGCGTTGCCCTCCTGCTGAATTTTGTTTTTCATTTCCGTGGCTTTTTCCTCTGCCACGCGACAAAGCACCTCGGCTTGGCTCTCAGCCTCGCGGATGGCGGAAATGGCATCCTTTGTCATACGCACCCCTCCTTTTCCTTCGGTAGGTGTTATCATGCTTTACTTCATGATTTTTAAGTAGTTATATATAGTTTATCATATTTTTCCTCCGCGCGCAAGAGAAATTATAAAATTACGATTTTATCTTGCGTGATGCGCGAAGTGTGCGCGCGTGTGGCGCGCGGCATTGCAGGGTTTCTTCCGTATCCCAAAGCATGTGTAGCGTGCTTTCGGAAAGCGTTTCCTCTCCCGCCGAAAAGCAGACACGGAGCGTGAGGTGCAGGTGCTTTTGCGTCATCTTGGATAACAGAGAAATATCATAGGTGTGCCTTTTAAAATCAAAAAGACGCCCCGAGGCAGCGGCTTCTCTTAGCGCTTCGGCGGCGCGAGAGAGGGCACTCTCTCGCGCATGGGCGATGAGTGCCTCAATGAGTGCGGCGGTGTGTAGGGCGGCGGGCGTGTCGCCCGTGAGCGTGGGGTAGGTAAGCAAGAGCACCTCGTTGCCACCGTGCCGAAGCACGCATCGCGTTTTTTGTGGGGAAATATGTAGCTTTTCCATACCGTTTGCCTCCTTTTTTGCCTTTTAGATAGTATACGCGCGCAGGGCATCGTATTTGACTGCAATGCACAAAATTTACGCAAATAAAGCAAAACGGTGCGCAAAAAGCGCACCGTTTTGGGGTTTATTGGTTTTTCATTTCGCGCAGCGCCTCAAGCGCGCGGTCAAGCCCGCCCACCTCGTCAATCAGCCCGAGGGACACCGCCTCGCGCCCGTCAACAATACTGCCGATATCGGTGGAGAGCTCATCGGGGCGCATCATCAGAAAGGAAAGCTTTTCCTTTTCTATTTTGGAGTTGCGGCAGATGAAATCCACGATCCTGTCCTGCATATCACGGAAATAGCGGTAGGTCTGCGGTGCGCCGATCACAACGCCGCTGATCCTGACGGGGTGAAGGGTCATGGTGGCGCTCGGCACGATAAACGAGCGCTTTGCTGCCACGGCGAGGGGCACGCCGATCGAGTGACCGCCCCCCAAAACCAGTGAAACGGTGGGCTTTTTCATGGAGGCGATCATTTCAGCAAGCGCAAGCCCTGCTTCCACATCTCCGCCCATGGTGTTTAAAATGATGAGTACACCCTCAACCTCGGGGTTTTGCTCGATCGCCACCAGCATCGGGATCAGGTGCTCGTACTTGGTTGCCTTTTGGTTATCCCCCAAAATATAGTGCCCCTCGATCTGCCCGATCACAGTGAGGCACTGTATGGCGTTATCTCCCGTAACGCTTCCTGTTTTCAGTAATTCCTCGGGCACGTCGCCCGCGTTTTGCTCGTTTTTGTTCTCTTCTTGTGCCATAAATTGCTCCTTTTGCTTTTTTATTTAGTATGCACCGAAAATTTTTCACTATGATTTTATGATTTTCTTTCTTTTTTGCATTTACTTTTTATAAAACATATGGTATAATGATTTTGTTTGCGAACAATCATTAAGCGGCGCTACGCGCCTAAAACATGAGAGGTAATTATGGAAAACAAATTTATCGTTGAAACCTCGGCACGTCATATTCACGTGACTGCCGAAACGCTTGCTACCCTGTTTGGTGAGGGTGCAGAGCTCCACAACAAAAAGGATCTTTCTCAGCCCGGTCAGTTTGCTTGCGAGGAGAAGGTCAAGCTCGTTGGTCCCAAGGGTGAGCTGATGGTCAGCATCCTTGGCCCTACCCGTCCTGCCGATCAGGTAGAGCTTTCCTTTACCGACGCACGCACCCTTGGCCTTAAGGCTGTGCCCGTTCGCGAAAGCGGCGACGTGGCAGGTGCACCCGGCCTCAAGCTTGTTGGCCCCTGCGGCGAGGTTGAAATGGCAGAGGGCGCCATCGTTGCCAAGCGTCACATTCACATGACGCCTGCTGATGCACAGGCTCTTGGCGTTTCTGACAAGGAGATCGTAAAGGTAAAGATCGATACCGCACGTCCCCTCATTTTTGACGACGTAGTGGTACGCGTTTCCCCCAAGTTTGCACTTGCGATGCACATTGATACCGACGAGTGCAATGCCGCCGGCGCCTTTGGCGAGGTTTATGGCGAGATCGTAAAATAAGCCGCAGTATTGCTGCTTGATAAATTGTAATCTAAAATAAGGAGATAAAAAAATGAGCAACGTAAGTGAAATGCCTTACGCACAGAGCCTTGAGGTTCAGCACATGTGCGTGGTAAAAAAAGGCTGCAATCACGGCCCCGCACCCATTCCCGAAGAAGGTAAGTGGGTACAGGCAAAACAGATCACCGATATTTCCGCATACACCCACGGTGTGGGCTGGTGTGCACCCCAGCAGGGCGCATGCAAGCTGTCCCTGAATGTGAAGAACGGCATCATCGAGGAGGCGCTTGTTGAAACGATCGGCTGCTCGGGTATGACCCACTCCGCCGCTATGGCAGCAGAGATCCTGCCCGGCAAAACTCTTCTTGAGGCGCTGAACACCGACCTTGTATGTGATGCGATCAATACCGCAATGCGCGAGCTGTTCCTGCAGATCGTGTACGGCCGTAGCCAGTCTGCCTTCTCTGAGGGCGGTCTTGTTATCGGCGCAGGCATGGAGGATCTTGGCAAGGGCGAGCGCTCCATGGTTGGTACCATGTACGGCACCAAGGAAAAGGGTGTGCGCTACCTTGAAATGACCGAGGGCTACTGCACTCGCATGGCACTTGATGAGAACAATGAGGTTATTGGCTACGAGTTTGTTTCTCTTGGCAAGATGACCGACTTCATCAAGAAGGGCATGGAGCCGAACGAGGCTTACGAAAAATCCAAGGGTACATACGGTAGATTCAATGATGCTGCAAAGTACATTGACCCCCGTAAGGAATAAGAAGGAGGTAGTTGTATCATGGCAAAATTTGAAGGTTATGAAAGACGCGAGGCAAAAATTCTTGCCGCGCTGAAGGAATACGGCATCTCCTCTATTGACGAGTGCATGGATATCTGCAAGGCACAGGGCATTGACCCCTACAAGATCGTAGAGGAGACCCAGCCTATCTGCTTTGAGAACGCAAAGTGGGCTTACGTTGTAGGCGCTGCTATTGCAATTAAGAAGGGCTGCAAGAAGGCTTCTGACGCTGCTGCCGCAATCGGCATTGGTCTGCAGGCATTCTGCATTCCCGGCTCCGTTGCTGAGAACCGTAAGGTTGGTCTTGGTCACGGCAACCTTGGCGCAATGCTCCTTTCCGAGGAGACCGATTGCTTCTGCTTCCTCGCAGGTCACGAGTCCTTTGCCGCTGCTGAGGGCGCTATCAAGATCGCGCTGAACGCAAATAAGGTGCGCACCAAGCCCCTGCGCGTGATCCTCAACGGTCTTGGCAAGGATGCTGCATACATCATTTCCCGCATCAACGGCTTTACCTACGTAAAGACTGAGTTTGACCCCACAACCGAGGAGGTTAAGGTGGTTTCCGAGAAGGCATTCTCCACCGGCGCGCGTGCAAACGTAAAATGCTACGGTTCTGACAGCGTGCCCGAGGGCGTGGCGATCATGCGTCTTGAGAACGTTGGCGTTTCCATTACCGGTAACTCCACCAACCCCACCCGCTTCCAGCACCCCGTTGCAGGCACCTACAAGAAGTGGTGCATGGAGAACGGCAAGAAGTACTTCTCCGTGGCTTCGGGCGGTGGCACAGGCCGTACTCTTCACCCCGATAACATGGCAGCAGGCCCTGCTTCCTACGGCATGACCGATACCCTTGGCAGAATGCACGGCGACGCGCAGTTTGCAGGCTCCTCCTCCGTGCCCGCGCACGTAGAGATGATGGGTCTTATCGGCGCAGGTAACAACCCCATGGTTGGTATGACCGTGGCAGTTGCTGTCGCAATTGAAGAAGCTTCGAAATAAGCTTATTGCGACCGCAATGAATTGCCCTTGCGGGCATGAATTGATAACTGCGTTATCATGAATTGGCTAACGCCATGAATTGCACTGCGGCGCATAGGAGGGCAATTCAATTCATGGAGCATTCGATGCGTAGCATCGGGCGAGAAATCATGAAGCTTCATTTGCGTAGCAAATAGCTTCAATTCATGCAATCGCAGATTGCAATTCATCAAAATCAAATAAAAAAATCGGACACATCACAGGGAACGATCCTGTGATGTGTCCGATTTTAATGTTTTCAAAAAGTGAGTTTTAAATTTTTATGCTTGACTATTTCTGTTCAGCTGCCATTTCGTTAAGCTTTTCTACAAATTGCTCAAGCTTAAAATCAAGCTGGGTGGGGAGTTGTAGCGTTATGCCGTCATGCACGATCTGCAAGAAGGACTCTTTTACCTCAAAGCTTTTTTTACCAAAGCTTAACTGCTTTTTCTCGCTCACGAGCTCCGCTTTTTCGAGCGAGGCAAAGGGGATTTCTATTGTTTGGTTTTGCTTTTCATCCGAGATCAGCGATATCGTGCGGGAAATAATCACGATGCCGTCGGTCAGAACGTAGATCATTGCCTTGGCATATTCCTCGGAGCGCACGGTGCCGTCTTTGGATCTTGCAAGCATCAAGCCCTCTCGATAAACATAGGTGCTTACGGTCTGGGGTGGCATGCTTGAGAGCAGCCTTTTACGGTATTTGCTCTCATCCGAAGGTGACAAGCCCATGTCGCTTGTGCTTCGCTTAAGATGCTCGTCGATATCACTTTCGCTTGCGCGCATCGAGCCCGCTACCCAAAACAGAACGGGACCGCCTGCCAGGCACAGACACATCAAGATCCAGAAAAACAAGCCAATCGGCACAAACCATGCGAGCAACAGCAGAATGGCGCCCGCTGCCATCATGCCGATGCCAATGAGGCGTGGCACATCACTCATCATAAAATAATTTCGCAGTCTTTTGTCCATAGGTATCTCCTTTTGGGGGTTCTTGTAAGCTCATTTTACCATACGAGATGCTTGGAGTCAATGAACTGTTGGTTGATGCTGGCATCTTTATATTTGAAGCATTGCGGTGCGCACCGAGAGTGTAGGTCGCCATTTCCTTCATCTTTTCAACAAACGGGTGACCGCAAGAGGTCAGCGCATCGGGGCGCATACCGTCGGCAAGTATCAAAATAACCTTTTCGGACATAGGAGATCCTCCGGTTTTTTTTATTTCCCCCTCATATATAGTTAAGGGGGCTAAAAGTCAATACGTTGGGCGACTTTTTTTAAAATATCACCGCGTTTTTCTGTATTTTAAGGGTGTGGTGCCCGTGAGCTCGGCAAAGACCTTACGAAAATGGTTTTCCGAGCGAAAGCCGACGGACTCGCTGATCGCTGAGATCGACTGGCTGGTGTTTTCAAGCTGTTCAATGGCAACATTAATGCGAATGGAATTTAAAAAGCTCACGGGCGTTTGCCCCAATTCCTTTTGGAAAAGATGATACACCGTAGATTCGCTGACACAGCACGCCTTGGCAAGATCCGACACCGAAAAGGCGGTGTTCCAATGGTTGGTGATATATTCAATGGCGGTCTGCAGAGTCTTATCAAAGGCAAAATCGCTTTGCTTCATTTTGACGATAATGGTCTGTAAAAGCTTATAAAAGCGAGAATACGCCTCAAGAATTTCCATTTGTCCACCCCCGAGGAGCGCTGCTATTTGCAGAATGGCGTTTTTTGTATCCGCATCGGCTTCGATGATCTGCGGTGCATATTTAAAGCTTTCGTAATGCATAAAGCAACTCAGATACACGACCTCAATGTCGGGTGCACCGTGCCACTCGGAGTAGCAATAAATGTTTTCGGGGATAAAGATGACATCGCCCTCGGCAACCTTTAGCTTTTGATTTAAGTATATATAGGTTCCGCTGCCACGGACGACAAGCCCGAGCCTTGATTTTCTTTTATTGGAGTTGCCGCGACAAAAGTGGTAATTGTGAAAGGTGTGTCGCGATGTTGACAGGTCGGAAACCCAGATCGCTGTGGTGCTCATATTGCCTCCTGTTGCAGAATAGTTACTTTTTTTACAGTATACCATATTGCGCGCGACCCGTCAAGCGTGTAAAATAAATATAATAGGTAAAATATGATTTACGGAGGTCCGTGATGAAAAAGATCAAAATTGCACAGATCGGCACCAGCGGCAACAGCCATGGCAGTGCCATTTTCAAAAACCTTACTGAGCAATCCGACATTTTTGAAATCGTGGGGTACTGCCTGCCCGAGAACGAGCGCAAGCTTTTCCCCAAGCGTGCCGCGTACTTTGACGGCTACCGCGAAATGACGGTGGAGGAGATCTTAAACGATCCCGAGATCGAGGCGGTAACGGTTGAGACCGAGGAGATCTATCTCACCAAATACGCGCTGATGGTGGCAAGGGCAGGCAAGCACCTGCACATGGAAAAGCCCGGCAGCCCCGACCTTGCGGCATTTGAGGAGCTGATCAAGACCGTTAAGGAGAAAAACATCGCCTTTTCCATGGGCTATATGTACCGCTTCAATCCCGTGTTTATCGAGAGTGTTGAGCGCATCCGCCGTGGCGAGCTTGGCGAGATCTTTTCGGTTGAGGCACACATGGACTGCTTTTATGCCGACCATAAGCGCGAGTGGCTCTCGACCTTTCCCGGCGGCATGATGTACTTCCTCGGTTGTCACATCATCGACCTCATTTATGGCATTCTCGGAGAGCCGGAGGAGGTCATCCCCCTGAACTGCTCGACTGGCATTCACGGTGTCGAAGCAACCGATTTCGGCATGGTGGCTTACAAATACAAAAACGGCGTTTCCTTCGCCAAGACCGCAGCGGTTGAGCGCGGCGGATATATGCGCCGCCAGCTTGTCATTTGCGGCGAGAAGGCAACGATTGAATTAAAACCCCTCGAGGTTGAGGACGGTGAGCTGCGCTACACCGTATACAGCGAAAGCGATGCCGATTTGATCTGGCGCGAGGAGTGGAAGACCGCGCGCACCGAATCCTACAACCGTTACAGCGCGATGATGCAAAACTTTGCACGTGCCGTGCGCGGCGAAAAGAACCCCTACACACCCGACTATGAGCTTGGACTGTACAAGCTGTTGTTAAAATCCTGCGGAAAAGAGGTATAAAAATGAAAACGAAGCAAATTGTGTTTACCAAGCCCTGTGTGGCTGAGCTGCTCGATGCAGAGTATGAGGCACCGAAGGCAGGTGAGGTCACGGTATCGCTTGAGTATTCGGCGATCAGCTCCGGCACTGAGAAGGCCAATCTCGTTGGCGAGCGCAACAAGCGCGACGACGATGAGGACGCGGAGATCGTGTTCCCCCGTTACTGTGGCTACAGCGCCGCGGGCGTTGTGAGTGCCGTTGGCGAGGGCGTAAAGGATGTTGCCGTTGGCGACCGTGTGATCGTTTACTGGGGCAAGCACAAGAAAAACATTACCGTAAAGCGTAAAAACGTCGTAAAGATCCCCGAGGGTGTTTCCACAATGGAGGCCTCGATGGTACATATTTCCACCTTCCCCATGGGTGCGATCCGTAAGACCAAGATCGAGATCGGCGAGTCTGCGCTTGTTATGGGTCTTGGCATTCTCGGTGTGTTTGCCGTACAGCAGCTGCGTGCCGCAGGTGCATATCCTGTCATCGCTGTTGACCCCGTGGCAGACCGTCGCGAGTTTGCCCTGAAGATGGGTGCGGATTACGCGCTCGATCCCACCGAGGAGGGCTTTGCCGAAAAGGTGATCGCTCTTAGTGACGGCGGTGTAAACGTTTGCATTGAGGTAACGGGTCTTGGCATTGGCCTGGTTCAGGCACTTGAGTGCATGAAGGAGATGGGCAGAGTGGCACTGCTCGGTTGCACCCGCAGCTCCAAATTCGAGATCGACTATTACAAGATGGTGCACGGCAAGGGCGTTTCCCTCATCGGTGCACACACCCGTGCGCGCCCTGTGGAGGAATCCGCGCCCGGTCTTTGGATCCACGAGGACGATATGAGGGCCGCAATGAACCTCATCCGCGGCGGCCGCCTGAACTTTAAGGATATGATCGGCGAGATCCATTCTCCCGCCGAGGCAGGCGTTGTATATGATAGACTTTTAAACGATAAAAAATTCCCCATCGGGGTACTGTTTGATTGGAGGAACATCTGATGAAAAAGGTTTTGTTGATCGGTGGCGGCGGCACGCTCGGCACCTACACGGCAGAGGAGCTCCTGAAGCTCGGCCACAAGGTAGACGTTATTTGCCTTGAGGATCACGTATCGGACAACGAGAATCTTCGATACATTAAGGAGTATGCAACGATCGAGTTCTTGACGGAGCTGTTTAAGGAAAACCGCTACGACGGCATCGTTAACTTCCTGCTTTACCGCGACGACACCAAATATCCCCCCTTCCACGAGCTGCTCTCGCGCAACACCGACCACCTCATTTTCCTGTCCTCTTACCGTGTGTATGCTGACCTGCAGCACCCCGTTACCGAGGATGCACCGCTCCTGATTGACGTGGAAAAGGATCCTGTGGTGCAGGCAAACGAGGATTACGCGCTTGCAAAGGTGCGCTCCGAGCGCTACATGAAGGAGTGCGACTGCCCCCAGAACTGGACCGTTGTTCGCCCTGTTATCTCCTTCTCGGGTCGCCGCTTTGACGTGGTTATGGCATCCAAGACCGAGGTCGTTGACGCGGTAAAAGAGGGCAGAAAGGTAAAGGTTTCGATCGAGTCGAAGAACCTCACCGCCGGCCTTGACTGGGCAGGCAACTCGGGAAAGATGATCGCGCATCTTCTATTTAAAAAGGAAGCGATCGGCGAGGCGTTTACCATTTCTTCGGCACAAAACCTCACTTGGGGTGAGATCGCCGATATCTATACCGAGGTGCTTGGCACCGAGTTTGAGTGGACGACGATCGATTTCTCGAACGAGCCCTTAAAGACCCAGTTCCGCTGGAAGTATGACCGCCTGTTTGACCGTAAGATCGACAACTCCAAGGTGCTCCGTGTCACGGGTCTTAAGCCCTCCGACTTCAAGAGCATCAAAGAGGGTATTATCATCGAGCTCAAAAAGCTTGGCGCGATCTGATTGAAACTACCGAAATAATTTAGAAAAGAGGATAACATAATGAAAGCAGTACTTGTAAATGATGATAGATCCCTTCGTTGGGATAACGTACCGGACCCCGTTATTAAATCTGAGGAGGTTCTGGTAAAGATCGAGGCAGCGGCACTTAACCGCGCAGACCTCATGCAGCGCGAGGGCGATTACCCGCCCCCTGCAGGCTGCCCCGAGTGGATGGGCCTTGAGGTGGCAGGCACGATCGTTGAGGTTGGTGCCGAGGCGGCTGAAAAGTCGAACTGGAAGGTGGGCGACAAGGTTTGCGCACTGCTTGGCGGTGGCGGCTATGCCGAGTACGTATCGGTAAAATACGATATGCTCATGCCCGTTCCGAAGAACTGCTCCATGGTAGAGGCAGCAGCCATTCCCGAGGCATTTGCTACCGCTTACCTCAATCTCTTTATCGAGGGTAAGATCAAGGAGGGCAACACGCTCCTGATGAACGCAGGCGCCTCCGGCCTTGCCAGCGTGATCATCCCCATGGCAAAGGCATTTGGCGTGCGCGTGATCACCACGGTTCTCACCGATGAGATCGCTGCAAACATCAAGCACCTTAACGCCGACCGCGTGGTTGTTACCACCAAGGAGAACATTGCCGACGTTCTCAAGGAGGAGCTTGAAAAGGGTCACTCCGTTGACGTTGCCATCGACTGCCTTGGCGGCGAGATCATGGGCAAGTGCATCCACTACCTCACCCACGGCGCTCGTTGGATCATGATTGCGGCACTCGCCGGCACCAAGACCGAGATCGACCTCAAGAACATTTACGTTCGTAATGTTCGTATCGTTGGTAGCACCCTGCGCTCCCGTACCCCTGCCGTAAAGGCAGAGATCCTTGCGGGCATCGTTCGTGACGTTTATCCCAAGATCGAGGCGGGGCTCGTTAAGCCCACCATCCATGCCGTGCTTCCCATTCAGAAGGCTGAGGAAGCACACGACATCCTTTACCAGGGCAAGAACGTTGGTAAGGTTGTTTTGACTGTTGACTAATTCTTTATATTGCAATCAAAACAGGCACCGCCACTCGGCGGTGCCTGTTTGCTTTTCTGTGGGGGACTGCACGATCATACTCTGATTTTGGAGGTGTTTTTACGATATTGTATGAATTTTTTAAAAAAACACTTGACATTCCCCTAAGGTGAAAGACTATAATAATGAAAAAGGAAGATGATTGCGCGAAGTTCATCAAGAATGAAATGGGTGTGATATATGAGAAAATTTTATAGTTACATAAAAAACGATAAATATGCTATCGGTTGTACCGGGCAAACGGTATACGTATACGATAACGAAGGCACGGAAATTGCAAAATTTAAAGATCTGCCGTATGCGTACACGTCTGCAATTTCGCCAAACGGTGATATTTTCGTCGTCAAAACAACCGAAGGCAGGCTTGCCGTATATTCTCTTGAAGCATTATCTCTGATCAAAAAGTTTCGATATTCCAAGGTGAACGGAGCGCAGGACGATGGATTTTGCTTTTCTTCTGACGGAAAGTATTTTATCAACGTTGAAAGACAAGGCGATGACCTGCATTCAGCCATATCTGTTTACAATACCGAGGATTTTTCAAGAGTATCTCAGCTGTTGCTTGATGAAAACATGATGGTATCACATATTGAGCTTGCAGGCGGAGAGTATTACGCTTTTGGATTTGTGCGCGGAACGGATCGTGTAAATGGCTTCGTAGGAAAATATGCGAATCATCAAATCCAAGACATCTTGTTTGTATCTGAACAGGAACACGATTTTTATCTCAATTACTTGGACTTGAAAATGATGGGCTTTACCGAAAAAGCCTATGGAGATTACTTTGACGTATCACTTGAAAAATTAAAAAGCGCAGACCACTCACTTGCAAAGCTGTGGAACTATTATAACGGAAAATAATATTAGTCAAAAGGAGGCAATGCGAAAAATGAATACGTTCAACGGGATACCAACATCTGACTACCGAGTGTTGGTGCATAGCATCATTTTTTCGATATTGTTTCTCGCATTGATGATTGCCTTCGGCTTTTGGCCTTACATATCGTTGACGATGAAAAATCCCAAGGAGCGACAGCGCTTGCGAAAACTCAAAGAGCAAGCACAAACTGACGAAACCGCCCGTAGGCAATTAGAAAGAATCGAACGTAAAAACAAGCGAAGAAGGCAGCGCAACAAAGATAATATTATAACAGACATTGTTATTTGGAGTATTACCGTTTGCTTGGCTGTGGCGATATTGGCTTGGGGAGTGATTCCGGGATGGACGGATTATATTCGGAAAGATTACGTTGTTTACACCGGCGAAATCACGGTTCACAACCAAATGAAGCGTTCTCGCATAGAACTTGAAGATGGTACTACCATTTGGGGCATAGGCGATTTCGATGAAGAAGATACCTATGGAACGGTAGTTTATTCAAGAAGAACAAAACAATTTCTTGGAGGCGGCAATTGATGTTTTTGTATAGGAGGAATGGTCGTGAAGAAAGAACGAAAAATTGCATTTAATACAAATCATATTTTCTTCTTCGTATTATTTCTTATATTCATAGGTTTGGCGATTTTCTTTCTGACGGATAATGAAGATGGCGATATTATTCTTGCCATTGCAGGTTTTGCGATGGCTGTCGCACCGATTTTTGCAATAGTAATATCTCCCGTAATCTATATTTTTGATGATGACCAATTAACCATTGTTTATTGCCTCGGAATCAAAGAGGTGATTTCTTGGAAGGGGATACGGTCTATTACCAAGCGCGGCGGTTGGTTTAAAGGAACAGGTAGGGGGATGCCTGTTTATGAAATAGCATATCCGAACAAAAAGAAAATCCCCTTTTTTGTAGAAGCTTGCGTTGCTCATAATAAAAAAACGGCAAAGCTGATGAAGGAATACTACAAAAAGAATATTGTGGAATATTGAGCTTGGAGGAATACATGTATGCGATACATAAATATTTCTACATCTTTATCACCGCATAATGTGAAAGATTTGGTTAGAGATTGGTGGGAGATTGAGGCGCATTCACCTTGGGATATTTTCAAGGAATATGCGTCTTCCAGAGTAGGACTTCATTTGTATGACAAAGGCAACTCGATTATAGGATATTGGGAATCCGGCGAAAGAAACAGATCACATTCTTTGTTGCGCGCAAAGAATTGGGTGGTGTTGCGGATGAAGGAAAAGAATAATCAAACGACAATTTCGGGATGCGTATTTTTCTGCCCTACTTTGTTTTTTGCTCTGTTAGTTGGATTCCTGACGATATTGTTTTGTTCGGATTTTTTAGCAGTTTTGCTTTTTATGCTTATATCTACGGTCCTTCTTTGGAGTTCAATGAAGGAACAAGCAATCATACTTAACTATATCAAAAAAATTTTCATGCGGTAATTTTATCGTCACCTACGGAGAAATTATGAAAATCATTGAAACAAAATTAAATGAAAATCAGTTTATAAATCGTCTTGATACGTTTTGCCGAAAAAAAGAACGGTTTGACAGAGGCTATAACGACAAGGATTTGTATGTGATTAAAAGGAACAAAAATAAATTTTGGATGAGCAAGCACTACGCATCGGTAGGCAGAACCGACGGATATATGAATACTTGCTTATATTGCTCCTATATCGTCAATGATAACGGATTTGTTTCAGTAAAATACCGTTTTGGAAAGTTACCTATGTTCTTGATACCATTTACAATTTCCTTGATCATCGGAGCTTTTATTGGGGGAGGAGTGGTTATTGACATAGCCTTGTATGGCAATTCGGATTGGAATAACGTTTTAGTTACCGCTCTTTTTTGGAGTTTAGGATTGGGAGGCTTGATAATCAGATCCCCTAAGGAGAGAAGAGAGTTAGAAAATTACCTTAAAAAGATATGTGAAACCAAGTATAACTAATGTAAGTAACAAATTATAGTAGGAGGTTTTTTATGTCACAAATTCAAGTGAAGGAAAATCAAATTGTCGTAAAAGGAAATTCATTGTTTCTATACATCTGTTTCGGTGCTGTATTTATGGCTATTATGGGGCTATCGCTCCTTTTTGAAATACTTCCTTTTACTGAAGAACATGGTACGGAAGATATCTTTGGTGTTGTGTTTATGTTGATATGGGTATCTATCGTGTTTTGGATGGGACTTACTGCACTCTCGAATTACAAAAGAAAGATAATCATTGATGATACAGGTGTCAAGTGTAGTTCAATCATAAAAACCAAGCACTAAGAAAAGATTTTTAGGGAAAGAGCGTTTTTCATGGGAAATGATATTTCTTTCCGCTTTCTGCATTTTGGTTTTTGGAAGCCTTTTTATAGCTTGGCTTATTAGCAAATAATATACTTTCGCTATTGGGAGAACGCTTATAATGTCACATAGTAAAACCACAAAAAAGGGATATTCGTTGTATATAGAAAAATGGAATCCCAAAGCCAAGAAATACGTCAACACTTGTACAGCTTGCGGCTGTCAAGGCTATGATCCTTCTATTGATAACGAAGGATTTGCGGAAGATTTGGAGCAGCGCGCTGTCCGTGATGAGCTTAAAAAGACACTATCACTACTTTCGCTTGACGATTACGGAAGATGCGTTGATTGCGCAAAGCGGATGAACAAATAAATTCAAAAAAGGAGACAACGGTAATACTTAAATTAAACTCAAAGCATTTTTTGCATTTTTCCTCAATTGGTCTGCTTCTTTGCAATTTGATTGTATTTGCGATTTTAGCCGTAGAACTTCTTGTGGCAGTATGCTTGGCAGTTTTTCTAAAGGGAAAGGGGATCATGTATTAGCGAATGGAGGCAAATTTTTAATAAAAGGCACATTTGAAAATCACATAAAAAAGGGCACACCGTTATTTTAGCGGTGTGCCTTGGATATATGGTTGTTTCTTTATTAGATTATACCACAAACACAGGACTTTGTCAATAAACTGTGCCCAAAACGAATAAGGTGAAGGCAATATCAAACCGTTTTGGAATGATATTGCCTTTTTTGGCGGACGACCGATGGTCGCCCCCTGCGGTGTTGAGGTTATTGCTTGTAGGGGCGCGCATTGCGCGTCCGTTTACGACGCCAAATCGCCCGTCTGATTTAGCATATTCTCGATAAAGATGCCGTAGCCTGTGGTGGGGTCGCCGATGAGGACGTGCGTGATCGCCCCCACGATCTTGCCGTCTTGGATAATGGGGCTGCCAGACATGCCCTGCACAATGCCGCCTGTTTTTTCAATGAGCGCCTTGTCGGTGACCGTTACGGTAAAGCATTTATTATCGCGCGCCGCGCGGTGAATATCCGAGATGTTGATCCGGTACTCGTGTGGGCAGTTATCGTCAAGCGTGCACCAGCAGCTAGCAAAGCCCTCGTGCAGCTCATCGCGGCGTCCTATGGGCAAGAGGCCTGCGGTATCCTGCGGACGCTCGGCAAGCACACCGTACACGCCGCAGGGCGTGTTACAGGAGAGTGCCCCCGTTTTGCCTGCAGAAAAGTGACCCTTCAGCTCGCCGGGTGCGCCCACCGCACCCTTTTGTATGCCGCCGATCTCAACCCCCATCACGCTGCCGCGTGCGATCGGCACAAGACACCCGCTCGCGCCGTCACAAATGCCGTGCCCCAGCCCCGCAAAATCCTTACCGTTTTCAAGAACGTAGGTCACCGTGCCGATGCCTGCCCCTGTATCTCTTACCCAAAGCCCTGTGCGGTAGCGTCCGTCGCTATCACACGCCTTTGGTGAGAGGGTGACGCTGATTTCCTTACTGTCACGTCTGAGGATCAGCGTCAAGGGCTTTCCTGCTGCGCTGTGGATTGCCTCGGCAAGATCGGATACGCCCTCGGGCGCTCTTCCGTTTAGCGATATAATGCAATCGCCCGGCCTCACACCCACATCTCTTGCGGGATTTTCTGCTTTCCCCCCACATGTGACGTCACAATAGCCCACCACCATGATACCGTCTGTAAAATAACGCACGCCAAACGGCGTGCCGCCTACATATACTCTTTGCCTATCTCCTCTTGGCGTTGCCGCGCCAATCGGCATGGCAAGCGAAAAGAGAAGCGCAACACACACAAGCAGGCAGAGAATGCCGTACCTGCTTTGCAATTTTTTAATCTTCATTTTTATTTAACCCCCAAAAATCTCGCTTGCTATTACTATGTGCACGATACGCTTTTTTATCAATAACAATAAGCGCACGCCCTGCCAGCTTTTTTGCGTTTTGTGAAATTTGGGGCATTATGAAAGCTCGGAATAAAGTATACCTTACACCCCCAATTTTTGGCGCTTTTTTCTTGACATTTTTCAATTTTATGATATAATTAGTTTGCTAATAAACTATTTGGAGGAGCTATGAAGGATCAGCAATTTTCTGTGTTGCCGCAGCCCATGCCCGAGCGAGAGGAGCTGCGGGGACTTCCGCAGGCACCGCGCATCATCATGGAGATCTCTCGCATGCTGCGCTATCGCGTGCGCAGCAAGGAAACCGAGGCGGGTGTGATGCAAAGCCATGCGGCACGCTTGCTTATGGCACACCTTGCGGTATGCGGCAAGATGAGCCAGCTTGCGCTTGCCGAAAAAACGCATTTTTCCACCCCTACCGTCAGTATCCTGTTGCGTAAAATGGAGCAGGAGGGCTACGTTTTGCGCATGCCCGATGAGCGCGATCGTCGCGTGATGCTGGTGTCGCTGACCAAAAAGGGCATTACCTTTGACCGCGAGCACCTTGACCGCATTTCTGAAAACGACCGCCGCGCCACCGCGGGCTTTACGCCCGAGGAGGAGGAGATCTTGGTGTCACTTCTTTTGCGCATGCAGGATAATTTAAAGGAGAGATAAGGATGAAAAAGCTGTTTCGTTATCTAAAGCCCTATCGCTTTTTTGCCATTCTTTCTCCACTTTTGATGATGGGCGAGGTCTTGGCGGACCTCTGCTTGCCGTATTTGATGTCATTTATTGTCAATTACGGTATCATTGGCGATGATCTCGTGGGCAACCGTGTGGCATCCTTTCTTGTTGGAATTTTTTATCCAAACGGCGGATACAGTAATCTGAATTTGATCATTTTGTTTGGTGCTTTGATGCTGGTCGTTACCCTGATCGGCGGCTTTTTCGGTACGCTTTGTGCCTACACGGCAGCCAAGGCATCACAGAGCTTTGGGCACGATCTGCGGCGCGATGCGTACCGCCGCGTCATGTCCTTGTCGATCGAGCAGACCGACCGCTTTACCACGGGCTCGCTTGTCACGCGTATGACAAACGATATTGCCATGATCGTGGAGTTTGTTGAAATGATCCTGCGCATGTTTGTGCGCGCGCCCATGTTCTTTATCGGCGGCTCGATCTTCCTTTTGATGCTTAACGTGGAATTTGGCGTAGTGCTGCTCATTTCGCTGCCCGTGATGCTTTCGACGCTGATTTTCGTGCTTGCACGTGCCGTTCCGCTTTTTGGCACGGTGCAAAAGAGGCTTGACCGCGTAAACTGTGTGGTGCAGGAGAACGTGAGCGGCGCGCGTGTGGTCAAGGCATCGGTAAGAGAGGAATACGAAAATGAGCGCTTTGCTGTTGCTAACGGTGAGCTGCGCAGTATCAATTACCGCGTTTTGCGCTTGATGGCAATTATGAATCCTGTTTTGATCTTTGTGCAAAATTTTGCCGTGATCGCCATTATTTACATTGGTGGCAATAGTGTTGCAAAGGGACTTGGCGGCATGAGCACCGGTAATATTATGGCGGCTGTTTCCTATGTTACACAGGTAATCATGTCCATTATGATGGTCACGATGATGTTTCAGTCTGTGTCCCGCGCGCTTGCCTCGGCAAAGCGCGTGCGCGAGGTGCTGGATACCGATCCTGTGATCGCCGATGGCAACGGTGACGTGCGGGTGGGCGGCGATATTGCGGTTTCCTTCCGCGGTGTTTCCTTCCGTTATCCCGACACGGCAGGTGCGCCTGTTTTGCATGATATTGATCTTGACATTCGCCGTGGCGAAACGCTTGCAATCGTTGGTGCTACGGGCTCGGGCAAATCCTCGCTGGTGCAGCTGATCGCACGCTTTTACGATCCTACCGCGGGCGAGGTGCTGATCGACGGCACGCCCGCACAGCAGTATAAATTGCACGACTTGCGCAAAAAAATCGGCTACGTTCTGCAAAAAAGCGAGCTTTTCTCGGGGAGTGTGGCGGATAATATTCGTTGGGGCAACCCTAGCGCCACCAATGCCGAGATCAAGGTGGCGGCAAGCGCCGCACAGGCAGATGCCTTTATCAGCAGCTTTTCCGATGGGTATGAAAGCCCGGTGGCTGAAAAGGGCGCCTCGCTTTCGGGTGGACAAAAGCAACGTCTGTCCATTGCGCGCGCCATTGCGCGCAAGCCCGAAATTTTGATCCTTGACGATGCGACCTCCGCACTTGACCTCTCGACTGAGGCAAAGCTGCGTGGGGCGTTGCGCGAGGTCATGCAGGGAACCACCGTCATCATGATCGCACAGCGCGTGGCAAGTGTACGCGATGCCGACAGGATCGCCGTGATCGAGGATGGAACCATCCGCCACTGTGCGCCGCACGAGGAGCTCTTGAGGATCAGTGCAACATATCGCGATATTTATGCTTCTCAGATGGGGAAGGGAGGTGCTGCTGTATGAACGGAAAACAGGAAAGAAGACCCGCCGCAGCACCAAGCTTTGATATGCGACCGGGCGGTCGCGGCAATCCCAACAGCCGCGCGAGTGTCCAAAAGCCCAAAAATATGAAGAAAACGGTGGCGCGGCTTTTGCACTATATCGGCAGCAGTCGCTATATTTTGATCGCGCTGCTTGTCATTATGCTGGCGGTTACCGCGGCAGAATTGGTCGGGCCCCTGTTGCAGGGCAATGCCATTGATGCCATTGAGCCCGTTTATCGCAATGCCGAAACGGGAGAAATTCTTTATAACTATGATAAAAACGACCCCGTTTTTGAGGATATTGCCGTAAAGACTACATTTCGGGTGCATTTTTGGCGCACAGATTATATGGGGCGCGACGGCGAAACCGCCGGCCTTTATACATATCTTATCGCCATGGCAGCGGTCTTTCTTGTGTGCAGCGTGCTGCATTATTTTCAAGGCATTATTGCCGCAAAGCTTTCACAGCGCACCGTGTTTGTCATGCGAAACGACCTGTTCCAAAAGATCTCGCGCCTGCCCATTTCCTATACCGACAGTCACAAGCACGGCGATCTTATGTCGCGCATGACAAATGACGTGGAAAACGTTTCAAATGCAATTTCACAATCGATCACCTCGCTGTTTTCTGCGGCTTTAACGCTTGTGGGTGCATTTGTGATGATGCTGATGCTAAGCCCCCTGATGACGCTTGTTGCTATGGTCACGGTGCCGCTTTCTATTTTTATCTCCACCAAGCTTGGCAAATTCATGCGCCGCTATTTTGTGCGGCAGCAGCGCCTTTTGGGCGGTCTGAACGGTACGGTAGAGGAAATGGTTACCTCCTATAAGACCGTGGTTGCCTACGGCAAGGAGGAGGCGGCGGTGTCGCAGTTCTCTGAGATCAGCGAGGGGCTGCGTGATTGCGCGGTCAGCGCACGCGTGTGGGGCTCCGTGATGGGTCCTGTGATGAATTTTATCGGTAATTTGCAGTATGTGCTGGTGGCGGCAACGGGCGGTGCTATGATCCTGTTTGGCGGCCCCGGCAATATCAGTATCGGTAACATTCAATCCATGCTTTCTTACTCCAAGCGTTTTACCCGCCCCATCAATCAGATCGCAAATCAATATTCTGCTATCCTGACCGCACTTGCAGGTGCGGAGCGCATTTTTGAGGTGATGGACCAGGCTGACGAGATCGATGAGGGCACGCTTGAGATATCCCCCGGCGAGATCAAGGGTAATATTGAATTTGAAGATATCTTTTTCCATTACGTAGAGGAGGAGCCTGTGCTAAAGGGCCTCGATCTCTCGGTAAAGGCAGGGCAAAAGATCGCTATCGTTGGCGCGACGGGGTCGGGTAAGACCACGGTCGTGAACCTGCTGACACGCTTTTATGAGGTGGTGGGTGGCAGAATAACGGTAGACGGTATTGATATCCGCGATATACCAAAAGCCACCCTGCGCCGTGCCATTGCCATTGTATTGCAGGATACGGTGCTCTTTCACGACACCATTCGTGCCAATATTATGTACGCAAGACCCGATGCAACCGAGGAGGAGATGATCACCGCCGCGCGGCATGCCAAGGCAAACAGCTTTATCGAGCGCCTGCCCGATGGATATGATACCTTGCTTGATGAGGCGGGCAGTAATCTTTCCGAGGGACAGCGTCAGCTGCTGGCGATCGCACGTGCTGTGCTTGCCGATCCCAAGATCCTGATTCTTGACGAGGCGACCTCGTCGGTCGATACACGCACTGAAATGCACATTCAGCAGGCGATGGTTGCACTGATGAAAAACCGCACCTCCCTCATTATCGCGCACCGTCTTTCTACCATTCGCGATGCGGATGTGATCGTGGTGGTGAAGAACGGTGTGATCGCTGAGGCGGGCGATCATGATACGCTCCTTGCGAAAAAAGGCGAGTATGCAAAGCTCTATCAAAATCAGTTTGCGGGGATCGCGACATAATGGAAGCAGGGAAAATTAAATTTTTACGCCTTTGCTATGAGGAGCTCTCGCGCGAAAAGGTGCGCGACGGTATCGGCTTGCTTGCCGAAAAGCGCCTGCACGGGCTCCTTAAGCGCTGGGTGATCGATGACTCTACCTGCCATGAGGTAAAGGTTGCGGGTGAGGGCGATAGGCGGCGCAGATTTGTTGCCGATATCATGACGCCTGCGGGCGAGATCGTGGAGGTGCAGACAGGGTCGCTTTATCCCATGCGGCAAAAGCTAGCCTTTTATATGGAGGAAACGGCGTATCCCGTCACCGTCCTGCACCCCTTGCTTGCTACAAAATATATCAGCTGGCTTGATCCTAAGAGCGGTGAGGTCACCGCACGCAAAAAATCACCTTTGCATCAAACGCCGTTGCACGCGATCGCCGAGCTAAAGCCCTATATCAAATATCTTGGCGATCCGCGTTTTTCGCTTTGCCTGCCCCTTATAACGGTAGAGGAATACCGCCTGCTTGACGGGTGGGGCAAGGGTGGCAAGCGTGGCTCACATCGCTTTGAACTGATCCCGCTTTCCCTTGAGGATACCCTCTATCTTAAATCCCGCGCGGATTATGCCGCGCTTTTCCCTCAAAACGAGCAGTTGACCGTGCCCTTTACCGCCAAGACCTTTGGAAAAATAACACGGCTTAGAGGATACGACATTTATAACGCTCTTGCTGTGTTTGAGGGGCTTGGTGTGATCGAGCGCTGTGGGCAGGAAAAGCGCGCTATACTTTACCACAAAACATAAAAAACCGCCGAGTGGATCCGTTACAGATCGCACTCGGCGGTTTTTCTTTATTTGTTTAACTCGTTTACAAGAATGGGCAGCGCTTTTTCAAACTTGGTGCCGTACCAATGGGTGTCATCGCCCCTTGTCGCCTTCATGCCTGCAAGCGTGAAGTTGGCGGAGATCTTGGCAGCCTCAAGGGGGGTCTTGCCATTTACCAAGGCGCCCACAAAGGCGGAGGCAAAAATGTCGCCCGTGCCGTGACAGCCCTTGTCAAGACGCTCGTGGAAGTAGTAGGAGATCTCGGCATCGCCGCGGGAGAGTACTGCCGCGCCAAGCTCATTCTTGTTGTAGCTCACGCCCGTGAGAACCACCGTTTTTGCGCCAAGCGCGAGCACCTTTTCCATCAACTCGCGAATATATGCTTCGTCATATCCTTCGCCGATATAGGGCATATCGGTCATCATGGCTGCCTCGGTGATGTTCGGCAGAGCAATATCCGCCTTGCCGCAAAGCGTGCCCATTTCATGCGCAAAAGCCTCGTCAAAGCCATAGTAAAGCGTACCGTTATCTGCCATGGCGGGATCAACCACCTTCAGGCACTCGGGGGCACTAAGACGGCTGAACATATCTTTTACCAGCTCGATCTGGCGCTTGCTGCCAAGATACCCTGTGTAAATGGCATCAAAGGAGATCTTTTGCTTTTCCCAGTGGTCAACAATGGCCGGAATATCGTCCGTGAGGTCGCGGAAGGTCCAGCCCTCAAAGCCGCCGGTGTGGGTGGAAAGCACGGCGGAGGGGAGAATGGCGGTCTCGATCCCGCACGCCGAAATAATGGGAAGTGCTACCGTGAGGGAGCATTGCCCGAAGCAGGAAATATCCTGCACCGTAAGAACCTTTTTATCTTGGATGTTTGCCATGGAACATAACTCCTTTTTGCTTTTTTCTGTGCACAGTTTACCATATATCTGGTAGGAACGAAATAACCAAAACAATATATTTTTATAATACCAGATTTCAAATACGGACAAGTTTTGTTCTATGTATCCATCGCGTGGCATAGGATGATGTAGAAAAGGAGGGCGGTGCTATGCAAAACATTGTGGTCAATCCGCGCGCTCTCTTGCCGCGCTTTTTGGCAGACATGCTGCCAAGCTCTCTTTGCGAGGAGATCGAGTGCGCCGTGCCGCAGGGCTTTTTTGTGGAGGAGTTGCGCCTTAGGCGCGAGCGGTGCGCGTCGGTCACGGTCGGGGGCGACAACATACGCCTTTCCACAGTTTTTTCGGGCGCGCAAATGGAGGAGCTTCTCATGACCATGTGTGCGGGTTCGCTGTATGCACACAGTGAAACGCTGGGGCAGGGATATCTGGTTTTGCCCAATGGCGTGCGTGTGGGTGTTTGCGGTCGCGCGGCGGTGGTGGATGGTTACATCAAGGGCATTGAGAGCATCTCGGCGTTTTCGATCCGTGTGCCGCATCGCTCTCCCTTGGTGGGTGGGGAGATCTGTCGGCTCTTTGAGCGCTATTCGCGCACGCGTGGCATCCTGATCTTTTCGCCGCCCGGCGTTGGTAAGACCACGCTGCTGCGCGGTATTGCGGCAGAGCTTGCGGGGGGAGAGAGACCCTTGCGGGTAGCGGTTGTTGATACCCGAGGAGAGCTCTCTGCCTTTGGGGAGGACAAGGGGCTTTTGCTTGACGTGCTCTCGGGCTATCCGCGCGGGCGCGGTATCGGCATTGCCACAAGAACCATGGCGGCCGAGGTCATTATCTGTGATGAGGTAGGGGATCTTGGCGAGGCGCAGGAGATCGTGGCGGCGCACACGGGGGGCGTGCCACTCATTGCCACGGCGCACGCGGCAAGCGCGCGCGAGCTGCTTTCGCGCCCCGGTATGCGCCTTTTGCACGAGGCGCGCTGCTTTGGGGCATATGTGAGTGTTTCCCGCGGTGCGGGTAGCTTTACCTATTCCTTTGATGTAACCGATTGGGAGGCGGCAGATGCATTTTTTTAAGTGGCTCGGTGTTGGGGTGATCCTGTGCTGCGGTATTTTTTCGGGGCTCTTTTTCGCCGCATTTGAGCGCCGCAGGCTGGAGCAGGCAGAGGGGTTTTTGTCGCTTCTCCGTCTTGTTCGTTTGCAGATCGACTGCTTTTCGGCACCCGTTTCCCGTATTCTTGCACAGTGCGATAAAAGCGTGCTTGCGGCATGCGGCATCACTTCTCCCCAAACCGATTTCAAGGCACTTTTGTGTGACACAAAGCTTTATCTCTCCGAGGAGATGTGTCGGCTGCTTACCGATTTTGCAGGTAGGCTTGGAGGCAGCTACCGTGAGGAGCAGCTGCGCTGCTGCGAGTATTATTTGGCGCGCCTCGCGCCCTATTGCGATACGCTTCGCGCCGAGCTGCCAAAGCGTGAGCGTATGGCGCTGTTTTTGCCGCCGGCGCTGTCGGTGGCGCTGATTTTATTGCTGTTATAGACGGAGGAAAAAACAATGGACGTAGGGCTGATTTTACGCGTAGCGGGGGTTGGTATATTGGTGGCGGTTGCGGCACAGATCTTATCCAAAAGCGGCAGGGATGAGCAGGCAACGCTTGTGACGGTGGCGGGGCTTGTGGTGGTTTTTCTCATTCTCGTGCAGGAGATCGGCAATCTTTTTGATACCGTGCGCGATATTTTTGGCTTCTGATGGGTATTTTGCAGGTTGCGGGCATTGCGCTGCTTGCCGCAATGCTGATATTGCTGCTGCGCGAGCTGCGCGCGGCAGCCGCCCCACCCGTGCGGCTGGTGACGACCTTGGTGCTGTTTGGTGCGGCGTTGGGGCTCTATGCACCCGTGCTGCTGCGCATCCGCACCCTCTTTTCGCTGGGCGGTGGCGGCGCATTTGCGGAGGTGGTGCTCCGCGCGGTGGGGATCGGTCTTATTTGTGAGTTTAGCGCCGCATTTTGCCGCGATCTTGGTGAAAACATGGTGGCCGAGGGGGTGCTGTTGTTTGGAAAGCTTGAAATATTGGTGCTCGCACTGCCCCTCGTTGATGAACTCATAGAAATTGTCGGAGAATTGTTAAAATGACAAGAATAGGAAGAAAAAGGACGGTGCTGTTTTGCCTTGTCTTGCCCATTTTGCTCCTTGCTTTTGCACTGCCCGTGGGGGCAGAGGGGGCACAGGTGAGCGGTGAAAGTGTAGAGATCGCGGAGGAATGGGAGGCGTTTCGCGCGGCAATTCCCCCCGAGGTACAGGATCTCTTACCGAGGGACTTTTTTTCACAGGACATGACGCTTGTTGCAAAGGGGGTACAGGAGGCAAGCACGCTGACTGCGGTTTTTCGCGCGGTGGGTAAGGTGACGGGCGTCACGCTCACTCAAAATCTTGCACTTTTGGCAAAGTTGTGCGGGATATTGGTGCTTTCTGCCACCTTTCGGGCGGCTGTGGGGGATAGAAAAAACGAGATCGGGGGTGCGATCTCACTTGTTGCCGTGCTTGCCATCACCCTCATGCTCTTTGCGGGCGAGGGAACGAGATTTTCGCAAATGGAGCAGTTTTTTGGTACCGTTCGGGCGCTTTGCGTGGCGCTCATCCCCCTTATGGGGGCGCTATATGCCATGGGTGGAAACGTTGCGGCAGCGGTGGCAAACCACGGGGTGATGAGCGGGTTTCTCGCCATTCTGGAAACTGCCTGCAGCGGTGTGGTGGTGCCCGTGGCGTGCGTCTTGGTGGCTTTGGCTGTGTTGGATGCCGTAACGGGCAAGGGGTCGCTTTGCTCGCTTGCCAATCTTTTAAAGCGCACATTTACCTTTGGGCTTTCCTTTTTTATGATGCTTTTGACCTTTGTGCTGGGACTGCAGCATACCCTTGCCAAGGGGAGCGACACGCTGGCACTGCGCACGGTGCGCTTTGCGGCGGGCAGCTTTTTGCCTGTGGTGGGCGGCTCGATCTCCGAAACCCTGCGTACTGTGGCAGGGAGTGTAGAGTATTTGCGCGGTGCGGTTGGCATTGGCGGCATCTTGGTGGTCTTTTTTCTCTTTTTGCCTACGTTTCTCTCAGTGCTCCTGACAAGGCTTACCTTTTCGCTTTCCGGTGCTGTTGCGGGGCTGCTCTGTTGCTCGCGCGAGCAAAAGCTGCTTGGCGAGCTCTCCTCGGTTTGGGGCTATTTTCTCGCAGTCATAGCCTGCCTTTTTGTTATGACCGTGTTTTCGCTGACGCTTTTTGCACATTCGGCAGCGGCAATAGGCGGGTGACAGTATGGGAAATACGGTGTTGGGGCTGTTCGGGGTGTGCGTTGCGGCGGCTCTTTCCGAGCTCCTGCTGCCGGGTGATGAGGGGCGCGGTACGAAAACAGTGCTCCGCTTGCTCGTTTCGCTTGCAGTGCTACTGCTGTTGATACGCCCTGTTTTGCCCTATTTGCATATTGCACCCGACTTGGCGCTTGAGGAGCTGGTGGGCGAGAGTGAGGATACCACCGCCTATTATCAAGAGATCTTTGAGCGCGCTGTACGCTCACAGAGCGAAGGGGATCTTAAGGCGGGGCTTCTGGCACTGCTTGACGAGGAGTATGATATTGCCAATGACGACGCATATATCAAGGTGTATTTCGAGGACACGGGAGAGCTTCTCCGCGTGGAAATTTATTTATCGGGGCATGCGCTGCTGCAGGATCCCGATGCGCTTGCCGCCGATATCAGCGCGCGGCTTGGATGCGAAACGGAGGTTCGGTAAATGGGAGAATGGACTAAAAAAAGCCGCGGTTTTTTTACCTTTATGAAAACCAAGGGGCGACTTTGGCTGTTGCTGGGGGGCGCGATGCTTGGTGTGCTGTTGCTCCTTTTTGGTGGCATGAGTGGCACCGTTAAGGAGGAGGTGGACACACCCGATACAATGGTTGAGCGCGTTGCCGAGCTGCAAGCCTATGAGGCACGGCTTGAAAAGGAGCTGGAGGTGGTCTGCGAGGCGGTGGCGGGTGTTGGCGAAACCGAGGTCATGGTGAGTTTTGAAAGCGGCTATACCGTGCAGTATCAAAAAAATGGGGATAACGACCCCGCAACGGTTGGAACGGGCAGCAATGAGGAGGCGCTTTTCCACACCTTGCTGCCCCCTGCGGTGGCGGGTGTTGGCATTGTTTGCCGCGGCGGCAATGACCCGACGGTGAGAGAAACGCTGACCGAGCTGATCTCCACAACGCTTGGCATACCCAGCAACCGTGTGTATATTACAGGCAAATAAAAAGAGCGACTTGGCATGAGCTCAGTTAAGAGTATTACGCTAAGTCGCTTTTTGTTAGTGCCTTCAGGCACCCCCGCACGAAGTGCGAAACAGACAACCACCCGCTATGCGGGTGGGGAACAATGGGTTATACCCCTTTTGTATAGAGTGTATCGTTACATAAGGCTTCTCCTTGAGGA
>SVSS01000016.1 GCA_015064185.1 Oscillospiraceae bacterium | reverse complement strand
GCAACGAGCCGCACAAACGCGCTTCGCGCTACACCTCATCCGTCAGCCTTCGGCTGCCACCTTCTCCTCAAGGAGAAGGCATTTTTGCAGACAGCTTTTGAAAGCAAAAGCCAGCGGCTTGAGCCGCCGGCCGGGAGTATTGGGCTTTTAGCCCTAGTGCAAACCACCCGTTTGACGGGTGGTTGTGATTTTTTATATCATATTGATGAGTGTGGTAACAATACCCATAATAAAGCCGATGACAGCGCCGAGTCGAATGACGTCGTTTAATTCCTTTTTCATAACCGAAAGGATCAGCTTTTCAAGATCCTCGGGGGGCATGGCACGCACGCGCTCCTCTACGATATCAGCAATATGGAAGCGTGCTGCAATGCTGTCGGCATGCTCGCTGACAAGCCTGCGATAGACTGAGGCCAAGAGCGGCTGCAGATCCTCGCGGTTGCCAAACATCTCGCCAATGGGCCTTTCCTCTAATTTAGCTGCTTCGCCATCGAGGATCTCTCTTAGCTTTAACTTTCCGTCACCCTCTAAAAATGCCAGAATACGGTCCGAGAGGGGGGTAGCAACGGCGGAAATGGTACCCTCGTTTAAGAACATACCGATAAGGGGATTTTTTTGGCTGATGCCTGCGGCAATGCCTGCACCCTCGCGTTTTAAGATCTCAGCAAGATCAAGCCCTGCAATGCCCGTCACGATCTTATCCACTAAAAGCGTGAGAAGCTTGTCGCGCTGTACGTCATAGGTTTCGCCCACCAAAAGCTTGCCCGATTCGCGCAAGGGGGGCAGGGAAAGGATGCTGTTTACAACGGTGTTTGTCAGCTCGTCGGAGAGCAGTGCGCGCTTCAGATCCTCCTCGCGCACCAGCTTTTCGCTGACCATGCGCCCGAGTGCCGCGGCAAGTGCCGGCTGACGGCGCGGGATAATACCGGGGGTAAAGGGGACCTTGAATTTTCCAATGTGCTTTTCGCGATAGGGGCGAAAGAGCATTTTTACTGCAATATAATTGGTAAATATGCCGATGATCGCGCCGACAACAGGGCCTGCGAGCACGGACACTATTTTAAGAAAATCTTCCATTTGCTTAACTCCTTATCAAGGATTTTCTTTATTTTACCACAACTGAGGCTAAAAATCAAGCGTTGGCTAGTGTTGCTGTAAAAAAATCGGGGGAGTGGCTTGCGTGTTTGTCAAAAGTATGGTATGCTTTATATAAAGTTCATTGTCGTGTGGGAGTTACATATGAAACCCCTGCGACTAAGAGAGGAGGGCGCGTGATGATACGCATTTTGCATCTGGGGGATCTGCATCTTGGCAGTCCGTTTTCTGCTTTTTCACCCCGTGCTGCCGCTGCAAGACGTGCCCGCCAGCTTGAGGCGCTTGAAGGGCTTTTGGATAGGGTTCTGTCGGGGGGTGTGCAGCTGCTGCTCATTGCAGGGGATTGCTTTGACACCGAAGCCCCGGATCCCGATACCGTTCAGCGCTTTTTTTCGTTGCTTGGTAAATGCGGTGTGCCCGTTGTCATTGCCCCCGGCAATCACGATCCATACCGCGTGGGCGGCTTTTGGGAGCGCTTTCCTCTGCCGCAAAACATTTGCTTGTTCCGGGAGAAAGAGCTGGCGGTTTTTGAACTCCCCGCACTCGGCATAAACGTTTACGGCTATGCGTTTGTGGGTGACACGCACGCCGCTCCCGTGCTGCCATGCCGTGAGGATCTACCGCGTGACCGTATCAACATTTTGCTCGCGCACGGGGATATACTCACGCCCGACTCGCCCTATGCGCCCATTACGGCGGGCGCGCTTGCGGCATCGGGGCTTGCCTATGCGGCGCTTGGGCATATTCACAAGCGCATCCCGCCCCGCCGCTTTGGCGATACCGTTGCGGCATATAGCGGCTTTTTTGCAGGCCGCGGCTTTGACGAGGTGGGCGATGGGTATTCCAATTTGGTAGAGATAGAGGGCAACCGCGTGACGGTGACGCCCCTTGCAACCGATGCGGATCGCTTTGAGATCTGTACGCTTGACTGCACGGGTGACACCTCGGGCGAGGACGTGCGCCAACGCGTGGCTGACTTTTTGCAAAGCACACCCATTCCGCGGGAGAGTGCGGTGCGGCTGGTGCTATCGGGCGAGGTGGGGGTCTCCTGCACGCCGGACGTGGTAGCCATTGCGCGACTTGGCGAGAGGTATGCGCTATTTGAGGTAAGGGATGAAACACTTCCCGTTTACGACAGGGCGTTTCTTGAAAGGGACCCCGGGCTGCGCGGCGCGTTTTACCGCGCGATGCAGCCAAAGCTCATCGCCGAGGATCCCGAGGAGCGTGCGATTGCCGCTGAGGCCTTGCGTATGGGGCTTGCGGCGCTTTCGGGGAGGGAGATTTTATGAGGATCATAGAATTGTATGCCGAGGAGTTTGGCTGCTTTTTAGATCGCCGTTTCTCCTTTGAAGCGGGGCTGAATTTGATAGAGGGCGCGAATGAAAGCGGCAAAAGCACCCTGCAGGCACTGATCCGCTTTTTGTTTTACGGATTTCCGCGTCGGGGCGGCGAGGAGGGCGAGGAGCGCTATCGGCGCATTTCAAGAAAGACGCACCGCGCCGCAGGCTCTGTTACCTTTTTGTGGCACGGGGATGCCTATTTGCTATACCGTGATTATATTTTGCATGGCTTGGGTGGGCGCGAGATACCTGCTGAAACGGTATGTGTAACGGCGGTGGAAAGCGGTAAGCGCATTGATCTTGGCGGCAAAACGCCGGGAGAATATTTTTTATCCTTGCCAATAGAGCTGTATCACGGTAGTGTATGCGTGCGCGAGTCCGAGCTTTCAAGCGTTGCCAACCCCGAAACAGGGGATACGGTAGCGGAAATGCTCTTTTTTGGAGAGGGGGGCGCTCGGCTTGAGGCTGCTGAAAAAATATTGGAGCAGGCGCGCCGCACGCTTCAGCATACGCGCGGTAGCGGTGGTAGGATCGCCGCGCTTGAGGAGGAAGCCGAGGCGCTTGATCGGGCACTTGAGAGTGCGCGCGCTACCGCTGAGCGCTTGCGCGTGCTGCGCAACGATATCGCACGGCTTACCGTGCAGACGCAGGATAAATCAAGAGAGTTGAGAAAAACCGAGGAGATGCAAAGGGCGGCACAGCTCGATGCGGAATTGGCTCGGTTTGATGCTTGGCACGCCGCGAAAAACGAGGCGGACAAGCAGTATCATGCTTGGCGCGAGGAGGAGCAGAGTCGGTTCGCTGCCAAGGGTGAGCCGAGCACGCAGGCGCTATCTGAAGCAAGGGAGCTTACAAGCCGTTGCTTGCTTGCAACAGAGGAGGCCGCATTGCGTGAGGATGCGTACATGCGCTGTAAGCAGGAGGCATCAAGATACGCACAAACTGCCACGGCACACTATATCAGCCAAAACGGCGGCGCTGAGGTTGTTTCGGCACGCATGGAGCGATCTGCAAAAAAAAGCAGGATATGTGTTATGTTTTTTGTGCTTTTCACCTTTTTGTCGGCGTGCTGTGCTGCGGGAGCTTTTGTATGGAGAGAGCATTGGATGATGCTTATATCCGCAGGGGCAATTTCCTTGGTGGCTATGATGATCTTTGGAATACTGTGCCGCGGGACACGGCGCGCGCGGCTTGCCATGTATGCCGCTATGGGCGTGCGCTCACCCGCCATGCTGCGCACCGTGCTTGCGAGGTTTGACAGTGAGGAAGCGATGCGTGTCGCTGCCGAGGGTGCCTGTGCCAATGCCGAGGAGATCTACCGCGCGGCAATGGAGAGGGCGCGTGCACTTTTTGACAAGCTGAAGGCGGTGCTTGCCGACATAGGCGCCCCTGCCGATCTTGCAACAGACCCTGTGGCGGCGACGGCATATTTTGATGCCGCCATGCAAAGACAAGCAAGTGCACATACCACGCATATGGAGGCGCGTTTGCGCTTTGAAAATGCAAAAAGTGCCGCGCAGGCGCTTGAAAACGGATTGGATCTTACAAAGGAAGAAGAATTGCGTGCGCTACGTGCCACGCTGGAAACACCCGATGCCGATGCAGAAAGGCTGGAGCAAAGGAGAGCCTTTTTGAAGGAAACTGCGCGCGGTATTGCCGACAAGCTTGCCACAGCCGAGCGAGAGGAGATCACGCTAATGGCGCGCGCGGCAGACCCCGCGGCGTTGCTTGCGCAAAAAAACGAGGTAACGGAAGCGCTTTTTGAGGCGCGCAATAGATTGTCTGCTATAAAAATGGCAAGTGAAGCGCTTCGTGAGGCGGACGCGGCACTGCGTGGCAGTGTGATGCCAACGCTTGCCGAAAAGGCATCCCTGTTGTTTGAAAGGCTTACGGGTGGCGCGTGGAAAAGGCTACACGTTTCCGACCGTTTTGATATAGCGGTAGAAACACCGCAGGGCAGCGTTCCGCTCTCGCACTTTAGCGCGGGCTGCCGCGACGCGGCACATCTTTCGTTGCGTGTGGCACTTACCGATCTTATTACAAGCGAGCCGCTGCCGTTGCTGTTTGACGAGGTCACAGCAAGGCTTGACGATACGCGTGCGGCACAGCTTCTCCTTTTACTGCGGGAGCTTTGCGCGGCGGGCGAGCAGTGCCTGCTCTTTACCTGCCATACGCGCGAGAGAATGCTGTTGAAAGGAGAAAAATACGCGCATATTCTGCTTTGAGATCTTGCGCCTATCCCTTGACATGGGATAGGCGCAGATGATATACTGAAGCGAGTGAAACGATAAAACAAACAGCGGCAACGCTTGCCGCAAAAGAGGTGTAACATGTCATATATAGACCCACATACGGTCAGCACCGCAGCGCTTGCGTACTTTGGTGACAGCGTGATCGAGCTTTTGGTGCGCCGCCGCCTGGTTGCCGAGGGGCACTCTTCCTCAAAGTCGCTGAATGCGCACGCGCGGCGCTTTGTAACGGCACCTGCACAGGCGGCAGCCATGCAGCGGATATTGGCACATCTGACCGAGGAGGAAGCCGGTGTTTTTCGCCGTGGCAGAAATATCGGTCATACCAACACCCCAAAGAATGCAACCGTTGCCGAATATCGCAGTGCAACGGGCATGGAGGCGCTGTTTGGATACCTGTATTTGACCGATAACGAGGCACGCGCCGCGTTCCTGTTTGATATTGCCTACGGGCAAGATCAGAGTGAGGTGTGAGGGACTTCGGGCACCCCCCCGTATAAGTCCTGATTACCGCGTCATGCCTCAAATTTAACCATTGTTTAAATAAAGTAAGGAGAATAAAAAATGAATCATCCCGTAATCAAGATCCACGTAAAAAACTTCGGCACCATGACTGCCGAGCTCTACCCCGAAATGGCACCCTTAACGGTTGCCAACTTTCTTTCTCTTATCGAGAAAAAGTTTTTTGACGGTCTTATCTTCCACCGTGTGATCAGAGGCTTTATGCTGCAGGGCGGCGGCTACACCACGGATATGGAGCACAAGGAGTGTGATGCCATTAAAGGCGAGTTCGCAATGAACGGCTGCAGAACCAACACCCTCAAGCACACCCGCGGCGTGCTTTCCATGGCGCGCACCAGCGACCCCAACTCCGCTTCCTCTCAGTTTTTTGTCATGCACGAGAACGCACCGCACCTTGACGGGCAGTACGCAGGCTTTGGTAAGGTGATCGAGGGTGATGACGTGATCGACAAGATCGCCGCTGTAGAAACGGGCAATTACGGCTGGTATATGCAGGACGTGCCGGTGGACGCTGTGGTGATCGAAACCATGGAAATTGTATCGGAATAAGAAAAAACGCCGAAAAACAATTTAAAAATTGGAAAATTAAAAAACAAAATTGGAAAATTTAACAAATAAAATAAAAACAAGCATGCTAAATTCTGCATGCTTGTTTTTTTATGATATCGTTTATCAGATGCTGAACAGCAGATCGCCGTAATTGGGCATAGGCCAATAATCAATGGCAGTAAGCGTTTCCATTTCGTCAACCGTTTCGCGCAGCTCACGCATCACGGGGATCACGCGCTCAAGGAAGAACGTTGCCATTTTTTCGCCCGCTTCTTGGCGCTTTGCCTCGTCATCCGCCGCGCGCAGTGCGGCAAGCGTTTTGTAAGCCTTGCCCGTAAGGGTGGAAAGTCTGTTGATAATATCGGTTTCTGCCGAGATATCAACGCCTTTGATCACCGCGGTTTTTGCGGCGGCGGCGCTTGCCACCTCAGCTACGTAAGAGGTAACGGCGGGAATGATCTCTCTGCCTGCCATTTCGATCATGGTCTGCGCCTCGATGTTGATGACTTTGGCGTAGTTCTCGTACATGATCTCCTCGCGGGATTTCATTTCTACCGCGTTCATAACACCGTGCCGTGCGAAAAGCGCAACGTTTTTCTCGCTGGTAAAGGTCTTAAAGGCGTCAACCGAGGTTTTGAGGTTGGAAAGTCCGCGGCGCTCCGCTTCCTTTTCCCACTCCTCGGAATAGCCGTTGCCGTTAAAGAAGATGCGGCTGTGCTTGGTAAAGGTTTCTTTGATGAGGGCAGCAAGTGCCTTATCGAAATCTTTGGCATTTTCAAGTACGTCAGCAAACTGGCGGAAGCTCTCGGCGACTGCGGTGTTGAGCACGACGTTTGGCATAGAGATGTTTTGCGAGGAGCCAAGCATGCGGAACTCAAACTTGTTGCCTGTAAACGCAAAGGGAGAGGTACGGTTGCGGTCGGAGGTATCCTTGGTGAAGGTAGGAACCGAGGGAATACCGAGGTTCATTTTGCCGCGTGCCGCGCCTTTGAAATCGGTACCGCTGACGATCGAGTCAACGACTGCCTGCAGCTCGTCACCAATGAACATTGAAACGATTGCGGGGGGAGCTTCGCCACCGCCAAGACGGTGGTCGTTGCCGGCGCTGGCAATGGAAATGCGCAAAAGATCCTGATACTCATCAACTGCCTTCACAACAGCGGCAAGCATGAGCAGGAACTGCTTGTTTTCAGCAGGAGTCTTGCCGGGCTTGAAGAGATTTTTGCCCGTATCCGTGCCAACCGACCAGTTGTTGTGCTTGCCCGAGCCACTAACGCCTGCAAAGGGCTTTTCATGTAAGAGGCACACAAGCCCATGCTTTTCGGCAATGCGCTTCATGCAGCCCATAATGAGCAGGTTTTGGTCAACAGACATATTGGTGGTGGTAAAGATGGGTGCCAGCTCGTGCTGTGCGGGCGCCGCCTCGTTGTGCTTGGTCTTGGAAAGAATACCAAGCTTCCACAGCTCCTCATCAAGCTCTGCCATAAAGTCGGCAATGCGCGGCTTAATGGGGCCAAAGTAGTGGTCCTCCAGCTCCTGTCCCTTGGGGGCGGGTGCGCCAAAGAGCGTGCGACCCGTGTAAATGAGGTCCTTGCGCTGCAGGTAGATCTCCTTGTCGATGATAAAGTATTCCTGCTCCGCACCCACTGTGGTCGTCAGACGCTTGGAGGTGGTATCACCGAACAGGCGCAGGATGCGCACACCCTCACGGGAAATGGCATCGATCGAACGAAGCAAAGGGGTTTTCGAGTCAAGCGCCTCGCCCGTATAGGAGCAGAAGGCGGTGGGAATATAGAGTGTGCCGTCCTTGACAAATGCATAGGAGGCAGGGTCCCAAGCCGTGTAGCCGCGCGCCTCAAAGGTTGCGCGCAGTCCCCCCGAGGGGAAGGAGGAGGCATCGGGCTCGCCTTTAATGAGGCACTTGCCCGAGAACTCCATCACGACCTGACCGCCGGGTGTGGGGGCGATAAAGGAATCGTGCTTTTCAGCAGTGGCGCCTGTGAGGGGCTGGAACCAATGCGTGTAGTGCGTAGCGCCCTTTTCAACCGCCCAGTCCTTCATGGCGTTTGCAACGACGTCCGCAATGGAGGGGTCGATCTCTTTGCCTTCCTCCATGGTTTTAAGCAGAGATTTGCAGACCTCGCGCGGCAAGCGCTGGCGCATGACCTCCTCATTAAATACCATATTACCGAATAACAGGGGCACGTTCTTGTTCATTGCAGCTCCAACCTTTCACAAAGAAGTGGTATAAAAAACATTTCCCACTTTAATTATAATGCAATTATACTCCCCTTGCTATATTTTGTCAAGTGCTGTGATATATTGTAAAAACAAAAAAGCGCCTTCAAGGCGCTTTTTTGCGAGGGCTTTTATTCTGCAAGAACGGTAATCTCGTTGTGAAGCAGCTCGGTTACAAGGTCAACGACCCATGCAATTGCGTTGCCAATACCCGTGAAGAGCACGAGAAGACCTACCACAAGGGTAACGATCTTGCCTGTTTCAAAGAAACGCACAATGCGGTAGATACCGCCGATAACTGCACCGAGGAAGAGCTGAAGCAGGATCTTAACGATCTTGGGCAGAGCCTCGTATGCGCCGGTAAGCGTATTTTTCTTTGCCATGGTGAATCTCCTTTAAGTAATATTGCCGTTTCCGACAGTATTATTATACCATGTGTTTTTTTAAAATACAATATAAATTGGAAAAAAATTAGGAAAATAATGGATCGCTTCAAGCAATAAAAAGCGGTGTATCCAAGAAAAAGGGCAGGGAATGCAGCACATTCCTGCCCTTTTTGCGTTGAACGGTGGGTTAAATACGCACGGTAACAGTCCATGAGCCGCCGTACGTTTTGTACTGCAGGGCAAGACCTTCAAGCACTGATTTTGTTTGGCTTATGATAAAGCTTCTTGCCTCTTCTTTTTTGCTTTTAAAGTAGTCTTCTTGTATCTGCTTGTCGGGATAATTGCTTCTCATGCCGGATGCGGAAATGCTCACGTTCCATACCACACTGCCTTGGCGGCAAGTGGAAAGCGCTGCTTTGTAAGAAAATCTAAAGCCAAGATAGTCACCGTAGCTGCCGCTCAGACCGTACATGCCTTTGAGCCTGCTGCGCAGCTTTTCACAGCCGCGGTCCTCGGGCAGATCCTTGTTGACAGGAGTATTTGTAGAACCGCCCGAGGAGGTGTTGCCGTAGCGTGCCTCGCGGTCGGCGCGTAGCTCTGCCAATATTTGCTTGGTTTTTTCAGACATTTCGTACTTGTGGCAGGGGAGCCTCTTATGGGCAATAAAGAACCATACGGCAACCCCCAGCCCCAAAGCGGGAACTAACAGGAACAAGAGCTTGGAAATAGAGATGAGATAACCGCCGAGGAAAGCCAACGCAATGCAGATCACGAGGGGCAGGATATGTGCAAAGTAAGAATCGTTTGCATCCTCTTCGGTAAGACAATGCGTATAATAGCCAACGAGAGTGAGGGGGATGCAAAGCGGCAGAACCTGCCCAACAAGGTCAAGGTAATCCTTGCCAAGACGACCGAATTCGGTCACACAGCCGTACACCGTAATGCCGATGGCAAAGGCTGAAAGTATGACGTAAATGATATTTTTAACCTTGGCAACGGTTTTTGATTTTGTTTCCAAGTGCCACAGGCAGTCAAACAAAAAGATGAGCAGTATGATGCCGCTAAACATCAGCATCACGTGTGAATCGGTGGTCCAGGAAAAGATGAAAAGTGCGCCGCCCTTGATAATAGCCTGCAAAAATATTCCAAGAGCATCGGCAAAGCCAACTTCATACCTTAAATAGTCGATTGCCTGGATGAAGACGAACACGGGATAGCCGATAACGATGTAAGCCAATCCATCGAGATGAAAGCCCGGATGCAGCCGGACGTAGCGGCTGTTTACCAGCATTTTGATGCCGAACAAAAGCACAAAGCCAATGGGATATGCCCACACATACATGAGGAGAATGCTCCAGTCAAAGGCGCCCAGAATTTCAAAAATTCCCAAGCCATCAAAAAGGCTCAGGCCTTGGTCGCCCCCTCCTATGCAGAAGGCCACAAAAGAGATAATGGGCCAGATAAGCCATAGCATGTAAGCGAGGCAAAAGGGGATGCCCACAAGCCCCCATATTTCCTGTGATTTCGTTTTCGTCGTGTTTGCCATAAAAAACCTCCTAAAAAAGATAAAACGGTTACGACTTTATGATACATCTTTCCCCAAAAATTGTCAAGTTTTTTCGCGTTTTTTCGGATATTGTTTCATGGCTTAATAAAAAAGGCTGCGTCATAGCGTGATACTCTTAACGGAGTATCACGCAGTCAAATCCGTCTTCGACGGGTGAAATCCACCTGTGGTGGATGAAATCGCTTCCGCGATGAAATCCTGCTTCGCAGGGTTATAACAGACGGATTTGATTTCATCCAAGGCAACGCCTTGGATTTCATCTGAGTAAAGCGAAGATTTCATCGTGGCGTAGCCACGATTTCATTCAACCAACAGAAAAAGAGAGGACATTTCGGCTACT